>CAVZEC010000032.1:0-41900 GCA_963774165.1 uncultured Alphaproteobacteria bacterium | reverse complement strand
CCTCACTCTTCACGGTCACATCGTAGAGCCCGCTGCGTTCGCCGCGATAGCGCTCGTGCGCCTCGGCGACGAGCCGCATGCCGAGACGGGCGGGCGCCAGATAGGAGATCTGGCAGTGCTGGGCGACGTGGCGCTGGTTGTGGGAGTTGCAGGCGAACGCAAACGATGAATTCGCCAACGAGAATATATAGCCACCGTGGCAGAAGCCGTGCCCGTTGACCATATTGGCGGCCACGCTCATGGACAGCACCGCGAGACCCGGTCCGACCCTCTCGATTTCCATGCCCATGCCGCGGGTCGCCTTGTCGTCCGCCCACATGGCCTCCGCGCTCGCCTGCGCGATCCCGACCGCGTCGCGCGTCATGCTCTTCTCCCGGTGAACTTCGCGGGGCGCTTCTCGAGGAACGCGCGGATGCCCTCCGCGGCGTCGGGCGAGGCGCCGGCCAGGCGCTGCAAGTCGCGTTCGAGATCGAGCTGCTCGGAAAGCGTGTTGGTGGCGGATTGGGCGATCGCGCGCTTGGTCAGTCCTAGTCCATACGTTGCCGCCGCGGCCAGCTTGCCCGCCACGGCCGACACCTCCGCCTCGAGCTTGTCGTCGTCCACCACCTTCCAGATGAGACCCCAGGCTTCGGCCTTCTCGGCTGGAAGCGGCTCGGCCAGCATCGCGAGGCCGCGGGCGCGCGCGGGGCCGACGAGTCGCGGCAAATTCCAGGTGCCCCCGGCATCGGGCACGAGTCCGATCCGCGCGAAGGCCTGCAGGAAGCTCGCGCTGCGCGCCGCGTATACGAGGTCGCAGGCGAGCGCGACATTGGCGCCGGCGCCGGCCGCTATGCCGTTGACGGCACAGACGACGGGTTTCTCCAGGGTGGTGATGAGCCGGACCAGCGGATTGTACCACCGCTCCAGCCTGCTATCGCCATCGGGCACGACGCCGTCGCTGGTGGGGCGCGTCTCGGCCAGATCCTGGCCGGCGCAGAACGCGCGCCCAGCGCCGGTCAGCACCACCACCCGGCATTGCGGATCGCCGGCGGCCGCTTCCAGCCCCGCCCGCAACTCCGCGTGCATGGCGACCGTGAAGGCGTTGAGCTTGTCGGGACGGTTGAGCGTCAGCCGGGTGACACCGCCGCTCCTGGCAATCAGCACCGTATCGCCGCTCATCTAGAGTTTCCTCCCCGATCTCACAGAGACTTATCCGTCTTGTAGCGCAGTGGCCCGGCTGCATAAACAGGTGCCGCGCGGGATGCTACCCGCAAACCGGCGCCACGCACGCCGCCGCCGAATCTGGCCGGACGCTCCAAGGTTTGCGGCTCGCTGGACCGCTTGGAATGGCCGGGTCGGTTGTCTATAGTGCCGCGGCAGCAAAGCCCTGGGCAATCCCTCGGCTTCTATCGAGCCCGTGCAGTCCGCTCTGAGCCGGCCCTGACACGGCATCGCGTTTGGTCGGCGCGTGAGCTTTCGACGGGAGGCGCGCCACGATCTCGGGAGCCAAACACGTATGAGATGCAATTGGCGGCGGTGGCTTTGGGGCATCATCCCGCTGCTCGTCCTGAGCTGGGTCGCCGTGCAGGCAGAGCATGGCCGCCTGGAGCGGGACCTGACGGAGCGCGCCAGGTTCGCGCTCGACGATGCCGGCTTCCCGTGGGCGCTGGCGGAATTCAAGGCACGCGACGCGGTGCTGACGGGCAGGGCGCCGCAGGAGGGCGACCCCGGCAAGGCCGGCGATGCTCTGGCTGCGCTCTGGGGTGTGCGCGTCGTCGAGAACAATACCAAGCTGCTCGACAAGGCCGACACGTACCTGTGGTCGGCGAGCCGGCGCGGCAACCGCATCCGCCTTACCGGCTATGCGCCCAGCGTCGCCGTGCGACTGGCCATACTCGGGGTGACCAAGGCGAGCTTTCCGGGCTTCGAGATCGTCGACCGCACCACGCTGGCGCGCGGCGTCCCATCGAACGATGTCTGGCTGGCGGGCGTGAGCTTCGGCCTGAAGCAGCTCACCTCGATCAAGCGGGGCGACATCCGCATGAAGGATCTGGAAATGGCCATCGCGGGTGAAGCCGCGGATATTCCGGGCTATCGAGCGATCAAGCAGGCGCTCGCCAGCGGCGTACCCAAGGGCATCAAGGTAACGTCCGATCTGGTCACGGCGCCGGCGGTGAGCCCCTTCACGTGGTCGGCGCAATTCGCTGATGGCCGGTTCGTTCTGTCGGGCTACGTGCCGAACGACGGCGTGCGGGCCGACCTCGTGGCCGCCGCCAAGGCGAGCATGCCGGGCGCATCGGTCATCGACAAGATGGAACCGGGCGACGGCGCACCGCAAGGCTGGGCCGATGTGGTCGTCGCCAGCGTGCGCGAGCTGGGGCGGCTCGAGGGCGCGAGCGTCGAGACCAAGGATGCCGTGCTCGTCGTGTCCGGCACCGCCGCGGACGGCGCGACGGCCGAGGCGATCCGCCAAACGCTGCGGACAGCCGTGCCGGCAACAATCAAGCTCACGGACCAGATCCGGGTGAGGGAGCCGCCCCCGCCGCAGCCGCCACCACTGCCGCCGCCGGCTCCCGCCGAAGCGCCGGCCAAGGAGCCGGAGACGCCGACGGCGAGCCGGATCGACCCGCCGGTCCAGCCGCCACCAACCGTGCAGCCGGCACCGCCCGTCCGGCCACCCCCGCCGCCCGAAGCCGTGGTGAAGGCCAAGGCCTGCGAGGATCAGATGGGAAGTGTCGCCAGGGCCGGGCTGATCCAGTTCCGCCTCGCCAGCGCCGAACTCGACAGCGCCAGTTTCGAGACCCTCGACAAACTCGCCGAGGCGGCCAAGTCCTGCCCGGACATGCACATCGAGGTCGGTGGCCACGCCAGCTCCGAGGGCGGCGCCGAGATCAACCAGCAGCTCTCCCTCAAGCGTGCGCAATCCGTGGTAACCTATCTCGCGCGCGCGGGCGTGGATGCGACGCAGCTCGAGCCGATCGGGTTCGGCGCGACGCGGCCCATTGCTCCCAACGACAGCAGCGAGAACATGGCGAAGAACCGGCGCATCGAGTTCACCGTCCGGCCGAAGTGAGCGAGGCCGGGGGACGCGACAAGGGGACGGCAGGGGCGGATGGAGTATCTTGCGTACAAGCTGGTGTGGTGGATGGCATTCGCGTTCGCGATCGGACTGGTGATCGGCTGGCTGTCGTGCAGCCGGACCGGAAGCGATCCGACCTAGTGTCCCGCCCTCTCTATTTCGGCATCCCATGCGAGAATGAGCAGGCTGGAACGGAGCGGAATTCAAGCTTCGGCCGGGTCGGATCGTGATGGGTGGCGGCGCTTCAATCCGAAGGGCGCTCCACGGCGACGACCGCCAGGGAGGTTCGGGGGCTGAGTGATGATTGCGTTATACGTGCAAATCCTGCTGCTGACGGCGGCGGCCTACTTCGTCGGCGCGGCCATCGCCTGCGTGGTGCGGCGGAGCTTCCATTCCACCGCACGCCCGGAACCGGTCGCCGCGCGCCCGGTCGAGCCTCTCCCGGAAGTGATGCAGCGCGCCGCCGGTGCGGCCCGCTTCCCTCGCGGCACGGAGAACGAGGCTCGTCCGGCGCCACCGCCGCTGCCGGTATCGGTGCCTGCTCCCCTCGCCGTGACTTCTCCAGCGCCGGCACAGGCACAGGACCTCAAGCAGATCCGGCTCATCGACGCCGCGCTCGAGGGCGGCCTCAGCAAGCTCGGAGTTCACCGCTACGAGCAGATCGCGGCCTGGATGCAGCCCGACGTCAAGCGCGTGAGCGAGGCGCTAGGCCTCGGGGATCGCATTAACCGAGAGAACTGGATCGAGCAGGCGCAGGTGCTGGCCAAGGGCGGCGTCACGCATTATGCGACGCGCGCGACCCGCGGCGAGATTGCCAAGGCCGCTCCGACACCCGACGAGGGCGAGCCGCGCATCGTCGCGGCGACTGCGCCACCTGCGATGACCCCGCGCGCCTCGACCGGCGGCGCTGCCGCGGTGGCGGCCGAGATCGCGATGGCCGCACCCGTACCGTCGCCGTTGGCTGCGTACACTCCCCCCGACGTTTCAGGGCGCGCCGCCTTTGCTGCTCCGCGCCGGCAGGACCCTGCGCCCGCGCCGCAAGCCGCGCCTGCCCCGATTTCGGAACCCGCCGTGCCTCTTCGGCCCGCGGCGCCGGCCATACGCGACAACCTGCAGCGCATCAGCGGCGTCGATGGCGATGCCGAGAAAGCGCTCGCCGCGCAGGGCGTCAGCCGCTACTCGCAGATCGCGCACTGGTCGCCCGCCGACGTGACGCGCATGGAAGCCCTCCTGGGCGCGAGCGGACGCATCGGCCGCGAGAACTGGATCGAGCAGGCGCAGATCCTCGGCCGCGGCGGCGATACGGCCTTCTCGCGCGAGTACGACCGGCGCACGCGCGGCGAGACCCCCGCAGCGTTGGCGCCGACCAGGCCCGCCGCCGCGATCGCCGCGAATTCCGACCAGTCCGGCGAGGAGACGCCGCGGCAGGTCCGCTCGGACATCGGGGCCTTGCGATCCGTCCGCTCCGCGGCCTACCAGAGTCCGGCGCCGGGCGGCGAGGGCCCCCAGCGCATCGGCGCGCAGAGCAAGGCGGCGCGCTCGGCAGCACTCGACGATCTGAAGCGCATCCGAGGCATCGGCGTGCTGATCGAGAAGAAGCTCAATCAGATGGGCGTGGTCGCCTACGAGCAGATCGCCGATTGGACCGCCGAGGAGATCGACCGCGTCAGCCAGTCGCTCGACTTCAAGGGCCGCATTGAGCGCGAGAACTGGGTCGAGCAGGCGCGCATCCTGGCCTCCGGCGGCGCCACCGAGTTTTCCCGCCGGGTCGACCGCGGCGAGGTGGAGACCAGCCGCTACCGGCCGTAAGGCTGCATCCACCCCGGGGCGGCATCCGCCGCCCCCGTGCTGAGCTTGTCGAAGCACGCTTGGCGCATGCGGCCCGTCCTTCGACGGGCTCAGGACGAGGTTGCCCATGACCCGCGCCACCCGCAACATCCTCTTCATCATGTGCGACCAGCTACGCTGGGACTATCTGTCCTGCTACGGACATCCCAGGCTGGCGACGCCCAACATCGATGCGCTGGCGGCCAGGGGCGTGCGCTTCACGCGGGCCTACGTGCAGTCGCCGGTGTGTGGCGCCTCGCGCATGAGCTTCTACACCGGGCGCTACGTGCAGTCGCACGGCGCGGCGTGGAACGGCTACCCGCTGAAAGTGGGCGAGCTGACGCTCGGCGACTACCTGCGCCCGCTTGGGGTGCAGACGGTGCTGGTCGGCAAGACCCACATGCGCGCCGACCGCGAGGGCATGGAGCGCCTCGGCATCGACCCCAATTCGATCATCGGCGTGCGCGTCGCCGAGTGCGGCTTCGACCCGTACGAACGCGACGACGGCCTGCACGCAGTCGGCCCCGACGGTCGCTACGATCCGCAAGTGCCGCGCTACAATCGCTGGCTCAACGACAAGGGCTATGGCGGCGACAACCCCTGGCACGACTGGGCCAACGCCGGCGAAGGCGACGGCAACAGCCTGGCCTCCGGCTGGGCCATGCGCCACGCCGGCAAGCCGGCGCGCGTGCGCGAGGAGGACTCCGAGACCCCCTACATGACCGGGCGCGCCATGGATTTCATCACCGAGGCCGGCGATCGTCCCTGGTGCCTGCATCTCTCCTACATCAAGCCGCACTGGCCCTACATCGCGCCCGCGCCCTACAACGCCATGTTCGGTGCCGGCGACGTACTGCCCGTGGTGCGCTCGGAGGAGGAGCGGCGGGACCCGCATCCGATCTTCGCCGAATTCATGGACCTGCGCGTCAGCCGCACCTTCGCGCGCGAGGAGGTGCGCGAGGAGGTCATCCCCGTCTACATGGGCCTGATCAAGCAGATCGACGATCAGATGGGCCGGCTGTTGCGCTTCCTTGAGCAGCGAGGCCTGCTCGATACCACCATGATCGTCTTCACGTCGGACCACGGCGATTACCTCGGCGATCACTGGATGGGCGAGAAGGACCTCTTCCACGATGCATCGGCGAAGATCCCGCTCATCGTGTTCGATCCCTCGCCCGCAGCCGACGGCGCGCGCGGCACCACATGCGACGAGCTCGTCGAGTCGATCGACCTGATCCCGACCTTCCTGGAGGCGCTGGGTGCCGATCCCGTTGCCCAAGCGCACCGTCTCGAGGGCCGCTCGCTCGCGCCTTTCCTTCGGGGGCAACCACCGGCCGCATGGCGCCGGTTTGCCATCAGCGAATATGACTACGCGCTGCAGCCGGCGGCGGCGAAGCTCGGCATCGAGCCGCGCGACGCGCGCCTCTTCATGATTGCCGACAAGCGCTGGAAGCTGGTCCACGCTCTGGGCTTCCGGCCCATGCTCTACGATCTGGAGGCCGACCCGGACGAGCTGCGCGATCTCGGCGCCGATGCGGCCTTCGAGGGCGAGCGCCGCCGGCTGATGGATGCGCTCCATGCCTGGGGGCTGCGGTTGTCGCAGCGTACGACGCTCTCGGAGCAACAGATCCGCAACCGGCGCGGCAAGTCGGAGCGCCAGGGCATCCTGATCGGCGTGTGGGACGAGGACGACGTGCCCGAGGCGATGTGGAGCAAATATCGAGGCGAGGGGCAATGACGGACAGGATTTCCAACGCCGTGGTGGGCCTGTCGAACCACGCTGGCATGCGCGGCCGTCCTTCGACAGGCTCAGGACGAAGTCGACGTTCGTGGCACGCGCGATTGGCGATCTCGCCACACGGCTTTTGCTCGCGGTCCTGGTCGCAGCCGTCGCGTTGCCCTTGCCGGCTGGCGCCCAGATCGGCGGTGAGCCGATCCGTATCGTCTTTCCGTTTGCCGCCGGCGGCTCGGGCGATGCCCTGGCACGGCTGATCGCGGAGCACCTGCGCGTTGCCCTCAACCAGCCGGTGATCGTCGAGAACCGGACCGGCGCCCAGGGCCGCATCGGCGTACAGGCGGTGAAGGCCGCGGCGCCAGACGGCAAGACGCTGCTGCTGACGCCGGTGGCGCCGATGTCGGTCTATGCCCACGTCTACAAGGCGCTCACCTACGATCCCGTGCGCGACTTCCAGCCGATCTCGCAAGTCGCCACCTTCGATTTCGCCCTCGCCGTCGGCCCGCAGGTGCCGGCCAAGTCGCTCAAGGAGCTGGTCGACTGGGTAAAGGCCAACCCGGGCGAGGGCAGCTACGGCACGCCGGCTGCCGGCACGCTGCCGCATTTCTTCGCCGTGCAGTTCGCACGCACCGCCGGTCTCGATCTGCGCCATGTCGGCTACCGCGGATCGGCGGCGGCGCTGACCGACCTCGTCGGGGGGCAGATTCCGATCGTCGTCACCACCACCAGCGACGTGCTCGAGCAGCACAAGGGCGGGCGCATCCGCGTGCTGGCGACGTCCGACAGGGCGCGCTCCCCGTTCCTCTTGGACGTGCCGACCTTCCGCGAAGCCGGCTACGACATCGAGGGCGCGGGGTGGTATGGAGTGTATGCACCAGCGGCGACGCCGGCCGATGTCGTCGATCGGCTAAACGCGGCCATCGTCGCCGCCGTCAATGCGCCCGCGACCAAGGAGCGGCTGCTGGCGTTCGGACTCGTGCCGACGGGTACGTCCGCAACCGAGCTGGCCAAGATCCAGCAGGCGGATTCGGAGCTCTGGGCGCCCGCCGTGAAGGCATCGGGCTTCACGCCGGAGCAATGAGGAGAAGTTCGGAGCAGAGATGACCTCAACCCACGGCGTCACGCGGGCGGCAATCGCCAGCACCTACGAGCGCATCCGTCCGTATCTGCGCCGCACACCGGTGCTCGAGATCGCGGCCGACGACCTGGGGCTCGCGGGCTTCTCACCGGTGCTGAAGCTCGAGCTCACGCAGCACTCGGGCGCCTTCAAGGCACGCGGGGCGTTCGCGAACTTGCTGTTGCGCGAAGTGCCGGCGGCCGGCGTCGCCGCGGCGTCGGGCGGCAATCACGGCGCCGCGGTGGCCTACGCCGCCATGCGGCTCGCGCGCAAGGCGCGCATCTTCGTCCCCGACATCTCCTCGCCGGCCAAGATCGCGCGCATCCGCGGCTACGGTGCCGACCTGGCCGTCGGCGGCAAGGCCTACGCCGAGGCGCTGGCTGCCTGCGAGGCCTACATCGCCGACACGGGCGCGCTGTCCGTGCACGCCTTCGATCAGGTCGAGACCATGCTGGGTGCGGGCAGCGTCGGCCTCGAGTTCGAGCAGCAGGCGCCCGACCTGGATACGCTTCTGGTCGCGGTCGGCGGAGGCGGCCTGATCGGCGGAGTCGCCGCCTGGTACGAGGGCCGCATCAAGGTGATCGGCGTCGAGCCCCGGCTGGCGCCGACGCTGCAGATGGCGCTGACCGCGGGCCGCCCGGTGGACGCGCCGGCGGGCGGCATCGCCGCGGACTCGCTTGCCCCCAAGCGCATCGGCGAGCTGGTGTTTCCCATCGCCCGGCGCTACGTGGCGGCGTCCGTGCTCGTCGAGGACGACGCCATCGCCGCCGCCCAGCGCACGCTCTGGGAGACCGCGCGGATCGTGGCCGAGCCCGGAGCCGCCGCGCCGCTGGCCGCCCTGCTGAGCAAGGCCTACGTCCCGGCCCCCGGCGAGCGCGTCGGCATCCTCGTCTCCGGCGCCAACACGACCGCGGTGTCGTTCGAGCGGTAGTGGCTACGCCGCCTTGACGCTTTGGGCCGCTTCGAGCCAGCGCTTGATCTTCTCGATGTCGGGCGGGTCGCCGTTGCGCAGCAGGCGCTGTCCGTTCTGAGAAGCGGCGAAGGCGAGGACATCGGCGCACAGCTTGTCGGCATCGGCGGCGGCGATTGCCTCGGCTGCGCGGTAGCCGGCGCCGACCAGCAGCTGCGCGTGCGTGCCCCGGAGCCCCGGCACCGAGCAGACGAGGCGCGCCTGGTCCTGCCACTCGGCGATAGTCTCGGGCGTGATGTGACGGTTGTTGACCAGCACGGCGAGAGCCGCAGGCTCCGCCCGGAGGAGATCGCCGACGGTCTTGATGCCGTGCGGGTAGAGGCGCTCGGCCGTCTTCGGGCCGATGGTGGGGCCGTCGACCACGTCGTGATCGCGCGTCAGATGGAAGCGCGGCTCGGTCTCCGAAGCCGGCTGCGTCCGCGACAGCGGGGCGACCGTCATGCGCTCCAGCTGCTCCAACAGCCCGCCTGCCGTGCGCGTACGCTCGGCGACGGCCTCGACCGGCTCCGGTCCCACGCCTTCATTGCCGGTCTGCTCGTCGGCCAGCGAGGCCGGCGCGAGGCCAGCCGCCGGCGCCGGACGCAGCGGCACGACGTTGGCGCCGGCAAGACCCGCGACCTCGCGCGCCGCTGGCCCCGGCGTGGGACGCGTCACGGCCTGCTCGGGCACCTTGAAAGGAAACACCTTGGAGACCGCGGGCTGCGGCGGGCGATTGGCGAGCACCTCGACGGCGTGAAGGTCGCGCACCGCCCGATCGTCCTCGGCCAGATGCGTCTCGACCGTGCCGGTGGCGAGGAGCTCGTCGTACATGCGTTCGACCTGACGGCGCTCATCGGCATCCGCGATCCGTCTTGCGATCAGCTTGAAGGGAACCTGACCGACGGCCGCGAGCGTCGCTCCCGCCAGCGGCACGCTCGGCGGGTGCACGTTGGACTCCTCGATGGCGCGATCGAGCACGGCGGCATAGCTGATCGCGGCATAGCGGATGAGCTCGGCGATCAGCCGCCGTGCCACGCGATCGAGGCCGGCGGGCGGATCGACGACGCCGCGCTGGATGTCGTAGTGCGCAATCAGCTTCTCGTAGTCGCGATTGGCTCGCTCGGCACCCTGGCAGACGAGTTGCGCCAGCCAGTTGGGGCCGGACGGAAGATCGACGCTCATGCCGCCGAACTCGGTCTCTCCCTGCCGGGCGAGCTCGTCATAGGCCTTCGAGATGCTCCACTCGACGGCGCGATGGATGTTGTTCTCGGCCTCCGACTGGGCGGTATGGAGGGGCTGCAGCGGATCGGTGTAGTAGTGGCTGAGCACGCCCGCCGAGTGCACGGCCGTCTGCCAATCCTGCTGCGAGAGCGCCTCCACCAGATGCTGGTACCAGCTGCGCACCTTCTCGGGCGCGCCGCCCCAAAAGCCATCGCGCGTGTGCAGAACGTGGTTCTTGAAGTCCTTGAATTGCGTGTCGGGCGCCTTGGAGCCCTCCAGATAGGCCTTGGCATGCGCCAGAAAGAGCCGCTGCCACAGATCGGCATCCATGCACTGGAGGTGCCGCAGCGCATCCAAGGCCAGCTTGTGATGCGTGCCGGTGGCGTGTGCGGCATAGACGATGCGGAAGAGGAGGTTCATGGGCGGTGCGGTCCGGAATATCGGCGAGACGCACGCACGCGGGCAGGCGAGCAAACCGGAGCGACGATAGGCGAGTTGCGGCCCGCGCGAATGGGGATATCCCCAGCGGATTGGGTTGTTACTGCTTTCGGTCCGGCCGCTTCGTGTCGGGCGCTTCGTCGGTCTCGAGGGCATTCGAGATGTAGGCAAGGCACCCGATCATCGACACGACGAACAGCGCATATCCCAGGTACTCCAGCACACCTTCACCCCCAAACCCGGACCCGGGTGCCACGATCGGCAACCCGGCGGCTGCCAGTGTGGCGGCAGATCGTGGCGGATTGTGGCGGTGACTGGGGGCGAATGCGACACGAGCGAGACCGTCGGCACCACCCGATGCTCGCCCTTGTTCTCTTTGCGCGTGCTGCAGGACAGGATTCTAGCTTTGGTCGCCACATTGGAGATGAAGCAAAGCGATTCAATCCGAAGCGATCCTGCTCTAAGGCTCGGGCAGGTGCATGATGAACACGAACGGCCGGGACTTGCCGGCAAGACCGAAGAAATGGAGACCCAACTCGCGCTCCACGCGAACAGTCTCGCCCCCCGTGAACGCTGTCCCTCTCCTTATGCAATCGTCCGCAGCACGAGGGCATACGACCAGGAGGCCCTCTCGCTTCGCCTCCAGGATGGGGGCCCAGGGCGAATATGTGGGATGGTCGAGGATCATGTAGGAGGGTGCGTCGGGGCTGTAAAAGGCTATTGCCGTGGCTATCTGCCCCTCGCCGGATACGTAACGAAGGGGTCCGCCAAACCTGCCTCTCCACAGCCTCGTCGCTTCCAGGGCGATCTCCGGGGTCGGATCGATCGCCAATTCGGCGGAAAGGGCGAACGCGCGGTAGCCTAACAAGGGTGACGCGCCGAGCATGCATAGCCAAGCGCCTGCGACACAATACGCAAACCTGCGAACGACGATGCCCGGGACGTTGGCCCGCGCGACCGCCAGAAATATGACCGGCGTGGAGAAGAATGCCGGGAGCAAGAAGCCAGTCGTGATCCGCACACTGGCGAAGAGATAGGCCGCCACCGTCAGCAAGAGTGGCCCGTGCGTCATGCACACGAGCCACGCATTGCGCGCCTCGAAGCTGCCCGCGACCGCGCGCTTCACGAGCACCCAAGCCTGGCTGCCGAAGGCGATTGCGAAGGCGACCGCAGCGATACCGAGCGACGCTATCGATCCTACGACCGCCTTGCTCGCGCTCGAGCGCGCCTCGGCGACGTCATAGTGGGTTTTCGAGATCGCGTAGTCGATGGTCGTGAAACCGGATGCGAACGACCACCACGCATGTGGCGCCACGGCCAGCAGCCCAACCGCCATGGAGATATACGGGGCGGCCGATGCGAAGTATCGCCGACGATCCGGATGCAGCAGCGCAACCAGGAAGAACGTGGCGAACAGAAGGAGCGAGTAGTACTTGGTGAGCAGGGCCAATCCCCCGACAAGCCCCGCGCCGATGCTGAATCCCACCCGCCTCGTCTCGACCGACCTGAGAAACAAATACGTCGCCCATGGCCACGTACTAAGGAGCGGCGCATTGACATTGAATTTGAGGGCCCAAATAGAAAACGACGGCGTCAGGACGAGAAACAGAACTGAAGCCAAGCGTCCGAACGTGCCAAGGAAAAGGCCCGCGAGCATCCATACGCCCGCCAGTGCCACGGCAACATTCAGGGACGCCAGCAGATAGAAGCTCGCGTTGGAGCGCGGCATGACCGCAAACCACGCTCCCGCCAGCCACGCGGACAACGGAGGGTGCTTGGCATAACCGAGCTGGAATTCCTTACCCCACGCCCACAACTCGGTCATGTCGTGGTGTATTGGTCCCCATCCCAGCGCAAGCTCCCCGAATGTCGTGAGCGCCACGACGTAGAGCAGCAGGAACGGCAGCATCTGACGGCCCGGCGCCGCGGACTTCTCCAGGGCTGCCAGCCAGCTGGCAGTCCCGTCAGCAAGCCATGACTGCCCTAGCGGACGCTGCACCACTGGCTGCACAAGACACTTCCCCGTCGCCCCGCTCCTTCTATCGCCTTTGTCTCTTCTCGGAGCAAGCGATCAAACGGCAGCAGACGCCGCACTGCCGGCCCCGATCCGCCACAGCGAGGCGGCATCCCCCCTCGCGGCAGGCCATATGATGGCATTTGCCTTCCGTCTCCGAACTGCCTTGCCGCCGGTGCGGCAAACGTGAAGGCAGTTCGGAGCCAGGACGCTAGCGCTTGCCGCGCGCGCCCTTCTTGACGTCGGCCTCGGGCTCGTTGGCGACGAGGTCCTCGGGACCGGTCTCGGCATCGGCGGCCTCGTCGCCTTCCGGTGCGGCTTGCAGCATCTTGTCGACGATCAGGCCCGCGTTCTGGCGCACGGCCTTCTCGATCTGGTCGGCGACCTTGGGATGCTCCTTGAGAAACGCCTTGGTGTTCTCGCGGCCCTGGCCGATGCGCTCGCCGCCGAAGGAGAACCAGGCACCCGATTTCTCGATGAGCCCGGCCTTGACTCCGAGATCGACCAGCTCGCCGGTCTTGGAGATGCCCTCGCCGTACATGATGTCGAATTCGACCTGCTTGAAAGGCGGCGCCACCTTGTTCTTGACGACCTTTACGCGCGTTTGGTTGCCCACCACCTCCTCGCGCTCCTTGATCTGGCCGATGCGGCGGATGTCGAGGCGCACGGAGGCGTAGAACTTGAGCGCGTTGCCGCCCGTCGTCGTCTCGGGATTGCCGAACATGATGCCGATCTTCATGCGGATCTGGTTGATGAAGATCACCATGCACTTGGACTTGGAGATGGAGGCCGTGAGCTTGCGCAGCGCCTTGCTCATCAGGCGGGCCTGCATGCCGGGCTGCATGTCGCCCATCTCGCCCTCGAGCTCGGCCTTCGGCGTCAGCGCCGCCACCGAGTCGATCACCAGCACATCGACGGCGCACGAACTCACCAGCGTATTGGCGATCTCCAGTGCCTGCTCGCCGTCGTCGGGCTGCGAGATCAGCAGGTCTGCGACCTTGACGCCAAGTTTGCCGGCATAGATTGGATCAAGCGCGTGCTCGGCGTCGATGAAGGCGCAGATGCCGCCCTTCTTCTGGGATTCCGCCAGCACCTGCAGCGAGAGCGTGGTCTTGCCCGAGGATTCCGGGCCGTAGATCTCGATCACGCGGCCGCGCGGCAGGCCGCCGATGCCCAGCGCGATGTCGAGCCCCAGCGAGCCCGTCGAGATGGCCTCCACCTCGATGCGCTTGTCGTTGGCACCGAGCCGCATGATCGAGCCCTTGCCGAAATTCTTGTCGATCTGGTCGAGAGCGGCCTGCAGCGCCTTCTGCTTGTCCATGTTTCCCCCTTCGACCACGCGCAGTGACGGCTTTTCCATCGGGAATCCCTTATTTCATGAGTTGCAGATGGTGGCAAAACGCAACTCGGCCCTGCAGTCAATGTACCTGTTTTGTTCTCGCTCGTGCAACACGCAGACCTGTGCACAAAAAGAAAGGGCGCCTCGACGGGGGGACGAGGCGCCAGGAGGGCACGCGCACCTGGGGGAGGCGAGGCGCGCCCAAATCACCATCCGGGGGGACCGGACAGTAAGCACACCCTACCGGGGCGACACCCGGCAGGCTGTTCCCCAGGGAACAGGCGGAGCCGCTATCGATCCAGAAACTTCGAGAGCAAGCACCTTGGAGCATAACGGCTCGCAGCCGGGGGACACGCCCCTACTCCGACAACTGCTCCTTCACCTTGGCGGCGAGTTGGGGCAGCGTGAAGGGCTTGGGCAGGAAGGCGTAAGCCTCGTTCTCGTCCAGGCTCTTCTTGAAGGCGTCGTCGGGATAGCCCGAGACGAAGATGAACTTGAGGCCCGGGGTGGCCTTGCGCAGCTCCTTGAGCAGCGTCGGTCCGTCCATCTCGGGCATGATGACGTCGCTGACGACGATGTCGACCCTGCCCTTTTCGCGTTCAAACACCTCGAGCGCCTCCACGCCAGTGCCCGCCTCCAGCACCTCGTAGCCCTGGCGCGCCAGCGCGCGGGCGGCGAAATTGCGCACCACGTCCTCGTCCTCCACCAGCAGGACGCGGCCGGAGCCGGTCAGGTCCCGCGTGGTCTCCTTCTTCTTCTCGGCCCGCTGGGTTGCGAGCGCTTCCTCGTTCTCGACGATGTGGCGGGGCAGGTAGACACGGAACGTCGTGCCCTTGCCGGGCATGCTGTCGGCAAACACGTAGCCGCCGGTCTGCTTGACGATGCCGTAGACGGTGGAGAGACCGAGCCCGGTACCCTTGCCGATGTCCTTGGTCGTGAAGAACGGCTCGAAGATCTTGCCGATCACGTCGGGCTCGATGCCGACACCGGTGTCCTCCACCTCGACCAGCACGTACTCGCCCGCCGCTATCCCTTGCTCGCCGAGCTTCACGCTCTCGCGCTCGCTCACGTTGCGCGTGCGGATTGTCAGGCAGCCGCCCTGGGGCATCGCGTCCCTGGCATTGACCGCCAGGTTGACGATGACGTTGTCGAACTGCGACCTGTCGGCCTTGACGTGCCACAGATCGCGGCCGGGCTGGATCTTCAGCTCGATCTTCTCGCCCAACGAGCGGTTGAGGAGGGGCGCGAGGTCTGTGAGGATCTCGCCGAGCTCGAGCACCTCGGGTTGCAGCGTCTGCCGGCGCGAGAACGCGAGCAGCTGGCGCACCAGGCCGGCGGCCCGGTTGGCGCTGCTCTTGATGTTCATGATGTCGCGGTAGGCAGGATCGGTCTGGCGGTGCGTCTGCAGCAGCAGATCGGAGAAGCCGATGATGGCGGTCAGCACATTGTTGAAATCGTGCGCCACGCCGCCGGCGAGCTTGCCCACGGCCTCCATCTTGTGGCTCTGGGCGAACTTCTGCTCCAGCGCCTTCTGCTCGGTCGCGTCGAGGGCATAGAGCACGGCGCCTTCGCGCGCGCGCGGACCGGCACCGAGCGCGCTCACGTAAAGGCGCCTCGCCTCCTCGCGCTGCGAGCCGAAGAAGACCTCGATGGGCGCCCCGGCGGTGCGGCCCGAGGCCGCCCGCTCCAACGCCTTGGCAAGCTCGCGGCCCGCCTCCTCCTCGCCGTCGGGCACGAGACCGGCAACCGTGGTCGGCACGCCGCGGCCCTCCACGGCGAACATGCGCATGAAGGCCGCGTTGGCGGTGACGATGCGTCCTGCCGCGTCGGCGGTGGCGATGCCGAACGGTGCCGACTGGAAGACGCGCGTCAGGCGCATCTCGGCATGGGCGTGCGCTTCCGCGCGCGCCGGTTCCTCGCTGCGGTCGAGCACCAGCACGGAGATGATGCCGCGCGGACCATGGCCGCGGCAGACGAGCTGGGCCGGAAACGTGCGGCCGTCTTCACGCAACAGGTCGAGCTCGAGCCGGGTCGTGCGGCCCTGGGCGCTGCGCGCCACGGCGCGGATCAGGTCGGCGCCGTCGGCCGGCACGATGTCGAGAAGCGTCAGTGTGCGGTTGGGCTCGGTGCGCAGGCGCAGCCACTGCGACAGCGTCGCATTGATGTGGGCGAGGCGTCCGTCGGGGGCCACCGCGAACAGCCCCTGTGGAAGACTGTCGTAGAAGGCCAGCGTCGATTCCAGGCCGCTCACGGTCTCGATCTCGCGCGTGCGCTCCCGGGTGACGTCGGTCACCTGCCACAACGTCAGCCGCTGGGCCTCCAGGCCGGGGCGCGCGGGCGTGAGGAATGGACGCACGCCGGCACGCAGCCAACGGCCTGTGCGACCACCACCGGGACGCGAGTGAACGTAGAACTCCTCGTCGCGGGCCTCGCCGCGCTCCGCCGCGCGGTTGAGCCGGAAGAACGACTGAGCCGAATCGGGCTCGCCGGCGAACAGCTCCTCGAGCGTGGCTTGCCGGCCGGCACGCCTGCCAGTGAGGCGCTGCAGGGCGCGGTTGCGATAGAGCACGACGCCCTGCTGGTTGACGATCTCGAGCCCGTTGTCGAGGCCGTCGGCGATGTTCTTGACCATCTCGGCTTCGACTACGCGCTCGCTCAGGCGCAGGTAGCCCGACAGCAGACCGAGGATGAGAAATGCGCCGGCCACCGCCAGCAGCACCAGCAGCCCGAGCATGGCCACCTCGCCCGCACCGCTGACCAGCAGCGCGATGAGGGCGAGGCCGCCGACGGCGACAAGGCCGACAAGCAGCAGAAGGGCGCCAGCCGGCTTCTGCGCCCGCCGCCAGCCAAGCCGAGCCGCGGCCGACGCCAGATCGTGGCGTGCCTCCATGTCTACCATGGCGGCCAGTCTTAGCTGATTCTGTGCGAGCCAGGCCCGCAGCGCTTGGAGGTTCAGCGCCAGCGGGATTCGCAGCGCTTGGATCAGGTCGGCATTTGGACGCATGTACTAACCACGACTAGGTCTGACGCTCTACAAACAAGACCCGCGGAGCTGTGGCTCGGCCCGCCTTGTGCCTTCAAGAAAGCAAGCATTCAGGTTAAGATGCGATGAAGGACCCGGGCGACCCGACCCGACAACCTGGGCAGGGTCGGTTGCCGCGGGCGGAATTGGGGCGATCGGGGGCGATGTTTCGGGGCGCGCGACGGGCAAGCGCGGGGCGCGCGCGCCGTCCCGGTGGCGGCTATTCAGGGCATTGCGGACAAGGGCCGCCGGCGCCTTGGCGGGTTCGCAAAAACGGCGCAATCTGGACCTAACAATTCCACCGAGGACCTCAGGAAATGTATTGGCTCTATTGGCTCTTCATCCTGATCCTGCTCGCTGCAGCAGCCGGCGCCGCCGTGCTGGCGTACCGCACCTACGTGATGGGCGAGACGAGCACTCCCAACCTCAACCTCGGCGGCTGGCTGTTTCGCCAGAAGCCGGAGCCGCGCCTGGGCGTGATCGAGCAGGCTTCCGTGGACGCGCGCAGGCGGCTGGTGCTGATCCGGCGCGACGGCGTCGAGCACCTCATCATGACGGGCGGGCCGGTCGACGTGGTCATCGAAACGGGCATCCAATCCCGCGAGGTCGCTCCCGTCCACGCCCTCGAGGCGCCGCCCGAAGCGGCCGCCCCCGTCTTCACGCGCCAGCCACGCAGCCTCGGTCAAGCCGTCAACGAATGAACCACGCGTATCTCGGGCGTCTGCGTCTCGTCCTCCTCGCCGCACTGCTGGTCGCGATCGCATGGATCGCGCCTGCGGCAGCGCAGGCGCCGGCCCAGCCATCGCCCCAGCCTCCCGCGCCCGCCGAGGCGAAACCCGAGCAGGGCAAGCCTGTCACGCTGCCGCCGCCGGTCGTGGAGAACGTGACGCGGCTGACGAGCGCGATCGAGTCCGCGGAAAAGACGATCCAGCACATGGCCGAGCTCGAGGAGGAGCTCGGGGGCTTGCGCGTCAACGTCGAGACGATCCTCTCGGAGTCGGATGACACCGCCTCGACGCTGCGTCCGCAGCTCGCCGCCGTCAAATCGCAGATCGAGAAGCTCGGACCTCCGCCCGAGGACGGCGCATCGGAGGCTCCGGCCCTTGCCGCCGAGCGCGCCCGCCTGGCGGCACTCGAGTCCGAGCTCGAACTCCGCGATCAAGTCGACGGTGCTCACCTGGGAACGCGCGCGCCAGCTGATCGAGAAGATCACGGTGATGCGCCACTCGCTGTTCACCAGGAACATCATAGAGCGCCGCCCGAGCCCGCTGATGCCCGGAGTGTGGCGCGACGTGCTCAACAAGACCCCTGGGGTCGGGCACCATCTGAGCTATCTCGGCGACGACTGGATGTACTGGGCCAAGCGCAAAGGGCAGGAGATGCTCCTGCTGCTCGGAGCGGCGCTCGTGCTGTTCGTCGGGCTCGAGTACGCCATCGCCAGGTTCACAGATCGGCGCAAGGAGCGCGCCGAGGAGCCACCGCCTTCCTTCTTCGAGCGGGCCAAGTCGGCGGCATGGGTGGCGCCGCTGCGTGCCCTGCCGACCATCGCCGCCAGCGTGCTCGTGTACGTGGGGCTCGATACCTTCGACCTCCTGTTTCCGCCTTACTGGGCGCGCGTGGCGCCCGCAGTCCTCAAGTCGATCGTGCTGTTCGCAGCGGTTGCGGCGCTCATCTTCGCCGTGCTTGCGCCGGGCGCGCCGCAATGGCGGCTGGTGGCGCTCGCGGAGAAGCCGGCGCGGCGCGTCGGCTGGCTGCTCTGCGCCATCACCGCGGCCTTCGCGATCGATATGGCGCTCACCGAGATCCTGCGCGTGTTCTCCGTGCCGCTGGCCCTCAGCATCGTGCAGACGTTTGCGGCCAGCGCGGTGTTCGCGGCCCTCATGATCGGGCTGCTGCTGACGCCCTTCACGCCGCAAACCGCCGTGGCACCCGAGCCCGGCGAAGCCGAGCCGGCCCCGGCCGGCAGCCAGGCCGCCTACTCGCGGCACGCTCCGGTCTGGCTCAAGGGGCCGCTGTGGGCGATCGTGCTGGGCATTCTGGGGCTGTCGCTGCTCGGCTACGTGGCGCTTGCCCGTTTCCTGGCCCAGCAGCTGGTGATGACGGGCATCGTCGTGGTCGTGAGCTGGCTGCTCTATCTCGCCATCCGCGCGGTGACGCGCGATCCCCAGCACCGGCGCTACCAGGTCGGCGAGATGCTCGAGGCGCGCTTCGGCCTCGATGAGCCCAGGCGCAATCAGCTGGCGCGGCTGACCGAGATCGCGCTCACGTTCGCCCTCCTCATTGGCGCGCTGCCATTCCTGATGCTGCAATGGGGCTTCTCGGGCGCCGACATCCGCGAATGGTTCAAGTCGCTCTTCTTCGGGCTCGAGGTCGGCCAGTTCCGCATCTCGCTCGCCCGCATACTGCTCGGCATCGTGCTGTTCATCGTCCTGCTGTTCGCCACGCGGCTGCTGCAGCGCTGGCTCAGGGAGAAGGCCCTGCAGCAGACGCGCCTGGACCCCGGCATCACCAATTCCATCGACACGGTGGCGGGTTATGCCGGAACCGCGCTCGCCGCCCTGATTGCCGTCTCCTATGCCGGGCTCGACATCACCAACCTCGCCATCGTCGCGGGCGCGCTGTCGGTCGGCATCGGCTTCGGCCTGCAGTCGATCGTCAACAATTTCGTCTCGGGGCTGATCCTGCTGATCGAGCGGCCGATCAAGGTCGGCGACCGCATCGTCGTGGGCGACCAGCAGGGGCTGGTGCGCCGCATCAGCGTGCGCGCCACCGAGATCGAGACGTTCGATCGCGCCAGCCTGATCGTTCCCAACTCCGAGCTGATCACGGGCCGCGTGCTCAACTGGACGCATCGCAACTCGCTGGGGGCTGTCAACGTCAAGGTGGGCGTCGGCTACGATTCCGACCCCGAGCAGGTGCTGGCGATCCTGAAGAAGTGCGCCGACGACCACATCGACGTGCTGCGCGCGCCAGCGCCGATGGCCTTCTTCGAGAATTTCGGCGACAGCGCGCTGATGTTCAACCTGCGCATCTCGCTCGCCGACATCGCCAAGGCCGGCAACGTGCAATCGGACTTGCGCATCGCCATCCTCAAGGCCCTGCGCGGGGCCAATATCGAGATCCCCTTCAACCAGGTCGACGTCAACCTGCGCGGCCTCAACGGCGCCGGCCGCGATCTCGCCCAGTACGCCCAGGACCACGCCGACAAGGCCGCCGCGGAGGCCGCGCCCAGCGGCGGCGCGGCGAGCAACGGCAAGCGGGTGGCGGGGGAATAGGCTGCGTCATCCCGGGGCTCGTCCCAGGTATCCATCCCGCAACGATTTGCGACGATCCGCGTGTGAGCTCGGCGGCAGGTGGATTGCGGCCACAACGCCCGCAATCACACGGGCCTAGTCTTCGCGGAATACCTTCTCGCGCCGCTCGTGTCGCTCCTGGGCTTCGAGCGACAGCGTGGCGATGGGGCGGGCGTCGAGGCGCTTCAGGCCGATGGGCTCGCCTGTCTCCTCGCAGTAGCCGTAGGTGCCCTCCTCGATACGCGCGACGGCCGCGTCGATCTTGGCGATCAGCTTGCGCTGACGGTCGCGAGCCCGCAGCTCCAGCGCGCGATCAGTCTCGGAGGTGGCGCGGTCGGCGAGGTCGGCATGCTGGGCCGAGTCCTCATGCAGGATATGCAGCGTCTCGCGGTTCTGGCGGATGATCTCTTCCTTCCAGGCGACGAGCTTGTTGCGGTAGTAGGCCCGGTGACGCTCGTTCATGAACGGCTCGTTCTCGGACGGCCGGTAACCTTCCGGCAGCACGACGTTGCCGTTGCGAGCGCGGCTCTTGCCGCCTGACTTGGCTGCCGTCTTCTTGGAATTGAGCGTCTTGGAACTGAGGCTGACGCGGGCCGGCTTGGCACCGTTCATGGAGGTCTTCAGACCGCTCTTGCGAGCGGGCTTTCCGATCGTCGTCCGACTGTTGGCTTTGCCCATCCACGCTTCCCAATGGCTCGTTATGAGTTGTATCGTCGCGGCGCGAGCCAGGCGGCGCGAGTTGCGCGCCCGTATTTAAGCCGCTGTTATTCCAAGTCAAGCCATTGCCGCGCGGAGCAGCGCTGATGGTTTCTTCTGCCTGCGAGGACTGCCCCCAGTTCGCGAGTTTTGCAGTATTTCTATATCCTATATAGTTCATCCGTAGTCAGTTGCTTCAGATGACGCCTTTATCTACTTCCATGTTTACGTTGTATTTAGAATTGCTTGGCATAAATACTTTCACGAACCAAGCAATTCGGGACCAAGCAGTGCGGCAATCTTAGACGGTCTTGCGGACTAACGAGAGAACCGCCCCTCCCCCGTGGCTTTTCTCGGAAAACTCGCAAGATCGGCAATTGCTCGGCCCCGCAGCGACGCTCTTCCCTGCGTTCTCCCCCCAAAGCGCGTCGCGAGCGCCACTTCCAAAAAATGCCGCCTGGAAGTGGCGCGCCCTTTTGCCCATGCCCGCCGTGCCCCGCATGGCTTGAAGCGCCACCTGCGCCCCCGTAAGCTCGCGCCTGGCTCGGCCGGCCGGGGAGGCACAGACGCACCGTCATGCAGTTCAAGGGCACCAAGAACTACATCGCGACCGAAGATCTCAAGGTCGCGGTCAACGCAGCCATCACTCTACAGCGGCCCCTGCTCATCAAGGGAGAGCCCGGCACCGGCAAGACCGTCCTGGCGCTGGAGGTGGCAAAGGCCGTCAAGGCGCCGCTGATCGAGTGGCACATCAAATCGACCACCAAGGCCTTGCAAGGCCTCTACGAGTACGACGCGGTGAGCCGGCTGCGCGACAGCCAGCTCGGCGACCAGCGCGTGGCCGACATCCGCAACTACATCCGCAAGGGCAAGCTCTGGGAGGCGTTCACGCTGGACGAGCGCCCCGTGCTGCTGATCGACGAGATTGACAAGGCCGACATCGAGTTCCCCAACGACCTGTTGCAGGAGCTCGACCGCATGGAGTTCTACGTCTACGAGACGCACGAGACCATCAAGGCGGCGCACCGGCCCGTCGTCATCATCACCTCCAACAACGAGAAGGAGCTGCCGGACGCCTTCCTGCGCCGCTGCTTCTTCCACTACATCAAGTTCCCCGACCCCGAGACGATGCGCTCGATCGTCGACGTGCACTTCCCCAACCTCAAGGGCCGCCTCGTCACCGAGGCGCTGAAGGTATTCTATGACGTGCGAGAGGTGCCGGGGATCAAGAAGAAGCCCTCCACGTCCGAGCTGCTCGACTGGATCAAGCTGCTCGTCAACGAGGACATCTCGCCCGAAACGCTGCGCGAGAGCGACCCGCGCAAGCTGATCCCGCCGCTGCACGGCGCGCTGCTCAAGAACGAGCAGGACGTGCACCTGTTCGAGCGCCTCGCCTTCATCGCCAAGCGCCAGGGCGCGCAGTAGCGGGGACGCCCGGCCGGCAGCCGCATCAAAGAATATCGCTCTCGGCGTCCGCGACGGAGATGCCGAGCTTGTCGAGGCCCTCCTCGAGGTAGTCGGCGAGCAGCGGCATGCCGATCAGATATTGAGATGTGGAGTTGACGCGCTCGTTGCGGGCGGTCTCGACGGCCTCGTCGAGATCCTCCGGGCCGAAGGTCCCGCGACCGATCCAGGCCAGGGCCACCAGGTGGGCCTGCTCGTCGTCGTTGAGACCGTTGATGAAGGTAACGAGCTCGGCCCGGGTTGGATCGTTCGAGAAATCTTCGAGAATCGAGTCCGGCTCCTCCTCGGCATCGCCGGCCTTGGCCGAGTTGTCCCAGGTGGCGACCTTGGAATCGTACTCGCGCGCCTTGATGACGATGTGGGCGACTTTCTCTGGCGCAATTTCGAGCATGGCGGGGCTCCTTCGCTGATTGCCGGCAAGCCTACCCGCATCAACGCACGCGGCCTTGATTTGTCTCAAGGGGATGCGGCTGGCGCGTCAGTCGGCGCCGAGATAGTCGCGAATGTCCTGCAGCACAGCGCGGAACATCGCGGGCGTGAGCTTGCCGGTGTTGGTGTTGTAGCGCGAGCAATGAAAACTGTCGAAAAACGCCAGGCCCGGGCGCACATCATGACGCGCACCGTGCGCGAAAGGGTAGGCAGACCTGCGCAACCCCAGCGCCGCAAGCGTGCTGTCATGGGCGATGCGCCCCAGCGCCAGCACGGCGACCAGGTGCGGCATCGCCGCGATGCGGCTGACAAGGAAGGGTCGGCAGGTGCCGATCTCGGCGGGCGTCGGCTTGTTCTCGGGTGGCACGCAACGCACCGCGTTGGTGATCATGCAGTCGACCAGCTTCAGGCCGTCATCTGGCCGCGCGGCGTAGCTGCCGCGTGCGAAGCCCAGATCGAGCAGCGTCGCGTAGAGGAGATCGCCGGCGAAATCGCCGGTGAAGGGCCGCCCGGTCCGGTTGGCCCCCCTCAAGCCCGGCGCGAGGCCCACGATCAGCAGGCGCGCCTTGTCCGATCCGAACGAGGCGACCGCGCCATTGTGCCAGTCCGGCTGGGCGGCACGGTTGGCGTCGCGGAAGGACACGAGCCGGGGGCAGAGCGGACAATCCCGCGCAGCCTCGGGTGGAACCACGAGCGTTGCCGTCATGCAGTCTGAGCCCGGAGGAGAGGTCGGCCGCGCCTCAGCGGACGTCCTCTTCCTCGTCCGGATAATCGAGCGTCGCGGCGACGGGCGGCGGCGCGGGGCGGCGGGACGACACGCGCGTACCGGGCGCCGGGCGGGTCGCGGGATCGCGGCAGATCTGGTCCTCGAGATCGGCGAGATCGATGAACTGGTCGGCCTGCCGGCGCAGCTCGTCGGCAACCATGGGCGGTTGGGTTTGTAGCGTCGAGACGACGCTCACACGGCGTCCGCGCGACTGCATGGCACCCACGAGGGCACGGAAGTCGCCGTCACCCGTGAACAGCACGACGTGGTCGAGATGCTCGACGAGCCGCATGGCATCGACGGTCAGCTCGATATCCATGTTGCCCTTGATCTTGCGGCGGCCGAGCGCGTCGGTGAACTCTTTCGTCGGCTTGGTCACCATCGTGTAGCCGTTGTAATCGAGCCAATCCACGAGGGGTCGAATCGAAGAATATTCCTGATCCTCAGCCAGCGCCGTGTAGTAAAGCGCGCGTACAAGTTGGCCTTTGGTCCGGAAAAGTGCGAGCAGACGCTTGTAATCGATGTCGAACCCGAGCGCCTTGGCAGTCGCGTAAAGGTTTGCACCGTCGATGAAGAGCGCTAGGCGCTCATTTGGGTAAAAATGCATTCGTTGACCCTCTATCTGGTGATGTTCCAATGGCACAATGCACGCGGCCCCCAATAACCTCAGGGGACGCGACGCGCCTCACTCGTTTTGGAGCTTTCGCAGAGTTCGCACAAAGAGGCAATAAGCCTTTAGGCAACACAGATATGTCGTTACTGAATTTTAACGTGGACATCTGCGCCTCTACTCTAATTAGATATAACAACAATATGTAAGAATACAGAACATCTCCTTAGTCACTTGTGCGATAACCTATGCAGGTCTAGTCAGGCAACCGTCACGCATGCGTCTGCGCATAGCGACCGAACGGAAAGCAAAAGGCTGCCGAATAGCACGATGGGGCGCTATATAGGCGCTCGACGGCTGCAGGGCAATGGCATGGGTTTCCTGCTTCTTGGGCTTGGCGCCAACCTTGCGGGCCCGTGGGGATCTCCCCGCGATACTTTGCGCCGGACCCGGCGCGAGCTGTCCCGGTCCGGCCTCGTCATCCTCGCCGCTTCCCGCATCTACGAGACGTTGCCGCTGGGACCGGGGAGGCAGGCGCCATACCTGAATGCGGTGCTGCTGCTGCAGTCGCAAGAGGCTCCAGCTGCCCTGCTCCGGCTCATCAAGAGCATCGAGCGTCGTGCCGGGCGGCGGCAGGGCGCTCGCTGGGGACCGCGCTGCCTGGATATCGACATCCTTGACTATGGTTCCCGGAGGCTGGGATGGCCCCAGCGCCGGCGCCGGCCGGGGCAACTCGTGCTGCCGCACCCGGAGATGCATTTGCGCTCATTCGTGCTGGTGCCGCTGCTCGAGGTCGATCCCCATTGGCGCCATCCGGTCCTGGGGCTTGCCGGGCGCACGCTGCTTGCGCGGCTGCCACGCGGCAGTCGCCGCGGGATCCGTCAATCTCTTGATTTCGCAGCATCGTCATGCGAGAACCTGCGAAATGAGCATTCGCCCCGGAGCGCGGCTTCCGAGGGTGATGGTGCTCGTACGACCCCATCATCTTAGAGGATCAGCGTATGGCGCGCGTGACGGTCGAGGACTGCGTCGACAAGGTGTCAAACCGTTTCGAGCTGGTGCTGCTGGCGGCGCACCGGGCGAGGTCGATCGCCAACGGATCGCAGATCACAATCGACGTGGAGAACGACAAGAACCCGGTCGTCGCGTTGCGCGAGATTGCCGAGAAGACGATCCCGCCGGACGACATGCGCGAGGGGCTGATCCACTCGATCCAGAAGAACGTCGAGGTCGACGAGCCCGAGTCCGCGGCCGCACCGATGCTGCCTGTTGACCGCCGCCCGGTGCTCGGCCGAGACGACCAGTCGAGCAACTCCGTGGTCGACGTGATCACCGAGGAGCAGCTGCTCAGAGGCATGGAGAGCCTGACACCGACCGAGCCATCCGCCAACGGCGGCGGCAGCGGTGGTGTCGGCGCGCGCTGAGGCGGCCCTGCTATCGCGCGGCGGCGGTTGCCGCTGAAGCGCTGGTGTGCGTTCTCTCAAGGGAGCCATGACGTCGGCGCAAGCCGGACCCCGCGAGGCGTGGCATGATGCGCCAATACGAGCTTGTCGAGCGGGTCCAGAAATACGACCCCAGCGCCAACGAGGCGCTGCTCAACCGCGCCTACGTCTATGCCATGCAGGCGCACGGTCATCAGAAGCGCGCGTCCGGCGACCCGTTCTTCTCCCACCCCCTGGAAGTCGCGGCCATCCTGACCGAGCTCAAGCTCGACGATGCCACCATTGCCGCCGCGCTGCTGCATGACGTGATCGAGGACACCGACGTCACGCGCGCCGAGATCGACCAGAAGTTCGGCAAGGAGATCGGCGCGCTCGTCGAGGGCCTCACCAAGATCAAGCGCCTCGATCTCGTCACCAAGAAAGCCGAGCAGGCGGAGAACTTCCGCAAGCTGCTGGTGGCGATCTCGAGCGACATCCGCGTCCTGCTGATCAAGCTGGCGGACCGCCTGCACAATATGCGGACGCTCGAGCACATGAAGCCGGAGAGCCGCCGGCGCGTGTCCGAGGAGACGCTCGAGATCTACGCGCCGCTGGCCGGCCGCATGGGCATGCAGACCCTGCGCGAGGAGCTCGAGCAGCTGGCCTTCAAGTGGGGATCGCCCGACGCCTACAAGACCGTGGTCGACAAGCTCGACGACATCCACAAAAAGAACGCCGGTCTGGTCGAGGAGATCGTCGCCGCCTTGCGGGCAAAGCTCGCCGGGGCCGGCCTCGACGCCGAGGTCTACGGCCGCGAAAAGAAGCCCTTCTCCATCTGGCGCAAGATGGAGAACCGGCAGATCTCGCTGGAGCAGCTCTCCGACATCTACGGCTTCCGCGTCGTCGTGAACGGCCTCGACGCCTGCTATCGCGCGCTCGGCGTGGTGCATTCGGCCTGGCGCGCGGTGCCCGGCCGGTTCAAGGACTACATCTCGACGCCCAAGCAGAACAACTACCAGTCGATCCACACCACCGTGGTGGGACCGCGCCATCAGTGGGTCGAGTTGCAGATCCGCACCCACGAGATGGACGAGGTCGCGGAATACGGGGTGGCCGCGCACGCCCTCTACAAGGACGGGAACTCGCACGAAAACGGCGCCGTCCCCAATGGCGCCGGCGGGGCGCAGAAGGAGAACCCCTACATCTGGCTGCGCCGGCTGGTCGACACGCTGCTCGAAGGCGACAATCCCGAGGAGTTCCTGGAGCACACCAAGCTCGAGCTGTTCCAGGACCAGGTGTTCTGTTTCACGCCCAAGGGGCGCCTCATTGCCCTGCCGCGCGGCGCCACCCCGATCGATTTCGCCTATGCCGTGCACACCGATGTCGGCAACTCCTGCGTTGGCGCCGTCATCAACGGACGCCAGCTGCCGCTGACTACCCAGCTCAAGAACGGCGACCAGGTCGAGATCCTCATGGCGAAGGGTCAGACCCCGCCCGCGGCCTGGGAACGCATCGCCGTCACAGGCAAGGCGCGCTCCTCGATCCGGCGCGCGGCACGCGATGCGCTGCGCAAGCAGTACTCCGAGCTCGGCCGGCGCCTGCTGGTCTCCGCCTTCCGCAGGATCGGCCAGGACTATGCGGACGAGAAGCTCAAGAAGGGCCTGTCGCGCCTGTCGCAGAAGTCGATCGAGGAAGTCCACGCCGGCGTCGGCCGCGGCGAGCTGCCGGTGAAGGACGTGATCCGCGCCGTGGTGCCGGAGGCGGAGATCGAACACAAGGCCCCTCCGCGCAAGCCGAGCCGCCGCGAGCGCGGCCAGGGTGAAGAGGGCTGGTTCAACGTCGCAAAGGTGATCGGGCTGAAATTCCGCTGGCCCGGCGCCGGCAGCGCGGAGGCCAAGCAGGCGCAGGTGCTGCCCATTCGCGGCCTCAAGAACGATGTGCCCGTCATGTTCGAGGAGGGCGGCGCGGTGCCGGGCGATCGCATCGTCGGCGTGCTCTCCGACGGCGCGGGCATCCGCATCTTCCAGATCCATTCGCCCAAGCTCAAGGACTTCGAGCACGAAAAGTGGATCGACGTGACCTGGGACATCGATCCGGACAATCCGGAGCGGTTCCCCGCCAAGATCGTGGTCACCGCGCTCAACGAGCCGGGCACGCTGGCGCAGATCGCGCAGGTGATCGGCGAGGCCGACGGCAACATCGACAACGTGCGCATGGTGCGCCGCGCCAAGGACTTCACCGAGATCCTGATCGAGCTCGAGGTGTGGGACCTCGACCACCTCACCCAGATCACTCGCCGGCCTCAAGGCCAAGGCCGTGGTGAGCAGCGTCGAGCGGGTGTTCGGGTAGTGGATGATCGTAGGTTGAGTGGAGCGAAGCGATGACGCGACACCATTGCTTCCCGAGACTCGATTTGTGTCGGGTCATCGCTTACGCTCGATCCAACCTACACACGCACATCGAGCACTTCCCATGACGGTGTCCGGAAAGCCCTCCCGCAACCCCACGAGCCTGCGCCTGGGCGTCAACATCGATCACGTCGCCACCATCCGCAACGCCCGCGGCGGCCGGCATCCCGATCCGCTGCGGGCCGCCCACCTTGCCGTGGAAGCCGGCGCCGACGGCATCACCGCGCACCTGCGCGAGGATCGCCGCCACATCTCCGACGACGACATCGCCCGTCTCAAGCGCGAGCTGACCCGGCCCCTCAACTTCGAGATGGCCGCCACCGACGAGATGCTCGCAATCGCGCTCAGACATGTGCCGCACGCCTGCTGCCTGGTGCCCGAGAAGCGCGAGGAGCGCACCACCGAGGGCGGCCTCGACGTGGCGAAGGGAGAGAGCCATCTGCGCCACGTCGTCGAGCCGCTGGCCGCGGCCGGCATCCGCGTGTCGCTGTTCATCGAGCCGGAGACGGACGCCATCGCGGCTGCCGCCCGGCTCGGTGCGCAGGTGGTCGAGTTGCATACGGGAGCCTATTGCGAGCGCGCGCTCGAGGACGACGCCGGGGGCCTGCAGCGCGAGCTGACCCGGCTGGAGCGGGCCGCGCAGGCCGCCTCCGCCGCCGGCCTCGAGGTGCACGCGGGGCATGGGCTCACCTTCAACACGGTCGCGGCCGTTGCGCGCATCCCCGAGGTCGTCGAGCTCAACATCGGCCATTTCCTGATCGGCGAGGCAATCTTCGGCGGCCTGGGGCCGGCCATCGCCCGCATGCGCGCGCTGATGGACCAGGCCCGGACCGGCGTCTCCGGGGCCGGGCGAGGCAAGGCGCCGTGATCCTGGGCCTCGGCAACGACATCATCGACATCCGCCGAATCGAGAAGGCGCTGGACCGCTACGGCGAGCGCTTCCTGGCGCGTGTCTTCACGGCCACTGAGCGCGCCAAATCCGACGGCCGGGTCGGTCGGGCGGCCTCGTACGCCAAGCGCTTCGCTGCCAAGGAAGCCTGCGCAAAAGCGCTGGGAACCGGGTTCCGCAAGGGCGTCTTCTGGCGTGACATGGGCGTGGTCAACCTGCGCTCGGGGCGGCCCACCATAGTGCTGACAGGCGGCGCAGCCGAGCAGCTCAAGCGCATCACGCCCGCGGGCCTTGCGCCGCGCGTCGATCTCTCGCTGACCGACGACTTCCCGCTCGCCCAGGCGATCGTCGTCATCTCGGCCGAGCCCGCCGGCGATGCGCCTGCACCGCAGGGCTGAGCACCTGCCCGTGAATTGCAGCCCTGCCGCTAACCCGCTATACGGGGCCCCAGGCTCGCCGCCATCTCGCCATCCGTTTGCTGCCGAGAACAGGATGCAGCGCAACAGAGAGACCATGAGCTTGCAGACCAACGCCAACAATGCGACGGACAGCGGTTGGCGTGAAACGATCAAGATCGTTGTCCACGCTCTCATCCTCGCGATGATCGTCCGGATCTTCTTCTACCAGCCGTTCAATATCCCTTCCGGCTCGATGAAGGAGACGCTGCTGGTCGGCGATTACCTGTTCGTCTCCAAGCTCTCCTACGGCTACAGCCGCTACTCCTTCCCGTGGGGAATCATCCCCTTCAAGGGCCGCATCTTTGCTGCCGAGCCCAAGCGCGGCGACGTGGCGGTATTCAAGCTGCCGCGCGACAACTCCACCGACTATATCAAACGCGTCATCGGCCTGCCGGGCGACGAGATCGCGGTGCGCGACGGCGTCCTCTACATCAACGGCCAGGCCGTGCCGAAGGTGCGCAAGGGCGATTTCGTCTCGCCCGAGGAGGGCCGGCCGATCCCGCGCTTCGAGGAGACCCTGCCCAACGGCGTCAAGTACTACGTGCTCGACTCGGTCCAGGGCGGCCAGTTCGACAACGTCAGCGGCTACAAGGTGCCGCCCGGCCACTACTTCATGATGGGCGACAACCGCGACAACTCGACCGACAGCCGCGAGCAGTCGCCGCGCTACGGCGTGGGGTACGTGCCGTTCGAGAACCTAGTCGGGCGTGCCGAGATCATCTTCTTCTCTGCCGCCGTCGACGATCCGAACGCCTTCCGGCTGACCAGTCCGTGGACCTGGCCCTTCGACATCCGCTGGGGCCGGATCTTCAGCCTCGTGCGATAGGTTGCCGTGGCGCCGGTCCGCAAGCTCAAGGACCTCGAGGCGCGCCTCGGCCATGTTTTCAAGAATCGCGCGCTGCTGAAGAAGGCGCTCACGCACGCCAGCGTGCGACAGGCCACCGCCAAGCGCCGCGACAACGAGCGGCTCGAGTTCCTGGGCGACCGCGTGCTGGGGCTGGCCGTCGCCGAACTGCTGAGCGAGACCTATCCGGCGGCGACCGAAGGGCAGCTTGCCCGCCTCTTCAACCGCCTGGTGCGCGGCGGGACGTGCGCGGAGGTGGCGCGCGCGCTGGATCTCGGCGCGTCGCTGCATTTGAGCGAATCGGAGGCGGGCACCGGCGGCCGCGACAAGGAGACGATCCTGGCCGACGCCTGCGAAGCGCTGCTGGGTGCGGTATTTCTCGAGGCAGGCTACATGAAGGCACGCGACGTCGTGCGCGCGCACTGGGGCGCCAAGCTCGAAGGCGCGCCCGCCGAGGCGGCCGATGCCAAGTCCGCGCTGCAGGAGTGGGCGCAAGGCAAGGGCCTCGACCTGCCGCAATACGTCGAGGTGGCGCGGGAAGGGCCCGATCATGCACCCCGCTTCACCGCGGAGGTGCGCATCAAGGGCGCCAAGCCCGCGCGCGGCGAGGGTGCCAGCAAGCGCGCCGCCGAGCAGGCCGCCGCCACGGCGCTGCTCGCCCGAGAAGGCGTGCGGAGAGACAACGATGAGTGACCGCGATGAGTGACGCGACGCCGGCTCCGGAAACCCGCTTCGGCTTCATCGCCGTCATCGGCGCGCCCAACGCCGGCAAGTCGACGCTGGTCAATACCCTTGTTGGCGCCAAGGTCAGCATCGTCAGCCGCAAGGTGCAGACGACGCGCATGCCGGTGCGCGGCATAGCCATCGAGGGCACGAGCCAGCTGGTGTTCATCGATACGCCCGGCATCTTCGCTCCGCGCCGCCGTCTCGACCGGGCCATGGTCGACGCGGCCTGGGGCGGTGTCGGCGATGCCGACGTCGTCGCCCTGCTGGTCGATGCGGCCAGGGGACTGGATGACGAGGTCGAGCGCATCCTGGCCAAGCTCAAAGACACGCACACACCGCTGGTGCTGGTGCTCAACAAGATCGACCGCGTCCAGAAGGAGCGCCTGCTCGACCTGGCACGCCAATGCAACGAGCGCGTTCCATTCAAGGACACGTTCATGGTCTCCGCGCTCAGCGGCGACGGGGTGGCCGACTTCAAGGCCCATCTCGCCCGTTCCGTCCAGCCGGGCCCGTGGCATTACCCGGAAGACGAGATCACCGACGCGCCCCTGCGGCTGCTGGCTTCCGAGATCACGCGCGAGAAGATCTTCGACCGGCTGCACGACGAGTTGCCCTACGAGATCACGGTCGAGACCACCTCCTGGCTGGAGCAGCAAAAGGGCATCCGCGTCGAGCAGACGATCTTCGTGGAGCGCGACAGCCAGAAGGCGATCGTGCTGGGCAACGGCGGCCTTACGATCCGGCAGCTGTCGATGGAATCGCGCAAGGAGCTGGCCGAGATCGTGGAGAAGCCCGTGCATCTCTTCCTGTTCGTGAAGGTGCGCGAGAACTGGGCCGACGATCCCGAACGCTACCGCGAGCTCGGCCTGGACTTTCCCAAGGACTGAGCGCCTCCCGTCACCGACCGATGCGTCCGCAAGCGCATCGCCCGCCCGTCTCACCAACACGTGAAGAGCGCGTGTTGAACCAACCGCTCATGCGCCCCGTAACCGTCTCAACTCCGAGATGGAGCCAACAGCGTCATGGGAGATAAGCCGATGTCCTTCACGAAGCCCACCAATACGGTTCTCGCAGTCATGGCGGCAGCCTTGGCCGCCTCCGCCGCCAGCGCCGCTACGCAGGCCGCCACGCTGGCTGCCCTCCAGGATGGAAAAGCCATCGTCTGGATCGACACGGACCAGAAGAAGGTCACCGGGTCGGTCAAGCTCGACGGCGGCGCGAGCCTGATCGGCTTCGATGTGCGCCCGTCCGACGGCAAGCTCTACGGCGTCACGCCCGACGGCGCCATCGTCACCATCGACGTCAAGACCGGCAAATGGGACAAGAAGAGCCAGCTCACCGAAGCCCTGCCGAAGGGGGCGACCTTCTCCGTCGACTTCAATCCGGTCGCTGACCGCATGCGCGTGCTGTCCAGCACCGGCATGAGCCTGCGCATCAACGTCGAGGACGGCAAGGCGACGGTCGACGGCTCGCTGAAGTACGCCGAGGCCGATGCCAACAAGGGCATGCAGCCGAGGGTGACGGCCGGTGCCTACTCGAACAGCTTCGCCGGCACCAAGGAAACGGCGCTCTACGACATCGACGCCGCCAACGGCGCCTACGTCCGCCAGGCTCCGCCCAACGACGGCATTCTCAACACGCTCGGCAAGATCGGCACCAAGGTCGACGACACCGTCGCGTTCGACATCTGGTCGGACGGCAAGGGCGGCAACACGGGCTGGCTGCTAGCAGGCGGCACCCTGCACACGGTCGACATCGCGACCGGCGCGACCAAGTCCGTCGGCAAGATCGCCGGCCTGAAAGGCAGGATCAGCGACATCGCCGTTCTGCCGGCCGGCAACATGCCAGCCATGTAACTGCAGTCGGGATGGCGGGACCGCGCGAGCAAGATCGTTTCTGATCGAAGCTACTTCAGCTTCGATCAGAAACGTGACTCTTGCTCTCAACCCTATGATGTAGAGCAGGATTCACGCTTCGGCCGACACGTTTTAGATGGGGCAAAGCGGTTGCATCCGAAGCGATCCTGCTCTGAGTCTCCGCCATCCCCCGCCGCCGATCGCATCGCGCGTCGCGTCGTCCCCGACACCGGTCCGGCGCACCACGGAAGGGATCTCTTCCATGCCGATCGCTTCTCGCGCCCGCGAGCGCCGCCTGCTGCAGGCGACCGTAGTTGTTTCGGCGCTCGTCCCCATTCTGGCCGGAGCGGCCGGCGTCATGCGGGGACTTGCCGCGTTCGCCCCGGGGCTCGCGCCGTCGCTCGATGGCGACAGCCACGTCCGCTACCTCTCCGGCCTTCTCCTGGCGATCGGCCTTGGTTTCTTGAGCACGGTGCCGAGCATCGAGGTACAAGGCGATCGCTTTCGGCTCCTGACAGGATTGGTCCTGATCGGCGGCCTGGCCCGGCTTTACGGCCTCGCACACAACGGCGTGCCCAGCCTCGGCATGGAGGCGGCCCTGATCATGGAGCTTCTCGTGACACCCGGCCTCGCGCTTTGGCGCGAGCGCATCGGCGCGCGCGAGTCGGGACTGACACCACCAAACATTGTCGCGAGCTGGGCTGGGATTGCGCCCTCACGCCGGCGAAGAGCGCAGGGAGGGAATCGGGTGTAGCATCGTTGCATGGATTGGAGCGACGAAGGCGTGATCCTGGGCGTGCGGCCGCACGGGGAGACGGGCGCGGTGCTCGAGCTGCTTACGCGTGCGCACGGCCGGCACCTTGGCCTCGTGCATGGCGGCCGCTCGCGCAAGCTGCGGCCCATCCTGCAGACCGGCAATCACGTGGATGCCACCTGGAAGGCGCGGCTGGCCGACAACCTCGGACATTTCACGCTAGAGATGCGCAAGGCCTTCGCGGCGCAGATCATGGACGATGCCGCGGGGCTGGCCGCGCTCACCTCGATCGCCGCGCTCACCCGCCTCCTACCCGAGCGCGATCCCCATCCCAACCTCTACGAAGTGACGCTGTTCGTGCTCGGCTTCCTCGACGAGCGCGAGGTGTGGCCGGCCCTGGTCGTGCGCTGGGAGCTGGCGCTGCTGGAGGAGCTGGGGTTCGGGCTCGATCTCGCCTCCTGCGCGGCGACGGGCAAGACCGCGGACCTGGTCTACGTCTCGCCGAAGTCGGGCCGCGCGGTGTCGGCCGAGGCCGGCGAGCCCTACAAGGATCGCCTGCTGGCGCTGCCGGCGTTCCTGCGCGCCGGAGCCACGGGGGCCGTCACCGAGGACGACCTCCGCGCCGGCTTCGCGCTGACCGGGCACTTTCTCGACGCGCGCGTGCTGCGTCCCCGCGACATGGGCCTGCCCGAAACGCGGGCCCGGCTGCTGTCCTATCTTGGGCGGAATCCTGCGCTCTGATCGGCACCGATCGTCCCACCGATGGAGCGCGCCTCATGCCGGCAATGTCCTTCGACAGCATCTCGCGCAACCGGCCGGCCGAGATGTTGGCGGTGCTCGGACTGGTCTCGGGCTCCTTGTCGGCTGCCTGGGGACAGACCTACGATCTCGAGGTCTTGCAACCGCTGGCAATCGTCTTCCTGCTGGCGCCGGGCGCGCTGCCGATCGGCTTCTTCTATGGGGTCGCGCTCGGCATCGGCATGGCAGCGTGGACGCGCAAGCCGTGGGCCGGGCTCGTCGTCCTCGTCACGACCCTCTATGCCTGGAGCGCGGCGGTTCATACGGCCGTCAGGCTGCAGCGCAACTCCGGCGACGACGCCTTCCTGATCGCCGCGAGCTTGTGCGCCGGCGCGGTCGGAGCCGGGCTCTCGCACCTGGGATGCTCGCTGTTCGCAGCCGAGTTGCGCCGGCCATGGCGCATCGGCTTGACCTGCCTCGTCGGAGCTGCCGGCGGGATGCTGTTCTACATGGGCGAGCGCAAGATCATCGATGAGCGCCTTCTGTACCTCGCGTGGCAGCCGGCCGTGGCCTTCTGCATCGGCCTCGGACTGCCCCGACAAGGCCAGGACGCGTGAGCCTGCGCGGCGTGCTCACGGCCGCGGGCGGAACCACGGCACCGGCGGGCCGTTGTCTCTCCGGGGCTGGAGATCGAAAATGGCACAATCCTTTGACCTCGGCCGCGCCGAGGCGCAAATCCTCGAGGCCCGCAAGCGCCTGGCGGAGCAGAAGGCAAAGCTCGAAAGCCTGATCGTGAAGGGCGCCCCGACCCAGGCCGCCGAGGACGTCTTATGCAAGCTGCACGAGACCCTCGAACGGCTGATGCGCGGCTCCAAGTCGTTTGGCTAGCTTGGGCTTGACGGGTCCGGCGCCAACGCCCGGCAAAAAAGCTTGTGGATCACCGGTTTATTGGTGGTGCGACATCGTGCGTGGGCGCACTAGCGTAGCCAGCATCACGGTGCGACCGCTACGGTGGTCCACCGAGATCGGCATCGCGGGGACGTCGGGCTCATGGCCTTCGAGATCGAACGCAAGTTTCTTGTGTGCGGCGCAGACTGGCAGCGCCTGGTGACAGGGCGCACCCGCATCCGCCAGGCATACCTTCCCGCCGATGCAGGCCTGTCGATGCGCGTGCGCGTGAAGAACGACGAATACGCGACGCTCACGCTCAAGTCTCGCGAGACCCAGCTCCGGCGGCTCGAGTTCGAATATCCGATCCCGACGGCCGACGCCGACGCGCTCATGGCACTCCGCCGCGGCGCGGTGATCGAGAAGGTACGACACACCATTCCCTGGCAAGGGCTGATGTGGGAGGTCGACGTATTCGCCGGCGACAACGCGGGCCTCGTGATCGCCGAGATCGAGTTGCGCCACGAGCACCAGCATTTCGCCTCCCCCCGCTGGCTCGGCGAGGAAGTGACGGGGCAGTCGCGCTACTACAATCGCGCCTTGTCGCAGCAGCCGTTCTCCAGTTGGGAGAAGACGCGTCCCGCGCAGACGGCAGATCTTTGACGGCACATCGCGCCACGCGGCGGCGGGGGACGTCAATGGCTATAGGCGCTCGCTGCGACGCCGCGGTTCAACTGCAGCAGCGCCAGGAACTCGCGCAGGCGCGTCTCCTGGTGGCCCCGCAAATGCCAGGGCTCGGCGAGCATGCCCTCGATCATGCACTCGGCCTCCTCCCAGTCGCCGTACACGCAGGCGCGCACGAAATCCGCGCGCGCACGCGTGCCGGGACAGTGCGCCGAGATGATCGTCGCAATCATGGGCGCGAGCTCGTAGACGACTTGCACGATCCAACCTCTCGGACATGTTGCGCGGTGCCCCTACAAAGCCATGAGGCCGCGGTTTGGTTCCAGGCGCGACCGGTCGGATTCGGTCGCACGAGCGGCCATGCGGCGCAGGGGAGCGCAATTAGACGTATACTTCTCATCGCGGGGCTGCGTATAATTTCCGCCGATGATTCCATTCTCGCGAGAGGAAGGTGATATTGCAGGACGCTCCCCGCATTTTGCTCCTCGAGGCGGATGCCGCCATTGCATCCCACCTGGTGATTCACCTCGAGAAGGCCGGCGCAGACGTCATCACCGCCGACCACGCGCTGCAGGCGATGCAGCGGCTGGCGCAATTCACGTTCTCCGCCGCGATACTCGACTATTGGGACGGGGCCGACGACCGCAGCAAGATCGCGGAGCGCCTTCTCCAGCTGCGCGTGCCGGTCGTAGTGCACGCCCACGTTGCGCCGCCGCCGTCCTGGTGCGCACCGCATTTTGCCGATCCCGACGCCATTGTCGCCGCCATAATGCGGGTGGTCCAGGCTCCACGGACGCCCTGACGCTCGCCCCCCGGTTCGTGATGGAGCCATCGCCGAACAGTCCGTTTTGAACGGGTCGGCGCAGGAAGACGTTTACCCTTTTCGTCCGTTCCACATCCCCAATCGCAACTTTTGGCCGTTCAATGCGTTGGGGGGCTGGGCGTCCTGTAGGAATCGGCCATGTGGAAGATCGCAACGTTATCGACCTTTGCCCTGCTCGTCGTGCTCGCAGACCCGACCGGCGGAGCAAACGCGCAAACCCCGCCGCCTGCTGCCCAACCGCCCGCGGCGGCACCGGCAGCCGCAATGCCCGAGAAAGCCGCGACACCGCGCAGGCGGGCGGTCAGACACGCCGTTCGCCACAAGTGGCGGCGCCACGCGTCGTACAAGTGCTTCGGGTCCGAGTGGCGGGCCTTTCCCACGCGCGATCCCAACGGATATTTCTACGCGCCGGGCCGCGGCGGCATCTGCTAGCTAACCGGCCCACAAGCCCGAAGCCCCTTACTTGCGCTCGATGCCCACCGAGATAGTGCCGCCCGAGCCCGGCCGCACCACGAATCGGTCCCCGTTACGCGGGGTGAAGCGCCCTCCCGCGGCGTGGGACCTTCTCGAATGTGAGCTGGTCGGGATCGCAACTGGTATGCGTGACGATCGCGCGGGCAGGCAGCGTTTCCGTCTCCTCACCCAGGTTGTAGCGGACCTCGGCGCCGGACTGGTTCTCTATCCGGAACTCCACCTTCAGCGATTCCGGGCGGCCGAACAGCTGCACGGATATGAATTTCGGATCCTTGTCGGGAGCACGCGCGATCGCAACGCCGATCTCGGTCGCCCCACGCTGCAGCATGTTGGCGCGGTGGCCGGGCGAGTTCTTCCATCCCTCGACGGCCGCGCTCGCGAGGGCACGCGTCTCGAAACCGCGGCTGTCGAGGTTCATCGCCAGGTTCTCCGCCACCAGGCAATAGCGGTAGCCCGCGGCCTCGGCCCGCTGAGCCGGCTGGCGACCGTCGGCCTCGTGCGCAAACTTGCCGGTCTTGGCCAGATACGCGGCGAACGCCCGCGCCGCCGCGCTCAGCGCCGCGTTCGGCTTGACCTCGCCGAGCCTGCTCTCCTTGCGGAAGGCGTTCGTCAGCTCGACGATCGCCATCTCGGTCTGCGGCAGGTCGGGAAGCGTGGCCATGGAATCGGATCGTAGCCTGAACTTCGGAGACGTCCGATCGAGCACTGAATGGTCGGCCTCGTCTACTGCCTTCTCGGTGGACGCTTTGTCTGTCGGGCCCCCCACATATACAGCCCCGTGCCGAACAGACAGATGAGAGCGACGGCCGCCACCACATTGAGACCGGCCGACAGAAATCCGCGCCAATTGCCCTCGTGCAGCAGCCGCGGCCAGTTGCGCTGGGCAGCCGAGAGCCCGGATGGGGACACGTTGTAGACCCTGTACTCGCCGTTCTCGACCAGACGGGCCAGCATGCCTCTTCCCCTGGATCGCAGCCAGATGAGGTTCGACAGATCATGCTCGCGACCGACCGCGCGCACCGCGTCGATGAGCGTGATCTCGGGACCGTCGCCACCGCGAGGCGCAGAAGGCGCGAAGGTCACGCCGTAGGCCATGGCGAGCCCCGTCAATGGGCTGAGGACGACGAGGGGCAGCAGCCCCCACGCCGTTGCCTTGTGCCAGCCGGCAGCGGTGTTGCGAATCTGCGGCAGCCCCATGAAAATTCCGAGCGCGATCAGGCAGAGCATGGCGATGGTCGAGGCCGTGACCAGCCAGCGTGCGTCGATCAGGAGGGTCTCGTGAAGCCGCCGCGACGTCACCAGCCAGTCGGCAAGCGCGCTTGGACTACGCGCCACGTCCTCGGTCGACAAGTCAATGACAGAGCCGCTCTGCCGACCTACGCCGAGCGTGAGCGTGTTGGCATAACTGCGCAGCGACAGTCCGCGCGCACGTCCCTCCGGGTCATGCTTGGCAAGGAGTCGCTCGATTTTTCCCGCATCGAGGGAGCCCGGTTTGGACGCGCGGATGACGAGCATCGGCTCGAACGAAAGGATCAACCCAGTCGCCAGCACGACCGCGAGCGGCAGCGCAAACAGGAGCGCGACCCAGCGATGCAGCCGCAGGAGCCAAGCCTTCAATGTTGATTTCTCCCGTCTAGATTTCCCCGATGCCACTACGCCCGAAAGAGCCCACAGACAAGAGGTTGCATCGACGGCAGGAGTTGTCGCAGTTGGCGTTCCAGCGGCCCAATATGGTGGTAGAAAGGTGCGCGCCGCCGTTGAGCAGGCCGGGCGCCTGATATAAGCAACCCCATGGCCAAGACGACAATTCTCGCTCCGCCCCCGCCGCCCTATCGAGCCGATCAAGCTCAAGGACGCGCTGGAGGAGCGCTACCTCGCCTATGCGCTGTCGACGATCATGCAGCGCGCGCTGCCCGACGTGCGCGACGGGCTGAAGCCGGTCCATCGCCGCATCCTCTACGCCATGCGCCAGCTGCGGCTCGATCCGGACGGCGCCTTCAAGAAATGCGCCCGCGTCGTCGGCGACGTCATCGGCAAGTTCCATCCGCACGGCGACCAGTCGATCTACGACGCGCTGGTGCGCCTCGCGCAGGATTTCGCCGCGCGCTACCCGCTGGTCGACGGGCAGGGCAATTTCGGCAACATCGACGGCGATAACGCCGCCGCCATCGCTACACCGAAGCGCGGCATGACCGAGGTCGCGGCCGCTGCCTGCTCGAGGGCATCGACGAGGACGCCGTCGATTTCCGCGCCGACCTATGACGGCGAGGACGAAGAGCCGGTCGTCCTGCCCGGCGCTTTCCCGAACCTGCTCGCCAACGGCTCGTCCGGCATCGCCGTCGGCATGGCGACCTCGATCCCGCCGCACAATGCCGCCGAGCTCTGCGACGCCGCGCTGCATCTGATCAAGCATCCCGAACGCCACCGATCGAGAAGCTGGTCGAGTTCGTGCCCGGGCCCGGACTTCCCGACCGGCGGCATCATCGTCGAAGCCGCGCGAGCGATCGTCGAGGCCTACGAGACCGGCCGCGGCGGCTTCCGCGTGCGCGCCGCGCTGGGAGAAGGAGGACACGGGCCGCGGCGCCTACCAGATCGTCGTCACCGAGATTCCCTACCAGGTGCAGAAGGCCCAGCTGATCGAGAAGATCGCCGAGCTGATCGAGCGCGAAGAAGCTGCCGCTGCTCGACGACGTCCGCGACGAAGTCGGCCGAGGACGTCCGCGCTCGTCCTCGAGCCGAAGACCCGCACCGTCGACCCGGCGTGCTGATGGAGAGCCTGTTCCAGCTGACCGACCTCGAGAGCCGCTTCCCGCTCAACCTGAACGTGCTCTCGACGCGGGCGGCATGCCCGGCGTGATGGCGCTGCAGCGAGGTGCTGAAGGAGTGGCTCGAGCACCGCCGCGAGGTGCTGGTGCGCCGCTCCGAGCTTCCGGCTCGGCAAGATCGACCACCGGCTCGAGGTGCTCGACGGCTACCTCATCGCCTACCTCAACCTCGACGAGGTGATCCGCATCATCCGCGACGAGGACGAGCCGAAGCCGGTGCTGATGAAGCGCTTCAAGCTCACCGACGTGCAGGCCGAGGCGATCCTCAACATGCGGCTGCGCTCGCTGCGCAAGCTCGAGGAGATCGAGATCCGCAGGCCGAGCACGACGAGCTCACGCAAGGAGCAGGCGCGATCTCGAGGCGCTGCTCGAGCTCGGACGAGCAAGCAGTGGAGACCGATCGCCGGGGAGATCGGCGAGGTGACGCAAGAAGCCTATCGCCAAGACGACCGCGCTCGGCCGCCGCCGCACCGACGTTCGCCGAGGCGCCCGACATCGACGATCGAGGCGATCCAGCAGGCGATGATCGAGAACGAGCCGATCACCGTCATCCTCTCCGAGAAGGGCTGGATCCGCGCGCTGAAGGGCCATCTCGCCGACATGGCCGAGCTCGCAGTTCAAGGAGGCGACGGGCTGAAGCGTCGCGTTCCACGGCGCAGACCACCGACAAGCTCCTGCTCGCTCACGACCGGCGGCAAGGTCTACACGCTCGGCGGCCGACAAGCTGCCGGGCGGGCGCGGCCACGGCGAGCCGGTGCGCCTGATGGTCGACATGGACGAACGACCAGGACGTTCGTCGACCGTCTTCGTCCACGAGCCCGGGCGCAAGCTGCTCGTCGCCTCGACGCGCGGGCAACGGCTTCGTCGTGCCGGAGGACGAGCTGGTCGCCAATACCCGCAAGGGCAAGCAGGTGCTGAACGTCGCCGAGCCGGACGAGGCGAAGCTCTGCGTTCCGGCCGACGGGCGACCACGTCGCCATGGTCGGCGAGAACCGCAAGCTGCTGATCTTCCCGCTCGAGCAGGTGCCCGAGATGGCGCGCGGCAAGGGCGTGCGGCTGCAGCGCTACAAGGACGGCGGCGTTGTCCGACGTCCGCGTGCTTCGCGAAGGCCGATGGCCTGACCTGGATCGACTCCGCCGGCCGCACCTTCACGCGGCCGATCGCGGAGCTGAAGGACTGGGTCGGCGAACGCGCCCAGGCCGGCCGCCTGCCGCCGCAGGGCTTCCCGAAGTCAACAAGTTCGGTACGGCGTTCTAAACCGGCCTTCCGCACGGCGCGGGTAGCCTCACGCAGACGGTGGGGTCTCGCGGACGGATATCATCGCTTTCGACGGCCGTGCTTGCCGCCTCGGCGGCTGCCGTGCACAGTCGCCGCATAGGTTCAACGAGGAACGCGCATGCCCAAGATGTCAAACTCCCGCCGCAAGAGAATCCAAGCCAAGCAGCGCAAGTTGCGCGCTACGGTCAACCGCGAGAGGAAGGCAACGAAGCGGGCCCAAAGAAGTGGGACGGCTTGAGCGGCGACTTTGACCGCCTTGCGTCGGCCTGCCCCGCAGACCTCTCGACCGCAGCCTCCCGCTCTCGCCGCATTTTCGTCTGCACAACAGGGGCGTAGCGCGCCCCCTCTTGCGCCGCGCGTGCATCCGCGCAATGGGTAGCCCGACTTGGGGACGCGGGGGAGCCACGGGAAGATGCGGACCGGCTTCTTGGTGCTAGCGGCGCTGCTGGTGGCCTTGCCCGGGGCTCGCGCCGCATTGGCCCAGGCGCCATGCAGCAAGGCCGACTTCGAAGCGGTGGTCGACGACGCCGCAGGGGCGCTGCGCACGCTGGCGCAGCAGAACACACCGCCGTTCCAGGCCAAGCTGCGCCAGCTCAAGGCCAAGCGCGGCTGGAGCGACGAGCAGCTCGTCAAGGAAGCCGAGCCGCTCGTACGCGACGAGAAGATCGCCGCTTCGACGGAAGTCGGCGATCTGCTCTCACGCATCACGGGCGCCGGCCAGACGGGCGCTTCCGGGGACGCTCCGGACTGCAGACTGCTCGTCGACCTGCGCGCCAGCATGGCAACTCTGGTCGAGACGCAGAAGGCGAAATGGACCTACATGTTCGCCAAGATCGACGGCGAGCTGCGCAAGTA
>CAVZEC010000031.1:0-172533 GCA_963774165.1 uncultured Alphaproteobacteria bacterium | reverse complement strand
GACGGGTCACGCCCGCGACAGACACCCCCACCTAGGAACGCCATCGGACTTAGCTCACCGGTCGGCAGCTGCATCGAGCGATGCGATGGGCGAGCTAAGCCCGTGGCGTTCCGTCCTCCCCCCTCTTGGCAGCGAAGGCCATGCCTTCGCCGCAAGGGGGAGCCGACAAAGCCCTGAACGTGCGGCCGCCATCGTTTGATCGAGATCAAGGAAGGATTGGCCCGGGGCCGTCAGGCTGCGAATTGCCGCAGAGGGAGGCCCGCCGCATGGGCAGCATCGCGACCCGCAACGTCAGGGACAGCGCGCCGTCGACCATTTCCGGGGTGACGGTGGAGCAGGTTCCCTTCGATGCGCCCTGGAGCTGGCTGTCGGCCGGCTGGCGCGACATGTGGGCCGTGCCCCATGTCAGCCTGACCTATGGCGTGATATTCGCGGCGCTTTCGATCGGCTTGACGCTGGGGCTGCTGCTGACCGGGCTGCCGTCGCTGGTGCTGGCGCTGGCCGGCGGCTTCCTGCTGATCGGTCCCATCGCCGCCGTCGGTCTCTACGAGGCGAGCCACCGGCTCGAGGCCGGCCGGGGTGTCGAGCTCGGCGAGGTCGTGCGCGCCGGTCTGCATGCGCCGGGCCAGCTCGGGTTCTTCGGCGCCATCCTGGCCTTCCTGTTCTGCGTATGGCTGCAGCTGGCCTTCCTGCTGTTCATGCTGTTCCTGGGCAGCCGCGGACTGCCGCCGCCGAGCGAGTTCGTGCCGACCCTGCTTTTCACCGCGCATGGCCTGGGCCTGCTGGTGGCCGGCACGGCCGTGGGCAGCCTGCTTGCCGCCACGGCCTTTGCGATCTCCGTCATCTCGGTGCCGCTGCTGCTCACGCGGCGCGCCGACGCGGTGACGGCGATTGCCGCCAGCCTCGCCGCCGTGCTGCTAAACCCCAAGCCGATGGCGCTCTGGGCGGCCCTGATCGCGGGCTTCATGATCCTCGGCATCGCCACGCTCTACATCGGCCTGATCGTCGCCTTCCCGCTGATTGGCCACGCCACCTGGCATGCCTATCGCGACCTCGTGCGCGTGCCGGACCTTCTTTGATCGACCCCACGGAGGGCGCCGCGCCGCCGCCAGCCCTATTTCTTGTGCTTCTCGAGCACCTCCTTGGCGACCATCGCGCTGCTCATGGCCACCGGCCAGCCGCCGTAAAAGGCGAGGTGGGTGATCAACTCGCCGATCTCCTCGGGCGTGACACCGTTGTTGAGCGCACGCTCGAGGTGGCCCTTGAGCTGTTCGGAGCGGTTGAGCGCGACCAGGGCCGCGCAGGTGATCAGGCTGCGGTCGCGCTTCGACAGCTCCGGCCGCTCCCAGACATCGCCGTAGACGACCTTCTCGGTGAGGTCGATGAGCTTGGGGACGGTGGCGCGAACCTTGTCGCGGGCGGCAGGCGTCGGAGTAGGCTTCACGGTCATGGACACAGATTCCTCGATCTGGGCGGGAGGCGGGAGCCGCGTCACCGCGGCCGGAATAAGAGCCTATTCGATGCAGCCGCCGATGGCCATTGCCGACCTGCCGGGCCGCAACACCGCTCTTGTTGGCGTCGAGGACACAACGCTCCGGATCGACTTGTCGCATCGTGGGGCGCGCCCCCGCGCTATATCCCTCACCGCACGCATGGGATTGCCGGCCCGCCGCATGGGGAGGCGCTCGCCCCGCGGGTTTTCTGCACGTAGGCGCCCTTGAACCAATCCGACACCCAAACGTCGAACGAGGCCGGAGCACGTTTGCCGCTGCCGTTCCGCGAGTTCATCGCGCTGATGGCGCTGCTGATGTCGATGACCGCGATGTCGATCGACATCATGCTGCCGGCACTGCCCGATATCGGCGCGACGCTCGGCGTGCGGGATACCAGCAACCTGCCGCTCGTGGTGACGGTGTTCATGCTTGGAATGGCGATCGGCCAACTCGTCTGGGGTCCGCTCGCCGATCGCTTCGGGCGGCGCCGGTCGCTCTTGATCGGCCTGTCGCTTTTCGTGCTTGCGACGATCGTGGCGGTGACGACGCAAAGCTTCTCGCAGCTCGCTCGCCGCCCGCTTCCTGCAGGGGATCGGCGGGTCGGTCGGGCGGATCATCGTCACCACGATCGTGCGCGACCTGTTCGTTGGCCGGCAGATGGCCCGCGTCATGTCGATGGTGATGATGGTGTTCATCCTGGTGCCGATCCTGGCGCCGTCGGTCGGCCAGCTCATCATTCTCGTCGGCACCTGGCGCTGGCTCTTCGCGGTCCTTCTCGCCGCCGGCCTGACGTCGCTGATCTGGGCGGCGTCCCGCTTGCCCGAGACGCAGCCGCCACTGGCGGCCGGGCGACGCGTCGGCCGACCCTCGGCGAAGCCTTGGTGCTCGTGCTCACGAACCGCGTCACATTCGGCTACGGCATCGCGTCCGGCTTCGTCCTTGGCCTGCTTGTCGCCTACATCGCGAGCGCACAGCAGGTCTTCGCCACCGGCTATGGCCTCGGCAAGCTGTTCCCGTTCGCCTTCGGCAGCGTCGGCTGCGCCATCGCGCTGGCCGCTTTCACCAACTCCCGGCTGGTCCGGCGTCTCGGCATGCGGCGGCTGTCGCACACCGCGCTCGTCGCGCATCTCGGCGTCAGCGCGGCACTGGCCCTGCTCGGCACCGTCATCTCGCTGCCGCTGTGGCTGGCGCTCGGCGGCATGGCCGCCTGCTTTTTCCTGTACGGCCTGATCATGTCGAACTTCAACGCGATCGCCATGCAGCCGATGGGGCAGACTGCCGGCATGGCGGCATCGTTCACCGGCAGCTACTCGACGGCGGCGGGCGCGTTGCTCGGGACGCTGATCGCCGGCCGGTTCGACGGCACGATCCTTCCCCTCTACATCGGATTTGCGGTGCTCGGGTTCTGTGCTTTGCTGTCGGTCTTCGTCGTGGAGGGCCGCGCCGGCATGTTCCGGGGCGAGTGAGGCGATCGGCGACGCGGCTGGCCGGATGGGGCAGGACATCGTCGATCCGCCGCCGGCTGCAATTGGAGAAGCGCCGTGGGGGTCTCCGCGAGGGTCATGCGCGCGCTCGTCGCCTTCGCAACGATCGCGGCGCTCTTGGCCGCACGGATCGTGGCCGCCGAACCGGTGGGCAAGCCGGTGGACATTGCGGCGTTGACTGGCGGAACCGTTGCGGCAATCACGGTCGCCATCGAGGATCCCATCTACAAGAGATCCAAGCGCTATGCCGGCCACCGTCTCGCCGACCTGGTGCGCAAGGCATGGCCGGAGGCCGATCGCTGGGCGGCCGAGGGTGCCGTGCTCGTATTCCGCTGCATCGACGGCTACTCGCCATCGATGGACCTCGCCCGCGCGCTCTCCGGTGACGGCGTCGTCGCCACGCGTGACCTCGACCGGCCGGCCGGCGATCCCTGGGAGCCGTTCGCCCACGGCAAGGAGACGATAACGCCTGCGCCCTTCTATCTGGTCTGGCGCGGCATCGATCCTGCCGATGCCAACTACAGATGGCCCTATCAGCTGGTGTCTCTGTCCGTGGAGACCTTCGACCGGCGCTACGGCAATGCCGCGCCCGGCGACGAGGCATCCGCGGAGGCGCGGCGTGGGTTCCGCCTGTTCGTGGAGCATTGCGCGTCCTGCCATTCCGTCAATCTCGTCGGCGGCGAGCTGGCCCCCGAGCTGAACGTACCGCGCAACATCACGGAGTACTGGCCGGCCGAGCATCTCGCTGCCTTCGTGAAGGCGCCGGACACCTATCGCGCACGCTCGAAGATGCCGGGGTTCGCCCATCTTGCCGATGCAGAACGCGCAGCCATTCTTGCCTACCTCGCGGCGATGCGGGGCCGGAAGATCTGTTCGGGCGGCAAATGTTGACGCCACGTGATGGGCGGCAGGTCAGCGCGAGGTTCAGCTATCTGGGATTTGCGCGACTTGTGCGATTGCCTCGAGACCCCACAGCGGGTGGCGAACGAGCAGGAGCGCGGCCAGCAGCACGGCAAACAGCGCGAATGCGAACACCGCTACCATCGTGCTCAATCGCCAGAGCGAGAACGTCACCGCCAGCGTGTTGTCCTGGATTGCGACGTCCACAAGCGCAGCCTTGAGAACGACGCCCTTGAAGTCCTCCTTGAAGCGATAAACCGGCCGAGATGCGAGATAGGCTTTTATCGCCGCTTGGGCGAGACCCTGCACCGCCATGCTGGCGGCCTCCGCCAGGCGCTTGCGCGTGGCCGCATCCTCTTCACCCGCCACGCTCCTGCCGGCGACCGTGAGCTGGTCGAGCCTCACGTCGTCGGCATCGAAGAACATTTCACCGTTCTGCGCCTCATAGCGCGGCACGCCGCGGGCCGTGACGACTGCGGCGATCGGCTGGCGCAGCACGGTGCCCTTGACCTCGACGCGCAGCGCCATGCGGTTCTCCGCCAGTCGCGCGACCATGCGCTCGATCGTCATGTCCCGGACGGTCCTTGGAAGCTTGTTGTTCAGGCGCTCCTGGACCTCGGCCTCCGAGAAGGTCAGCTTGCTGGTCCCGAACATGAAGAACAGCAGGCCCGCCGTCGAAAGCAGCCCAGCCAGCGCGACGACAATCCATGCGAGCGCACGTTTGGACATCGCAGCCTGCGCCATTGTTGCAGCACCGGCGGGGAATCCGCCGATCTTCCGACCATCCATATAGCGGTGGATGGCTCCTGGCATCTCGACAACTTGGATCAGGCCGGTGCCCGTCTCCGAATACAGCACCGCGTCGGGGCCGCCAGAGCGAACGAGTTGGAACGCTTCGGCCGGCCCCGCTGGAGATGGAGGCAAAACGATTCCATCCGAAGCGATCCTGCTCTAGGATCGCGCGCGAGAAAAAGGAACCGGCGCGAACGATGTCTGTTCGCCGCGGCAAAGGGGTACGCAAATGGCGAAAATGTCCGAAACCTGGACATTTCTGGATGGGGACTGGCACGAGGGCAATGTGCTGGTGGCGGGGCCGCGGACGCATGCCTTCTGGCTCGGCTCGTCCGTGTTCGACGGCGCCCGTGCCTTCGAGGGGGTGACGCCAGATCTCGATCGCCACTGCGAGCGCCTCAACGCGTCCGCGAGCGCGCTTGGCCTGAAACCCACCCAGTCGGTCGAGACGATCATGGGTCTCGTCAAGCAGGGATTGAAGAAGTTCCGCTCCAAGGAGGCCATCTACATCCGCCCCATGTATTGGGCGGAGGAAGGAGGCGTTGTCGGCTCCTCGGTGCCGCCGAACCCCGAAATCGACGCGCTTCCTGCTCTGCCTGTACGTGTCTCCGATGAACCCGCCGAAGGGGTTCTCGATCACGCTCTCGCCGTTCCGCCGGCCGTCGATGGAGACCATGCCGACCAATGCCAAGGCGGGTTGCCTCTACCCCAACAACGCGCGCTGCGTGATGGAGGCGAAGTCGCGCGGCTTCGACAACGCCCTCGTGCTCGACATGCTCGGCAACGTGGCGGAGGCCGGGACGTCGAACCTGTTCATGGTCAAGGACGGCGTGGTCAAGACCCCCGCGTTGAACGGTACGTTCCTGGCGGGCGTCACGCGACGGCGCACGATCGAGCTGCTGCGCGGAGCCGGCGTACCGGTCGAGGAGACGACGCTGAAGGTTGCCGATTTCATGGATGCCGACGAGATCTTCTCGACCGGAAACAACTCCAAGGTGGTGGCGATCAATCGCATCGACAGCCGCGAGCTGCAACCCGGCCCGATGATGCTGAAGGCGCGCAAGCTGTACTGGGATTGGGCGCACGGCGGCGGCTGACAGCGTGAGAATATCATTCACGTCGTGCGGAGATGGGGGCTGATCGTGGCGCGGATACTGATTTTCGATGGAGCCCCCGGCAGGGCGCAGCAGGCGATCGCGGCGCACGGCGGCCTGACGAACACGCAGATGTTCGAGCGCGCGCTGTCGCGGCATCAGCAAGGCCTGGAATTCTTCTCGCTGAATGTCGCCGACGGCGAGCGGCTGCCGCAGGGCATGGCGATCGGCGATTTCGACGGCGTCGTCATCACCGGCTCGCCGCTCAGCGTCTACAAGCCGGTGCCGGCCGTGACACGGCAGATCGATCTCGCCCGCGAGGTGTTCTCGAGCGGCGTGCCGTCGTACGGCAGCTGCTGGGGCCTGCAGCTGATGACGGCGGCGCTCGGCGGGGTGGTTCGGGAGAGCCCGCAAGGCGGCGAGATCGGCATCGCCCGCAACATCACGCTCAATGACGGCGGGCACGCGCATCCGCTGTTTGCGGGCAAGTCCCGCGCGTTCGATGCGCTCTGCTGGCATCGCGACGAGGTCGAGACGCTGCCGCAGGGCGCCACCGCGCTCGCCTCCAACGGCGTCAGCGATATCCAGGCGGTCGAGATCGTCGGTGCCGGGAGCAGCTTCCTCGGCGTCCAGTATCATCCCGAGCATACGTTCGCCACCACGGCGGCGATCATGGAGGCGCGCCTCGACCGTCTGGTCGAGGAAGGCTTCGAGCGATCGCTCCTGGAAGGCGTGATCGCCGACCTGCGTGTGCTGGAGGTGGACCCCGGCCGCCGCGATGTCGCCTGGCGCCTCGGTCTCGACAAGCAGGTGGTCGATCCTGTGCTGCGGACCGCCGAGTTCGGCAACTGGCTGCGGGCCAAGGTCCTGCCGCGTCGCGCCGAGCGGCTGGCGGCGGCCTGAGCCTGCCGGTCAGCACTGGCAATCTCGGCAGCCGCTTCGAACCCTGTTGTTGTCATCCCGGGCTTTATGCCCGGGATCCATCTATCAGTTGGCGCCGGACGCTGGCGGTTGGTTCGGATACCGGGGACAAGCTCCGGTATGACAGCGGTAGCCTAGCCGTCCTTGCCTCGTCCGGGCTCGTCGTCCTGCAGGGCGCGCCAGCCGGCGCCCTCCAGGTCCTCGAACTGGCCGCTGTTGAGCGACCACAGGAAGGCCGCCAGCCCGATCAGGCCAAGCAGCAGCGCGCACGGGATCAGCCAGGCGAGCGCCGTCATCGGGCGAGCTCCAGGCGCATGGCTCTGAGCCGCACCGCGTTGGCGGTGACGGCGATCGAGGAGGCCGACATGGCGATGGCGGCCAGCAGCGGCGTGACGAGCCCCGCCATGGCCAGCGGCACGAACACCGCGTTGTAGCCGATGGCGATGGCGAAGTTCTGCAGGGCCATGCGGCGCGTCATGCGCGCGACGGCGAGCGTCTCCAGCACCGGCGCCAGCCGCTCGCCCTGGAAGACGGCATCGGCGGCCGTCTGGCTGATGTCCGCCGCCGTCGACGGCGACAGCGAGGCATGTGCGGCAGCAAGTGCGGGCGCATCGTTGAGGCCGTCGCCGACCATCAGCACCTTGCGCCCAGCCGCCTTCAACTCCTCGATGCGGGCGATCTTCTGCGCCGGCAGCACGCCGGCCGTCCAGCGGCCGATGCCCGACTGGATGGCCGCCGTTTCCACCACCACATGCCTGTCGCCCGACAGCAGCTCCGTGTGGAAGCCGGCCTCGTGCAAGCGCCGGACGACATCGGCGGCATCGGACCGCAATCGGTCCTCGAAGTGGAGGGCCGTCGCAGTGCCGTCGGCAGACCGATACCACACGGCTGCCGCATCGCGCGCCGGCCCGTCCGCGCCGCACCACGCCGCTGAGCCCAGCCGTTCGACGCCATTCGGTCCGGTATGCTCGAGCCCGAACCCCGCGACCTCGCGCACGCCGGAGGCATGCGCGACCTCGAGACCGGCGGCTTCGGCCGCGCGCACCACGGCGCGCGCATAGGGATGCCGGCTCGCCGCCGCGAGGCTCGCCGCGCGCATCAGCACGGCATCGGTAGCGTTGTCGTTGGTGGCCAACGCCGGCTCGCCCAGCGTGAGCGTACCGGTCTTGTCGAACACGACCGTGTCGATCTCCGCCATCCGCTCCAGCCCGTCGGCCGCCTTGACCAGCACGCCCTTGCCGAACAGACGGCCGGTGGCGGCCACCTGCACCGCCGGCACGGCCAGCGCCAGCGCGCACGGGCAGGTGATGATCAGCACGGCGATTGCCAGCCGTCAGCGCGGCCTCCCATCCATGGCCGGCGAGCGAGCCAGCCGAGGAACGTGACGAGCCCCAGGATGTGCACCGCCGGCGCATAGAACCGGGCCGCGCGGTCGGCGAGGCGCACGTAGCGGCCGCGCGCCTGCTCGGCGGCCGACATCAGCCGCGCGATCTCGGCCAGCAGCGTGTTCTGGTCGGTGGCGGTTGCCTCGGTCACCAGCGAACCCGACAGGTTGACCGTGCCGGCATAGATCTGCGCCCCCGGCGCAACCGTGCGCGGCGCCGTCTCGCCCGTGATCAGGCTCTCGTCGACCTCGCCGCGGCCGTCGAGCACGCGGCCGTCGACGGCGAAGCGCTCGCCCGCGGCGGTGAGAATGCGCATGCCGGGCTCCAGCAGCCGCGCGCCGAGCCGCTCGGTGGTGCCGTCGGAGCGGATGACGGTGGCGGCGGTGCCGCGCAGGCCCAGCAGGTTGGCCGCCGCGCCCGCCGCGCGCGCGCGCATGCGCTGGTCGAGATAGCGGCCGACCAGCAGGAAGAACAACAGCGTCACCGCCGCATCGAAGTAGACCTGCTGGCTGCCGCGCGTCGTCTGGTAGAGGCTCATGGCCGTCGCCAGCGTCACGCCGAGCGAGATCGGCACGTCCATGTTGAGGCGGCGCGCGCGCAAAGCCTGCGCGGCGGAGCGGAAGAACGGCTGGCCCGCATAGGCCACCGTCGGCAGGGCGATCAGCGCCGAGAGCCAATGGAACAGCGCCTGCACCGAGGGCGTCATGTCGCCTGCACCGCCCGACCACACCGACACCGACAGCAGCATGATGTTGGCGGCGGCGAAGCCCGCGACGCCGAGCCGCTTCAGCAAATCGCGGTCGACGGGCTTGGTCGGCTGCCGCGGTCGTCCGCCGCGAAGCTCGGCCGCCCGGAAGCCGGCGCGGGCGAGCGCTTCCACGAGGTCGGCGGCATTGACGCCGGCCGCATCGTGCACCGCGGTGACGCGTCTTGCCGACAGGTTGGCGCGCGCGGTGGCAATGCCCGGCACGGCCGCCAGCGCCGTCTCGACTTTGCGCATGCAGCCGCCGCAGTGCATGTTCTCGACCGCCAGCACGGTCGTGACCGGATGCGGTGGTCCATCCCTGCCGGCGCTCGCGCGTCGAGCCGACGCCGTCGCGAGAGCCGCGGGGGTCATGGCTTGATCCACAATCGCCTCCGCGTTCGGTACATCGGCTCGGGATCCGCCTGCTCGCGCGCCTCGAGCATGATCAGCCAGCTCCCCTCTGCGACCGCGCCCGCCTGCGCCTCGTAGCGGCCCGGCTCGGTCTCGACGAGGGCGAGCTTGAGGTCCTGGCGGTTGGTGGCGGGCCGGCCCAGCACGCCCTCGATCCTCAGGCCTCGCACGGCGCGCCCGTCCCGCTCCGCCAGCGCAAACGCCACATGACCGTCGCGGTCGACCTGCAGCGTCTCGGTCCAGCCCAGGCGCGCCTGGCGCTCGTCCGCGCCGATGCGGTCGTTGTAGGCGAGGCCCTTGCGGTAGGGCTCGTTGGCCACCAGTCCGGTGTGGGTCGACACGGCCTCGTAGATCATGGCGCCATTGACCGCGAACACCGTGCCGAAGAAGGCGAGGAAGGCGCCCAGGACGTGCCGTCCCTGCAGGCCCTGGGCGACGACGCGGAATCAATGTCGTGGGGCTCATGGGTTCCTCCCCGGCTCGGCTGCGGCCTTCTGGAAGCGGGTGACGCGTGCGGTGTCGTGCCCGGAGGCCGCGTCGCGGACCACCAGCGCGAACGGCGTCACGGCGTCGGCGAGCCGTGCCAGCTTCGCGCGCGGCACGGTGACGAACACGCGCACCTCGCGCAGATCGTCGGTGGTGACGCGGATCTTGGCGCCCGGCTCCATGCCGACGAATGGAAAGCTGCGCGCCGGGCAGGTCGCGCACCTCGAGCGAGAACTCTCGCGGCTGGTGCAGCTTGTTGAGGACCTTGACCGTGTAGCCGTTGCGGATGCCGCCGTCCGACAGCAGCACGAACGGCGGATTGCGGTCGTGCAGCACGTTGATCTCGAGCGTCGCGCGGTTGAGCAGCGCGGCCAGCATGATGGCGCCGACGAGGCAGATGAGGCCGGCGTAGAGCAGGGTCCGCGCGCGTATCAGCCGCAGCGGCGCCCGCGCACCCTTCGCTCGCCGCCTCCTGCTTGGCGATCGTGTCGTAGGCGATCAGCCCGCGCGGCCGGCCGACCTTGCCCATGATGTCGTCGCAGGCATCGATGCACAGCGCGCACTGGATGCATTCGAGCTGCGAGCCGTCGCGGATGTCGATGCCGGTCGGGCACACGGCGACGCAAGCCTTGCAGTCGACGCAGTCGCCGCGCCCCTCCCACGGCTGCCCCTTCTTGTGCGGCCCGCGCGGCTCGCCTCGATACGGCTTGTAGCTGACCAGCAGCGTCTCGTGGTCGACCATGGCGCCCTGGATGCGCGGCCAGGGGCACATGTAGATGCAGACCTGCTCGCGGGCGATGCCGCCGAGCACATAGGTGGTGAGCGTGAAGATGCCGAGGAAAAGATAGGCGATCGCGGGTGCGGTGCCGGCAAGAAGCTCGGCGGCAAGCGTCGGCGCGTCGCGGAAATAGAATACGAGAGCGCCGCCGGTCGCCAGCCCGATTGCGAGCCACGAGAGGTGCGTCATCGCCTTCTTGAACAGCTTGACGGGCCCCCACCGCTCCTTGTCGAGGCGCATGCGGGCGTTGCGGTCGCCCTGCCAGAAGCGCTCGACCAGCACCATGAGATCGGTCCACACCGTCTGCGGGCAGGTGTAGCCGCACCAAACGCGGCCCGCGGCGGACGTGACGAGAAACAGCGCCAGGGCCGACAGCACCAGCAGGCCGGTGACGAAGTAGAACTCCTGCGGCCAGATCTCGAGGAAGAAGAAGAAGAACCGGTTGTGCGCCATGTCGAGCAGCACGGCCTGGTCGGGGAGGTCCGGGCCGCGAGCCCAGCGCATCCACGGCAGCGCGTAGTAGATGCCGAGGGTCAGCGCCATCACCAGCCACTTGACGGTGCGGAAACGTCCGTGCGCGAGCTTGGGATAGACCTTCTCGCGGCCCGCGTAGAGTGAGCGGTCCTGCTTGCGGTTGACCGCCTTGACGTCCACCCGCTCGACGCCCGGCGCTGCCTCCGGACTCGCGGCTGGGATGATGTACTGGTCCATATGCGTCATCGCGCGGCTTCCGGCCCCTATCCGACGCGGCACGCCAATCGGCGCCACCAAGGGCGTGCTGCCCCAGCAAACGTAGGCCCGCGCATCGCCGAGCGGCTTTGATCTGGCGCAATCGGATCCGCGTTCATCGCTACTGGCCGAGCTTGCGGAGCCGCAGCTACCGCCTCAGCCGAGAGCAACATCAAGCCGCAACAGCAGCAGCACATCGCGCTCGTCCTTTCGAGCTTGCGCTGGCTCCCCTCCCCCTTGCGGGGAGGGGTCGGGGGTGGGGGAAAACGCGGTAGGTCGGCGCCTGCGAATTCACCCCACCCCTAACCCCTCCCCCTTGCGGGGAGGGGAACCCGGTTGAGCACGCTGCACTGTCCGCGGCCTCCTGAATTCGAGCGCAGCCCTACTTGCCGCCGCCGAGGCTGTGGACGTAGACGGCGAGCGACTTGATGGTGACGGGGTCGAGGCGGCCGGCCCATGCCGGCATCATCCCGCCACGGCCGGTACGGATGCTCTCCACGATCGCCTGCCTGCTGCCGCCGTAGAGCCAGATGCCATCCGCCAGGTTCGGCGCACCCTGCTCCTTGTTGCCCTTGCCGTCGGGCCCGTGACAGTTCGAACACTGGTCGGCGAACACCTTCTGGCCCCTGGCAACCGCGGCGGGGTCGGTCGACTTGCCGGAAAGCGACAGCACGTATTCGGCGACGTCGGCGATCTGGCCGTCCTCGAGCAGCTTGTCGAGCCCGTAGCGCGGCATCTGCGAGGCGCGCGCATCCTTCTGGTCCGAGCGCACACCGCCGCTGATGGTCTTGTGGATGTCCTCGATCGTCCCGCCCCAGATCCAATCGTCGTCGTTGAGGTTGGGATAGCCGACGAAGCCTTGCGCTCCCCGGCCGTGGCACGGAGCGCAGTTGGCCTGGAAGGCGGCGGCCCCGCCGGCGAGGGCAAAGCGCAGCAGATCCGGATCGCTCTTGACCTGGTCGAGCGGGGCGGCGGCAAGCTTGTCGCGCAGGCCGCCTTGTGCAGCCTGGGCGGCCTTGACCTCGTCCGCGACGGTGGCGCGCTGGCTGTAGCCGATCATGCCCCGGGTGTAGCCGGCAAGCGTCGGCCAGGCCGGATAGACGATCCAGTAGCCGACGGCCCAGACGATGGTGGCGTAGAAGGTGAGCAGCCACCAGCGCGGCAGCGGCTTGTTGAGCTCCTTCACTCCGTCCCACTCGTGGCCGGTGGTCTCGACGCCGGTTACGGCATCGATGTCGCGCTTGCCCGCGGTCATCCGCGCCCCCTGTCGGTCGACGATCCCGGCTTGAGATCGAGCGCGCGCCGTTGCGCCTCCTCGAAGCGCGGCTTGTTCTTGGGCCACAGCGCGTAGGCGAGCACGGCCGCGAACATGGCGATGAACATCAGCAGCGATATCACCTGACTTAGGGTGGCGACGGTGTCGTAGGTCATCGGTAGTGCCCTCCTCAGCGCAGGTTCGGGCCGGAGGCGTCGAAGGTGGCGAAGTCGACCAGCGTCCCCAGCACCTGCAGGTAGGCGACCAGCGCATCGAGCTCGCTCGGCTCGGTGCCGGGCTTGCCGTCGAATTTTCCGACCTTGGCCTTCGGGTAGCGGCGGAGCATCTCGCGCGCGGGACGGCTGTCGGGCGTGACCTGGGCGGCCAGGTCGGCCTGCGCCTTGTCGATCATCTCGTCGCTGTAGGGCACGCCGACCAGCCTGAGAGTCTTGAGGCGCGCGACGATGTCCTCGGTGTCGAGCTTCGTGTCGGCGAGCCAGGGATAGCCCGGCATGATGCTCTCGGGCACCAGCGAGCGCGGGTTGACCAGGTGCTCGGCCTGCCACTGGTCGGAGTATTTGCCGCCGACGCGGGCGAGATCCGGCCCGGTGCGCTTGGAGCCCCACTGGAAGGGATGGTCGTACATGCTCTCGGCCGCGAGGCTGTAGTGGCCGTAGCGCTCCACCTCGTCGCGCAGCGTCCGGATCATCTGGCTGTGGCAGCCGTAGCAGCCCTCGCGCACGTAGATGTCGCGGCCCGCCTGCTCGAGCGGCGAGTAGGGGCGCATGCCCTTCACCTTCTCGATCGTGCTCTCGACCCAGAACAGGGGCGCGATCTGCACGATGCCGCCGATCGAGACCACCACCAGGATGCCGATCAGCAGGATGAGCGAGTTCTTCTCGAAGATTTCGTGCTTCATCGCCGTTGCCCCCTATTCCGCCGCCACGGGGCGCAAGGCGGGCGCGGCGGCGATGCGAGGCTGGTCGGCCGCATCGACCGGCTCGTCGCCGCGCACGGTGCGCCAGATGTTGTAGACCATGATCAGCGCACCGATGAGGAACAGCAGCCCGCCCACCGCGCGGATCACGTAGTAGGGCTTCATCGCCTCCACGGTCTCGATGAAGGAGTATTGCAGGAAGCCCAGCTTGTCGTAGGCGCGCCACATCAGACCCTGGGTGATGCCCGACACCCACATCGCCGTGATGTAGAGCAGGATGCCCAGCGTCGCGATCCAGAAGTGCCACTCGACGAGGCGGATGGAGTAGAGCCCGCGCCGGTTCCACAGCCACGGCACGAGGCAGTAGATGGCGCCGAACGACACCATCGCCACCCAGCCGAGCGCGCCGGAATGCACGTGGCCGATGGTCCAGTCGGTGTAGTGCGAGAGCGAGTTGACCGACTTGATGCTCATCACCGGCCCCTCGAAAGTCGACATGCCGTAGAAGGCGACCGACACGACGAGCAGGCGCACGACGGGATCGGTGCGCAGCTTGTCCCAGGCGCCCGACAGCGTCATGAGGCCGTTGATCATGCCGCCCCACGACGGCATCCACAGCATGATCGAGAAGGTCATGCCGAGCGTCTGCGCCCAGTCGGGCAGCGCCGTGTAGTGCAGGTGGTGGGGCCCTGCCCAGATGTAGAGGAAGATCAGCGTCCAGAAGTGCACGATCGACAGGCGGTAGGAATAGACCGGCCGTTCCACGCGCTTGGGGATGAAGTAGTACATGATGCCGAGGAAGCCGGCGGTGAGGAAGAAGCCGACCGCGTTATGGCCGTACCACCATTGCGTCATCGCATCCTGCACGCCCGAATAGACGATGTAGCTCTTGGGGTTCGTCAGGCTGACGGGGATGGTCGCGTTGTTGACGACGTGCAACATGGCGACGGTGAGGATGAAAGCCAGATAGAACCAGTTGGCCACGTAGATGTGCGGCTCCTTGCGCCGCGCCAGCGTGCCGAGGAACACCAGCAGGTAGACGACCCACACGATCGTCAGCCACAAGTCCGCATACCACTCGGGCTCGGCGTACTCCTTGCCCTGGGTGATGCCGAACAGGTAACCGGTGCCGGCCACAGCAATGAAGAGCTGATAGCCCCAGATCACGAACCAGGGCGCCCAGCGGCCGGCGAGGCGCGCGTGGCATGTGCGCTGCACGACGTAGAACGAGGTCGCCAGCAGCACGTTGCCGCCGAAGGCGAAGATCACGGCCGATGTATGCAGCGGCCGCAGCCGGCCGAAGCTGGTCCACGGCAGGTCGAGATTGAGCGCGGGGAAGGCCAGCTGCCAGGCGATCACGTCGCCGACCACGAAGCCGGCGATGCCCCAGAACACGGCGGCGATGGTGGCCACCTTGATGGGCCCGTCCATGTATTCGTCGCGCGCGTCCGACGGCCCTGCGCTCTCGAAGGAGCCCTTGAGGACCAGCACTGCCGCCAGCGCTCCCGCCACCACGAACAGCAGGCCGTGGAAAGCCATGGCCGGATCGCGCGACCCGAGCAGAACGACGAGTCCGATGGCCGCGCCGGCCAGCGCGCCGATCATCGTCATGGCGTCCGCGAACGCGGCCCGCTCCTCAACGCCCCTCGCTGGCATAGGTCCCTACCTCCTGCCCTGCATCGTCGCCGTTCTCAGCGCGGCGCACTGTCCTTCACGGACGCGGCATCAGCGTTGATCCAGATCAAGGCTGGTGGTGCGGCGGAACGCGCGTCGCCCCCGCGCGCGGGGTCGCCGCGGATTGAGCGCGGTCAATGATCGCAGTCGATCGGGTCGGGCATGACTGCGCGCACGAGCCCCTGCAGCGCGGAGCGACGCACATGTACCGCCACATCCTCCTGCCCGTCGACGGCACGGACGCGTCCGAGCGCGCCGCGCGTCGCGGCATCGAGCTCGCGCACGCGTTGCAGGCGAAGATCACCGTCGTCACGGTGACGACGCCATGGGCCGCGCAGTTCTCGCGCGAGCTGGCCGCCGTGGTGCCGGATGTCGTCGTCCCGGAGAGCGAATACGAGCGGAAGGCGCAGGCGGTCGCCACGATGATGTTGGAGAGGCTCGCCGGTGCAGCCAAGACCGCCGGCGTCCCCTGCAAAACCATGCACCTTCGCCACCGCCGGCCGTCGGTTGCAATCCTGGGCGCCGCGAGCGCGCAAGCGTGCGACCTCGTCGTCATGGGCTCGCAGGCGTCGGGCGGGCTCACCGGTGCTTTGCTCGGCAGCGAGACGCTTGCCGTGCTGACCCATGGCACCACTCCCGTCATAGTCTATCGGCAAGGATAGGCGTGTCGCGGCCGCGCCCTTGCTAAGGCCGCCGTCCCGTGGCTGGATGCGGGAAAGTGCACACACTCGCGCTCGGGGGGCGAGACCCATGGATGACACCTTCGATCCAGCCGGCCATCGCTTCGGTCCGTCCCGCTACTTCGAGGACTTCGTGCTGGGCGAGGCGTTCTACATCCCCTCGCGCACGGTGACGGAGGCGCAGTTCCTGGCCTTCCAGGCGGCCTCCGGCGACAACCACCCGATCCACTACGACCGCGAGTACTGTCGTCGCCACGGCCATCCCGATCTGCTGGCGCACGGCTTCCAGGTGGTGATCCAGACGGCGGCTGGTGCGGGGCTGTTTCCGTTCCTGGTCGAGGACTCGCTGCTCGGCTTCATCGAGCAGTCCTCGCGCTTCCTGAAGCCGGTCTACGTCGGCGACACGCTCTATCCGCAGCTCAAGGTCAGCGAGCTGAAGCCCCAGCGCACGACGGGCGTGCTGGCGCTCGCCTCCACGGTGCACAACCAGAAGCGCGAGCTCGTCATGGAGGGCGTGCAGCGCTACCTGATCAGGCGCCGCCCGGGCTGACCGACGCGTAGACGCCGAGCACCGCATCCGTCATGGCGGCGACGGTGAAGCGCCGGCCGACGGCTTCCTGCAGCCGCGCCGCCTTGGCCCGGGCCGCCGCAGGATCGGCGAGCGTGCGCAGCATCGCCTCGGCCAGGGCTTCGGCGTCCTCCGGCGGAACCAGAGCCGTATCCGTGCCGCTGACGATCTCGGGGATGCCGCCGACGTCGGTCGCCAGCAGCGGCAGGCCGGCCGCCGCCGCTTCCAGCACGATGTAGGGAAAGCTCTCCGCGCGCGAGGGCACGACCATGGTGCGGCCGAGCGCGAACGCCTCGCGTGCCGGCATCGCGTCCCGGAACGAGACGAATCCGCCCAGCCCGTTCCGCGCCGTCTCGTCCTTGAACGCGTCGCCGTCCGGGCCGGACCCGACGATGACCGCGCTGACGGGGCGCGTCTCGCGCACGCGCTGCAGGGCGCGCAGCATGACGTCGACGCCCTTGAGGCGGCGCAGCTCGCCCACGAACAGGAAGTCGGCGGCATCCTCCCCGGCGCGGACCGGGACGAAGTCATCGGCGCCAAGTCCATTCGGGACCACGAGCGAAGGGCAGCTGGGTTTTCCGACCTGGGCCGCATATCGCGCGGCCGAATAGGCGCTCTCGAACAGGAGCGCATCGGTGGACCGCTCGAGCAGCCGCTCCAGCTGCATGTAGACGGCACCGATCACGCTCCTGGGCGAGTAGTGCAGGCTGCCGCCGTGCGGCGTGTAGCAGGAGGCGACGTTTCTCCCGGCGCTCTTGAGCGCGCGGGCGACGAGACGCGAGTAGGCGCCGCCCTTGGCGCCGTGTCCGTGAACCACATTGAAGCCGGTCGCGAAGGCATGGGGCCGGATGGCGAAGTAGGCGGAGATGTCGCTCGGGCCCAGCTCGCGGCTCATGCGCGTGCGCAACAGTCCGAGCGCCAGGTGCGGCTCCAGCGCGGCCAGCCGGGCCTCCGTCAGCTGGTCCCCGGCGACGGCATCGCACACCACGCCGACCAGGTGGCCGCGCCGCGCCTGCTCGGCGCTGAGATCGCGGACATGCCGGAAAAGGCCGCCGACGGGAGCGCGCAGGCAGTGCAGGATGCGATATGGCCCGCCTGTGCGGAGACCAGCGCGCCGCCGCTCAGAGCCAGCGCTCGTAGACGTAGATCGTGTCGCCGGGGAGAACGGTGTAGTCCGGTGGTACATCCATCTTCTCTACAATTCCGCCCACGTGGCGGCGGGTGATCTGGACGCGGCGCTCGCTGGCGCGGTCGCCGTAGCCGCCGGCGATGGCGACGGCTTCCTGAACGGTCATGCCGCTGACGTAGGCGTACTGGCCGGCGCTGCGCACCTCGCCCAGGATGAAGAACGGCCGGTTCTGCGCGACATCGACAGTGACCTGCGGGTCCTTCACGTATTGAGAGCCGAGGCGTCCCGCTATGGCACGCGCAAGTCCTCTAGAGGTTCGCCCGCGTGCCGGAACGTCGCCGATCAGGGGCACGGAAACCATGCCCTGCTGGTCGACCGTGTAGAGCCGCGACAGGTTCGGGTGGCCGTAAACGAAGATGCGCAGCTTGTCGCCGGTGTCGAGCATGTAGGGGCCATCCGCCGGATCGACCATCTGCGGCGGGCCCAGAGGCGGCGCTTCCGCGGCGAAGGAGACCGTCGTTTGCCCCCAGCCGCGCGCCTCGCCGACGAGAGGTCCGGGCGGCGGCGCAGCGAGCGTCACCTCCGGCTCCCACGACGGGAGGAATGAGCATCCACCGAGCGCACTACCGAAAACGACGGCAAGCAGCGGACCGGCGAGCTTGTGGAACGGGCATTGCATAGGGACGTACAGGCCTCTGCAGAGGTGGCCGATGTCCCTCGTTCTAGGTGTCTCGGGTTAAGAAACCTTTTGCCAGTGACCCTTCGCGAGAAAACCTTAAGAAAAATCTTACCTCCCATGGGTCTAATGCGAGCCAGTAACGCCCGAAACGTCCGCCCACAGGGCCCATCCGTCATGCGCACCCAGTTCCCGGCCTCCCCCGACGACATCGATCTCACGGCGCTCGGGTCTGCCGTCAAGCGCGTGCTGCCCAAGCTGCTGATCGCGACCGTGGTGGTGGGGGCCGTCAGCGTCGGCGTGCTCTCGATGCTCACACCCAAGTATGCCTCGCAGGCGCAGATCGAGATCATCTCCAAGGGGCTCGGCAATCCGTTCGAGCCGCGTCGCGACACCAGCACGCCGGAGCTGGTCTCGGTGCGCATGGACAAGGAGGCGATCGCCACCCACGTGCGCGCTCTGCAGTCCAGCGATCTGGCGGTGAAGCTCGCCGCCGACCTGAAGCTGGGGACGCGGCCCGAGTTCAACAGCGCGCTCATCGAGCGCGGTCCCGTCGGCAAGACCTTGCAGCTGATCGGTCTCGTCGGACCGCGGGCCGGCGAGAGCGAGGAAGAGCGGATCCTCACCGCTTACTACGATGCACTGCGCGTCTACCAGGTGAAGGACACGCGCGGGATCATGATCGACTTCAGGTCGAGCAACTCCAGGCTCGCCGCCGACATCGCCAACAAGCTGGCCGAGCTCTACCGCGACGATCTCTCCCAGCGTTCGGTCATGGAAAGCACGGACGCCCGCGCCAAGCTCGGCCCGCAGATCAAGAAGCTCGCCGAGGAGGTCGCCGAGGCCGAGACGGAGGTGAATCGCTTCCGCGGCCAATCGAACATCTTCGACGGCGGTCGCGAGAAGACCGGCCTCAACGAGCAACAGCTGGGCGAGCTGAATGCCGAGCTCACCCGCATGGCCGCCGTCCGCGCCGAGTCCGAAGCCCGCGCCAGGGAGGCACGCGAGATCGCCGCCCGCGGCGCCGGCGAGACCCTGCCCGACGTGCAGAAGTCGCAGCTGGTGCCGCGCCTCGTCGAGCAGCGGGTGCGCGTCGAGCGCCAGATCGCCGAGCTGTCGGCGACGCTGCTGCCGGCGCATCCGCGCATGAAGCAGCTCAATGCCGATCTCGCCGGCCTCAACCGGCAGATCCGCACCGAGGTCGGCAAGATCGTGGACGGGCTCGAGCGCGAGGCGAAAGTCTCCTCCATGCGCGAGGATGGCGTCCGCCGCCGCCTCGACGAGGCCAAGAAACGCGTGGTCAGCTCCGGCGGCGACGACGTGAAGCTGCGCGCGCTCGAGAGCCTCGCCAAGTCCAAGCGCGCCGAGTTCGAGCGGCTGCAGACGCAGCTCGAGTCCGTGCGCACCACCAGCGACGCCCGCACCGTGCCGGTCGAGGTGCAGATCGTCTCCCGTGCGCGGCCCTCGAGCGAGAAGGCCTGGCCCAAGGTGGGCATGGTCACGCTGCTGGCCATGACGGCAACCCTGCTGCTGGGGCTGGCGTTCGTCGTCACCCGCGAGCTGTTCGGCATGGCGCGGCAGGCGCCTGCGGCCAGCGCCCTTCCCGCATCCCCGTCCGAGCCATATGCCACTCCCGCCGTCGCCGGGCCGGCCACGGCGCACAGCATTCGGTCGGTCGGCCGCAGTCTTGTCGCCAAGGCCGGAGGCAGGACGGGCTTTCGCACGCTGGTGGCGGGCGAGACTGCCGGCATCAACGCCGGCTCGGCCGCCATCGACCTGGCTCGGCAGCTCGCGCGCCAGAAGCAGCAGGTGATCCTGCTCGACTGGAGCCTCGACGGGGTCGGCCTGGCGGCCGAGCTCGACGTGTCGCCGACGCTCGGCATCACCGATGTGCTCTCGGGTCGCGCATCGTTCGAGGACGTGATCGAGCGCGTGTCGCGCTCGGACGCGCACTTCATTCCCGCCGGCTCCAGCGCTGCCGGCGCGACCGCCGCCAGGGACAAGGACCGAGTCAACATGCTGCTCGACGCCCTGGACGATGCCTACGACCATGTGGTGATCGCCGGCGGACGCGATGCGGTGCGTGACCTTTTCACCACTATCGAGGGCCGCATCGATGCCGGTGTCGTCGTCGCGGATGGCGATGGGATCGCGGCACCCGGTAACTTCCTCGGTTTCAACGTTGCGGATCTCTATGTCATCCGCTATGAGCCCGATGCGCAGGACCACGGCGAAGCAAGCGTGCAGACACTGAGCGGTTCGCTGACGTGAGGCAGGCACGCGCCATGGAAGGCCAGGGAACGCCGTCATGAGCCGGCGCACGAAATTCCTCAAGGCTGTGCTCTCCGCCCTGCATTATTCTGGTGCGGACAGCATGATCGCGCCGTTGACGCGCGGCATCGGCGCCGTGTTCATGCTGCATCACGTCCGCCCGGAGAAGCCCAACAGCTTCGAGCCGAACCGCATCCTCAAGGTGACGCCGGATTTCCTCGAGCAGGTGATCGCCCAGGTGGGTGCCTCCGGCTTCGAGATCGTCTCGCTCGACGAGGCGCATTTCCGCATGGTCGAAGGCCACCACAGCAAGCCATTCATCTGCTTCACCTTCGACGACGGCTACCGCGACAACCTCGAATACGCCTACCCGATCTTCAAGCGCCACAACCTTCCCTTCGCCATCTACGTGCCCACCGACTATCCCGACGGGAACGGCGATCTGTGGTGGCTGGCGCTGGAGAAGGTCATCATGCAGGTTGATGCCCTCAGCGTGAAGCTCGACGGCGTGCAGCGGCGCCTCAGGTGCGGCACCCCGGGCGAGAAGGACGCCGCGTTCCAGGCCGTCTACTGGTGGTTGCGGACCATCGACGAGGCCGATGCGCGCGCGTTCGTGCGCGAGCTGTGCAACAGCGTCGAGTTCGATCCCGGGTACCTTTGCACCGATCTGATGATGAACTGGGATGAGATTCGCCGGCTGGCGGATGATCCCCTCGTCACCATCGGCGCCCATACCCGGCGCCACTTCGCGCTGGCCAAGCTCACGTTGGCGGACGCGCGGGCCGAGATGATGGAAAGCGTGCAGCGCATCGAGCGCGAGATCGGCAAGCCGTGCCGGCACTTCAGCTATCCCTACGGCGACGAGACCAGCGCCGGCCAGCGAGAATTCGATCTCGCCAAGGAGCTCGGCATGAAGACGGGCGTGACGACGCGCAAGGGGCTCATCCATCCCCGGCACGCCGGCGAGCTGACCGCGCTGCCGCGCGTCTCGCTCAACGGCGACTACCAGAAACCGCGCTACGTGAAAGTGCTGCTGAGCGGCGCCCCGTTCGCGCTGTTCAACGCCATGCAGAAAGCCTCCAGCGGCACCTCGCCGGTGACGTGAGGCGCACGGCACTGCTCAAGCACGAAGAAGGCGCGGTTGGGCGATAGCGGGCCGTTAGCCCTGGCGGCGCGGATCGGCGACATCCTCGATGACGAGCTCGCGGCGGTCGCGGCCGTTCCAGGTGTCGCGGCGCAGGTTGCCGGTGACGTGCAGCGGCATGCCGGCGGAGGCGAGCAGGACGGCGCCTACCGGCTGGTCGGCGGCGCGGAAGGCGACCGCGTCGAGGCGCGAGCCGTCGCCGGCCTCCAGGACGCAGCGCACGTGCGCTCCGCCGACGACCTTGGCGAACTTCACGCGGTGCGCGGGAAAGGCGAAGCGCGGTTGCGGGTTGCCCTGTCCGTAGGGGCCCGCGCGCTCGATCAGCGCCAGGAACTCGTCGGTGACGGCGGCCGGTGTCAGCGCCCCGTCGATCGCGAGCGACACCGCCGCGCGTGCCGAGGTCGCGGCCACCACCAGGCGCGTGCGCAAGAAGGCGCCGAGCGTCTCGAAGCTCCCGCGCTCGATCGTCAGGCCGGCCGCCATGGCGTGGCCGCCGCCCTTGAGCAGGTGGCCGGCCTCGACCGCCGCCCGTACCGCCGCGCCGATGTCGACGCCGTCGATTGATCTAAGCGAGCCTGTTCCCTGACCCTTCTCCTCCCACGCGATCACGCAGGAGGGACGCCGGAACCGCTCCGTCAGCCGGCTCGCCACCAGGCCCACGACGCCCTTGTGCCAGCCTTCGCCGGCAATCAGCAGCAGCGGAACGTCGGGGTCGGCCTCCACCAGCTGCTCGGCGCGGGCGACGGCCTCCTCCAGCATGCGCGCCTCGATGGCTTTGCGCTCGCGGTTGAGCTTGTCGAGCAGCACGGCGATGCGTGTCGCCTCCATCTCGTCGTCGGTCGCCAGCAGGCGCGCGCCTAGCGCGGCGTCGCCGATGCGTCCGCCCGCATTGATGCGCGGTCCCAGCACGAAGCCCAGGTGGTAGGGCGTGGGCGCCACGGCGAGGCCGGCGGCATCCGCAAGCGCCTTCAGCCCCGTGTTGCGGCGCTGGCGCATGGCCTGCAGGCCCTTCATCACGTACGCGCGGTTGAGGCCTTCGAGGGGCACCACGTCGCACACGGTGGCGAGGCCGACGAGGTCGAGCAGCGCCAGCAGGTCGGGCGGCGCACAAGCGGCGCCGTAGAAGCCGCGCCGGCGCAGCTCGCGCGTGGTCGCGACCAGCACCATGAACACGACGCCGGCCGCGCACAGGTGCCCCAGGCCCGACAGGTCGTCCTGCCGGTTGGGATTGACGACCGCGGCAACGTCGGGAAGGCGCTCTCCCGCCTGGTGGTGATCGACGACGACGACATCGGCGCCGAGCGGAGCCGCAGCCGCCAGCGGCTCGACGCCGGTGGTGCCGCAATCGACGGTGACGATCAGCCGGGCGCCCTCCTTAACCAGCGCCTCGATGGCGTCCCGGTTGGGGCCGTAACCCTCGGTCATGCGGTCGGGAATATAGATGCGGGCTTGCCGTCCGTGCGCGGCCAGGAAGCGCTGCAGCAGCGCCGCGGAGCAGGCACCGTCGACGTCGTAGTCGCCGAACACCGCGATTGCCTCGTTGCCGACGATCGCCTGGGCGATGCGCGCGGCGCCCTTGTCCATGTCGCGCACCGTGCTCGGATCCGGCATCAGCGCCCGCACGGTCGGATCGAGCGCGCTCGCCACCTCGTCGAGCCCGACGCCGCGCGAGGCCAGCACGCGGCCAAGGATTTCCGGCAACGCGTGGCGCTGGCTGATGGCCGTGGCGGTCTTCGCAGCGGCGGCGTCCAGGCGATCGCGCCAGGCTAGTCCGCGCGCAGAGGCCGTGACGCCGAGGTAGGCCTCGCGTACCGCCTCATTCGCCGGCTCGAGCTTGCGAACCGCCCCCATCGCCCTGCCCCTTCGATCCGGCCCGATCCTATGCCGGACGAAAGGACAGAGACATCGATTCGCCACCGCGCTCCACAGCTTAATGCCGACACGGGGCTAGAAGCGTCTGTGCCGGCGGCAGGTTGTGGACGGCAGAGAGCCCACGCACCTTCTGTTGACCTGCATCAAATGCAGCCACCCGCCCGCGTGCGACCACTGCTCCCACAATTGAAGAGGGCAAGCACGATGCGACGGATTGGACTGACGTGCCTTGTCATCGCAGCCGGGACGGGCGGCGCCTTCGCCGATACGCTTGCCGACTGCAGCCAGGGACGCAACGCCGCCGTGCGGTTGCGCGCCTGCTCCGAGGTCATTGCCGGTTCCGCCTACGGCGCTGCCGACAAGGCGCTGGCCTACCGCAACCGCGGCAACGCGCGCGCCGACGCCGGCGCGAATGCCCAGGCCGCGTCCGACTTCGACCAGGCCATCCGCCTTCGCCCCGACGATGCCTCCGGCTATGCCGGCCGGGCTCGTGCGCGGTTGGCGCTGCGCGCCGTCGATGGTTCCATCGAGGACTACAACGAGGCCCTGCGCCTGACGCCGGAGACGGCCTCTCTCCTCGTGGGGCGCGGCCACGCACGCTTCGTCAAAGGGGACATGGCGGCCGCCGTCGCCGACTTCACGGAGGCGATCCGGCTCAATCCGAAGAGCCCCAGCACCTTCAATCGTCGCGGTCTGGCCTACCGCAGGTCCGGGGACCTGGCGAAGGCAATCGACGACTACACGGCGGCCATCGCGCTCAACCCCGTCTACGCGCTTGCCTACAACAACCGCGGCTATGTGTATGAAGCGCAGGGGCGCAAGGAGGATGCGATTGCCGATTTCCAGGCGGCGCTGCTGCTCGATCCGTCACTGATCGGCGCCCGCGACGGCCTCGCCCGGCTCGGCATTCCCGCGGCGTTGCTGATGGAGACCGAAAAGCGCGTCCAGGAGGGCAAGGCGCTCGTCGAGCAGAACTGCAGCGGCTGTCATGCGGTCGGAGCCAAGGGCTCGAGCCCGAACAGCAAGGCACCCGAATTCCGCAGCCTGCACGAGCGGCACCCGAGCCTGGCTCTGCGCGAGCCGCTGTCGCGTGGGATCGCCGCGCCGCACGATGAGATGCCCAAGTTCGCTCTCACGGGGCCGCAGATCGACACCATCGTCGCCTACATCAACAGTCTGCGGCCGGGAACGTGGGCCACGCGCGTCAAGGTCGCAACGCCGATCTCCGACGATCAGGACATCGGCGATCCCGGCAAGGGGCTCGCCTATGCCCGCAAGGTCTGTGCCACGTGTCACAATGTGCTGCGCAGCGACGGGCCTTCACCCAACAGCCGCGCGCCCGCATTCAAGAAGATTGCGATGACGCCCGGCATGTCGGTCACGGCTCTGACCGTGTGGTCGCGCACGACGCATCCCACCATGCCGAACCTGATCATCGATCCCAGCGACATGGACGACCTGATCGCCTACATCCTGAGCCTGCGCGACCGGCGCTGAGCCTGCCGCGAGCGGCGCTGGGCCCAGGGCCAGCAGGATCCGGCAAATTCCGCCAGCTGCGGAACCGGCGGCACGAGACGGCGTTTCCCGTCCTCGCCGTGCGTGGCTTCGCGCTTCCCTGGACCCCATGACCTCACCTTCCCATTGGCCGCACAATCGACTGCTGCTGGCGCTGCCGGGCAACGATCTCAAGCGGCTGCTGCCCCAGCTCAAGCGCGTGCAATGCAAGCGCGAGCAGGTGCTATTGGATGCCGACAGCTCGCTCGACGATATTTATTTTCCCGACAGCGGCGTCATCTCGATCGTGGCGGTCTATCCCGACGGCAGCATCATCGAGATGGCCACGATCGGACGCGAGGGCTGCACCGGCTTTCAAGCCGTACTGGGCGCGAAGCGGTCGTCGGCCAGGCTCTTCGTACAGCTTCCGGGCACCGCGGCAAAAATGCCGAGGCCGGTGTTCGCACGGGCGGTTGCGACGATGCCGGCGTTCCGCGCGCTGATGTACGCGCACCTGCATGCGTTCCTGGAGCAGGTGATGGTATCGGCGGCGTGCAACGGCGCGCACAGCCTCAAGGAGCGCCTCGCCCGCTGGCTGTTGATGATGCGCGACCGCAGCGACCACGACGAGATGCCGCTCACGCACAATCTGCTGGCCGAGATGCTGGGCGTGCAGCGCCCTTCCGTCAGCAACGGCGCGCGCGAGCTGGAGCGTGCCGGCCTCATCGAGCGGGGGCGCAAGCAGGTGACGATCCTCGACCGCCAGGGACTGATGAAGGTTTCCTGCGAGTGCTACGAATTGGTGAGGACGCGAACGTCGCACCACCTTCCCAAGACTTATTCTTGAAGAAGTGCCTCAGTCAAATTATTGATATAAATTATGTTTTCTGCGTCTATCGCCACATGGTCTGCCGACCCTGCGCTCACGCCAGCTGCGTAATTTACATTACCGACACGGAGCGCGGCCGGGGAATACCCTCAGAAGGCAACAGTGAGGTTACCCCCTGCAACAATTCCTAGCGCGGTCCATGAAGGCACGTCAGATCATCGAGAATGCGGCGTTCGGTCCGGAGGGCCTCAAGGTTCTCTTCGAGGCCTTCGACGACGCCTGGAAGAGCATCGAGGGCAACTTCGGCGGCGATGCGGCGGCCGTGGAGGCGGCGCGGACCCGCCTTGCCAATACCGTGCTCGCCATCGCCCGAGACGGAGTGAGCGATCCCGTCGCGATCAAGAATGCCGCGCTGCAAGCGATCGCGCTGGACTACAAGGGCGTGCTGAAATAGCGGTCGCCGGTGGCGCCACGCGCTCTCCGCCTCAGCTCTGCGGCAGGACCTGCCGGTCGGCCTGTTGGGGCTTGGCGGCTCCTGATGCCGCTATGCGCTCCTTGAGCTTCTCGAATTCCCGCTGCACCTCGTCCAGCTCCTGGTCGGTGCAGTTCTCGAGATCGATGAGCTTGTTGCGCGCGGCGTTGATGCTGCGGATCAGCTCGTCGAGCTTCAGGTGCGTGGCGCGCGCATCCCGGTTCTGGGTGTTCTGGATCAGGAACACCATCAGAAACGTGACGATGGTCGTGCCGGTGTTGATCACCAGCTGCCACGCATCGGAAAAGCCGAACAAAGGACCTGTAACGCCCCACACGAGGACGACCGCGCAGGCGGTCCAGAAGGCCCATCCCGATCCCAGCGCGTGCGATGCCGAGCGCGCGAGCTCGCTGAAGGTCACGTGGCCGGTCGTGGGCTCAGACTGCGATTTTGCTGCCTGGTCGGCGGGCGTGGTCTTGGCCGGCATTACAGACCTGCCTGCGGCTCAGGCCGCGTCGCGATGCAGTCCATTGGGGGCCGACCCATAGGCGCCGTTCGGCTTGCCCGTATTGGGGTAGTCATCTTCTGCGTCGGATGCCTCCGCCCGCTCGCCGGTTGGCCAGAACAGCATGCCGATCAACACCAGCAGAACCACCAGCGGAATGTTGCGCGCCACCATCTTGGCGCCGCCCGCAAGCGCGGACGGACCTGCCGGGCTCGCGAACAGCGCGCCCAGCAGGGCCAGCGGTGCCTGCGCCGCGGCCTGGGCGGCCGCATCGGTCGCCACCGACGCGGTATCGCCGGTTGCGGCCTTCGTTTCGGCGATCTCCTCCTCCTGCTCCTTCACGTTGACGACCAGGACGGCGATCAGGCCGATGAGGGTGAATCCGCCGGCAACCATGAGGTAGGCGTTGATCGCCCCGAACCTGTCGATCAGCATCAACGTGACCGCCGCCACGCCGAAGCCGAATGCGACGACGAAGGGCACCGCCACCGACGCCCGCATCAGATACTTGCCGACCAGCGATCCGGCGGCGGCTTTCGCGTCGTTGATGAGACCACGAAACATGGACGGTGCCCTTCAGGTTCGGGGACGCTTGACGGACGTCAGGACTTCCACAGCGCTCCGAGGACGAAGCCGAGCACGGCGGCCACGGCCAGCGTCGCCATCGGCTGGTCCTTCACGGACTTGTCGACGGCACCCTTGAAGTTGCCGGCCACCTCCTGCACGCGCTCGGCGGCCTCGCGGCCCTGCTCGCTCACGCGGTTGGCGACGTCCTCGGCATGGTTGGCCACGTTCTTGAACTGGTCCGTGGCCTTGTCGGCAATGCGCTCGAACTGGTCGGTCGCCTTTTCCTTGATGTCGTGGGTGGTCGAACCGGAATAGCCCGCCGGGCCGCGGGTGGTGGTGCTCTGCGCCATGTCGATTGCTCCTTGCTAAGCCAAAGCTCTCTCGTGCAGGAACAACGCGCCCGGGGCGACTTGGTTCATTCCGGCAGATCAGGCGCTTCCTCGGAGAAGGCGTGACCGAAGGCCACGGTCAGCGCCATCAGCAGCGGCACTGCCAGGAAGGCGCCGAACGCACCCCAAAGCCAGGTGCAGAAGGCGATGGCCAGGAACACCGCGAACGGATTGAGCTCGAGCCGCCGCCCCATCAGGGCCGGCGTCAGGAACTGTCCCTCGATCGTGACGAAGGCGAGAAAGACCGCCGGCGCTATCAGGGCCTCGCCCAGGCTCGGATAGGTCAGGAGCCCGACCACCCCGAGCGTCGCCGGTGACGATCGCGGGGCCGATGTAGGGGATGTAGTTGAGCACGGCGGCCAGCACCCCCCACAGCAGGGGATTGGGCAGGCCCACGCTCCAGGTGAGGCCGACGGTTACCACGCCGAGGCAGAAGTTCACGATGGTGAAGGTCCCGAAATAGGTCGTCATATGCTCGTCGATATCGCTGAGCGTGCGCAGGGTGGCCAGGCGCGCCTCGCGGTCGCGCACGAAATGCAAGGCCGTGCTGCGCAGCCTCTGCTGGTAAACGAGATAGAACACGAGGGCGCCGATGAAGAGCACGAACTCGCTGACGGCCGGCGTCAGCACCGAGAATATCGTGCCGAACACGGTGGCGGATTGCTCCACCTTGAGAGCGGGCGCGCTTCCGCCGCTGCCGATCACGGTGAGCGCCTTCTGCAGCTCGCCGAGCAGGGCGAGGGGCTGATTCACCATCTGCAGCTTCTCCTTGATGAGCGCGCCGACCTCCGTGGCCCTGCCGAGCCAATAGGCGACCGGCGTGGAGAGGAGCGCCAGCAGGCTGACGATCAAGGTGACCAGCAGCACGGTCACGGTGATCGCGGCCACGACGCGCGGCACGCCCATCTTCTGCAGATACTTGACCAGGGGCAGCACGATGGTGGCGATCGCCCAGCCGAGCAGCACCGGCACGATCACCGGCTGGGCGACGAACCCGCACCAGAGCAGCGCGATGACGAACAGGCCGATCATCGCCACGTGACTGGCGCGCGCCCACGGGTCGAACGGCAGAATGGCCTCGCCCTTGTCGCCGCCCGCCGTCTTGACGTCCGCTCGGGCCTGGACCTCGCGCTCGGCCTTCCTGGCCTTCGTTGCCGCCGAGCCGTTCTTGTCGGGCGCCGGCTTCTCGATCTGCGTCATGGTGTGGAACTCCTGGAGAGAAATGTTCCCCTCACGACGCGGCCGGCATTGACGGCCTGCGACCAGACGGCCCCCCAGGCCGAAGCGCTCTTGATGTCCCCCAGCGTGCGCAGCAACCGGGCGCGCTGCGCCTCGGGCATCAGCTCGATGATCTTTGCCCACACGGCGTCGATGTTGTAGGGCGCGACCGCGATATCCGCCCGCACCGGCACGATCTCGTCGGCAGCAAAGCCGAGCTCCGATCCGGCCGCCTGCATGGCCCCGAGGATCGACTGGCACTTGCCGCGCGCCGCCTGCGTCAGGTCGTAGGGCGGATCCCATTCGTTGAAGGGGCGCAGATTGTCGATATGCGTGAGCACCAGCAGCATGGGCGGGCGATGCCGGCTGGGCTGGGCGGTGAAGTGCGCGCGGATGGCCGCCAGCGCCCTGGCATCGATCTCGCGGGCGGCGCGCGCGGCCGAGCACACCCACAGGATCATGTCGCAGTCGTCGGCGGCATCGATCAGGGGCTCGAACTTCTCCTCGCCGGTCAGGCCCGGGCTGTCGACCACCAGCGCCGCCGGCAATCCCTCGTGAGTGAGGCGGTAGCCCGTGAAGCGGGCCGTCGCCGGCAGCGCGTCGACAGCTGCCTCGACGGCGTTGGCGAGCGCGTTGACCAGGCTCGACTTGCCGGCGCCGGTCTGGCCCGCCACGAGAATGCGGATGGGCTCCTCCCCGCGCGCCTGGGCCGCCGCCATGTCGGCGCGGGAGGCCGCGGTCACGTGCGCGCGCAGCTGCTCGGACGTGACGCGCAGGTTGCCGCCGTAGAGATCTATCGCCGCCCGTCCCACCTCCTTGACGAAGGCGCGCGCCAGCCGTCCGGCCAGATGCTCGCGGCCGGCCTCGTAGAGCTGCTTGGTGAAGCGCTCGCGCAGCTCCTGCGTGGCGGCGGCAACGGGGTTGAGCAGCCGCACGATGCGCCACAGGTCGTAGCCCTTCTCGGCGATCGTGATCGCCCCGCGCCAGCGATAGAGCCACATGAGCTGCGCCACCGTGATGCGGTCGCCGAGCGGAAAGGAGCTGACCAGGAGGTCGCGCAGGTTGCCGCTGGCGCGCTCGATGACGGCGAGCGCCTCGGGGACGGTGAATTGCAGCAGCGGGTCCCGCCGTTCCGGATGCAGGCGCCTGGCCACCGTCTCGATCGTCTCGAGCGCCAGGCCGAGCGCCGCGTCGCGGCTCGTGATCCGTTCCGCCTTCACCTGCTGGGCGAGGTGGATGACGTCGTCCCACGCCTCGGCCTGGCGCGGGGTCCAGGCACTGTCGCCGCGGTCTTCCGGATCGGCGACACCCTTGTCCGTGCCGAGCGGCAACGGCACGATCAGGCGCTTCTCGAAGTAGTAGACGGCGGCCACCACGATCGAGGTTGCGAGCGCCCAATAGAGGACGTATCCGTGCTGCCACAGCCAGAGGCTGCCCAGCGGGATGAGGCTCGCCGCCGGCAGCAGCAGCGCCACGGCCAGCAGCACGAGGCGCGAATAGCCCATAGGTTTTTTCGGCTCGGTCACGGCTTGGCTCCCGTGGTGCCGGCGCCGATGTCGCGCTCCTTCGCCAGGGTGAAGGCCTCCCGCAGCGCCGACTGGTAGACGGAGGCGACCTGGTCGCTGGCCTTGCCCTGTTGGCGCGCTGCCAGGAAATACACGGCGGCCTTGCCCATGGCGTAGGTGGCGGCAAAGCTGGCGGCGGCTGCGGCCGCGGCGCCTGCCGTCTGGCCGTAGACGGGGATGAGCTTGACGAGCTGGCGCACACCGAAGGTGGATGCAACCCGGATCAGTGTGCCTGTGCCGAGCGCGCCGGCAAATTCCGCGTATGCCCGCCTGTCCCAGTCGACGCCGTAGAGCTTCGCCAGCTGGCGGAGCATGGCCGCCTGCACCATCGGCACGGCCACGGCCCCGGCAAGGGGCACCGCGTCGCTGGCTCCGGCCGCCAGCGCGAAGCCGAAGATGTGCGCGCCGGCCTTGCGCGCGGCCGTATCGCTGTGCGCGGGTGGAAGCTCCGCCAACGCCGCGGCGACGGCCGCGGGCGCCGCCGCGATCAGCGCGTCGATCAGGGCGTTGCGGCCGTAGTCGACGGGATCGAAGCCGTCGCCGGCTTGCGTGAAATCGATCGGCACGAACGTCAGCTCATCCCCATCGGGGAGCGCGCGGAACAGAGAACGCTGGTGCTCGATCGCACGGGCGAGGTGCGGCGGCAGCGCGCCCTCCGCATCCGACGGGCCGAAGGGATAGGGCAATGCGTGCCGCTGGCCGGCGACGTATCCCTCGTGCAGGCTGGTCTGCGCCACCACGACAGGCCATTCCGGATGGCGGCGCCTGGCGGCGCGGATGACGTCCAGCACCGCCTGCTGCTCCAGGTCGAGCGCCTTCACGACCGCGAGGATGAGATGCGAGCGGCCTTCGCAGAAGCCGATATCCTCCGTCGGATCGTAGGCGACCTCTCCCAAACCGCGCGTGTCGAGGAAGCGGATGATCGGCGCCTCGGAGGGAAAATCGAATACGCGCGCGGTCTTCGTGCAGGCGCGAAAGCCGGTGCCGATCTCGGCGTTGCCCGCCTGCGTCAGCTCGCGGATGATGGAGGTCTTGCCGCTCTGCACCTTGCCCAGCAGCCACACCACGGGCGCGAACGAGCGCGCCTTGTCGGCGATGGGCGTCTGGCTCTCGGAGTTGCTCATCGCCTGTTCATGGGATCGCAAAGGGGGATTGCAAAGGGCTCGCCTCGGGGGGGACAACGTGCAGTAAGGCTCAAGGTTGCACCTAGTGTGATGATCGAGAAGTCCGCACCATCGCTCTGGGCTGGGTCGGGAAGCGGACTTCTCGATCTGAATCACACTAGAATCCTCATTTGCTAGTGTCCTTCAGATCGCGAAATTCGCTCCGAGGATGCCGCAGAATGAGGCGAATTTCGCGATCAGGACTTTAGGGCCAGCCGCGAAACCATTGCGCCTGCCGCAGGGTTTCATATCCGGTGCGGCAGCAATGTGGCCCGCAAGATCGATGGCAGGAGACGGCAATGAAGCGGGAACATCTGAGGTTCGCCAAAGGCTTCCACGTGTCGGTGGGCAACAGGCGCTCGCAGGCGGCGCAGATGGTCATCGCTCCCGGCGACAAGGAGGGCGGACCCGACAACCGTCACCGCGGCGCCGACCAGTGGCTGTTCGTCGTATCGGGCCGCGGTCTCGCCGTCATCAACGGCAAGCGTCATCCCCTGCGCGCGAACTCGCTCGTCCTGATCGAGCGCGGCGACGAGCACGAGATCCGCAACACCGGCCGCACGGGACTCAAGACGCTCAACATCTACGTCCCGCCGGCCTATACGTCGGGCGGGGAGGAGCTTGCGGCGGGCAAGCCGTAGAATTGGCGCCGAGAAAGGATCTCATCAAATGGCTGCTTTCACGGTTCAGCAGGGCAAACGTTATCGCGCGACGATTGCGCTCGGATGGCTCGAGCGCCTGGCCGGTAACGATGTGATCGCGGAGAAATTGCGCTCCGCCGGCTTCACCGAGGTGAGCGTTTCGGGTAGCGGCGGCCTACGTGTCGCCGAGGCGGTCTGGGCTCAGCCCGATTCCACCGGCGATATGCCCGCGCAGGTCACCGAGGTCGTCGAGATCTGAGTCGGTCCCGGCTCGGGCTGGTGGATGGCCTGCGGTCCGACGCCGCACGATCTTCGTCGATCACTGTCGCACGGCCGAATCTTGGCGCCGGCAAAACGCGCGTCCCCGGAACACATTGCAAAAGCTGACGTTGTGCTTCCAGACCGGCAGTTACGCGGCCGGCACGCTTGGGGCGAAACAGAGCACAGCACAAGGAGTTCAGCGCATGAGAATAGCCTTAATCGGAGCCGCCGCGGGCGCAGCGCTCGTGAGCGCATCCGCGATCGCAATCGCCCAGATGCCGGGAGGTGCCGAGCCTCCAGGCAAGATGCAAGCTCCCGGCGCGCAGGGTCCGGGTTCGCAGGGGCCGGCGACCAGGCAGCCGGGCGGTCCGGCTCCGGGTGCGGGCAAAGCCGAGCGCGCTCCCGATGCAGGCCAGGGCAAGGGCTCGAGAGAGAGCCAGGGCACTCCGGGCAGGGACCAGCCGAAGGCCAGCGAGAGCCAGCACGAGAAGAGCCAGCCCAAGTCCAGCCAAGGCCAGCCCGAGAAGGCGCAACCCAAGGCCAGCGAGCGCCAGCCCGAAAAAGGTCAGCCAAAGGCCAGCGAACGGCAGCCTGAAAAGAGCCAGCCGAAGTCGTCGCAGGGCCAGCCCGACAAGAGCCAGAAGAGCACGCAAGGACCGCAGGACGGCAAGCAGGCCGGGCGCGTGCAGGTAACCGAGCAGCAGCGCAGCGGCGTCCGCGAGCACCTGGTGAAGGACGGCAAGTTCCAGAAGACCAAGGTCAATATTCGCGTGAACGTCGGCTCGCGGATGCCGCGGTCGGTGCGTCTGCTGCCGCTGCCTGTCGCCATCATCGACCTGGCGCCGTCCTATCGTGGCTACGACTACATCGTGCTCGAGGACGAGACGATCTGCATCGTCGATCCGCGGTCGTACGAGGTGGTCGACGTGATCCCGGTGGGTTCGCAGCGAGCGGAAGGCCCCCGTGGAGGCCAGCGGTTGTCGCTGTCGCAGGAGCAGATGCGGTTCATCGCCGCCAGCGTGCCGCGGGAGCCGAGGGCGGACGTCCGCGTACGCCTTGCGCTCGGTGCCGAGGTTCCGCGCAGCGTCGAGCTGCTAGCCTTCCCCGGCGAGGTCGTCTCGCAGCTGCCGGAGCTCGAGGGCTACCGCTACATCGTCGCCGAGAACGACATCGTCGTCGTCGATCCGCGCGAGCGCGGCGTGGTCCTGGTGATCACGGATTAACGGACTGCCAAGCATCCGACGCTGAAGCCTCCGCTCTCGGGCGGGGGCTTCAGTATTTTCGGGACACCCGGTCGCCCTGTCCTTGCTCGTAGATGCAACGAGGAAAGGCGGCGGAACTCACACGCGGGTAACCGCGTTTTGGCAAGCGAGAGCCTAGCTGGCTACGGCGCGCTCTGGCGACGCGGCCGATCGGGACAAAGGATGGAGATGAACATGGGCAGCTTGCTTCACTATGCGTTGGTGTTTCTTGTCGTCGCCCTGGTGGCGGCGGCCGTCGGCTTCGGCGGCGTGGCCGGCTTCGCGATGGAAGCCGCCCGGCTGCTGTTCTGGGTCTTCATCATCCTGTTCGTGGTGTCGCTGGTGGCCGGCCTGGTCAGGCGGGCATAGCGGGACTCATTTCGAGAAGCGAGGAGGGGCCGCCGTTGTGCGGCCCCTTCTTGCGTCGGTCACATCGCCAAGAAGCCGCCGTCGACGGGCACCTCGATGCCGGTGATGTAGGAGGCTTCGTCGGAAGCCAGGAACAGGTTGGCGTTGGCCACCTCCTCGACGCGCCCCTCGCGCCCCATCGGCACCGCCTTCAGCATGCTGGCCCGCACCTTCGGGTCCGCGGACAGCATGGATGTGCGCATCGCCGGCAGCAGCCCCGGATGCACCGAGTTGACGCGGATGCCGTCGGCGGCGAACTGCACCGCGGCCGCCTTGCTCATCGTGCGCACGGCGCCCTTGGCCGCGTTGTAGCCCATGTGCACGAACTTCTGCCCGGCGATGCCCGAGATCGAGGACGTGTTGACGATCGAGCCGCCCTTGGCCTTCTGCATCACCGGGATGACCGCGCGCATGCCGAGGAACACCCCCTTGGCGTTGATGCTCATCTGGCGGTCCCACGTCGATAAGCTGAGGCGGTCCGGATCGCTGCCGCTCACGCCGGCATTGTTGACGAGGATGTCGATCTTTCCGTAGGCGGCAAGCGTCGCGGCCACCGTTGCATCCCAGTCCGTCTCGCTGGCGACGTCGAGGCGCTGGAAGCGGGCCTCGCCGCGGTTCGACTTGATCGAGTCGGCGACCGCCTGGCCCTCGGTCTCCAGCACGTCGGCGACGACGACCTTGGCGCCCTCGCTGGCGAACAGTCGGGCCGTGGCGGCTCCCATTCCCCAGGCCGCACCCGTGACGATGGCAACCTTGTTCTGTAAACGCATGGCTTCTCCTCCCGGCTCAGCATCCGCTCTATTCGGCGAATTCACGCAATTCGATGACGTCCCGCGCCGCCCGATCATAAACGCAGCCGCAGCGCACGCCAGCGGTCTCCCGCATCGGCCGGCGGGAAGCCGCTATGCCCGTTCTCGGGCTTCCGGGCGGCGCGATCGAGGGCTATCATCGCCGCCGATCGGGGATATTCCGCCTCGACGGGAAACAATCCGGGCCGCAGCCGGCATCCAAGGAGCCACACCCATGCTCGACACCAAGCCAGACAAGGCACCGTCCATTCCGTTCGACACCAAGCGCCTGGACGAGCTCATGGACCAGGCGGGCATCGATGTCCTGATCGCCAACTCCAAGCACAACATCCAGTATCTGCTGGGCGGCCACCGCTCGATCTTCTTCGACTACATGGACGCGATGGGGATCAGCCGCTATCTGCCGATCCTGGTCTATTGCAAGGGCGCGCCCGAGAAGGCGGCCTTCTTCGGCCACCGCCTGGAGAGCCATCAGAAGGAGGTGGCCCCGTTCTGGACGCCTGAGGGCAACACCAGCTCCGCCGGCTCGGTCGATGCCATGCAGAAGGCGGTCGACTACGTGCGCAAGTCCGGCGTCAAGGCCAAGCGCATCGGCGTGGAGATGTCCTTCCTGCCGGCCGACGCGGCGGCGGCCTTGAAGAGCGGGCTCCCCGACAGCGAGGTGAAGAACGCCCTGTTCGTGCTGGAGCGGCTGCGCGCGGTGAAACGCCCAGACGAGCTCGCCATGCTGCGCAAGGCCTCGGAGCTGGTCGTCGACTCCATGAAGGCGGTGATCGCCAAGACCGTCCCCGGCATGAGCAAGCACGAGCAGTTCGAGACGCTGCGGCGCGAGGAGGTCAACCGCGGCCTGACGTTCGAGTATCTGCTGCTGACGGCCGGCTCCAGCCTCAACCGCGCCCCGTCGGACTACAAGTTCGCCAAGGGCGATATCATGTCGCTCGACTCGGGCGCCAACTATCACGGCTACATCGGCGACCTCTGCCGCATGGCCATCATCGGCGAGCCTGATGCGGAGCTGGAGGACATGCTGGGCGAGATCGAGATGATCCAGCGCGCCGCCATGAAGCCCATCAAGGCCGGTGCCACGGCATCGGTGATCTACGGCGTCGGCGATCCGCTGGTGGCGAAATCGAAGCACGCCGAGCACATGCACTTCCTGGCGCACGGCATGGGGCTCGTGAGCCACGAGGCGCCGCGCCTGACCGCCCGGATGGGCTACGACGCCTACGATGCCGAGCGGCCGCTCGAGGCCGGCATGGTGATCTCGGTCGAGACCACGCTGTTGCATCCCAAGCGCGGGTTCATCAAGCTCGAGGACACGGTGGCGGTCACCGACACTGGCTTCGAGATCTACGGCGAGGGCGCGCGCGGCTGGAACCGCGCCGGCAAGGGCTGATCAGCCACGCGGAGTCTGCAGCGCGGTAGCGACCAGCGACATCAGTCGCTCCGCGTCTGCTTCCGCCAGGGCGAGCCGCACGGGAAGCACCCGCGTGGCCGCCCTGAGCTCGCTGCACGGTCCGCGGGCGCCGGCGAGGCGGGCCATATCCTTCTGCGTCGTGACCAGCGTCGCCGAATGCCGCCGCGCCAGGTCCAGCAGGCGCCGGGCGTCGTCGTCGCCGAGCGGCTGATGATCGCGGAAGGCGACAGCCTCCACCACGTCTGCGCCCAGCGACCGCAGCGTCGCGAAGAAGCGTTGCGGCGCACCGATGCCGGCCCAGCCGACGATGCGCGCACCCTTCAGCCAGTCGGTGGCTTCGGCGGGAACGACGCTCGCGCGCAGCACCGGGCCGGCGAAGCGATGGCGCAGCCATTCCGTCACCGAGCCGGCCGCGGCGACTGCGGCGGCGCTCTCGTTGACGATGATGGCGTCGGTCAGCTCGAGCTGGAACTCGAGCGGCGCGCGCAGCGGACCTGCCGGCATCACCAGGCCGTTGCCGAGACCGCGCCCGCCATCGACGACGGCGAGCACGAGATCCTTGGTCAATGCCGGGTTCTGCAGGCCGTCGTCCATGACGATGACCGTCACGGCATGCGGGCCGATCTCGATGGCGCGCGCGCCGAGGCGGCGGTCGCGGGCGACGAGCGTCGGCGCCGCCTGCGCGAGCAGCAGCGCCTCGTCACCCACGTCGCGTGCCACGTCGGAGGTGGCGTTCACCCAGTAGGGTCCCGACAGGCGCCCGCCGTAGCCGCGTGTCAGGGCCGCCGGCTCGTGGCCCGCTGCCTTCAGGCGCTGGCACAGATGGATGGCAAGCGGCGTCTTGCCGGTCCCGCCGGCGGTGAAATTGCCGATGCAGATGATGGGCAGTCGCGACCGGTAGGGTTCGGCCCGGAAGTAGCGGGCCTCGGCGGCGCGTCCGTAGAGGGCGCCCAGCGGCTGCAGGAAAGTAGCGACGCGGCTGTGAGCTTGGCCGTACCACCAGGACGGCTCGTCAAGACGCACGCGCCAAGCCTTCTTCGCCCGGCAGGTAGCGCAGCAGAGCCTCGAGCGTGCGCGGCAGCGCGCCGGAGATGGTGGCAAGCGCCGCGTTGGCGCGGCTGCGCATGCTGGCGAGCTCGGCCTCGTCCGCCATCAGCTTGCGGGCGGCGCCGGCGATCTCCTCGGCCGACCGCACGACGATGGCGCCGCCGTTCTTGACCAGGGCGTCGTAGGCGTCCGGGAAATTCTGCCAGTGCGGCCCCACCAGCACCACGGCGCCGAGCCGCATGGCCTCGATCGGGTTGTGGCCGCCGCGGTCGACCAGCGAGCCGCCGATGAAGGCGACCGGCGCCAGCTTGTAGAGCATGCCCAGCTCGCCGATGGTGTCGGCGACGTAGACGTCGCTGGCGCGATCGGGCAGCTGGCCCAGCGACCGCTGCGCGATCCTGATCCCGCGGCCTTTCAGCATCTCGGCGATGGAGCTGCCGCGCTGCGGGTGGCGAGGCGCGATGATGGTGCACAGGCCGGGAAAGCTCGGGGCGAGCTGGCGGTGCGCATCGGCGACGATCTCCTCCTCGCCCTCGTGCGTGCAGGCCGCGATCAGCAGCGGACGGCCCTGCAGCGCGGGGCGCAGGCGCTCGAATTCCACGTCGTCCACCAGCGGTGCCGGCGCGTCGACCTTGAGGTTGCCGGCCGCCAACGTGTTCGGCGCACCGAGCGTGGAGAACCACCGCGCCAGGGTCTCGTTCTGCGCGAGAACGAGATCGAAGCGGCTGAACAGCGGATGGGCGAATCCCGGATTGCCGCCGCCAGCGGCGGAACGAGCGCCGCGTCATGCGGCCGTTGACGAGCGCCAGCGGAATCTTGCGCGCCGAGCTTTCCAGGATCAGGTTGGGCCAGATCTCGGACTCGGTGAAGACCGCCAGATCGGGGCGCCAGTGGTCGAGGAAGCTCGCCACGTACTCCGGCGTGTCCAGCGGCGCGAACTGATGGATGGCGCGCGGGCCCAGCCGCTGTGCCGCGAGCTTCGCCGACGTGACGGTGCCGGTGGTGAGCAGGAAGGACAGCGCCGGCCGCTTCTCCGCCAGCGCCGACATCAGAGGAAGAATGGCGTTGGTCTCGCCGACGCTTGCGGCGTGAAACCAGGCGAGCCGCCCCGCCGGGCGCTTGACGCGCGGCTTGCCCAGGCGCTCGTTGCGCCTCAGCGGCTCCTCCTTGCCGCGCCGCTCGCGGAAGCCCAGCAGCAGCGGCGCAACGGGGCGCGCAAAGCTGGTCGCTTTCCGGTAGGTCTTGAGCCACAGCCCAGGCTTGGTGCTCTTGGCGCCCGCACTTCCCGGGATGGCGCGGCTGAGATCGCCGCCCGCGCGGTCGTAGGCCAGCTTGGTGGCGAGGTTCAGGTTGTCCTCGACCTCCTGCCGATACCTCTCGAGCTCTTCCGGGGTCGCCTCGCGCGGCACATGCACGATGGGGCCGACGGCAAAGCCCAAGCTGGAGTGGGGCAGGTTGATCTTCATCCGGCTCCAGGTGTTGAGCGCGAGGTATCGCTTGGTGGCGATGGCGACCGGCAGGATCCCCCGGCCGGATTGCTTCGCGGCCATGACGATGCCGAGCCCGGCCTTGCGCGCCTGTCCTCCCGGCACGTCCGCCGTCATCGCCACCGCGCGACCGTCGCGCAGCGCCTGGATCGCCGACCTGTAGGCGTGGCTGCCGCCCCGGTCCTTGTTGCGGCCGGCGGCGCCCGCGCCGCGGATCAACTGCATGTCGAAACGCTTCAGCGCCTCGCCCAGGAACTCGGCGTCGGAGTGCCGCGCCAGCATGATGTCGGTCGGCTTGTCGGCTGGCTTGATGAGCGGCAGCAGCATGAACTCGCCATGCCACATGGCGACGATGCACGGATGATGCCGGATGCTGTCCTGGACGATCGCGTCCATCTGCGGAATGCCGCGCGAGGTGCGTCGCACATAGCGGATGTAGCGGGCGAGCGTGGCCCCCGCCACCCTGTCGATCAGTCTTGCTCTCTGCGGAACATCCGCCATGCGGGGCAGTCCTGGCCGGCTCACGAGCCTACGAAAGTGTCGGGATTGGCCCTTCTATAGCCGATCCAAAGCCTACTAAGAAAGCGTTGATTCGCCACGGCCTTCCTGGCCTTCATCCCCTGCGAAAAGGTGGTTGGAGCCGTGGTTGGGGCTCAGGCAGCCTCGGTCGACGCGGCCGATTGGGGCTTGGGTGCGGGATCGAGGTCCAGCAGGATCTGGGAGCGGCACAGCCGTGCGTAGGCGCCGTCGCGGGCGATCAGCTCGGCGTGGGTGCCGATCTCGGCGATGCGGCCCTGGTCCATCAGGCAGATCATGTCGGCGCGCTGCACCGTGGAAAGCCGGTGGGCGATGACCAGCGTGGTGCGGTCGCGCGTGAAGCGGGTCAGCGCGTCCTGCACGAGCCGCTCGGACTCGGTGTCGAGCGCGCTGGTCGCCTCGTCGAGCAGCAGGATCGGCGCGTTCTTGAGGATGGCCCGGGCAAGGGCCAGACGCTGGCGCTGGCCTCCCGACAGCCGCAGCCCGCTGTCGCCGATCACGGTGTCGTAGCCCAGCGGCTGCGCCATGATGAACTCGTGCGCGGCGGCGGCCTTGGCGGCGGCGGCGATCTCCGCGTCGCTGGCATCGAGCCGACCCAGCGCGATGTTGGCGCGGATCGTGTCGTCGAACAGCGTCACCTCCTGGCTGACGATGGCGATCGCCTGCCGGAGGCTGGTGAGCGTCACCTCGCGCAGGTCCTGGCCGTCGATCAGGATGCGGCCGCTGTTCACGTCGAACAGCCGGTCGACGAGGTTGATGACCGTCGACTTGCCGGCGCCGGACCGGCCGACCAGCGCCACCGTCTTGCCGCCGGGGACGATCAGCGAGAAGTCCACGACCGCCTGGGTGCCAGCCGCCGAGGCGTAGGCGAAGCCGACCTTGTCGAAGGCGATGGCGCCTTGCCGTACGACGAGCAGCCGCGCGTCCGGGCGGTCGACCACGGTCGGCTTCTCGTCGAGCAGCTCGTAGATGCGCTCGGCGGCCGCCAGCCCCTCCAGCGCCGACGTCGCAACGGAGCCCAGCGACTTGATCGGCTGCGACGCCAGCAGCAGCGCCGTGACGAAGCCCATGAAGTCGCCGACCGTGCTGATGCCGGCCGCGATCCGCCAGTACGCGAAGGCGATGACGCCGGCGATGACAACGCCGGCCAACGCCTCCAGAGCGGGGCCCGTGCGGCCGCGCACGCGCACGGCCTTCATCCTCAGCCGGAAGATCTGCTCGAAATTGCCGTCGAGGCGCTCGGTCGCATAGGCCTCCAGGCGGAAGGCCTTGATCAGGCGCGCACCCGCCAGCAGCTCGGTCAGCCGCGAGGTCATGTCGCCGACCTCGCTCAGGGTGCGGCGCGCGACCGAGCGCAGGCGCCGGCCGATGCTGCTCATGGGCAGCACCGCCAAGGGGTAGATCGAGAACACGATCAGGGTGAGCATCCAGTCGAGATAGAACATGGCGATCAGGATGGCGACCACCGACAGGGCGTCCCTGACCACGGCGATCATCGACGTCTGCGTGGCCTGCTGGATAGCGGTCAGATCGTTCGTCAGCCGCGAAACCAGGTGGCCCGTCGTCTCGCGCGTCAGGCGGGCGAAATCGGAGTTGATGAGGTGGGAGAAGGCCGCTTTCTGCATGTCGGTGGTCATGCGCATGACGATGTGGGCCGCCGCCACCTGGTGCAGATAGAGAAAGGTGCTGCGCGCGGTCGTCACCAGCACGATGGCGACCAGCACCCAGGGCAGCACGCGGCTGTCCGAATGCATCAGCGAATCGAAGGAATGCTTGATGATCAGCGGGTAGCCGCCGGTCGTCGCCGCGAGCCCCGCCGTGAACACGAAGGCCCAGGCGATCTCGCGCCAGCGCGGCGTAACCCAATCGGCGACAAAGCGCCGCAACGTAGCCTTGGCCCGCTCATCGAGGATGAGGGTGCGAAAGCCCGCGCGCGGTGATTTGGAGCGTTTGGCCAAGATCTCCCCGTCGCCGCCTACCTACCAGCTCGGATGCGGCGGCGCCACCGGGCCTGGAGCAGGATCGCTTCACGTGGGCGAAAGGCCGAAAACGCGCAGCTGTGCCGAAGTGGAGCAGGCTTCACGCTTCCGTTTCCGGTTGCATTCGCGGCCGTGCGATTCGATTTCAGCGATCCCGTTCCAGCCCAAAGCCTCAGGAACGTGGCGGCGCTGTGGCGTCGGGGTCGAGAAGGCGATGCAGGTGGACGATGAAATACCGCATCTGCGCGTTGTCCACCGTGCGCTGCGCCACCGCCTTCCAGGCCTTGTAGGCCTCGGCGTAGCTCGGATACATGCCGACGATGTCGAGCTCGTTGAGATTGGCGAACTCCAGCTCGTCCAGCGATTTGAGCTCGCCGCCGAACACCAGGTGAAGCAGCTGCTTGGCGGGCCGACTAGAGGTGTCCGCAGCGGTCATGACCGATCCCTCCTCAGCAGTTTGGCGCGCGTGGCATTCCCAATTGCGCCAACCTTGCACACCTCATTTACCCTTCCACTTAAGCGGTTCGGAAGCCTTTTGTGGCAAGGTGACATCAAGGTCGCTCGAGACGGCTGCTCAGGAGTTAGCAGGGACTTGCATTCAAGCGCGGCGACGCTGGCAAGAAGCCGGTTTCGCCGCGCTTCTGCTTGCGGAATTGCCGGTCGGGATTGCCTCAATAGTGGGCATCCGCGAAGGCGACGAGGGCCATGTCCGCGGCGAGCCCGGCGAGCAGCAGCCAGCCGATCAGCCGATTGGACCTGAAGCGGGCGAGGCAATTGGCGGGATCGGCCGAATTGAGGGTGGCCACCTGCCAGGCCATCTGCACCGCGGCCAAGGCCAGCGCCAGGAAGAATAGCAAGCGTGCTCCAGCAAGCGCGCCCGCCACTCCCCAGAGCAGAATTGCACCCGCGTAGAAGCCGACGAGCCAGCGCGGCGTCGCATCGCCCAGCCGCAGCGCCGTGGACTTCAAGCCAACGAGGGCGTCGTCCTCCTTGTCCTGGTGGGCATAGATGGTGTCGTAGCCGACGGTCCAGAGCACGCAGCCCGCATAGAGCGCGAGCGGTGCCGCCGACAGGGAGCCCGTGATCGCCGACCAGCCGACCAGCGCGCCCCACTTGAACGTCAGCCCGAGCACGATCTGCGGCCAATAGGTGAACCGCTTCATGAAGGGATAGATGGCGACCAGCACGAGCGAGGACGCCCCGAGCGCGATGGTGAAAAGATTGAACTGGATCAGGATGACGAAGCCGGCGATGCACAGGACGGCGAGAAACATCCGCGCCTCGGCGACGCTGACCTGGCCCGAGGGAATTGGTCGTGCGGCGGTGCGCGCGACCCTGGCATCGTAGTCCTTGTCGACGATGTCGTTATAGGTGCAGCCGGCGCCGCGCATCAGGAACGCGCCGGCGAGGAACAGCGCCAGGTACAACGGCCCTGGATAGGGGTGCCCGAGCGACAGCTCGGCCAGTGCCTGCCCCCACCAGCACGGAAACAGGAGCAACCACGCTCCGATCGGGCGGTCGAAACGCGCGAGGCGCAGATAGGGCTGCCATGTCGCGGGCGCAATGCGGTCGACCCAATTGCCGGGCCTGGCATCGGGCACGGTGCGGGTCGTAGCGTTGTTGGCGGGCGATGGAGCCTTCATTTTCTCAAGCTAGACCCTGCCGCACCCTCTGCAAGACCCAAATGACGTCGGCGGAGCGGAGGACGTCAGAGCCCGAGCACGGCCGGCAGCTCGGTGAGCGAGGCGACGGTGTGCTGGGGCGCGCCGCCGGCCGCTACCTGGGCGCCGGCGTGGATGCGCCGCGACTGGGGCCGTTCGATCATGATGCTGGTCCAGCCGCGCGCATTCGGCACGACGAAGTCCTTGGACGGGTTGTCGCCGACGTAGACGAGGCGGTCGCCCTGCGCGGCGAGCGCCTGCTCGACCTTCTCGTAGCTCAGCGGGTGCGGCTTGGAGAACTCGCGGCCGCCGAGCGCATGGGTGTAGACGATCTCGCGGAAGTGCGGCGCGATCCCCAGGGCGGCCACCTTCTTGGCCTGCACGTGATGCGTGCCGTCGGTGATCAGCCCGAGCGTGGCCTTGGGAGCGAAATGGCCGAGTGCCCAGACGGCGTCGTCGAACAGCTTCAGCTCCGGCTCGTGGTTGCGATAGGCCTCGATCATGCCGGCAAGATGCTCCGGGGTGTGGTCGGGCAGCTTGGCGGCAAGCGCGATCTTAAAAAGTGCGCCGAGGTGCCCGCCGTCGAGCAGGCGCGTCATATCGGCATCGAGACCCGCGATCCCGAGCTCCGCCTCGGCCCATCGCCCGGCGGCGGTGAAACCCGAGAGCGCGAACTGCCGCTCCGGATAGAGCGTGTCGTCGAGGTCGAACACCAGGACGAGGCCGCTCATGCAGCAGCCCTCGAGCCGAGATGCGGATGGCGCACGGCATGGAGGTGCCACACCGCGAGCCCGAACACGGCGGCCGCCCCCGCCTGGTGCGCAAGACCGAGCGACAGCGGCACCTGCGCCAGCAGAGTGACGATGCCGAGCGCCGCCTGTGCCAGCACGCCGCCGGCCAGCAAGACGGCGGTGAAGCGGGCGCGGGGATCGGCCAGGTCGCGCGCCACGCCCCGGACGTGCCAGATCGCGGCCAGCACCAGCGCGTAGGCGACGAGGCGATGGTTGAACTGCACGGTGAGCGCGTTCTCGAACAGGTTCAGGTACCAGGGCTGCATGGCGCCGAGGCCGTCGGGGACGAGCCGGCCATCCATCAGCGGCCAGGTGTTGTAGGAGGCGCCCGCCTTCAGGCCGGCGACGAACGCTCCGAGAATGATCTGGGCGAATACCAGCAACGCGATTGCCGCCGCACCGCGCGTGCGAGCCGGCCACTCGGGCGAGCGCGCGGCTTTCCCGCTCATCGAGCGAGAGGGCCACCCAGATCAGCGCGCCGAAGATCAGGATCGCGAGGGCGAGGTGCAGCGCGAGCCGGTATTGGCTGACGTCGATGCGGTCGGCGAGGCCGGAGGCCACCATGTACCAGCCGATCGCGCCCTGCAGCCCGCCCAGCGCGAACAAGGCGACGAGCCGTCCGGTCATGGCGCGCGGAATCTGCCCCGCGACCAGGAATGCGATGAAGGGCACGAGAAAGGCCGCGCCGATCATGCGGCCGAGAAAACGATGCGTCCACTCCCACCAGAAGATGGCCTTGAACTCGTCGAGGCTCATGCCCCTGTTGACGTGGTGGTATTGCGGGATCTGCCGGTACTTGGCGAACGCGTCGGCCCAATCGGCCTGCGACAGCGGCGGGATGGTGCCGACGATCGGCTTCCATTCGGTGATCGACAGCCCCGAGCCGGTGAGCCGCGTCGCCCCGCCCACGCTCACCATCAGGAACACGAGCGCCGCGACCGCAAGCAGCCACACGCGCACGCCGTTGACCTGCCGGGTCGCCGCCGAGCGGGGCGCATCCAATGTCTGGGACTGGGCCATGGCCTATACGTAGCCAATCCTGCCGACGATTGCATCGGCGCTGGCGTCGCGCCTGTAGACGCGGATCGCATTCGCCGCAGCGCGCTCGGCGTGCGCCAGCGGCCGCGGCAGTCGCTGCCTCAGGCGGCCAGCTTCTCGACTTCCTCGAGGATGGCCTTGCCCATCTCCGACGTGCCGACCTTGCGCATATTCGGCTGCATGATGTCGCCGGTGCGGTAGCCCTGCGCCAGCGTGCCGGAGATGGCCTTGTCGATCAGGTCGGCCTCTTTCACGAGCCCGTAGGAGTAGCGCAGCGCCATGCCGTAGCTGGCAATCGCCGCGATCGGGTTGGCGAGACCCTTGCCTGCGATGTCGGGCGCGGAGCCGTGCACCGGCTCGTACAGGGCCTTGCGCGCGCCCGTCTTGGCGTCCGGCGCGCCGAGGGAAGCCGACGGCAGCATCCCGATCGATCCGGTGAGCATGGCCGCCTGGTCGGACAGCATGTCGCCGAACAGGTTGTCGGTGACGATGACGTCGAACTGCTTGGGGTTGCGCACCAGCTGCATGGCGCAGGCGTCGGCGAGAATGTGCTGCAGCTCCACGTCCTTGGCCTCGCGCGCATGCGTGGCGGTGACGACCTCGTTCCAGAGCACGCCCGTCTTCATGACGTTGCGCTTCTCCGCCGAGTGCACCTTGTTCTTGCGCTTGCGGGCGAGGTCGAAGGCGACGCGGGCGATACGTTCGATCTCGTGCGTGGTGTAGACCGTGGTGTCGACGGCGCGCTTCTCGCCGTTCTCGAGCGTCACGATCTCCTTGGGCTCGCCGAAGTAGGTGCCGCCTGTCAGCTCCCGCAGGATGAGGATGTCGAGGCCCTCGACATACTCGCGCCGCAGCGAGGAGGCTTCCGCCAGCGCCGCGTAGCAGATGGCGGGGCGCAGGTTGGCGAACAGATCGAGCTCCTTGCGCAGCCTGAGCAGGCCGGCCTCGGGGCGAAGGGCATAGGCGACCTTGTCCCACTTCGGCCCGCCGACCGCGCCGAACACGATGGCGTCGGCGGCCTTCGCCTTGGCGAGCGCCTCGTCCGTGAGCGGGGTGCCGTGCTTGTCGATCGAGCAGCCGCCGACCAGCGCGGTGTCGGTCTTGAAGGTGACCTTGCCCTTCTTGTTGAAGAACGCAACCAGCCGCTCGACCTCGGCCATCACCTCCGGCCCGATGCCGTCGCCGGGGAGGAGCAGAAGAGAGTGCGTGGTCATCGGCGGAACCCCATACGTGCGTGTGAATGTGCGGGCATTGCTAGCTTGGGCGATGGGCATGCGCAAGTGAGTGAGCCGACCGAGCCGCCGTATCGAAGTTCATCAAGAGTGCTGCTATCCCCGCGCGTGCGGGCCGTGGGATGATCCCGCTGCCCCGGTGCATGAGGGGATGCTCGCGCGAGCCTCTCCCTCAGACGACGGACCGGGGGTCGTTGTCCGATCGCCCCGCGCGGCTGGCGGCCAGACCAGCCGAGCGCCCCAGCGGGGCCCGGAAGCGGCGAGCATGGGCGTTCCGAGCCCACAAGAAGATCACAGGTCAGCGGGCTCGTGGACGCCCTGCTCCCCTACCCTTCGCAATCCCTCGAGCGAAAAGCGGCTGCGAGGCCGATGCGGCTGCGTTCCTGCTTGGCAATGAAGCCGACAACGGGGTCCGGAGTACGCGGCGCGCCAACGTGGGCAATTGCTGGGCCCACGCTTTCTCGCCTAAGACTCGGAGCGTAGAGGTCGCCGTCGGGGGCATGGGGATGTGGCTGCAGGCGCAGAGCCTGGTGGGGCTGGTCGCTATTCCGCTGATCGCCTGGGCGATTTCGGAAAAGCGCGGCGCGATTGCTCCGGCGCGGCTGGTACGCATCCTGCTCGGGGGCGTCGGGCTGCAGGTGCTGATCGCCGGCCTGATGCTGAACGTGCCGGCCGCGCGCGCGGCGTTCGGCTGGGCAGACAGTCTCATCGCCGCGCTGCAGTCGGCGACCGGCACCGGCATGCGCCTGGTGTTCGGCTATCTGGCCGGCGGGCCGGCACCGTTCGAGACCGTCCGGCCCGAGACCAGCTTCATCCTGGCGTTCCAGGCCCTGCCGCTGATCCTGGTGATCAGCGCGCTCTCCAAGCTGCTCTACCACTGGGGCGTGCTGCAGAAGATCGTCCACGCCATCGGCTGGGTGCTGCAGCGCTCGCTCGGCGTCACCGGGCCGGTCGGCACGTCCGCGGCAGCCAACGTGTTCGTCGGCATGGTGGAGGCGCCGCTGCTGGTGCGGCCCTACCTCGCCGCCATGAGCCGAGGCGGCCTGTTCGCCACCATGACGGTCGGCATGGCGGGCGTGGCCGGGACGGTGCTGGCGCTCTATGCCACCATCCTGGAGCCGCTGCTGCCGGGCGCGGCGGGGCATCTGATCGTGGCCTCGGTCATCAGCGTGCCGGCCGGGCTGATGCTGGCGGAGCTGATGGTGCCGGACCCCGCACCGCCGCCCTCCGATGCGGAGCCGGCGGCCGACATCGTCATCGACGACCCCTCCCATTCCAGCATGGATGCCATCGCCCAGGGCACGCGCGAGGGCATCGAGCTGCTGGTCAACGTGACGGCCATGCTGGTCGTGATGGTGGCGCTGGTGGCGCTGGCCAACCAGCTGGTCGGCTTCGTCACCACGCCGTTCGGCGCCACGCTCACCGTCGAGCAGGTGCTGGGCTGGCTGTTCGCGCCGCTGGCCTGGCTGATCGGCATCCCGTGGGCCGAGTGCGCCAAGGCCGGCTCGCTGCTCGGCGTCAAGACCGTGCTCAACGAGCTGATCGCCTACCTGCAACTCGGGCAGATCCCGGCCGGCGTGCTGTCGGAGCGCTCGCGGCTGATCCTCACCTACGCCCTGTGCGGCTTTGCCAACTTCGGCAGCCTCGGCATCATGATCGGCGGCATGGTGGCGATGGTGCCCGCGCGTCGTGCCGAGATCGTCAGCCTCGGCGCCAAGACGCTGATCTCCGGCACCCTCGCGACCATGATGACGGCGGCCGTGGTGGGCGCAATGACGCCGGGGTAGGCTGGAGCGAGTTCGTCCGCTCAGGATATTTTCAAGGAGGCCAGACATGGCACCATCATTCGCCATTGCGCGATGGGCAGCGCTCGCGGCGCTGGCGCTTTGCGCAGTGTTGCCCGCTGCCGCGCGGGCCCAGGGTGATCTCGACCGGGCCTACAGAACCATTGCCGGCAAGAGGTTCGTCGACCTCACGCACAGCTTCGGGCCCGAGACGCCCGTGTGGTCAGGCTTCGGCCAGGCCAGGATGACGCCAGCCGCCGATCCGAAAACGAAAGAGCCTTACACCATCGGCAAGGATGGATTCCGCACGACGTACTACGAGATGGTCGGACAGTACGGAACCCATGTCGATCCGCCGGCCCATTTTGCCGAGAGCGGCATCACCATGGACCAGATCCCGCTCAAGCAGATGATCCTGCGGCTGGTGGTGTTCGATGCAACGCCGCTGCTGGGCAAGGATCCCAATCACGCCTTCTCGGTCGCGGACATCAAGGCGTGGGAGCGCAAGCACGGACAAGTCCCGAAGGGCGCATTCGCGGCGCTGCGCACGGACATGTCCAAGGACTTCGAGCGCGATCCGGAGCGGTTCAAACGGCAGCCGTTTCCGGCGTGGTCGGTCGAGGCGATCAAATTCCTCTACGAGCAGCGCGGCGTGACGGCGACCGGCCACGAGTCCCTCGACACGGACACCACCGACAAGATGGAGTCCGAGACCTACCTCCTGCAGAAGGGGCACTACCAGATCGAAGTGATGACAAATCTCGACCAGGTCCCTGCGAAAGGCGCGCTGATCGTCGCCACGTGGCCCAAGGTGCGCAACGGCCTGGGATTTCCGGCAAGGGCATTTGCGATCCTGCCGTAGCCGGAGAGGCGTGGGACCCGCCGCCGGTCTCCGGCCTACGGGACGGCCTTCATGCCGAGCATGCGGAAGGTTGTCTTGATACGCCGGACGGTGCCGGTCTTGGAGCGCAGCACCACCGTCTCGGTCTCGGCGAAGTCGCCGCGGAAATGCACTCCGTCCAGCAGCGAGCCGTCGGTCACACCGGTGGCCGAGAAGATCACGTCGCCCGAGGCCATCTCGTTCATGCTGAACTTGCGACGGATGTCGGCGATGCCCATGGCGGCCGCGCGCACCTCCTCCTCCTTCTTCATCGGGTGCAGCCGGCCCTGCATCTGACCGCCGATGCACCTCAGCGCCGCCGCCGCCAGCACGCCCTCGGGCGCGCCGCCGATGCCGAAGTAGATGTCGATGCCCGTCTCCTTCGGGTCGGTGGTCCAGATCACGCCGGCGATGTCGCCGTCGGGGATCAGCTGCACGCCGGCGCCCGCCTTGCGCACGGCGGCGATCAGCTCGGCATGGCGCGGCCGGTCGAGAATGCAGGCCGTGATGTCCGACACCGGCACGCCGCGCGACCTTGGCCATGGCGTTGAGGACGTCGCCGGGGGGCGCGTCGAGGTCGAGGATGCCGTCCGGATAGCCGGGCCCGATGGCGATCTTGTTCATGTACATGTCGGGCGCGTTGAGCAGCCCGCCGCGCTCGGCGATCGCCAATACGGCGAGCGCGTTCGGCATCGCCTTGGCGCAGATGGTGGTGCCCTCGAGAGGATCGACCGCGATATCCACCTCCGGGCCGTCGCCGATGCCGACCTCCTCGCCGATGTAGAGCATCGGGCTCTCGTCCATCTCGCCTTCGCCGATGACGACGCGGCCCTTGATGTGGACCTTGGCGAGCTCCCTGCGCATGGCATCGACGGCGGCCTTGTCGGCGGCCTTCTCGTCGCCGCGGCCCCGGAGCCGGGCGGCGGAGATGGCGGCGGCCTCGGTCACGCGCGCAACTTCCAGCACCAGGACGCGATCGAGCCCTCCGGCGACGTCGTGGCCTTGGATGTTGTTCTCCATCGTTTCCCTCTCCATCCCTGATCGCCCCAGATCCGTCTTATCACGCCCCTTCGTCATCCCCGCGAAGGCGGGGACCCACGCAACTATCCGTAGTTGTGCGGCCCGGTGTCGTGGGTGCCCGCCTGCGCGGGCATGACGTAACGCCGGTCAGAACTTACGCTCTCCGGCACTACAGCGGCTCGATTCGTATCATCTGCGGACGCTCGGATACATTGCCGTCTTTGTCGATCGCTGCCAGCGCGCCGCGCATGGCCTCCTCCGTCGTCTCGTGCGTGATGAGGATCACGGGCGTCGGCGCACCGGGCTTGAGCCGCGCGGCGATGCCGATCTGCGCGCCGGGCGGCCGCCGCTGCACGATGCTTTCCAGCGACACCCCGCGCTCGCCCATGCGCCCGGCGATGCCCGCCATGGCGCCCGGCCGATCGAACACCGCGAGCCGCACATAATAGGCGCCCTGATGCTGGCCGAGCTTGGCGCGCTTGTAGGGCTTGAGATTGGCCGCCGGCACGCCGAACGGAGGCGGATTGTCGCCGCGCGCGATGTCGACGATGTCGCCGGCCACCGCGGATGCGGTTGCCTTGGCGCCGGCGCCGGCGCCGGCGAGCAGCAGGTTGCCGCAGAAATCGCCGTCGATGGCGACGCAGTTGGTGACGCCCGACACCTCGGCGATGGCCGAGTGCTTCGGCACCATGGCGGGATGCACGCGCTGCTCGATGCCGCTCTCGGTCATCAGCGCGACGCCCAGCAGCTTGATGCGGTAGCCGAGGTCGTCGGCCGCCTCGATATCGGCCGCGCTGATCGCCTCGATGCCCTCCACGTGCACCTGGTCGAGCGCGACGCGCGTGCCGAAGGCCAGGCTCGTCAGCAGGGTGAGCTTGTGCGCGGTGTCGAAGCCGCCGATGTCGAAGGTGGGATCGGCCTCGGCGTAGCCCTTCGCCTGCGCCTCCGCCAAGACGTCGGCGAACGCACGGTGCTCCTCCTGCATCTGCGTCAGGATGTAGTTGCAGGTGCCGTTGAGGATGCCGTAGACGCGCCGGACCTGATTGCCGGCAAGCGCCTCGCGCAACGTCTTGATGACGGGGATGCCGCCGGCCACGGCCGCCTCGAAATTGAGCGCGACGCCGTTCTTCTCGGCCAGCCGTGCGAGCTCGGTGCCGTGCTTGGCGAGCAGCGCCTTGTTGGCGGTGACCACGTGCTTGCCGGCTGCGAGGGCGGCCTCCACGGCCTTCTTGGCGGCTCCGTCCTCGCCGCCGATCAGCTCTACGAACACGTCGATAGAAGCGTCGGCCGCGAGACGCGTCGCGTCGTCGAACCACTTGGCGCCGCCCAGCGAGGCGCCGCGCTTCTTGGAGCGCGATCGCGCGGAGACGCCGACCACCTCGATATTGCGACCGACATTGCGGGCGAGACGGTCTCCGTGCTCCCCCAGCAACTGCAGCAGACCCGTGCCCACCGTGCCGAGGCCGGCGATGCCCAATTTCAGCGGTTGATTCATGGGCCGCAAGCTAGAGCATTTTCCGCTCCTGATGAAGCCAATAGGATGGGGTTTCATGAATGCGGCCCAATGAGGCCGCTGGCCTCGCAAGACCGCTTGCTCCGACGCGCCATGTGGTGCCACTGTTCCGGGGCCCATTTGGAGATTGTTCATGCGCGTCGTCACGCTCGAAGAGCATTTCACGGTCCCGTCGCTGGTTCAGCGCTATATCAGCCGCGAGGCCATCGCCAAGCGCGGCTTCGGGCCGAGGAGCGTGTTGCCCGGCCGCGTCAATCCGTTGGAGTTGGCGCCAGAGATCGGCGAGACGCGTCTGCGGCTGATGGACGAGGCCGGCATCACCATGCAGGTGCTATCGACAACCGGTCCCGGCGCCGATCTCGTCGACGGAGCGGAGGGCGTGGCGCTCGCCCGCGAGACGAACGACGCACTGGCCGGGGCGATCGCGCGCCATCCCGCCCGGTTTGCCGGCTTTGCGCACCTGCCGATGCGCGAGCCCGACGCTGCCGCCAAGGAGATGGCCCGCGCCGTGCGGGAGCTGGGGTTCTGCGGCGCGCTGATCAATGGCACCACGCAGGATCGCTTCCTCGACGATCCCCGCTTCGAGCCCGTCCTGGCGGCGGCGGAAGCGCTCGACGTGCCGATCTACCTCCACCCCCACCTGGCGCCGGAGGCCGTGCGCAAGGCCTATTTCGGCAATCTTCCGTCCAATTCCGGCGCCGTGCTCGAGGGAGCGGGCTGGGGCTGGCACTCGGAGACGGGCATCCACATCCTGCGCCTCGTCCTGTCCGGCGCGCTCGACCGCCACCCGAAGCTGAAACTCATCATCGGCCACATGGGCGAGGGCCTGCCGATGATGCTGGCGCGGGCCGACCAGGTGTTCGAGGCCTATATCCCCCACCTCGCGCGGCCCATCAGCCGCACCATTCTCGATCAGGTGTGGATCACCACCAGCGGCATATTCAGCCAGCCGCCGTTCCTTGCGGCGCTGCAGACTTTCGGCATCGATCGGATCCTGTATTCGGTCGACTATCCCTACGCTCCCAACGAGCGCGGCAAGGCCTTCCTGCAGTCGCTGGCGCTGTCGCCCGACGATCTCGCCAAGGTCGCCCACGGCAACGCCGACCGCCTGCTTGGGCTCGACCCGAAGGCGGAGTGAGCAGGCGCCCGACAGTCGCGTCACGCGGTCAGCGGATGTAGCGCACCGGACCCGCTCAGGACCCAGTCCTGGCCGTGTCCGCGAAGTAGTCCATCGCGGCGCGGACGCCGTCGGGCTTGTGCGGCACGCCGGCGAGCTTCAGGCCCATCTCGACGCCGGCGAGCGTGGCGATCATCGTTAGGTCGTTTGTGTCGCCCAGGTGGCCGATGCGGAACACCTTGCCGGCGACCTTGCTCAAGCCGGTGCCCAGCGACACGTCGAAATGCTCCAGCGCGCTTTTGCGGAACGCGTCGGCGTTGTGGCCGGAGGGCATGAGGATGGCGGTGAGCGAAGAGGAGTAGTACTTCGCGTCCTTGCACCAGATCTCGAGGCCCCAGGCGCGCACGGCGCGGCGCACGCCTTCCGCGTGCCGGTCGTGGCGTGCGAACACGCGGGAGAGGCCCTCCTCATGCAGCATGTCGACGGCCTCGGCCAGGCCGTAGAGCAGGTTGGTGGCGGGCGTGTAGGGAAAGAAGCCCTCCTTGTTGGGGGCCAGCATGTCCTCCCACGCGAAATAGGACTTCGGCAGCTTCGAGGTCTTGGTGGCGGCCAGCGCCTTGTCGCTCACCGCGTTGAAGCCGAGTCCCGGCGGCAGCATCAGCCCCTTCTGCGAGCCGCCCACGGTGACGTCGACGCCCCACTCGTCGTGGCGGTAGTCGATGGAGGCGAGCGAGGAGATGGTGTCGACCATGAACAGCGCCGGGTGCTTGGCGGCATCGATCGCGCGCCGCACCTCGTCGATGCGCGAGGTGGCTCCCGTCGAGGTCTCGTTGTGGACCACGCACACGGCCTTGATGGTGTGTCCCTTGTCCTCCTTGAGCCGCGCCTCGATGGCGCTCGCGTCGGCGCCGCTGCGCCAGTCGGAGGCGATGAACTCCGCCTGCAGCCCGAGCTTGGTGGCCATGGACTTCCACAGCGTGGCGAAATGGCCGGTCTCGTACATCAGCACCTTGTCGCCGGGCGAGAGCGTATTGAGCAGCGCTGCCTCCCAGGCGCCGGTGCCGGACGAGGGATAGATGAACACCGGGCTCGCGGTCTTGAACACGGTCTTGATGCCGGAAAGCACCTTCAGCCCCAACTCCTTGAAGTCGGGCCCGCGGTGGTCGATCACCGGCATGTCCATGGCCCGCAGGATGCGGTCCGGCACCGGCGTCGGCCCGGGGATCTGCAGGAAATGGCGGCCGGCGCGGCGGGGCGTGTTGGACATGGGGCCTCCTGCTGATTTGATCGAAACGGGGAGCACCCTGTCATACCGGGGCTTGTCCCCGGTATCCAGCCATCCATTCACGCCAGAGCAAGAGGCATGCTGGATCCCGGTGACAAGCACCGGGATGACCGTGCTACTGAGGCACCTATGAGTCCTCTCCCGATCAATCATGCCTTGGCCGCCCGCCTGCGCAAGGAGCTGCGAGGGCGAGGTGCTGTTCGACCGGTTCTCGCGCGGGCGCTATTCGACGGACGCCTCGCACTACCAGATCGAGCCGCTGGGGGTGGTGGTGCCGCGCTCCGACGACGATGTGCGCGCGGCGATGGCAATTGCGCGCGAGGAGGGCGTGCCGCTGCTGCCGCGCGGGGGCGGCACGTCGCAGTCGGGCCAGACGGTCGGCCGCGCGCTGGTGATGGACTACTCCAAGCACCTGAAGCGGCTGGTGGAGATCAACGAGATCGAGCGCACCTGCATCGTCGAGCCCGGCATCGTGCTCGACGAGCTCAACCGGCAGCTGCGGCAGTCGGGCCTGTGGTTTCCGGTCGACGTGTCGACGTCCAGCCGCGCCACCATCGGCGGCATGGCCGGCAACAACTCCTGCGGCACGCGCTCGATCCGCTACGGCATCATGCGCGACAACGTGCTGGCGATCGATGCGATCCTCGCCGACGGCACCGAGGCCCGCTTCGGCGAGGTCGGGCACAATCTCGCGCAGCTTGCTCCAACTGGATTCCCCTCCCCCTGCGGGGAGGGGTTAGGGGTGGGGGTGAATCCCACCCGCCGTCCAGCAAGCGGCCCCCCACCCCCTCCCCGCGAGGGGGAGGGGAGTTCGTCGGTGCAAGGGGGGAGGGAACGGCGCATGATCAGGCCATCGCCCTTTTCGCCGACATGCTCGCGCTCGGACGACGCGAGGCGGAGCACATTGCGCATGCATTTCCCGACGTCACGCGTCGCGTCGGCGGCTACCTGATCGACGCGCTGGTGCCCGGGGCCAACCCCGTCAACCTGGCGACGCTGCTGTGCGGCTCGGAGGGCACGCTGGCCGTGTCGCGCCGCCTGGAGCTGAAGCTCTCGCCGCTGCCGAAGAACAAGGCGCTGGGCATCTGCCACTTCGCGTCCTTCCGCAAGGCGATGGAGGCGACGCAGCACGTCGTCAAGCTGGGGCCGGTCGCGGTCGAGGTGGTGGATCGCACCCTGATCGAGCTTGCCCGCGACATCGCCATGTTCCGCCCGGTGATGGAGAGCTATGTGCGCGGCGCGCCGGACGCCCTGCTGCTGGTGGAGTTCGCCGAGGACGACCAGGCCGAGAACCTGCGCCGCCTCGAACGCCTGGACGAGCTGATGGGCGATCTCGGCCACCCCAAGAGCGTGGTGAAGGTGGCGGATGCGGCCGGGCAGCGGGCCGTGTGGGAGGTGCGTGCCTCCGGCCTCAACATCATGATGTCGATGAAGGCCGAGCGGAAGCCCGTCTCCTTCATAGAGGACTGCGCGGTGCCGCTCGAGAACCTGGCGGACTACACCGAGCGCCTCACCGCCGTCTTCGAGAAGCACGGCACCAAGGGCACCTGGTACGCGCACGCTTCCGTCGGCTGCCTGCACGTGCGGCCCGTGCTCAACCTGAAGCTCGAGAAAGACGCCAAGACCATGCGCGCCATCGCCGAGGAGGCGTTCGACATGGTCAAGGCCTACAAGGGCTCGCACTCGGGCGAGCACGGCGACGGGCTGGTGCGCTCCGAGTTCCACGAGAAGATGTACGGCGCCAGGACCGTGCGCCTGTTCGAGGAGGTCAAGGACCGCTTCGATCCTCAGGGCATGATGAACCCGGGCAAGATCGTGCGCGCCTCGCGCATGGACGACCGCTCCCTGTTCCGCTTCAAGCCCGACTACCGCGTGCCGGATGTGCCGATGGCGCTCGACTGGTCCGCCTATCCCGGCGCCAGCGGCGGGTTCCAGGGCGCGGTGGAGATGTGCAACAACAACGGCGAATGCCGAAAGCTCGCGGGCGCCGTGATGTGCCCGTCCTTCCGCGTCACCGGCAACGAGGCCGACGTGACGCGCGGCCGCGCCAACTCCCTCCGCCTCGCCATCTCCGGCCAGCTCGGCCCCGACGCGCTCGCCTCCGACGAGATGCTGGAGACCATGAAGCTGTGCGTCTCCTGCAAGGGCTGCCGGCGCGAGTGTCCGACCGGCGTCGACATGGCCAAGATGAAGATCGAGGTGCAGGCCGCCGCCAACAGGCGCCGCGGGCTCTCTCTCCACGACCGGCTGGTGGCCTACCTGCCGCGCTATGCGCCGTACGCCTCGCGGCTGGCGCCGATCATGAACGTCCGCAACGCCGTACCGGCGCTCGCATCGCTGACCGAGCGCCTCACGGGCATGTCGGCAAAGCGCCAGCTTCCGCGCTGGCGCCGGGACTTCTTTCGCGCCGCCGCGATAGCACCCCTCCCCCTCCGCGGGGAGGGGTCGGGGGTGGGGGGCCTAGCGCATGACGGTCGCGGCTCCACCCCCACCCCTCCCCTCCCCGCAAGGGGGAGGGGAATCCGCTCCGGAATCAGCTGCACCGACGCGCGAGGTCGCCCTGTTCGCCGATACGTTCAACACGTACTTCGAGCCGGAGAACCTGCACGCCGCGGTGGAGGTGCTCGCCCGCCTCGGTTATCGCGTCGCGCTGCTCGGCGCGGAAGATGGGAATGCAGCCGCCGCGGGCGGGCAGTCTCGCCGCAAGCCGAGGCCGCTGTGCTGCGGGCGCACGTTCCTGTCGGCGGGATTGGTGGAGGAGGCCCGCACCGAGGCCCGGAGGGTACTTGCGGCCGCCGCCCCGTTCCTCGCCCGCGGCGTGCCCGTAGTCGGGCTCGAGCCGTCATGCGTGCTCACGCTACGCGACGAGTTCCAGTCGATGCTGCCGGGAACGGAGACCGAGGGCCTTGCCCGCCAGGCCTTCCTGCTCGAGGAGTTCCTGGCGCGCGAGGCAGCGGCCGGGCGCATTGCGAAGCCGATCGGCAGGATCGACGGCAAGGTGTTGCTGCACGGGCACTGCCATCAGAAGGCTTTCGGCGTCATGGGCTCGGTCGGGGCGACGCTGGCGCTGGTCGAGGGGCTCGAGGTGGAGACCGTTGAGTCGAGCTGCTGCGGCATGGCGGGCGCCTTCGGCTATGGCGCCGACACCCATGCGGTCTCGCTGGCCATGGGCGAACTGACCCTGCTCCCGGCCGTACGGCGCGCCGCGCCCGACACCGTCATCGCCGCCGACGGGTTCTCCTGCCGACACCAGATCCAGGACGGCACCGGTCGCCAGCCTCGCCACGTCGCGCGTATCCTGCAGCAGGCAATGTCGGGGGCGGCGGCCGGTCGCGGCTCGTAACTATGCGCGCGATTGACAGCGATCCGCGCCCGGTGGACGCGTCAGTGCCGAACAGGCTAGGGTCGGCCGCTGCCGGACCCGGACGATGCAAGTGATGGCGCGTCAACGGTGCCGGGCGCAGGGAGAAATCGCCGTGAGGGCAAGTGATGACTGAGGCGCCTCCCGACCGCGCCCAGAGAGGCTCGGCGATCCGGTCGCCCCTCGATTTCGCCGGCGGTCTGTTTCTCCTGGGCATTGCCGCGGTCGGCTACGTCGGAGCCTTCTCGCTCCCCTTCGGCCAGCTGTCGGGCATCGGCTCGGGCCTGCTGCCGAAGGTGGTGGCCGTGATGGTAGGCGCTTTCGGCGTCCTGCTGCTGATTTCCAGCCTGATCATCGATGGCGACAAGCTCGAGAAATGGGCCGTCCGCGGGCCGCTGCTGGTGATCACCGCGGTCGCCGTTTTCGCCTTCCTGATCCGGCCTGCCGGCCTCGTCGTCGCCGGCCCGCTCTGCTTCCTGATCTCGGCGCTGGCCGATCGCGATACCCGCGCGATGGAGGTCGTCGTCTATGCGGTCCTGTCGACGGTGGTGTGCGGCTTCCTGTTCAAGGAGATGCTCAGCCTGCCGATTCCCTTCGATCCGCTGAACATCCTGTGGCCCGTGCATGGGCCCTACGAAGCAGCCAAGGCGGCCGTCAAGGCGCTCGTGCTCGGTCGCTAGTGTGATGATCGAGAAGTCCGCAGCAAGGTCTCGAGGTTCCGCTCTCCCATGATGGATCTCTTCGACAATCTGGCGCTGGGCTTGAGCGTCGCCCTGTCGCTCAAGAATCTCGCGCTGTGTTTCGTTGGCTGTCTCATCGGCACGCTGATCGGCGTGCTTCCGGGCGTCGGCCCGATCGCCACCATCACCATGCTGCTGCCGATCACCTTCGGCATCGATCCGACCGGCGCGCTCATCATGCTGGCCGGCATCTACTACGGCGCCCAGTACGGCGGCTCGACCACAGCGATCCTGGTCAACATCCCCGGCGAGGCCACCTCGGTGGTGACGTGTCTGGACGGCCACCAGATGGCCAAGCAGGGCCGCGCCGGCGTGGCGCTCGGCGTGGCCGCGCTCGGCTCGTTCTTCGCCGGCTGCGTCGCGACATTGGTGATCGCCGCGCTTGCCGCTCCCCTGACGCGCATGGCGCTGCTGTTCGGGCCAGCCGACTATTTCTCCCTGATGGTTCTCGGGTTGATGTTTGCCGTGGTGCTGGCGCGCGGCTCGGTGGCGAAGGCGATCGCCATCATCCTCGTCGGCATCCTGCTCTCGACCATCGGCACCGATCTGGAAAGCGGCGAGGAGCGCCTGACCTTCGGCTGGAGCGAGATCGCGGACGGCATCGACGTCGCGGTGATCGCCATGGGCATGTTCGGCTTTGCCGAAATCATGCGCAATCTCGAGTCGACGCAGACCCGCGATGTGGTCCAGGCCCCGATCGGCCATCTGCTGCCCAACGGGCAGGACCTGCGGCAATCGGCGATGCCGGTGCTGCGCGGGACGTTCCTCGGCGGGCTGTTGGGGCTGCTGCCGGGCAACGGCGCCGTGCTCGGGCCGTTCGCCTCCTACACGCTGGAGAAGAAGCTCGCCAAGGATCCCTCGCGCTTCGGGCGCGGCGCCATCGAGGGCGTCGCCGGCCCCGAGTCGGCCAACAACGCCGGCGCGCAGACCGCATTCATCCCGCTGCTCACGCTCGGCATTCCGCCCAATGCCGTGATGGCGCTCATGGTCGGCGCCATGACCATCCACGGCATCATCCCGGGCCCGCAGATCATGACCAAGCAGCCCCAGCTGTTCTGGGGCATGATCGCGTCGATGTGGATCGGCAATCTGATGCTGCTGGTCATCAACCTGCCGCTGATCGGGCTGTGGGTGCGCCTCCTCAAGGTGCCCTACCGGTTGATGTTCCCGTCGATCGTGGTGCTGTGCTGCATCGGCATCTATTCGGTCAACAATTCGCCGGTCGACGTGGTCATGACGGCGGGATTCGGCCTGTTCGGCTACGCCCTCGTCAAGTTCGGCTTCGAGCCGGCGCCGCTGCTGCTGGGCTTCGTGCTCGGCAAGCTGATGGAGGAGAAGCTGCGCCAGGCGCTGGTGATCTCGCGCGGCAGCTTCAAGACTTTCATCGACCGGCCGCTGAGCGGCACCTTGCTGGCGGTGTCCCTGGTACTGGTGGTGATCGCCATCCTGCCCGCCATCCGCAAGAGCCGGGACGAGGTGTTCGTCGGCGGCGACTGAAGGCTCCCGGCATCGCCGATGGAATAGCCCGGCCGCCGCGGACGTCTCCCAAACAGGATACAAGCGCCTCCCGGTGGGACGCTGCCCATGAACCTTCGCGCGCGCGCCCTGCCCTGACCCGGCAAGGGTGATTCGTGGCAGTGGATGCGCCGGAGTTGCCCATTTATCGTCCAGGCCCGGCCGTGGTATACCAGGCCCAATCCAATACGCCGCTGAAGCGTATGAAGCAGGAGGAGGAAACGATGAGCAGCAAAACTGCGACCAATGTCACGCGCAGAAAATTCCTGAGGACCGGTGCTCTTGCCGCCGGTGCGGCCACCATTGCCGCGCCGAGCGTCGTCAAGGCGCAAGGCCCGATGAGCATGCGCTTCCAGAGCACATGGCCGTCGAAGGACATCTTCCACGAATACGCGCTCGACTTCGCCAAGAAGGTCAACGACATGACCGGCGGAGACCTCAAGATCGAGGTGCTGCCCGCGGGGGCCGTGGTGCCCGCCTTCGGCCTGCTAGATGCCGTCTCCAAGGGCGTGCTCGACGGCGGTCACGGGGTGCTCGTCTATCACTACGGCAAGAACACCGCGCTGGCGCTGTGGGGCTCGGGCCCCGGCTATGCGATGGACGCCAACATGCTGCTCGCCTGGCACAAGTACGGCGGCGGCAAGGCGCTGCTCGAAAAGATCTACACGACGATCGGCGCCGACGTGGTGTCGTTCCCGTATGCGCCGCTCTATTCGCAACCGCTCGGCTGGTTCAAGAAGCCGATGCAGAACGTCGACGACTTCAAGGGGTTGAAATACCGCACCGTCGGCATCTCCATCGATCTGTTCACGGCCATGGGTGCTGCCGTCAACGCGCTCCCCGGCGGCGAGATCGTTGCCGCCATGGATCGCGGCCTGCTCGACGCGGCGGAGTTCAACAACGCCTCGTCGGACCGGGCGCTCGGCTTCGCCGACGTCTCGAAGATCTGCATGCTGCAGAGCTACCACCAGAATTCCGAGCAGCTCGAGATCAGCTTCAACAAGACGAAGTTCAGTGCGCTGCCGGCGAAGATGAAGGCGATCGTCGAGAACGCCGTGGAAGCCGCCTCGCAGGACATGCAGTGGAAGGCGATCGATCGCAACTCGCAGGACTACATCACCCTGCAGACGCAGGACAAAGTCCGCTTCTTCAAGACGCCGGACGCCATCCTCAAGCGCCAGCTCGAGCTCTACGACGAGATCAGCAAGAAGTACATGGAGACCAATCCGCTGTTCAAGGAGATCATCCAGTCGCAGCTCGAGTTTGCCAAACGCTCGACGCGCTGGGAGCAGGACTACATCACCAATCGCAGGATGGCGTTCGACCACTATTTCGGCCCGAACGGCAAGCTGCCGATCTGACCCGTACCAGGCGCGCTGACGGAGCACCGTTCCTGCAACGGAATGGTGCTCCCTTCTTGTGGATCTCCCCCTTCAACCGAGCAAGCGATACATGAACGTCCAAGGCGTTCTGCACGCGATCGACGGTATCAGCACCTGGGTCGGCAAGGCAGCCGCGTGGCTGATCATGATCCTGATGACGGTCGTCTGCGTGGAGGTCTTCAAGCGCTACATCATGAACGCGCCGACGGCCTGGATCTTCGATCTCGACAACATGCTGTACGGCTCCCTGTTCATGCTGTGCGGGGCCTACACGCTGGCGCAAAACGCGCATGTGCGCGGCGACTTCCTCTACAGCTCGATGCGCCCGCGCACGCAGGCCGCACTCGATCTGCTGCTCTATCTGGTGTTCTTCATCCCCGGCATCGCGGCGCTGGTGTTCGCCGGCTACTACTACGCGGCCAACTCCTGGCGCATCGCCGAGCATTCCAACGTCACGGCGAACGGCCCGCCCGTCTACCACTTCAAGTCGATCATTCCGATCGCCGGCGGCCTGGTGATGCTGCAGGGCGTCGCCGAGATCATGCGCGCAATAGTCTGCCTCAAGACCGGCGAATGGCCGAGCCGCCTGCATGACGTGGCGGAGACCGACGTCATCGAGGAGCAGCTCGCGCACAGCGAATACGTCGACGAGGAGTCGCGCAAGATCGCGATCGAGCGCGCCAAGCAGATCGACGAGGCCGCGCGCCAGCGGGGCATGGGGGGAGACCTCGACAAATGAGCGATCCCGCACTCGGGTTGCTGATGCTCGGCCTCATCGTGGTCGTGATCATGATGGGCTTTCCGACGGCCTTCACGCTGATGGGCCTCGGCATGTTCTTCGGCTTCATCGCCTTCTACGACCCCACGCAGCTCTTCACGCACAACAAGGTCTTCGACCTGATGGTCCAGCGCACCTACGGGGCGATGACCAACGACGTTCTCATCTCCATCCCGCTGTTCGTGCTCATGGGATACGTGATGGAGCGCGGCGCGCTGGTCGACAAGATGTTCTATTCGATCCAGCTCGCGTTTCGCCGCGTGCCGGCCTCGCTTGCCGTCGCCACGCTGATCGTGTGCACGTTCTGGGGCATCGCCTCCGGCCTCGTCGGCGCGGTGGTGGTTCTGATGGGCGTGATCGCGTTCAACCCCATGCTCAAGGCCGGCTACGACGTCAGGCTCGCCTCCGGCGTCATCACGGCCGGCGGCACGCTCGGCATCCTGATCCCGCCGTCCGTCATGATCATCGTCTACGCGGCCGTGGCCGGCCAGTCCGTCGTCAAGCTCTATGCCGCCGCGATGTTCCCTGGCTTCTTCCTGTCGTTCCTCTATCTCATCTACATCATCGGCTGGGCGCTGATTAATCCGAAGATCGCGCCGCCGCTGCCGGAGGAGCAGACGAAAGTCCCGGTGCCCGACTGGATGCGCAAGTTCCAGGCGGCCTACTCGAACAACGTCTTCGTCGGCTTGTTGAAGGCCCTGGTGTCGCCGCGGCGTGCACTGGCACTGGAGGCGGGCAAGACGCGCGTCACCTACGGGACGCTGCTCGTCAACTTCCTGGCTACGCTGGTTCCGTTCATCATCGTCGGCGGCACGCTGCTACTCGCGTGGTGGTACGTCGTGATCCATCAGCAGGCGGGGCCGGAGGAGGTGTTCTCCGGCGTCCAGCAGCTCGGCACGCCGGGTCTCGGCAGCGGGCCCGCCACGCCCGCCGAGCGAGGCCCGCCCGATGGCTTCTACATGTGGTTCGGCATCATCGCGGCCATCTGCGTGGTGCTCCAGATCCGCTACTACGCCCGTCTCGACGCCGACCGGCTCGAGGTCATCAAGCTGCTGTCGTCCTCGATCATGCCGCTCGGCATCCTGACCGTGGTCGTGCTCGCGGTGATCCTGTTCGGCATCACGACGGCGACCGAATCGGCCGGCGTCGGGGCGGCCGGCGCGTTCCTGCTGGCCCTGCAGGCCCGCACGCTCGACTGGAAGCGCACCAAGGAAGCCGTATTCCTGACCGCCAAGACCACGGCAATGGTGTGCTGGCTGTTCGTCGGCTCGGCACTGTTCTCGGGCGTGTTCGCCATCCTGGGCGGACAGGCGCTCGTCGAGCAGTGGGTGCTGTCGCTCAACATGACGCCCATCCAGTTCATGATCCTGTCGCAGGCGATCATCTTCGTGCTGGGCTGGCCGCTGGAATGGACCGAGATCATCGTCATCTTCGTGCCGATCTTCCTGCCGCTGCTGAAGCACTTCAATATCGATCCGATTCTGTGGGGCACGCTCGTGTTCGTGAACCTGCAGGCGGCCTTCCTGTCGCCGCCGGTCGCCATGTCGGCCTTCTACCTCAAGGGCGTCGCTCCCAAGCACGTCACGCTCAACCAGATATTCAGCGGCATGATGCCGTACATGGTCATCGTCATCGTCTGCATGGTCATCATGTATCTGTGGCCAGGCATGACGCTCTGGCTGCCGAACTACCTCTACGGCAACTGAGACGCCGACGCGCGACCGCGCCTGGGGGCATCGGTGACTTTCCGGGCTTGGAAGTCCTGGACAGTTGCAATAGTCATTGCTGGCGCAAGACCTGAACGTGCGGCGCGCGCACATCGACGGAAAGACGCCAGGGACCGATATGAACCTCACCGATCTCACCGCGACCGAAGCGGCCGCCCGGATTGCCCGCGGCGACACCAGCTCCGAGGAGCTGGTGAGCGCCTGCATCGACCGCATCGCCGCCCTCGAGCCCCAGGTCCAGGCCTGGGAGTACCTCGATCCCGAGCGCGCGATGGCGCAGGCGCGCGCCGCCGATACGCTGCGCAAGGAAGGCAAGGGCGTCGGTCCGCTGCACGGGGTGCCGATCGGCATCAAGGACATCATCGACACGGCCGACATGCCGACCGAGAACGGCTGCCGCGCCCATAGCGGCCGCCAGCCGACGGCCGATGCGGTTTGCGTCACGTCGCTGCGCCGCGCCGGCGCCGTGATAATGGGCAAGACCGTGACCACGGAGCTTGCCACCTTCACGCCCGGCAAGACACGCAACCCGCGCAATCCCGAGCACACGCCCGGCGGCTCCTCCTCGGGCTCGGCCGCCGCCGTTGCCGCCGGCATGGTGCCCGCCGCGCTCGGCACGCAGACGGTTGGATCGGTCATCCGCCCGGCCGCCTTTTGCGGCATCTTCGGGCTCAAACCGACCTATGGTCTGATCCCGCGCCCCGGCGTGCTCACGCAGGCGTCCTCGCTCGACACGGTCGGCGTATACGGCCGCTCGGTGGAGGACCTGGCGCTCCTCGCCGATGTGCTGCAGGGTCACGACGAGCGCGACGCGGCCAACCTGGTCACCAGCCGCCCGCGACTGCTGGAGACTGCGACCGAGGACTGGCCGCTCGCGCCCATGTTCGCGTTCGTGAAGACGCATGCCTGGGCCGAAGCCGATCCCGTGACGCATGAGGCCTACGGCGAGCTTGTCGAGGAGCTGGGTGCCCAAGTCGAGGAGATCTCGATCGACAATACCACCGAGCGCGGTTTCGCCGCCGCCCGGCAGGTGCAGAAGGTCGAGATGGCCGTGCAGTTCGGCCCCATTCTCGACCGCTCGCCGGAGCTGCTCAGCGAAAATCTGCGCCAGCAGCTGGAGGAAGGGCGCCGCATAACCGGTGTCGAGTATCTCGCGGCGCTCGACGCGCGGGAGAAATACTACAAGACGGTCGAGGAACTGTTGCTCAACTACGGCACCATCCTCACCCCGGCCTCGCTCGGACCCGCTCCCAAAGGATTGGGCTCGACCGGCAACCCGGTCTTCTGCGGCTTCTGGACCTATCTCGGCGTGCCGGCCGTGACGCTGCCGCTGCTGGAAGCCGATGGCCTGCCGATGGGCGTGCAGCTGATCGGTGCGCGCCGCGACGACGGCCGCCTGCTGCGCACCGCGCAATGGCTGGTGAAGCGCTTCGCGGCCGGCGCCGCCTAAGCAGAGTTCCCCAACTTGACGGCGTGAGTGCTGCTCGACAAGAGTGCCCCAAAGCGAGAGCTGCATTGTCGTCGGCGAGCAGGCCACCGGGATTGTCCTAATGACCGAGGCAGAGAGACGGAAAATCCACGAATTGATCGCCCAGGCGTCCGATCGCGATCAGGCTGCAGCCTTGGCAGTGGAGGAGAAAGTACTTGCTTTCGAAAGGGCACGGGCGACTGACGACACGGTCTATGTCATGGAGCGCCTGTCGCTGCTGGGCCTTGCTGACTTGCACGAACGTATTTCCGCACTGCTACTACGCAGTAGCGACGCTCGCACAGACGATCGGCCGCCTTGGGTAGGATGATTGGCTCCCACGGCGCCCCTACATCGCGCTTGTCGGGCTGACCCGAAGTGGTAGGGTCCGGAGCAAAGCGCCAGCAAGCAAGGCGCGGCCTATCTCCGGAGGCGACGCCGCATGTCCCATCGACGTGGATTTTGGCTCTCTGCGGCTCTGATCGCAGGGATGAGCATCGGCCCCGCGGCCGCACAGAAGCAGGGCGGGACGCTGCGATCCTACATCTGGGACAACCCGCCGAGCGCGTCGATCCACGAGGAGGCGACGATCTCGACGGTCTTCCCGTTCATGCCGGTATTCAACAACCTCGTCGTCTTCGACCAGACCAAGCTCGAATCCTCCCTCGACACGATCGTGCCGGACCTGGCGCTGAGCTGGACTTGGGACGCCCCCAAGACGCGCGTGACCTTCAAGCTCGCCGAGGGTGTCAAGTGGCACGACGGCAAGCCGTTCACGGCCAAGGACGTCAAGTGCACGTTCGATCTGGTCGCTGGCCTCACCGAGTCCGACGACTTCCGCAAGAACCCGCGCAAGGTCTGGTACCACAACGTGGGCTCGATCGAGGTCAACGGCGACAACGAGGTGGCCTTCCAGCTCAAGGCGCCGCAACCTTCGTTCCTCGCACTCCTGGCGTCGGGCTATTCGCCGATCTACCCCTGCCACGTGGCCCAGAAGGACATGCGCGCCAAGCCGATCGGCACCGGCCCGTTCAAGGTTGTCGAGTTCAAGCGGGGCGTCTCGGTCGTGCTGGCGCGCAATGCCGACTACTGGAAGAAGGGCCTGCCGCTGCTCGATGGCATCGAGTACCGGGTGATCGACAATCGCTCGACCCGCGTGCTGGCTTTCATGTCCGGTGACATCGACCTGACGTTCGTGTCGGACATCACGGTCGCGGGGCTCAAGGACGTCACCGCCAAGGCGCCGAACGCGGTGTGCCAGTTCGTGCCGTCGAACAACACCATCAACCTGATCGTCAATCCGGGTGCGCCGCCATTCGACAAGCTGGAGATCAGGAAGGCGATGGCGCTGGCCCTCGACAGAGGCGCCTTCAACACCATCCTCGCCGAGGGCAAGTCCATGATCGGCGTGGTGATGCTGCCGCGACCCGACGGCAAGTGGGCGATGCCGGACAGCGAGCTGGCCAAGATCCCGGGCTACGATCCCGACCTCGCCAAGAACCAGGCCGACGCGCGCAAGATCATGGAGGGGCTCGGCTACAGCGCGGCCAATCCGCTGAAGGTGAAGATATCGACCCGCAACATCCCGCTCTACCGCGACCCCGCCGTGATCTTCATCGACCAGATGAAGCAGATCTATATCGAGGGCGAGCTGGACGTGGTCGACTCCACCATCTGGCACGCCAAGGTGCAGCGCAAGGACTACGCCATCGGCCTCAACACGACGGGCGTGGGCGTAGACGACCCCGACGTCAACATGGTCGAGAACTACACCTGCAAGTCCGACCGCAACTACTCGAGCTACTGCAACGAGGAGGTCGACAAGCTGATCTTCGCGCAATCGCGCGAGATCGATCCCGAGAAGCGCCGGCAGATCCTGTGGGAGGCGGAGCGCAAGATTGCCGCCGACGTGGCTCGCCCGATCATCCTGCACAACCGCGCCGCCACCTGCTGGCAGCCCCACGTGAAGGGGGTCACCAGCCACAACAACTCGCTCTACAACAGCTGGCGCATGGAAAATGCCTGGCTCGACAAGTAGGCCCTATCGCGCTCAGGGGCTGATGAAACGCGGCAGTCGATCCAAACGCCTACGTGTCATCCCGGGCTTCATGCCCGGGATCCATCTGTCCGCGAACGCCGCAGTGCGCTGATTAACGGATCCCGCTGACCCTCGGAAACAAGTCCGAGGGCAACCAAGCCCCGGGACGACAGCGCTGAGCTCGGATTGGCCGGCGAGAGACGATCGAGATCGAGATCGAAATGGCTTAGCCCGGCGGCTTGTCGCTGAACAGGAAGCCGCCCTTGGCCTTGGACTCCTTCGGGCTCTCCATGATCTGCACCATCACGGCGTCCGGCTTGACCTTGAAGTTCTTCACCACCGCGTCGGTGATGTCCTTCACCAGCGCGCGCTTCTGATCGAGCGTGCGTCCCTCGACGGCGTGAACGTAGACTTCGGGCATGGGGGGCTCCTCCGGCGTGTTTGTACGAGACTAGAGGTTTTCCGGGCCTGATGGAACCTCGACGGCGAATCCAAGCTCGCCGTCGTCATCCCGGGCATTGAGCCCGGGACCCATCCGTCAGCTCGCTCGGGCGTTCACGGTTAGGTGGATCCCGGGGACCCTCGGAACAAGTGCGAGGGCATGCGAGCACCGGGAAGACAGTTGTGCTTGTGGTGGTCGGTTGAACCGCTCTAGACGCGCTCGTCGCAGCGGATGATCTCTTTCTCGACCCTTTCGAGCTCGCTGGCCGCGAAGCGGTCGATCCCGTCCTGGCCTTGGCGGCACTGCTGCTTGATCTGCCTGAGATCGAGCTGTGCCGGGTCGATGCCGAGGCGCCGCATGATCTTGGCCACATTCACCTTGCCGAGATCGATGCCGAACGCATCAAGCAGGTCGCGCTGATCCGGCGAGAGCAGCTTCTCCAACGACTTCGGGTCGATCAGCTTGTCGACGCCCTGCAGGTCGGCGCTCTCGAGCGTGCTGCACAGCTTGTCGCCCTCGCCGCGGCTCAGCCGCTGCAGCTGCCGCATCGCGTCGGCCTGCAGCTTCAACAGCTTCTGATACTGCGGCGCACAGCTCTGGGCTCCGGGAACGAGCGGCCGGGGAGCGCCGAACGGCGGTGGAGGCATCTGCGCACCCTCGATGCGGGGCGCGGAACTTTGACCGGCAAGCGACGCGGTCGCAACCAGGGCCGCGACACCGGCCAGCACTCCGAGATACCTCGATCGCATTGCAGTCCCTCCCTGTCGTGGGGCTGACGGATTGCAGCATGGAACCATGGCCACAACAAGTTACAACTGGCTCACGAGCAGCCCAAAGCCGACCCGCCGCAAAGCCTTGCAGCGCCGCGCAGATCGGCTATTGGTGGCGGCCAACAACCCTGCCAAGCGGGACCTCGCGCCGCCCCTGTTGCCGCCCGAGCCCGCAAGACCAGAGGAAACGCCATGCTGCAGCTCGTGCCGAATCTGAAGCGTCTGGGCACCGAAACCGCATTCGAGGTGCTCGCCCGCGCCGCCGAGCTCGAACGCCAGGGCAAATCGATCATCAACCTCGGCATCGGTCAGCCCGACTTCAAGACGCCGCAGCATATCGTCGAAGCGGCCATCAAGGCCCTGCGCGACGGCCATCACGGCTACACGCCGGCCCAGGGCATCCTGCCGCTGCGCGAGGCGGTGTCCAAGGACCTTCACCGCCGCCACGGGGTGGAGGTCGACCCCGATACCGTCGTCATCATGCCGGGCGGCAAGCCCACCATGTTCTTCTCGATCCTGATGTTCGGCCAGCCCGGCGCCGAGATCATGTATCCCGACCCCGGCTTTCCCATTTACCGCTCGATGATCCAGTACACCGGCGCCAAGCCGGTGCCGATCGCGCTGCTGGAGCAGAACGAGTTCGCCTTCACCGCCGACCAGGTGCTCTCGCAGATCACGCCGAAGACCAGTCTGATCATCCTCAACAGCCCGAACAATCCCTGCGGCGGTGCCGTGCCGGCCGAGGAGGTGAAGCGGCTCGTCGCCGGCCTGCAGCGGCATCCCAATGTCGCCGTCATGTCGGATGAGATCTACAGCCAGATGCTCTACGGCAACCGCGAGCACGAGAGTTTCCTGCGCCATCCCGAGATCCGCGACCGGCTCATCATCCTCGACGGCTGGTCCAAGACCTACGCCATGACCGGTTGGCGGCTCGGCTTCTCGGTGTGGCCGAAGGCGCTGGTCGAGCAGGTCGTGCGTCTGGCGGTCAACTGCCATTCCTGCGTCAATGCGCCGACGCAGTACGCCGGCATCGCAGCGCTGGAAGGCCCGCAGGACGAGGCGCGCAGCATGGTCGCGGCCTTCGACGAGCGCCGCCGCGTCATCGTGCCCTTGCTCAACCAGCTGCCGGGCTTCCGCTGCGTCGATCCAGGCGGGGCGTTCTACGTGTTCCCCAACATCACAGGCACCGGCATGGACGCGCGCGAGCTGCAGAACAAGATGCTGGAGACGGCCGGCGTCGCGACCGTCGCCGGCACCAGCTTCGGCATCCACGGCGAGGGCTACATCCGCTTCTCCTACGCCAACTCGGTTGAGAACATCCGCGAGGCCATCAAGCGTCTCGCCGCGCTATTGAGGGATTGAGGGCGACCCCTTCTCGGGCTCCACCGTCATGCCCACCTACGCAAGCAAGTTCTGGGCTATGTCCGAAACTCAAACTTCCTGGCATGGGCGCCCGCCTGCGCGGAGGTGACGTCGCTACCTGGGCGACTGGCGGTGTCGTCCCAGCCGGCGTCGGCCTCGCGGATGTCGGACAGGCCGTAGCGCGTGACCCCCAGGTAGCAGCGCTCCTCGAGCGCCTCGACCATGCGCAGATAGCTCGCCTGCACGTCCGGCTCGATCCTGCAATCGCGGTAGTTGACGATGGCGTAGACCTTGTGGCCGAGCGGCCCGATGCGCCGCTCCACCTCGTCGCGGATGCGCGCGATGTCGCGATTGCTGGCGATGGTGAGCTGCCGGAAATCGATGAAGAGCATCCGCAGCATCGGATCGTAGGCGAAGCGCTGCCCGAGCGGCATCGCCAGCATGCGCTCGCGCAGGCGCATCGGCTCCGACTTGAATACGCGGGCATCCATCGGCTGGGGATCGTCGACGATCGGCGCGAACTGCATGTGCGCGAGGATGTCGCGATCGATGTCGATGCCGGGCGCTACCTCCACCAGCTCCAGGCCGGCTGGCGTCAGCCGGAACACGCAGCGCTCGGTGACGTACAGCACGGGCTGGCCGCGTTTGAGCGCGTAGGCGCCCGAGAAGGTGCGGTGCTCGACCTCGGAGACGAACTTGACCATCGTGCCCTCGCGGACAATGGCGAGGCGGCCGTCCTTCACCTCGACCTCGAGCGGGCCCGCCATGAACGTGCCGACGAACACTACCGCCTTGGCGCTCTGGCTGATGTTGATGAAGCCGCCGGCGCCCGCCAGCCGCGGACCGAAGCGCGACACGTTGAGATTGCCGTGCCTGTCCACCTGGGCGAGGCCGAGGAAGGCGCGGTCGAGCCCGCCGCCGTCGTAGAAGTCGAACTGATAGGGCTGGTCGATGATCGCCTGCGGGTTGGTGGCGGCGCCGAAGTTGAGGCCGGAGGCCGGCACGCCGCCGATGACGCCGGGCTCTGCCGTCATGGTCACGAGGTCGCTGACGCGCTCCTCGGCTGCCACCGAGGCGATGCCCTCGGGCATGCCGATGCCGAGGTTGACGATCGCGTTGGCTTCCAGCTCCAGCGCCGCGCGCCGGGCGATGATCTTGCGCTCGTCCATCTGCAGCGGCTTGAGCGTGTTCATCGGCACGCGCATCTCGCCCGCGAAAGCGGCCGAGTAGGGCTCGGCGAACGTTTGCATGTGGTCCTCGCGGCGCTCCGCAACCACGACGCAGTCGACGAGAATGCCGGGGATCTTGACCTGCCGCGGATTCAGGCTGCCGCGCTCGGCGATGCGCTCGACCTGCACGATGACGCGGCCGCCGCTGTTGTGGGCGGCCATGGCGATGGACAGCGCCTCCAGGGTCAGCGCCTCCCGCTCCATGGTGACATTGCCGTCGGGATCGGCGGTGGTACCGCGCACGATGCCGACATTGATCGGGAAGGTGCGGTAGAAGAGATACTCCGCACCGTCGACAGCCATGATGCTGACGAGGTCCGCGGTCGTGCGCGCGTTGAGCTTGCCGCCGCCGTGGCGCGGATCGGCGAACGTGTCGAGGCCGATCCTGGTGAGGTGGCCGGGCTTGCCGGCGGCGATGTCGCGGTAGAGATGAGTGATGACGCCCTGCGGCAGGTTGTAGGCCTCGATCTCGCCAGCGACCGCCAGCGCCTGCAGCTTCGGCACCAGGCCCCAGTGGCCGCCGATGACGCGCCGCACCAGCCCACGATGCGCCAGGTGATTGAGCCCGCGCTCCTTGCCGTCGCCCTGGCCGGCGGCGTAGACGAGATTGAGGCCGCGCGGCTCGCCGATGCCGTTTTCCTTCGCGCTCTCGAGAAACCGCGCCTCCAGCGCGATGGCGATCGCCTCCGCAAAGCCGATGCCGACGAAGCCGCTGGTCGCCACCGTGTCGCCGGAGCGGATGAGGCCGACGGCCTCGCGCGCGGACCTGATCTTGCCGTCGGCCTTGGAGGCCGGCGCATCGGGGCCGGGAGCGGCGGTGCGGCGCATGGGTCGCCTCGAGGAGAAAGAGAAGCGGCAACAAATACTTGCACTAACGCACCAATCAGATGCCGGGATTCGATTGCGCCGGCATTAACGCGCCTCTTGCGCGCGTCGCATTGGCGGCCCCCAGTGTCGGGCACGCAACGGAGATCGCGATCTGCTCAATTCATGAGCGCGTTTGTGCCGGACCGCCCGGGACACGCCCGCCATTCACGGGAAGCGATCTCGCGATCGCGTTCCCGCCAGTCTTGCGTGAAGAAGGTGGCTACCGCGCCTGCCCCTTCAGTGCTGCTCCGGCGCTGCCAGCGCGGCGCAGATCGCATGCTTGCGCTGCATGAGCGTATCCACCAGCAGCGCGTTGCCGGCGGCCCTGGCCTTCTCGATCAGCTCGAGAATACCCGCGAGCGCTTTTTCCAATGATGTCATGGCCTCTTCCTCACTGCTTGAACGACCACAGCGAGAGAAGGCCCCAACTTGGTTAATACCGCGTAAATGCGCGCGCCGCCGCGCAGGGCGCGCGGTTGTCGCCGGTCGCGGTCAGAGCAACACGACCTTGCGCGCGAAGAACGCCTCCGCGTACCCCTCCGGCGCCCGGCACTCCATGCCGCGCAGGCGCGCCAAGCCCCGGAAAACCTCGGGATCGAACCAGTCTTTCGATCGCTGGCTGCCGAAGTGGGCATTCAGCAGCTCGATCTTGCGCTCGAGGTCGCGCGCGGTGATCGGCACATAGAAATTGGGCTGGCCCAGGTCGCCATCCCACTTGGGGATCTCGTATTCCAGGATGAGGTGGTCGCGGAACGTCGTCGACGTCAGCCGGCAAACCTCCCGGTGATCCTGGTGCGCATCCTCGCGCCGGTGCGTAAGGATCACATCCGGCCTGAAGCGTGTCTTGACCCCCTCGAGGTAGTCCTTGAGCCCCTCCACCTGCTGCGGAAAGAAGGTGTCCCGAAACGTCTTCACCTCGACCTTGGCGCTTGCCGCTTGCGCCAGGAAATCCGACGCCGAGCTGCGCGCTTCCTGCTCCCGCTTGCCCGGCCCGCTCAGAACGCACCAGAACGCGTCCAGCTGCACGCCGCGCGCCATCAGGCCCAGCAGGAAGCCGCCGGCGCCGATCTCGATGTCGTCGGAGTGTGCGCCGAGGCAGAGGACGGAGAGGCGGTCGCCCGCGGCGGCGAGCCCCAACGACCTCACGACGTCGCTCCGGCCGGGGACAGGATGGCCGGCCGGTGCAGGGAGTCGTGCGAGGGGCGCCACGGCATCTCGCCGCGCTCGGCCATCTCCTCCAGCACCTGCCGGTCGCGCAGCGTGTCCATCGCCCGCCAGAAACCCTCGTACTTGTAGGCCATCAGCAGGTTCTTCTCCATCAGCCGGTTGAACGGCTCGAGCACCAGCTCCTCGCCTTCGCGCATGTACTCGAAGATCTCGCTGCGGAAGATGAAGTAGCCGCCGTTGATCCAGATGTCGGCCTGCTGGCTGGAGCGGAAGCGCTTGATGCCGTTGTTGCCGTCGAACTCCGCCAGGTGGAACGAGAAGGGCGGATGCACGGCGATGAAGCAGCCGAGCTTCCCGCTCTTGCGGAACATGTCGATCATCTCGGGCAGCGGCGCGTCGGTGAGGCCGTCGCTGTAGTTGGCGAGAAAGATCTCCTCGCCCTCGACGAGGTGCTTCACGGCCATCAGGCGGCCGCCGATGTTGCGCCAGATGCCGGTGTCGACCAGCGTCACCCGCCAATCCGGCGGGCGGTCGCCGAGGATCTCGACCTTGCTGCCGAACTTGGAGACGGTCACGCAATCGGCCGCGACCGTCTGCTTGTAGTTCAGGAAATACTCCTTGATCACATTTGCCTTGTAGCCGAGGCAGAGCACGAAATCGCGATGACCGTAGTGGCTGTAATACTGCATGATGTGCCACATGATCGGCTGCGACCCGATCGGCACCATCGGCTTGGGGATCGCTTCCGAATACTCGCGGATCCGCGTTCCGAGACCGCCGCAGAAAAGAACGACCTTCATTGCACCGCCTCGCTGCATGTAGGGAATACGCCGTCGCCGGCCAGTCCGACGGATGACGTCCTGAATGCGTCGATGCGCGCCCTAAGATGGCGCCTCGCCGCAACGAGCCTGACTCCGGACGTCATTCTCGCTCTGTTCACTGTCTATCGACTCAGGTGTGGCCCGTCGGGAATGTGCACCTCCCGCGCTGCAGCAAGTTGATGGTTGTCAACTTCGGCCAGCGTCGGCGCGCCTAGATTGACGATGGCGGCGGCGTTGCTCGAACTATGCGGCATACCGGGCGGCTGGTGGCCGGGGTCGAGCTGGCGAGCTGTCGCACTTGTGCGCCGGGCAAACCGCATCGCTGTCGGCGCGCGGAATTCACCGCGATCCTGTGGGGGTAGAACGGATGATCTTTTCGGAAACAAAGCTAACCGGCGCATTCATTATCGATCTCGATCGCCGGGAAGATAATCGCGGCTTCTTTGCCCGCATGTTCTGCCAGAAGGAATTCTCCGATCACGGCCTGAAGCCGATGATCGCGCAAGCCAATGTCGGCTCCAATCTCAAGCGCGGAACGGTGCGCGGCATGCACTTCCAGTATCCGCCCGCCGCGGAGGCGAAGTATGTGCGCTGCACCCGGGGCGGCATCCTCGACATCATCGTCGATCTGCGCCCGGAGTCGCCGACCTACCTCCAGCACGTGTCGGTCGAGCTGTCCGCCGCCAACCAGCGCGGGCTGTACGTGCCGGAGCGGTTCGCCCACGGCTATATCACCCTCGAGGACAACACCGACACCAGCTACATCGTCAGCGAGTACTACACGCCCGGCGTCGAAGGCGGCCTGATGTACAACGACCCCAGGCTCGGGCTCGAGTGGCCGATCCCGCTAACCGTGATCTCCGAAAAAGACACCCAATGGCCGCTGCTCGACGAGATCGAGGACAATCTCAAGAGCCGGATGCGCATTCGCGAGATGGTGGTGGCCTGATGATACTCGTCGACACAGCCCTGAAGGCAAGGGAGGAAGCGGGCACTCCGGTGCGCGTCGGCCTCATCGGCGCTGGCTTCATGGTCCAGGGCCTCACCAACATGATTGCCAACGCGACGCCCGGCATGCGGGTCGTGGCGATCTCGAACCGGCGGCCGCAGCGCGCGATCGAGGTCTTCAAGTATGCGGGCCTGGACCCCGTGCTTGTCGACAGCGCCGCCAAGTTCGAGCAGGCCGCCGTCGCCGGCCGCCCGATCGCCACCGAGGACCCGAGCCTGATCTGCCGCAGCCCGCACATCGACGTGGTCGTGGAGGTCACGGGCCACGTGGATTTCGGACTGCACGTGACGCTCGATGCCATGAACCACGGCAAGCATGTGGTGCTCATGAATGCCGAGCTCGACGCGACGCTCGGCCCGATACTGCAGGTCTACGCCAAGCGCAACGGCGTGATCCTGTCGGCCTGCGACGGCGACGAGCCCGGCGTCCAGATGAACCTCTACCGCTGGGTGAAGGGCCTGGGCCTGACGCCGCGCGTCATGGGCAACATCAAGGGCCTGCAGGACCCCTACCGCAATCCGACGACGCAGGCAGGGTTCGCCGAGAAGTGGGGGCAGAACCCCGCGATGGTCACCTCTTTCGCCGACGGCTCCAAGATCAGCTTCGAGCAGTCGATCGTCGCCAACGCCACCGGCTTCAAGGTGAGATCGCGAGGGATGTCGCGCGGCCTCGAGTACAAGGGCGACATCATGGAGATCGGCAAGCTCTATGACATCGATGAGCTGCGCGAGCTGGGCGGCGTCATCGACTACGTGGTCGGTACGCCGCTGACGAAGGTCTATTGCCTCGCCGAGCATCCCGATCCCAAGCAGCAGCACTATCTCAATCTCTACAAGATGGGGCCTGGTCCGCTTTACAGCTTCTTCGTGCCCTACCACCTGGTCCATTTCGAGGTCCCCTCGGCGGTGGCGCGCGTCGCCTTGTTCGGAGATTCGCTGGCCAAGCCCTTGGGGCCGCCAGTCGTGGAGGTCTGCGCCGTGGCAAAACGCGACCTCCAGGCAGGCGAAGTGCTCGACTGCCCCGGCGAGTACATGACGTACGGGGAGGCCTGCAACTCCTCCGAGATGGAAGGCAGCGACTATCTGCCGGAGGGCCTGGTCGAGGGGTGCACGCTGAAGCGCGCGATCAAGCGCGATCAGGTCATCACGTATGCCGACGTCACGCTACCCAGAGGCCGCCTGGCCGACACCTTCCGCGCCGAGCAGACCCGCCACTTCTTCGGGTCGGCTCGCCCGGAAAGGGCGCGTCCGCTCGAGGCCGAGGCGCCCAGACGCGAAGGCGCGGAGGCGGCACCGGCTCTTGCCAAATAGAGCCGGCGGAAGGCCTGTGCCGGAGGCCCTCCGTGCGGTGCTCTCGCCAGCGGATTTGCACGTTGGGAAGGCGTTTCGTCCTCCACCAACGGGCGCCCGGTCGGGGCCGGAAGTTGACAAGCGTCAACTTCCCATTGTGCACCGCCTATAGAGTAGCGCGTCTTGGACGTTTGCCTTGGCCGGCGGGGGTGTGCATCCCGCGCAACGGCGCAATCGCAGAAGGGACCGGATGAGCGCGTCGCGTCGCTCGTTCGAACCGAAACATAAGCCAACTAGGCCTTTCGAAGTGGCATCGGCAATCCCGGCAAGCGTGACTCAGCTGAGCTGCATCCCAGGTTGGCCAAGGCGGGCGCTAGGTTCGAAGGTGCAATGACCCAGCTCGGCATCAAAACGCTCTTCCCCTTGCGATATGCGGCTGTGTCGCGACCGCGGTGGCGTTTCGCGCCCCTGGTGATTGCCGCCGCGATCGTTGCGTCGTCCGCGACCGTCGCCATGTCCCAGACGCGGCCGGCGGCTGCGCCCGTCCCCGAAGTCTCGGGGTCCACCCCCGACGTGGCAGGAGGCTTCGGCGTCAACTATCGCGTGAACGTCGGAGACGTTCTCGAGATATCGATCCACGGCTTCCCCGAGCTGCGCCAGAAGGCGATGGTCGAGCTCAACGGCGAGGTGTCGCTGCCGCCAGCTGGCCGCATCGAGATCGTCGACATGACGATCACGGAGGCGCAGGCGGCCATACGCAAGCTGGTGACCGCCCGGCCGCTGCGGCAGAAATTCGGTGATGGTCGTGAAACCCTCACCGTCGTCGCGGTCGACGACGTGAACGTGTCGATCGTCGAATACCGACCGGTCTACGTCATGGGTGACGTGGCAAAGCCCGGCGAGCTGCCCTTCCGTCCCGGCCTGTCGGTGCGTCAGGCCATCGCGCTTGCGGGCGGCTTCGACATCATGCGCTACCGCCTCGTCAACCCGTTCCTCGAGTCCGCGGACATGAAGGGCAAGCAGGAGACGCTGTGGACCGAGGCGGCCAAAGTTCAGGTGGAAATCGAGCGCATTCGCGCCGAGCTCGACGGCACCCAAAGCCTGGATCGGAGCACCCTCAAGGACATTCCGCTCGATCCGGGCTTCATCGACCGGATCGTCGCGACCGAATCCGAGACGCTCAAGCGGCGCCAGGAGGCCTTTTCCAGGGAGTTCGACCATCTCAAGGGGCTCATCCGCATGGCCGAGGATCGGGCGCGTACACTGTCCGCCACGCTGGCGAACGAGGAGCAGGGGCTCAAGGAGGACAAGAAGAGCTACGCCGACCTGCTGCAGTTCGGCGAGCGCGGCTCGCTGCCGGTGTTGCGCATGATGGACATCAAGCGCAGCCAAGTTACGTTCTCCTCGCGCGTGCTGCAGACACGGCTGCAGCTCGAGGTGGCTGAACGGGAACAGGCCGAGGCGATCCAGGCCCTGGCACGCGCCGACAGCGAGAGGCGCACAGGGCTGCTCAAGGACTTGCAGGCAGCGAGCGTCAAGTCGAACGAGCTGCAAGCGCAGATCAGCGCCAACGCGGAGAAGCTGACGCACACCAGCCTGCTGAAGTCGCGCCTGGTGCGCGGCCCCGACGCGAAGGAGCGGCGTATCCTCGACCGCCTCGATCTGCTGGCCGCGTGTTGTGATCCGAACTGAACACGCGGATCTTCGTCTTCGCGTCGCCAGCGTTGCCCGCTATTACAAGGGAGCGCTGATCGTTCTAGGCCGCTATGCGCTCCAGAGACCTGAGCTCCTGTTCGAATTCGTGCGCAAGCTGGCGGTCGGCGCCTATCTGGTGCTGCGGTCGCACCTGTCCCTGCGGGAATATTTCATTTCGATCGGGAACGGCCTACGCGAGTTGCACGGATCGGTGCGCTCGGGTCGAAAAGGCGAGGATGTCCCGCCCGTCGTCGTCCCGCAGAGCGACGGTCTCGGCCGGCATCCCGGATAGGCTCGCGCCGGGTCCGTCGATGGACCCGCCTCGCCGGCTCTATTTCCTCAGACCACGCCCGTCCGGCCCGCTGCCGTCGGCTCCGCTGGCGCGCAACCCGACGCGCTGGGTCGCCCAGCTGACAAGCACATGCGCGAGGAAACGTGCATTGCCGATCAGATAGCGCCGCCAGAGCCGGCGTGGCTCGATCAGCAGGCGAAACACCCACTCGGAGCGGATCGCGCGAATCCAGTGCGGGGCGCGCTTCACTTCTCCCGTCATGAAATCGAACAATGCCCCGATACCGAGGGCGCATGGCGCACAAGTGGGGACGTTGCGCGCGATCCACAGCTCTTGCTTGGGGTTGCCCATCGCCACCAGGACGACGTCCGGCCGGCGTCGACGATCGCCTCCAGGATGAGCGGTTCCTGGCTGGCCGTGAAGTATCCGTCCGCCTGGCCGACGACGCTATGATGCGGCCAACGCTGACGGATCGTGGCGACGGCCTTGTGCAGCGTCTCCGGCTTGGCTCCCAGCAGAAAAATGCGCAGCGGCCCGCGCGCCCGGCTGAGCAAGTGAGGAACCAGGTCGGTCCCGTTGAGATTGGCCGGAAACGCCGACCCGTTGAGAATGCGGTTGGCGATGTCGACTCCGATCCCGTCGTTGAAGACGATGAATCCGTCGAGCGCCTCGCGCAGATCCGCCTGCTCGGCAGCAAGCAGCGACAGGTTGGCATTCAGGAATGCAACGCGGGTCGGAGACCGTTCGGCAATCCTCGCCTCGATCAGATCGCAGGCCAGATCGAGGGGGCACGAGGTCACCTCTACGCCAAATATCTTCTGGGTCGAGACTGACGCGGGTGCATTGCTCATGCGACCGACTATGGGTCGGCCTCCACTGCCTGACTTGACGGCCGTCAAGTAGGGCGCGTTCGGGCGACCTAGTGTTTTTCGCGGTGAAAATCGGGGTCGAATTCGGCGTCATCGCGAGCAAGCCACCCCCTTGCACAACCGCGCCGGCGGGGTCCACGCAATGCGCATCGCTTTCGTCCTTCAGACCTATCGAGCGCTCGATCAGGTCGGACGACTGGTCGACACGCTCAATCGGGGTTGCCCCGATTGCCTCATCGTGATCACCCACAGCGGACCGGCCGATGGATTGGCGAAGCTGGCCCGCGAGCACCGGATCTCCCGCATCCTGCCCGCGATCCCGGGTCGCGGTCGGTTCGGGCTGGTCGACAGCTATCTGGGCGCCCTGCGCTGGCTGCGCCGGCAGGATCTGCCGTACGATTGGATCGTCCTCCTGAGTGGGCAGGACTATCCGATCAGGCCGTTGGCGGAATTCTCCGACGCCATGCAGCGCTCGGCGATGGATGGATATTTCTACCACTTCAAGCCGCTCGCCGAGCGGGCGGTCCGGGGCGGTCCGTTCGACTGGTCACGCGAGGAGTGCGTCGACAGGTATTTCTTCCGCTACGCCTCGCTGAAGGATGAGCTCTCGCTTGCCGAGCGTGCCCTCCTGCGGCTGCCCCGCAAGGCGCTCGCCCTGTCGCGAAAATATCGCCTGCACACGACGTACGGGCTGTCCTTCGGCCGACGCGTCGAGGCGCTGCCGTTCTCTCAGGATTTCGAGCTGCACGGCGGGAGCTATTGGCACACCATCCGCAGGGAATGCGGTGAGTCCCTGCTCGATTTCGTCGATGAGAACCCGACGATCGTGGATTACTTCCGGCACGTCATCCTTCCCGACGAGACTTTCATCCCGACGGTGCTCCTGAACACGAAGAGATTTCGCATCTCTCCGCACGAGATCAGATATTACGATTTCAGCAATTCGCACCATGGTCATCCAAAGGTGCTGGGGCTCGACGATCTCGAGCGCGCGTTCGCGAGCCAATGCTATTTCGGACGGAAATTCGACATGGCATCGCATCCCGAGGTCCTGGACGCTTTGGACGCCAGGGTGCTCGGCCAGATTGAGCCACGGCCACAAGCGCCCGTACCGATGCCTCAGCACGCGTAGTCGAGGTCGGGCGCTGTCCCAGACCGGCGCCATCGCGACGCCGCGCGCGACGATCCACTTTCGCCGTGCGTGGACAGGTCTGCAGGGATCGCCCCTTGACCTCGGCATGGCGCGGGCGCGAACGTGCAACCGATGACGGGCCGGGAGAGGCGCTGCCTCGGCTGCCCCGGAAGAACGGTTGTTGTGGAGTGAGACATGGCCAGCTTGGCGAGCTTCGGTTTGGACGTCGGCATCTACGGCCCGCTGGCCGACCCACCGACGATCCTGCAACTCGCCCGGCATGCGGAGGACGTGGGCTTCGAGTTCGATCTGGCTCGCCGATCACGTGGCGTTCCCCGTCTCGTTCAAGTCGGAGTATCCCTACAGCGCCAAGGGGGGCTTCCCGACGCGCCTCTCCGATCCGCTCATGGAGCCCGTGGCCTCGATGGCCGTGCTCGTGGGCGCCACCAAGCGCGTACGCATCGGCACCGCCGCGCTGATCATGCCCTACCGCAATCCCGTGTTGCTGGCGCGCATGCTGGTGACGCTCGACCAGTTCTCCGGCGGGCGCATCGTCCTGGGGGCCGGCGTGGGCTGGCTCGAGGAGGAATTCAAAGTGCTGGGCGCGTACGACTTCAAGAAGCGCGGCCGGGTCACCGACGAGTATCTCGAGATCTTCAAGGCCGTCTGCGCCGGCGGCGAGGTCGGCTACCGCGGCGAGACCTACGCATTCGAGCCGGTCTTCTCCTCTCCGGGCTCCGTGCAGCGGCCGCACCCGCCGATCCTGATCGGCGGCTTGTCCAATGCCGCGCTGCGGCGCGTCGTCAAGCACGGCAACGGCTGGCTGGCGGTCTCGGCCCCGCCCGATAAGCTCGAGGAGCGCATGGCCGTGCTCAGCCAGATGACAGCCGAAGCGGGCCGCCCGCTGAAAGACATCTCCCTCGTGTACAAGATGTTCCTCGGTATCGGTGAGGCGAAGACTGGACCCTTCGGCGTGCGCGAGCCCGGCACCGGCTCGCTCGCGGAGATTACGGACGACGTCAAGCGCCTGTTCGAGCTCGGCTTCACCAAGATCATCGTGCGCTATCGCGGCAACAACGCCGCCGACCAGATGAGCCAGATCGACCGCTTCGTGGGCGAGATCGTCCCGAAGGTGTGAGGGGTGATGGGGACTTCGCCCAAGATCGTCATCTGCGGGGCCGGCATCGCCGGCATCGCTGCGGCCTACTATCTCTCGGCTAGGCTCGATCGCCCCGACATCACAATTGTCGAGGAGGGAAATCCCCTCTCGCTCACATCGGACAAATCGACCGAGGCCTACCGGAATTGGTGGCCCGGCCCCGATCGGGCCATGACGGCGTTCATGAACCGCAGCATCGACCTCATGGAGGAGATCGCACGCGCAACCGGCAACCGCATCAATATGAACCGCCGCGGCTACCTGTTTGCGACCGGAGAAGAAAGTAAAGTCGCGTGGCTGCGAGAAATGGTGCTGAACGCCGAGGCGCGGGGCGGCGGCCCCGCAAGGATGCACGACACGCCGTCGAGCCCTTATGCACCGTCACCGGAGCGCGGTTTCGATTTTCCGCTCACGGGCGCGGATTTCATCACTGACACGAGTTTGATTCGTCGCCACTTTCCCTACCTCACGTCCGGGACCGTGGCGGTGGCGCACGCACGGCGCGCCGGCTGGCTGAGCGCGCAGCAGCTCGGGATGACGATGCTCGAAGCCGCCCGCGAACGCGGCGTCAGGCTCATGCGCGGCAAGGTGGTCGGCGTCGACACCGCCGGTGGACGGATCCGGTCCGTTCATGTGGAGCAGCATGGCGCGCGGTACGCGCTCGAAGCGACGCACCTCGTGCTCGCCGCGGGACCCATGTTGAAGGAGACGGCCCGGTTCATCGGTGTCGAGCTCCCGATCGTCGCCGAGCGCCACCTGAAGATCAGCCTTCCCGACAAGATCGGGGCAGTGCCGCGCGGGGCCCCAATGCTGATCTGGCTCGACGACCAGCATCTGCCCTGGAGCGACGACGAGCGCGCGGTCCTCGCCGAGAGCGAGGAGACACGCTGGCTTTTGCGCAAGTTTCCCGGGGGCGTCCACGGGCGCCCGGACGGCAGCGGCGCCGGCACGACGCTGCTCATCCTCTTCAACTACGAGAACAGCCCTTCGGACGTCGTCTTCCCCCTGCCGGACGAGCCGCACTACGCGGAAATCGCGTTGCGTGGCATGTCGACCGCCGTGCCCGCGCTCAAGGCTTACATCGACAGCGGGGCACGGCCCTACGTTGACGGCGGCTACTACATCAAGACGCGCGAGAACAGGCCGCTGATCGGGCCGTTGCCGGTGGAAGGGGCCTACGTTTCCGGAGCGTACTCGGGTTTCGGCGTGATGGCGTCCTGCGCCGGCGGAGAGCTGCTCGCCCGGCACGTCCTGGGGAACTCCCTGCCGGACTATGCACCGGCATTTCTGCTGTCGCGCTACCAGGACGACGAATACCGCGCCATGCTGGAGAATTGGGGCGACGGCGGACAGCTTTGACGCGAGCATCCAGCAATCGCCGGGTGCCATGCCGCTGCCGCATGGTGCGCCCGCAAGATTGCGGTTTGACGCTGGCGGCCGCACCGCTCACGATGGCGTGAACGCAGCCACTCCAGAGGAAGCCCAATGGCAAAGACGAAGTTCGGCGTGTTCAGCCTGAGCCAGTTCCCTGACCTGGCGAGGGTGGTCGAGAGCTTCGACGACGATCTGGGCTTCTTCGAGCTGGCCGAGAAGCTCGGTTACGACAAGGTGTGGATCGCCGAGCACCTGTTCTCCACTTACGGCCTCGTCACCTCCACCCAGGTCTACGCGGCAGCCATCGCCCAGCGCACGAAGAAGATACGGATCGGCATGGCGGTGTGCGCGATCCCCTTCAACCATCCTCTGCGCACTGCGGCCGACTTCGCCCTGGTCGACATCCTCTCCCACGGGCGGCTCGATTTCGGCGTAGGGCGGGCCTACCAGCCGCACGAGTTCGTCGGTCTCGGCGTGCCGATGGACCAGAGCCGCGAGATGCTCAGCGAGGGCCTCGACATCGTCCTCAAGTCCTGGACGCAGGAGAAGATCTCCTACAAGGGCAAGTACTGGACGATTCCCGAGGAGGTCGAGGTGCTGCCGAAGCCGGTGCAGAAGCCGCATCCGCCCGTGTACCAGGCGACCATCAGCCCGGAGAGCTTCGAGCAGGCGGCGCGCAAGGGCATCAACCTGCAGATGGCCTCGCCATTCACCTACCGCACCTACCGCGAGACGTGGATGGACGAGCTGGAGAAGAGCTGCCAGCACTACGACAAGGTCTGCAAGGAGCTGGGGCGCGATCCCAAGAAGGCCGAGCGCATGATCCTGCTGCCGTTCTTCGTGCACGAGGACGGCCAGAAGGCACGCGAGATCTACAAGGCCCACGTCGAGTGGTTCTACGCCAAGGTGACGGCCAACCAGCTCGCCGGCGCGCCGCAGACGGGCGAGATCAAGGGCTATGAGCTCACCATGCGCGAAGGCAAGAAGACGCGCGAGATGGGCTATCTCTCCTTCGAAAAGCTGCACCAGTATGGCGCCTGCATCGCCGACGATCCCGAGACGTGCGTCGCCAAGCTCAAAGAGATGAAGCGCCGCTTCGGCATCACCGAGTTCGTGTTCTGGTTCAACATCGGCGGCATCGACAAGGCGCATGTAGAGCGCGCGATGAAGCTCGCCGCCGAGAAGGTGATGCCCTACGTCTGAGATCGATCGGACGCCACAACCGCCAGCCCGCGCCCCCAAGACAGAGAGACACGACATGCCGGCAGACAAGACAGAATCCACCAAGCTCGATGTCGTCATTGTGGGCGCGGGCGTCGGTGGCCTCTACGCCATCCATCGCCTGCGCAAGCTCGGCCTGAAGGTGCGCGCCTACGAGGCCGGCAGCGGCGTCGGCGGCACCTGGTTCTGGAACCGCTATCCGGGCTGCCGCTGCGACGTGGAGAGCATGGAGTACTCCTATTCGTTCTCCAACGAGCTGCAGCAGGAATGGAAGTGGCCCGAGCGGTACGGCACGCAGCCCGAGATCCTGCGCTACATCAATCACGTCGCCGACCGCTTCGATCTGCGACGCGACGTTCAGCTCAATACCCGCATCCGGTCGGCCGTCTTCAGCAGCAAGACCAACCTGTGGACGGTCAAGACCGACAAGGGCGAGACCATCACCGCGCCCTTCTGCATCATGGCGACGGGCAACCTTTCGACGCCGCGCACGCCGAGCGTTCCCGGACTGAAGAGCTTCAAGGGGAAGTGGTACCACACGGGGCTGTGGCCGCACGAGGGCGTCGATTTCACCGGGCTGCGCGTGGGCGTCATCGGCACCGGCTCGTCGGGCGTGCAGATGATCCCGCACATCGCCAGCCAGGCCAAGCACCTCTACGTCTTCCAGCGGACGGCCAACTTCACCCTGCCGGCCCGCAACGCGCCGCTCGATCCCGAGAAGGAGCGCAAGCACAAGGCCGAGTATCCCGAGCGCCGCCGCGCAGCCTACGATACGCCGTTCGGCATTGCCGGTTATCCGCCGCCCGAGAAGTCCGCCCTGGAAGCGACGGAGGAGGAGAGGCGACGCACCTACGCGGCGAAATGGGCCGAGGGCGGCAGCATCAGCTACCTCTACGCCTACAACGACCTACTGGTGAACAAGGCGTCCAACGACACCGCGTCGGACTTCGTGCGCGAGCAGATCCGCGCCACGGTGAAAGACCCCAAGACGGCGGAGCTGCTCTGCCCCAACGACCATCCGATCGGAACCAAGCGCCTCATCCTCGATACCGGCTATTACGAGACCTACAACCGCGACAACGTCACGCTGGTCGACATCAGGAGCGCGCCGATCAAGGAGATCACCCCCGACGGCGTGCGCACCGCCGATGCCGAGTACGCGCTCGACGCCATCGCCTTCGCCACCGGCTTCGACGCCATGACCGGCGCCATGAAGGAGATCGACATCCGCACCGATCGGGGCGCGACCATCGAGGAGAAGTGGGTGGACGGCCCGCGCACCTACCTCGGCATCATGATGGCGGGCTTCCCGAACCTGTTCATGATCACCGGCCCGCAAAGTCCCGGCGTGAAGAGCCAGATGATCCTGAGCTGCGAGCAGCACGTCGACTGGATCGCCGACTGCCTGACGCATCTGCGCGCCAACGGCCTGCATCGCATCGAGCCCGAGAAGGCCGCCGAGGACGCCTGGGTGCAGCATACCAACGAGGTGGCCGACGGCACGCTCTATCCGCTGGCGAACTCGTGGTACGTCGGTGCCAACATCCCCGGCAAGCCGCGCGTATTCATGCCCTACGTCGGCGGCGTGACGGCCTATAAGAAGAAATGCGACGAGGTGGCCGCACAGGGCTACGAGGGGTTCATGCTGGCGGTATGAGCCGCCGCAATCGGATGGTATAGTGGCGCAAAGACAATAGGAGGAGGAACGTCTCATGGCATCGCAATCCAACATCTATGTCGGCGTGGCCGGGTATGTCGGACGTCCCGACGAGAAGGGCGCTGTCGGAGTATTCCGCCGTTCGGCCGCGGGCGGCGAGTGGCAGCATGTCCTGAAGGATCTGGAGACCCATACGGTCTTCGTGCATCCGACCGACGCCAACGTCGTATTCGCCGGTACCGTCGACGGCGTCTGGCGCAGCTCCGATCGCGGCGCAACCTTCGAGCGCGCGAATTTCCCCGACCAGCGCAAGCAGATCTGGTCGTTCCTGGTCGACTCCAGGGACAGCCGGCGCATGTATGCGGGCGGCTCGCCGGTTGACATCTATCGCAGCGACGACACCGGCCAGACCTGGCGGCGCCTGCCCAATCCGGGCCTGAAGGACCGCGCCACGGCGCCGTTCGCCGTGCGCGTCATGCGCATGGTGCAGCATCCCAAGCGGCCCGACGAGATCTACGCCGCGCTGGAAGTGAACGGCGTCATCCGCACGACCAACGGCGGCGAGACCTGGGAGGATTGCGGCGCCGATCTGATCCGCCTGTCGGAGCTGCCGCATCTCAAGAGCAAGATCGTCACCGACACCTTCGCCGAGGGCATGCTTGACGGGCACGCCATCACCATCAGCCCGGCCGACCCCGATGCCGTGGTGCTGGCCTGCCGCATGGGCCTGTTCCGCTCGGCTGACAAGGGCAAGAGCTGGCAGGACATGGAGATGAAGCGGTTCTCGCCCATTACCTACGGCCGCGATGTGAAGGTGTCGCCGCAGGACGGAAAGACCATGTATGCCGCGCTAAGCGTCGCCGCGGCCAGCAAGGACGGCGGCATCTACCGCAGCCAGGACGCCGGCAAGACCTGGAAGCGGTTCGACAAGGTCCAGGTGCACGGCACCATCATGTCGGTCGGCCTGCACCAGACCGACCCCAACCAAGTCTATATCGGCGCCCGCTACCAGGGCGAGGTGTTCGGCACGCAGGATGGCGGCGAGACCTGGTCGGCGATGCCGCTGCCCGGCCCCGTCAAGGACATCTACGCGGTGGCGTGCGGCTGACCCGCAGCGCGCTGCCCCCAGGTATCATCCCGGGCACAAGCCCGGGATGACGATTGTGCATGTGTGTCCGTTCTAGCTGCGCATGAAGCCTTCGACCTCCCGTTCCGCCCAGGAGAGCGTGGTCTCCATCGGCTCGCCCTGCAGGTGGCGCACCGTCATCTTGGTCATGATGCCCTGGGCATAGATCTGCTGCGCGATCTTCGGCGGCGACGGCGCGGCGGCGATCGACAGGACCTGGTGGTTGAACGGGTTGGGGTAGTGATAGAGCGTGCCCTTCGGCGGCCCTTCCTCGGCCCAGGTCTTGAGCGTCGTCAGGTTCTTGAAGGACGGCACGTCGTAGCCGCCGCTCGCCACCACCAGTTTCTCGATCGCCGACGGCGTGGACAGATGCGCCAGCAGGCTCTTGGCGGCCGACTTGTTCTTGCTGAAGTTCCAGATCGCCCAGTAGTTGGGGATGAAGGGGGCGAAGCGACCCTTGGGTCCTGCCGGCATGCCGTGCGTCCATAGCTGCTCGGCGATCTTGGGCGCGTCGCGCTTGGCCACCGCCCAGGCGCTCGGCGGGTTCATGATCAGCGCGCCCTTGCCCGACACCAGCCATTTGTTGTTGGAGGCATCGTCCCAGGACGGCGAGTTCGGCGGGAAGAACTGGGCGAGCCGCTTGTAGTAGTCGAGCGCCTGGCGCACCTCGTCGGTCTTGACCGTGACCTTCTCGTTGGCATCGACGAGTGCCGCGCCGTACGAGCGGAAGATCGCGCCGGCGGTGTCGACGGAGTCCGCGGTGGTGCCGAGCCCGATGCCGAACGGGAAGCCCGCCTTGTGGCACGCTTCCGCGGCCCTGAGGAATGTGTCGAACGTCCAGGCATCCGCCTTGGGTTGGCCGCCGGCCGGGTACATCGCCTGCACGTCGATGCCGGCATGCTGCTTCATGAGGTCGATGCGCGAGCAGGGCCCCTTGATCTGGCTGCCGGTCGTCGCCGGCACGGCGATCCATCGGTTGTCCGCCCGGCCGAGGAAGGCCACCGTCTCGTTCACCTCCCCGTTCGACTTGATCAGCTCCGGCACGACATCGTCGACGGGCTCGAGGCTCTTCGAGTAGGCGTGCGGCCACCAGCTCGCCATCTGCATGATGTCGTGGCCCGACCGCGCCTGGGCCTCGGCGGCGATCGTCAGGCGCTGCTTCTCGCCCTGGGAGGTGATGTAGTCGATCTGGAGGTCGACCTTCTCCTTGTCGGCCCACTCCATCGCGATCGCCCGCGATACGTCGTTGGCGCCGGGCACCCAGTGGTCCCAGAAGCCGATCGACAGCTTGCCGGCAGCGTGGGCCGTACGCACGAATGGAGCCGAGATCAGCGTCGCGGACGCAGCCGCGGATGCCGCCACGAAACCGCGGCGGGAAAGCACTTTCCTCTTCATTGCGTTCTCTCCCTTTCGTTGCAGAGCAGCGGGACGGAAGGGAAGCAAGCGATCGAAGAAGACAGTTCGCGGCGAGCAACCCTGTGAATGCCGCTGCGCTGAGAAGGGCAGCCTGCGCCCGATTAAGCGGGGTACGCAAATCAAATTGTGGGCGTGTGCAACGCGGCAGAACTCAGTGCGCGGTCGGCGTCGCCGCGGCGAGGCCCAAGCTCGAGCTGCTTCCGCAAACGATGTTCATCACAGGGCGACATCCCACGCCGATGCCGTGTTGGTCGAGGTGACAGGGGCGCAAATTCGGGGTAGGCCTCGGCACATGAGCATGGATCAGGGTGCGCGCGCAGGCATGGTTCCCTACACGCAGTCCATCGACGGTTGTCTCGAGGCCGCCATCGGCAAGCACGGGCTTTCGCCCGCTGAGCTCGACCGGTGGCTCAGCCCGCTGGCGCCCGCGATTGCTGCGCTGCAAGAGGACTACCGCACCCGCCGGCTGCCGCACCTGCGCATCGCCGAGGAGACCGAGGACGTCGCCGAGGCGGAAGCTGCCCTGGCCCGGCTGTCGCAGGGTGCCGATACCATCGTCTTCTTCGGCATCGGCGGCTCCAGCCTCGGCGGCCAGACGCTGGCCCAGCTCGGCGGCTGGAATATTCCGGGCATGGCGAGCGAGGCACAGCGCCGCCGGCCGCGCACGCGGTTCTACGACAACCTCGACCCCGTCACCTTGCAGTCGGCGCTCGGCTCGTTCGATCTGGCCGACACGCGCTTCGTCATCACCTCCAAGTCGGGGGGAACGCCGGAGACGCTGGTGCAGGCGCTGGCAGCGCTGGCGGCGGTCAAGGAGGCTGGCCTGGAGAGCCGCATGCCCGAGCTGTTCCTCGGCATCACGGAGGCGGCCGTGCCCGGCAAGGCCAATGGGCTGCGCACGCTGCTCGAGGCGCACGGCATCCCCATCCTCGACCACCATCCGGGCATCGGCGGGCGCTATTCGGCGTTCACCAACGTTGGGCTGCTTCCGGCGATGGCGCGCGGGCTCGATGCTCGGGCAGTACGCGCGGGCGCCCGGGACGTCGTCGATGCGCTGATGGGCGCCAAGTCCCCGCGCGACCTTGCGCCGGCGGTAGGCGCCGCGCTCGCCGTGGGCCTCGCGCGCGAACGGGGCATCCGCGCCCAGGTGATGATGCCGTACGCGGACCGGCTTGGGCGACTGGGCCACTGGTTCGCCCAGCTGTGGGCCGAGAGCCTGGGAAAGAACGGACAGGGCACCGCGCCCATCTCCTGCCTCGGTCCCGTCGACCACCACAGCCAGCTGCAGCTCTTCATGGACGGGCCGCGCGAATACCTGGTCAGCATCGTCCGGGCGCCGCAGGCTGGGCTGGGGCCGCGCATGTCGCCCGAACTCGCCACCGCGGCCGGGCTCGACTACCTGGCCGGCCGGACGGCAGGCGACCTGGTGGCGGCGCAGGCTGTGGCCGTGCCCGAGGCATTGCTCCGCGCGGGCCGGCCGGTGCGCACCTTCGACCTCGCCCACCTCGACGAGCGCTGTGTGGGCGCGCTGATGATGCATTTCGTGCTGGAGACGATTCTGGCCGCGCGCCTCATGGGCGTCGACCCCTTCGACCAGCCCGCCGTCGAGCTGGCCAAGGTCATCACCCGCGAGCGTGTTGCGGCGCTCCCCTGATCCATCGCGGCAACTCCTGTGCAGGCGCGACCGCAATCGCGGTGCGGAATCTGGATATCGCGACTGGCGCGTGACGCTCAGGGCGAAGGGACTGCGCCACGCGGTCGATAGCCTTCGTCGGCTCGCAAATCCGCTCGACGGGCAGGGCCGCACCATCCTCGAGCGGCGCAGCGGCTTCGGGCGCCTGCGCGACCGGCCCGCCGAGCACTTCGCAACCCACGCCGGCATGGTCTGGCGCCCGCGAACTCGCACGACAGAACGATCATCACCGGATGCGCGACACTCATCGCGGTCGCCTGAAGATCACGGCGGTGGCGGACGTCGATGACCGGTCCAAACTGCCTGATTGACAGATCGTAAGCTTGTCAGACAATATGGCGGGATGACAAATGAGATGCAGATTTCCTTCGCGGCCGCGCCGCTGCGCCGTGAGATCGAGACGCGCCTGCGCGCGGCAATCGTCGACGGACGATTCAAGCCGGGCGATCGCCTCATCGAACGGGAAATGTGCAAGCTGCTGGGAGTGAGCAGAGCTTCGCTGCGCGAGGCGCTGCGGCAGCTCGAGGCTGAAGAGCTGGTCACCATCGTGCCGCATCGCGGACCGGTCGTGTCGGAGATCACCGTCGAGGAGGCCGAGCAGCTCTATGACGTTCGGGCAATGCTGGAGGGCTTGGCGGCCCGCCGGTTTGCCGAGACCGCATCGGACGAGGACATCGCGGTTCTTCGCCAGGCGCTCAGGGCATTCGCAGACGTGGTGCGAGGCAAGAGCAGCGTGCCGCTGCTCACGGCGAAGGCAGGATTCTACGAGGTATTGCTCGAGAGATGCGGCAATCGAATTGCGGGCCGGATCCTGACCCAACTCAACAACAGGGTCGGTTTGCTCAGGTCGACGTCGATGTCGCAGAAGGGGCGCATAAGGCACACGCTTGCGGAAGTCACCCGCATCGTCGACGCGATCGAAAGACGGGATCCTGCTGGCGCCTGGCAGGCGACCGTCGAGCATGTCACCCGAGCCGCAGAGGTGGCTCTCAAAGTGCTACGCCAACAGCACGAGAAGAATCCAGGGAAGAGTGGGAATGCAAGAGCTCGGGCAGGCTGATCGATCGTCGTTCCCGCGGCTGGCCATGGTGCCGGCACGTCGGTTCCACTGACCTTGGCTGGTTCTCCAGCGGCACGCCGTGCCCGAGAGCACCGCGGCCCCAGACCGTGCACGACAAGACGGAAAGGAATGCATGCCGAAAGTTGAAAGCAAAGTGCTCGATGCGATCGTTGTCGGTGCGGGCTTCGCGGGGCTCTACCAGCTCCATTGCCTGCGGGACCGGCTGGGAGTCTCGGCGGTTGTTCTCGAGGCGGGCGCCGGTGTCGGCGGCACGTGGTATTGGAACCGCTATCCCGGCGCGCGCTGCGACTCGGAGAGCCATGTGTACTGCTACACATTCTCGAAGGAGTTGTTCGAGGGTTGGGAATGGTCCGAGCGCTATCCGGTACAGGCGGAAATCCTGCGCTACCTCAACTACGTTGCGGATCGCCTCGATCTGAAGCGGGACATCCGCTTCAACTCCCGGGTGTCGGCGGCGCGATACGATGAGCGGGCCAACCTGTGGCACGTCGTGACGGATGATGGAGCCGAGTTCCGCGCCAAGTACCTCATCACCGCGGTCGGCTGCCTCTCTACGGCCAACGTGCCCGACCTCCCAGGTCTTGCCAGCTTCGCGGGTCGATGGGTTCATACCGGGCAGTGGCCGCACGAAGGCGTGGACTTCAGCGGCAAGCGGGTCGGCTTGATCGGCACCGGCTCGACGGGAATACAGGCAGTTCCCGTCATCGCCGAGACCGCGGCGCACCTGACGGTGTTCCAGCGTACGGCAAACTACAGCGTGCCCGCGCGCAATGTTCCTCTGACGCCGGAGTTCGAGCGCTACGTCAAGGAGAACCACGCTGCCATCCGCCACGCGACGCGCAGCACGACGAACGGGCAGCACTTCACGATCGAGGACCGATCGGCGTTCGATGTGACACCGGAGCAGCGCCAGAAGCTCTACGAAGCGGCATGGGAGAAAGGCGGACTGCAGTTCCGGGCCACCTTCCGCGACCTGCTCGCGGACAAGGCCGCCAATGATACCGCATCGGAATTCATCAAGAGCAAGATCCGGCAGATTGTGAAAGACCCGGCCACGGCGGAAAAGCTGGCAGGCATCGACCATCCCTACGCAGCCAAGCGGCCGCCGATCGATACCGACTACTTCGAGACCTACAACCGCGAGAACGTATCGCTCGTCGACGTCCGGGCTGCCCCAATCGAGGCGATCACGCCCTCGGGCCTGCAGACGCGGGACGGCCGCGAGTATGCACTCGACATCATCGTGTTCGCGACCGGCTTCGACGCCATGACGGGGCCGCTGCTGCGCATGAACATCGCCGGGCGAGACGGCCTGACGCTGGCCGAGGCCTGGCGCGCGGGACCGCGCAACTATCTGGGTTTGCAGATCGCGGGCTTCCCCAACCTGTTCACGATCACCGGTCCGGGCAGCCCCTCCGTGCTGACCAACATGCCGGTGGCCATCGAGCAGCACGCGGAGTGGATCACCGACTGCATTGCCTATATGCGCGAGCACGACATTGCGCGCATCGAGGCTCAACCGGAATCGATGGATCGCTGGGTGCAGGAAGTCAACAAAGCGGCGGATGCGACGCTGCTGCCGCACGCGCATCACTCTTGGTACCTAGGTGCCAATATCCCCGGCAAGCCACGGGTGTTCATGCCATATGCCGGTGGCATGGTGCGCTATCGCGGCATCTGCGATGAGCTCGCACGCAAGGGGTACGAAGGGTTCGCGCTCTCTCGATAGTGCGCGGACGAACAAAAACAATCGCGCGCCCATTGGCGCGTACGGGAGGAGATACGCCGTCGTGAACCCCATGCTTGTTCACCTCGAAAACTTTCTGCAGGCGCTGTCTGCGGGAATATTTCTCGGTGGTCTCTACGGATTGATGTGCGTCGGCCTCGGCATCATTTTCGGCGTCATGCGGGTCATCAATTTCGGCCAGGGCGACCTGATGATGATCGGCATGTACTGTGCCTTCTATCTCTTCAGCGTGCTCGGGATCGGCCAGTTCTTCGGTGCCGAGGTCGGCTCCATCGTCGCCGCGCTGCTCACCGGCCCGATCATGTACGTCTTCGGCGTGCTGCTGCATCGCCTCCTCATCAGTCAGGTGACCGGGGTGAAGGTTGCCAGCTTCGAAGGCGAGGGACATTACGCGCAGCTCATCCTGACGCTCGGCTTGGCCCTGATTCTGTCCAATGGGGGGCTGCTGGTGTTCGGCTCGACCCCGGTATCGATCAAGACCTCGCTGTCCTCGAGCGCCTGGGAGCTCGGGCCGCTCTTCGGCAACGACGTCAGCGTCTTCCTCAACAAGGCGCGCGGCATAGCGCTGATCATCGCTCTGGTGGTGGCGGCATGCCTCTACCTGTTCATCACCCGCTCCCGGCTCGGCAAGTCGCTCAGGGCCGCCGCCGACAATTCGGACGCCGCGACCTACATGGGCATCGACGTCGACAAGGCGCATCGCGTCGCCTTCGGCATCGGCACGGCGATCACCGCGATGGCCGGGGGACTGGTGGCCACCTACTATCCCTTCCAGCCCTACGTCGGCCTCGAGTTCGTCATCGTCATGTATGCGGGCGTGGTGCTGGGCGGACTGGGCTCGATCATCGGCGCCTTCTGGGGCGGTATGATCATCGGACTGGTGCAGCAGCTCTCCACGCTCGTGCTGCCGACGCAGCTGCAGAACACGGCTATTTTCGTCGTCTTTCTGATGATCGTGTTTCTGCGGCCGCAAGGCCTGTTCGGCGTCAACGTGACGAGGGCTTGAGATGCAGCGCCAAGCGCCTCAGCCCACGACCTCGGTGCCGCGTGCCAAGCGCTCTGTCGCCTCCTGGGCGGCGCCGCTGGTCGGTTTGACGGTCGTCTATGTCGTTCTCGTCGCGACCGTGCGCAACCAGTACTACCAGCTCATGCTGACGCTGGTGCCCGTTTGGGCGACGCTCGGCATCTCCTGGAACATCCTGTCGGGCTACTCGGGCCTGGTGTCGTTCGGACACGCGGCATTCTTCGGGCTCGGCGCCTACACGCTGACGATCCTGTTCGTGTTCTACGGCGTCACGCCGTGGATCGGTCTGCCGCTCGCCGGTCTCGCCGGAGCACTAGCGGGGCTGATCATCGGCTATCCGACCTTCCGTTTGCGCGGCCATTACTTCGCGCTGTCGATGCTCGCCTACCCGCTGGCGATGCTCTACGTGTTCGAATGGCTGGGTCTGCAGGAGGTGTCGCTACCCATGCGGCGCGACGCACCTGCCGCCTACATGCAGTTCAGCGATCACCGCATCTACTCGCTGATGGGGCTGGCGCTGATGATTGCGGCGCTGCTGGTGTCGCTGAAGGTGGAACGCTCGCGCTTCGGCATGTCGCTCCTTGCCATCAAGCAGAACGAAATCGCGGCCGAGGCAGCCGGAATCGACGCCTTCAGCTGGAAGCTCAAGGCCATCGTCGTGTCCGGTGCGATCGCCGGCACGATCGGCGGCTTCTACGTCATGGTGCTGCTGGTCGTGACGCCACAGACCGTGTTTGGCATGCTGACCAGCGCCCAGGCCCTGATCATGGCATTGTTCGGCGGCGTCGGCTCGGCGTGGGGGCCCGTCATCGGTGCGGCGATCCTCATCCCGCTCACCGAGATCCTGCAGGCCGAACTCGGCGACAAGCTTCCGGGCATCCAGGGCGTGGTGCTGGGTGCGGCCATCATCCTGATCATCCTGACCGCGCCCGAGGGCATCTACTGGAAGGTGCGGGACATATTGCAGCGGCGCGCCGCTCCCGGAGCGTCCGCCCATGCTCAGGTCACGCCGGTGGCCAAGGCTGCGGACGTGGTTGCTCCCGCGCCGACCATTGCGGCAGCGCCCGCGCGCACGGCGCCGCCGGCGAGCGCGCCGGTGCTGCTGGACGTGCGCGGTCTGTCGAAGAGCTTCGGTGGGCTGAAGGCCGTGCAGGATGTGAGCTTCGCGGTGCGCGAGGGCGAGATCCTCGGCATCATCGGGCCGAACGGCGCTGGCAAGACGACGCTGTTCAATCTTCTGAATGGAATCCTCAAGGCCGACAGCGGCAGCGTCACCTATGCGGGCAAGCCGGTGCTGGGTCTGCCCGCCAACCGGGTCTGCCACCTCGGCATCGGCCGCACGTTCCAGGTCGTACGCCCCTTTCCGCGCCTGTCGGTGCTCGACAACGTCGTCGTGGGGGCCTATGCGGCCGCGCCGTCCGACGACGAGGCGTATGCGCTCGCGCAGGCCGCCCTCGCGCGGGTCGGCATGGAGCGCGACGCGCATCTGCTGGCGGGTGGGCTGACGACCAAGCAACTGCGTTTGCTGGAGCTGGCGCGCGCCCTCGCCGGGGGGCCGCCGCTGCTGCTGCTGGATGAAACCCTGGCGGGGCTCGGTGCCGATGCGGTGGAGGATGTGCTTGGTGTCATCAGGCGACTGGCGGCGGACGGGACGACGATCGTCATCATCGAGCACACCATGCAGGCGATGGTTCGTCTGGCCGACCGTTTCGTCGTACTGGACCACGGAGCGGTGCTGGCGGAAGGACTGCCGCAGGACGTGACCCGCGATCCGCAGGTGATCGAGGCCTACCTCGGCAAGAAGTGGATCCAGTATGCTCGAGCTTGATGGGGTGCATGTGGCCTACGGTGGCCTCAACGCGCTCGACGGCGTGTCCGTCAAGGTCGGCAGCGGCGATTTCGTGTCGATCGTGGGACCCAACGGCGCCGGCAAGACGACGCTGTTCAAAACCATCTCGGGAACCGTTGCGCCGGTCGCCGGCCGCATCCTCTTCGAAGGCCAGGACCTCGCCAAGGTCGCGCCTTCCGACCGGCCCCATCTCGGTATCGCCCATGTGCCCGAAGGCCGCCAGGTGTTTCCAAACCTGAGCGTGCTTGAAAATCTCGAGATGGGCGCCTGGACGGCGGCAGGGCGGCGCGAGTGGGATGCGAACCTGCGCTATATCCTCACGCTGTTCCCGGTGCTGGAGCAGCGCAGCCGTCAGCTCGCCGGCACGCTGTCGGGCGGCGAGCAGCAGATGGTGGCCATCGGCCGCGGTCTTGCGTCGTCGCCGCGCCTGCTGATGCTGGACGAGCCGTCCATGGGCCTCGCGCCGGCGATTGTCGACACCATTTTCGAGCGCATCATCGAGATCCGCCGCGACAAGAAACTGACCGTCCTGCTGGTCGAGCAGCGCGCCGTGGAGGCGCTGCAATCGTGCGACCGGGGCTACGTGCTCGAGACCGGGCGGGTCGTGCTCGAAGGCACCCACGACGAGTTGCTGTCCAACGACCGCATCCGCAAGGCGTACCTCGGCATGTGATGGGGGCCTCGCTTAGCTCGAAGACAACCAAATGGAAACTCTAACGCTCCAGGGAGAAGACGACATGACAAGCGTGAAACGACCGAGCCGCCGCACCGTGCTGCAAACTGGTGTTGCCGGCGCAGGCACCCTTATTCTGGGCACGCGCCGCGCCGCAGCCCAACCCAGTGAAGTCAAAGTGGGACTGATCGTCCCCCTGTCGGGCCCCTGGGCGAGACCGAGCCAGCTCAAGAAGATGGGCGGCGATCTGGCGGTCAAGCACATCAACGAGCAGGGCGGCATCAAGGCGCTCGGCGGTGCCAAAATGCGCCTCATAAGCATTGATGCCGGCGACAACGTCGAGAAGGCGAAGAATGCTGCGCAGCGGCTCGTGTCGTCGGAGCCCGACATCGTCGCCGGTGGTGGTTCATGGCTGTCCTCTTTCACGCTTGCGGTGACGGAGGTCACCGAGCGCGCCGAGCTGCCGTGGCTGACCATGGCCTACGCCGACCAGATCACCGCGCGCGGCTACAAGAATGTCTTCCAGACCTCGCTTGTCTCCAGCGCGATGGTCAGCGACGCCCTGCCGACGGCGCTCAATCTGGCCGAGAAGGCATCGGGCAAGAGGCCAAGCACGGTTTACATCCTGCGCGACAATACGGCGGGCCCGACGGCGTTCGCCAAGCCGCTCATCGAAGGCGGCCTCGAGCGCTTGAAGCTCAAACTCCTCGGCGAGGACATCTTCACGCCGCCGCTCGCGGACGCCACGCCGCTGGTGCAGAAAGTGAGGTCGGCCCGACCGGAGATGCTCCTGTTCCTGCCGACGACGACCACCGACGTAAAGTTGGTATTCGAGAAGATGAACGAGTTCGGGCTCGGCCAGGGACGGCTGCCCGTGGTTTCCAGCGGCGGTGGCCTTGGCCCGCCGGAGCTCCTGAACCTCGTCGGCAAGGATCTGCTGGAGGGACTGCTGTTCTCGATCGCCAATTGGCCCACCAAGGATCATGCGGCACTGGCCGAGAGCTTCAAGAAGGAATCCGGCGAGCCCTACATGACCCAGGACACCATCGGCATGTACGGCCACATCTGGATCCTGAAGGAAGCTCTCGAGATCGCCGGCAAGGCGGATCGCAAGGCGGTCGGCGATGCCCTGCGGAGCATGGAGACCAAGAACGGCTCGGGTCGGTTCTTCCCCGGCGGCAACGGGATCATGAAGTTCGACGACAAGGGTCGCCGGGTCGGTGCCGAGATCGTGTTCGTGCAGTGGCGGGGTGGTGAGCCGATTACCGTCTATCCTCCGGCGGCGGCCGTGCGCGAGCCGATCTGGGGAAAGGGCTGATCACCGATCGACGAGTGCCAAGACGAATGGCGGCACGCAAGCCCGAGCGTGACGCCATTCGGCGACTGAAGACCCCACTCGGAGGGCTGACGCTCCTCTCGACGATGCGGCGGGCAAGTTGCCCGCCGGACGGTGGCGGCGGAGCAGTCTCTCTAGAAGGAGCGCAAAGATCGATGAGTCACATCGGAAAACCAGTTCCGCGCCATTGCGTTCCGCTCACGAATGCGAACGTGCTCGAGTACTACGATTGGCTCTTCGCGCCCTGGGTGAAGGCGCTCGGATTGCGCGAGTTCAAGGTTGAACCGGGCGTGGTGTCAGCAGTGCTGCCGCAAAACGATGCGCTCAAGTTCTCGAGCGGCGCAGTGTGCGGCCAAGCCATCATGGCCGCCATCGACACTGTTGCATCCCTTGCGATGACGACGAAGGAACGCGTCCCGAAAGGCACCGTCTACCAACACACCCACTTCCTCCGGCCGGCCGTCAACGACGACTTCCTCGTGAGGGCGGAGGTCCTGCGCTTCGGCAAGGCTTTGGCGTTCGCCGAGGTCCGTGTCTCCTTCGCAGCCACGAAGGTTCTGGTCGCGCACGCCAGCATCGAATTCGCCTTCTGAATTGCTCCAGTCGGAGCATCGCACGCACCTTCCCCACCCTCAGGCAGAATCGCGTTTACGCGCAGGTTCTGGGACGTCGGCCAACGCTCATCACAGCCGCCATTCTCGGCGGCCCACCACGTCAGTCAGCGCTGCATTGGGTCCCGGGGGAAGCGTTTCATGGAACGCGGCTTGCTCTACCAACCGGCTGGATTGGGCCTTTCGCTGGCGTTGCCGTCAGTCGGTCCTGCCAAGAGCGAATTCCCCACGACCTGACCACATGCCGTGACGTAGGATAGGGTACGCATCGTCACCCAGGCCCACGAACGCCCTGTTTGGCAACTCTTCGGTAACCGCTAGCCTCATGAGTGTCGCTCCGTGAGCAAATTCAGTTCAGCAGGGAGGCCGTTCGGCGGCCGTTCTCGTCCGCCACTCTCTCGCGAGGTCTGCCGATGACGCCGGCGGCCATGGCTCTGGTGGCGGAGTTCGAATCCGCGGCCAAGACGGCGCAGGCCGCCGAGGCGGAGGTGCGCAAGCAGATGGCCGAGCAGGTTGCGCTGGCAGAGCGGCGACGCGCTTTCGCCTTTCGCCGCACGCGCCTCATCCGTACGCTGGCGGGCGGCGCGGGCGCGGCTGCGTCGGAACCGGAGCAGGTCTGGAGCGTACAACGGCAGGCGGTGCGCGACGAGCTGGGCTGGACCGCGAGCAGCGATGCCTACGACGCGATCATGGTTCGCCTGCAGCCGGTCGCGCTGGCGGTCTGGAAGTGCGCTTGCGTTGCGGACGGCGAGGCGTCGCCTGCCGTCGCCCCGGAGCTGGAGGCCTTCGAGGCCTGGTTCGAGGGCGCGCACGGCAAATCGTTCTATGCTCTGTTCGACCAATACGTGACCGAGGTCCCCGTTGTCGACTTCTGAGCCGACCGAGTTCGACGAGTGGCTGAAATCCATGGTGGGCCAGCACGGCGAGTTCACCGTGCTCGTGATCCTGACGCAAATCGCTGGACGCAGCGTGGTGCCGCTATGCTCGACCTACCTGCACGTTATCGGCGACGAGGTGGACTGGGACGACATCACGAGAATGTTCGCCGGCTCCGGCCAGAGCTGGGACGGCGCCGCATTCTTCCCCACCAAGGCGCGCAACGGCGGCCCGGTGGACAACCCAACGGCCCGCCTTCGCCTGTCCGAGCTGGAAGCCAAGGTTACCGAGGACCGCATGACCCTCAACGAGGGCCACTTCTTCGATAACCTCGGCCGTCTCATCAAGATCGAGCCCGTGGCCGACGCATGACATCGCCGATCCGCATACTCGACACCGGCCTGAAGCCCGCGCGCTGGAACGTCGCCATGACGGCGGCCCTAACCGCGCGGCATGCCGACGGCACCACACCCGATACCATCCGCTTTCATCGCTATCGCGAATGCGTGCTGCTCGGGCGCACCCAGCGAGCTGCCGAGGCCGTCGACCTCGAGCATTGCCGGCTGCGCGCCATCGAGATCGTGCACCGGGTGACGGGCGGCGGCGCGGTCTACATGAGCCCGCGCATGCCGGCCTGGGATGTCGTGATCGACCGCCGATCGCTGACCGGCGATCTCGGCACGGCGACGCGACGGATCTGCGAGGGCATTGCCGGGGGGCTGTCCCGGCTCGGCTGCGTCGCACGCTTCCGGCCCGCCAACGACGTCGAGATCGGGGGCCTCAAGGTGTCAGGCTCGAGCGGCTATGCCGAGGGCCGCAGCCTCGCTCTGCAAGGCACCATCCTGATCGAGGACGACGTGCCTGCCATGGCCCGCGTGCTGCGCATATCCAAGGCCGTCTTGCGCGACAGGGTCACCTGTCTCGCGGCGGTGCTGGGCGTGGCGCCGTCGCCCGCCCGCGTGCAGTCCTGCGTGGTGGAAGGGCTGATGGCGGCGCTGGGCCGTACGCCTGTGCATGAGGAGCCGAGCCAGGGCGATCTGGCGGAGGTCGAGACGCTCCTGCGCGGGGAGCTGGATGCCGCTGCAGCGGGAGAACCCCCGTGAGCCGCAAGCTGTTGATCGTCTTCGTCAATACCGATCCGCGCAACCCCGAGGAGCTGGGCGCGCCGTTCTATCATGCGGCGGTCGCCGCAGCGATGGACTACGAGGTCGACGTCGTCTGCGCGGCGACGGCCGGCAAGCTGATGCGCAAGGGCGTCGCCGAGGCCATCCACATCAAGGCGGGTCACGCCAAGACCGTCTACGACTGGATCCGCGACGCCCACAGGAACGGCGCGCGTTTCTGGGCCTGCCCCGCCAACCTCGATCTGTTCGATATGACCGAGGCGGACCTGATCCCGGAGTGCAAGGGCTTGATGGGCGCCGCCGCCATGCTGCAGAACATCATGTCCGACGACTATCGCGTGCTGACCTATTGAGGCGACCGATGGCGCTGGTCGAGGGTAGAGAATACCCCGAGCATCTCTACTACGACCTCGACAACCAGGTGTGGTACGAGGCGCTCGACGACGGCACGGTCCGGGCCGGATTCACGCCGCTCGCCATCGCTCTCGCCGGAGATGTCCTGGTGTTCACGCCCAAGCGCACGGGCAGGGACTTCGAGGCCCAGCGCTCCTTCGCCACCATCGAATGCGGCAAGTGGGTCGGCGCGGCGCGCGCCGCGTTCAACGGCAGCGTCGTGGCGGCGAACGCCGAGCTGGAGCGCCGGCCCAGGCTCCTCAACGAGGACGCGTTCGCAGCGGGCTGGATGCTGATCGTGCGACCGGCCGACACCTCCTGGCGCGATCGCCTCGTGACCGGTGCCGCCATCGGCCCCGCGTTCGCCGCCTGGATCGCCGCCGAAGCCTACAAGGATCGGGCGGGATGAGTCGGCGAATGGAGGTTGTGGGCGCACCATCTTCCTCCAACGTCATCCCCGCGAAGGCGGGGACCCACGCAACTCTCGACGATTACTCGGCTACCTGTCGCGGGTGCCCGCCTCCGCGGGCATGACGTTGCGGTTGGGGCTACGCAGTGCGTCTACCTCGGCGGTGCGAACTCCTCTCAAGCGCGCGCCCGGCGCACGAAATCGGCGACCGCCTGCCCGATCTCATCGGGGCTGTCCTCCTGGAGGAAGTGCAGGCCTTTGACCGTGACCTCGGTTTGGTTGCGCCAGCCGCGGCAGACCTCGCGCTGGCGGCCCACCAGGATGGAGCCCGGATCGGCGTTGATGAACAGTTTCGGAATATCGCTGCCGGCCAGCCAGCGTGAGTAGTCTTCGACCACGGCGACGACATCGGCGGGTGCGCCATCGATGGGGATCTGCCGGGGCCAGCTCAGCGTGGGGCGGCGGTCCTCGCCGGGCGTGGCGAAGGGACGGCGGTACTCGGCCATCTCCTCGTCGGCGAGCTTGCGCAGGACCGAGCCCGGCAGGATGCGCTCGACGAACATGTTCTTGGCCAGGATCATGTCCTCGCCGCCTTCGGCGCGGAATCCCTGGAAGGCACGGCGCGCGTTCTCCGGCCAGTCCTCCCATGTGACCGGGGTGACGATCGCCTCCATGTAGACGATGCCGGCGACGCGCTCAGGGTTTCGGCGCGCCCACTCGAAGCCCAGAGCGGAGCCCCAGTCGTGCACGACGAGGACGACCCTGTCGCCTAGGGCGAGCTTGTCCCACAGCGCCCACAGATGGTCGCGCTGCTCGGCGTAGCCGTAGCGGTCGGGGCCGGAAGGAATGAGCTTGGCGCTGTCGCCCATGCCGATGAGATCGCAGGCGATGAGGCGACCCAGGCCGGCGCAATGGGGCATGATATTGCGCCACAGATAGGACGACGTGGGGTTGCCGTGCTGGAACACGATTGCTGGGCCGGCGCCCTCGTCGATATAGGCCATGCGCCGGCCGTTGATGTCGGCGAACCTCTTGGCGGCGAAGGGTCTGGCGGATATCGGCATGGGCGAAGCTCCCTGCATGCGCGGTCGCGATTGCACACAAGATAGCTTGCCGCCTCGAGGGCGGTAACCGTCAAGCCTCGCGTTTTTCGTCCGCGGCGCGAACAACACCTTGCAGGCATCCGAAGGCGGACGGGAACCCGTGCGCGGCCTGTGCGTCAGGCCTGCGCGGCGGAGGCGCGAGTAACGGGTTCGGGCGTCGGAGAGCACGCTTGCAGGGCTTCGACCACGTACCACGCTTCCTCGAATCCGAAGCCCTTGAGCTCGATTGGCCCGCAGCGCTCGAGGGCGAAGGCATGCTCGAGGTGCGTCTTGGTCGACCGTGAGACCAGCACGCGGCCCGGCTGGCTCTGGCCCTCCAGTCGCGATGCGAGGTTCACCGTGTCGCCCCACACGTCGTAGGTGAGCCGCCTGGCACCGATCACGCCGGCCAGCACCGGACCCGTGGCGATGCCGATCCGCAGCGCCAGCGCCACCTTCTGCTCGCGAGCGATGCGCGCCAGCGTCAGCTGCATCGCCAACCCCATGCCTGCAAGGCGCTCGGCATGGTCCGGGGCCGGTTCGGGCACGCCCGCCGCCGCCATGTAGGCGTCGCCGATGGTCTTGATCTTCTCGACCCGCCACTGGTCGGCGAGATCGTCGAAGGCGCTGACGACGATGTTGAGCAGGCCCACGGTGCGCGCCGGCCCCAGGCTCTTGGCCAGCGGTACGAAGCCCTTGAGGTCGGCGAACAGCACGGAGGCATCGGCGAGCTCGTCGGCAATGATGGCCCCCGGCGCGCCCTTGAGGCGCTCGACGATCGACGCCGGCAGGATGTTGTGGAGCAGCGTGTCGGTCTCCTCCTGGGCCTGCTCGGCCAGCCGGAAGGCGTAGTAGACGACCACCGCGACCACCGTGGAGGTCGTGACCACGGCCGTGATGTAGAGGTCGTCCAGGTCGTAGGGCCGCACGTGCAGCACGGCGCGCTCCGGCGTGAACCATGCCCAGGCCACCAGGTGCAGCACCAAGCCGCCGACGATGAGGGCCAATATGAGTTTCAATCGTCCGAGGCCGAGGACGACGAAATAGCCGGCGACGGCGGCGAAATACTGTATGTGCAGCCCGGAATCGGTCCCCAGGATGTAGGTGAGCACGAACAGGCCGATATTCTCGAAAACGGCCAGGGTCAACGCTGCCGCGACGTCGTTGAAGCGGTGCAGGAAGGGCACCGACAGTGCGACGGCCGCCAGCACCAGATTGATGAAAATGACGGGTTTCCACGTCTGGAAGTCCAGGACCACCTGCTGGAGCGCGTAGACCAGATTGAAGGCGGCGATCAGATAGGCCGCCACATTCATGATGCGCAGCCGGCGGCGCACAGGCGGGGGGTAGCCGGCCGTGCCGTATCCGGCCAGGCGCGTCAGGCGGCGGCGCCAGAGCACCATCCGGTCGCTGCGCAGGAAGCTTTTCAGGCGCGAGGCCAGCATGGGCGCTGTCTTACCCCCTGGGATTGGCCTCCGGAAATGGTTTGTCGGCGTGCGGGATTATCGCCGACGGCTGAGCGACTGTCGGCAACGGTCCATTCGAGCCCTCAACCGGGGCGGATTGCCCGGTTTGGAGCCTTGCGCCGGCGGGAGGCGGGGCCGCGCCGGAAACTTTCCTCGCCGATTCCGCAATCGATGTGATTGGTTCGGGACGGGTGGTGTGCTAATCCTCTGCATATCCGCACCTTTGCCACGAGTTGCGGATGGAGCCGCCGGCGCTTCGAGGCTCCCTGAAAAGAGTGGCCGGGCGATTGTTGCGGGGCGTTGCGTCGAGCAGGACGGACGTTACGCAGAACGGAGACGAGGCAGGATGCTCTCGTCTCTGACATTCGGGGTAGGACGAGCGAGCACATGGGAAAAAAGGGACGAGACCGGGGCCAACGGCGGCGCGGGTTCGACGACGATTTATTTGGCGGGCCGGAATCGCGCGACGAAGCGCCTTATCAGCCGCCCTCATTCCGAAGGCCGGCGGCGCGACAGGATGCGGCGCCGACCGGTCCCGCGCTGGATGCCACGGTGAAGTGGTTCAACGCCGAGAAGGGCTTCGGCTTCGTCGAGTTGGGAGACGGCTCGGGCGATGCGTTCCTGCACATCGGCGTGCTGCAGAATGCCGGCCACGACGTGGTCGCTCCCGAGACCAAGCTCAAGGTCCAGGTCGGCCAGGGTCAGAAGGGCCGCCAGGTCACCGCGGTGCTCGAGGTCGATGCGACCAGTGCTGCCGCGCAGCCCGCCCGGCGCCCGCCGGTGAAGCAGTCGTTCGATCGCGGCCGCCCCGATCCGAGCACGGCTTCGGCGGTGGAAGGCACGGTGAAGTGGTTCAACCCCGACAAGGGTTTCGGCTTCGCCGTCGCCGAGGATGGCGACAAGGACGTGTTCATCCACATCTCCGTCGTCGAGAAGGCGGGGATCCGCACGCTTGCCGACGGCCAGCGCGTATCGATGAAGGTCGTCAAGACCGCCAAGGGGCGCGAGGCGATCTCACTGACGTTGGTGTCATAGCCGAGGCGATCGCAGTCGCTGTTGCCGATCGGCGACCGAACGGACGGCCGGCGCGACTATCTAGCCTTGCGCGATATTGAGGGTATCGACGTAGTCGTCGACGTCCGCGCAAATCTTGCCGAGCTGGACGCGGTCGTCGCGCATGAACATGTCGGCAAGCCAGGCATTCTCGATAGGCAGGGTGGCTTGCTCCAGGACAACGCGGTAGACGCTCTTGTCCGCCTTGTTGACCGTCATCGACAGCTCGCCGTCGTTGAGCTCCACGAAGACGGTGAGATCGGTTCCCGGAAAGTCTAAACGGCTGCTAGCCGGTTTGCACAGACGCACTACGTCGGTCATGGCTGCACCTCTCAGTGCACGGCAGTGTCGCACACTATGATGCGCTGCAGCAATAGCTTCGTTGCAAGGTGCGGCGATTGCGTGGGCGAATCCCGCTGCGATCGGAAAGGAAAAGCCCCGCCACGTCGAGCGTGAAGCGGGGCTCATCATCACTTCCGATTCATGCCCAGCAGAGCCGGGCTGGTTCACGAGGGGTTGCCTCGTCGAGTGTCGTCAGGATTTGGGTGCGTCGGTCTGGCCTGATCAGTGCGCGCTGCCAAACCGTGCCTTTGCCCTTCGGCTCCGGCTCGAGTGACTTTGAGGTGGCGTCATGCTCCCTCCACTCGTTGTTGCTACAAACGACGCTGTCGAATGCTTCCGGGAGGAGTACGTGCCGGCTGAGCTCAAGACCGGAGCACGCTCAACTCACCGCCACGACGAGCGTCGTTTGCAAGTCTTGTCCTGGCTCGTCGAGATGTCAAGGAGATGTCCGCTTAAGCTCGATCGGCTCTTCCTGTGTCCTCTCCGAGAGCGCTCCGCCGTGCCGCTGCGAAGGTTGACGAACCGTTAAAACCGGACAATTTGGCCGGTGACAGATGGCAGGTGGGCCCCGGGGATGCAGGGATGAGCTATCGGCTGGTGATCGGCGACAAGAACACCTCGAGCTGGAGCCTGCGGCCCTGGCTCGCCATGCGGCATGCGGGCATCGCCTTCAGCGAGGTCGGCGTGAAACTGCGCAGCCCCGATACGCCGGCACAGATCCTGCGCTTTTCGCCGTCGGGCCGGGTGCCCGCCCTGCTCGTGGATAGGCAGGTCATCTGGGACAGTCTCGCCATCCTCGAGTACTTGGCAGAGGCGCACCCGGAGGCCGGATTGTGGCCCCAAGCCCGCGAGGCACGAGCACTTGCCCGCTCCGCGGCGGCGGAGATGCATTCCGGCTTCGCCCCCTTGCGCGAGCACTGCCCCATGGATTTCCTCGCCCGCTCCCCGATGGCCGCCCTGCCCGATCCGGTCGCCGACAACGTGCGCCGCATCGTGGCGCTATGGCGCGATTGTCGGGTCAGGCATGGCACCCCGGGGCCGTTTCTGTTCGGTGCCTTCACGGCGGCGGACGCGATGTATGGGCCGGTCGCCTCGCGCTTTCGCACCTACCTGCCTGACCTCGCCCGCTACGGGGACGACGGCACGGCGCAGGCTTATGTAGATGCCTTGTTCGCCCTCCCTGCCATGATTGAGTGGGAGGAGGGCGCCCGCAGCGAGACCGGACAGCGGTCTGGGTCAGCCCCGCGCAAGACGTAAATCCCAAGGTTAAGACATTATTGACGGGCGACCCAGAAACTGACGATGCGACCCGCGAATCACGCGGGCGGATTGAAGGGCAAGGGGTCGAGCATGTCTGGGACCGGATCAATCGGTGCTGCGCGCAACGCGCCCCGCAACCGCAGTCTGCTCTTGGTTGCCTGCATCGGCCTGCTGGCCGGCGGCTGCTCCTCGCAGCTGGGCTCCGCTCAGGCCCTGCTGACGGCCGCGCAGGCGCCCAACTTGGCCGAGGCGACCAACCCTCCCACACCCGACGGCCGCACCGACCTGCAGAAGGCCACCGAATACTGGGGCAAGGCCTACGCCAAGGACCCGCGGGACGCGAAGACGGCGATCAACTTCGCCAAGAACCTGAAGGCGCTGGGCGAGAAGCAGCAGGCCTTGGCCGTGCTGCAGCAGGCCTCGGTTTATCACGGCAGCAACCGCAGCCTCAACGCGGAGTACGGCCGGCTCGCCCTGGAGTTCGATCAGATCAGCCTCGCCCAGAAGCTGCTGGAGCAGGCCGACGATCCGGCCAACCCGGATTGGCGGGTGATCTCGGCGCGTGGCACGGTGCTCGCCAAGCAGAACATGTACAAGGATGCCGTGGTCCACTACCAGCGGGCGCTGGCGCTGGCGCCCACCGAGGCGTCGATCCTCAATAACCTGGCGCTGGCCCATGCCATGCTCGGTGAGGCGGACAAGGCCGAGCCGCTGCTCAAGCGCGCCGCCGCCGCGGGAGGACATGAGACGCGCGTCAACCAGAACCTCTCCCTGGTGCTGGCCCTGCAGGGCAAGAACGACGAGGCCAAGGTCGCCGCTGGGCGCGACCTGCCCGCCGACAAGGCGGCCGCGAGCGTCGACTACGTGCGCAGCATCGTCAGCGCCGAGGCCAAGCCGCTGACGACCGGCACAGTCACCAAGCCGGACGACAAGTTGGCCGCGAGCGACGATGGCGCCTCCACATGGACGACGAAGGTCGCGGCGACCAAGACCGTACGCTGAGGCGGCGCCTCAGTCCTCGCTCAGTGCCAGCGCCCGCAGGATCGCCGGCAGGGTGAGCAAGACCGTCGCCACGAGCCAGATCGCCAGCGAGCCCGGCGTGCTCTGCTGCAGTCCGCGGATGCGCTCGTAGATGGCGGCGGGGATGCCGGCGAGCAGCAGCGTCATCAGCGTGATCGCCACCGAAGTGAGATAGTAGAACAGATCGCCGTCGAACAGCGGCGACTCGCGCGCGAAGGTGTAGAGCCAGTAGGAAACCGAATCGAACGCGGGCGAGAAGTCGAGGCCGTTGACGATGGCCACGGCCACGGTGACGGCCAGCGGCAGGTCGCGCCGGAGCAAGCTCTGCAGAAAGCCGCGGGACGGATCCACGTGCGTCAGCCCATCATGCGCCGCATGGACATCGCCGCGGCAACCTGGACCAGCGCGATGCGCGCCGCAAAGATCCACACAATCGCGCACCCCGTCACGAGCGGACCCGGTACCACCCGCGGCGTGATGGCCCCGACCGCCCGCACGACCGGGTTCGTAAGCGAACGCAGCGCGCGGAAGACCACGTTGTCGCCCAACAGGCCGAAGGTCAGATCCAGCAGGAGGCGGGCGATCAGCACGTAGCTGAGCGCGGCCAGGACCATGCCCGGGCCTTGAACGTACCAATTCACCGGGGAGCTGGGGTTCATCGGCAGGCGCCTACCGCTGTTGCGAGACTGTCGGTGGTACGGGCGACTGTTGCAGACGCCAAGGGTTCCGCGCAAGCCCTCGTGCCCCGAGCAGCGAGGCTCCAACCCCTGTCGGTCTCGCCTGCCCTCGGACGCGCTTTGGGGGCTGGACCCAGCTGGGGTGCGCATCCGTCCCTCACAGGCTCTGGGGCCGAAATTGTGGCCAAGTGCGACAAAGCATTCGTCGGAGTCGGGCGAGATAAGGTATTTCCTGCCTTGGTTTTTCCTCTTGTGTTCGTATTCTCCCGGCCCGAGTCATGCAAGCGAACAGGAAGCGACAATGACCGTTCACGGGTTCCATTGGCCAACGCTTGCGCTCGCCGCGGCAGTGCTGTTGCTTGGCCAGCCGGCCTTCGCCCAGGCTCCGGCGCCCCCTGTCGAAAGCGGCCAGGCTGCTTCGCCCCCCGCTGCATCGCCTCAGGAAACCGCTCCGGCTCCCGCCCCGAGCCCGGCCCCGCTTCCCGAGTCGAGCCCCACGCCTCCAGCCGCCGCATCGTCGCCGCAGGCGAGCCCAGCCGCGCCTCCCGCGTCTGCTGCCGCGCCGGCAGAGCCCGGAGCCTGGTACTCGGTGGCCGGACCCGAGCGCAGCTTCACCGCCGACATGCCGGCCGCGCCGAAGTACACGACGACGCAGATGAAGACCGGTACCGGCTCGCTGTACACCGTGCACCAGTACCTGCTGGAGCAGGGCGACGTCGCCTACATCGTGCAGGCCGCCACTTACCCCGAGGACATCAACGTCTCCAACCCGCGTACCAACCTGCAGGGCGGGCTGGACAACCTTGCCAAGGGCATGGATGGCGCCAAGTGGGCGAGCGTCGACTGGGTGACGCACCAGGGTCTCACCGCCACGGACGCCGTCGGTGCGAGAAGCGGCCACGCCATCCGCTCGTTCTCCGTGATGAAGGGTAGGCAGGTGTTCACTCTAATATATGCGGGTGCGCCCGGAACTGCCCGCTCGGCCGATGTCAACCGCTTCATCGGCTCACTGCGCGTTGCGCCGTAGAGCTGGTCTGCTGTCATCGGGGTCGACGCGGCCCGGCAGCCGTGCAAACTTCCGCCATCGGGCCCAGAGCCGGGGAGATCGACAATCCCTTCGGGCCATTGCGCGGGAGGTTGCCCTTGAGTTTCGAGCGTCTGTTCCATCCTAAAGGCATCGCCGTCATCGGCGCGTCTGCCGACCTCACCCGCATCGGCGGGCATCCGATCAAGGCGCTCAAGAACGCCGGCTACAAGGGCGGCGTTTTCCCGATCAATCCCAAGTACCCCGAGCTGCACGGGCTGAAGTGCTACCCCGACGTCATGTCGTTGAAGGAGCCGTGCGACGTTGCCGTCGTGGCCGTGCCCGCGCCGGGCGTCGCCAAGGCCATCCGCGACTGCGGGAAGGCCGGCATCCCGTTCGCGGTGGTGCTGACCGCCGGCTTCCGCGAGACCGGTCCGGAGGGCCGCAAGCTGGAGGCCGAGCTCAAGACCGCAGTCGACGAAAGCGGCGTGCGCATCATCGGCCCCAACTGTCAGGGCATGCTTTCCATCCAGGCGCGCGTGTTCGCGGCCTTCGGCAGCGTCGCCGACGAGACCGATTTCCGCCCAGGTTCGGTCTCGTGCGCGTTCCAGTCCGGCGGCTTCGGCTATGCCATCGTCAATCTCGCCGAGGCGCAGGGCGTGGGCTTTCGCTATTGCGTCTCCTCGGGCAACGAGACGGACGTTGCCATGCCCGAACTGCTCTCGGCCTTCCTCGACGATCCCGGGACGTCGCTGGCCTTCGCCTATCTGGAAGGCACCCCCGACGCGCGGCCGCTCCTCGACGTCGGACGCAAATCGCTCGAGAAGGGCAAGCCGGTGCTGATCTGGAAGGCCGGCACCACGGACGCCGGCGTCAAGGCGGCCGCCTCCCACACCGCCAACATGACGGGCACCTACGATCTCTACCGCGCGGCCATGCGCCAGTGCGGCCTCATCGAGGTCGATGACGTCGAGCCCATCGTCGACCTCGCCAAGCTGTTCGGTCAGGGTCGCCTGCCCAAGGGCAATTCCGTCGGCGTGCTGTCGATCTCGGGCGGGTCGGGCGTGGTGTTCGCCGATGCGGCCGTGCGTGGCGGCCTCACCCTGCCTCCGTTCGCACCGCACACGCTGGCCCGCCTGCGCGAGCTGATCCCGGCATTCGGATCGGCCGAGAACCCGGCCGACATCACCGCCGCCCTGTTCAACAACAAGACGCTGTTCGCCCAAACGCTCGACCTCGTGCTGGCGGACGAGGGGCTCGACCAGCTGGTCGTCCTGATCGCGTCGATCTCGGGTCCCAGCGCGGCACATTGCTGCGAGGTCATCGCCGCCGCAGCGGCCAAGACCGACAAGCCCGTCAGCGTGCAGTGGTCGGGCCGGCAGGGCAAGTCCGAGGAGGCGGCCAAGGCGCTGGCGGCAGCCAACGTGCCGTTCGCGACGACGCCGGTGCGGCTTGCTCGCGCCTGCGCGATCCTGTCTCGGTTTGCCGAGGACCAGCGCCGGCTGCTGCCGCGCAAGGTGCCGAAGGTCGTCACGCCGAAGGGCCTGGATCTGCCCGCGGGGGCGGTGACGCTGAACGAGGCCGAGAGCAAGGCCGTGCTGCGCACGTTCGGCGTGCCGGTGGCAAAGGAGGTGTTTGTCGCAGCCAATGCCGACGTAGTGGCCGCCAGCGCCAAGCTCAAGGCGCCGTTTGCCGTCAAGGTCGTCTCGCGCGACGTGCCGCACAAGACGGAAGCGGGCGGCGTGAAGCTCGGCGTGTCGAAGGAAGGGCTCGCCGAGGCCGCGCGCGTCGTTTCCGACAACGCCAGGCAGCACGTGCCGGGCGCCGCGATCGACGGCGTGCTGGTGTCGGAGATGGCCTCCGGCCTCGAGACGCTGATCGGCGTCATCAACGATCCGAGCTTCGGGCCGATGGTGGCGCTGGGGCTGGGCGGGGTCTTCACGGAGGTGCTGAAGGACGTGACCTACCGCGTCGCGCCGTTCGACATCGAGACCGCCCGCGACATGATCTCGGAGTTGCGCGCGGCCAAGCTGTTCGAGGGCTATCGCGGCAAGCCCGCCGCCGACAAGGAAGCGCTGGCGGAGACCCTGGTCGCCGTCTCCAAGATGGCCACGGCGCTGGCGCCCCGCCTCAAGGAGCTCGACATCAACCCCGTCTTCGTCGGCCCGACCGGAGCCGGCGTCGTCGCGGCCGACGCTCTCGTCGTGCTGAAATAGGCCGGGCCGCGCCTTCGGCACGCGGCGGCGTAGGCTAGATTGGCGGCGGAACGCGGCGGGCGAAGTGGGCAGAGTGCTCGCCGAAATCGCGGGCATCGTCGACGTCGCCGAGCGTGGCGAGGAAGGCGATCGAGCGGCCTTTCAGATTCGCCAGTGTGTCGGCCAGCGCATGCTCGCTCGACCAGCGCACACCGGCAAAGGGCCGTGGCAGCCGGGGCCGCCGGCGCATCCCCATGAGCCAGTAGCCGCCGTCCTCCGCTGGGCCGAAGACCACATCGTTCCGGCCGAGCCGGTGGAACGCCTCGGCGATCAGTGCCGGCGTGATGCCGGGAACGTCGGTGCCCACGATCGCCACCGGACCCGGCGGCATGCGCTGCATGAGGCGCTGCATGCGGTGGCCGAGATGGCCGCGACCCTGCGCCACGCGAGCGATGCCGCGCGGCCAGTAGCTGCTGGTGACTGCTGCGTCGGGTGATACGGCGAGGATGGTTTGCCAGCGCCGATCGTGTGCCACGCGTTGCAGGAGGGCTGAGGTCGCCTGCCGCGCAAAGCGGGTCGCGGTGGCCACGCCGATCTGGCGCGCAAGACGGGTCTTGCTGCTGCCGGCCACCGGCGCCTTCGCCATCACGACCAGCCGGCAGCGAAAAGGCGCCGCACGTTTGCGCGGCGCCCGCTGTCTCTCGGCGGGATGGCGCGGACCGGTCATCGCTTCCGCGCCGCGTATTCTCAGGCGGCCTTGACGGGCACGAAGGCGTAGCCCTTGCCGTCCTTCTTGATCTTGCCGGCACCGGGCAGACCGAAATGATAGCCGGTGATCGTCGTCCCGTCAGCGACGACGCGATCGTAGATCTTGCGCCGGTTGGTCTCCGCCAGCGCACCGTCCATGTCGAAGGCCGCCTGCCAGCCCGGGTTCTTCACGAACAGGGACGGAATGTTGCTGACGTCGCCAAGCACGATCATTTGATTGCGGCCGGAGCTTACCTGGAAGCTCGTGTGGCCCGGCGTGTGGCCAAGCGTGTAGATGGGCTTCACTCCTGGCGCGACCTCCTTATCGCCCTCGAACTGCTTCATGTTCTTCCAGGTCGGGAACACGGCCTGGATGCGTTTCGCGGCGCCGGCGGTGGTCGTAGGAGCGGTCCAGAACTTGTACTCGGCAGCCGGCACCAAGATCTCCGCGTTGGGGAAGATCGGCGCATTGGTGTCCTTCGCCATCAGGCCGGAGATGTGGTCGCCGTGGAAGTGCGTCATGACGATAGTCGTCACCTTGTCGGGCTCGATGCCAGCGGCCTTCATGTTCTTGGAAGCGACGAGACCAGCCTTGGGCGACAACTGACCTCCGGTGCCCGCGTCGAACAGCACGATCTTGCCTTTGACCCGCACCGCGGTGACGGTGAACGTGATCGGCACGAACTGGTCGGTTTGGCCGCCGGCCACGAGCGCGGCCTTGGTCTCGTCCAGCGACGCGTTCTTGATGAAACCAGGATCGTGTGCCTTCTCCCAGATGCCGTCGTACATCTGGATGACCTCGATGTCGCCGACCTTGAACTTTACGACGCCTTTCTCGAGAAGGTTCGGATCGGGCTTTTGCGCGAACGCCGGGCCAATGAACTCCAGCGGCCCATCGAGGCCGAAGGTTGCGGCGGCGGCTGCCGCCGAGATCACGAAACCACGACGTGAAATGCTGTGCATAGGTTTTCTCCCCCAGACTGCCTGCCATTCGGCGAACGGCCGCTGATCCGTAGACGATTGGCGCAGACGCGCCATCCGTCGTCACGGAGATTTGATGCTGCAACGCGGCAGACCGGGTCAGCCGTAGACCCGGCTGATCACGTGGGCAGGCACGCGCAGGGTGATAGAGCGCGAGGCAAAGCAGGTTGCGGGCGGAGCGGCGGACGTAGCCCTCGCGGCGGAAGCGCTCGGCGTTCGTGATCGCGCGTGTGCGCAGCATGACCGTGCGTCGACGCCCCAGACGGCGCACCAGATCGACGTCTTCCATCAACGCGAGCGGGCGATAGCCGCCGACCTCGTCGTAGAGGCGCTTCGGGATCAGCAATCCCTGATCGCCATACGGTAGACGCAGCGCCTTGCAGCGCAAAGCCACCAGCTGTTCGAGCACCCGCGGCTTGGCGCCTTCGTCGTCGAGCGTGAACCGGAAGGCCGCGGCAGCCGAAGGACGATCCCCCATGTCGATGCGCTGCATGAAGAGGCCAGCCTCGCGTTCCCAACCGGGGACCAGCACCGTGTCGGCGTGCAGGAAGAGCAGCCAAGGGAAGCGTGCCTGGGCGGCACCGGCGGCGAGTTGCTGGCCGCGGCCCTTGTTGCCGGTCAGGAGATTGGCTCCGGCGTGGTCGACGATCTCGGCCGTCCGGTCGGTGGACCCGCCATCGACGACGATCACCTCACGGACCAGACCGTCGACGGCAGCGGATACCAGCGACGCCAGGGTCGGTCCCAGGGTCGCCTCCGCGTTCAGGGTGGGGATGACCACGGTGATCATGGGCGCCAGCTGCAGCCTCGATTTGCGCCGCACTATAGGACCGGGCAGTCATTGGATTCAAAGGCTGCGCGGCATGTATTCGCTGTTTGTTCTTGTTTAGTTCTGACGGTCCTGCTAAAGATGTAGCCGAGACTTCCAAGGAGCCGAAGCGAGTGGCAAGCGCACGCACAGGACGGGATCGCCCGCGGAGCGAGGCCGAGTTCGGAAACGCTGGTGACGCGGAGCCTGGCAGCCACGGGGAGGAGGAGCATCGCGGGCTGGTCGAGGAGGACCGGCGGCGCGGCCGCGGCGCCCGGTCGAACCGGGTCGGGCGGTTCGAAACCGAGTTGCGCGAGGCGTTCGACGACGGCTGGGGAAGCCTGGCCGAGCTGCCGGCGTTCAAGACCGACGTGCACCGAGAGACGGCGAAAAGCATCATCTCGAGCAACGACAGCCCCGATCTCAGCTTTGAGCAGTCCATCAACCCCTATCGCGGCTGCGAGCACGGCTGCATCTACTGCTACGCCCGCCCCACGCACTGCTATCTCGGGCACTCGGCGGGCCTCGATTTCGAGACCAAGCTCTACGCCAAGACCAACGCAGCCGAGCTACTCGAGCGCGAGCTGGCCAACCCGCGCTACGTGCCCAAGTTCATCGCACTGGGCGCCGTCACCGACCCCTACCAGCCAATCGAGCGCGAGCACGGGATCACTCGGTCGGTGCTGGAGGTGCTGGAGCGGACGGGACACCCGGTCGGCATCGTCACCAAGTCGGCACTGGTGGCGCGGGACGTCGATATCCTCGGGAGGATGGCCAGTCGCGGGCTCGCCAAGGTGGCGATCTCTGTGACCACTCTGGATCGCGGCATCGCCCGCAAGATGGAGCCCAGGGCCGCAACCCCGCCGCGACGCCTGGAAACCATCAAGACCCTGAGCGCGGCGGGCGTGCCGGTGGTCGCCATGGTGGCGCCAATCGTCCCCGCCATCACCGACAGCGAGATCGAGCGCATCCTGGCTGCCGCCCGTGAGGCTGGTGCCAGCGAGGCGAGCTACGTGTTGCTGCGCCTACCGTTGGAGATCAAGGAGCTGTTCCGCGAGTGGCTGCAGACCGAATTCCCCAACCGCGCAGCGCATGCCATCAACATCCTGCGCTCGATGCACGGCGGCAAGGACTACACGCCCGCATGGGGCGTGCGGCAGCGGGGGCGCGGGCCCTATGCGGAGCAGATTGCCCTGAGGTTCCGACTGGCCGCGAAGCGACTGGGACTGAATGAGCGCACCACGAAGCTGCGTACCGATCTCTTCCAGCCCCCGGTCCTGGCCGGCGGGCAGTTACGCCTGCTTTGACAGCGCAGCCCGATAACGCGAAGCTTCTCCCGAGACGGAGGGGTGATTCGCGCTATGAAGGCGACCTTCGAGCTGGAGTCGATCGAGCTCGAGCTGAGCGGCGGCCCCATCGCCGGGGTGGATGAGGCCGGCCGCGGGCCGCTCGCCGGGCCGGTGGTCGCGGCCGCGGTGGTGCTGGACCCCCGCTTCATCCCGGGCGGCATCGCCGACAGCAAGGCGCTCGACGCCAGGGCGCGCCAGTCGATCTACCAGGCGATCATCGATACGGCGCAAGTCGGCATCGGCGTGGCCGGTGTCGACCGCATCGACACCGACAATATCCTCAACGCCTCGCTGTGGGCGATGGCCCAGGCCGTAGCGCGGCTCGACTGCCGGCCGAGGCTCGTCCTCGTCGACGGCAACAAGGCGCCCTATGTCGAATGCACGACCCGCGCCATCGTCCAGGGCGACGCCAAGTGCCTGTCGATCGCCGCCGCCTCGATCGTCGCCAAGGTGGCGCGCGACGCAATGATGGCAGAACTCGCCCGCGACTATCCCCACTACGGCTTCGACCGCCACAAGGGCTACGGCACTCGCGAGCATCACGCAGCCATCGCCCGGCACGGCGTCACGCCCCACCACCGCCGCTCGTTCCGGCCGGTGCAGCTGGCCCTCGGACTGGCGTGAGGGTCACGCGTTCGGGGCGCCCCGCCGCTCGACAAGCCCACGTCACACGGGATAGTACCCCTTTCGCTGAAGACCGCCTCGCGTGTGGCTTGCGCGCTCCCCTCCCCTTGATGGGAAGGGAGAATCCGGCCGAGCAAGCTTCGTAGTTGGCACTCTACTGACCACCGCCTACCCGGGACACCGCCATGCGACGCCTCTACGACTGGATGATGCGCATGGCCGGGAACGCGAAGGCCCCGTATGCGCTGTTCTGCATCGCCTTCGTGGAAAGCTCGGTCTTTCCCATCCCCCCCGATGTTATGCTGATCCCAATGGTGCTGGCGCGACGCGCCAAGGCTTGGGCTTACGCCACCATCTGCACGGTCGGCTCCGTAATCGGCGGGATCGCGGGCTATGCCATCGGCTACTACCTGTTCGAGTATATCGGCGAGCCGATCCTGAAACTCTACGGCTACGGCCAGAAATACGAGGAGAGCCGGCTCCTGTTCGACGCCTGGGGCCCCTGGATACTGATCGCCAAGGGCTGGACCCCGTTCCCCTACAAGGTGCTGACGATCGCGGCCGGCGTGTTCAAGATGAGCTTCGTCCCCTTCATCCTGGCGAGCATCGTCGCCCGCGCCATGCGCTTCTACCTCGTCGCCGCGCTGCTCTATTGGTTCGGCGAGCCCATCCGCGACTTCATCGAGAAGCGCCTCAGTCTCGTCACGACGGCCTTCGTGGTGCTGCTGGTGGGCGGGTTTGTCGCCATCCGCTACGTGTTTTGAGTGTATTCTCCGCCGTCATGATGCTCGACCTCACACAGCCCACGCGATCACCCTCCTATCGCATGGGAGCGCTCGTGCTGTTTGCGGCCGCGGCCGTGATCCTGACCGCGCTCGCCTTCGAGCGTTTCGGCGGCTACGTGGCCTGCCCGCTGTGCCTGCAGGAGCGATGGGCCTACTACGCGGGCATCCCAGCCCTCTTCCTCGCGCTGGTGTTGCTTTCGTCGGGCCGCACCCACGCTGCCGCGGCAGTGTTCGCGTTGGTCGCGCTAGCGTTTCTCGCCAATGCCGCGCTCGGTACCTACCACGCCGGGGCGGAATGGAAATTCTGGCCGGGCCCCGACACCTGTGGCGGCTCGCAGGCCATCAGCACAGGGGCGGGGGGCCTGTTCAAGGACCTGGCGACGACGCGCGTGATCCGTTGCGACGAGGCCCCCTGGCATTTTCTCGGGCTGTCATTTGCCGGCTGGAACGTGGTTGCCTCGCTGGCGCTGGCGGCCGGAGCCGCGTTTTCCGCCGTCAAGGCGCGGCGCGGCTAAGGCCGGGCTAGTGCAGAAAAAAGCTGGCCTGCACGGCTTGCCTGCATATACTCGGCGCCGCCGGAATGCGCCGACGGGGAAGAGCAGAACGCAGCCGACAGCGGAGGGAGGGATGCGCCCAATCAGCCTCTTGTGCGCGCTTGCTTTGGCGGCGGCCGTGCCCGCTGCGATCTATGCCCAGGACGGCGGCAGCGAAGCTCTCAAGCCCACGCTGGTGGCGGCCAAGAAGGCGGTCTCCAAGAAGAAGGTGGTGAAGCCGACCGGTCCGCCCGCCAAGGTACTGTTTGGCGCGGCCAAGACGCCTGCGCCGATGGCGGCCCGGGCCATCGGCTTTTATGCCAAGGGTTGCCTCGCAGGCGCCAAGGCGCTCCCGATCGACGGTCCCGCCTGGCAGGCCATGCGCCTCTCCCGCAACCGCAATTGGGGCCATCCCGATCTCGTCGCCCTGGTGGAGAAGCTCGGCAACGAGGCGCGCAAGCACGACAGCTGGCCCGGCCTCCTCGTCGGCGACCTCTCCCAGCCGCGCGGTGGCCCGATGGTGAGCAGCCACGCCAGCCATCAGGTCGGGCTCGACGCCGACATCTGGTTCCTGCCGATGCCCGACCGCCGGCTAACCGAGCGGGAGCGGGAGGACCTATCGGCCCCTTCGATGGTGGCAGCCGATGGGATTTCGGTCGACCCAAAGATGTGGACCGAAGCGCACGGTCGCGTGCTCAAGCGAGCCGCCTCCTACGCCAGCGTGGAGCGGATCTTCGTGCATCCGGCCATCAAGAAGGCGCTGTGCGACGCCACCGGCAAAGATGAGAACCGGGCGTGGCTGCACAAGATCCGCGCCTACTGGGGACATCACGATCATTTCCATATGCGCATCGCCTGTCCCGGCGGCAGCACGAACTGCGAGGCCCAGCCACCCCTGCCGAACGACGATGGCTGCGGCAAGGAGCTGACGAACTGGCTGGCCCTGGTGAAACCTAAGCCGAAACCGGAGACGCCGCCGCCTCCTCCGGCGGTTGCCGCCAAGCCTGCGCCACCCAAGCCGGGCCTCACGCTCGATCAGTTGCCGGCCGAGTGCCGCGCGGTGCTGGCAAGCGGCAACGAAACTCCGGTGGTCGCATCCAAGCCCGCCGCCCCGCCGACGCCGGCCGCCGACCAAAAACCCGCGCCGAAGTAACCCACGGCGCGACCAGAACGCGTCCCTTCCGGCGGCGTCGGGCGGAATCATACCGGGCCCGCATCGGGTGTACACGGAGGTCGCCCGCCCAGGGTGAAAGGGGCTCGTCGGGGTCGCGCCCGGCCTCACCGACCGGCCTCCTGAGCTGGGTTCTGCGCGTCGGCCGATCACGGATAGCTGAACTTGAATTTCCTGGACTTTGAAACTTTGTTGGCGCTGTTTCGTACCTGTACACAGCGGGCGATGGCGACGCTATCGCAGCTCAGAACACGGAGATCCCCCACATGAAGCGTATCGCATTTTCTCTGCTTGCACTTGCCACCTTGGCCGGTTCCGCGTCCGCACAGACCTACGGCGGCGCGCCGAGCTGCGCGAAAGACTTCAAGGACTTCTGGGACAACAACTCGCCCCTCGCCAAGAGCCTAACTCCTGAGCAGTTTGCACAGCTCAGCCGCACTGCCCTGCGCGGCTACGATGCCTGCTCCGCCGGCGACGAGCGGTTTGCGACCGACTTCTTCAAGCAGCTCGGCTCGGCCCTTGCGAAGCCCGAGGACGTTTTCAATCAGATCAACTCCTCGCCGCTTGCGAAGAAGAAGTAAGACCTTCTCCGCAGTCAATGATTGTTCCGTGGGCGCCGAGATCGTGGCGCCCACGGATGTCGTTGTTCGGGAATCGTGGTTGCCGACTAAATGGGCAGCTGCCCCCGCTGGGAGGGCGGAGCCGGCATGGCTCGATTTTTCCGCGCCAGCTTTTTCGCACAGGTCCGCCGCACCCAGGTGCCGTGCAGCACCCTCGTCGGGTCGTTTGCCATGCTTGCCTCGCGCGCGGGCTCGACACCCCTGAGATCCGGCAGCCGTCAACTCGGCGCTGTGGTCGCGATGTGTTTGCTCGTCCTCGGCGGCACCGGCGCATGGGCTGAGCCGGCGGTCAGCACGTTCAACCTTGCCAATGGCATGCAGGTTGTGGTGATCCCAGATCATCGCGTACCGGTCGTGACCCATATGGTCTGGTACCGGGCCGGGGCCGCCGATGATCCCTGGGGAACGTCCGGGATCGCGCATTTCCTCGAACACCTGATGTTCAAGTCGACGAAGAAGATCAAGTCCGGCGAGTTCACGCGCATCATAACCGGGCTCGGCGGCCGCGATAACGCGCAGACGACCCACGATACGACCTCCTATTTCCAGCGCGTCGCCAAGGAGCACCTGCGTGCCGTCATGGAGCTGGAAGCGGATCGCATGATCGACCTCAGGTTGGTCGAGAACGAGGTGCTCACGGAGCGAAACGTCATCCAGGAGGAGCGCCGCTCGAGTGTCGACGCCAACCCGGTCCGCGTGCTCGACGAGCAGATGCAGGCTGCGCTGTACCTGAACCACCCCTATGGCCGGCCGGCACTGGGTTGGGGCGATGAGATGAGCAAGCTGACGCGCCAGGACGCCGCGACGTTCTACAAGCGCTTCTATGCGCCGAACAATGCCGTCCTGGTCGTCGCCGGCGATGTCACGCCGCAGGAAGTCCGCTCGCTGGCGCAAGCTACCTATGGACGCAACAAGGCCGCCGCGGCAATCGCGCCGCGCAAGCGGCCGAAGGAACCCGAACCCGCCACAGCGCGCCGCGTTCACCTCGATGACGCCCGCGCCGGGGCACCCATCGTCCTGCGCTACTATCACGTGGTGAGCTATCCCACCGCGCGCCCGGGAGACGCGGAGAGCCTCGAGCTGTTGGCGCGCATCCTCGGCGGCGACGACACCTCGCGCCTCTACCGGCTGCTGGTGACGGAGAAGCTGGCATCGGCCGCCGGCGCGGACTACATCGGCAATGGCCTCGACAGCGGCCGCATGGCCTTTGTCATCCTTCCGTCGACGGGCGTCACATTCGAGAAAGTCGAGGCGGTGCTCGACGCAGCTATTGCCGACATCCGCGATAAGGGCGTTACGCAAGAGGAGCTGGACCGCGCCAAGTCGACGCTCGAGGCGCGGCGCGTCTTCGACTCGGACAATCAACAGACGCTCGCGCGCCGCTATGGCGAGGGCGTCGCGCTGGGCCGCTCGATCGCGGACCTCGATGACCTGCCCAATCGCATGCAGGCCAGGAGCCACGGATGACATCAAGCGGGTAGCACAAGAGTTCCTGTCTGCTTCCCGTTCCGTGACAGGGACGCTCGCGCAACCGCCGGCGGCGGCCGAGATACCGGCCAGTCCCGATCCGGTGGCGACCAAGCAGTGACCAGCAGGAAGGCGCATCCGGATGCATAGCCTCCGCCAGTCGGGATCGCCGGGCCGCTGTCTCAAACAGATCCTCGGGCTCGCATGCGTGCTTGCCGGCTTCCTGTCGAGCCCAGCCCTGGCGCTCACGGTCGAGGAGATCGTGAGCGCGAAGGGCATCAAGGCGTGGCTGGTCGAAGAGCACAGCGTGCCGCTGATTGCGATCAAGTTTGCATTCACGGGCGGCGCCGTACAGGACCCGCCGGGCAAGGAGGGGTTGGCCGACCTGATGTCGGACCTCCTCACGGAGGGTGCCGGGGACCTGCCCGCCGCAGCCTTCAAGGCCCAGTTCCTGCAGCTGGGAGCACGCCTGTCGGCAGCGAGCGGCCGGGACGCGATCTACGGCGGGCTCGAAACCCTGACCGCGCGCTTTGGTCCTTCCGCCGAGCTGCTGCGGATGACCCTGATTGCGCCGCGCTTCGACACCGAAGCCGTCGAGCAGATCCGGGCCCAGCACCTGACCGACCTCGCGCTGTCATCCAAGGTACCGACCAAAGTCGCGGCGGAGCGCTGGTACGCGGAGGCTTTTCCCGGCCACGCCTATGCGAGGCCCATCAGCGGCACGTCGGCATCGGTCGGCCAGCTTACCCGCGACGACCTCAAGGCGCAGCACGCGCGGCTGTTCGCCAAGGACGTCCTGAGAATCGTGATCGTCGGCGATATCGGCAAGCCGGCGGCCGTCGAGGCGATCGACGCGATCTTCGGCAACCTTCCCGACAAGGCACAGGTCGTACCTGTCGGAAAGGTCGAGCCACGCTCGGTGCCGGCACCGGTGGTCGTCCCCATGGACCAGCCGCTGGCCACGGCAAACTTCGGGCTGCCTTCATTGCCCGTCGATCATCCCGATTTCCCCGCTCTCCAGGTGCTGAATCACGTCATCGGCAGCGGCGACTTCGACTCGCGGCTGATGGAGGAGCTGCGCGTCAAGCGAGGGCTCGCGTATTCGATCCAGACCGGCCTGACCTACGACTCGATTTCATCGCTGATGCTCGGCGGCTTCGCGACCAAGAACGAGAACATGGGGACTGCGCTCTCCGTCGTCCGCGATGTGCTCGCGAGCACGGCGCGGGACGGCCCCACGCAGGCCAAGTTCGACAACGCCAAGCGCTATCTGACCGGCTCCTTCCTGCTCGACTTCGACACCAATGCGAAAGTGGCGAACTCGTTGCTGAGCATCTGGCTGCGCGGCAATGGACCGGACTACCTGCAGAAGCGCAACCAGAAGATCGCTGCGGTCACGCTTGCGGACGTGAAGCGCGTTGCCGCAGAGGTGCTCAAGGACGATCGCCTGATCGTCGTCATCGTCGGCAAGCCGAAGCTCGGCGAGTAGATCGCACTGCCGCTCCGATCCGGTTCAACTGTCTCCACGACCCGGGGGCCCAACGGTCTTCCGCTCATCCCATTTCACCACAGTCTCGAGATGCAGGGATCCACCCGACCGCGAACGCGGAGCGAGCTGATGGATGGATCCGAGCTTGGTGAGGCCGTCGAGCTTCCGTCGAGGTCGAGGCGTCGAGCGTCAGCTGCGCATGAAGCCTTCGACCTGCGTCTCCGCCCACGCCAGCGTCTTCTCCATCGGCTCGCCCTGCAGATGGCGGACGGTCATCTTCGTCATGAGGCCCTGCGCATAGATCTGCTGCGCGATCTTGGGCGGCGAGGGCGCCGCCGCGATCGACAGGATCTGGTGGTTGTAGGGATTGGGGTAGTGGTAGAGCGTGCCCTTCGGCGGCCCTTCCTCCGCCCACGTCTTCAGCGTCGTCATGTTGGCGAAGGGCGGCAGGTCGAAGCCCTGGCTGCCCGCCACCAGCTTCTCGATGGCCGCCGGCTGCGACAGATGCACCAGCAGGCTCTTGGCCGCCGACTTGTTCTTGCTGAAGCTCCAGATGCCCCAGAAGTAGGCAGCGAACGGCGCAAAGCGGCCCTTCGGTCCCGAGGGCATGCCGTGCGTCCACAGCTGCTCGGCGACTTGCGGCGCGTCCCGCTTGGCGACGGCCCAGGCGCTCGGCGGGTTCATGATCAACGCGCCCTTGCCCGATACCAGCCACTTGTTGTTGGTGGCGTCGTCCCACGCCGGGGCATCGGCGGGGAAGAACCTCGAAAGCCTCGTGTAGTAGTCGAGGGCCTCGCGCACGGCGTCGGTCTTGACCGTGATCTTCTCGTTGGCGTCGACCAGCGTCGCACCAAAGGACTGGAAGATGGCGCCGACCGTGTCGACCGAGTCGCTGGTCGTGCCGAGGCCGATGCCGAATGGAACCCCGGCCTTGTGGCAGGCCTCGGCGGCCTTGAGGAACGTGTCCAGCGTCCAACCGTCCGCACTCGGCGGCTTGCCGGCCGGATACAGCGCCTGCACGTCGATGCCGGCGTGCTGCTTCATCATGTCGATGCGCGAGCACGGCCCCTTGATGTTGGAGCCGGGGGTGGCAGGCACCGCGAGCCAATGTCCGTCCGCGTGGCCGAGATAGGTGACCGTGTCGTTGACGGCGCCGTTCTGCTTGATCAGCGGCCCCATGATGTCGTCGACAGGAGTCAGGTTCTTGGCGTACTCGTGCGGCCACCAGGTCCGCAGCGTCAGGACGTCGTGGCCCGATTTCGCCTGCGACTCCATGGAAGCCGTCATCAGCAGCTTCTCGCCCTGAGAGGTGATGTAGTCGATCTGGACGTCGACCTTCTCCTTCGCCGCCCACTCCTCGATCAGGGCCCTGGACGCGGCATTGGCGCTCGGCACCCAATGGTCCCACAAGCCGACGGAGAGCTTGCCGGCGGCGTGGGCGGTCCTGACGAATGGAGCCGAGATTGCAGTTGCGGTCGCGGCGGCGGTAGCGGATACGAAGCGACGACGAGAAATGCTCGTCCGAGCCATAACAAATCCTCCCTTGGCTGTTTCTGCTCGTGCACCGCTTTTTGTGATCCGCCGACGACGGAAGGCGGATCTGGCGCATCGAGAAAAACAGCCTACCCCTAATCCGGCGGGTCGGCTCTTCAATTCTTCCAAGCCCCTCCCGGCCCGAGAAAATGGGGTGACGCTAGGCGGCGGCCTCGTCGGGGAGGAAGTGGACGTTCTCGGGAGCCGCGGTCAGGCTGACATGCTCGCCGACGCGGACGGTTGAATACCCGAGCACCACGACGCACTGGCGCCCGATCGGTGTCTCCACCTGCAGCTCGAGCCGGTCGCCAAGCAGCATGATCTCGGCGATGCGGCCCGCGAGCCCCGCCCCGTCCGGCGGACCGATGCGCCACGCCTCGGGGCGCACCATGCACACGAGCTCGCGCCCCGCGGTCGACCGGCCGGCGAACGAGCCAACTGCGATTGCCGCCGGGTCCGAGGCCGGGCGAAGCTCCTCGGAGCCGGCCACGGGGTGCACCATCGCGCGGAAGATGTTGGCCTTGCCGAAGAACTCGGCGGCGTAGCGCGTACTCGGCCGGCGGTAGAGCTCGCCTCCCGGCCCGCTCTGCTCGAGACGGCCGCTGCGAAAGAGGAAGATCTCGTCGGCCAGCGACATCGCCTCTTCCTGATCGTGGGTGACGAAGATCATCGTGGCGCTCAGCCGGCGCTGCAGCTCGCGCAGCTCCGCGCGCATGCCCACCCGCAACTTGGCGTCGAGGTTGCTCAGCGGCTCGTCGAGGAGGACCAGCTTGGGTTGATTGGCAAGGCAGCGAGCGATGGCGACGCGCTGCTGCTGCCCGCCCGAAAGCTGCGTCGCGCTGCGCTCCGCGAGGCCGTCGAGGCCAACCAGCTTCAAGAGGTCTGCGACACGGGCCTGCGCTTCCGAGCTGCGCACGCCATGCGCACGCAGCGGCAGCGCGACATTCTCGTAGACGGTCATGTGCGGCCAGATCGCATAGGACTGGAACACCATGCCGAGGTCGCGGCGCTCCGGCGGCACGTTGATGCGCTGGCTCGAGGAGAACACCGTCCGCTCGTGGATACGGATATCGCCGGCGCTCGGCTCCTCCAGGCCCGCGATGCAGCGCAGGATCGTTGTCTTGCCGCACCCACTCGAGCCGAGCAGCACCGAGATGGCCCCGGCACGGAACGAGACGGTCAGGTCGGAGATCACCTCAACCTTGCCGAACGACTTGGTGAGGCGCTCGATCGTGACGCTCGCAGCCGGCTCATCGCCTCCCGTGGACGGCGGGCGGGAGCCCGCAAGGACAGTCGTTTGCATGGGGAGCGCGCTCGAAGACTTCACAGGCGCGCGACGTTAGAGAATGTGGGCGGCCGTGGCAAAGATGGAGTTTGCGCGCAGCCGAGCCGGAGGCCGTCAGTTGCACCAGGCAATGCTTACCGGCGGACACCCGCTAAGAGGGACGGCTGGCAGCCGGCGTCGGAGTTCCCGTGTCGGGCGAGGGCGCCGCCATCAACAGCAGATACAACAGGCCGCACGCCGCAACCAGCGCCATGACGAGCAGGACAGCGCCTGGCCGCGTCGGCGGACGAGGAATATTGCCCTCATCGAGCGGCGCAGCATCGGGCACCACTGCCCGATGCTTGTCGCGGAACGAATGGCTCATGGTGATCAGTTGGCCTGGGGCAGCGTTATCGTCGGCGCCCAGGCGTGCTGTCCGTCGACGGGCTGATTGCTCTTGGCCGTGGGCGTCACCAGTATCACCGCGGCGGCTGCGATCACGGCGAGGGCGAAGCAGACACCGGCCCACGCGCCAATGGTGAACGCCCGGTCGTCAGCGACCTGGAACGCGGGCTTGGTGGGCGGCAAGTCTTCGTTGCGAAGACGGATCGACTGATAGGCCATGACCATCTCCTCCAAATTGTTCTCGTGAGGAGAAAACGCCTTGCAGCGCTCGAGGTTCCGCTCGGAGGTAGAGGCTTCCACTTAAACTAGATGAAGCCGAAGTGAAGAGCGTTGAACCTCCGCTGCCCCTCGCATAGGGTCTGACCCTCTTGGGGTTCAACGGCCGCCGACGTCAGAGCGGTCCGACGCGAATAGAGGAAACGCCAATGAGATCGTCCGACAACGGCCGCATTCGGTTTGGCAGGATCGCTTTTGCGGTCGCGACCTGCGCGATCATGGCGCTCGTCGGCACGTCTGCCAAGGCCGCCGATCCCGCGCTGGTGGCGGCCGCCGAGAAGGAAGGGCAACTCGTCGTCTACGGCGGCGACATCAGCGAGACGCCCTACCAGGTCAAGCGCTTCATGGAGGTGTATCCGAAGATCAAGGCGACGTTCATCACTGCCGGCGGATGGCAGCTCTACAACCGCTACATGTCAGAGCATTCCGCGGGCCAGGCCGTAGCCGATGCCTTCACCAACGTCGAGGACACCTTGCTGGCGCTGGATGCGGCCGGTCATCTGAGCGAGTTCCGTCCCGAAGCCGTGAAGAATTTCTCCGCCGGCCTCCAGGTCGGAAATTCCGTCAGGACCAAGCTCGGCTACGCCGCACTGGTCTTCAATACGGAGCAGATGAAGGGACAGCCCCTTCCGGACGACTGGACGAGCTTCGCGACGCCTCCGAAAGCCTGGGAGGACCGCCTCGCCTACGTCGATCCCCGCGGGTCATCGGTTGCCTTCATGGTCCTGGCGGCCCTCAGCCAGAACTACGGAGAGGAGAAGACGCGCAAGATCTACGAGGGCCTGAAGAGCCTGCGCCCGGAAGTGTCGATGAACACTCCGGGCAGCGTGGCGAAGCTGGTCTCGGGCGAGCGTCCGCTGATGATGTACATCCTGACCAATCACCTGGGCGAGGCGCTGCGCAAGGGCGCGCCTCTCGATTTCAGGATCCCGGCCTCGGGGGCTGTGCCCTTCTACTTCTCGGCCGGCGTGCTGAAGAACGCCCGTCATCCCAACGCAGCCAAGCTCTACGTCGAATACATGCTGAGCGAGGGCCAGGATCTCATCATCTCGCGCGGCGAATATTCGCTGCGCGACGGTGCGCCGGCGCCGCAAGGCCTGCCCCCGCTGGAAAAGGTCAAGCTGATGCCTATCGACCTGAAGAAGGCGCTGGACGACCAGAAGAAGCTCATCGCCTGGTGGCAGGACGTCACCGGCATCCAGTGACGGGAGCCCGACGGACAGCGCCCGCGCGGAGCCCGACATGAGTTACATCCGGCGCTACGGCCTGTTCGGCCTCGCGGCGGCGGCCATGTTCATGATCGTCGTCGTGCCGCTCGCGATCGTGATCGTGCAGGGCTTCGTGGTGTACGAGCGCGGCACCTGGCACTTCACGCTCAGCCACTTCGGCACCGTTCTCGGCCGCTGGCCCTATTGGATCGCGCTGCTCAACACGCTGATCATCGGCCTCGGCGCAACGGCTATCGCCAGCTCCGTGGGCGTGCCGCTGGCGTGGCTGTTCGCGCGCACCAATCTGCCGGGCAAAGGCTTCCTGGAGAAGCTTGCGACCATCCCGATCTTCATTCCGCCTTTCGTCGGCGCCATCGCCTGGATTCTGCTCGCCGCCCCGCGCATCGGCGCCTTCAATTATCCCTTTCGGGCGCTCGTCGGCGCGGAGCCGTTCAACGTCTACACGCTGACCGGGATCGCCTGGGTGATCGGCATCTACCTGGCGCCCTACGTGATGATGATCGTCGCGGCAGCGCTGCGCAGCATGGATCCGAGCCTCGAGGAGGCGGCGCAGGTTTCGGGCCTGAGCCGGTTCCGTACGGCGACCACGATCACGTTGCCGCTGGTCGCGCCCGCTATCCTGTCGGGCGCCGTGCTGGCGTTCGTCATCACCATCGGGCTGTTCGGAACGCCGGTCGTCATCGGCTGGGCGCGGCAACTCTATTTCATTACGTCCCGCATCTACCTGGCATCGCAAGAAGTACCGCCCGCCCTGGGCGTCATGGCGATCCTCGCGATCTACCTGATATTGCTGTCGCTGCTGGCGACGATGTTGCAGCGTTGGCTGCTCAAGGGCCGATCCTTCATCACCGTCTCCGGCAAGGGCTTCCGCACCCGCCCCATCCTGCTCGGCAGGACGAGATATCTCGCGGCCGCCTTCGTGTGGCTCTACTGCTTCTTCACCATCATCGCGCCGATCCTGGTCCTGATCGGAGCCGCGTTCTCGACATTCACATGGTCGGGGCGCTTCACCTGGGTGAATTTTCAATACCTGTGGACCTCCGAGGATGTCCGCTCGACGCTGCAGAACAGCCTGCTCATCTCGCTCATCGCCGCCACGGTGGCGACCGTGATCGGCATCGTCATCTCGTGGACGACGCAGCGCACCAAGATCCCCAACCGGCAGATCCTGGAATACCTGGCGGTGCTTCCCGTGGCGGTGCCGGGCATCGCCTTCGGCGTCGGCGTCGCCTTGTTCTGGCTGCGCATGCCGATCGCCGTCTACGGCACGATCTGGATCATCGTTCTTGCCTTCATCGGCCGCTTCTCGGGCTATGCGGTGAGAAGCATCTCGTCGAGCATCGTCCAGGTGCATCCCGAGCTGGAGGAGAGCGCCAGGATCGCCGGCTACGGCTGGATCCGCACCTTCACGCGCATAACGCTGCCGCTGATACGGCCGAGCATTGTGGCGAGCTGGATGCTGCTCTTCAGCATATTCATAACCGAGCTGTCGATGGTCATCCTACTCTACACGGCCGAGACACGGACGTTCTCGGTGCTCTCGTTCGAGATCTGGAACGTGGGCAACTTCTCGCAGGTCGCGAGCCTGTCCCTGCTGCAGCTGGTGATCGGCGTCGCCGTCCTGCAGACCGTGCAGCTGCTCTGGCCGCAACGGAACGTCCATGGCTAGTGGCTGCTCGACAGGATTCCCCTCACCTTGCCGGGGAGGGGTTAGGGGTGGGGTGAAAACGCAAACGCCGTCCCGGCTTTCCCCCGATCGCTCCCCGCAAGAGGGAGGGGAGCATACACAGGCTGCGGCGAGCAGCAGCCAGAGCGCAGGAATACTACGGAGACACACATGAGCGAGAACATCGGCGAGAACATCACGCGGCGGCTGGCCGAGCATGCGGCCACCTTGCGCTATGCGGACGTGCCGCCGGCCGTCATGGAGCGCGCCAAGCTGTTTCTCGCCGATTTCGTCGGCATCGCCGTACGCGCCACGCATGACGCCGACTCCACACCGTCGATGATCGCCGCCGCCGAGGTGCTCGGCGCAGCCGGAAGCGACGGCGCGGGCGCGACCATCTTCTCCACGCGCGGCCGTTTCGCCCCGCCGATCGCCGCGCTCGTCAACGGCGCGATCGGGCACTCGATGGACTTCGACCCGATGAACACGCCGGCCTCGCTGGCGCCCAGTCCGTCGGCCATTCCCGCGGCGCTGGCCGCGGCCGAGATGTGCGGCGCGGGCGGCCGCGATATCCTGACCGCCATCGTCGCGGGCTACGATGTGACCTGCAAGGTGAGCCAGGCGCTCGGGCCGGCGGCGCTGTATGAGCGCGGGTTCCACCCGACCGCGGTGGCCGGCTGCTTCGGCGCCACGGCGGCCGCCGGACGCGTTCTCGGTCTCTCCGTCGAGCAGATGATGCATGCCTTCGGCATCGCGCTGTCGGAGGCGGCGGGCTCGATGCAATACCTTCGCAACGGCGCCTGGACCAAGCGTTTCCAGGCCGGCAACGCGGGCCGCAACGGGCTGGTCGCCGCCACGTTCGCCAAGCACGGCTTCACCGGCGCCATCGATCCCCTGGAAGGCCGGTTCGGCTTGTTCCATGCCTATGTCCCTGACGCCCAGCCGGAAAAGGCGGTGGCGGGTCTGCGCGAGATTTGGGAGATCGCCACGACAGGCATCAAGCCCTATCCGGCCTGCCGCCTGTCGCACGCGCCGGCCGACCTGGCGGCGGCGTTCTACGAGAAACACGGCGACCGCAGCGACGACATCGCCGAGGTCGTGGCCGGTCTCAGCAACACCGGAATGGTGCTCACCGGCGTCCCGGAGGAGCACAAGCGCCATCCCAAGAGCGTCGTCGACGGCCAGTTCTCCACCCATTTCACCGTCGCCGTCATGCTGCGGCAAGGCAAGCTGGCGTGGGACGATTATCCCAAGCAGCTCGCCGACGCGCGCACGCTGGCGTTAACTCGCCGGGCGCGCGTGTTCCTCGACCCGCGCGTCGAGGCGAATTATCCCAACCTGCTGTCCGGCTCGCTCAAGGTCGTGATGCGCGACGGCACGGTCCACGAGTCCTTCCAGCGCGTCCCCAAGGGAGACCCGGAGAATTTCGTGACCGCCGAGGAGGTGCGCCGCAAGTTCGCCTCGCTGGTGCGTCCGTGCCTGGGCGAGGCGGGCGAAGCCGCCCTGTTCGACGTGGCGATGCAGTTCGAATCCCGCACGGCCGCGGACCTGTTCGCCGCGACCATGGCGACCGAACCGCTGCGCGCGGCGGCATCGGCCTGATCCACGCGGGCACGGGCTGTAACGAGAGGCACCGGCGCCGTCAGGATGGCGCGGCCGCATGCGGCCTGCCGTAGTCTCCGCCAAACATTGACGCGTGCACCGCCGGTCCGGCTCCCTTGTAGCGCGCGTTGGCGGCGTGGCAACGTTGAAGGGACGCGCGATCTCGCGGTCTCACGATAGGGCCTGACCAATGGAGCTCACCTACTCGGAAAAATACCGCAGCCCTGCAGAGCCGAGGTGCGGCCGTTCATTGCCAAGCACGGCCACCTCTCGCCAAAGCCCGGCGGCGGACGGCAGAAGCCGAGCCAGAAGGCGCTCGTCTGGCAGAAGCTGCTCCTCGAGCACGGCTATTTCGCCCGCAACATTCCCGAAGGAGTACGGCGGCTTCGGCTTGCCGCTCGACGTGCTGGAGCTGGCCATCATCGCCGAGGAGATCAGCAAGGCCAACGTCTATCCCGGCATCATGAACCAGGGCATCAGCATGCTGGTGCCGACGCTTGCTGGAGGTCGGGACCAAGGAGCAATGCGCCAAGTGGATCGAGCCCACCATCGCGGCGAGATCATCTGGTGCCAGGGCTACTCCGAGCCGGGATCGGGCAGCGATCTGGCCGCGGCCAAGACCAAGGCCGAGGTGGTGGACGGCCATTTCGTCATCAACGGGCAGAAGATCTGGACCAGCTCGGCCCACTACTCGGACATGATGTTCCTGCTGTGCCGCACCGAGCCGGACAAGCCCAAGCACCAGGGCCTCAGCTACCTGCTGGTGCCGATGACCTCGCCCGGCATCGAGGTGCGCCCGCTCGTCACCATGACCGGGCGCGCCACCTTCAACGAGACCTTCTTCACCGAACGTGCGCGTGCCAATCGACCAGATCGTCATGGGACGCGGCGACGGCTGGCATGTCGCCAATGTCACGCTCAAGTTCGAGCGGCTCCTGCTCGGCGACGCCAACCGGCTGTCGAGCCGGCTGGCGCGCATCCGCGAGCTGATGGAGCGCACGACCCTGGACGATCAGCGCATCATGGACATCCCCGAGTACCGGGACCGGCTGCTGCGGCTGCAGGGCGAGGTGATGGCCTCCAAGTATCATGGGCTGCGGCTGCTGACCGAGCAGGCGCGCGGCGAGGACTCCGGGCTCAAGCGCCTGATCGTCAAATACAACGGCACGATGCTCGGCTACCGCCTGTCGTCGCTGGCCGTCGACGTGCTCGGCGCCGCCGGTCTCGCCTACGAGGCCAAGGACGAGGCTGCCGAGACCGACGAGGCCACGGCCTGGCACATCGACAACATGTACGACATCGGCCTCATGATCGGCGGCGGCTCCACCAACATCCAGAAGAACATCATCGGCGAGCGCGGCCTGGGGCTGCCCCGCGAGCCGAAAGCGGTGGCTTCAGCCGGGAGGGCCTGAGCCATGGAGTTCGCTCTCTCCGAGGAGCAGAAGATGCTGGAGGCCTCGCTGCGAGGCTTCCTCTCCGATCGTCTGCCGATGGAGCGCCGACGCGCCATTGCCTCGGCAGGCAGCGGCCACGACCCAGAGCTTTGGACCGGCCTTGTCGCGCAGGGCGATTGCCGGGCTCGCCGTGCCCGAGCGGCATGGCGGCGCGGGGCTCGGCGTTCTCGACGCGGCCGTGGCGGCCGAGAGCCTCGGCTATCACGCGACGCCCGGTGCGTTTGCCGCGAGCCTGGTGATGGCGCCGCTGGCCTTGACGGCAAGCGGCACCGAGGCCCAGCAGCAGGAATGGCTGCCGAGGATCGCGGCCGGCGAAGCGCGCATCGCCGTCGGCTTCGCCAGTGCCGTCGGGCAGACCGGAGCGGCCAAGGTGGCATTCGACGGCAAGAAACTCTCGGGCCGGGTTCAGAGCGTGCTCGACGGCGGCGGCGCCACCCACGTGATGGTCTATCTCGCCGACGGGCGGCCAGCTCTCGCCGCCGTGGATGCGGATGGCGTGCGAGCGACACTGGTGCCGAGCCTAGACCGCAGCCGGCCGCTGCTCGACGTCACGTTCGAGGGCGCGCCCGCGGTCGTGCTGAGCGCCGCCAACGATCCTCAAGCCGCACGCACGCGCGTGCTCGATGCCGGGCGCGTCATGCTGGCGGCCGATACGCTTGGCGCCGCCCAGTCGATGTTCGATCAAGCGGTGGCCTTCGCCAAGGAGCGCGTGCAGTTCGGCCGCGTGATCGGCTCGTTCCAGGGCGTCAAGCACACGCTGGCCGATCTCGCCACCTCGCTCGAGCCGTGCCGGGCGCTCGTCTGGTTTGCAGCCCACGCCCAGGACGCGCTGCCCGAGGAGGCCCGCCTCGCCGCGCTGCAGGCCAAGGCGCACCTGGACGACGTCGGCCGCGAGGTGGCCCGCCTGTCCACCGAGGTGCACGGCGGCATGGGCTTCACGGACCTGCAGGGCTGCACTACTGGTGGAAGCGCATCGACTCCAACCGCCAGCTGCTCGGCACGCCCGAACGGTGCCGCCACGAGGCAGCCGTCGTCCAGGGCTGGATCTCCGCCTGACTTCGATGCAATTCCGCCGCCGTCGCCGCCAACATCTCCCCGGAGAAGACCTTGGTCCCAGCGCCATCCGATATCCTCGGCGCCGTCATGTCCCAGAAGAAGGATGTGTCGGCGCTGTTCGATGAGCTGCGCGACGGCAGCCGTGACGGCGATGGCGTGACGCGCGACACCTACGGGGCAGGAGAGCAGTTCGGCCACCGGGTGATCGCGGCGCGTGCCGACGCCATGGGCCTCGAGATTGCGCCGGGATCACGCCTCCAACATGTTCATGACGCTGCCGGGCAGCGACCGAAGCGCGCCTTGCCTCATGACGGGGTCGCACATGGACTCGGTTGGCAATGGCGGCAACTTCGACGGGGCCGCAGGGGTCATCGCCGGCCTCGTTGCGATCAGAAGCCTGCAGCAGCTCGGACTGAAGCCGGATTGCGACATCACCACCGCTGCAATTCGGGCGGAGGAGAGCGTCTGGTTCCAGGTCTCCTATATCGGCAGCCGCTCGGCTTTCGGCGTGCTTCCGGCGGGGGCGCTCGAGGCCAAGCGCGTCGACACGGGCCGCACGCTTGCCGAGCACATGGCCGAATGCGGCGCCGACGTCGACGGCGTGCGAGCCGGCAAGGCGAGCCTGCAAGCCAGATCGATCCGCGCATGGGTGGAGGTTCATATCGAGCAGGCGCCGCAATTGATCGAGGCGGGGTTGCCGGTAGCGATCGGCACCGGCGTCCCCGGCAACTTTCGCTATCCACAGGTGAGGATCGCCGGCGAATACGCCCATGTCGGGCTGCCCAGGAGGTTCCGGCACGATGCGGTGCTCGCGGCGAGCGAGTTTGCGCTCGGTCTCGACGAGATCTGGAGGCAGAACGATGCGTCGGGCCGGCCCATGGCTTTCACCATCGGCCGCTTCCACACAGATCCGAAAGAGCACGCGCTGACCAAGGTGGCCGGCGAGTTCACCCTGAGCCTCGACGTGCGCGCCTACGACAAGGCCCATCTCGCCGAGCTCGAGGGCGCCGTGTTGGGCGTCGCAAGAGACGTAGGACAGAAGCGCGGCGTGCGGTTCGACCTGGGAGCGCGCGCGTCCGCCGACGTGGCCCCATCGCACCCCGATGTCTTCGCCAAGCTGACGGACTCGGCCAAGAGGCTCGGCATTCCCGCGATGCCGCTGGCAAGCCCGGCCTCGCACGACACCGCCACGTTCACGGTTGCGGGCGTGCCGTCCTGCATGCTGTTCGTGCGCAACGCCAACGGCAGCCACAATCCGCGCGAGGCCATGGAGATCGACGACTTCCTGCAGGCCGCGGCGGTCCTGACACACTTCATCGCCACCGAGTTCGGCATCCCAAGCTCCCTGATCTGGAAGCGGCCATCCGGGCCGACGAGGACCCCTATGGATGCCATTGCCGCCTTTGCCGACCACGTTGTGCGAACGCGGTTTCACGATCTTCCGGGCAGCGCCGTGCAGGCCGCCAAGACATTCATCCTCGATACCTTCGGGGTAGGCATGTCGGGAAGCTCCGGCCCCAAGGCCTGCGAGCTTGCCGGGATGCAGGAAGCGTGGGGACAGCGACGAGAGGCCCATGTCTGGGGCAACGGCAGGTGTCTGCCGGCGCCGGCGGCGGCCATGTGCAATGCGTATCAAGCGCACAATTCGGAATTCGACTGCGTCCACGAGGAAGCCGTCGTGCACGCCATGACCGTGGTGCTGCCGGTGGCTTTTGCAGGCGCCGAGCGGATGCGGGGCGTCTCCGGCGAAGCGCTCATAACGGCGGTGTCGCTAGGTGTCGACGTGGCCGCGGGCCTCGGCGTTGCCGCGAGCGCCGGCCTGCAATTCTTCCGGCCGGCGACGGCGGGCGTATTCGGCGGCGCGGCCGCGCTGGGCAAACTCATGGGCCTCGACCGGTCCGCCATGATCAATGCATTCTCGATCGCCTACGGCCAGTGCTGCGGCACCATGCAGGCGCACAGCGAGGGGTCGATGCTGCTCGCCATGCAGATGGGCTTCAATGCCCGCAATGCCGTTGTCGCCTGCGATCTCGCCGCGCAGGGTTTCGATGGGCCGAAGAACGTTCTGGAGGGCGCTTTCGGATATTTCAATCTGATCGAGAAGGGCGGCGCACCCGCGCGTGTCGCCCAAGAGCTTGGCCGGCGCTTGTTCATCGCGGAAATCGCGCACAAGCCCTTTCCATCTGGCCGGGCGACGCACGGCGTCATCGAGGCCTGCCTGCAGCTGCGACGGCAGCACGGCATTGACGTCGCGGTCATCGACCGCGTGACGGCCCGCGTACCGCCGCTCGTCCACCACCTCGTCGGCCGGCCACCCGAGGAGGAGATGACCATCAACTATGCGCGTCTGTGCGCACGCTACCTCGCCGCCCGCGTTCTGCTCCGGGGCGGCATCGGGCGCGAGGACTTCACTCCCGAGGCATATGGCGACAGGCAGACGCAGGAGCTGGCGCGACGCATTGCCATCGAGGTGCAGGACGCAGGCGATCCCAACGCCCTGACGCCTGTGGAGGTCGAGATCGACCTGCGGGATGGTGCCCGCCATGCGGCACGGCTCGAAGTCGTGCTGGGCAATCCGGCCAAGCCGCTGAGCCGGGACAGGCACCTCGAAAAGTTCCGGCACAACTGCGCGGCAGCGGCGCATCCCCCGCCGCGCGAGAAGGTCGAGAGGTTGATCGAGCGCATCGACCGGCTGGAAGAGGTCGCGGATGTCGGCGAGCTTGCCGACCTGTTGAGTGCCTGAACCGTGCGAAGTCGGCGACAGGCACTTGCATTCGCGCGCGTTCTAGCCAACGCTTCGTGTCGCACGCGAGGAAGGGGTGAGCACCGTGGCGCAGCTGCCGAGTGAGGCGCGATGCGTTGTGATCGGGGGCGGCATAATCGGCTGCTCGGTCGCCTATCATCTGGCGAAGATCGGCTGGAAAGACGTCTTGCTGCTCGAGAAGAAGCGGCTGACCTCCGGCACCACCTGGCATGCCGCCGGCCTCATCGGCCAGCTGCGCGGCTCGAGCACGCTGACCAGGCTCGCCAAATACTCCGCGGCCCTGCTGCCAGAACTCGAGGCCGAGACGGGCGTTGTCACGGGTTTCCGGCAGAACGGCTCGCTGTCACTGGCGCTTTCCGACGAGCGCCTCGAAGAGCTGAGGCGTCAGGCCACAATGGGCAAAGTGTGGGGCGTCGAGGCCTACATGGTGTCGCCCGCCGAGGCGCGTGCCAAGTATCCGCTGATCGACCTGGAGGGCGTGACCGGCGGCCTCTTCATTCCCGCCAACGGGCAGGCCGATCCCGCCAACATCTGCCAGGCGCTCGCCAAGGGCGCCAGGCAACGCGGGGTACGCATATTCGAGAACACCAAGGTGACCGGTATCCGGCAGGCGCAAGGACGCGTCACGGGCGTCGATACGAAGGAGGGTACGGTTCGCGCCGACTTCGTCGTCAACTGCGCCGGATTGTGGGCGCGCGAGGTTGGCCGCATGGCTGGCGTCAACGTACCGCTGATGGCTGCCGAGCATTTCTACGTCGTCACGGATGCGAGCCCGGACATTCCGCGCGACCTTCCCGTGCTGCGCGTGCCCGACGAGGCCGCCTACGTGAAGGAGGAGGCGGGCAAGCTGCTGGTCGGTTTCTTCGAGCTCCGCGGCAAGCCGCTGCCGGATCGGCTGATCCCCGAGGACAGCGAGTTTCTCAACCTGCCCGACGATTGGGATCATCTCGCCCGCGAGCTGGAGCTGGCATCCGAGCGGCTGCCGATCCTGAAACGCATCGGGCTGCACACGTTCTTCAACGGCCCGGAAAGCTTCACGCCCGACGGCCGCTGGATCCTCGGCGAGGCGCCCGGCCTGCGCAATTTCTTCGTCGCCGCCGGCTTCAACTCGATCGGCATCCAGACCGCGGGCGGCGCCGGCATGGCGATCGCCGAATGGATGCAGGCAGGCGAGCCTACTTTCGACCTTACGGCCTACGACATCCGCCGCTGCCAGCCATTCCAGGGCAACGCGACTTACCTCGCCGACCGCATCGGCGAGGCGCTCGGCCTGCACTACGCCGACCAGTTCCCCTATCGCAGTCCCGAGACCGCGCGCAGCGCGCGCACCACGCCGCTGCACGAGCGGCTGGCGGAGCGCGGCGCCTGCTTCAGTGAGTCGGCCGGCTGGGAGCGCGCCGCCTGGTTCCTGCCCGAGGCGGCGCGCGCACGGGGCGAGAAGCCCGAGTATTGCTACAGTTGGATGCGGTCCAACTGGTTCGAGTACGCGGGCGAAGAGCACAAAGCGGTGCGCACGGGCGCCGGCATGTTCGACCTGTCGCCGTTCGGCAAGATCCGGGTCGAGGGCCGCGACGCGGAGGCAGTGCTGCAACGCATCTCAGCCAACGACATCGCCGCGGCGCCGGGCCGCATCGTCTACACGCAATGGCTCAATCGGAACGGCGGCATCGAGGCCGATCTGACCGTCGCGCGGCTCACCAGCGACGTGTTCCTGGTGGTGACGTCGTCGACATCCGTGCTGCGCGATCTCGCCTGGATCCAGCGGAACATGCCGGACGGCGCGTATTGCGTGGCGACCGACGTAACCGCCGCAGAGGCGTGCCTTGCCGTGATGGGGCCGCGCTCGCGCGAGCTGCTGTCGCCGCTGGTGAATGTGCCGCTCGGCGACGACGCATTCCCCTTCGGCTCATGGCGCGAGGTAGAGATCGGCTACGCGGTCGCCCGCGCGCACCGCATCTCCTATGTCGGCGAGCTCGGCTGGGAGCTATACGTACCGGCTGACATGGCACGGACCGTGTTCGACACGCTTGTCGCGCGCGACGCTGAGGTCGGCCTCAAGTTGTGCGGCACGCACGCGCTCGACAGCTGCCGCCTGGAGAAGGCCTATCGCCACTACGGCCACGACATCGCCTCGACCGACCACGTTCTCGATGCCGGCCTCGGCTTTGCCGTGAAAGTCGACAAGGCGCGCGGCCGCTTCGGCGACTTCATCGGCCGCGACGCGGTGCTGCAGAAGAAGCAATCCGGACTGTCCCGACGTCTTGTGCAGTTCCTGCTCGCCGATCCCCGCCCGCTGCTCTACGGCAACGAGGCGATCGTCCGCGATGGCCGGATCGTTGGCTACCTGACATCAGGTGCCTACGGTCACCACCTGGGTGCCGCCGTCGGTCTCGGCTATGTCCCCTGCGATCCTGACGAGAGCGATGGCGCCCTGCTCGGCTCCATCTATGCAATCGAGGTGGCGGGCGAGCAGATAGCGGCGCGAGCCAGCCTGCAGCCGCTCTACGATCCCAAGGCCGAGCGCACGCGCGCGTAGCGCCGGGGCTTCAGGCCCGGAATGCCAGATCGTCCAATCCGGACAAACCGTGCTGCATGGCGGCCCATTGCAATTGGGCAAAGCGCTCGTCCTCGACGCCGACATTGATGGTCCAGGCGAGAGGCACGCCTTCCTCGAGCAGGCTGCGCTGGAAGGCGGAGCGGAGCTTCACGTCCCCGTGCACCACCGCCGCGGGTTTTCCCCGGTCGAGGCAGAAGGCCGCGAGCGCGCCGGCTGCTTCGCCGATGTTCCACTCGACGGGGTGCAGGCGGAAGCAGCCGTTGGTGATGTGGGTCGTGCCGATGTTCTTGGCTGCCGCGATCAGGTTGCGGACGCGGACCGGGATGAGGGCGCCGAGCGGGATCTGAAACGGACGGGTGCGGCAGCTGATGCCGACGTCCTCGGGTCCGGCGCGGTGAATGTCGATCGGGTACCAGCCCACCCCGACCGAGTCCTCGAAGTGGGCGGCCCTCGGCCCCTTCTGGAAGTGGACCGAAACATCCTGCTCGACCACCGTGCGCAACGCCTTGATGCGCCGGGACTCGCGGATGTAGGGAAATTTGGCGAGGCCGTCCGCGCTGCCCATCACGTCGGGCCGCAGCCTGAGCTCGGGCGCGCCGAGCCGATTTCCTTCTGCCGGCGCCTCCGTCTGCACCCAGTGCAGGAACCCGAGGCTGGCGCGCTTGGCATCCTGCAGCGCCGCAGCAACCTCGTGCGCGGGGCGATCGATGATGCTGGCTTCCCGGTAATCGTTGCCGGGCCAGTTGAACATGGACAGATCCGCCGGGTAGCTCGTGCCGAATAGCGCGCTGCTCGATCAGGCGGCGATAGGTCCACAGCCCACCCTTGGTGCCGGGCATGGTCTCGAGCACCTTGTAGCTGAGCCAGCCGCTCTCCTCGCCGTAGATCTCGCCGCCGTGCACCTCGATCGTCAGGCTGTAAGGCTGGGAGGCGCGAAAGAACTCGTAGCGCTCCGGCCGTGCGATCACGTGGCGCTCGCCCTGCGGCCGCCGCTCCAGCCCGAACACGTAGGTGAAGCTCTGGACGCAGCGCGGCTTGGGCTCGGACGGCTGGGCATGCGCCTCGCCCGTCTCGGCGATGGTCTCGGCGCCCACGACGTATTCGGCTCCCGCGAGCGGCAGCAGATCGCCGAGCTCGGTCGCGTCGAGCACCACGGCGGGCCGAAACCGGAGCGCGGGGCCGCCGTCGAGACCGACGGCCGTCACCGATACGATGCGATCGTCCTGCACCTCGGCGGCAGCCGCCTTGGCGCGCAGATGCAGGGTGAGCCGCCCGGCGTCGATGTGCGGCTGGAGAAGCGCCATCATCGTGGCCACGGCGACCTTGGGCTCGAAGGCGACGCGCGTGACCCAGCAGTCGCCCGGATTGAAATGTGGGTTCTTGCCGGCCTCGCCGGCGAGAGGCCGGTAGTGGTCGCGCAGTGCACGGCGCAGCTGGTAGTAGCTGGCGGTGCCGCCGAAGGCCTCGATATGCTCGTGCTCGTCCAGCGCCGAGACGCCCTGCGCGGTCAGCTGCCCGCCGATCCAATCGGTCTCCTCGATGAGATGCACACGCTTGCCGTCGGCGCGCCGCCGCGAGAGCCGCGGCGACCCCGCCCGTGCCGCCGCCGACGACAAGGACGTCGCATTCGATGACGCGTGCATCCGCCAGGTTGCCGACGGGCACCACCGCGACGGTCGGATCGCCGTCAGCCGGCACTCGCATCACATCGACCAGGGCGTCGTTTCTGCGTTCCATGAGTGGCAACTCACGCTGAAGTCTTGGCGGCCGTGGCGCCGAAATAGAGCTGCTGGATCACCGGCGTGTCGCGCAGAGAAGCCGGGGTGCCTTCGGCAGCGATGCGGCCGGAGGCCAGTACATAGGCGCGGTTGGCGACACCGAGTGCCATGGCCGCGTTCTGCTCGGCCAACAGGATGGGGAGGCCGGAGCGCGCCAGTTTCGTAATGGTATCGCTGATCTCGTCGACGATAAGCGGTGCCAACCCGAGCGTCGGCTCGTCGAGCAGCAGGCATTTTGGACGGCCCATCAGGCCGCGTGCGATGGCGAGCATCTGCTGCTCGCCGCCGGAAAGAGAGCCCGCCCGCTGCGCACGCCGTTCGGCCAGTCGGGGAAACATGGCGAAGGCCATGTCGAGGTCCTTCTCGATGTGATTGCGGTCGGGGCGGTGGTAGGCGCCCATGATCAGGTTCTCGATGACGCTGGAACGGGCGAACACCTGGCGACCTTCCGGCACCAAGATGATGCCAAGACCGACGCGGCGCGGCGTCGGGAGCTCGCCGATATTCTGGCCGTCGAACAGGATTGTTCCTCGCGTCGGCTTCTTGAGGCCGGCGATCAGTCGCATCGTGGTCGACTTGCCCGCGGCATTGGCACCGATCAGCGCAACGACCTCACCGGGGTTGAGAACGATGCTGGCCCCGCTGACGACCTCGTTCTTCCCATAGTGAGCAGTGAGGTCTCTAAGCTCCAACATGCTGACGTCCCAAGTATGCGGTGATCACGTTCTGATTGGACAACACCTCGCCCGGCGTTCCCTCCGCAATCTTGATTCCGTTCTGCAGAACGATGAGCCGGTTGGCGAACTCGGCCAGGAACGCGACCTTGTGATCGATGATGCACAGCGTGGTCCCGTGCTCCCGCAGATCCCGCAATACCAGCCCGAGATTGACGATCTCCTCCTGGCCCAGGCCCGACGCCGGCTCGTCGAGCAGCAGGAGCTTGGGCTCGCACATCATGGCCATGGCGACGCCGAGCATCTTCTCCTCGCCGTAGGAGAGTGTTGCCGCCGGTTTCTCCGTCACCTCGTCGAGGCGACAGAGCTTCAACACGCGATCGGCTCGGGATTGCAAGTCGCGGTCGGCCGCCTTGGACGAAAAGAAGGTCTTGTAGCGGCCGAACCCCAGCAGCCGCTTGAGTGCGAGATGGCTCGCGATCATGACATGCTCACGGACGCTCAGCTCGGCGAACAGCTGGGGGTTCTGAAACGTCTTGACGAGGCCCAAGGCGGCGATGGTCTCGGGCTTGGCGCCGGAGATATCGCGCCCCTGCCAGATCACCTTGCCCGAGGTCGGGGCAAACAAGCCGGCGAGCAGATTGAGAAGCGTGGTCTTCCCCGACCCGTTCGGTCCGAGGATGCCGACGATCTCCCCCTTCTCGATCCGCAGCGAGACTTCGGATACGGCCACGAGGCCGCCGAAACGCTTGGTGAGGGCGTCGACCTCAAGAAACATGGCGCCAACGCGAGAACAGGCCGACGATGCCGCGCGGCATGACGAGAATGGCAAGGATCAGGATCGCGCCGTAGGCGGCGGCCCTGAGCTCGGCGGAGAACTCGATGACGTGCGGCAGGCCGGTCAGCAGGAAGGCGCCGACGACGGGGCCGAGGATCGACCCCATGCCGCCCAGCAGGACCATGGCGATGGCATCGAGCGATTGCGTGATCGAGAGCTGCGAGGGCTCGATGTAGTTCGTGTAGAAGCCGAACAGCACGCCCGCGAACGCGGCCAGGACGTTGGAGACCGTGAACGCCAGCAGCTTGTAGCGAAACGTGTTGATGCCCAGCGTCTGGGCCAGGTCCTCGTTAAGGCGAATGGCCGCGAAGTTGCGGCCGACCCACGACCGTACGAGCACTTGCGACAGGACCGTCACCAGGCAGAGGGACGTCAGAGCGAGCAGATACCACGACAAGGTGCCGTCGACCTTGACGATGCCTGCGCCCGGCAGCCACACGGTCGGCTTGTCGAGCACGAGGAGGCCCAACGTCCCGTTCGTGACGCTGTTCCAGTTGAGCACGACCAGCCGGGCCAGTTCGGAGAAGGCCAGCGTCACGACGGCAAAATAGAACTCGCGCAGCCTGAACTTGAAGCAGATCCACCCCACCAGCAGCGACAGAACGAGGATGCCGCCGAACATCGGTACCAGCGCCAGCCAGAACGGAAGCCCGAACTTGGTGAGGATCAAATACGTGGCATAGGCTCCGATCCCGAAGGCGGCGCCGTGGAACATCGTCAACTGGCCCGCGTAGCCGAACACGATGTTGAAGGCGATCGCGAGGATGCCGAGGATGTAGGTGAAGATGAGAATCGTGAGCAGAACTTCGCTGTGGCTCACGACCGGCACGAGATAGAGCGGCAACAGCAGCCAGACGGCGCTCATTTCTGGCTCCCGAACAATCCGCTCGGCCGGAACAGCAGGATGGCCACCAGGAAGACCAGCCCATAGGCGTCGCGAAATGCGGTCGGCAGGAAGAGGGAGCCGATCGACTCGGTCACGCCGAGAATGATGCCGCCGACCAAGGCGCCCGCGAGATTGCCCACACCTGCCAGAATGGCCGCCTCCACGCCCTTCAGGATGAACAATGCGCCCATCGACGGCTCGAGAGAGTAGAGGCCGGCGTACAAGGCGCCACCCATGCCGGCGAGAGCGCACGAGTAGACGCTCACTCCGACCTGCAGCATCTCGGTTCTCACGCCCATGAGCATGGCGGCTTCCGGGTTCTGCGCGTAGGCGCGGGTCGCACGGCCCAGCCACGTGTTGGCAAGTGCCAGCCAAGTCAGGCCGATGACGGCGAGCAGCACGCCGAAGGTCACCACCTTCATGCGCGAGATCGTGATCGCACCGACGGTCCACGATCCCGACAGCACGAAATCCATGTTCTTGGGCGTAGCGGTATAGAGCAGGAGCGCCCCGCTCTCGATGACCGAGATCAGACCGATCGAAACAAGGAGGCCATTGACGAGATTGTTGCGCGTGAACTGGAAGAGCGCCCGATCGGATAGGAATCCTGCCAGGCCCGCGACCAGAACGGCAAGCACCACCGAGACGGGGTAGGGCAGGTGCGTGATGTCGGTGAAATGCCACGCGGCATAGGCTCCGATCATCATGAACTGCCCGAGGGCAAAATTCACGATGCCCGTGATGCCGAACGTCAGGGTGACGCCGAGGGCAATGATGCCGTACAGCGTCCCCACGATGATGCCGTTCAGGAATTGCCCGAGAATGACTTGGGTCATTGGCGGATAGGATCGGCCCGAGGTGCGTCCGCGCCGACTAGGGCTCGACGCGCGTGATCTGGATCGCGCCACCCTTCTTCAGATGAGCGATATCGAAGTCGAAGATCTGCTCGCCGCGCTGATCGTACTTGATCGTCCACACTCCGCTGTGGGTGAAGGAAAGCAGCGCCGCGCGCACCTTGCCCACGTCCTCGACGGTGCCGGCCTTCTGCATCGCCGCGACCAGCATGTACACGTGGTCGTAGCAGGAGGAGGAGCACAGCGGCGCCTGATCGTAGGGGAAATCGCGCTTGTAGAATGCCTTGTAGGCCTCGACGAACTGCTTGACCTTCGGCGAGGTCTTCTCTGCCTCCTCGAAATGCTTCGGCACATAGACGACGTAGTCCTCGATGCCGTCCTTGTTCTTCATACCCGGGCCCAGCGAGCCGCGTACCAGGAAGAATTTGCGGATGAAGTTGCCCTCCGTCGCCTGCCGCACGATGTCATAGAGAGGCGCGTCGGCGTAGCCGGGAAAAAGGTAGTCCGCTTTGAAGGCGGCGAGCTTCGCCAGCACCGGCGTGAAGTCCTTGGTGCCGGGCTCGAAATACTCCGTGACCGTCTCGATGCCCCTCGCCTTGAAGATGGGCTCGTAGATCTCGCCCAGCACCTTTCCGCCCTGGTCGTTCTGGAACAGCATGGCGATCTTCTTGGGGCCGGCCGTTTTGATCAGATAGTCGACCATCCGTTCGCCGAAGCCATTGGGACCCGCATCCCAGTTCCAGGTGCGGATGACGAAGTCGTGCTCGGGCGTGCCGACGAAATCGTGCATGCGCGTCGCGCCGCCCATCAGCAGGAACTTGCCGTTGAATTGCTTGGCGTAGGGCAGCACGGTCACGAACACGTTGGAGAGGAACGGACCATATACGAAGCGCGCCTTGTCCTGCTCGAGCAACCGCTTCAGCTGGATCGTCGCCTCCTTGGGATCGCCGCGCGTGTCCAGCGAGACAAGCTCGAGCTTGTAGGTCTTGTCGCCGACCTTGAAGCCGCCGGCCTTGTTGATCTCGTCGATGGCCATCGGCACACCCTGCGATGGCATCCAGCCATAGATCGCGTTGGGTCCCGTCTGCGCCTCGATCTGCCCGATCTTGACGACATCCTGCGCCTGGGCACCGGCGGCCAGCAGGGCGCCCAACAAGGCGGTGGTCGCGAACTTGGCGATGAAACGCATTCCGATTTCCTCCCGTGCTTCTGTTCTTGTGAATGAGCCCCGCTTGCTGGAGCTCAACGTTGTTTCGATCTCGATAGCGCGGCGGCCTAGATGACCGCGCTACATCATTCCGCCGCCAGCCGCCACCTTGGGGCGATCCTTGGCCCAGTCCTCCGCCTGCTGGATCGCAAAGATGGAGGTGTAGCCGCCGGACCAGTCGGGCGGCAGCATGCAGGGGCGGGGATCGTGATACGCCCAGCGCGCCGGCTTGCCGCGCACAATGGCACCCGAGAACTTCGATGGCAGCGGGTTGGCCGTGTACGGCATCGCGTCGGCTGCCGAATACACATTGAGCAGCAACGGGCGCGGAATTTCCGACCAGTTGGCCTTCGAGTAGTGCAGCGTGCGGCAGTTGTGGATGGTGATCGAGCCGGCGGGTCCCTCGAGATAGTCCACCTTGCTCATGTCGATTGCGGCGGCTTCAGCGGGCTTGAGGCATCCTGTCCATTCGCCCTTCTCGTTGTACTGGTCGACCACCGGCCCATTGTGGCTGCCACGCAGGACCCCGAGCGGCCCCTGCTGGGCGTTGCACTCGTAGACGTAGGTGCCTGCAGTGCACGGCGAGTAGTTGGTGTGAGGCCAGGACGGAATGTCCTGGTGCCACTTCACCTCGTCACCGCCCTTCGACCATTTGAAGTTGAGCTTCGAATGGTGGAACTTGACGTCGGGGCCGACCAGGTCCGCGATCGCGTCCGGTAACGGCGATGAGGGCGCCGACGCATACTCCCAGAAGGTGGGATGATGATCGTTCATGCTGGAGAGGCGCCGCAGTCGCGGGTGCTCGCGTGTGTGCGCCTTGTCGATGTCCCACACCGCGTCCGACGCTGTCACCGCGCGGCTGCGATCGACCATCTCCTCGGTGGTGGCCCGCAACCTCTCGATCCAGTCGTCGCTCAGGAACTTCTCCAGCAGCACGTAGCCGTTCTCGAAATAGAACTCGCGCTGCTTCTGGGTCAGGACCCTCGGCTTCAGGGCCAACACCTGCTCTGGCGTCATCGACCGATTTCCTCCCACGCTGGCCTTTGTTAGCCGCCGAAGCGGCAGGCTAGTCGCTTACTGATATATTAATAGTACGTCAGCCGCGCGCGCGTTGGCAACCTGTTGCCGCCAACGCTGCGTGGACGACGCCGAGCCGCCGGTGCCTACATCATCCCGCCGGCGGCGACCTTGGGGCGGTCCGCGGTCCAGCTGCTCCTCCTGCTGCACCGCGAAGATGGACGTGTAGCCGCCAGACCAGTCGGGCGGCAGCAGGCAGGGGCGCGGATCGTGATAGGCCCAGCGCGCCGGCTTGCCGCGCACCACCGCACCGTAATATTTCGACTGCAGCGGGTTGTAGGTGTACGGCATCGCGTTCGCGGCCGAATAGACGTTGAGCAGCAGCGGCCGCGGGATCTCCGACCAGTTGGCCTTGGAATAGTGCAGCGTGCGGCAGTTGTGGATCGTCACGGAGCCGGCCGGCCCCTCCAGATAATCCACCTTGCTCATGTCGACCGCGGCGGCATCCGCCGGCTTGAGGCAGCCGACCCATTCGCCCTTGTCATTGTACTGGTCCACGACCGGACCCTTGTGGCTGCCGCGCAGCACCCCGAGCGGGCCCTGCTCGCCATTGCAGTCGAACACGTAGGTGCCGGCCGTGCAGGGGCTGTAATTGGTGTGCGGCCAGAACGAGATGTCCTGGTGCCACTTCACCTCGTCGCCGCCCTTCGACCATTTGAAGTTGAGCTTGGAGTGGTGGAACTTCACGTCCGGGCCGACGAGGTCGGCGATGGCATCGGGCAGCGGCGAGTTCTTGGCCGAAGCATATTCCCAGTAGGTGGGATGGTGATCGTTCATGCTGGAAAGGCGGCGCAGTCGCGGAAACTGCGCGGTGTGGCCCTTGTCCAGATCCCAGACTGCATCCGACTTGGCGATGCCGCGGCTGCGGTCCACCATCTCATCGGTGGTGGCGCGCAGGCGCTCGATCCACTCATCGGGGAGAAATTTCTCCAGCAGGATGTAGCCGTTCTCGAAGTAGGACTCGCGCTGCTTCTGCGTCAGCACCTTGGGCTTGATCGAAAGAACCTGCTCTGGTGTCATGTTTCTCTCCCAATTGCAGGCACGCATCGCGCGTGCACGCGGCTGGCCTGTACGTCTTCAGGTCTTTGTTCGCTTCGCCATCAGCGATTTCAGCTTGTCCGCCTCCTCGGGCTTCATCGAGTAGGAATGATCCGCATCGGGGAATTTCCCGGACCGCACCTCGGCGGCGTAGGTCTTCAGCGCGTCGACCGCGACCTTGGAAAGCTCCGCATAGCGCTTCGTGAACTTGGGCTTGAACTGATCGAAGACGCCGAGCAGGTCGTATCCGAGGAGGAGCTGCCCGGTGCTCGCGGTGCCTGCCCCGATGCCGAATGTGAAAATCTCGACGGCATCGTCCACGGCTTTGGCAACGGGTGCCGGGACGGCCTCGATCTCGAAACCGCAGGCGCCGGCAGCCTCGATGGCGAGCCCGTCCTCGACGATGCGCATCGCCTCGTCCGCCGTTTTTCCCTGCAGCTTGAAGCCGCCGTAGAGGTGCATGAAGTGCGGGCACATGCCGACGTGACTCATCACCGGCACGCCGGCATCGGCGATGGCCTTGATGATCGGTGCCTTCTCGCGCCCGCCCTGCATCTTGACGATGTCGGCGCCGCCCTCCTTCATGATGCGCAACGCGTTGAGCACGCCGATCTCTTCCGTCGCGTAGCTGCCGTAGGGCATGGCGACCAGCACCATGCAGTTGGGCGCGCCGCGGCGGACTGCCTGGCAATGCTGGATCATCATATCGACCGTGACGGGTAACGTGTTGGGATGACCGTAGTTGGTCATGCCGAGCGAGTCGCCCACGGCGGCGATGTCGATGCCCGCCCGCTCGGCCCACACGGCCGAGGGGTAGTCGGGGATCGAGACCATCACGACCTTCTCGTTGGCCTTCTTGCGGGCCTTCAGGTCGGGCACCGTCAGACGTTTGCGTTCTTCCGCCATTCGCGCGCTCCCTCGTCTGGCTGTCAGGCGCGGAACGCCTGCTTGTCGGTGCCCGAGTAGAGCGCCTTCACCTGGCGGGCGACGGCATCCTCGTGGGCCGCACGCGCCGCGTCATCGAGGTCGCGCCTGGGGCGCGGCTCGTGGTCGAAGTTGCCGTCGCGGTCCACGCCACGCACGAGCGTCGCCGAATCGCGCACCTTCAGCTGCTTGACGTCGGTCGGGATGTAGCGGATCGCCAGGCCGATGCGCCGGTCGTTGGACCGGTTGGGCTCCGAGCCGTGCACCAGCTTGACGTGATGAAGCGACATCTCGCCGGGGTTCAGGATGCAATCGACGGTCTTCTCGCCCTCCACCTTGACGGCGATCTCCTGCCCGCGCGAGAGGAGATTGTCCTTGTGGAAGGTGTCCACGTGCTGCAGGTGATCCTGCGTCTGCGAGCCGGGCAGGAACTTCATGCAGCCGCTCTGGAGGTTGGCGGGCGAGAGCGCCACCCAGGCGGTCATCACGGAGTCCTTGCTGAGACCCCAGTAGAAGGCATCCTGATGCCAGGATACGAACCCGGGGCTGTTCGCCTCCTTGATGAAGAAATTCGTGGTCCAGCAGAGCAGATTGGGTCCCAGCACGTCCTCGGCCGCGTCGACGATCTTGGGGTGGTGCACGAGTTCATCGACCCAGGTGAAGAGCAGATGCGCCTTGTGCCGCCAGTTGCCCTGTAGGGGCGCGCCGGTCTCGGCCTCATGCTTCTCGAGACAGCCGCGATAGTGTGCCACCTCCGCGGCGCTGAGCGCCGGCACAGGAAAGTAGTAGCCGTCCCGCCGATAGGCATCGACCGCTGAATCGGAAAGCACCTTGGGCATCGCGTTCCTCCTTGGCTCTCACGGGATATTATTAATATATTACCGTTCGGGCAAGCGGCGCGCTAATGCTATGGGCCATGTTGCAATGCACTCCGTCACCTCATGACAAGACAGACTAGGCCAACCCCTATCCGTACCGTCTCGGCCGCGACCCACGGCCAAGGCGCCTGCGTCGACTGCGCGCCCGCGCCCCGAAGCCGCTCGCCTGGCGCGGGAGCTTCGCCCGGGGCTCTCGGAGCAGGCGCGCGCGCGCCTGGAGGAGATGATCGTCTCGCTGGAGCTGCCGCCCGGAAGCATCTGGTCGGAGGCCGAGCTGAGCGCCAAGCTCGGCATCGGCCGCACGCCGGTCCGGGAGGCGCTGCAGCGGCTGGAGGGCGACCACCTCGTGCGGATTCTCCGGCGCCACGGCGCGCAGATCACCGAAATCAATGTGGTCGAGCAGCTGCTGCTGCTCGAGTTGCGGCGCGAGCTCGACCGCACGATCGCCATCCACGCCGCCCGCCGCAGCACGGCTCGGGAGCGCGCGCAGCTGCTCGAGATGGGAGAGCGCCTGGAAGCGCTCACGGCGGAAGGGGACGACATCCTCCCGTATCTGCGCGACCACTACGAGCTCAAGAATTTCCTGGCCGAATGCGCTCGCAACCCGTTCGTCGCCCGGGCCGTGATGCCTTGCTATGCCATGTCGCGACGCTTCTACTATCTGCATCATCGCCGGGCGCGCGATCTCGCGGTGGCCACGCAGCATCACACCGCAGTCATCCGCGCCGTCGCCATCGGCGACGAGAAGAAGGCGGCCGCGGCCTCCGACAAGCTGATGGACTACGTCGAGGAGTTCACGCGCGCCACGGTCACCAATCGGTTCTAGCCCGCGCTGAGCTTCACACTGCACCCTTTTCGCGTCAAACTGGAGAGATAGCCGCATAGAATACTGAAATTCGAAAAGGGGTGCCGCATGTTGCGAGCAATCCAGCTGCATTGCAGGCCAATGCTCGCCGCGGCGGCTATCCTGGCCGCGTCCGAGGCTTCGGCGCAGACCTACCCGGATCGCCCGATGCGCGTCGTCGTGCCGTTCTCGGCGGGCAGCGCCAGCGATGTCGTCACCCGCATAATCCTGGACAAGATGGCTCCGGCTCTCGGCCAGCAGTTCATCATCGAGAACCAGCCGGGCGCGGGCGGCAACATCGGAACCGCCTCGATCGCGCGCGCCGAGCCGACCGGCTACAACCTGGTGATGAGCACGTCTGGTCCCCTGGCGGTCAACAAGACGCTGACCAAGAACCTGCCTTACGATCCCGAGCAGGCGTTCGAGCCGATCTCGATGCTGGCGACGCTGCCCAATGTCGTCGTCGTCAACAAGAACCTGCCGGTCCGCTCGCTGCAGGAGCTGATTGCCTACGCCAAAGCGAGGCCGGACGAGCTCACCTATTCGTCCGTCGGAGTCGGCAGCTCGCAGCACCTGGCCGGGCTGTTCTTCGAGCAGCTGACCGGCACCAAGATGCGGCATCTGCCGTACCGGGTGACGGCCCAGCTCGTCACGGACCTCATAACTGGGGTGGTGCCGCTGGCCTTCCAGAACATCACCAACGTGCTCGGCCAGATACAATCGGGAGACTTGAGGCCGCTCGCGATCGCCTCGAAGACCCGGTCGGTCACCCTGCCGGACGTACCGACGGCCGCGGAGGCGGGCCTCGCCGGATATGAAAGCTCCGCATGGTTTGCCCTGCTCGCGCCGCGCGGCACACCCAGGCCGATCGTCGAGAGGCTCAATCAGGTCACGGTCGCCGCCTTGAACGATGCGGATCTGCGCAAGCGTCTGATCGACATCGGCGCGGAGCCGGCTCCCATGTCGCCCGAGGAGTTGCGCACGTTCATCGCTTCGGAGATCGTGAAGTGGCGCGAGATCATAAATCGAGGCGGCGTGCCGACGGAGCAGTGAAGTCGCAATGAGGCCAATGTACAATCTGGGCGATCTGTTCGACCCATCTAGCGTGGGCGATCGCGTCGCCTTGGTCGATTGCCGCGACTGGGACGAGCCCCGGAGCTTCACCTACGCGCAGATCGACGCGCTGGCCGATGCCTGCGCGCGAGGGCTCTCGAAGCGGGGACTGGAGCGCGGCAGCGCCGTCGCCATCCTTTCCTCCAACCGCGTGGAGTTCCTGGTCGCCTATTTCGGCGTGATGCGGGCGGGCCTCGTCGCCGTGCCGGCGAACTATCGCTTTCCGCCCGATACCATCGCCTACATCATGCGCGATGCGGGCATCAAGCTCGCGCTGTGCGACGCGGAGTGTCGTGCGACGCTGCCGGCGAGCATTCCGGCTATCGGCTTCGACGATCCGGGGCCGGACGGGTTCCGGGCGCTGCTCGACCCTGGCCCTTTCGAGACCGTGCGGCCTGAGCCTGGCGAGACCGCCATGGTGCTCTACACCTCGGGCTCATCGGGGCGCCCGAAGGGCGTGCCGCTGTCGCACGATGGACAGCTGTGGACTGTCGAGCAGCGGATCCGCGCCGGCACGTTCTACCCGGGAGCGGCTGCTGATCGCGGCACCGCTGTTCCACATGAACGGTTTGGGGACCGCCAAGTTCGCCTTCGCGGCAGGCGCGTCGCTGGTGCTGCTGCCCCGCTTCGAGGCCCGCCGCTACATCGAGGCCATCGGGCGCTTTCAATGCACCTGGCTGACGGGCGTGCCTACCATGTACGCGCTGCTGGTCAGGGAGCGCGAGGCGCTCGCCCGCGTCGATCTCTCCGGCATCAAGTATGTGCGGATGGGCTCCGCACCGGCCACGCAGCAGCTGATCGACGCCACCAAGGCCTGTTTCCCGGGAGCCTCGATCTCGCTCGTTTACGGCACGACCGAGTCGGGTCCGGTCGCGTTCGGGCCGCATCCGCAGGGCCATCCCAAGCCCGACCTGGCGCTGGGCTGGCCGGCCAAGGGCGTCGACGTGCGCTTTGCCACCGCCGACATGGAGGAAGCCGGAGAGGGCGTGCTGCTGATCCGGACGCCGGCGATGATGCACGGCTACCTGAACCTGCCCGAGAAGACGCGCGAGGTTCTCTCGCCCGACGGCTGGTACATGACGGGCGACGTGCTCAAGCGATCGCCGGAGGGCCACTACACCTTTGTCGGGCGGGCGGACGACATGATCAATTGCGGCGGCGAGAACATCTTCCCGGCCGAGGTCGAGAGCCTTCTGGTGCGGCATCCCGCCATCGCCGAGGCGTCGGTGGTGGGAATGGCCGACGACATCAAGGGCGAGAAGCCGGTCGCGTTCGTGGTCCTGAAGCCTGGCGCGCGCGTGGGCGAGGACGAGATCAAGCGTTATGCGCTCGCCAACGCGCCGGCGTTCCAGCATCCGCGACGCGTGAAGTTCATGGCCGAGCTGCCCCTGGCCGGGACCAACAAGGTCGACCGCAATGCATTGCGGCAGCTCGCCGCCCGCGAGTGGCCGACCTCGGAATAGTTGAAGCGCATGACGCTTGGGCGAGGCGTGCGGCGATGTGCGATAGTCGCCAAGCAGGCGCGATGAGGCGTTAGATGAGCAAGGGGATGCGCGCATGAAGGCGGCGGTGATCTACGAGCACGGCGGACCCGGCTCGATCCGATACGAGACGGGCTTCCCCGATCCCAAGCCCGGGCCCGACGACGTGGTCGTGCGCGTGCGCGCCACCTCGCTCAACTATCACGACATCTTCACCCGTCGCGGCATGCCGGGCATCAAGGTGCCGATGCCCTGCATCATGGGGCTCGATTTCGCCGGCGACATCGTCGAGGTGGGCGACGGGCGTGCGCGAATGGAAGGTGGGCGATCGCGTGCTCATCGATCCCGTCGACAGGGTCGGCGGCGGCGGACTGATCGGCGAGATGTGGCACGGCGGCCTCGCCGAGTACGCGCGCATCCCGGCCCACCATTTGGTGCGGCTGCCGGCAGACGTGAGCTACGACCAGGCTGCCTGCCTGCCGGTCGCCTACGGCACGGCGCTGCGCATGATGTACACGATCGGCAAGATCAAGGCGGGAGACAAGGTGCTGATCCTCGGCGCGTCGGGCGGGGTCGGCACGTGCTGCGTGCAGCTCGCCAAGAACGCCGGCTGCGAGGTGATCGCGTGCGCCAGCTCGCCCGAGAAGCTCGAGCGCCTGAAGGCGTTGGGGGCGGACGTGCTGATCGACTACACCAAGCAGGACTACGTGAAGCTCATCTATGAGAGATACAGCAAGCCGCATCGGCGGCGCTTCACGGGCGGCGTCGACGTTGTCGTGAACTACACCGGCGGCGATACGTGGGTGCCGAGCCTGAAGGTCCTGCATCGGCAGGGCAAGGTATTGACGTGCGGTGCCACCGCCGGGTTCGACCCCAAGGAGGACCTGCGCTTCATCTGGACCTTCGAGCTGCAGGTGCTGGGTTCCAACGGCTGGATGCGCGAGGAGCTGGTCGAGCTGGTGGAGCTCGTCAGGCAGGGCAAGATCAAGCCGGTGGTCGACAAGGAGCTGCCCCTCGAGGAGGCCAACGAGGCGTTCGCCATGATCGAGGACCGCCGGATCTTCGGAAAGGTGCTGCTGAAGCCATGACCGAGCAAGCGCAACGCAAGCTATCGAGCGCGGACGTCCAGGCGGTCTTCGCTTCCTCGCCGTTCATCAGCTGGCTGGGGCTCAAGGTCGTCTCGCTCGACCACCAGCGGCAGGAGATCACAGTCAGCATGGCGATGCGGCCCGAGCTCGAGCGCCGCCCCGGCACCAAGCAGTTCCACGGCGGGCCGATCGCCGCCTTCATCGACATCACCGGCGATTTCGCCATTGGCATGCTGGTCGGCGGCGGCGTGCCCACCATCAACCTCCGGACCGACTACCTGCGCCCGGGAATCGGCGAGGCCCTGACCGCCGTTGCGCGTGTCCGCCGCACGGGCAAGACGGCCGCCGTCGTCGACATCGAGGTGTTCGATGACGCCAAGAGGCTCGTCGCCCTGGGTCGCGGGACCTACTCCAGCAACACTGGCTGAGCGCGCGGCGGACCGTCAGAGGCGATAGACGCGCGCGGCCGTGCCGTAGAACATCTGGGCGCGCTCGTCGGCCGAATAGCCCTTGCTCAGGCGCTTGAACGAGTTCCAAAGCACCGTATAGCTGCAGCTCAGCTTGTCGACCGGGAAGTTCGACTCGAACATGCAGCGGTTGGGACCGAAGCGGTCAATGGTGTGATCGAAGTAGCGGTGCGTCGCCTCGGCGAGCTCGGTGCTGGTGGGCGGCGTGGCCCGGTGCTCCCACTTGTACCCGTTGATCTCCATGTTGAGGCCGCCGAGCTTGGCAACGACATTGGGACAGCGGGCCAGCTCGTCGATCTGCGTCTTCCAGACAGCGAAGACCTCGTCCCGCTTGCCGGCGTAGGGCCCGATCGCAATCGGTCCGCCGAAATGGTCGAGGATGAGCGTCGTATCCGGGAACGCCCGCGCGAGGCTGATGGCGTCGGGCAGCTGGGTGTGCGCGCACCAGATCTCGAAGGTGAGCTTGCGGGAGCTGAGATGCTTGAAGCCCGCGCGGAAGTTGTCGTGCGTGAGCAGGCCCTCCGGCGGCTCGGTGCGGTGGTTCGCGATGTCCGGGCTCTTGTGCCAGAAGGCGCCGCGCCTGATGCCGCGAAACCGGCCGCCGCCGGCCGCGATATGCGCATCCAGAACGCCAGCCGCTGCATCGCCGATGCGCAAATCGACCGTACCGATGATGCCGGCGGCAACCCGCGTCTTGCCGTACATGCCCGATGCGCTCATGGCGGCAATGCCGTTCACGAACTCGGTCTCGCCGACGCAGCGATAGTCCTCCGGACCGTCGGCCTTGAACATCGCCCCGCATTCGATGAACACCGTGGAGACGATGTTGTGGCCGCCGCCGACGTCGGCGAGAATCTCGTCCAGGAGATAACGTGGCTGCACGCCGCCCTTCCGGAACTCCCAGAGGTGATGGTGCGGATCGCAGATGGGAAGATCGGGCTCTAGCACCTCCTCCTTCACCTTGCTGAGCCAGGCTTCGTTGCTCGATTGCGCGACCACGGCGTTCTCCCACTCACACTGTTATCAAGCCATCAGGATAGCCCACCGCGTGATGCCCGCGTTAGGCGAACGCGGAATAGGTAGCATCACCCACACGCATCACCGCTGCAGCCAAACATCCTCCATGCGCCAGCCATTGTAGATGCTGTTGACCATGACGGTGACGTTCTTCACCTCGGGCCGCCAGCAGGTGGCGCCGCGCATGTAGTAGAGCATCGGACGCACCGCATCCTGGGTCAGCTTGCGGTCGATCTCCCACGCGATCAGCTTGCGCTTCTCCTGGTCCTTTTCGATCGACTGCTTGGCGATCAGGGCGTCGATCTCCTTGTTGCAGTAGTCCATGTAGGTGCGCGACCCGCAGGCGTAGTTTTCGGGGTAACCCTGATCCGGGTCGTCTACGCCGTTGCCGACCTGGCTCACCGCCATCTGGTAATCGCGCCGGATCAGCTTCGGCACCCAGATTGCCGTCTCCACCAGATCGAGGTCGGCGTCGATATAGATCTCCTTGAGCTGGCTGATCAGAATGACCGAAGCATCGCGATAGGTCGGCAGGTTCCGGGTCGATAGCTTCAGCTTCAGCCGTTTGTCCGGACCGAAGCCGTGCGCCACCATGATCGCCCGGGCCTTCTCCCGGCTCTTGGCGACGTCGGGATCGTAGCCCGGCAGCTCCCGCTGCATGGCCTCGGGCATGCCCCAGCGCCCTTCCGGCAAGGGCTGCATGGCAGTGCCGATGTCGCCCTTGCCCTGGGTCAGGATGTCGACGAAGGCCTTGCGGTCGAGCGCCATGGCGACCGCACGGCGCACATCCAGGTTGTCGAAGGGCGGCACCGGGTTCATGAGGATGTTGGCCGCGACGTTCATCGGGGAGATGTCGCACACCACGTTCGGCATCTGCTTCTGCACGTCCGCCACCAGCGGCACCGTGAGCTCGTAGGGAAAGATCATGTCGAAGTTGCCGGCCACGAACGCCAGGATCGCGGTCGATCGGTTGGGGATGATCGTGTACTCGATCCCGTCGAGGTAGGGCCGGCCCGGCTTCCAGTAGCTGGGATTGCGGGTGACCTTGATGCCCTGGTTGCCCTTGTATTCGACGAACTTGAAGGGCCCGGTGCCGATCGGTTGCCGCCGCATGCTCTGCGGCGAGACATGGCACGGATAGACCGGCGTGAAGCCGGATGCGAGCAGGGCCAGAATTGCCGGCTGCGGGGCCTTCAGGTTGAACACGGCCTCGTGGTCGCCGTTGACCGTCACGCTCTCGACGTTGGCGTACCAGCCCTTGCGGAAGTTGACCTTGAGGGTCTCCTCGCTCCTGTCGGCCAGCAGATCCCAGGTGCACTTCACGTCCGCGGCGGTGAAGGGCTTGCCGTCGTGCCAGCTCACGCCTTGGCGCAGCGCGAACGTCAGCTTCCTGCCGTCCTCGCTCCAGGTCCAGCTCGTGGCCAGATCCGGCACGATTCCCTCGAGGCTGTTCTGCGGCTTGTGCGGGTCGAACATGACGAGGTTGTTGAACACCCCCATCATCGGCAGCACCACGGAGATCGTCCCCTCCTCGTGGATCGACATGCTGGCGGGGCTGTCGCGGTGCGTGATGCGCAGGATGCCGCCGGACTGTTGTGCCCAGGCGTCGGATGCGGCCAAAGCCAATAACCCGCCCACAAGGGCGAACCATCTGCGCATTATTTCCTCCCGAGTGCGATCTTCGTTGCACTTCTGTTGCCCGCAGAGTGCACCGGGCGGAAGGACTTAACAATGGCAGAGAGTCAAAGGGCCGTACCCGTCAGGCAGCGGCATGCCTCAGCACCATGTCGGCGGCCTTTTCCCCGATCATGATCGAGGGGGCGTTGGTGTTGCCGGATGTGAGCGTCGGCATGATCGAGGCATCGGCGACGCGCAATCCGTCGATGCCGTGCACGCGCAACTGGTCGTCGACGACAGCCATGGCATCCGAGCCCATCTTGCACGTGCCGACCGGGTGGTAGGTGGTCTCGGCGGCCTGCTTGACCCAGTCCAGGATCTCGTCGTCGGTGGCTCGGGCCGTGCCGGGCGCGATCTCCGTCACCTGCATACCGGCCATGGCGGGAGCGGTCATGACGGAGCGGGCGACGCGGATTGCGCGCACGGTAAGCTCGCCGTCGATCGGCGCCGAGAGGAAGTTGAAGTTGATCGCCGGCTGCCGGCGCGGATCGGCCGCGGAGATGTGGACGTGCCCTTTGCTCTCCGGCCGCATCGGGTGCGCGTAGCACGTCATGCCGGACTGGCTGGACAGCTTCGGCCCCTTCGGGCCCGGCTCGGTCAGCATCGGCACCCAGCCCAGCAGCAGGTCCGGCGCCTCGAGGCCTTCGCGGGAGCGGACGAAGGCGCGGAGCGGCGCCGCCACCATGCCGAGCATGCCCTTGCCGGTCAGCAGGTAGCGCAGGGCCTGGTGCACGAGCGGAAGCCCGCGGCCCCTGTCGTTGAAGGTGATGCCCCTTGTGCCGATCGACCATCGTGTCCGCGGCGCGTAGTGGTCGCGCAGGTTCTCGCCGACGCCTGGCAGCGCGTGGTGAACCTCGAGCCCCAGGCTCCGCAGCCGCTCCGGTTGTCCGATGCCCGACAGCTCCAGCAGTTGCGGGGAGTTGAATGTGCCGGCGCTAATCACCACCTCGCGCGCGGCACGGGCCTCGTGCACGGCGCCATCCACGCTGTAGCGCACCCCGATGCAACGCTTGCCGTCGAGCAGAACCGCCTCGGTCAGCGCGCCGGTCTCGATGCGCAGGTTCTGGCGGTTGCGTACCGGTTCCAGATAGCAATGGGCCGTGCTCATGCGGCGACCGTCCGCGATCGTCGCCTGGCTCATGGCGATGCCGTCCTGCCTGGCGCCGTTGTAGTCTGGATTGTGCGCGATCCCGACCTCGCCCGCCGCCTTGATCAGGGCCGCGTAGAGCGGGTCACGCGGCTCGGGGTTGGTGACGCGCAGCGGGCCCTCCCGGCCGCGGAAGGCGTCATCGCCGCCGCCTTGATAGGATTCCATCCGCTTGAAAAAGGGCAGGACGTCCTTGTAGCTCCAGCCCCGGTTGCCCATCTGCGCCCAGGTGTCGAAGTCCTGGGCCTGGCCGCGCACGAACGCGTTGCCGTTGATCGCGCTGGAGCCGCCGAGCACGCGGCCGCGCGGCGCTGGGAGCCTGCGGCCGTTGGTGTTGGCCTCGGGCTCCGCGGTGTACAGCCAGTTGGCGGCGGGATTATTGATCAGCTTGGCGTAGCCGATGGGAACACGGCTCCAGGGATTGCTGGCGGGGCCTGCCTCCAGCAGCAGGACGCGGTTGCGCGCGTCCGCGGAAAGCCTATTGGCGACAACCGCGCCAGCCGATCCGGCGCCGACGACGATGTAGTCGTAGGTTTGACTGTCGCCTGCGTGCACGTGTCCCTCCCCAAATGCCCGACTTTGCTACTCTGCCGCGTGCTTGGCGCCGTGGGCGCCACCCTTGGGCATTTCCGCCAACTCGATGACGAGGTTGCCGGTCGACTTCGGATCGAGGAAAACGATCCGGCAGTTGCCATGCCCGATCATCGGCTTCTCCGTCTGGAAGCCGACGCCCTTGCCGCGCAGCTCGGCCATGGCGCCATCGATGTCCTCGACCTCCAGGCAAATATGGAACAGGCCTTCGCCGTGCTCGGCTATCCACTGGCTGGTCCCGGTGCCGGGCTTATCCGACTGCAGCAGCTCGAGATAGGTCTCGCCGATCGGGAACATCGCCAGGCTGGTGCTGTGCTCGGGCAAGTGCTCCTCGTATTCCATCTCGATGCCGAGCTTGTTCTCGAAGATGTCGCGCATGGCCTTGATGCTCTTCACGGCGATGGCGACGTGCTCGATGCGCTTGATCTTCATGAGGGCTCCTGGAGTCAGGGTGGGAGACTGGACTAGGCGTGCTGCAGGCTCAGGCGTTGCGTCGGCGGCGGAAAGCGCACCGGGCGGAAGGACAGCGCGACGGCCACGGCGCCGAGCCCGATGCTGAACGAGCCGATGTACAGCCAGGCATAGCTGCCGTAGGTGTCGAAGACGAAGCCGCCGGCCCATGGGCCCAGCGCCATCCCGAGGCTCGCGAACATGGAGACCGCGCCGAACGTGGTGCCCATGATGCGGGGGCCGAAATTGTCTCGCACGAGCACTGCGTAGAGCGGCATGACGCCGCCGTAGGCCAGGCCAAAGATAATGGACAGCGCGTAGAACTCGCCGAGCGCACCCACGAACAGATACGTGCCTACCGCCAGGGCCTGGACGACAAGGCCGGCAACGAGGGTCGGCTTGGCCCCGATGCGGTCGGCTATCAACCCGAGAGTGATCCGGCCGCCGAGACCCGAGAGACCCGCCAGCCCAAACACGCTGACGGCGAGCAATGCGGGCACGCCGCAGAACGCGGCGTACGAGACCATGTGGAACAGCGGTCCCGAGTGCGCGGCGCAACAGGCGAAGTGGGTGAGCGCAATGGCCGCGAACTGCGGCGTGAGAAGCGCCTGCGGACCGGTCAGGGGATAGTCCCGGGTGTCAGCGGAGGCAGCGGGCGCGGCATCGGTCCCGCGCGCCGCCTCGGGCGGCCGACGCACCAGGAGGGACGCGGGGATCAGCAGCACCCAGGCAGCGGTGCCGATGGCCAGCATCGCGGTTCGCCAATCCATGGCGGTCAGAAGCCATCCGGCGAGCGGCGAGATGGTCATGGAGCCGATCCCCATGCCGGCCGAGACGAGAGCGGCGGCGAGGTTGCGGCGATGCTCGAGCCAGGCGGTCGCAGCCGCCATCATCGGCGCATAGTAGCTGCCGATGGCCACGCCGATCAGCACGCCGAACAGCAGCTGGAACTCGAGGAGAGTCGTTGCGCGGCTTGCCGCCACGAGGCCGGCGCCGAGTAGCACGCTCCCCGAAAGCACGACGATGCGTGTGCCGAAGCGGTCCGACAACGCACCCCACAGGAAGGAGGCCGCGCCCATGAACAGGAAGTCGAGCGTCGCGGCCATCGATATTCCGCTGCGCGACCAACCGGTCTCCGTCGAGATCGGCTGCATGAAAACCGCGAGCGAGAACATCGAGCCGATCCCGATGCAGGTCATCAGCATGCCGGCGCCGACGACGACCCATCCGTATGACGGCTTCATGTTGCACCCGACGACAAAGAGCGTTTCCCCACGCGGATCTTTCGACGCCCGCTGACCATGGCACTCCAGGCGCGCGCGGTCCGGTCTGTCCACGGGCAAGCCTGAATGCTGGCGCGCACATTACGGTAAACCCCTTCTGCTGGAAATCCTCGCGTACCCGGAAAGGAGGCGGTAGAGCTGGTGTGCGAATGCAGATGACCTCTGCGTCGCGCGCAGCAGTCCGCCGGAGGTAACCCGACCTGGCGGGTTGAAAGCGACCGTGCCGCTCATGCTACGATGCCTGCAGAGGTCTCTAGAACCATCGAGTTTGGAGGATCGGCGCATGGAAGTCGGCATGATGATGGTGTTCGCCAGCTACGGCTGGGACAGCTGTCCGGACGATCAGGTGTGGGAGGAGGAGATCCGGCTGGCGCGGATCGCTGCCGACTTCGGGCTTCGACGTGCTGTGGTCGGCCGAGCATCATTTCAACGACTACTCCTTCGTGCCGGACAACCTTCACCTGATGGCCCACCTTGCCGCCGTGTGTCCTGGCATCGGTCTCGGCACGGCCGCCGTCATTATTCCCTGGCACGATCCCCTGCGGGTGGCCGAGAACGCCGCCGTCGTCGACATGCTGTGCAAGGGCAAGCTGCGGCTCGGCATGGGCCGGGGCCTGGCGCGGCGCGAGTTTGCGGCCTTCCGCCTCAGCATGGATGAATTGCGCGCGCGCTTCGACGAGGCGGCCCCCATGATCGTCAATGCGCTCAAGACCGGCTTCATCGAGGGCAATGGGACGTACTACAAGCAGCCGCGCATCGAGATCCGGCCGCGCCCGAAATATTCCTTCGACGGACGCATCTACGCGGTGGCCTCGAGCGAGGACTCGGTCGATTCGGCCGCCAAGATCGGCGCTCACATGGTGATGTTCGCCGATCGCCCCTGGGAGATGCGCGCGCCCGTCATCGAGAGAGGCCGCGAGTTGCACCGCAAGTACCACGGCACTCCGGCACCGACGGTCATGCTGACCGAGTTCTGCGTGTGCGGCACCAACCTCGCCGAGACGGAGGAGGAGGCGCGCAAGTATCAAGGCAAGTTCGTCGAGAGCAACTTCCACCACTACGAGTTCCTCGGCGAGCATTTCAAGACAGTGAAAGGCTACGACGCCTACCAGCAGAAGGCCGAGATCGCGCGCAAGGCCGGGCTAGAGGGGGCGGTCACGGGGTTCATGCAGGCCGCCAGCTGGGGCACGCCCGACAAGATCCTGCGCGGGCTCGAGCAGCGCCGGAAGCTCCTCGGCGACTTCGAGATGAATGTGTCGTTCCGCTTCGGCGGCACGCCCTACGCCGTGTCCGAGCGGGGCCTGAAGCTGTTCGCCAAGGAGGTGCTGCCGGTGGTCAAGGGCTGGAAGTCGGCCGCGTCCGCCAAGCCGGCTGCCGTCAAGGCCGCCGAGTAGGCAGAGGCCGGGGGCCGGGGCAGGCGAGGGCGGCGAAGGTCACTATGACGGTGCCGGTCTTCTACGTCGACTGCTCGCCTCTGATGCGTGGGCTGTGCGACGAGCTGGGCGCGCGCGGACTGGTCGTTCATGAAGGCGACCCTTCGCCCGAGCAGCTGGCGGCATTCCTGACCGATGCGCAAGTCGCCCTCAACGGCCACACCAGGATGGACGATGCCCTGCTGTCGCGGTTGACTAACCTGCGATCGATCGTCTTCCTCGGAACCGGCGCCTCCAGTCACATCGACGTGGCCGCCGCCGAGCGTCGAGGCATCCGGGTGCGGACGGTGCGCCACTACGGGGACCGCACCGTTGCCGAGCACGCGTTCGCGCTGCTGCTGTCGGCGGCACGTCATGTTTCGCGCATGGACCGGGACGTGCGGGCGGGGCGCTGGGCGCCGGCCGAAGGCATCGAGCTGGAGGGGCGGACGCTCGGCCTGGTCGGATTAGGCGGCATCGGCTCCGAGATGGCGCGGATCGCGACCGCCTTCGGCATGCGCGTCATTGCCTGGAACCGGTCCGGCATCCCCGCGGGCGTGCCGGCTGCATCTGCCGATCTCGACACGCTCCTTTCGGTCTCGGACGCCGTCAGCCTGCATCTGGCGCTGGTGCCTCAGACGATCGGGATCATAGGCGCAGCGCGGCTCGCCCGCATGAAGCCTGGCGCCATCCTGGTCAACACGGCGCGGGGCGCCCTCGTCGACGAGACAGCCTTGATCGACGCCTTGCAGTCAGGCCGTCTTGGCCACGCCGCGCTCGATGTGTTCGCCAGCGAGCCGCTGCCCGCGAGCCATGCATTGGCGAAACTCGAAAATGTCACGCTGACGTCGCACGCGGGATGGAAATCGAAAGCCGCTGCGCGCCGGTTGCTGCAGCTCGCCCTCGAACTCGCGGCCGAGGATGCACGTTGCCTTGGCGCAGGCCAGCCGCTGAGGGCATAGCAGTCCGCCCCGCGCAGGCCTCGCGCGCGCCACGCCGAAACCCGATTGCATCCCGAATGGGGCCGTGCTGCGGCCTCTTCTTGTCGTCGGGGTGGCGGTCAGCGCAGAGGCGGCAGATCGCGCAAAAGTTACGACGGAGGAGGCGCCTGTCGCGCGTTACCCCCGCCGACCCTCGTGCGAGGAACGGACGCCGGCGTGCCGCGCAGGGAGGTGGACGCATCAATGGAGGACGCAACATGCGCATCGCTATTACGTCTGCAGTAGTTGGAACGCTGGCCTGTCTCAGCGTGGCGCCGACGGCGGCACAAGCACGCTGGGAGCAACTCGGCTGCCAGAAGGTCGGCTTCCTTGTCGACAAGGACAGGATCAAGGTCGGCCGAGACGAGGGCAAATTCAGATCCATCCGCCTGCTCGTCTCGGGCAACAAGGTGCACATGATGGACCTGAAGGTGATCTACGCCAACGGTCAGCCGGACGACATTCCCGTGCGCGAGGAGATCCGCGCCGGCGGCCAAACCAGGGCGCTCGACCTCAAAGGCGAGCGCCGGGCCATCCGGGAGATCGAGATGGTCTACCGCTCGCAACCCAACTTCAAGGGTGAGGCTACGGTGTGCGTTGAGGGCCAGACCTAACCGCGCCGCAGCTCCTGCTGGCGGCGGGGTGGCTTACAGCCACCCCGCCAGCTCGCGGAGCACGAGGCGTGCGCCGAACGCCAGGAACAGCGCGCCGAAGCCGATCTCCATGACGCCGCGATTGCGGGCGTAGAATGCGCGGGGGCGTTCTCGCTGCAGCAGCCACGCAAGCAGCGTGAGATATCCGCCGTTGCCGGCGACGATGACTCCGACGGCAGCAATCTGGGTTGCCTGGCTGGCGGCCAGAATTCCGACGCCGGCAAAGATGCTGGCGAGGAAGAACAGCGCCTGCACGTTCGACAGCGCCGTCAGGATGCCCTGCCGGAACGGATTGTGGGCGCCCGTCTCGTCGGGCCCGACATTGAGCGTATAGCCCGCGTCCGAGCGGCGCCGCGTCAGACCCGCCCGCACCAGCCGCACGCCGACCCAAACCAGATAGAGGCCGCCCAGCACGTAGATGATGAGCCGCACCGAGGGTGCCGCGGCCAGCAGCAGCGCCAGGCCGAACAGCGTGGCCAGCGCGTAGAAGGAGATGGCGAGCAGATTGCCGGCGAGCGCGACGCCCACGTCGCGCCAGCCGGCCGTCAGCGCCAGGTGCACGATCAGCAGCGTGTTGGGGCCGGGCGTCGGCACGATCGTGAGCCACAGCAGCGTGAACGCGCCCAGCACCGTATAGTCGATCTGCAAGGCAATCCTCCTCGCCCGTCACGCATATCGGCGCGTCGTGCACGCGATCCTCAAGACAATTCCACGGCGGCCTTCGCCACGCGGGGCGAGCGCGCTATGCCCTTGGCGGCAACCGGCGCAGCTCGTAGCGGCGGTCGCCCGTCGGCCCGGTCCCGGTGGCGACCCACCCGCGCCGCTCGTAGAAGCGCGCGGCCCTCGTATCGGGGCCGGTCGTCAGCCAGACGAGATCGGCACCGTTGGCCCAGAGCCAGTCGAGCGCCAGGTCCAGCAGGCGGCCGCCGAGCCCGCGTCGCTCCCATTGCGGCAGCACGAACAGGGCGAAGATGGACCGGCTCTCGCGATCGGCAATCGTGAAGGCCACGATCTCTCCCGCACACTCGGCCACCCACCCTTTGGAGTCGGCGAGGAACGACGCGGCAACGCTCGCCTCGGTGATGCCACGTGCGTCCAGCTGCTCCCGCGTCAGCAGATTCTCGACGACCGAGGTGCGCACGCGCGAGATGCCGGGCATGTCGGCGCCGAGCGCCTCGCGTACGACGATGTGGTTCTGCTCAGGCACGTCGAGAGCTCAAGCGATCGTGCCGACGCCGAAGCGACCCAGCCCCGGCAACTTGATGGCAGGTCGCCTGAGGTCGACGCCCGCGACGAGGCCCAGCACGTTGACCTCCACGCCCTCGACCCAGCCGACCGTAACGCCGAGCAGGCCGAACAGCGAGAGCTGGATGCCGGTGCCGCTGGGGGTGAGGCCGAAGATGCGCGCATCCACCCGCCAGTCCTTGCCGACGGCGGTCGGCGGCAGGGCGATCCCGGCCTCGGGCACTGCGGCCAGCACGTAGGCGGTGAACGAGTTCGAGTTGGGCCCGGGCCACACCGAGTAGTCGCCGCTGTGGCTGTAGGGATAGCGCGCGACGGCGGCGCGGATCTTGGGGATCAGCGCCTCCGCGGCCGGTCCCTCGACGGAGCCGACGAGCGTGGGACGGTGGCCGTACCAGCGCGCGTCCGCCGCCCAGCCGTTGGTCTTGATCGGCTGGCCCCAGGCGACCTTGTCGAAGCGTGTGTAGCCGCCGGCGCCCTTCTCCTTGACCACGATCCAGCTGTGGTGGGCGAAAATGCCTTTCCACCGGCCCGTGCGCGCGGCGTAGACGTGCACCATCGCCTCCGGCTTGGAGCGCGCGGCGGGGAGGATATGCGAGCTCGTCCAGTCGGCCTCGTTCCACGCCTGCGCGGCGTCGGTGGAGAGCCACCACGCGGCGTGCAGCGCCAGCGGCGTGAGAAAGACGGCCAGGAAGGCGAGGGAGGAAAAGCGCAAGGCGTGCATGGCCCCGATCAGATGGCCCGCGATTGCGCCGGGGTCAAGGGTCGCGGGGTCAGACCCCGCGGAGCGGGTCTGACACCTGCGTGGTCCCTGTCACTTCACGTCGGCGGCGACCTTGAGCGAGGTCATCTTGTCGGGGTTGGAGACGGGCTCGCCACGCTTGATCTTGTCGACGTTGTCCATGCCCTCGATCACCTTGCCCCACACGGTGTACTGCTTGTCGAGGAAGCCGGCGTCGTCGAAGCAGATGAAGAACTGGCTGTTGGCGCTGTCGGGGCTCTGCGCGCGCGCCATGGAGCACACGCCGCGCACGTGCGGCTCGGCGTTGAATTCGGCGGGCAGGTTGGGATACTTCGAGCCGCCGGTGCCGGTGCCCTTGGGGCAGCCGGTCTGGGCCATGAAGCCGTCGATGACGCGGTGGAAGACGATGCCGTCGTAGAAGCCCTCGCGTACCAGCTTCTTGATGCGCTCGACGTGCTTGGGCGCGAGGTCAGGGCGAAGGGCGATCACCACCTTGCCCTTGGTCGTCTCCATGATCAGCGTGTTTTCGGGATCTTTGATAGCCATGTTCGAAACTCCGTTTCTCGAGGGAGTAAGCGAATGGGGAGTAGGGAAAAGCGAATAGAGGCAACCCTATTCGCTACTTCCCATACCCTCACGTCACTTCTTGTCGGCCAGCACGTACACCTTCAGCATCTTGTCGGGCTGGGGCGGTGGCTCGCCGCGGGCGATCTTGTCGACGGTATCCATGCCCTCGGTCACCTCGCCCCACAGCGTATACTGGCCCGTGAGCTGGCGGCAGCCGGGGCCGAAGCAGATGAAGAACTGGCTGTTGGCGCTGTTGGGATTGTTGGTGCGCGCAGCGCCGATGCTGCCGCGCTTGAACTCCTCCTGCGTGAACTCGGCCGGCAGGTCGGGCAGCTTGGAACCGCCGGTGCCGGTCCCGGTCGGGTCGCCTGTCTGGGCCATGAAGCCGGCGATCACGCGGTGGAAGATGATGCCGTTGTAGAAGCCCTGCTTGGCCAGCGCCTTCACCTGCGCCACATGCTTGGGCGCCAGGTCGGGCCGCAGCTTGATTGTGATGTTGCCCTTCGACGTTTCGATGACGAGGGTATTCTGCGGATCGGGTGCCTGGGCGCGGCTCGGGGCGGCGAGGGCGAGCAGGGCGAACGCGAGAACTCAACACGAAGCGGATCACGAAGGGCTCCAACAGCTGCACTTGGGGCGATACCGGGGCGATGCCGGCAAGGATCGGCTCGCGGGGGATTCTACCCGAGCGAGCGCGAGCGAATGACGCCCGCGTTGTGGCCTTTTCGGGGCGATGAAGCAACCCCCAAGGCTTGGCTTTATGGCTTGACCTTGGCGGCCTTTGCCTTGAGCCGCCGGGCCACGCCGGCCGACACGAAGTCGGCCACGTCCCCGCCCATCATCGCGATCTGCCGCACCAGCGTGGCGGTGATGTGCCGCACGCCGGGGCTGGCGGGGAGGAAGACCGTGTCGATGCCGGGCGCCATGGCGCCGTTCATGCCCGCCATCTGCATCTCGTAGTCGAAATCGGTACCGTCGCGCAGGCCGCGGAAAATGAGGGTGGCCCCGACTGCGTGCGCGGCATTGACGGTGAGATTGGCAAAGGTGGTGATCTCGATTTTGGCCCCGCTCTTCTTGGCGATGCCGGCGGTTTCGGCCTTGAGCATCTCGATCTTCTCCTCGATGGAGAAGAGCGGCGTCTTGCCGGGATGCACGCCGATGCCGATGATCAGCGTGTCGACCATGCGCGCCGCCCGCGCGATGACGTCCGTGTGCCCGTTGGTGACGGGATCGAACGAGCCGGATGTGAAGCCGATGCGTTTCATTATGGTGTCAGACCCTCTGGGTCTGACACCCAGGCAGGACGATTGTTTCTCATGGTGTCAAACCCAGAGGGTCTGACACCCACGCAACGCCAATATCACGGCCTACGCGCCATCGCCAGGGCCAGGCCGCCGAGCAGCAGGAGCACGCCTGCGGCGCCATCGAGGAGGCGCAGGCGGGCGACGTCGAAGGTGGCGCGCGCCCGGGCGACCATCAGCGTGCAGGCCACATCGACGGCCGCCAGCACCGCGACGAACAGCACCGCCAGGATCGACAGCTGGAACACCGCGTCGCGGGCCGGGTCGATGAACTGCGGCAGGAAGGCGCCGAGGAACAGCAGCACCTTCGGGTTGGAGAGGCTCACCAGCAGGCCCTCGAAGTAGAGGTTGGCGCCCGACGCGCGCTTGGGGGGCACGAAGCCAGGGACCCTACGCTGGCGGAACAGCCAGAGCTGGCGCGCGCCCAGATAGACGAGGTAGAGCGCGCCAATCCAGCGGATCACGTCGAACCAATCCGACATGAACACCATTACCGAGCTCATGCCGGCCGTGGCGGCTCCGACCAGCAGGGCGAGCCCGGTGGTGGTGCCGGCCACCGTGACGAGCCCGGCACGCAGCCCGTTCGAGAGCGTGCTGGCCAGGATCAGCGACATGTTCGGCCCGGGCGTCAGCCCCAGGAGGATGCAGGTGGCGATGAACGCCGCGAGGACTTCTGGTGACATGACTGCTCCTGGTGGGCGGCCGGGGTGTCAGACCCTCGGAGTCTGACACCCTTTTCGGGTCGTCACGGATTGTTGATCCGCACTCCGCATTCACGGTGATCCGACAACGGCCCTCTTGCGTATTGTGCGTAGGCTCGCATCACGAGGGAGGAACTCATGCGACCGATGCACGTGTTGTCCGTGGCGGCGCTGGCCGCCGTATCGCTCACCGTGGCCGTCCGCGCGGGCGGGGACAAGGTGGCGTTCCCGGACAACTACGCCAAGGGCGTGCTCTACACCACCGTCGATCGTCCCGACAACAAGCAGTATCGCGAGCTGTACTCGACGCCGGAGGCCATCGCGGCCCTCAAGGCGGGCCAGCCGATCCCGAGCGGGACCGTGCTCACGCTGGTGCAGTTCAAGGCCGTGCTCAACGCCGCCGGTGAGCCCGAGAAGGATGCCAACGGCCGCTTCATGAAGGGCGACCTGATCGGCTACACGGTGATGGAGAAGCGAGCCGGCTGGGGCGCGGAATACGCCGAAGATATCCGCAACGGCGAATGGGAATACCAGGCCTTCAAGGCCGACAAGACGCCCAACGACAAGGCGGTGCTCAAGAACTGCTTCACCTGCCACAAGCCCCTCGACAAGCAGGACTTCGTGTTCTCGTTCGACAAGATGAAGACGGCGAAGTAGGCGCCCGCGCAGGTATCAGAACCTCAGGGGTCTGATACCTGCGCTCACGAGAGCGAGTCGATGAAGCTCGCGAGGATCCGGTTGGTTTCGGCCGGCGCCTCGATCTGCGGAAAGTGGCCCAAGCCCGGCAGGACCGCGATGCGGACGGCCGGCACCACGGAGCGGACGAAGTCGAGGTAGGGCGTCGTCTGCCCGGCCGTCATCGGCACGCGCTCGCGCTTGTCGTTGACGAATGTCGTCTGCAGGACGAGGAGCGGCTTACCCACGCTCCCCAGAGCGCGCTCGAACATCTCCTCGTCATAGCGCACCATGGATAGCAGCATCGCCTTGCCGACCGCCTCGGACATTCCGAGCGCGCGGTCGACAATGGCATCGATGGTGCTCGCGGCGCTGGAGGCGGTGAACATTTGTTTGAACATGCCGCGCACCAGCGTGGGGTACTCGCCGGCTGCGAACCGGCTCTCAAACGCCTGCGCCGAGCGAGGCGGAAACCGGCTGCCGTCAAGCAGCACGATCGCCGCCACATGCTCCGGCACGTGCCGGGCGGCCTCCAGCACGACGCGGCAGCCCATGCTGTGGCCGACGAGGACTGCGGGCGGACGCAGATAGAGTGCGCAGGAGACCGGCGACTTCCATCCCAGCGTGCGCGATGCTGGCGGGCTGGGCCGGCGCTGGCGTTTCGCCGTGTCCCGGCAGATCGACAGCGACCGTCATGTGGGCCGGAGAAAAGTGGTCGACCTGGGCCGCCCAATCGGTGCGACTGCAGCCGAAGCCGTGCACGAATACGATCGGCGGCGAGCCCGCCCCAGCGGTTGCGTGCCTCAGAGCCATGTAGCCGCCTCACTCCGACTGTGGCCCGTCTCCGACATCCGACGAACCCTCGGCTTCACCGTTCTCGCCGTTACCATTGCCGTCTTCGGGCACGCGCTCGACGGAGACGACCTTCTCGCCGTCCTCGGTCTTGAAGATGCGCACGCCCTGCGTGTTGCGGCCGGCGATGCGAACGTCGTCGATCGGGCAGCGGATCAGCTTGCCGGCGTTGGTGACGAGCATGATCTGGTCGCTGTCCTCGACGGGGAAGGAGGCCACCAGACGGCCGTTGCGGTCGTTGACGATCATGGCGGTGATGCCTTTGCCGCCGCGCCCCGAGATCCGGTACTCGTAGGACGACGTGCGCTTGCCGAACCCGCGCTCCGACACCGTGAGGACGAACTGCTCGTGCGCGCCGAGCTCGGCGTAGCGCTCCGGCGTCAGCTCGACGCTGCCCTCCGCAGCCTCCGCCTCGCCGTCGGGCTCGGGTGCGCCTTCCGCCACCTCGGCGCCCTGGGCGCGACGCATGGCGAGGGCCTGCTTGAGGTAGGCCTCCCGCTCGCCGGGAGTGGCCCCGACGTGGCGTAGGATGGCCATCGAGATGACCTCGTCACCGTTGTCGAGCCTGATGCCGCGCACGCCGGTAGAGCCCCTGCCCTTGAAGAGGCGTACGAAGTCGACGGGGAAGCGGACGCAGCGGCCTTTCGCAGTGGTGAGCAGCACGTTGTCCAGATGCGTCACCGGTACCGCTTCCGATGCCTCGCCGGATTCGTCATCCGCGGCGACGTCGGGAAGGGTATCGGACGGTTGGGGTGCTGGCGTGCTGCCTGCTGCGTCCGAGGCGTCGGCCGAATCCTGCGGCGTTCCAGGTCGGCAAATGGCCACCCGCACGATGCGGTCGCCCTCGTCGAGCTTCATGGCGATCTTGCCGTTGCGGTTGATGCTCTCGAAGTCGGCCAGGCTGTTGCGGCGCACGTTGCCGGCCTTGGTGGCGAACATCAGCTCGAGCGTGCCCCAGGTGCTGGTGTCCTCCGGCAGCGGCAGGATCGAGGTGATGCTCTCACCCTCGGTGAGCGGCAGCAGGTTGACCAGCGCCTTGCCGACCGATTGCGGTGTCGCCGCCGGCAGACGCCACACCTTCATGCGATAGACCATGCCGCGGGAGGAGAAGAACAGCACGGGCGTGTGCGTGGAGGCGACGAAGATCTGCGTCACCACGTCTTCCTCTCGCGTGGACATGCCCGAGCGGCCCTTCCCGCCGCGGCGCTGGGCGCGATAGGTGGAGAGCGGCACGCGCTTGATGTAGCCGCGATGGCTGACGGTGACGACGCAGTCCTCGCGCTGGATCAGGTCCTCGTCCTCGACCTCGCCTTCCATCTCGACGATCTCGGTGAGCCGGGGCGTGCCGAACTCCGTCTTGATGTCGTTGAGCTCCTTCTTGATGATGTCGACGATGCGGGTCCGCGAGGACAGGATCGCCAGGTAGTCCTTGATCTCCTCGCCGAGCTTCTTGAGCTCGTCGCCGATCTCGTCGCGGCCGAGCGCAGTAAGCCGCTGCAGGCGCAGGTCGAGGATGGCGCGGGCCTGCTCGTCCGACAGGCGGATGGTACCGTCCGACGCGATGCGGTGGCGCGGATCGGCGATCAGCTCCACCAGCGGACCGATATCCTTGGCTGGCCAGTCGCGTGCCATCATCTGCTCGCGCGCTTCCGAGGGGCTCGGCGCGCTGCGGATCAGCCGGATCATCTCGTCGATGTTGGCCACCGCCACAGCGAGGCCCACCAACACGTGGGCGCGGTCGCGCGACTTGGCCAGCAGGTGCTTGGTGCGCCGGCTCACCACCTCCTCGCGGAAGGCCGTGAACGAGGCGATGAAATCCTTGAGGTTCAGCTGCTCGGGTCGGCCGCCGTTGATCGCCAGCATGTTCGCACTGAAGTTGGTCTGCAGGTCCGAGTGCCGCCACAGCTGGTTCAGCACCACGTCGGCGATGGCGTCGCGCTTCAGCTCGATGACGATGCGCATGCCTTCGCGGCTGGTCTCGTCCCAGATGTTGGAGATGCCCTCGAGCTTCTTCTCGCGCACCTGCTCGGCGATCTTCTCGATCAGCACGCGCTTGTTCACCTGGTAGGGGATGGCGGTGACGATCAGCGCCTCGCGATCCTTGCGGATCTCCTCGGTGTGCACCTTGGAGCGCAGCAGGATGGAGCCGCGGCCCCTGTGGTAGGCGGCGTTGATGCCAGCGCGGCCGAGGATCATGGCTCCGGTCGGGAAGTCCGGTCCCTGGACGAACTGGGCCAACTCGTCGATGGAGATTTCCGGGTTGTCGAGGTGGGCGATGCAGGCGTTGATGACCTCGCCCAGATTGTGGGGCGGGATGTTGGTGGCCATGCCGACGGCGATGCCGCCCGAGCCGTTCACCAGCAGATTGGGGAACTTGGCCGGCAGCACCACCGGCTCCTTGAGCGAGGCATCGTAGTTCTCGCGGAACTCGACCGTGTTCTTGTCGAGGTCGTCGAGGAGCGCGTGCGCGACCTTGGCCAGCCGGCTCTCGGTATACCGCTCCGCCGCCGGCGGATCGCCGTCCACCGAGCCGAAATTGCCCTGTCCGTCAATCAGCGTCAGGCGCATGGAGAAGTCCTGCGCCATGCGCACCAGGGCGTCGTAGATCGCGAGGTTGCCGTGCGGGTGGTACTTGCCCATCACCTCGCCGACCACGCGGGCGCATTTGACGTATTTCTTGTTCCAGTCGAGCCCCAGCTCGTTCATGCCGAACAGGATGCGACGGTGCACCGGCTTCAGGCCGTCGCGCACGTCGGGCAGCGCCCTGCTGACGATCACGCTCATGGCGTAGTCGAGATAGGAGCGCTTCATCTCGTCGGTGATCGAGATCGACCGGATGTCGCTGCCGCCACTGCCGGGCGCGCCGCCGCGCGCGGGATTGTCGTCGTCCGCCACCTGGGATACCGCCTAGGGTTGCATTTGAAACGATTACGCGAGGCAAAGGGCCGGGTCTTGTGCCGATCGACCAGAATGTGCCCCGAAGCCGCGACGTTTGCAGCGTCGATACACTACGCGTTTTCGCGCGGCAACGCCACCTTTTCGAGGCGCAGAACGGTCAAGATTGTGGACGATATTTCAACAGGTTATTCGCAGTCCGCGGGTGCTGGTCAGGTATGCTCCGCCGGCGGGGCGACGAGGCCCGAAACAGGCCGGATTTCGGCCTTGATCGGCACGGCAATTGTCTTCGCCGCGCGGCCACTGTACCGCTATCGCGGACACGCTGCTGCCTGCCACCCGAAGGGATGCTCCATGTACAGACTGGGTCTCGCTCTCCTCCTCTCCGCCGCCGTTGCCGTACCCGCCCTCGCGCAGAAGAAGGAGGAGCCCAAGAAGGAGACCGCCAAGGTCGCGGTGCCCACCAACACCTTCTTCAAGGGCCAGACTGCGAGCCAATACCTGGCGAGCGAGCAGCTGATCGGCGTCAAGGTCACCAACAAGGACGGCCAGGCGATCGGCACCATTAGCGACCTGATCATCGGTTCCGGCGACAAGATCGAGGGCGTGATCCTGGGCGTGGGCGGCTTCCTCGGTGTCGGCAAGAAAGAGATCGGCGTCCGCCTCGGCGCGCTGAAGATCGGCAAAGCGGATGGCAAGATCGCCATCACCTTCCCCGCAGCCACCAAGGAGATGCTGGCAGCCGTGGGCACTTACGAGCGGCCCGGCGGCGCCCCGGCGAAGAAGTAGGGGTGGGATTTTCTGTCATTCCCGCTTAGCGCCTCGCTTGGCGGGAATGATGATCGCGAACTCGTCAGTCACCGGTTTCGGTCGCAAACACGGCAGTTGGGCAAGGCTGTGTGGGCGAGTGCCGAGTGGCGTGTGAAGGCGTCGATCACCGGCGCCGATGTACACATCGAAAGCGGCTTCTAGATTTTGGGTTGGGCCTTCCGGACTGTTTGTCCACGATTCAGGCGCCGAGGTAGCGCGCCGGCTTCCGAAACAGTAGATGTCGCGCGAGAAGCTCGTCGACACGAGGAGACCAGTGCTCGAGGATCCCGATGGCATCACTCCCAAGGACTGCCGGGAGGAAACGCGCTGGCTCGAGCAACGCCTTGGTGCTTTGCATGCCGGGCAGCGCCTGGGCGTGGAACGCGATCACGAGGCTCAGGTCTTCGGTGGGGGGCTGACCTTCTTCCATTTCGAGAACTCCAGGCTCCTGGCGCGCGTCATCGAATACGTGCTGAAGGCGAGCGGACTGTTCTGGCGGGGCCAGCGAAATGCCGAAAGCATCGAGGTACGACGCAATTATGTGAAGGCTGGCGGCCTGCCCCCGGCATTCGAGGATTTCTCGATCCTGCATCTGAGCGATCTGCATTGCGACATGAGCGAGCGCGCCATGGCCCGACTGGCGGCCATTCTTCCGACCCTCAGCTACGACATCTGCGTGCTCACGGGAGATTTCCGCGGAGCGACCTACGGTTCGTTCGACCCTGCGCTCGCCACCATCGCGCACCTGCGTTCAAGAATCGCGAGCCCCGTCTACGGCGTGCTCGGCAATCACGACTCTATCGGCATGCTGCACCGCCTGGAGAAGATGGACATTCGGATGCTCATGAACGAGGCCGTGACGATCGAGCGCGGAGATCGCCGCATCCACATTGCCGGCATCGACGACGCTCATTTCTACCGCACCGACAACATCGAGAAGGCAGCCGCGTCGATCCCGCGCGAGGAGTTCTCGATCCTGCTGTCGCATACGCCCGAGATCTATCGCCTGGCCGCTCATGCCGGATTCGACCTGATCCTGAGCGGCCACACGCACGGCGGCCAGATCTGCCTGCCCGGGGGCATCCCCATCACGCTCAGCTCGAAGCTGCCGAGACGAATGGGAGCGGGAGCGTGGCGACACCATGCGATGCAGGGCTACACGTCCGTGGGCGCCGGCACGGTCGCCGTACCCGCGCGCTTCAATTGCGCACCCGAGATCACGCTGCACTACCTGAGGACCTCGGAATGAATGGCGCCGCGACTGTGCGATGCAGTGGATGCTTGGTGTCCTAAGACATGGCCCGGCCATACAAGTTGAGGTCTTTATGAGATTGTGCGCGCACCCGACAGGAGGGAATGACCGAAAAGTGAGGGAAGGCGTGCCCCCTCGCTGGAT
>CAVZEC010000030.1:0-15663 GCA_963774165.1 uncultured Alphaproteobacteria bacterium | reverse complement strand
GGAAGCCGACGTTGTCGCTCGCACGTTGTCAGCACATCGATTGATGGAATGATACGAGTGCTCGGCCTCCGATAGCGGACATACAGTGACGCGGATGCTCGAAGGGCTCAAAGGTGGCCTTTATCCGACATTGACGGCGGCCACCTGTCTCTCCCATGCTGAAGATCCAAACGAGAATAATAACGGGAGGAGGCGGCGGCATGCGTCGACGCACATTTCTGAGGCTTGCCGGCAGTGCTGGCGCGGCACTTTCTGCCTTTCCGGCCGTGGTCAGGGCGCAAGCTCCTTGGCCAAACAAGCCGGTGAAGTTGGTCGTTCCTTTTGCTGCTGGCGGCGGAACCGATAGCCTCGCCCGATTCTGGGCGGAGAAACTTAGCCAGGCCCTCGGCCAGCAATTCGTGGTCGAGAACCGCGGCGGTGCCTCTGGCATGATCGGCACGGAAGCCGTGGCGAAGTCTCAGCCCGACGGTTACACGCTGCTGCTCACCTCGAACTCGCCGACCGTCATCCTGCCCCTGCTGCGCAAGGTTCCCTACGACCCGAGCTCGCTGCAGCCCGTGGTGCGAGTTGGCAATGCCGTAACCGGTTTTTGCGTGCATCCTAGCACCGGACTGAAGTCGGTGAAGGAGCTTGTCGACTATGCAAAGGCCAATCCGGGCAAGCTTGCGTGCTGCTCACCAGGGGTGGGCACCAGTGGCCATATGCGAATGGAAATGTTGGCGTATCGAGCCGGCGTAAGCTTCCTGCACGTGCCCTATCGTGGCGGAGCCGACGCCCTGATTGATCTCCTCGCCGGCACGGTTCAGTTCATGAACGACCCGACCTGCAATCCATCCGCCAAGGCAGGCAAGCTCAACATGCTGTGCGTCAATCACAGCACCCGCAGCCCCGATTTCCCTGATGCGCCGACATTGACAGAAGCCGGCTATCCCAATTCCGACGTGCCGTTGTGGTTCTGCATCTGGGCACCCGCAGGCGTGCCGCAGCCCATCGTCGAAACGCTCCACGCCAAGGTGACGGCGATCTCGAGTGAATCCGATGTGCCGGCCCGACTGCTGCTCAGCGGCAACCTCCCGGTCACGTCGACGCAAGCCGAGCTGCTGGCATTCCGAGATGCCGAAATGAAAATCACGAGCGACCTCATTAGGGCGGCCAATATCAAACTCGAATAGAATGGCAGAGCCATCGCCGCCCTTCAGGCAGGCCGCCCAGTGCAGCCGACATTCCGCAAATCCATAAAGGCGAGGCCCGAGCCGCCGCCTGCTGCTGCGCTCGTCATCGAACCCTCTTGCCGCCTGTGTCAGGTCCGAGTATCCGCCCGACAGCGCAGTGAGCAATCCGAGGCGGTGCGGTGTCGCCGAGAATCTCTTTCTGCAAAACCTGCAAACGTGTGATATCGGCGTCGTCACGGACGACGCGCGCCTCCAGCGGTGCTTCGGGAATGCTGTAAGCCAATCGGACAGTCAGGAGGGCACTCATGGCCAATCGGATCACACTCGAAATTGTGGAGCGCGGGCCATTTGCGAGCGGCGCCGTGTTCGATGTCGTGGGTGCCTACGAGCGTATCCGTGCCCGCGCGCAATTAGAGGTCGATACCGACGATCCGGCCAACGCTGGGGTCGTCGACCTTCACCTCGCTCCCCGCAATGACGGCGGCCTCGTCGCGTGCACCGCGGACGTCATGCTGCTGAAGCCTATCGACATGGCCAGTGGCAACGCGCGGCTGCTGCACGACTGGGCCAACCGCGGCAACAAGCGCATGCTGCAGTTCTTCAATGACAGTACCCATTCGAACATGCCGGCGACAATGGCCCATACCGGCAACGGCTTTCTCATGCGCCGCGGTTACACGCTCGTCTGGATTGCCTGGCAGGGCGACCTGTTGCCGGGTGATGGCCGACAGATGCTTGAAGTCCCGGTGGCCCGGCAACGCGATGGACAGCCAGTGACCGGGCGCATCCGAGCTGAGTTCATCGCCGATCAACCAGGGTTGACTACGTTTACGCTGAGCGGGCGCGCATCGACTCGTTCTTATCCCGCCGCCTCGCTCGATACCGGGCGCGCCACGCTGACACGCCGGCGCTATGCCGACGCCCCGCGCGAGCTCGTTGCGCCCGAGCGTTGGCAGTTCGCCCGCGTCGAGGGCGGCGCAGGGATGGATAACCAGGGCGTAGAGCGTGCGGTGGTGCCATCGGCCACGCACATTCACATGCCGGCAGGCTTCGAGACCGGCTGGATCCACGAGCTGATCTACGAGGCGCGTGACCCGCTCGTGCTCGGGCTCGGCCATGTCGCGGTGCGTGACGTGCTGAGCTTCCTCAAGTACGGCGAGCGCGATGCCGCCGGGATACCCAATCCGCTTTGGACGGTCGGGCGGGGATGCCACATCGAGAAGGTGTACGGCTGGGGCCGGTCACAGAGCGGGCGCGCCGTCCGCGACTTTGTCCACCAAGGGTTCAACGCGGACGCGCAGGGTCGTCGCGTGCTCGACGGCGTTCTGCCGCATGTATCCGGCGGCGGTCTGCTCTGGATGAACCATCGCTTCGCCAATGTCGTAACCTCGGGCGGGCAACAGTATGAGGACCGCGACAATCCCGCCGACCGCTTCCCGTTCTCTTACGCGACCTCGACCGATCACCTCACGGGACGCACGGATGCCATCCTGAACCGCCGCGACACGGACCCCCTCGTCATGCACACACAGACTGCGACGGAGTATTGGCAACGGCGCGGTTCGCTCGTGCATACTGACACCTCCGGCAACGATCTCGACCAACCAGCGGGCGTGCGCGTCTACATGTGGGCATCCTCGCAGCACTTCGCCGATCCGAATCTGAAGGCGCCGGGCCACGAGCCTGGGCGGCGCGGCATTTGCCTGCAGCCCATCAATGTGGTGCGCACCTCGATGCTGTTTCGCGCCGCGCTCGAAGCCATGGACGCCTGGGCGAGCCACAGCACCTTGCCGCCCGACAGCTGCATCCCGCGTCGCGATGACGGCACGTTGGTTACGTTCGCCGAATGGCGCCGCATTTTCCCATCGATTTCCGGCGTCATGCTGCCCCACGCACCCAATGAATTACCGCTAACCGATTTCGGCGAGTGCTTCGGCGAGGGGCTCGTCAGCGAGTCACCGAAGATCTCCTCCAACGCCAGCTACACCGTCCTGGTGCCCGCCGTCGATGCCGACGGTAACGATTTGGCAGGGGTACGTGCGCCGATGGTCGCAGCCCCGCTTGCAACGTACACAGGGTGGAACCTGCGGGCCCGTGGCTTCGGTCACGGCGCGATGCACGACTTTTCCGGTTCGACCATTGGCCTACCCGATACGCCCGCCGAAGGCGCTGCGACCGGTGATCCCCGCCCATCGATCGCGGAGCGCTATGCAAATGCTGATGCCTATGTTGCGGCGATCCGCGCGGCCGCCGAGGCACTGGTGGAGAAGCGGCTGATGCTGGCGGAGGACGTCGAGCGCTGTGTGGCTGCAGCTGCCGGCTGGGACCGCCCTCGCCACGACATTCGGCTGCCGTAAGCAACTACGGCGGGCCCGCGGACGGGCGTCAGGATGCGGCCAGGTGCATTCAGCGGGAACCTCTGCTGTCGCCTATCGATCCCACTCACACCTTGAGTCCTGCCATCATGCCCTCGTAGACAGCCTCCTCGGCCGATCGCGGCGACAGGCAATCACCGGCCAGATGCAAGGGCATGCCGAGCGGCGACAGCTGCTCCTCCAATGACGTGTCCGGCCGGTGACCGAGAGCCAGAACCACTGTCTCCACGTCGCTTGCGATGATCGGCTCGCCCGACACGATGTGGCTCATGTAGACGCTATCCGCATCGACGCCGAACAACCGAGCATAGGGTATGATCTCGACCCCGAGCTTGTGCAGCTTGCCCGCCCAATGGTCGCGCAAATACTGCTGCAGGTTCTGTCCCGCATGCGTGCCGGTAATGGCGAGCCGCACATGCCGCCCCTCCCGCGCGAGCTTCTCGGCAAGGCCCATCCCAACCCAGTCGCAGCGCCAGTCGGCGATGAGCACGCGCCCGCCGGGATTGGCGCGCCCCTCGAGCACAGCCCAGGCATCAAGGACGTGCGCGTCCTCTGCACCCTCGATCTCGGGGCGGTAGGGCACGCCGCCGGTCGCGATGATGACGGCCTCCGGCTTCTCGCGCCTGACTGTCTCGGCGGAAACCGGCGCGTTGAGCATTACCTCGACGCCGGCGCGCGCCAGCTCCTGCTCAGGTTAGTGACAAGCCCGCCGAACTCCGCTCGCTCGGGCAAAAGCTGCGCCAGCAACGCCTGGCCGCCCAAGCGGCGACTTGGCCTCGTGAAGCGTCACGCGATGGCCGCGCTCGGCAGCCGTCAGCGCTGCCTTCATGCCCGCGGGACCGCCGCCGGCGACGAGAATGCGTCGCGCTACGGCAGACTTTCGCGATGTTGCCGAGTTGGCGTTCGCGCCCGGTCACCGGGTTCTGGATGCAGGAGATGCTGAAGCCCATATGATAGTGACCGATGCAGGCCTGGTTGCAGGCGATGCAGGCGCGGATCTCGTCGGTGCGGCCCTGCGCGTGCCTTGCTGGGCATATCCGGGTCCGAGATCATCGCCCGCGTCATGCCGCACATGTCGGCCTGTCCTGCAGCGAGCACACGCTCGGCGATCTGCGGCTGGTTGATGCGGCCGGCTACGAAAACCGGCAAGCCGACGGCAGCGCGCAAGGTGCCCGCCTTCGGCGCCACATAGGCATGCCCGATCTCCATCGGCGGAACGACGTGCACCGAGCCGCCGAGGCCCTGCATCGAGCCATAGGTGGTGTTGACGTAGTCGATAGCTCCCCTTGCCTTCAGCGCCTGGCAGACGGTGATCACCTCATTCTGCTCGAGACCGCCGGGCTCCACCTCCTCGGCTGAGATGCGGATGCCGAGGACAGGGCCGTCGCCGAGGTTGGTGCGGACCACTGCCAGAAGCTCGGCCAGGAAGCGTAGCCGGTTCTCGAAGTTGCCCCCGTAGGCGTCCGTGCGCAGCGTTGTTGCGCGGATTGAGAAAGTCCGAGATCAGCAGGCCGTGGCTTGCAAGCAGCTCGATACCGTCGAAGCCCGCCTCGCCGAAGCGGCGCGCGGCCTTGCCAGCCTCGACGATGATCTCCTCGATCAGCGCCACCGGCATCTCACGCGGCATGGTGTGGAAACGCTGGTCGGGAATGACCGAGGGCGCGTAGGCGACGCCGCGCAGGCCGCCGGAGATCCGCTTCGTCACCCGCCCGGAATGCGAGATCTGGCCGAAGATTTTCGCACCATGGCGATGGACGCTGTCGACTAGGTTCCTCAAGCCGGGGATGCAGTCGTCGCTGGCAACGATCAGCTCTGGGCTGTCCGTAAATCCGGTGGCATGGAAGCGAGCTGCCTCAACGATGATGAGACCGGCGCCGCCCCTGGCCCGCGCCTCGTGATAGGCAACGAAGTCCTCTCCCGGCAACCCGCCCTTGGCGAGGTAGGTCTGATGGCCGGTCGAAAGGATGCGATTGCGGATCTCCGTGTTGCGCAGCCTGAGGGGGGTGAAGAGGCGCGGGAAGTTGGGCATGAGCTATCCAATGGCGCGAACGGTCGCCGCAAAGGCGGACGAGCATGCACTCTAGCTATTTGCATGGCGCCGCACAGCAGGGGATGAGTCTCTGCTCGGCGTCACGCTCAAGTGCGCACGATGTACTCCGGCGCAAGTCGGCTCAGCACCTCCGCACCGCCGGTCGTCAGAACGATCGTGTGCCCGAGAGACATGGCGAGATTCCTCGGGGAGTCGATCAGGATCGCATGCAGGAACAGGACCATGCCTGGAGCCGCCAGCATCGTGTTGCCGGAATAGAGCATAGGCGGAACGTCCATCCAGGTCGGACGATAGAGTGCACCCAACGAGTACCCGCAGGCTGACATGCGCAAGTCGCCGTAACCCGCGGCGTCGTAGACCCGGCGGTGGGCATCGTCGATCTCGCCGAGAGGGCAACCGGGCTTTGCCGCTGTCGTCATCGCGGCAAGTGCCTCTCGTGTTACCTCGAACATCTTCTCGCTGTATCGGGTTACCCTTGCCGATGGCGACCGTGCGCATCAGGCACGCGCAATAGTGCCGATAGCTGCCGGCGAACTCGAGCGTCAGCTGGTCGACGGGATCGAGATGGCGAAACCCGCTGGCGCTGCGGATGAGCAGCGCACGATCGCCGGAGCCGAGCACGGGACCCGACGGTGGCGGGTCGCCACCGCCCGCGAGGATAGGCACCGCGCCGGCCGCGGCGATGTCGCCCTCGAAGGCGCCCGGCCGCGCTGTCGCCAGCATCGCCTCGAGCGACTGGTCGGCAAGCTCCGCAGCCCGGCGCACGTAGGCGATCTCCGCCGGCGATTTCACGAGCCGCAGGGTGCGCACGATGATGGGAGGCGTCGACGAGCTCGCACCAGTCGCGAGCGCTTGCGCACGAGCTCGTACTTGTCGGCCGTCAGCCCGAATGTGCGCATCTCGATGCCGACGCGGGCGCCCTTCAGTCCCTTCTCGGCCAGGATCTCGTGCCAGCTCCCGGCTCGGGTCGCTGCCTTCCGAGTCGTACCAAAGTGCGGATGTCCTCGATAATCGAGGTGCGACGCGCCTGCTCGAGATCGGGCCGCCGCGTCAGCAGCGTGATCGGCCCGTCGTCCCGGGTCAGCACTGCGCACTGGAAGAAGACGAAGCCGCTCGTGTCGAAGCCGGTGAGATAGTAGAGGCTCTCCTGCGCAAACAGCAGAAGCGCGTCCAGTCGGTCGGCGGCGAGCGCCTTGCGCGCTGCAACAATCCGGCTCTCGAACTCCGCCCGCTCGAAGTGCAGCGCCATGGTCCCTCCCTGCCGCCTGGCGCGGCGAGTCTATTGATCCGTCGGGCCGTGCGCAAACCCGCGCCATCGTAATGCCTTGACGACCGGGCGGCCGTACCGCGAAATGCATTGGCCAGTCGGCTTCGCAATAAGGGGGAGTTCGCGATGATCAGGAAGTGCGCCGGGGCAGTTTCACTCGTCTGCACGGCGCTGTTGCTCGCTGCGCCGCAAGCGGCGGCGCAGGACAAGAAGACGCTGACCATCTCGTCGTGGGGCGGCGCCTTTCAGAAAGCCCAGAAGGAAGCGTGGTTCGGCATCGTCGAGAAGGAGCTGAATGTCGTCATCAAGGAGGACAACACCTCCGGACTCGCCGACGTGCGCACGCAGGTCGCCTCCGGCAAGCCGACCTGGGACCTCACGACCCAGGGTGCCTACAGCTGCGCGCTGCTGGAGAAGGAAGGTCGCCTCGAGAAGTTCGATGCCGAGACCATGAAGGCACTGACCGACATCCCGACGATGCTCGGCCGCTCGGAGTACTGCGCGCCGCAGATCGTCTACTCGGTTGCCATCGGCTGGCGTGACAAGGCGTACCCCGGCAAGGTACCGGACCGGCTGGGCAGCGTTCTGGGATACGAAGAACTTCCCCGGCCAACGCTCCGTCCGCAAGCATCCCATCTATGCCCTCGAGATGGCGTTGATCGCCGACGGCGTGCCGATGGACAAGCTCTACCCGCTCGACGTCGACCGCGCCTTCAAGAAGCTCGAGCAGCTGAAGCCGCACGTGCTCGTCTGGTGGAGCTCGGGCGCGCAGTCCGCGCAGGTGCTGAAGGACGGCGAGGTCGACATGGTGGCGGCGTGGAACGGCCGCATCCAGGCGCTCGAGAACGAGCCCGAGGGCAAGGGGGGCAAGATCAAGACCACCTTCAACCAGCAGATCATCGTCTCCGACAGCTGGATGATTCCGAAGGGCGCGCCCAACACGGAACTCGCCATGAAGGCGATCGCGATCATGTCGCGGCCGGAGGTGAACGCCCGCATCTCGAACTACATCAACTACGCTCCGTCCAACACGAAGGCCTACGACACCGGCGTCATCCCGAAGGAGAAGCTTCCCGGCCTGCCGAACTCGCCGGAGAACTTCGAGAAGGGCTTCGTCCAGGACAATTCGTGGTGGGTCAACAACGCCGACGCGATGGTGAAGCGCTTTGACGCCTTCCTGCAGAGGTAGCAGGTCGACCAGCAGAGCCGGCCGCTCGACGGCCGGCTCGGCTTCTGCGTGCACGGGAGGCCGAGGTGACGGCAGCAAACGGGAAAGGCTCCGCCATATCGCTGCCGATCTCGATCCGAAACGTCACCAAGACCTACGGCACCTTCACCGCCCTGGACAACGTCAGCCTCGAGATCGCGAGCGGCGAGTTCATCACCCTGCTCGGGCCCTCGGGATCCGGCAAGACGACGCTGCTCATGGTGCTTGCCGGCTTCATCAGGCCGGCCAGCGGTGAAGTCCGCTTCGGCGACCGCGACGTCTCGCTGTTGCCTCCCCACAAGCGCGACGTCGGCATGGTGTTCCAGAACTATGCCCTCTTCCCGCACATGACGGTCGCCGGCAACGTCGGCTATCCCTTGCGGCTCCGCGGGGTCGCCAAGGCGGAAATCGCCGACCGCGTGCAGAAGGTGCTCGAGCTCGTCCAGCTCGGCGAGCTCGGCGCCCGCAACATCGACCAGCTCTCGGGCGGTCAGCGCCAGCGTGTCGCGCTCGCCCGTGCCATCGTCTTCGAGCCGCGCATCCTGCTCATGGACGAGCCCCTGTCGGCGCTCGACAAGAAGCTCCGAGAGGAAATGCAGATCGAGGTTCGCCACCTCCATCAGCGCCTCGGCATGACGACGGTCTATGTCACGCACGATCAGCGCGAGGCGCTCACCATGTCGGACCGCGTCGCGGTGATCGACAAGGGCCGCTTCCACCAGATCGGCAGCCCGCGCGATGTCTACGAGCGCCCGGAAAGCCGCTTCATTGCCGAGTTCATCGGAGAATCGCATCTGGTGGCGGTCTCCATGCGCGGCGGGACCGCGCACTACCGGGACAGACCGTTGCAGCTGGCGGAGCCGCCGCGCCACCCGTCCGGTCAGCAATTTCTCGTCATGCGCCCCGAGAAGCTCAAGCTCGTCACCGGCGGGGAGGATGGCCTCAACGTGTTCGAGGGGACAGCGCGGGAAATCGTCTACCAGGGCGAGAGCACGCTGCTCTATGTCGACCTGCCCGACGACGTCGAGATCGCGATCCGCCAGCCGGCGACAAGTGTCGGGCCGGCGTTGCCGGCCCCGGGCACGCCTGTACGACTCGGCTTGCCGGCTGGCGACACGATGCTGGTGCCCGCCGAGCGCGCGCCATGACCACGACCAGCCTCGCTGACGAGGACGGCCGGCGCGACCATCTCGGCGTGGAAGGCACCGAACGAGGCCGCCTACCGCAGGCGGGAGCGGAGCGAGACGACGGTGTTGTCGGCGCTCGCCGTACCGGGCCTCCTGCTGATCGGCGCCATTGCGCTCGCCCCGATCGCCTGGCTCTTCTGGCTGTCGTTCCGCAGCGGCCGGACTTCACGCTCGAGCACTACGAGCGCCTGCTGCACCCGACCTACACACTGACGCTTCAGACCACGTTCGAGCTCTCGTTCCTGGTCACGGTCATCTGCATCGCGCTCGGCTATCCGCTTGCCTATCTCATCTCGCAGGTGTCGACCGCGGCTTGCCGCGTTCCTAATGCTGCTGGTGCTGTTCCCGGTTTGGACGTCGCTGCTCGTCCGCTGCTACGCCTGGCTCGTGCTGCTGCAGCGGCGCGGGGTCGTCAACAGCTGGCTCCAGGACATGGGCGTGATCGAGACGCCTCTCAGGCTGATGCACAACTTCACGGGCACCACGATCGGCATGGTCCACATCATGCTGCCGTTCATGGTGCTACCGCTCTACGCAACCATGCGCTCCATCGACCGCGACTACATGCGCGCCGCGGCGAACCTCGGCGCCTCGCCGGTGAAAGCGTTCTGGGACGTGTTCGTGCCGCTCTCGTTTCCCGGTCTCTTCGCCGGCATCATCATCGTCTTCGTGCTCTGCCTCGGCTTCTACGTGACGCCGGCGCTGCTGGGCGGAGGGCGCGTGATGATGTGGTCGATGCAGATCGAGCGCAACGTCACCTATCACTCGGACTGGGGTGCGGCGAGCGCGCTTGGCGTCGTGCTGCTCGCCATGACGCTCGCCGTCATCTGGGGCGTCGGCCGCCTCATCGGCTTCGACCGCATCGTGGGAGGCCGGTAGATGCTGAGGCGGCCTGCCACGGAAACGCAGATCACCCATGGCGGCCGACTGTGGCTCTACATGCTCGCCGGGCTCGTCCCTGCTATTCCTCATCCTGCCGAGCCTGCTCGTCATCCCGCTCAGCTTCTCGGATTCGCGCTACCTCGCGTTTCCGCCGCCCGGTTGGTCGACGCGCTGGTACGAAGCCTACTTCGACGCCATCGAGTGGCGCGACGCGACGGTGATATCGTTCACCGCGGCCACCCTCGACGATGGTCATCTCGACCGTGCTCGGAACGCTGGCGGCCTACGGCATGCACACCTCGCGCTCGCGCTTCACTCAGCTCGTCTACGTGACATTCATGCTGCCGCTCATCATTCCGGGTATCCTGATCGCGATCGGCATCTTCCTGCTCTACGCACATCTCGGGCTCAACAACACGCTCACCGGCATCGTGCTGGCGCATTCCGTGATGGCGATCCCGCTGGTCGTGATCACGGTCGCCTCGAGCCTCAAGAGCTACGACATGAACCAGGAGATGGTGGCGCGCAGCCTCGGTGCCAGCCGCCCCTGGGCGTTCCTCACGGTGACGTTGCCGCAAATCAAGACCTCCGTGATATCGGCAGCGTTGCTCGCGTTCATCACCTCGCTCGACGAGGTCGTGATCTCGCTCTTCATCGCCGGCGGCGACAAGCGCCACCTTGACGCGCCGCATGTTCAACGCACTTCGCGACGAGATCGATCCGACGATCGCCGCCATCTCGACGCTGCTGATCCTGATATCGATACTTCTCCTCGGGCTTACGCAGCTCCTGCAGCGATCGCCAAACCAGGGGCCGACTCCTGCAACGAACCCTCGCCGCACAATCCGCCAAGGCATAGGAGACGGAACATGGCGAAGAATGATCGCGAGCAGCTGATGCGTCGATCGACGAGGATCGCGACACACTAGTCGCATTCCTGAGGGCTTTCGTGCGCTGCAGGGGCCCGAACCCACCGGGTGACACGCGCTCGACGGCCGACTTCATCACCGGAGAACTCAAGAGGCGTGGTCTCGACTATCGCATCATCGCGCCCCACCCCGAGATGCCGAACATCGTCGCGACCTTCGCGGCCGGCCAGCCCCGGCAAGCATCTCGTGCTCAACGGCCACATCGACGTGTTTCCCGTTGCCGACGACGGCCTCGGATGGACCAAGGATCCCTGGGGCGGCGAGCTCGTCGATGGCAAAATCTACGGTCGAGGCGCCGCCGACATGAAGTGCGGCACCTCGGCGTCGATCTGGACCTACATCTATCTGTCGCGGATCAAGGACCGCCTCAAGGGACGTCTGACCCTTACGGCCGTCTCCGACGAGGAGACGTTCGGTCCCTATGGCGCCCGCTATCTCATGGAGCACCACCCGGAGGTGCATGGCGACGCGCTCCTGAACGGCGAGCCGTCGAGCCCCTTCAGCGTTCGCTTCGGCGAGAAGGGGCCGCTATGGCTCGAGTTCACGATGCGGACGGCCGGCGCGCACGGCGCCTACACGCACGCGACGGGCGAGCGCCACCAAGATCGCCATGTCGCTCGCCGGCCGCCTCGAGGAGTTGACCGCGATCAGGCCCGAGCTCTCCGACAACATCTTCGCGCGGCATCGATGCCGGCCGCTCGACGATGGACCGCGCGATGGGCAAGGGCGCTGGCGACATCGTCGACAAGGTCACGCTCAACATCGGCACCATCAAGGGCGGCGTGAAGGTCAACATGGTGCCGTCGAGCGCCGTGTTCGAGACCGACATCCGCCTGCCGCTCGGCGTGACGCGCGAGCGTGTGCATGGCCGAGGTCGAGAAGATCCTGAAGGACTTCCCCGACGCCACGGTGAAGGAGACGAACTGCAACCTCCCCTCCTGGGTCGACCCCGGCTGCGACATCATCGAAATCGTGCAGAACACCGTCGAAGAGCTGCGTGGTTTCCGGCCGACGCCGATCGTCAGCCTCGGCGGCACCGATGCGCGTCTCTGGCGCTACCGCAACATACCGACATGCGTCTATGGCCCCTTCCCCTACGGCATGGGCTCCCACGACGAGCACGTCGACGTCGAGGACTTCCTGCACATCGTGCGCACGCACGTGCTCGCGTCCTACGACTACATGACGCGGTGAGGCCCGACTGGAGACGGTCACACTTGCAGGTAGTCGCGAATGCGGCCGTAGGTGATCCGCGCAGCGACTGCCATTCTCCAGAAGTCCTTGCAGCGGAACCGTCTTGAGGTCGGTGATCGGCATATTGATCTCGGTCGTCTTTCCGCCCATGAGGCGTCGCGCCAGCTCCGGTCCCATGGTCGTGCTCATGGCGACGCCGCGGCCATTGTAGCCGAGGCACACGAGCACGCCTTCCGCCGGCTCGTGGACGTGCGGATAGTGATCCATGGTGACGCCGAGTTGCCCGTTCCAGCCATGCGAGAATTTGAAGGGGGCGAGTTGCGGCCAGAGCTTCAGCGCATAGCGTTGCAAGAACCGCATCTGGCCGGGATGGCCGACCGGGCTCTGGCGGCAACGCCCGCCCATCAGCAGTCGGTTCTGGGCATCGAGGCGGTAGTAGACCGTCACCTGCCCCATTTCGTAGAGCGAGCAGCGTGCGGGGAAGATGTCACGAGCGATCTCGTCCGGGATCGGCTCGGTGGCGACGATGCCGCTGTAGACCGGGACGATCGTGCGTCGCAGTTTGGGCCAGAGGTCGTCCGTGTAGCCGTTGGTCGCAAGCACAAGCTTTTCCGCGCTCACCGTGCCGGTCGGCGTCACCACGCTCCAGCGTGATCCCTGCCGTGACACCTGCAGGGCGCGCGTGTCCCCGTATAGCTTCCCGCCAGCCTGCCTGGCCGCCTGCGCCAGGCCGCGCGCATAGCTCAGCGGGTTGAGGTGACCGCCACGCCGGTCCAGGAGCGCGCAGTTATAGCGGCCGGTGCCAGTTGCCTTGTGCATGGCATCGCGCTCGAGAAGCTCCACCGGCATCCCGCGCCTGGCGCCTTGCTCGTGACTAGCACGGATGCCTTGCGCCGCAGCTTCGGTATAGGCCGCGCGCAAAGTGCCGGATTGCCGCGCCTCGCATTGGATCTGGTGTCGCTTGACGAGGTCGAACACGACATTGGGTGCGTTCCACGACATTTCGACCATGCGACGACCAAGATCCGGGCCGAAGGTGGCCTCCACCACATCAGGATCGAACTTGAGGCCAGGGTTCACCTGGCCGCCGTTGCGGCCCGAGGCACCCCAGCCGGGCTCATGCGCTTCGAGAACGGCGACATCGACGCCTTTCTCAGCGAGGCACAGCGCCGTCGAAAGACCCGTGAAACCACCGCCGACGATTGCGACCGACACCCGCCTGTCGCCATCCAGCGACGGTGTGGCGATCGCAGGCCGCGCCGTGTCGGCATAGAGGCTTGGCGGAAGGGGCTCGCGTCGGCTCACGCCTCGTTATCCATGGCATGGATGGGCACAGCTGACGTGCATGCGGCGGCCCTCTGCTTGATTGGTGGTTACCATACTAACTAGCGGCGCGGAACAGCAGAAGTCCCCTCAAAACCAGACCAACACACTGTCACGCGCAGAAGACACGGCCCCGCTTACCTCGATGTCCGCAAATGTATAAGTGCGCCGATCCGCTCGAAGAGCATCCATCGAGGGCGGAATGTCGGCTTTTGGCACTTATCTGCACAAGTTCGGCAGCTAAGGGAGGCAAACCGGACGCGGCTAACGAGGCTCCGCGACAGCCGGGTTTGACCCGAGTTGGAAATTCACGAGCCGCGTTGACGCGCGCCGGCGTTGGTCGCAGCGGGAACAAACGATGCCCGCCGATTCACGGTCGCTGGGTCAAGCCCCGCCGCAGCGGAAAATGACCTGGTTATTCCATCGAGCTCGGCTTGAGAGATCACGTCACCAACGGCGGTAAAGCCATTGGGTGCTCGATCCTCCACCAATTGCATCGCCATTTCTGGGCCGAAGTGTCGGTTGCGCAGAATGACGTCATTCATGGTTGGCCGACGCTCAAGATCGTAGCGGCGCAGCGCCTCGACAACATCTGAATGTGTAGCAAGAACACCGGTCAACACTCGGGCGTCGATGATCGCTTGAGAACCGGCTTGGGAGCCAATCGGCTGCATCGGGTGTGCGGCATCACCAATGAGCGTCACTCGCCCCATCGACCAGCGTTCGATCGGATCGCGATCTACCAGCGGAAACTCAAAGATCTGATCCGCCCTCTCGATTAACGCCGGCATGTTCAGCCATGGAAAATTCCATGTGCCGAATGCGGCCAAGACATCTTCTCTCGATGCCCTGCGATTCCAATCCTCCCGCCGCGGCGCCGTGCCGGGGACCTCGATTTGGCAGATGCAGTTGGTCTCGCGTTCGCCGCCCCTCGTGCCAGCGCCGATTGGGTAGACGATGATCCTTTGGCGGAAGTGCCCGCATATGGACTGGTATTCCGCCGAGCAACGGTTCGGCGTCGATTGCAAAGCGCCACAGAATCTGCCCACCGAAGCGCGGCTGTCCCTCGCTAGGGTGAAGTTGTCCGCGAACGGCCGAGTGGATGCCGTCCGCACCGATCAGCAGATCTGCTTCATCGGTCGCGGTCGCCCCGGATACCCGGTTCTGGAACGTCGCCGTCACTCGGCCTTTGGACTGGGTGAAGTGTTGGAACTCCATGCCGCTGCGGACATTGTCGAGACCAAGTCGTTGCTGAGCTGTCCGCCACAGCAAGAGTTGCAGTCGGCCACGATGGATGGCGTACTGCGGCCAGTGATAGCCGGCGGACCGGCCCTCGGGGTTCACTGCAAATCAATTGCCCATGCTTGTTGAACAGGCTCAGAGCGCGAATTTCGACGCCTGCTTGGCTCAGCTGTTCGCCCAAACCAAGTTCGGTCAGCTCGCGCACCGCGGTCGGTTGCATGTTGATGCCCACACCAAGCGGCAGCACGTCTTCGGCTGCCTCGTAGACGCGCGCACGGATGCCTGCCTGATGAAGGCTAAGTGCCATTGTGAGGCCAGCGATCCCACCACCGACGATGATTACATTCATCCTTGAGTTCTCAGCTCTTGATTCGTAGCAATGATAGAGCGGGGCCAGAGGCCCCGCTCTTGGGATGCCAACAGCGTCGGTTGCTACTGGACGGCGACTTGGGGGTTTTTCACGGCCTCGAATGTCTTGAACTCGACATTGAAGAGCTCGCCGCCGACCTTCTCGACGTTGCGGACGTAGATGTTGTGTACGACGTCACCTTTCTGGTCGATGGAGGTCGGTCCGCGCGGGCTTTCCCACGTTGTCCCGCGCATGGCCTCCACCAACGTGTCGCCGTCGATTGCGCCATTGCTCTTGCGCAAGGCCTCATAGATCAGGTGCATGCCGTCGTAGCCGCTGACCACCATGAAGTTCGGACGAACGCTCTGAGCCTTCTGGAATGCGGCGACGAACGCCTTGTTCATGGGTGAGGGGTGGGCTGCCGAGTAGAAGTGAGCCGTGATGGTGCCAAGCATCGCATCGCCCATACTGGGGAGGAGCTCGTCG
>CAVZEC010000029.1:0-8599 GCA_963774165.1 uncultured Alphaproteobacteria bacterium | reverse complement strand
TTTTTCGGCAGCCGGTCCGGAGAGGAGCGAGCCGGGCTACCCGGGGCTCATGGCGCCGATCCGGTCTCGATCGGAAATCCGCGGGCTTTCCACTCGGGGAAGCCGTCGGCCAGCCGGCGCACCGTAAATCCTTGCGCGCGCAGGGTCGCCACCGCCTCGAACGACAGCACGCAGTAGGCGCCTCGGCAGTAGGCAACGATTTCGCGCGACCGATCGAGCCGTTTGAGCCATTTCTTCAGCTGGTCGAGCGGAACGCTGACCGCCCCCGGCAAATGACCGAGCTCGTATTCGTCCCGAGGTCGGACATCGAGAACAGTGACGTCTCCGTCCTTGATCCTGCGCATCAAGTCCTTGTGCGAGACGGCCTCCAGGCTGTCGCGCGCATGAAAGTACGACCTGACGATGCGGTCCACCTCGGCCAGCTGGTGCTCCGCAACACCCCTCAGTGCCGCGATCAATTCGAGAACGCGATCGTCGGAAAGGCGATAGCGTACGAACTTGCCGTCCCGACGCGCCGCGACGAGCCCGCCGCGACGCATCTGCTGCAGATGGTGCGAGGCGTTGGCGACGGAGAGACGCGTGCGCTCGGCAAGCGTCTCGACGCTGCGCTCACCCTGGGCAAGCTGCTCCAGAAGCTCCAGTCGGTTGGCATTGGCGATCGACTTCGCGACGACGGCCAGCTGCTGGAAGACCAGGTGCTTTGGGCTTTCTCTTGACACGGTCACAAGTCTCTCACTAGATCATTCAAGTTATCGTTTGAATGAAGTCGCCGCAAGCATCGACGGGAACGGGCTCGAGAAGCACCGCCGCCATGTCCGAGATCCTGATCGTTCACGAGCCGTATGTGCGCCTCGCGGTCTTCGCCGGCATCTTCGCGCTCATGGCGGCTTGGGAAATCCTCGCGCCCTGCCGTCGCCGAGGCCTCGGTCGGCAGCGGCGCTGGCCGGGCAATTTGGGTATCGTGGCGCTCGATGCCCTGCTGGTGCGGGCGGTGTTCCCAACGACGGCGGTCGGCATCGCAATCGCGGTCGAGAGCGCAAACTGGGGAATGTTGAATGTGCTCGGCGTCTCGAAATGGTTCGCCGTCGCAACCGCCATCGTCGCTCTCGATCTGGCGATCTACGCTCAACACGTGCTCTTTCACGCCGTTCCTGTCCTTTGGCGGCTGCATCGCATGCACCATGCCGATCTCGACCTCGACTTGACGACGGGCGTGCGCTTCCACCCTATCGAGATCGCGCTCTCGATGGGCATCAAGCTCGCGGTAATCAGTGCGCTCGGTGCGCCCGCGCTAGCCGTCCTGATCTTCGAGGCGCTGCTCAATGCGACGTCGATGTTCAACCACGGCAACGTCCGCATTCCGCCGGGCGTCGATCGTAGCCTCAGATGGCTCGTCGTGACACCCAACATGCACCGCATCCATCACTCGATTGTGGCACGGGAGACCAATAGCAACTTCGGTTTCAATCTGCCGTGGTGGGACCGGCTGTTCGGCACCTATCGAGCCGACCCCGCCGCCGGCCTCGAGGCCATGACGGTCGGTATCGATCGGTTCCGCGATCCCGGGGAGCTGCGGTTGGATCGCATGCTGACGCAGCCGTTTCGCGACGACAAGAGACTTCCAAGCAAAGCGACAACCGCATGAGCACGCCCAAGACGCCCCCGATCCTCGCTGGAAAGGACTATGCTTCGCCTTCGGCATTTACGCCCGACAACCTGCTGCGCGAGGCGCGCCGACAGAAGGGATTGGGCGAGACGGGCGTGCCTTCGGTGTGCGTGCTCGATCCTGATGGAGACCTGGTGCGGAGGCTGGCGGCGGCCGAGAGGGCCCATCGGGATGCGGACTGGGCGTGCTACCACACCGATCTGTATCGCCTGAAGGAGCGCGACCTCGAGCTTGGCATCGTCGGTCGTGCGGTCGGGGCACCCTTTGCCGTCCTCGTCGCGGAGGAGCTGTTCGCCTCGGGATGCGAGCTCCTGATCAGCATGACCTCTGCAGGCAGGCTGGTCGAGCTTCGCCCTCCACCATATTTTGTCCTGATCGATCGAGCGTTGCGCGATGAGGGCACGAGCTATCACTACTTGCCGCCCGCCGAGTTCAGCACTGCGAACGAGCAGCTGGTCGAGGCGACGATGGCAGCTCTGGGAGACGCCGGCATCCTTGTCGAGCGCGGCGCCACCTGGACTACGGATGCACCTTTCCGGGAGACGCCGGACACGATCGCATCGATGAAGGCGATGGGCCTGCTCGCCGTCGAGATGGAGGCCGCCGCGCTTTATGCCTTCGCCGAGGCGTGCTCGAGGCCGGTGCTGTGCTTCGCCCACGTCACCAATCAAATGGCGCTCGTCGAGGGAGACTTCGAGAAAGGCGAGCAGGACGGCGCTCTCGCCGCGCTTTCAGTGATCGTCGCGACAGCCCTGGCTTGGCGGAAGGCGCTGCCTAGCGGCGCGCGCGGGCGCCGAGCGAGCCGGTGACGGCATCGGTGCCCATCGGTCGCCAGGCCGCGAGCCTCTGCTCGGCGGCGTCGACCTCGACCGGCTCCATGCGCGCCCTCACCTGCTCCAGCCGGCGTGCCGCCACGGGATCGCCGCTGCGGGCCGCGAGCGCGAACCACTTGTAGGCTTCCTGCAGGTCCTTCGGCACGCCGCGCCCGTTCTCATGCAGGATGGCCAGATTGTATTGGCTGTCGGCGAGCCCACGCTCGGCGGCTTGCCCGAACCAGTGCGCGGCGGCGGCGTAGTCGGCCTGGCGCTCGCCGCTGCCGACGGTCAGGACGCCCAGGTTGTGCATGGCGCGGATAAAGCCCTGCTCGGCGGCGCGCGTGTACCACACCCTCGCCCGTTCCTTGTCGGGGGCTACGCCCACGCCGCGCTCGAAATAGGCGGCGAGACGGAACTGGGCCGAGGCCAGGCCTCGGGTCGCGGCCCGCTCGTACCAGGCGAACGCCTGCGCGTGGTCTTGCGCCACGCCCTTGCCCTCCGCGAAGCGGGTGGCGATCTCGAACTGGGCGAACGCGTCGCCGGCGGCCGCGGCCTGCCGCAGCTTCGGAGTGCCGATGGAGGCCGGAAGCTCCTCAGTTGCGCCGTCGGCTGCCGGCGCGGAGGCGTCGGGCCGGTCCTGCGGCGCCATCATGACCGGCGTGACGCCGGCCGGGGCCGCCGACGCCGTCCCCGACTGCAGCCGGTTCAGACGCCGGGTCGGCGCCGGCTGGCTCTGGCCCGGATCGTCGGTGGCGGCCTCCGGCGCGGGCCGGCGCGGTGCCGGTTGCGGCATCGGCGGGGGCTGAACGGTCCCGTCCCCGGCTCGCGGCGCGGCCTCGCCCGCGCCGGTGCGGATCGCCGGTTGCGCTTCCGGCACCCTACTCTGCTGCGCGCCCGCGGGCGGCGCGCTTCCAAGCAGCGAATCCACGGCCATGAAGCCGGTGCCGAACAGCAAGGCCATGGCGCCGCCCAGCAACAAGCTGAACCGCTGACTGCCGGTTCTCGCCGACGTCCACGTCCTGATGCGTCCATGCCCGAGCGCGCCGGCCTTGGCCTCGTCGACATCCTCGGCCTCGGCAGCGGGATCCTGCGTCGCGGCCTGCTGCGGCGCGCCTTGCGCCTTCAGCTTGGCGCGCAGGGCGGACGCGCGCAGCTCCTGGCGCGACTGCCGCTCCTGCGGCACCGGCTCATCGATGCGGCCCGGCGCCGCGGGCTCGGCTGCGGTCGCACGGGGCTCGTGCGGCTCGGCGGCAAGGTAGTCGGCAGCGTGCAGGCTCGGCTCGAAGCCCTGCTGCCCGAGCACGCGTGCCCCTTCCGCATAGGCCTCCGCCAGCAGATCGCGCTCGGGGTCCGTGCCATGGCGGCCCGCAGCCTCGCCCTCGGATGCCTCGGCGGGGGACTTGACGCCCTCCATCGCCTCGACGCGGTCGACGATGCGCAGCAGCGCGTCCTCGATGGTGTTGAAAACGCCGGTGGTGGCCTCGTCGCCTCGGCGGCGCTCGGCGATGTAGTCCTGCAGCAGCCCCTCGAGCGCCTGGATGCGCCCCCGGCTGCCCGCCTCCGCCGCCAGGGATGCCGCCACTCGGCTTGCGGCCCGCTCGGCGGCGCTGTCGATCAGCGCCGCGACGGCTTCCTCGTGGAGAGGAGAGACGCCTGCTCCCTCCTGGTGGCTCTCGAGGCCGCGCGCCAGCTCCGACAGGTGTCCGTCCATGGCGTCGAGGCGGCCGAGCTGCTGGCGCATCGCCTCGACGTGTCCGGCGAGCTCGCCGACGTGCGCGTCGACCTGGTACAGGCCTTCGCGGTCGGAGCAGAGCGCCATCTCCGACAGCGCGCTGTCGAGACGCCGCTCGAACTGGTCGAGGCGCCCGTCCAGCGCCGCCAGCGAACGCGCGGGATCGTTGTCCGCCAGCACGCGTTGCAGCAACGCGGCAATGTCGGCAAAGCGCGCCTCGAGCCAGGCCGCATCGTGCGGCGGAAGCCCATGTGCCGCTTGCACCTCGGTGTCCTGGGGCCAGTGCCGGTATCGGGGCGTGCTACCCTCCTGTCCGGCGCCGGTGAACTCGGTGTCCGCCAACTCGTAGGCGCGCATCAGCTCTTCCGCCGACTGCGGATCCCACGGATTGTCCGCCTCCGACCGCCGCGCCGGCTCGGGGGCCGCGTCGGCAGGCGCCTGGGGTTGCTCCCCGTCCTGCCCGAAAGCGGCGATGCGCTCGGTCAGGCTCTCGATCCCCTCCTCGATGCGGCCCAGCGCCTGCGCGTGCTGCTCGGGCGATCCGTCGCGGACCCGGCCGAGCAGCCGGCCGACCTGGGCAAGCCGCTCCTGCACGTCGGCGATCGCCTCGCGGCTGCGCGCGCTTTCCTGCTGCGTGTTGCTCTCGTCGGAGGCGGACATATCGGTTCCCTGGCGGCCGGAGACAGCGTGGCAATGCGTTGCCCGCGCGCGTCTGGCGTCCAGCGGTCCCCATGGGGTGATCGAAGCAGTCGGAGCAGGGCTTCGGTCGCGCCGGCGGAAGCGTGCGTAGGCTCGGGGACGCGGGACCAGAAGGCTCGGGCCTGAAGGTGGCGATGCGCCGTAAAGTTTCGGTTAAATCGGCGATTGCCGCGCTTTGGGCTAGATTTTGCGTCGCGGGCGACGATCGGTTCGCCACGCTGATTCGCGCGCAGGAGGCGGGATGACGATGGACTACGCTCGGGCAAGCATCCGCAAGCCACGAGCCCACGAGCGACGGAGCGCCCCATGATCGAGCAGGCCCACTATCGGATATCCGTCGCCACGCGCGGGCCGGGCTTTACCGACATCACGCCCGAGGTGGTCGCGTGGCTCGGCACGATTTCAGCGCAGGACGGCCTGCTGACGCTGTTCGTGCGGCACACGTCTGCCTCGCTCACCATCCAGGAGAACGCCGACCCCGACGTGCTGCGCGACCTCACCGACGCCCTCGGCAAGCTTGCCCCCCGCGGCGCGCCCTACCGGCACACCGTCGAGGGCCCCGACGACATGCCGGGGCACATCAAGTCCATGCTCACGTCGACGAGCCTCGGCGTGCCGGTCTGCGACGGCGAAACGGCGCTCGGCACCTGGCAGGCCATCTATCTCATCGAGCACCGCGACGCCCCCCACACCCGCGAGATCGCCCTGCACTACCTCGGCACGCTGCGGCGATAGAAAGTAGAAGGCCGCGGATTGACCCGGGGGCTTCCCAACATCCTACTCTACCGAGCCGAGCCTCAAGCGAGCGCCTTCTTCACCCGCTCCGCCGACATCGGCAGGTGCCGAAGCCGCTTGCCAGTCAGCGCGGCGACCGCATTGCCGATGGCCGGCGCCACTGTCGGGACACCCACCTCGCCCATGCCGGTGGGCGGATTGTTGGTGGCGATGATCTTGATGTGGAGCTGCGGCATGTCGCTCATGCGCAGCACGTGGTAGTCGTTGAAGTTCGACTGCTGCACGGTGCCGTCCTTTATCGACAACTCCTCCGACAGGGCACCGGAGAGCGCATACACGATCGCGCTCTCGACCTGGGCTTGCGCGTTCTCGGGCTGGATGACGAGGCCCGGATCGACCGCGATCCAGTAGTTATGAACCTTGATTTTGCCGCTGGCCGTGTCGACGGATACTTCCGCGATGCCCGCCGTCAGCGTGTCGTGGTAATCGGAGAATGCCAGCCCCAACGCGCGCCCTGGACGCTTCTTCTTCCAGTCCGCCATCTCGGCGACGGCCTTGATGACGGCCTGCGCCCGAGGCTGGTCCTTCGTCAGCTCGAGACGGATGGCAAGCGGATCGGTGCCCCGTGCAGTGGCCACCTCGTCCAGGAAGGACTCGCTCACGAACCTGTTGTAGCCGGCGCCGATGCCGCGCCAGGCGTGCACGCGCATGCCGCGCTGCTCGCGGATCGCGTCGGCCTTGAGGTTGGGGATCTTGTAGAAATCCTGGCTCATGCCGACCCAGCCGATGTAGTCGCGCCCGCCGGTGGCCTGGAAGCGCGGCGGTGCCGCCACGGCATCGACATTCTCCGCGACGATGCGGTGATGCCAGCCGACGAGATTGCTCTTGTCATCGAGCGCGGCCTTGATCACGTGGTGCGTCATCGGCCGCGGACGCGCGGCGGTCAGATCGTCCTCGCGCGTCAACATGAGCTTCACCGGCTTCTTGACGATGTTGGCGATCACCGCCGCCTGCACCGGGGCATCCGGCCAGATGCGCCGGCCGAAGCCGCCGCCCAGCAATTGCGGATGGATCTTGATCTTGTCGGGCGTCGTCTTGAGCGCATTGGCCACCACGGCGACCGCCAGGGGTTGCACCTGTGTGCCGACCCAGATCTCAGCCGACTGTCCGTCGTCCGACACCTTGGCGACGGCGTTCATCGGCTCCATCTGGGCGTGATATGTGTGCTCGGACCAGTAGGCGGCCTCGAGCGTCTTGGCCGCTGCCGGCGAACGCCTGGTCGGGGTCGCCGACCTTGAAGGCCTCCTTCACCTCGGCCGCCGGGTCCTTGGCCTTGCGGGCGTACTCTTCCTTGGCCCGCTCGGAGTCGAACGGAGCGGCCTTCGCTTCCGCGGTGTCCCATTTCACTTTCAGCGCGAAGCGTCCGGCTCTGCTGGCCTCCACCGTATCGGCCACGACCGCCACGCCGAATGGCAGCTGCAGGACGTGGGTGACGCCCTTGATCTGCTTGACCTCGTCGGTGTTGACGCTCCCTGCCTTGGCGCCGTCCATCGGCGCATGCAGCAAGGAGGCATAGACCATCCCCGGCACCTGCACGTCGATACCGTATTTCGCGGTGCCGTTGACCTTGGAGGGGACGTCGACGCGGCCGATGTCCTTGCGGCCGATCAGCTTGAACTGCTCGGGCTTCTTGAGGTCGGCCTCCGCGATCTTCGGCACCTCGGCGGGGATCTTGGCGAACTTCGCGACGTCCCCGTAGGAGATGCGACGCTTCGACTTCGCGTGGACGACCACGCTTTTCTCTGTCGTCAGCTCGGCAATCGGCACCTTCCATTGCTCGGCGACGTTGTCGAGCAGTATGCGGCGGGCCTGCGCGCCCGCGAGTCGCAGGGGCGTGAAATACGCCGGCACCGAAACGCTCGCCAGCGTCACCTGCGCGCCCGGAAACATTTTGTGCGCCCCGCCGAAGAGCTTTGGATTGCCCGGCGCCAGTTCGCATTTCACCTTCGACCAGTCGGCATCGAGTTCCTCTGCGAGGATCAGCGGCAGCGCCGTCAGCACGCCCTGGCCCATCTCGGAGGTCGGGCACAGGATGGTGATCGCATTGTCGGTGCCGATGGTGACCCAGGCATTGAGCTTGGCGCCGTCGGCGGCGAAAGCCTCGGAGGCCTTGCCGAGCAGGGCGCCGCCGAACGCGAAAGCGAAGCTGAGACCCGCGGCACCCTTGACGAAGGAACGGCGGCTCACGGCTGTCTCGAGCGTGCCCGTCTTGTCCTGGGCAGTCTTGATCGGTGTGTTCATGGCTCAGCCCTCCCGAGCGGCGCGCTCGATGGCGCGGACGATGCGCGGATAGGTGCCACAGCGGCAGATGTTGCCGTCCATGTGAGCGATGATCTGGTCGCGCGTCGGCTTCCTGGTCTTGGTCAGCAGCTCAGCCGCCTGCATGATCTGGCCCGACTGGCAGTAGCCGCATTGCGGTACCTGCTCGGCGATCCAGGCCTTCTGCAGCGGGTGGTTGCTGCCGGGCGACAGGCCCTCGATGGTGGTGACCTTCTTGCCCTGCAGCTGCGACAGGCTGATCTGGCAGGAGCGTACCGCCTTGCCGTCGACGTGCACGGTGCAGGCCCCACACAGCCCCGAGCCGCATCCGAACTTGGTGCCCGTGAGCTTCAGGTGCTCGCGCACCACCCAGAGGAGCGGGGTAGCCGGTTCAGCATCGACGCTGACCGACTTGCCGTTGACGACGAGTCCGATCGAAGCCATGCGTTTCCTCCCTGTACAGCCGCTTTTTGATTGGTGGGCTGATCTCAGCCTTTCGTATAATCTTGCACCGCGCACAGGGAAACGGCAAGGACGCCGACGCATGGTCCGCGCCACGGACGATCGCGCCGCGCCACCCCGGTAATGGCCTATCGCCTGGCCGCAGGCACGCGCGCGTTGCTGCCGGTGCCG
>CAVZEC010000028.1:0-84238 GCA_963774165.1 uncultured Alphaproteobacteria bacterium | reverse complement strand
CGCAAGCGCAGGATCGGCCATTCGGTTTCAGGGCGGCGCCTCGTGTCCTGATCGCGAAATTCGCCTCATTCTGCGGCACCCTCGGAGCGAATTTCGCGATCTGAAGGACACTAGCAAAATAACAACTCTAGTGTGTTTCAGATCGAGAAGTCCGGTCACCAACCCAGCCCAGAGCGATGGTGCGGACTTCTCGATCATCACACTAGTTGTATTATGATGCGCGCGGTTCCCTCGGCTTCCGAGCAAGAAACTCCCAGGAGGAAAGCATGGCCCTCGTTTCGAGGCTCTTCGTCGCCGTCGTCGCGCTGGCGGCGATGCCGCTCGCGACCGTCACGGCGCAGCAGCTCGACCCCAAGGTCATCGCCTTCAAGCTGCCCGACCAGATCGAGTGGAAGACCAATCCCGCCGGCACCAACCGCAGCGCCGTGCTGCAAGGTGATCCGGCCAAGCCCGGGCCCTACGCCATGCTGCTGCAATGGCTGCCCGGCAACATGAGCCGTCCGCATTTCCACCCCAACGACCGCCATTTCATCGTCATCTCCGGAACCTGGTGGGTGGGCGCCGGCCCCGAGTTCAAGCCGGACACCACGGTGGCGATGCCGGCCGGCAGCTCGGTGACGCATTTTGCCAAGGGCGTCCACTACGACGGCGCCAAGGGCGAGCAGGCGACGATCCTGGTGTGGGGCGAGGGCCCCGCCACCAGCACGCCGTTCGCCCCGCCCGCGGCAGCCAAATGAAGCCGGGCCTCGCGCTCCAGGCCAACCGCTCGGCAGCCGTCAGTTGAGCTTGAGGCTGCCCTGCAGGAAGACTCCGTACCGGTCCGTGCGGTAGGTCAGCAGCTGATCGAAGCTGTCGATCGCGTTGGTGCTGAGGTGCCACCAGCGTCCCCCCACGCCCAAGCCGAACGCGTCGGTCAGCTGGTAGGCGACGATCCCGTCCACCTGGAAGCCGTTGCCGCTGCCCGACGCCGGATCGACGCCGAACGTGAAGAAGTGGTTGTCGACCGCCCTCTGGTAGGCGCGGACGTAGGCGGCGTCTGCCGTGAGCTTCAGGCGTTCCCCCAGCATCACATCGACGGTCGCGCCCGCGCGCAGCAGGTTCCAGTGGTCGGTCTCGTTGATGACGGGAATGGAGACGGGCAGCGGAACGGGCATGCAGATGTCGGGATTGGTGGCGATCTGGGTGCAGCCGCTCGCCGTGATGTCCTCGTTCCAGCGGCCGTAGCCCGCGAACATGCCGAGCCGGAAGCTCGGCTGGCGAATGACGGAGTAGCCGAGATCTATCGTGCCGTAGCTGAGCGTCGCATCGGCGCTGCTGGTAGTCGCCGAGTACGGGACGATGCCCGGAGGAAAATCCTCATCGAGCAGGTTCCCGCCGCTGCTGCGTCCGGCGCCGGCGACGCCCTTGACGAAGAGGCCCCATGGCACGTCGCCGCGGAAATACAGCTCTCCCGAGCTGGCGGCCAGCTTGTCGTAGGTGAGGCGCGAGACCATCTGGGCGCTGGTCGTATCGGCATAGTAGTCGTAGCCGTTACGGCCGACGCTGTACCAGTAGCGGGCGCCGAACTCGAACCCCGATCGCTCGAGGCCCGTCGGCCCGTCCTCCGCCACGGCCGCAACCGGCGCGGCCGCCACCATCACCGCGATCAGCAGATGTCTTGCCCGCATGCGACGGGGCCCTCAGTGATCCGTCAACCCGCGCCACAATAACGGCGACACGCGATGCAGCCGTCGCGAGGCGGCAATTGTTTATCGTCGGGGACAGGTTCCTGTCAGGAAGCCCGGAGGGGATTGCCGTCCAGGCAACGCCTTCTCTCCGAGTGGCCTGCACTAATTGCCGAAGATCGCGGAGAACGGATTGAACGTCTGGGAATTGGCGGCCTTCTGCTTGGGCCGCGCCTTGGCCCGCGCCGGCTGCTCTCCGCTCTGGGTAGCAGCGGTCTTCTCAGCGGCTTCCGGTTTGTCGATGGCCGACGTGACCAGGTTCACCGATTGCCCCTCGAGCTTGGAGGCGACCCGGCTGTCGAGGGCATAGATGTCGGGGCGGAAGTGCAGTTTGCCGGCATCGTCCACGTCCGCCGTGAAGTACGTCACGTGCACGGGGATGGGCGTGGTCAGCTTGATCTCGCCGCCGCGCCGCACGTACTCCTGCACCTGCGCGGTCGACAGGCCCTTGTCGTGCGCGAGCAGCACCTCGGCCAGCTTCACGGGGTTCTGCACCCGCATGCAGCCGTGGCTGAAGGCGCGCACCGCGCCCCCGAACAGGTTCCGCTCGGGCGTGTCGTGCATGTAGATGTCGTGCTTGTTGGGGAAGCGGAACTTGACGATGCCGAGCACGTTCGTCGGGCCCGGCGGCTGGGTGAAGTCGAAGCTGTGGATGTCGACATTCGACCAGTTGATCGAGTCCGGGTTGACCGGCTGGCCGCCACGGCTGACCCGCAGCCCATGGGCAGCGAGCACCTGAGAAGCGCCGGTGGAGAAGAACCAGCCGCCACCGGCGCTGCGCAGCGCCGGTGCGAGCTCATAGGCCTTCATGCCGGGCGGCACGCCCCACGAGGGGTGGAAGATGATGAACTGCATGTCGGCAGAGAAGATCACCGTCGGCGAGCTGGGCTTGCCAACCACGATCTTCTCGGACAGCACCTGCTTGCCCTCGTCGTAGACGCTCGTCATCTGCTCGGGCACGCTGTCCCAAACGTAGAAGGCGCCGAGGTTCTCCGGCAGCCAGCGCCAGCGCTCCATGTTGACGATGATGCGCTGGATGTTGCTGGCCGACGTCGGCCGCTCGACGCCATTCAGCGCATTGCGCGTGGCGGCGTTGATGATGCCGGTCGGATCCATGCCGCCCTGCACCTGCACGGCCTTCACGGCGGCGGCGAGCGCGTCGTCGTAAAGCTGTTCGTTGCCATCGGCGGCGGCCGGAAGAGCCAGCCGCTGGCGCAGCAACGCGATCTGCGCATGCTCCTGCCCCGGCTTGATCGCCGGACCGGCGGGGATCTTCACCGCGGGAGCGGGGTCGTCGGGCTTCACGCCGCGCGCTGCGAGCAACGCCTGGCGCAGGCGCTCGAACTGCGGGTGCTTGGGATGCAGGCCGCGCAGGTAGACGTCGACGGCATCGGAAGCCGCGATGGCTTGGATCAGGCTCTTGGGGTCGTAGAGGGTCGGCTTCTGGTCGAACAGCCGGCTGATCGAGGCCGGGTCGAGGCGACCGCCGGCGGCGTGCCGCGCGTACTTGAGGGCGGCGAGACCGAGCTTGATCTCGGCATCCGCCAGCGCCTCGGCCGTCGCCGATGCGTCGAGCGGCGCGGGCACATCGAAGGCCGCGGCCTTGAGTTCCCAGTCCTCGGCCTTGCGGATCTCGTCGACTGCTTGCTTGGCGCGCGCAGTGAGACCTTCCTTGCTCGTCCACAGCGGCGGTCCGCTCCGCGCCGCGTAGAATGCCGCCAGCGCCGCATGGTCCTCCGGATTGACCGCGCCGCCCGAGGGAGCCGCGCTCATTCGCTTGCGCACCAGCGCCACGATCGGGTCGACCTCGGCAACGACAGGCGCCGCCTCGGCGGCAGGCGTGGGCGCTGCCTCGACGGGAGCGACCGGTGCGCCGGGAGCGGCGCGCGGGGGCGCGCTCACGTCGGGGGGCGCGAGCGGATCGGGCGTCGAGGAGGGGCCGGCATCGAGGCCCGTAGCGTGCGCCGATTTCCCGGACGCATCCTGGCTCCAGGCGGGACCCGCTGGGCCGTTCACCAGCGACAGCGTAAACGCGACGCCGATGAATGCGGTCGCGAGAGGCGATCGGTCGACCATCACAAATCCCCGCACAGGCTCTTCCCAATTCAAAGCAGCAAGCACCACGGGCATGGTAGTTTGCGCCCCGCCTGCTCGCCATCCGATCGCCGGAAGTATCTGTGGACGTGTGGCAATCGCGCACTGTTCACGCGACTGTGATAGGGCCAGAATCGGGCAGTTCCGCGGCAGGGCCGAGGCTCGGGCGCTCTTCGTGGCTCCGCGGCACTTACCTGGCGGTCCAACTGGAAGGGGCCGATCAGGCAACCGCCCTGGTGTTGGAGGCGGCCAGCAAGGCCGGAATGCCTTGCGCCGGCGTAGGCCTGCGGAACAGGAAACCCTGGCCCTCGGTGCAGCCTTCGCGCTTCAGATGGTCGAGCTCTGCCCGCGTCTCGATGCCTCCGCGGTCGTCGCCATGCGGAGGCTGCGAGAGCAGTGAGCAACAGACGGCGCGCGAGATCTCGCAGCCGGTCTCGCCTTCAAGCGCGGCAGGCAGACGCTTGCCTGCGCGCTGCCCGAATTGTTGCGGCCTCACAGCCGGCGCGCACGCAGCCATTAGCTGGTTCTTAAGAGTTCTCCGCTCTCCTCGATCCCGATCGAAGGAATGAGGAGGCTATGAGCCGGTGTGTAGGTCCGGCGCATAGTTAGTCGACATGAGTATTGTACGCGGCCTCTTTCTCGCGGTGGCAGGGGCGATTGCGTGCTCGATCCCGTGGCAGGACACGGCCAACGTCGACGGCTCGGCGCCGATTCCGGGAAACCTTTCGATAACGCCAACCGGCGGCAGCGGTGCCGATGGGACCCCATCGCCGGCGCAGGCATCCTCCAGCACAGGCCCATCGCCCGATATCGAACCCGTGCCAGCGCCCGCATCGGCGCCGGAAATTGCCACCCTCGCGCCGCGGACCGCCCTCGGCGCGCGGCAACTGGCGTCCCTCCCGTCCGATCGCGGCTCGGTTGCGCGCGACCTGCAGCGCGAGCTCACGCGCGTCGGGTGCTACGACGGTGAGATCCACGGCGTCTGGACGCCGGCGGCCCGCAGGGCGATGAAGGCCTTCACCGACCGGGTCAACGCGACGCTGCCGACGGACGAGCCCGACTACATCCTGCTCTCGCTGGTGCAGGCCGCGCGCGACAAGGTGTGCGGCGCCGGTTGTCCCGCCGGTCAGGGCTTCGCCGAGGGTGGCCGCTGCGTCCCCAACGCCATCCTGGCGGGCAAGAAGACTCCGTTGGTCGCGCGCGCCGCTCCGACCCGGGCAGATTCGCCTCCGGCAAACACCGGCTGGGCGATCTCGCGGACATCCACCAGCGCCGAACCCAAGCCTCCCCTCGAGGGCGAGCGGGTGGGGCTGGCAGCCGCAGTTCCGGGCGGCCCCGAACCGAACGCACCGCCGAAACCGCCGGCCGCCGCGACGGCACCGGGCAGCCCACGCTCCGCCGACGCCAGGCGCGCCGCCGCAGCCCCACCGAGCTTCTTCGGTCTCGGGATCTTCAAGCAGTTCGAGAAGCTGGGCTTCTGAACCCCGGCGCTTGCGACCGGCCTGCGGGCGCAGACCGCGTGATCGATTTGCACCAGTCTTCCCGCAAACTCGCCCCGCCTTGCTCCATCAACAACGGAGACGCTGCCGGCCCGCCGTCCCCGGGTTAGCAATGGGCGGGTGTGTGCGTTCGGACCGGTAGCGAAGCGAGGCGACGGATGCATCGAGCGCGCAAATTGGCGGTGACAGTTCTGCTCCTGGCTTGCGCGGCGATGCAGCCTGCGTGCAGCAACGGCTTCACCGCAGACGGTCCGGCACCATCGGCCTCCGAGACCAGCAAGAAGTTCTGGGACCGCTGTCTGGGCACCCAATGCCCGCCCATGAATTCCGATGACGGCGCCCCCAAGCGCAAGGAGAACTAGTTCGCGCTCGTTGACGTAACGCAGTTGCGAGAACGGGCGCCCGTCGCGGCAGCCCACGTGCATCGGCCAGGGCACACTGGCGGGGCGCACCGGCGGGGCCAATTGCGCTATGCCCGCATTGATGACATGCTTTCGGCCAAGCGGCACCAGACCGCATGAGCTCATTATTGTCCAGCCAAGCCGAGCTCGTCGCCTTCGCCTGCCTTGAGCTACTCGGGGTGCGCGAGGCGCAAGACCAAGAAGCTGGAAAAGGGAGGAATTCGCGGAAGATGCCTCATCTTGTCCGTCTGACTACAATTGCCGCCGGTCTCGCGGCTGCCATGCTTCCTCCAGTCGGCGCAGCGCTGGCGCAGGACGTGAAGCTCCCCTCCACCCTGACGCTCACGGCCTACGACACCGGCTCGTCCGGCTTCAATATTGCCGTTGCCGTCGGCAAGACCCTCAAGGACAAGAACGGCACGGACGTGCGCGTGCTGCCGGCCGGCAACGACGTCGCACGGCTGGCTCCGCTCAGGGCGGACCGCGCCCAGGCCTCGGCCATGGGGATCGGCACCTACTTCGGCCAGGAGGGTGTGTTCGAGTTCGGGGTCAAGGAGTGGGGGCCGCAGCAGATCAGGCTGCTGCTCGCCGTCACGGACTGCAACGCCATCTCGCTCGGTGTCGCCAAGGACACGGGCGTCCAGGAGGTCAAGGACCTGCGCGGCAAGCGTGTCGCCATGGTGGTCGGCTCTCCGGCGCTCAACCAGAACGCATTCTCCGTCCTGGCTTTTGGCGGACTCACCCGCAATGACGTGAAGCTGGTCGAGTTCTCCAGTTACGGCGCCGCGTGGAAGGGAATGGTCAACAACGAGGTCGACGCGGCGGTCGCCTCCAACATCTCGGGCCAGGTCAAGGAGGTCGAGACCTCTCCGCGCGGCATCGTGTTCCCGCCGACGCCCGCAGCCGACAAGGAAGGCTGGGCGCGGCTGAACAAGATCGGTCCCTACTTCCGTCCGCATATCTCGACATGCGGCTCAGGCGTCCCGACCGGCGGCTCGGTCGAGCTGCCGGCGTATCCCTATCCGATCTTCATGGCCTATGCCTCGCAGCCGGCCGACCTCGTCTACAATCTGACCAAGGCGATGATCGCCAACTACGACGCCTACAAGGACGCGGCACCCGGCGCAGCCGGCCTCGATATCAAGCGCCAGAACCTGGCGTGGGTTCTGCCCTACCACGAGGGAGCCGTGCGTGCGCTGAAGGAAGCCGGCGTCTGGAAGCCCGAGCACGAGGCGCACAACCAGGCCCTCGTGAAGCGCCAGGATGCGCTGACGGGTGCCTGGGCCGCGTTCCTGAAAAACAATCCGCCCGACGACAAGGATGCCTTCGCCAAGGGCTGGACGGCGGCTCGCAAGACGGCCTTGACGACAGCGGGAATGGATCCGGTGTTCGAATAGTCGACCGGGCGGCCGCCGCCTGCAGAGACGGAGAAAGGTGGCGGCCTCGGCCCTCCGGAAGCGGCGCAAGAATTTCAGGAGAGCCGGGTGTCTGCTGCACATACAGATGGCTCAGCTGCCGCCGGATCGGCCAGCACGGAACCGAAACGCGTCGTATTCGCCGATCCGCATGCCGCGCTCAGCGGCCCGGTCGAAGGCGAGGTTACCCGCGTCCGCAAGCTCACCGGCCCCTGGCGCTGGCTGCTGATCACGGCGACGGCGGCGACCATCTTCCTGTGCATCAACCAGCAGTTCACGCTGCGCTTCTTCATCGGCTACACGCAGCTCAACACCGAATACTACTACCTGCTGATCCTGTGCATGCTGCCCTTCACGTTCCTCATCTTCCCGGGGACGGAAGGCGCGCCGCTCGACAGGGTGCCCTGGTACGACGCGCTGCTGTTCGTGCTGACCATCGGCAGCTCCCTCTACCTGATGTTCAACGTGCGCAAGGCGGCAGAGCTCGGCTGGGAGTTCGGCGGCGCGCCGTGGCCGGTGATCGCCGCGGGCCTCGTCATGTGGGTGCTGCTGATGGAGGCTCTGCGCCGCACCGGCGGCTGGAGCCTGCTGTGGAGCGTGCTGCCCTTCACCGTCTATCCCCTGTTCGCCGACGCGAGTTGGCTTGGGCCGTTGCGCGGCAGCCAGTCGACCGTGGAGCAGGCGACCGCCTACCACGTGCTCTCCAGCGAGAGCCTGCTCGGCATCCCGATCCAGGCCTTCGCCGAGACCGTGATCGGCTTCCTGGTGTTCGGCACCGCCCTGATGATGACCGGGGCCGGCAAGTTCTTCATAAATCTGGCGTTCGCGCTGTGCGGCACGTTTCGCGGCGGCGCCGCCAAGGTCGGCATCTTCGCCAGCGGCCTGCTCGGCATGATGTCGGGCAGCGTCGTCTCCAACGTGCTGACCGCCGGCACCATGACCATCCCCACCATGAAGCGCACGGGCTTCTCGCCGTCCTATGCGGGTGCCATCGAGGCCTGCGCCTCGACCGGCGCCGTGCTGGCGCCGCCGGTGATGGGAGCGACGGCTTTCGTCATCGCCCAGTTCCTCAACATCAGCTACGCCGAGGTTGCGCTGGCCGCCATCATTCCGGCCGCGCTCTACTACCTGGCGCTGTTCATGCAGGTCGACGCCTACGCCGCCCGCAAGGGCCTCAAGGGCCTGCCGCGTGCCGAGCTGCCGAACGCATGGGCGACGATCAAGGAGGGCTGGTACTACATCTTCGTGGTCGCGCTGCTGATCATCATGCTGCTGCATTTCAAGCGCGAGAGCCACGCGCCGTTCTATGCCACCGCGCTGCTGCTGGTGCTGAACCAGCTGTTCTCCAAGGACAAGCGCTGGACCCTGAAGACCATCGTCGATTTCCTGGAAGTGAACGGACGCACCTTCGTCGAGCTGGTCGGCATACTCGCCGGCTGCGGCCTGCTGATCGGCGCGTTCTCCATGACGGGTGTCGTCTCCAGCCTCGCCAACGACCTGCTGCGCATCGCCGGCGACAACGCCTTCCTGCTGCTCGTGATGTGCGCGATCACCAGCCTGGTGCTGGGCCTGGGGCTGACCACCACCGCCTGCTACATCTTCCTCGCCATCCTGGTGGCGCCGGCACTGGAGAAGCTCGGCCTCAACAAGATGGCCGTGCACATGTTCATCTTCTACTGGGGGATGCTGTCGGCCATCACGCCACCGGTCGCCATCGCCTCCTTCGCCGCGGCGGGCATCGCCGGGGCGCCGGCCATGAAGACCGGCTGGGAGAGCATGTGGGTCGGCAGCATCATCTACTTCATCCCGTTCTTCTTCGTGCTGAACCCGGCCCTCGTGCTGCAAGGGCCGAGCCCATGGCTGCCGGCGCTCGGGCTCACCGTGCTGGCGGCGATCGGCACGCTGTTCATCTGCGGCGGCATCCAGGGCTACCAGGCCGGCGTCGGCGACCTGCGCAAGGCCGGCGTTCTCGAGTGGCCGCTGCGCGTGCTGCTGGTCGTGGGCGGCGTCATCCTCGCCACGCCGGGCGGCGGCATCATGCCGCTTTCCGAAATGCAGATGGTCGGCCTCGGCCTGGCCCTGCTGGTGCCGACGGTGCTGGTGGCGCTGCTGCTCGCGCGGCGCAGCGTCCCCCTCGCCCCGCAAGCCGTGGGACCATCCGCTTAGGACAGCCCTCGACACCGTGGTGAGCTTGCCTGCCCTCGGACTTGTTCCGTGGGTCGAACCACGGCTCGATGGCATTCTCTCGCACGCCCTTCGACAAGCTCAGGGCTGCGGGAAGTCCATAGCAGAATTCGCGCCCCACGCTCCCCAGCTCTGAATTGACACCAGGAGACTTAGCTCAGGGCGCAAAGCCCATCGCCTCGGCGAGCAGCTGATAGCTGCGGCGGCGCACGGTCTCGTCGGTGGCCCAGGTCACCACCGCCATCTCCTGCACGTCGAGACGCTTGGCGAGCTCCTCGATGCGCTCCGCCACCTGCGCCCCTGTCCCGACGAAGGCGGCGTTGCGATAGTCGGCCATGCGCGCGGTCTCGGCCGGCGTGTAGGCGTGGGCGAGCGCGGCCTCGGGCGTCTCAAGCGCTGCGAAGATCCCGCGGTCGCGCAGCAGCCGGAAGCGGGCACGCGAGCTGAAGTGATGGCGCGCCTCCTCCTCCGTGTCGGCCGCGAGCGCCCACACGCACAGCGCCGAGTGCGGCTCGGGATGCTGCGGGCTCGGCTTGTACAGCTCGCGGTAGAGCTTGAGCGCCTGCTCGCCCATCGCGCCGTCGGCGAAGAACCAGGCGAAGGCGTAAGGCAGCCCGAAGTGCGCCGCCACCTGCGCGCCGTAGTCGGAGCTGCCGAGTATCCAGATCTGGGGCGCCGTCTCGCCGGAGGGATTGGCCTTGATCTGGCGGAACGGATGTCCCTCGGGCAAGTCTCCCCCCGTAGTCCAGGCCATCAGATCGCGCACGTCGCTTGGAAACTGCGCCGGACGCTCGTTGGCGAGCGGGTGCAGCGCGAATGCCGTGCGCCCGTCGGAGCCCGGCGCGCGTCCAAGCCCCAGATCGATGCGGCCGGGCGCGATGGCGTCGAGCACGCGGAACTGCTCCGCCACCTTGAAGGGTGCATAGTGCGGCAGCATGATGCCCGCGCTGCCGACGCGGATGCGCTTGGTGACCGTGGCGATGGCCGCCATCAGGATCTCGGGCGCGGTGCCGACGATGGTGTCGTTGCTGTGGTGCTCGGACACCCAGAAGCGGTCGTAGCCCAGCGCCTCGCAGTGCTGCGCGAGCGCGATCGTGTCGCGGATCGACACCCCGTGCGGGCGTCCGACGACGGCGATCGACTGGTCGAGCACTGAGAGGCGCAAGGGCTGTTTCCTTCTCTTCTCCCTCTCCCCGTCTTTCACGGGGAGAGGGAATCGCGCTTCATCCGCGCTTGGGATCGAGGCCGCCGAACGGCGGGTCGCGCTCGAGCACGTCCTGGATGCGCTTGGGATCCACCTCGACCTCACCCAAGCCCGCACGCTCCACCTGCAGCAGCATCGGCGAGCGGCTGTCGCGGTTCTCCCAGCCGCGGTTGAGCGCCTCCGTGAGCTCGGCGTAGGCCAGGTTGGCGACGCGCATCGGCACGCCCAGCTCGCGGCCGAGCTCGGTGGCAAGGCGCATGTCCTTGTGGGCGAGCTTCAGCGCGAAGCTCGGCGGGTCGTACTTGTTGATCAGGAACCGGTCGTGCAGCCGATCGAAGGTGCGCGAGCGTCCCTGGGCGCCGCTGCGCACCGCCTCCCACAGGGCCAGCGGCTCGACGCCGCCCTTGATGCCCATGGAGAAGACCTCGGCCAGGGCGGTCTGGATGGCATAGCCGGCGCAGTTGTGGACCAGCTTGGCCACCGAGCCCGCGCCGATCGGGCCGATGTAGCGCGCGGCGTCGCCGATGGCGTCGAGCTCCTTCTTGTATTTCTCGAACACGGCCTTGTCGCCGCCGACCCAGATCGCCAGCCGGCCCGACTTGGCGCCGGCCGGTCCGCCGCTCACCGGCGCATCGAGCAGGTGGAGCCCCTTCTCCGCATAGGCCAGCTGCGTCTTGCGCACCATCGAGGGCGCGTTGGTCGTCAGGTCGAACAGCGCGGAGCCCTTCTTGAAGCCCTCGGCAAGACCATCCTTGCCCATTGCCACGCTTTCGAACTCGGCCGGCCCAGGCAGCGACGTGAAGACGACGTCGCACGCCTCCGCCACCGCCTTGGGCGTCGCCGCCCATTGCGCCCCTGCCGCCAGATGCGCGCTGGCATTCTGTCGATGCAGGTCATGCACGACGAGCTTGAAGCCCGCCTTCTGCAGATTGGACGCCATGCTGGCGCCCATGATGCCGAGACCGATGAACCCTACTGGCATTTGCTATTTCCTCCTCACGTTTCAGGAATGGCATTTCCCGGGTCGGCCAGGTGGGCGATGATTCCGATCAGCCCACCCGCCGGCAAGACGTCATCCCCGCGAAGGCGGGGACCCATGCAACGATCCGCATTCGCATGGCCCGGTGTCGGGGTGCCCGCCATCGTGCCGGAGGCGCGTCCTTCTGCTGGAAGCGCGACGCCGGCATGACGCTAGCGAATTTTGCATGCGACACTCTACGCGCCCGATGCGACCTCGCACAGACCCGGAGCGCGCTGGGGCTAGGCGCCGCGCGCAATGCTGCCCCCGCGAGCGCCGGCGTGTCGGCCCACCCGGCGCCCGGCAATCGCATACGCCGGCAGTGGACACGGCATCGCAGGTGGGGTTTTGATGGCGGAAAGGAAAAAGCGTCATTCCCGCCCTCGAAGCGGAAGCGGGCTCCAGACGCGAGTAGCGAAGGAGGAACGCCCATGCTCAGCGCTGAGGACAACAGGCTGCTCACGGAGAGCTCCTCGGGCACGCCGATGGGCGACCTGCTGCGCCGGTTCTGGCTGCCGGTCCTGCTGTCGGAGGAGATCCCGGACGCCGACGGCACCCCCAGGAAGCTCACCGTCATGGGCGAGGACCTGCTGGCGTTCCGCGACACGCGCGGACGCGTCGGCATCATCGATCAGCAGTGCCCGCACCGCGGCGCCAACCTCTGGCTCGGGCGCAACGAGGACTGCGGCATACGCTGCGTCTACCACGGCTGGAAGTTCGACATCGACGGGCGCTGCGTCGACATGCCGACCTCCTATCCCGACCTCAACGCCAAGGACAAGATCCGCATCAAGGCCTATCCGGCGCGCGAGCACGGCGGAATGATCTGGGCCTACATGGGACCGCCCGAGCGCATGCCGAAGCTGCCGGCGATGGAGGTGGCGCTGGTGCCGCCGTCGCACCGCTACGTCAGCAAGAAATGGCAGGACTGCAATTGGGTGCAGGCGATGGAGGGCAGCATCGACACGGCCCACTTCTCCTTCGCGCACCTCACCTTCGACAAGCAGGAGGACGAGGACCTCGACATCCAGCGCCACCTGGCGAGCCCCATGTCACGCATGAGCTTCGACCACGTGCGCTGGATCGCCGACGACCCGCGCCCCGTGATCAAGGTCAACGCGCACGACGCCGGGCTCATCGTTGCCGGCGGGCGCATCGCCCGCGACGACAACATCTACTGGCGCATCGCCCAGTTCCTGATGCCGGTCCACGCCTACGCACCGAGCGCCATGCCGGGCGAGAACATGTTCGGGCAATCGTTCGTGCCCGTGACCGACACCAGCTGCTGGATCTACACCTACGCGTGGAACCCGGAGCGCCCCATCACCGACCAGGAGCGCGCGCTCTACCGCGGCGGCAACGGCGTCATCTCCGAGGTGGACGAGAACTACATGCCGCTGCGCCACAAGGGCAACGACTACCTGATCGACCGCAAGCTGCAGAAGACCCGCAGCTATACCGGCATCAAGGGCGTGTCGGAGCAGGATTCAGCCGTGCAGGACAGCCAGGGGCCGATCGCCGACCGCACGCGCGAGCACCTCGGTCCGACGGACCTCGGCATCCTGCGCTTCCGCAAGTTGGTGATGGATTGCGCCCGCGATCTGCAGCGCGGCGTGGAGCCCGGGGCGGCGGCCCATGCCGACCGCTACGCCGTCCGTGCCGGCGCCTCTGTGACGCACAAGAGCAAGGACCTGGCTACTGTGATGGCGGAGCGCTTCGGGGATCCCACCGGCTATGTGGGCGCTCCCCTCGCCGCCGCCGAAGCGGCGGCGGAATAACCTGGATCGGTGCCGAGGGCTACTTCCCCAGGAACTTGGCGAAATCACCGATCGGCAGCGACTTGGGGTCGATGGGCAGAGCCATCGTGGGCTTCTTGCCCTTCGAGATGTCCTCGAAGGCCTTTTTGAAGTCGCACTTGGATGAACCGGACCCCTTGAAGCAGTCCTTGAGGCCGTCGGCGTTGAAATCGGCGGCGGAGGCTGCGGGCGCGATGGCGAAGAGGCCGAGGCAGAGCGCTGCGACTGTGATGGTGGCTTTCATCGGACTTCCCCTTGGTTTGGTCGGCGTCAACTGTCCCTGTTGTACGCGACCCCGGGGGATGCCGCTGTTCCGGGTGGAACAGGCAACCAAGGCTTATTCTCCGGCGAGCGGCCGGGGCGGCATCTTGGTGGTGGAGCCGTGGGCGGCATTCCAGGCGCCGACGTCGTGCGTGATCATCAGCGGCGGCTCGACCAGCCGGTGCTCGATCGAGCGATCCTGGAGGGTCCACTCGATGTAGCCGGCGCGCGGCACTCCGAAACCTCTGTGCTGCCTCTCGACAATGTTGAAGAACGAGGTGGCGGGCGCCCAGACGATCTCGATGCCGCGATACTGCATGCGCCGGTAGACGTGCAGATGGCCGCAGGCGATCACCGCCACGCCGTGGCGAAGGCAGGTATCGAGCAGCCACTTTCTCGGTGCCGCCGGCACCGCGGCAGCCGTGAACGCCGGATCGTCGGGATCGTTCTCGAACGGCGGCATGTGCTGGAACAGCATGACCGGCCGCCCGGCACGCTCCGCGAGCGAGCGCTCCAGGAACAACGCCTGCTCGCGCTCTTCCTCCTCGCCGCTTCCGAGCAGCGCCGTATCGATGCCGATCAGCCGCCAGGCGCCGATGTCGCGACACCACCTGCCGGCGCCGTAGTGGCGCCGCCAGCGGGCCATGCGTTCCGCATTGACGGGCTGCTGCAGGCGGATGGCGAGCGGCAACTCGCCGATGTCGTGGTTGCCGGGTATGGCCATCCACGGGGCGCGCAGCCGATCCTTCTCCCGCCTGGCGAAGGCGATGTCGTCCTCGTCGCCGGCGCCGTCGAAGGAGACATCGCCGCTGTGCACGATGAGGTCGGGCGGCTGGCGGCTCATCTCATCGACGAACACGTGCCAATTGTCGACGAAGTAGGCCCGCTTGCGGCTGACGTGCGTGTCCGACACCTGCACGATGCGGATTGGAGCGGATCCTGCATTCCCGGCGCTTTGCGGCTTCGGATCGGCGCCCGTCATGGAAGGTCCAGCGCCGCGGTCAGATCGCCCATCTTCTCTCGGGCCCCTGGAAGCGGTTCCAGTCCGAATCGCGCCGTGATCAGCTTGAGGATCGAGGTGGTATCGTAGGCCGTGCTGTCGATATGCCCGCGCTTGGCGAGCGGCGAGATGATCAGCGCGGGAATGCGGGTCGCCGGCCCCCAGCGATCGCCCCAGCCCGAGCCTGTCGGCGGCGGCACGTGATCCCAGAACCCGCCGTTCTCGTCGTAGGTGACGATCACGACCATGCGCGACCATTGCGGCCCGCGCCGCAGCCGCTCGAGAATATCGGCGATGTGGGCGTCGCCGCTCAGAAGATCCGTGTAGGAGGGATGCTGATTGAAGAGACCGGTGGGCTTGTAGAACACCACCGGCGGCAGTCGCCCCGCATCGATGTCGCGCAGGAAATCCTCGCCGTCCTTCAGATGCAGCTCGCGATCCTTCGTGCCCGGCGCGAACCGGGCGAAATAGTTGAAGGGCTGATGGTGCGGCTGGAAATTGAGGGCTTTGTTCGCACGCGTGTAGATGACTGCCCGCTCGTTGAGCGGTTTTCCGCTGTCCGCGAGGGCTGCGTTCCAGCCGCCCGCATACCAGGCCCAGCCCACACCCTTGGCCGTGAGCGTATCGCCGATCGTCTTGCTGGTCTGCGGCGGCAGAGGCAGGCCCAGGCGCTCCGTGCCCTTGGCATCCGCCAGCTCCGACGGTCCGCCGACTGCCGGGGCGATACCGCTCGGTTGATAAAGCGGCTGCGTCGTGTTGACGGAAAATCCATCGGGAGTGTTCTGGCCGCCCAGTCCGCCGCTGAATGTCAGCACGGCGCCATCGCGCGCGGAGGGAGAGCCCGGTCTCTTCTCGAGCTTGCCATTGGCGTCGAGCCGAGCCCGCATCGCCGGCGGCGCATCCTTGAAGACGGGCGTGCAGGCGCAGACCAGGTATAGATGATTGAGATAGGAGCCGCCGAACGCGCCCATGAAGAAGTTGTCCGCCAGCGTGAACTCCTTCGCCCACTGCCACAGCTTCATGCCGCTGCCATCGAAGTAGCCCATCGCATAGCCGCCGACATTGGAAATGGCGGCGAACATGTCGTTGCGGCCGCCGTTGATCTGCTCGATGTTGTGGTAGTAGGCGTGGATCGGGCTCAGCAGGATCTGATCGGCGGACAGGCCCACCGGCGGCGCATCGATGCGGAACGGCGCGTTCGGCAGCTCCGGAAATCGCGGATCCGCCTTGCCGTGACTGTCCCACACCCGCAGATAAGGCAGCACCGAGCCGTCGTGGTCGCGCTGCGTATACTGCTCCTTGGTCGCATTGGCGATGCCGTTGGCGCCGGGAAACAGACCATAGAGATGGTCGAAGCTTCGATTCTCCGGATAGAGGACGACGATGGTCTCGATCCCGGACAAATCGGCAGCAGCGCCAGTGCCGCCAGCGCCGAAGAGCGCGAGGGTCGACACCAAGGCGACCGCAAGCGCGCGGATCATCGCATGAGCTGACATCTTCCCCCCGAGCCGGCTGAGTATTGCGCCGATGCAAGCAGAGCCGCGAGGCTCACGCAAGCCGCACGTATTTTCGGCGGCGCATTGCCAAGCTCACTCCGCCGCAATCACGACCGGCTCCGGGGCCGCGCGGCCGAGCAGCATGTCGGAGGCCTTCTCGGCGATCATCAGCGTGGCGGCGTTGAGGTTGGCGGACAGCATGGTCGGCATCACGGAGGCATCGATCACCCTGAGCCCATCGAGGCCGCGCACGCGCAGCTGATCGTCGACCACGGCCGTGGAATCGCTCGCCGGCCCCATGCGGCAGGTGCCGGAGGGATGGAACGTGGTGGTGCCGCGCTGCGTGGCGGCGCCCAGCAGCTCGTCGTCGGTCTGGACGCCCGGGCCGGGAAAATCCTCGTGGTCGTAGTAGGGCTCGAGCGGTTTCGACTTGAGCAGCCGCCGGGCGAGCCGCATGCCGGCCAGCAGCACGCGCCGGTCCGATTCCAGCGCCAGGTAGTTGGGCTGGATGATGGGCGCCTCGAACGGATCGGCGGACCTGAGGCGGACGTAGCCGCGGCTCTCGGGCCGCTGCTGCCAGGAGGCGACGGTCATGCCGGGCTCGCGCTCGAGCTCGCCCTGCACGCCTTCGCGGTAGCTTGCCGGCGTGAACGTGAGCTGGAGATCGGAGTTCGCCACCTGCGGGTCGGAGCGCCAGAAGCAGTAGACGTGCGTTGGGCTCAGCGACAGCACGCCCTTGCGCGTGAACAGGTACTTGGCAACCTCGCCCACCAGCCGCAGGCCGCGCACCCGCTCGTTGATGGTATCGATGTTCTTGACGCGGGCGACGAAGCGCGGGGCGTAGTGGTCGCGCAGGTTCTCGCCGACGCCGGCAAGCGCGTGCTGCACGTTGATGCCGAGCGACTTGAGAAGTTCAGCCGGCCCTATGCCGGACAACTGCAGCAGCTGCGGAGAGTTGTACGAGCCGGCCGCCAGGATCACCTCGCGCCGCGCCCGCACCTCGTGCGGGGTGCCGCCGCGTCCGCCCTTCAGATAGCGCACGCCCACCGCACGCTTGCCTTCCAGCACCAGGTTGGTGGTGTGGGCATGCGTGATCACGCGCAGGTTCGATCGCTTCATGGCCGGATGCAGGAAGGCCCGCGCCGCGCTCATGCGCCGGCCGTTCTGGATGGTGCGCTGGGCGTAGGCGACGCCTTCCTGGATCTTGCCGTTGTAGTCGGGGTTGCGCGGGATGCCGGCCTGGACCGCGCCTTCGATGAAGGCGTCGCACAGCGGGTGGCGCCAATCGGTATCGGTGACGGTGAGATTGCCGTCGCGGCCGCGGAAGGTCGCATCGCCGTCGCCGATCCGCCGCTCCATGCGGCGGAAATAGGGGAGCACGTCGGCGTAGCCCCAGCCGCGATTGCCCATCTGCGCCCAGGTGTCGAAATCCATGGGCTGGCCGCGGTTGTAGATGTGGCCGTTGATCGAGCTGGAGCCGCCGAGCGTCTTGCCGCGCGGGGCGAGGATGCGCCGCCCCCCGGTCCACGCGCCCGGCTCCATGCTGTAGAGCCAGTTCACGCGTCCGTCGTGGTAGGTCTTGATGAAGCCGGCGGGGATGTGGATGTAGGGATGCCAGTCGCGAGGGCCGGCCTCGAGCACGCATACGCTGGTTGCGCCGTCCGCAGTCAGCCGGTTGGCCAGCACGCTGCCGGCCGAGCCCGCGCCCACGATCACATAGTCATACGTCTCCAAGCAACTCCCCCACTTCTCTCACGCTCTCCAACCGCCTGCCAGTCGACGGCGAATTCCGGGCCGCGCCGACCGCCCTCGTCCTGAGCCTGTCGAAGGACGGCCGCACATGCCAGCCGTGGTTCGACAGGCTCACCACGGGGTCGCAGAAAATGCCCGGCGCTACTTGTCCAGCCATACGTCGTCGAAGCGCCAATTGTTATAGAGGCTGTTGTGGTGCAGCACGAAATTCTTCACGTAGGGTTGCCAGCACAGGCCGGCGACGCCCTGCGTGATAATCGGCCGCGCGACGTCCTCGGCAAGCTTCTTCTCGACATCCCAGACAAGCATCCGGCGCTTGGCGAGATCGGTCTCGCGCGACTGGGCCTCGATCAGCGTCTCCACGTCCCGATTGCAGTACTTGGTGTAGTTGCGCTCCGAGCCGCAGGCGTAGCTCTCGTAGAGGGCGACATCGGGGTCGTCGAGGGCCGCGGCCGTCAGGTTCATGCCGACCGTATACTCCCCGCGCGCCACCTTGGGGAACCACACGCTGGTGTCGATCACCTCGAGCTCGCCCTCGACATAGATGTGCTTGAGCTGATCGATCAGCAGCACCGCGGGGTCGCGATAGAGCGGGATGTTGCGCGTGCCGACTTTGACCTTGAGCGGATTGCCGGGGCCGTAGCCCAGGCCCTGCATGATCAGCCTCGCCTCTGCGCGGCTCTTCTCGACGTCGGCGCCGTAGCCGGGAAGCGCCGAGACCACGTCGGGCGGCATGCCCCAGGTGCCCTCGGGTCCGGCCAGCATCACGCCGCCGATCTTGCCCTTGCCGTCGGTGATGATGTCGACGAAGGCCTTGCGGTCGAGCGCCAGCGCCAGGGCTGCGCGGATCTTCGGGTCGCTGAAAGGCGCCACCTCGCGGTTGACGATCAGGTTGAACGAATTGTTGGTCGGTTGCAGCTCGCAGATGGCCTTCGGCAGCTGCGACTGGATATCCTTGGTGATGGCAACGGTGAGGTCGAGCGAGAAGGTCATGTCGAACTCGCCGGCAACGAAGGCCAGCGCCCGCGTCGACCGGTTGGAGATGACGCGCCAATCGATGCCGTCGAGGTAGGGATGCCCCTTCCTCCAGTAGTCGGGGTTGCGCACCACCTTGACGGATTCGTTGCTCTTGAACTCGACGAACTTGAAGGGGCCGGTGCCGACCGGCTTGGTACGCATCTCCGCCGCCGACACGTGGCACGGATAGACCGGGTTGTAGCCGGTAGCGAACAGCGCCAGGAACGACGCCTGCGGACGGCTGAGCTGGAAGGTCACCTCATGGTCGCCGCTGACGATCACCTCCTTCAGGTTGTGCCACCAGATCGCGCGCGGGTTCTTGCGGAACTTGTCGGTGGCCTTGTCCTGCAGCTTGTCGAGCGTGCAGGCCACGTCCTTGCCGGTGAACGGCTTGCCGTCGTGCCACTTCACGCCCTCGCGCAGCTTGAAGGTGAGCCGCGTCTTGTCGTCGTTCCAGGCCCAGCTGGTGGCGAGCTCGGGCCGGATGTTGTCCATGCTGTTGAGCCTCTCGTGCTGATCGAACAGCACGAGGTTGTTGTAGAGACTCATGAACGGGGTGGTCGTCGAGACGGTAGCTTCCTCGTGGATCGAGGCGCTCGGCGGGTTGTCCCAGATATACATGCGCAACGTGCCGCCCTGCTTCTGGGCAAGCGACGGACCTGCGGCGAGCAGCGTCAATGCCGCGGACGCCGCGGCAACAGCCCGCGAACGGTACTGCATGATTGTCCTCCCTTGGTCGGCGTTATTCGCCTGTGCGTTCTGTGCGCCAGCGGCCGGATGTGTTGACGGAACCCGGTTCACGCTTTCTTGCGTGCACAGCATGAGCGCTGCCGCACCCGCTTGGCAAGCGTTGCGGTGGTTGCCCGCCCCGCGAGCGCCAGCCGGGAGACATGGCGGCTGGCCTCATCGCTCCGGCGAGACTACTCTGAACGTCCAGAGCCGGCCGCCTGGCTGCGGTGACGAGGGCCATCAACGATGATCGAATTCCACCATCTCGAGAACTCGCGCTCGCAGCGCATCCTGTGGCTGCTCGAGGAGCTGGGGCTCGACTACCAGATCGTCCGCTACAGCCGCGATCCCGCCACGCGTCTGGCGCCCGCGACGCTGAAGGCGGTGCACCCGCTCGGCAAGTCGCCTGTCATCCGCGACGGGGGGCTCGTCGTGGCGGAGTCCGGCACGATCGTCGAGTATCTCGTCGGCAAGTACGACAGCGGCCGCCTGGCGCCCGCGCGCGACTTCAACTCGCCCGACTACGTCGCGTACCTGCACTGGCTGCACTTCGCGGAAGGTTCGGCGATGGTGCCGCTGCTGCTGAAGCTCTATGTGGGCCGGCTCAAGGAAGCAGGCGCGCCGCTGGCGCCGCGCATCACCAGCGAGCTCGAGAACCATTTCAGCTACATGAGCGGCGCGCTGGGAGAGCGCGACTACTTCGTCGCCAACCGCTTCTCGGCCGCCGACATCCAGCTCTCCTTCGTGCTCGATGCAGGGGAAGCGCGCGGTCCGCTGAAGAGCTATCCCAACCTCGTGCGCCTGCACGAGCGGCTGCGCGCCCGTCCCGCCTATGTCCGTGCGCTGGAGCGCGGCGGCCCGTATCAGCTCGCGCGATAGCCGGCTCAGATCGCGCCGAACACGACCGCGGCCACCAGGCCGAACGACAGGGCGGCGACCAGGGCGAGCCATACGGTCGTCGGGTCGATACCGGCCCGCGCCACCCAACCATCCTCGATCTCGACGGAGACACCCGCTCCGCGCATCAGGATCGCGATCTCGTTGGCACGCCGGCGCAGCTCCTGCTCGGACGCGGTGTCCGCGGACAGGTCCGCACCGATGCCGCGCAAGAGCGCCTCGCGGGTGAGCTGGAAAGCGCCGGACTGCCGCTTGGCCTGCTGCGCCTGAGCAGCCGTCACGACGCCGCCGGCAACGGATGCACCCGACACCGGATCGATCAGCATGAAACTGCCGGTTTCGCGCTGCTCGGCGAACAAGTCGACGGCTGCGTTGCGTCCGAGGTCGATGCGCCCGACGGCAATGTCGTTGGCGGCACAGCTGGACGCCGGGATCTCCGCCAGCGTGGCGAGATCGAGGTGCGCCGAGATCTCCATGGACGCAACGGGAATGAGGTCGGTCGCCGTGCGCAGCAGGTAGCCCCTCTCGGGCGCGAAGCGCTCGTCGGAGAGCCACACCAGCCGCACGTCCAGGCGCCGCGCCACGGCCGGCTCATGGCCGGCTGTCGCCAGCACCGCGCCGCGCGAGACGTCGATATCCGTGTCGAGCTGAAGGACGACGGCCTGCCCCTGCGCCGCACGCTCGAGGTCGCCGCCCATCGTCGCGATGCGCCTGACCCTGGCACGCCGGCTGCTGACGGCATCGACCACCTCGGCACCCACCGCGATCTCGCCCGATGTCACGGTGCCCGCGAGGCCGCGGAAGTCCTGCCCGTCGCGCACGACCATCTGCACGGGAAAGCGGAAGACGCCCTCCGGATGCACATGCCGCGCCGGCACCTGCTGCAGGTGGTCGAGCAGTGCGGGGCCGCGATACCAGGGCGTCTGGGTCGACCGGCGCGCGACGTTGTCGCCGAGCACCGCCGAGACCGGGATTGCCACCGCGTCGCGGAAGCCGAAACGGCCGGCCAGCGCCAGGAACTCGGCTTCGATGCCGCGGAAGCGCTGCTGCGACCAGTCCACGAGGTCCATCTTGTTGACGGCCAGGACGACGCGGGCGACGCCCATCAGATGGAGGATCGCCGCATGGCGCCGCGTCTGCTCCTTCACGCCCGTCCGCGCGTCGACGAGAAGGATGGCCACGTCGGCGTGCGAGGCGCCGGTCGCCATGTTGCGCGTGTACTGCTCGTGGCCGGGGCTGTCGATGATGACGAGCCGGCGGCCCGGCGCGTCGAAGTAGCGCCAGGCCACGTCGATGGTGATGCCCTGCTCGCGCTCCGCGGCGAGGCCGTCCATGAGGCGGCTGAAATCCGGGGTGCCCGCCGCCGTCGCCGGCCATTTCCGCAGCGCCTCCTGCTGGTCGGCGTGCAGCGCCCCGGCATCCCAGAGCATCCGGCCGATCAGCGTCGACTTGCCGTCGTCCACCGATCCGCAGGTGAGCACGTGCAGGCTGCCGGCGACGTCCGGATCGGCACGCGGAAGAGCAATCAGCGAAGGCGATCCCGACGCGCGGCGAGACGCCGGGGCAGGACGCTCACCATGACTGCGGACTCGGGCGAGCGCCGGCATCAGAAGTAGCCCTCCTGCTTCTTGCGCTCCATGGCGCCGGCTTCATCGTGGTCGATGAGACGCCCCTGCCGCTCCGACACGCGCGCGGCCAGCGTTTCCGTCACCACGCTGTCGAGATCGTCGGCTGTAGATTCGACCGCCGCCGTCAGCGGCCAGCAGCCGAGCGTTCGGAAGCGGACGCGACGCGGTCGCGTGCTCTCGCCCGGGCGCAGGGGCATCCGGTCGTCGTCGAGCACCAGCAGGCTGCCGTTGCGCACGATCGTGCGCCGCTCGGCAGCGAAGTAGAGCGGAACAACCTCGAGCGCTTCGCGGGCGATGTAGCGCCACACGTCCTTCTCGGTCCAGTTCGACAGCGGGAACACGCGCACCGTCTCCCCGGGCCCCAGCCGCCCGTTGAGCAGCCGCCACATCTCCGGCCGCTGCCGGCGCGGGTCCCATCGGTGGCCCTCCGAGCGGAACGAGAACACCCGCTCCTTGGCGCGCGAGGCCTCCTCGTCGCGCCGCGCACCGCCGAACGCCGCATCGAAGCCGTGGGCGTCGAGCGCCTGGCGCAGCGCCTGCGTCTTCATGACGTCGGTGTAGGTGGAGGGCGGGTAGTCGATCGGATTGATGCCGCGCGCCACGCCGTCGCGATTGGTGTGCACGATCAGCTCGAGCCCCAGCTCGCGCACGGTGCGGTCGCGGAACGCGATCATGTCGCGGAACTTCCAGGTCGTGTCGACGTGCAGCAGCGGAAACGGCGGCTTGGCCGGGTAGAACGCCTTGCGCGCCAGATGCAGCAGGACGGTCGAGTCCTTGCCGATCGAATACATCAGCACCGGTCGGCGGAACTGCGCCGCCGCCTCGCGGAAGATGTGGATGCTCTCGGCCTCCAGCAGGTCGAGATGGCCAAGGGGCGCGGTCATGCGCGCGCCTCCGACTGCGGGCGCGGCGCCTTGTGCAGCCCGCACTCCTTGCCGTCCTCGCTCTCCCACCACCAGCGTCCGGCCCGGATGTCCTCGCCCGGCCGAACCGCGCGCGTGCAGGGCTGGCAGCCGATCGACGGGAAGCCGCGGGCGTGCAGCGCGTTGACCGGAATATCGTTGGCCAGGATGTAGGCGTTCAGGCGCTCGAGCGACCAGTCGGCCAGCGGATTGACCTTGATCAGCCCGTCGCTGGCGTCCCAGGCGGCGAACGCGATGTCGCCCCGACCCGCCGATTGCCCGCGCCGCAGCCCGGTGATCCAGGCCGACGCCCCCGCCAGGGCACGACGCAGCGGGCGCACCTTGCGCACCTCGCAGCAGGCCTTGCGGGCATCGATGGAGTGGCGAAAGCCGAGCACGCCGTCGCGTGCAACCAGGGCCTCCAGCTCATCGGCATCCGGCGCCACGACGCGGATGCGCACCCCGTAGCGCAACTGGCTGCGGTCGAGGGTGTCGAGCGTCTCGGGGAAATGCCGGCCGGTATCCAGCGTAACCACGTCGATGCCGGCGCGCACCTGCGCGATCGCGTGCAGCACGGCCTGGTCCTCCAGCCCGAGGCTGGTGGCGAAGGCGATCCGTCCGGGAACCGCATCGCAAATTGCCGCGATGCGCTGCTCCAGGTCGTCGAGGCGCGCGATCCTGCCGTCGAGGTCCACGGCTACCGCCTGGGCCGCGTGGGGCTGGATATCGTTAACGGGGCCGGTGAGCGGCATGTCCCTGACTTCTGTGCAATGCAATGCGGACACCGATATAAGGGAAAAGCTCTCCTGCAGGAAGCCGCCGCATCAAATAAGAATGGAATGCCGTTTCAGAAAAGACCATCTCGCGGAATATTCTACCTCATGCCGCGCAAGCGCAATGGCTCGCAGGCAACGCTCAGGCTCGGCAGAACGAATATCCGGATTCGCCTCGGCACTGGTAGATGGCAAATCGCTTGCCGCCAGCCCGGCCTACGCCTTGAGCTTCGCGGCCAGCTCGCGCAGCTTGAATTTCTGGATCTTGCCCGAGGGCGTGCGCGGCATCTTGGCCAGCAGCTCCAGCCGCTCCGGCCAGTAGGGCTTGGCCATGCCCTGCTCGCCCAGGAACCGCATCAGCTCGGCGAGGTCGAGCGACGCGCTCCCCTTGGGCGTCACGAACGCGCATCCGCGCTCGCCGAGCCGCTCGTCCGGCATGGCGACGACGGCGCATTCGGCCACGCCCGGGTGCCGGTAGATGACGTTCTCCACCTCCGCGACGGGAATGTTCTCGCCGCCGCGGATGATCACGTCCTTGGTGCGCCCGACGATGCGGATGTAGCCGTCGCGGTCCATGCGCGCGAGGTCGCCGGTGTCGAACCAGCCGTCGGCGTCGATCCCGTTCAGCTGCGGCTTCTTGAGGTAGCCGACGAAGTGCGTGATCCCGCGCGCCTGCAGGTTGCCGACAGTGTCGGCCGGCACCGGCCGCTTGCTCTCGTCGACGACGCGCACGTCGTTGCCGGGCAGCGCGCGGCCGTCGGTCTCGAACACCTTCTCGTGGGCATCGCTCTTGCGCGTGATCGTGAGGCCGGCGTTCTCGCTCATGCCCCAGCACGAGAGCACGTCGAGGTCCATCTCGGCCTTCGCCCGCTGCACCAGCACGCGCGGGATCGGCGCACCGGCGCAGACCCAGGTGCGCAGCGTGCGGCTCACGCGCGAGCGCGGCACGTCCGGCAGGTTGACCATGTCCGAGAGGAACGGCGTCGACCCCATGGAGAACGTGGCCCCCTCGCGCTCGATCAGCGGCACGGCGTCCGCCGCCGACCACGCATCGAGCGCCACCGTCGTCGTGCCCAGCATGACCGGCATCAGCATGCCGTAGAGGAAGCCCGTCTGGTGCGCGTAGGGCGAGCCCATGAACACCACGTCGCGGCCGGTGAGCGGAATGTCCTGGATGAAGCAGTTGGCCGGCGCCAGCACCGTGTTGGCGGTGTGCATGACGGCCTTGGGCTCGCCCGAAGTGCCCGAGGTGTAGATCAGCTCGGCGACGTCGTTGGGCTCAGGGCGCAGTCTCGCCAGCTTCTCCCGCTCGGCATCGGAGAGCGCGGGACGGTCGAGCAACGCCTTCTCGAACGAGCTCTCGCCCGTGCCGCCCACCGCAAGCACGTGCTCGAGACGCGGCAGGTCGGCGCGAATCTCCTGCATCATCGCCATGTGGTCGAAGCCGCGCCACAGGGCCGGGACGACGACCACCTTGGCCTCGGCAAAACCCAGCATGAAGCGCAGCTCGCGCTGGCGGAAGATCGGCATCAGCGGGTTCGCCACCGCGCCGATGCGGTTGCAGGCGAAGAACAGCGCCGTGAACTCCCACCAGTTCGGCAGCTGGAAGGCGACCACGTCGCCGTTGCCGACCCCGCGCTCCACCAGGCCGGCCGCGATCGCGTCGACCCGCGCGCCGAGCTGCGCATAGGTGAGCCGGATCTCCAGGCCCTTGACGCTGTTGCGGCCCACGAACGCCGTTCGGTCCGGGCTGCCGCGCCGCGCCGCGTCGAGGAAATCGACGGGCAGGCGATCCAGCCACAACCCCCGCGACGCCTGCAGCCGGCTCTCCGGCAGGTGGGTCTCGAACGCCATCGCTTCCTCCCGACGCCCGGCCTCGCTGCTCGGGGGCCAGGGCTGAGTTGGCCCACTCATATGACGTCCGCCGCGACAAGTGAATGGCCTTGCGCGGGCCAGGCGCAGGCCTCGCGCTCCTCCGCCGATCGCCAGCGAAGCCGGGACACACACCACGCCTGTCGACAGCCAACGCCTCTCGACAGCGCCTCCACCGTCCACCCAAGCGGCGCGCCGCTTGCGGACCGCCAGCAAGCCGCCAACGTCACCCCAAGTCCCGCGCGCTCCGGACGGCCGCCAGAAGGTGAGGCTCGCAATCGTGCTCCACCTATCATCCCGAACGCGCGCTGCGCGTATCCGGACCCAGGGCCACTAACGCTGCCTCGGTGGCGGCTCGCGCGTGTCAGCGACACGCGCGAACGGCCATAGAGCGAGACCCTTAGTTGCGGGGCCGCAATGGCGCATGGCCGCCCGACCGCCACGCTCCCCCAGAAACCGACGATTGGGCCGACGGAGGTCGTCCGCTGATTCGATTCCAAATGCCGTTGAGGATTGTCAGCCGTTGCTCCACACAGGAGGGTGCCTCGAAGCAACACTCCTGACATCGGCCGCTTGAGCAACTTCGTTGCCCACGCCATATATCTCCCCCATGCCCCGCCCCACCAAATCCGCCCCGTCGGCGCCTGCCGACAGCACGCCCCGCCCGCGCGCCTCGCGCGGCAAGTCCGGCAAGCCGCCGGCGCCTCCCGCTGAACGGGCGGGCGGCACGCCCGAGACCAAGCGGTCGGCCGCGGCCGGCTTCGCCGAGGCGCCGCAGGCGCCGTTCCTGCCGGCCTCCCCCTCGACCCTGCCGGCGCTGCGCAACACGGCCCCGCCCTCGCGCAACTTCGCCGACATGACGGCGTCCCTCAACGCCCTGCTGGCCAAGCCCGAGGAGCGCTCCGAGCGCGCGCGCCAGGTGCTGGCCGAGCAGCCGATGATCGCCAGCCACCCGCTGGTGTCCGGGGGCATGCCGGCGTTCACGCCGCACCGTCCGCCGCGGCCCGAGAAGAGCGAGGGCGGCATCGCCTTCAGGATCGCGTCGGACATGACGCCCAAAGGCGACCAGCCCGCCGCCATCGACGAGCTGGTGGCGGGCGTCGAGCAGCACGAGCGCAACCAGGTGCTGCTGGGCGTCACCGGCTCGGGCAAGACCTTCACCGCGGCGCAGGTGATCGAGCGCACCCAGCGCCCGGCCCTGGTGCTCGCCCCCAACAAGACGCTGGCGGCCCAGCTCTACGGCGAGTTCAAGAGCTTCTTCCCCGACAACGCGGTCGAGTACTTCGTCTCCTACTACGACTACTACCAGCCCGAAGCCTACGTGCCGCGCACCGACACCTACATCGAGAAGGAATTGTCGGTGAACGAGCAGATCGACCGCATGCGCCACGCCGCCACGCGCTCCCTGCTCGAGCGCGACGACGTCATCATCGTGGCCTCCGTGTCCTGCATCTACGGCATCGGCTCGGTCGAGACCTACACCGCCATGACCTTCACCGTGCAGGTCGGCGAGACCCTGCAGCAGCGCCAGCTGCTGGCCGACCTGGTCGCCCTGCACTACCGCCGCAGCGACGCCAACTTCATCCGCGGCACGTTCCGCGTGCGCGGCGACACCGTCGAGCTGTTCCCGGCGCATTTGGAGGACCGGGCCTGGCGCATCTCGCTGTTCGGCGACGAGGTCGAGAGCATCACCGAGTTCGACCCCCTCACCGGCCAGAAGAGCGACGAGCTGAAACTGATCAAGGTCTACTCCAACTCGCACTACGTCACGCCCAAGCCGACGCTGCAGCAGGCGATCAAGTCCATCAAGTCCGAGCTGAAGCAGCGCCTGGGCGAGCTGCACGATTCGGGACGCCTGCTGGAGGCCCAGCGCCTGGAGCAGCGCACCGTCTTCGACATGGAGATGATGGAGGCGACGGGCTCCTGCGCCGGCATCGAGAACTACTCGCGCTATCTCACGGGCCGCCAGCCGGGCGAGCCGCCGCCGACCCTGTTCGAGTACCTGCCCGACAACGCCCTGGTGTTCGTCGACGAGAGCCACGTCACCGTGCCGCAGATCGGCGGCATGTTCCGCGGCGACTACCGCCGCAAGGCGACGCTGGCCGAGTACGGCTTCCGCCTGCCCTCCTGCATGGACAACCGCCCCCTGCGCTTCGAGGAATGGGACGCCATGCGGCCGCAGACCACCTACGTCTCGGCCACGCCCGGCGCCTGGGAGCTCGGCCAGACCGGCGGCATCTTCGTCGAGCAGGTGATCCGCCCGACCGGCCTGATCGATCCCCCCGTGGAGGTGCGCCCGGCCAAGTCGCAGGTCGACGACCTCATCGACGAGGTGCGCCAGGTCAGCCGCGCCGGCTATCGCACGCTGGTCACCGTCCTCACCAAGCGCATGGCCGAGGACCTGACCGAATACATGCACGAGCAGGGCATCCGCGTGCGCTACATGCACTCCGACATCGAGACCCTGGAGCGCATCGAGATCATCCGCGATCTGCGGCTCGGCGCCTACGACGTGCTGATCGGCATCAACCTGCTGCGCGAGGGCCTCGACATCCCCGAGTGCGCCCTGGTCGCGATCCTCGACGCCGACAAGGAAGGCTTCCTCAGAAGCGAGACCAGCCTGATCCAGACCATCGGCCGCGCCGCCCGCAACCTCGACGGCAAGGTGATCCTGTACGCCGACCGCGTCACCGGCTCGATGGAGCGGGCCATGGCCGAGACCAACCGCCGCCGCGAGAAGCAGACGGCCTGGAACGCCGCCAACGGCATCACCCCGGAATTGGTGAAGAAGAACATCTCCGACGTGCTGTCCTCCGTCTACGAGCAGGACCACGTGACCGTCGACACGGGGCTGGCCGAGCAGGGCAAGGCGCTGATCGGCCACAACCTCGAGGCGGTCATCGCCGGCCTCGAGAAGAAGATGCACGCCGCCGCCGCCGACCTCGAGTTCGAGACCGCCGCGCGCCTGCGCGACGAGATCAAGCGCCTGCGCGAGACCGAGCTCGCCATCGCCGACGACCCCCTCGCCCGCCAAACCGACGTCGAGGACAAAGCCGGCGCCTTTCGCGGCGACCGCAAGTACGGCGGCGCGCCGAAGGCACCGCGCGGATTCCCCTCCCCGCGCAGGCTCCTCACCCGAAGGGCGTGTGGCGTTCGACACGCCCACGCCCCTCTCCCCGGGGAGGGGACAGGGTGAGGGGGAGCCGCGTCGGGTGTGCGACGCGCGCCCCTCCCGCATCCAGCGCGAGTACCAGCCGGTCCAGCCCACCTACGCCCAGAGCACCGCCGTCCCCGGCACCCGCGCGAAGAAGCCCTCGCTCGACGACATGGGCCCCGGCACCGACCGAGCCATTCCCGCGCGCGATGCGGACGTGGTGTCGCGCATCCGCAAGCCCACGCTCGACGAGATGGGCTCGCACTCCAACCGCCCGATCCCCGCGCGCGCGCCCGACGTCGACCCGCGCGCCAAGGCCGGCGCCTACGGCGAGGCCATCAAGGGCCCGCACAAGCCGACCCTCGACGAGATGGGCCCCCACGCCGAGCGCGGCCTGCCCGTCGCCGGCAAGCCGGTCCCACCCAAGCCGCGAGCGCCGACAGGTCCCCCTCCCCGTCACGCCGAAGGCGTGTCTTCGTCACGACGCGCGGAGGGGTTAGGGGTGGGGGGAAGCCCCGACGAGCGCGAAAAGAAAAAACACCGCCACGGCCGCCCCCGCAAAACCGGCCGCCCCGGCGCCTAGCGCCGCATCGATCGCGCCTCGCCGACTCGATCTCGACCCTCTTTCCGCCGGCGACCGTCGGCCCCGCCGCTGCGGCGGCCGCGCGAATCACCCTAAGCTCCCGCCATGCTCGGCATCGATCCCCTGCTGGCGCTTGGCGTGGTCGTCGCCACCGCGGCCACCGACGCGGTCTACGTGATGTTCACGTCCGCCGTGGTGGCGCGCCGCCGGGCCCCCGCGGCCACCTGGAGCAGCATCTGGTACGTGCTCTCCTCGTTCGCGGTCATCTCCTACACCAACAACTGGATCTACGTGGTGTTCGCCGCCGTCGGCTCCTGGATCGGCGCCTACGTGACCATGACGTACCTGCACGGGCCCCCGAGCCACCCGCCGGCGCCGCTCAAGCCCTCGCCGGCCGGAGAGCCGGACGCCAAGGCCTGACCGCGTCTGCCCGCCCCGCGGCATAGCTTGTGTTCAATGGCAACCATAAGCTACCTGGGTTTTCATTCCGCGCCTCCTAGGCCTATAATTTCGCCCATGCAGGACGGGGGATGCGGGAAATGCTTGAACGCCACGCTCGCTTGATCCTCGGCGACGTCTACGCGTCGTGGGAGCAAGGCGATCTTCCGAGCACGGTGTCGTATTTCACCGAGGACGTCGGATTCGCGGTGCATTCGGCGCCGGATGCGGCTTCCCTGATCGGCGCCGGCCGCGGCAGGGACGATTTCGGCGACCGCCTCGAGACGTTCGTGCGCAAGTTCCAGGTCGAGGAGTTCAAGCTCCTGCACGTCGCGCAAAAGGGCTTCTGGCTGCAGAGCAAGGCCCATTTCCGCTATCGCCACCGCGACAGCGGCCTGGAGGTCGACGAACTCATGCGCCACAGGTGGCTGTTCGTCGGCGACCAGATCGCGCACTTCGAATTGTTTCACAATTCCCCGCGCATGCGCGCATTCTACAAGATGGCGGCGGCCGAATAGAGCGCCGAGGCTCGCACTCGCATATTCGGCCGCAACGGGCGGTCGCAGGGTAGCACGATCATGGAGAGCTCCTCCGCGGGCCTCACCCACGTCTTCGGTCGCGCCGCCGAATACCTGTCGGCTGCAGCAAGCGTTCCTCCTCCCGACGACGTCGCCGCCCTGCTGCAGACGGTGGAGTACGATTCCGACCCCGGCGATCCCGAGGCAGCCGCCAACCGCATCGCGCTTCTGCGCGCGGCCGCTCGGTTCTCGCGCGTGTTCCAGCTGGGCGCGCCGGAAGCTCCCGGCCTCTTCTTCCTCGGTGCCGAGGCGAGCCCGGGCATGATCGCGGCGGGCCACGCCCAGGCGCCGCTTGCAGGCGTGGGCGGCATGGGCCTGTCGATGCGCGCGGCCTTCGAGGCGTGCATCGGCGAGGGTGTCGAGCTCCTCTCGCAATTCGAGTCGGGCGACGAGGCGCTCGTCGCGAGCAGCGCCGGGGAGATGCAGGACGCTGCGGAGGGACAAGGGCGCGACTTTCTCGAGAGCCTGCTGCCTGGGACCGGGAACGACACGACATTCGACTGCCTGACCGCGACCGGACTGACGAGCGACCGCACGCTGCTGGTGCCGGCCGAGATCTGCCTGCGGCGGTTGCCGGCGCGCTCGCGCATGACGCCGCCGTTCCTGCTCAGCACCGGCTGTGCCGCGGGACGCACTCGGGCGGACGCCGTGCTGCATGGCCTCTGCGAGCTGGTCGAACGCGACGCGGCCGGCCTGTGGTGGCGGGGCGGGATGCGCGGCAGGCCGCTGGCGTTGGACGGCGAGGCCGTGGGCCAGGCTGCCGCGCTTCTGGCCGCACTCCGGCGCGGCAGCGAAAGCCGCCGTACCTGGCTGCTCGACATCACGACGGACCTGGGCATCCCGGCGGTCGCGGCCATCTCGTGCCAAGCGGACGGCAAGGGCTTCGCCTGCGGCCTGGGTGCGCGCCCGACGCTGGCCGGCGCCGCCCGCGGCGCCATCATGGAGCTGTGCCAGTGCGAGCTCGCCCACGCCGTGGTGGCCGCCAAGCGGGCGGAAGGGGGCGAAGCCAGGCTCAACGCCCGCGACCGCGACCACCTCGCCCGCGCTATGCAGATCGATGCCGGTACGTGCTCCCTCCTGCATCCCCTCGGTGTGCCTGGCCGGTATGACGCCTGCCCGAGCGAGGACCCCGTCGGGCAGATCCGCTGGCTGGCGGCGCGGCTTTCAGTCCAGGGCATCGAGGCGTTCGTCCTCGACCTGACGCGCCCCGCCTTCGCGATACCCGTCGTCCGGGTGATCGCGCCCGGCCTGCAGATCGAGCCCTCGCAGCTCGAAAGCGCCCGCCTCCGACGCGCGATCCTCGCCACCGGCGGCGGCCAGCAGGCCACCAACGGCGTGCCGCTTTTCTAGCCGCGCCGGTTCGGAACGAGGCTCGACGCGCGGCATTTTCTCCCGAAAGTCTGCGCCCGCGCGCCCGGCAGGCTCGGCTGCACCCCCGCAACACTGACATTACGCAGGTGAAAGGATGTCCGACGATAGTTGATTTACGCGGCCTTCGTCCCCAGCCTAATGTTGTAGGCGTGATGTTTGCGTGGAACGCCTGTGGGGGGAAACTTGAACGTCGCGAGCGACGCCATGCCCGCTGGGTCCTCAAATGAGGCTGGCTCCCAGGACCGTCTCCACTTGACGGTGCTGGGCGCGTTCTCCGCCAGCGTCAACGGCAAGCCCCTGCGCCTGCCGACGCGCAAGGCGCAAGCGATGCTCGCCTACCTCGCGCTTGGCGAGGCGGCCGGCGAAAGTCGTGAGCGCATGATGGCACTGCTGTGGAGCGAGAGCGACAGCAAGCGGGCCGGCTATTCGCTGCGGCAGGCAATCAAGGAAGTGAACGACGCGCTGCTCGAAGCAGGCTTCGAGGGGTTCGTCCCAGGCAAGCAGATCCTTTCGCTCACCCGTGCCCGGGTCGTCAACGACGTCGACGCGGTGATGGAGAGTGCTGTCGCCGGCCAAGTGCATCCGCGTCTGCTCGACTCGCAACGCATTGCCGACACGCTTCTCGTCAGCCTCGAGGCGATCGATCCGTCGTTCCAGGTATGGGTGCGCGCACGGCGCCATGTGCTGCACGAGCGCCTGATCATGACTCTCGAGAATGCGCTTCCCGCCGACCCGACGGCGGGCGAGGGCGCCGAGATCGCCCAGGCCCTCCTCAACCTCGATCCGACGCACGAGGTCGGCTGCCGGCATCTGATGCGCGTGCGCGTTGCGCAAGGTCAGATCGCTGCCGCGCTGCAGGCCTACAAGGCTCTGTGGGACGTGCTCGACGAGGAATACGAAATCGAGCCGTCGGCGCAAACCCAACAGCTGGTCGCCCAGATCAAGATGGCGGAGCAGGCCCCGCAGGCTCCGCGACCGGACCATCGACCTGCACTACCCGTCCCCTTCGCGACGGTCGCCGGCGTTGCGCCGTTCCTGGGGCCGACCACGACTGCCTCTGCCCGACCTGGCCAGGCCGCCGCCTCGAAGCTGATCGTCTCGATCAGTCCGTTTGACATCTCGGGTGTCGACGGGGAGCGGCACTATGTGGTTCAAGGTTTCCGCCGCGATATCATTGCCTCCCTCGTTCGCTTTCGCGAATGGCTTGTGCGAGACCAGTTCACGGGGGAGGCGCGCCCGGACGTCAGGTCGGACGAATACGTACTCGAGGCGGACGCGGTCGACACATCGAGCGGCGTCCGGCTCGTGCTGACGCTGAAGGAATGCGTCAGCAATACATATCTCTGGAGCGATCAGCTGAAGCTCTCGGTTGCGAACTGGTCCGAGGCCCAGCAAATGGTTGTGCGCCGGATCGCGACCGCTCTTAATGTCCACGTTTCCGAAGGGCGGATGGCACTCGTCGCATCAAACGTCGGCTCCAATCTGCTTGCACACGACCTCTGGCTTCGCGGGCAGGCCCACTTCCTTACTTACGAGCCTCCAGGATGGCGCAAGGCCTCCGAGCTCTACCGAGAGATCGTTGCCCACCACCCCAGGTTCGCGCCGGCCTATTCGAGCTTGGCACAGCTCCAGAATACCGTGCACTTCGTTCACCCCGGAGTATTCCGCAGCGCCCATGCGGCGGGGGAGGCGCTCTCCCTGGCATCGGAGGCAACTAGGCTCGATCCCATCGATTCGCGCGCCCAGCTATGTCTCGGATGGGCCAACGCGATGTCGGGACGCTTCGACCAGGCCGCCGTTCATCACAGGCTTGCCTACGAGCTCAACGAGAACGATCCCTGGACATTGGTCTCCTCCGCCCTCGGCTCCGCATTCCGAGGCGAACCCAAAGAGGCGCTCTCGCTTGCCGACCATGCCCTGGAGCTGTCACCCAGTCCTAATGGGACGCACTGGCGCTATCAGGCCATGATTCGCTACATGTGCCACGATCTAGCCGGCAGCATCAACGCTGCGGAGCAGGCGGAATCCTCGATCCAGAATGTCTATGTCTGGAAGGCAGCGGCGCTTCACGCGTTGGGCCGCAAAGAGGAAGCTGCAATCGCCTCGGGCAAATTCTTCGAAGCGGTGGAGAAGCGCTGGTTTGGACCCGAGGTGCCGTCCAGGCGCCTAATGACGCGCTGGATTCTCCACGGCTTTCCGATAATGCGCAGCGAGGATTTCGAGCGCCTGCGCGACGATTTCGGCGGCGCAGGCGCTCCGGTCGAGGAGATCGACCAAAATTCCTGGTAGTCCCGGCCCTGTCAGCCGCACATGCGAATGGAATAGTCGCCTATCCGCGCGGCATGGAAATCCAGCTTGGACGCGTTGTCCGGAATGTTGAGGGGAGTTCCGAAGCGCGTGTAGAAGCTGTCATAGAACTTCGGCAACGGATATCCGGCGCCGCCCGCCATCTCCGCCTCGGTCGCCTCGACCAGGGTCTTGGAGGGGAGCTTGATCACGAACACCTCCTCGCTCGAGTGCAAGACGAGCAGGCCCGTGTGCATGGCGGGAATCGAAACGGTGATGCCAACTTCCGCGCACCGGTCCTTTATGTCCTGGAGCGTTCGCGGCACCGCCGGAGGCGGGAGCCCCGGGAAGTAGGATTTTCCCGTCGCCCAGGATTTGACCAGCTTACCCCAGGCAATTTCGTCGCTGACGCTGAAACGCTCGACCATGGTCGTCTCCTTGTGGTGCTAACTGATTGCTCGCGGGCATGCGCACCGATCAGCCCGGTCACGGCATGGTAATTGCGCCGCTGGATTGCATGAATTTAAGTAGATCGCGCATGCTCGTTATCGCCGGGATGGCGTCGAACGCCGAGCCGTTGTCGAGCACCGCGGCGCAAGTCGCTTGAATCTGCTGCTTCAAGGTAGGTCCGGCCTTTTCGAACCCGAGTTCGTGCCGGCGCAGGGCGCCGAAAATGGTCTCCGCTACGATAATCGACCCCACCGGCCCGAGGTGTCTTCCGCCCTGCGACGACGTTGGACGGCCGTTTACGATCGGATGCGCGGCCTCGAACATGACGAAGAATGGCAGCGGCGGATCGTTGGTGATGATCTCGATGTCATCATCCGACAACACTTTTGGAGGCCGAGCCAGCCACTCGCGCAGAGTATCTTTCCATGCTCCGAAGTCCGGCACCAGCGCTGCAATATTCGGGAGGGAACGCAGCTCGGCGCACAAAGCCGGCACGGACCAGAGATCCGCATAGGCCGCGCTCAGCAGGTCACGACTGCCCAGTCCCGGCTCGTCCGAGGTCGATACCGCCGGGAAGGGGTCGCCATCCAGAAGAGCGGGCGAATAGCTTGGTCCGATACGCCGGCTCAGATTGAGGGCAGTGCCGGCGCCTACGTCGAAGAAGCGCGACCAATCGACAAGCCAGCTCTCGTTGACGGGAAGATTGTTGGGCGCACGCGAGGAGCTTTGCTCGAGCGCCAGACCCAACTCCAACGGAATGTCCGAACTCACGCGATATTTGTCCCGGACCATGGCATGACCGAACCGGTAGGCGCCGTGCGAGAATTCCAACGGAATACCGCCGCGTGGCCCTCCAAACTGGGGAAGCTCATCCAACAGCGGGCCTTGGTCGATGGCGTAGCGCTGATACACGAGTGGGTGGAGAATTTTGGCCAGGACATCCTTCACGACGATGGAGCGATAGATGAGCGTCGTGACAAATCGGGTGCAGATGAAATGGCGAAGGACATCTGCCGGCGTGGACAGCGGCGATTCGAGCCGGCCGATAAGATGATTGTGCAAAGTATGGAAGAGCACGGTCAGCTGTGAGAGCAGCGCGTGGTCGTCGTTGCGAGGGTCGGCTAGGAGTGCTTCCGTTCGCCACGGGTGGCCATTTGCGGTGCTCAGATCGAGCTGCTCGTTGGGGTTGAGGCCGTCGTCCTTCGTATCGGCCGGAATTGCCCGGGCAATGTCACGGAACGGACAACCAGTTGTCGGCCCGGCCAGTTTGCGGCTGCGGCCGATGCGCAGACGGCTGCGCACGACGGATCCGGGGTTTTGGCGATAGACCCGGTCGAACTCGTAGGCATGCGGACACACCGAGGGGCCGCCGCCGTAGATCGTTTCCAAGCTCAGAGCCGCCGAGCGCGTATTTGCCAAGCCAAACCCACCGGCGCCCACACTTGCCAGCGATACGGCGCTCTCGACGATATCGTGAGCCATAAGCTGGAGCAGGTAGGTGTAGCCCGAGGGGACGAACGGGTTCTCGAAATCTTTGGACGCTGGGGTCGTTCGGAGCCAGACTGTCTGGCCAAAGCTCCTGGCGCCTTGCTCTGATCGCAAGGCTTCTCAGCAATGCTCGGAGCGGAGCTTCGTCGCCGCCGGCAGCCATGTCGACCATGCCGCTTGGCCGAGAACTTCTGCGCCGAAGTGGGGCGGAAGAGGTTTCGCATTCCGCCGATCGCGCCCACACGCTCCGCCAACGGCGACTGCGACCCCTGAGCCGTTGCTGCACGAGCCGCGGAGGAAAGCGCTGCTCTTGGAGCTGACCGAATCCCCAAAAACAAAGGCAAGCTCAGACCGTGCATCCCACCTCACTCCCCACCCCACAGCAGGCCTTCTCCGCAGATGACGCGACGCCGCGTGATTTTAGCGTGAAACGAGTTCGGCTCGCGCATCGGAGCGCTGCTCACATGCACGCGCGTCACGTCCTGCCCACCGCGCGCCTCAGCTCACGCTGAAATCACGCGCACTCCTGTAGTGGTCTCATCGGAAGCAGATCGAATGTGAGAAATCGGAGACGGATCCAAGTTAGCGGAATGGGGGTGTGTGATGGGTGCGCAGCAGAATGTCCCTTTCCTCAAACGAACCGGACTGACGTGGGACAAGATCGCCGAGGTCGCCGGCACGAGCTACCTGCGAAATTCCGGCGAACCGCCGGCATTCTCCATCCGGATGCTGAACGAGGTCAAGCTTTCCGAGTCCAGCAGACCCTCTGTGCCCACGGCAAGGGGTCGACCTCGAACTCCTGCGCGTCGTCCTTCAGGGTGATCTGCTCACCATTGCGGAAGTCAGAGGCCGGTGCCGGAAGGACAAGGGCCGTTCAGGGGAATCCCTGGGCGTTCGCCGCTGCGCGCTGAGGACCGTGAACATGGACGGTGCGGCAGCCTTCATGTTCCTGACCGAGCCGCCGGCCGGCGTGTCGGACGACATGTTCTTCCCTGCCACGGGGACCGCGGTCCTCTACGACAATGGGTGCAGCGGCCCACGCGTCCTCAAGGCATGCGGCGTCGACCGCAACAACGGACGGTGCCTGAGCTGGATTTTCCACGCCACCGAGACCTGAGGCCACCCTGAGCCGCCGTTCGGGCGACGTTGACTGCGGGGCCTGCCCCGACTGCGACGTCGCCCGATGGCTCGGCGCGGACCCGGCATCGGGCGATACCAGCCGCAACCGCCATATTTCCCAAGCTCCCCGAAGGACGCTCGAGCCCGCCCTTGCGACACCCGGGAAACCTCGCCGCACCGGCGGGCTGTCGGTGCGCTGCAGGCTGTGGTAATCCCACATCGGGCGGCTGATCGGCCGCAGCGACCGTCAGGCGAGACAAGGAGATTCGCGCATGGACAGCCGCCAGTTCTTCGGCGACAGCGTCTCGGGAACGCTGATTCGGCTGGTCCTGTTGTCGGTCGTTGTCGGCGTCGTTTTCTCGGCGCTTGGCATCACCCCGTTCAACCTGATCGAGCGGCTCGATAACCTGATCCGCAACATCGCCAACATGGGCTTCGACGCCGTCAATTGGGCCTTCAGGTATTTCCTGCTCGGCGCGGTGATCGTTTTTCCGATCTGGTTCCTCGTCCGGCTGCTCGGCAAGCCGCGCAATCCCAGGGTGTGAGGCGTATCCGCCGGCACCCATTGCCGACACGCGCTCCCGTCGCAAGCCTCAGCGCCGGCGCGCCGCGTACAGCATCAGCAGCACGCCGCCGATGACGATGCCCATGGCCGGCATCAGGCTCGGATCGAGCGCGTAGCCCGGAATGAGCCCGACGGCGCTGGCCGCGATCTGCACGAGGAGCGTCGCCACCGGCGTGAAGGCGTGCGTCGCCATGAAGTTCTCGGTGGTGATCTTGACGACGGCCGAGAAGCTCAGCGCGGCCATCGCCGTCAGCAGGACACCCAGCACCAGCGTCCCCAGCAGGATCGTCGGTCCATGCAGCATCTGGGCGGCCGTCGGCACCAGCTGGGTCGGCGGCATCCAGCCGGCCGCGATCGAGAGCGCCAAGGCTCCCGTCAGCGCCAGGCTCGCGAGCGAGGTCACGAGCACGACCAGACCGGTGACGCGGAGCTTCTCGCGCACGGTATTGGCCCGGCGGTTCCACGGATGGAACTCGCCTGCAAAGCCGCGCAGCGTCGAGGCGAGCGCGGCCGCGATGCCCATCAGCGCCGCGGCGCCACGATGCTCGGGATCGATGGTGACGATCAGCGGCACGATGCCGAGGAAGACCACGCCGGCCCCGATGGCGGAGAGGCGCTGCGGCCGACGCGCGAAGATCGTCCAGCCGATCACCAGCGCCAGTGGAATGGCGAGCCGCACGAGCAGGCTGCCGTGTGCCGGCGACACGTGCTCCAGCAGGGCGTAGTAGAACACCTCGATGCCGATGGTGCCGATGCCGACCAGCAGGCTCTGCGGCGCCAGCACGATGCGCATCGCATCGGGTCCCGCCCCCGTCACCGCCAGCAGCGTCACGGCGGACGCAACCATGCCGTAGAGGATCAATGCGACCGGGTGGGCGCCGATCTGCTGCCCGATCACGTAGGAGATGCTCAAGGCGGCGATGGTGAGCACGAAAAGTCCGGCCTCGACCCAGCCGCTGATGGGATAGCTGTGCGGGCTTGCCGATTCCGGCCGGGACACTGCCATCTGTCTGTCCTAGCCGCGGGCGAAGCGGGCAAACACCGCCTGCGTGTCGCCCCAGGTACGCTGATCGAGCGCATCGAAGCCGGCGGGGAGCGCGATGCCTGTGCCCTTGCGCTCCTCGATCACGACGACGGCTCCGCCCGCGAGCCAGCCGCCCTCGGCCGCCGCGGCGAGCGCCCGCTCGACCAGGCCTTGGCCGTAGGGCGGATCGAGGAAAGCCAGCGTGAAGCCGCCGTTTCGACCGGCAGGTCCCAGCTCGGTGGCGTCGCGGCGGAAGATCTTGGTGACGCCCGTCAGCCCGAGCGTCTCGACGTTGCGGCGGATGAGGGCGCGCGCTTCCGCTTCCTGCTCGACGAACAGACAGAACGCGGCGCCCCGCGACAGCGCCTCGATCCCCAGCGCGCCCGTCCCCGCGAACAGGTCTATCGCCCTTGCGCCCGCCAGCGTGAACTCGGGCACCCCGTGCGCCAGGATGTTGAAGATCGCCTCGCGCACGCGGTCCGAGGTCGGCCGCGTGCCCTCGTGGACCGGTGCGGCAAGCGTCCGGCCGCGGAACTGCCCGCCAACGATCCTCACCGTTCCTCCAACGTTTCTTTCCGGCAGCGCGGCGGGGGAACGGGTCGGCACCCGCTGTGGGCGCCTCCATCCGGCATGATGGCTGACACTATTCTCGATCCGTCCCGATCCAGCGGCGCACCTAGTGTCCTGATCGCGAAATTCGCCTCATTGTGCGGCACCCTCGGAGCGAATTTCGCGATCTGAAGGACACTAGCAAAACAAGGCTTCTAGTGTGATTCAGATCGAGAAGTCCGCTTCCCAACCCAGCCCAGAGCGATGGTGCGGACTTCTCGATCATCACACGAGTGCCCGGCATCGAACCCTGCCGGCGCACCGCCCTTACGCTGTCTTCCGGCCGATGCCAAGCGGACGGCTGGACACCGCATCGAATGCTGCAAGGCAACACCGACCGCAATGGAGCCGCGGCACCGTCGAGACGCTCCCACGCCATCGGCGCATTGACAGCCGACGGCCGTTGCGGCCCATGCTCGCCTCCGATGAACTACCGCCACTCCTATCACGCGGGAAATTTCGCCGACGTGCTCAAGCACGCCGTCTTGGCTCTCGTGCTGCAATACCTGAAGCGCAAGGAGGCGCCCTTCCGCGTCATCGATACGCATGCCGGCACGGGTCGCTACGCGCTCACCTCGCCGGAAGCCTCCAAGACCGGCGAATGGCAGGGCGGCATCGGCCGCCTGCTCGGGCCGGGCGCCGAGCCGTTGCCGCCGCGCGTGGCGCAGCTCCTCGAGCCCTATCTGGATGTCGTGCGCCGCGAGAATGCAGGCGACGCACTGGCGGTCTATCCGGGCAGCCCCGCCGTCGCGCTCGGCCTGCTGCGGCCCCAGGACACGCTGATCGCCAACGAGCTGCATCCGGAGGACCGGCTGCTGCTCGAGGCGGCGATCGGCGGCGACCGCAGGGCCAAGGCGATGGCGCTCGACGCGTGGGTCGCGCTCAAGGCGTTGCTGCCGCCGAAGGAGCGCCGCGGCGTCGTGCTGATCGACCCGCCGTTCGAGGAGCGCGACGAGCTGGAGCGGCTGGCCACCGGACTGGAGCAGGGGCTGCAGCGCTTCGCCACCGGCGTCTATATCGCCTGGTATCCGATCAAGGACCCAAAGCCGGTCGCCCGCTTCCACGCCGCGCTGGCTGCGCTCGCGATCCCGAGGTCCCTGCGTGTCGAGCTGATGCTCGAGCGCCCGGTCGACCCGGACCGTCTCAACGGCTGCGGACTCGTCGTCGTTAATCCGCCCTACACGCTGGAGGGCGATCTCGCCGTCGTGCTCCCTGTGCTCAGCCGTCGCCTCGCATCCGCGAGGGGGGGCGCCGGCTATCGTCTCGACTGGATCGAACCTGCCCAGACTGGTGGCCGCGGGACCCCGCCGGGGCCGAAGCGGCGTATGCGCACCAGGCCATAAAATGCAAGCGCGAATTTGCCTTGCGCCTGTTCCGGCAATCACCGATACTCCGCCGCAGTTCGGGCGGCCCATCGACCCGGCGGAAACTGCTGAGACTGACCTGAGATGATTCGCGCAGACGCGTTACCGTTCTCTTGCGCCTCACGTTCCCCGACATCGGACGAGACTGCCTAACCGCCACCCGCGGCAGCTTGCGCTGTCGCGATCTGCTTTTTTTGACCGGGGACATGGAGACCTCGCATGCGGCAGACCGGAACTGTAAAGTTCTTCAACCAGACGAAAGGCTTCGGCTTCATCACGCCGGACCAGGGGGGCAAGGACGTCTTTGTCCACATCACAGCCGTCGAGCGCTCGAATATCGGCACGCTCGACGAGGGCATGCGCGTCTCCTTCGAGACCGAGCCCGACAAGCGCGGCAAGGGCCCCAAGGCAGTGAACCTGCAGGCCGCCAGCTGAGCCTCCTCCGGGGGTGAGGCCGGGTCGGATGCGGGTCCGTCACCTGGCGGCCACGGAAGCGGAAAAATCAGCCAATCCCCGTGCGAATGTACGGGACTGACCAGTTGCAAGGACAGCGATCTCGGGCAATGTGCCCCGGTTCGCTGTCTTTTTGTTTTCGAGGGAGCAAAGAGCTATGCGCCACTTCAAACGCGCGACCATGACGGGGCTGACGTTTGCCGCCGCACTACTCTTGGTGGGGGCTGCAGCAGAGGCCGGATGCATCAGCAAGGGCGGCCGGGGAACTGGCGGCTCGCGAGATTCAGCCGCGTTCCAGGCTTGGGAAGCGGTCCTGCAGGCCACGTCCTGGGGCTCCTGGGCCCAGTTCATGGCTGCGGGCGCCAAGATCGGCTCCGCGCCGGGCTACAGGGTCAGCAACATGCGCACCAGCTGCAAGGCCGGCGGCATGCTCGGCACGGAATGCGTGATCACGGCCAACCTCTGCAATTGAGGACGCCTGCGGGCCCGCCTGGTGGAGGCTAGAGGCCTCTGCCGCGGCGGGCGTTCAGGGTTTGGTTGCTTTCGCGCCCTAGACTGATTCGGTGATTCGACGACGGCACGAACGCGAAGGCACGACGACCATGGGCATGGCCATCATCTGCAAGGCGGGAGCACTGGCGCTGGGCGCACTTTTCCTGGCCGCGCTGCCCTCCGGCAGCTTCGCGGCAGAGCGCAGCGTCAAGGCGCCTGCCGTCCGCACCGTTGGCTCCGCCGAGCAGAACAGCGCCCGCTACCAGCGCCGGCGCGCCGCGCATCCCCGAGTCTACGCCGGGCGGCGCGTCGGCTTCTACTCCTACACCTACCGCGACGTCATGAGCCCCTGGCGCGATCCCTATCTCTTCCGCCAGACCCAGGCGGGACCGTTCGACTCCGGCTTCTTCTTCGACTCCGCCATCCTGCCGCGTGGCGGCGATTCTCCGCACATACGCTGAGGAACGCATCCGGCGCGCACCGTCGCGTCGGAGCAGGTCCGATCTTGACGAAGCCGCCCGCGCAACCAAATGCTTCCTGACGGTTCATCTGTCGCGGGAGGCGGGTCGGGTGTCACAAGCGCCAGCTTCACGGGTTCCACATCTCGCCGGCGGCTGCCAATGCGGCGCCGTCCGTTTCGCCGTGTATGCCGAGCCCCCCAAGATCGGCATCTGCCACTGCCGCATGTGCCAGAAGGCGGTGGCGGGCCCCTTCGCGGTGCTGGCCGAGGTCCCCTGGGGCGACTTCGCCTGGACGCGCGGAACGCCCTCCACGTTCCGGTCGTCGTCCCGCGCGCTGCGTGACTTCTGCCCGGCCTGCGGCACGCCGCTGAGCTACCGCCATCCGAACGGACCGGTCATCGAATTGCTCACCGGCGCTTTCGATGAGCCCAGCCGCGTCGCGCCCACCTACGAGGTCGGCGCCGAGTTCGAGGCTCGCGTGGCTGCAACACCTGGCGAGCTTCCCGAGCAAGTCCACCGTGGAGAACACAGGCGCAGCGAAGCTGGCCGGGGTCGTCAGCTACCAGCACCCCGATCACGATACCGCTCCGGATTGGTCCGCTCCGCCACCGCCGCCCGTCACCTGAGCGCACGCCGCCCGGCCGGGCCGTTAACCCTGCGGCACCCAATCCCCGCATCCCCGTGCCGTGGCACCATGCGTGCTGCCAACAACAGGTGAAGTTTCCCGGCTCATGGACAGCACGCCCAACCTGCAGCTGCCGTATCTGATCGCCGCGCAGGCGCAGAAGCACGTCACACACAACGAGGCGCTGAGGTCGCTCGACGCCATCGTCCAGCTTCTCGTCCTCGACAAGGACCTTGCCGCGCCCCCGGGCTCGCCTTCCAACGGCGACCGCTACATCGTCGCCGCCAGCCCGACCGGCGCGTGGACCGGCCAGGCCGGCAAGATCGCGGCATGGCAGGACGCGGCGTGGGTGTTCTACACCCCGCGCGAGGGCTGGCTCGCCTGGGTCGCCGACGAGGACAAGGTCTACGCCTACACCGGCAGCGCGTGGGCCGAGTTCACGGCGGCAGGCACGGGCGTGCCGCTGTGGGGCATCAACGCCACCGCCGACACTACCAACCGCCTGGCCGTCAAGAGCACGGCCAGCCTGTTCGACAACGTCGGCAACGGCCACCAGCAGAAGATCAACAAGGCCGCCGCCGGCGACACCGCGAGCACGCTCTACCAGACCGGCTACTCCGGGCGCGCGGAGTACGGCCTCACCGGCGACGACAACTTCCACGTCAAGGTGAGCCCCAACGGTTCGTCCTGGTCCGAGGCCATGGTGGTCGACCGCAACAACGGCAACATCGGCTTCGGCACCACACCCACGCTGCCGATCGACATCGCCAAGTCGGCGCCGTTCGACTTCCTCGCCGGCTACCGCAACACGCACGTGACCGGCGTGTCCGGGTTCAAGTTCTACGACGAGGCCGGCAACTACGTCGGCCACGCCGGCCACTTCAATTCCGTGCCGGAGCTGGCGTTCGTCTACGTGGCGGGCCGCAAGTTGCGGTTCGCCGGCCAGGGCGACCACGCCTGGTTCGACATGAACGGCGGCAACGTCGGCATCGACACGGCGCAGCCCGAGCAACAAGTTCTCGGTGGAAGGCATCGCCGCGCCCCAGACCGACAACGCCTACACGCTGGGAACCTCGGGCAAGCGCTGGAGCGAGGTGTACGCGGCGACCGGCACCATCAACACCTCCGACGGCCGCGGCAAGACCGACATCGCCGACAGCCCGCTGGGCCTCGACTTCGTGCTCGCGCTCAGGCCGCGCGCGTTCAAGTGGCTGGCCGGCGCCACCGTGGTCGAGTGGGACGAGGAGAGCTACGAGGCGCAGGAGCCCGTGCTCGAGGCGAGGACCGTCAGCGCGGTCGAGGTCGAGGTGGTGGACGGCGTCGCGGTGCAGCGCCAGGTCGAGCGCACCGAGCAGGTGCCGGTGGTGGACCAGGTGCCGGTGGTGGACGAGGCCGGCGCGCCCGGTGCTGCTGGCGGACTGGCAGCCCCGCGGCTGCACGCCGTGCCGCGCACGCGGACGGTGACGAAGACGCGCCGGGTCAAGCGCGAGGTGGCCCGCGCCGGCGCGCGCACGCACTACGGCCTGGTGGCGCAGGAGGTGAAGGCGGCGCTGGACGCGGCCGGCGCCGGCGACTTCGCCGGCTGGGTGCTGGCCGACAGGAACGATCCCGACTCGCTGCAGGGGCTGCGCATGGACCAGTTCCTGGCGCCGCTGATCCGGTCGGTGCAGGAACTCGCCGCGCGCAACGCGGCGCTCGAGGCGCGCGTGGCGGCGCTGGAGGCCTAGCTGACACACACCTGATCGAGCGATTGTGCGCCTGCGATCTGGTCCCGGGGCACCTCTCGCCGCGGCCATGCAGAGAGCCGTTTGACTGCGGGCCCGTCTCGCCGTTCTATTGCGCAAGCTCGATAAATGTCGGCGTCGGCCGGCAAGTGGAGGAAGCGATGACAATCCAAGTGCGCCAGCTTCATCCCATGTTCGTCGGCGAGGTGACGGGCATCGATCTCGCGCGGACATTGCCGCCGGAGACGGTTGCCGAGCTGACGGAAGCGATCGATCGCTACGCCGTACTCGTCTTTCACGGACAGTCCCTCGACGATGACCGCCTGCTGGCGCTCGGACGGACGTTCGGCAACATCGAGCCGCCGCGCAATCATCGCGTCGAGCGCCGCTTGAAGCACGCGGAGCTGGCCGACATCTCCAACCTGACGGCCCAGAACCAGCTGCGTGCGCGCGACGACCACCGCCGCCTGGACGCGCTCGGCAACCAGCTCTGGCATTCGGACGCCTCCTTCCGCAAGGAGTCCGGGGCGCTGTCGATGCTGTTCGCGCACGTCGTGCCGCCGCTGGGCGGCGAGACCGAGTTCGCCGACCTGCGCGCCGCCTATGACGCGCTTGCACCCGCCATGAAGGCGAAGATCGACGACTTGGTGGCCGAGCATTCCATCTTCCACTCGCGCGGCCAGCTCGGCCACACCGATTACACCGAGGCCGAGCGGGCCTCGCTGCCGCCGGCGCTGCACCGGCTGGTGCGCGTGCACCCCGGCTCCAAGCGCAAGACGCTCTACATGGGAGCGCACGCCTCCCATATCGCCGGCTGGCCCATGCCGGAGGGCCGCCTGCTGCTGCGCGAGCTGATGGAGCACGCCACCCAGCGCGAGTTCGTGCATCGGCACGGCTGGCTGCCCGGCGACCTCGTGATCTGGGACAACCGTTGCACGCTGCACCGCGGCCGTCCCTACGACGACGCGGCCCATCCCCGCGACCTGCGCCGCGTCACCACCCGCGACCCCGAGTCGGCGCTCGAGCAGGTGGCCTGATCGCCGCCGGCGCAAGGGCGGCACCGATCTCACCGTCTGTCATCCCGGCACTTGTTGCCGGGATCCATTCACCCGCGAACGCCGGAGCGAACTTATTGATGGATCCCGGGCATAAAGCCCGGGATGACCGTGATGCTTGCCGGTTCGGTACCATCGGAACCACATGCGTGCCGCCCTCCACCTCGCACGACCGATGCCGCGCGCTTCTCACGACCTCGCGAGAACGGGCAGGTTAATCTTGACTTGAAAAATCAGGAATGCCTACGCTTCCCCTGCCATGCGTGACCGGGCGCGCGTCCACATCCGGTGCACATCGCGTTTCGGGCCGAGCACAGCGGGAAGATCTGCAATGAACGCGACCTTTGTCGAAGCCGCCGCCATCCTGCTGCGCGAGGGCCTCGAGGCGATCCTGGTGCTGGCCGCGCTGGCGGCCTACTTGAGCCGGGAGGGCGCCGAGGACCGGCTGCGTGCGCTCTGGCTCGGTGCCGCCGCTGCCCTGCTGGCCAGCATCGGTGCCGCCTGGATCTTCGAGCGGTTCTACAACGGGGTGCACAACGACATCTTCGAGGGCGTCGTTATCTTCCTGGCGGCGGCACTGCTGTTCTACGTCAGTGGCTGGCTGTTCCTGAAGCAGGACCCGAAGGCCTGGCAGGAGTATCTCAAGAAGCAGACCGACAAGGCGCTGTTGAGCAAATCCTGGTACGTCGTCGCCACGCTCGCTTTTCTCGCGGTGCTGCGTGAAGGCGGCGAGACCGTCCTGTTCCTGCACGTCCTGGCCAAGACCAACGGCGGCTGGACCACGCCGCTCGTATCGGGGATCGTCACGGCATTCGTCGTCCTCGCGGTGCTGTTCTGGGTCATCGTCAAGACCACGCGCCGGCTGCCGTTGCGCACCGTGTTCCTGGTCACCTCGCTGTTCCTGTTCCTGATGGGGCTCAAGTTCGTCGGCGAAGGCCTGCAGGAGTTCCAGGAGCAGGCCCTGATCCCCTACGACATGGCGCCAGGTGCCGGATGGCTCACCGCGCTCGGCCTCAACCCCACCTGGGAAGCGCTCGGCGCGCAGATCGCCGTGGTCCTGATCGCCCTTCTCAGCCTGTACCTCGCCGCCAATGTGCAGCGCCGCCGCGCCGGCGGCGCCTGAGCCCGCTTCCGCGGCACGATTATCAGCCGCTACCCAGCCCTGAGCTCGTCGAAGGGCGTGCGGCGGACTCCAACCGTGCTTCGACAAGCTCAGCACGGCGTAGCGGCCCTACGTATCTGCCGATCGGGAGCGAGGCTCCACGGAATCAATCGAATAGATTGGCGAGGCGATTCTTGATGTTGTCGGCGATGTAGAGAGCCAATGCCTGGATCGTGGATGTCGGGTTCACCCCGCCGGCAGGTGACCCAGATGCTGCCGTCGACGATGAACAGGTTCTTCACGTCGTGGCAGCGGCCCCATGCGTTCACGACGGAACGCTCGGGGTCGGTGCCCATGCGTGCCGTTCCCAGCAGGTGCCCGGGGCTGTTCAGCACGTTTGGCTGGGGAGGATGGATTTGCGTGGCCCCCGCAGCCTCCAGGATCTCCGTGGCGCGCGCGATGCCGTGATCCATCATGCGGCGCGTGTTGTCGCTGATCTTGTAGTCGATCCGCGCCGCCGGAATGCCGTGGCTGTCCTTGAGCACGGGGTCGAGCGTGACCCGGTTGTGCTCCTCGGGCAGGTCCTCGCAGGCAACCCCGATCCTCAGAGCGCGATAGAGCAGCGTGCGATAGACCCGATGATGATCCTTGCCCCAGGGCAGCCGCCCGGCCCCCATGCTGATCACCGCCTCGTTGGCAGGGCCGGTGCCGCGGGCGAACTGCAGCGTGTAGCCGCGCACGAAGCCGCGAGAGCGATCGGTCTCGTAGAACTCCTTGCTCCACATGATGGTGTTCGGCCCCCGGTCGCCGTCCATCTCCTCGTCCACATAGCCGTAGATCTGGGGCCAGGGGTGCAGCATCAGGTTCTTGCCGACGAGGCCCGAGGAGTTGGCGAGGCCATCGGGAAAGCGCGACGAGGCGGAGTTCAACAGCAGGCGCGGCGTGCCGATGCCGTTGGCCGCCAGGATGACCACCTCCGCCGGCTGGAACCGTTCCTCCCCGTTGGGAGTCGTAGTAGACGACGCCGGAGGCCATCCCCTGCTCGTTGGTGGTGATCTCGCGCACCCGGCAGCGTGTGCGCAGCTCCACCCGGGCCCGCAGCGCATGCGGCCAGTAGGTGATGTCGACGCTCGCCTTGGCGCCCTGCGCGCACCCCGGCGTGCAATGGCCGAGGTTGATGCACTTGGCGCGGCCCTCGTACTCCCTGGTCGCAATCGCGATGTCGGACGGCCACCAGTGCCAGCCGAGCTTGTTCATCGCGTGCGCACAGCGCGTGCCGGTCCTGCCGAGCGACACCGGGGGCAGCGTGGGCTCATGCGGCGGATAGGACGGATCGCCGGCGAGGCCCGCCACGCCCATCATGCGGTCGTTCTCGGCGAAATAGGGCTCGAGCGTCCAGTAGTCGATGGGCCAGTCGTCCGCCACGCCGTCCAGCGTCCGCACCCGGAAGTCCGAAGGGTGCATGCGTGGAAAATGCGCCGTGTAGACCACCGTGCCGCCGCCGACGCCGTTGAAGTTGGCGACCTTCATCGGCGAATTGTCGTCATTGACGGGATAGTCCGTGTCCCGCGCGCGCCGGTTGGGGCTGATGTCGAAATCGCCGAAGCGGCGCGCTTCCCAATCGCGACCGTTGGTCGGAAAATCCGTGGGCTTGATCCAGTCGCCCTGCTCGAGGCACAGAATTTTCATGCGCGTGTCGGCGAGGCTCCAGGCCACCGCCGCGCCCGAGGCGCCGGAGCCGATGATGAGCACATCGACGATCTCGTCGGTGGGGCGGGCCGCGTCGGGATTGAAGGCGGAGGCCATCTCAGGCTCCCATGCCGTCGATGTCTCGCCACATCCGCGGCCGCCCGCGCACCGCGTCCAGCAGCGACCAGTCGCTCTCCTCTAGGGAATGGCCCTTCGGGAAGGGCGGCCGCGGCTCCAGGCCCAGCGCGGCAATGACGCGGTCGTCGCGGTAGTAGCATTGCATCACGGCGCGCCCGAGCGCCGCGATCGCCGCGCCTCCCCGGCCCAGCAGCGCCATCGCCGTTGCCTCTGCCCTCGCTGCGTCCAGTGCGGTGAAGTCACCGCCGGCCATCTCATGCAGCATGGCCAACGCCTTGCGGACATGGTCGCGGTCACGACCCAGCGAGCGGACGATATCGGCGAAGATCGCCTCGTCATCCGCGCCCGGCATCCGATATTGCGTGGAGACGGGGATCATGATGCCGGCGATCCGCCGGAAATCGCGCAACTCAGCCTGGGTCAGTCCTGTCTCGACGTCATTCACCGCTTTGGCCTCGGTCCGAAGAGTTTCCGCCGATACTGGTGGCGGCGCCGCATGCGGGTCAAGACCGGCCGCGGCGCATCACGCCCGCGAAAGCGCCGCCAGGTTCAGCATCTCCGACGGCCCCAGCCACACGACATGCTCGGTGTGATCCTTCATCGCGTCGCCCGTCTCGGCGTGGGCGAAGACGGTGAGGCCACCGCGATGCACCACCAGCCACGGGACCACCTTGCCGAACAGGTCGGGACCGAACGCGAGCTGGCAGCTGCCGCGCGGATGCGGGCCGACCGGCTTGTCGTGCATGCGCCCGACCGTGACGGCAAACGCCTTGCCGGCCTCCGCGCAGAGCCGCTCGGCCTGCTCGCGATCGGCGGCGTCGAAATAGACGTGGGCGTGGTAGCCCTTGATCTCGCTCATGCGGCTCTCCTTCCATGATGCGGCCCGGGACGATATAGAGGCGTGTCACGCGGGCGTGGCGAAATCGGTAGACGCAACGGACTTGAGACATATGACTTGAGTGCTCCGGGGGAAACCCCGGATGCAGAACTGCCCAAACTCGGGGAAACCTCTTGCAATGGCAATCCCGAGCCAAGCCCCGGATGGGCAAGCCCGCCCACGCAATGCCGGGCCGGTCCTGACGGGGAAGGTGTAGAGACTAGACGGGCGGCACCTACCCTCCGGCACGGCCCCTTGGCCCGACCGGAGCACGGTGAAGGGATAGTCCAGACCACAAACGCGCCCCCGGAGGGCGAGGGCGGCGAAAGCCGTAGCTGGTAAGAAAATCCGTAGGGCAGCAATGCCTGTGGGGGTTCGAGTCCCCCCGCCCGCACCAACACGATATCCGGCGGCTCACGCATCGCACCGCACGGCACGGCGCAGGCCCTCATCCAGCGACACCGGTGGCGACCAGCCGAGCAGGTCGCGGATGCGGCCCGTATCGAGCTGCATCGGATCGAACAGCCGGCGGAAGTCGCGCTCGCGCCCGGCCGCCCGGAACGCACTCCGCAGCAGCACCGGCGACACCCGCGGCGTCCACGCGCGGCGGCCCAGCGCGCCGGCGATGCGGTGGATGAGATCGGCCGTGGACGTCACCTGCGCATCGCCGAGCAGGAACACCTGGTTGGCGGCCCGCGGATGCTCGACTGAGCGCACCACGGCGTCGGCCAGGTTGTCGATGCCGATGAACGTTCTTGGCGCCGTGGCGGCACCGAGCGGCAGCGGCGCACGCGTGCGCACGAGCTGGACGAGCCGGCGGAAATTGCCCTTCGCGCCGGCGCCGTACACCATCGGCGGGCGCAGGACCACCCATTGCAGCGGGCTGCCCCGGGCCGCCGCCATCAGGCGCCGCTCCGCGTCGAGCTTCGAGCGCGCGTAGGCGCTTGCCGGCGCCGGCTCGTCATCCTCCGTGAAGGGCCGGCCGGGGCTCGCCTCGCCGTGCACCAGCGCCGAGCTCACCAGCACGAGGCGGCGCACGCCCGCGCCCACCGCGGCCGAGGCGAGCCGCCCGGTCCCCTCGGCGTTGACGCGGGCAAAGGTGTCGGCGGCCGCCGACGACATGGCGTCGGGCAGGTGCGCGAGGCCCGCCAGATGCACGATCACGTCGACCCCGGCCAGCGCCTCGTCCCATCGGGTTGCGGGCCCGATGTCGCCATACCCGACCCATCGCTCGCCAGCAGAAGCCGCCACGGGTGCCGCACGCGCCCCGCGCAGCACCTCGTGACCGGAGCGTTCGAGCGCCTCCGCCACGGCCCGGCCGAGAAATCCCGTAGCACCCGTGACCAGCACGCGGCTCGGGGACTTGGCGATGGTGGGGTCGGAGGGCACGGTCGGAGGAACGCGGGTGGATGTGCTGAGCAACCCATCCTAACCGAACAGCCACGCCGCGCCCGCCGGAAATGCAAGGTTGCAACCGGTCGCCGCGCTGTGTTGCCTGCGTCGCCCATGGCCGCTAGGCTCCCGCACTCACCGTTCGTCACCGAGAACCGACATGGCCAGCCCCAAGCCTGAGCAAAGCCCGCCCGCCGCCGCCGAGACCGCCGCCTATCTCGACATGCCGCCCGAGCGCCGCGCCGCCGCCAAGGCGCACGCCGCGCTGCTGTCGCAGGCAGCGGGCCGGGTCGCGCTCCAGCTGCCGATCGGTGCCGACGTCGACGACTTCCGCCGCGTGCTGGTCCAGGGAGCCAAGCCATGACCGACCTGGCCACTCTTTCCGCACGCGGGCTCGCGAAGGCCATCCGCGACAAGCAGGTGTCGAGCGTCGAGGCGACCAAGGCCGCCATCGAGCGCCTGCAGTCCTGCCACGAGCTGACCCACTGCATCATCGCGCTCGAGGCCGACGAGGCGCTCGCCGCCGCCAAGGCCGCGGATGCTGCCATCGCCAAGGGCGGCGCCGGCGGACCACTTGCCGGCGTGCCGCTCGCCCACAAGGACATGTTCGACCGCCAGGGGAAGATTGCCAGCTGGGGCGCCAAGATCCGCGCCGACAAGCCGGCCGCCGCCGACGCCACCGCGATTGCCCGATTCAAGGCTTCCGGCGCGCTGCAGATCGCGGCGCTGCATCTGGCCGAGTTCGCCTACGGCCCGACCGGCCACAACTACGTGCTGGGCCACGCCCGCAATCCCTGGGACCCGACCCGCATCACCGGCGGCTCGTCGGCCGGCACGGCCGCGGCGGTCGCCTACGGCGCCATCCCCGCCGGCCTCGGCTCCGACACCGGCGGCTCGTTGCGCGTGCCCGGCGCCTGCTGCGGGGTTGCCTCGATCAAGCCGACCTGGGGACGCGTCAGCCGCGCCGGCGCCATGCCGCTGGCGCCCGCGCTCGACACCGTCGGCGTGATCGCCCGCCACGTCGAGGATCTCGCCTTGACCCTTGGCTTCCTTGCCGGACCCGACCCGCGCGATCCCGCGTCCTCCGCGCTGCCGGTGCCGGACTACTTGGCCCGGCTCGGCGATCCCGTGAAGGGGCTGCGGATCGGCGTCGATGAGGCCGTCGTTGCCGAAGCGCACCCCGACGTGCAGCGCATGGTCGACCAGGTGGCCGGCATCCTCGGCAAGCTCGGCCTGACCCGTGCGTCCTGCCGCTTCCCCGACTGGAAGACGCTGGACGAGATGGTGCAGCTCGTGCAGCTGCCCGATGCCTCTGCCCTGCACTCCATCTACCTGCGTACCCGTCCGGGAGACTATGGGCCCCAGGTGCGCGCCCGGGCCGAGGTCGGCCATTTCATCCCGGCCGTCGATCATCTGACTGCGCTGCGCGCGCGCGGCATGTTCCTGCAACGCACGCTCGACGAGACGTTCAAGGACATCGACATCGCCATCCTGCCCATCCTGGCCGACCCGCTGCCAACCATCGCCGAGCTCGACGTCAGCGGCGGACCGCAGGTGCAGGCGGCCATGGGCCGCGTCGTCAAGTACACCCGGCCCATCAACTACCTGGGGCTGCCAACACTCACCTTGCCCATTCCGCGCGGCGGCGGGCTGCCCAACGGCATCCAGCTGATCGGCCGGCCCTACTCCGAGGCGCAGCTGTTCGCCGTCGGCCAGGCCTACCAGCGCGAGGTTCCCCCCGAGATCGCCCGCCCGCTCAAGGGTTGACAGCTCCCGGCCAGCGCCGAGCGAGCCCCATGGCAGTCTTGCTCCAAGCCATTGGCGAAGCTGACGCCAACCCAGTAGTGAGCTTGCCTGCCCTCGGACTTGTTCCGAGGGTCGAACCACGGCAATGCGAGAGCGTCCGGCCGTCCTTCGACAGGCTCAGGACGCTCCTGGCGTGCGCGGTGAGGAAGCCGTTCGGCACCGTGGCGGGAAGTTGCAGGCACCTCGCTCCGGCGCTGCGGGAGCCTGACGCACCCCCTTACATACCGTCCCCGCGTTCGCTATCACGGTGTCCACGGCCCGCCGCCGCTACGCAAGGACTCCGGACTGCCATGGCCGAGCTCAAACTGATCGCGTTCGACGCCGACGACCTGGCCGTGATGTCGGCGCACCTGCAGGATGCCGTGCTGAAGGTCGGCGACGTCGCCTACCTGCCGCGCGAAAGGCGGTTCGCCGCCGTCGGCAACCGCTTCGACTGGGCCGATGCCCTGACCGGCGGCAAGAGCGGCTCGCGGGAGTACACGCGCCGGCGCACGGCCCTGCGCTTCGAGCGCGTGCTCGGCGCCCAGGTCCAGGGCATCGACCTCGCCAGGAAGGAGGCCGTGATCTCCCTGCTCGCCGTCAGCTACGAGCCGGGCGAGTCGCCCGCGGGCGCCGTGACGCTGCACTTCGCCGACGGCGCGGCGATCCGGCTGCAGGTCGAGTGCATCGAGGCCGAGCTGAAGGACCTGGGGCCGGTGTGGAGCGTGGCGTCGATGCCGAAGCACCCCACCGACGATTCTCCACCCGCGCGAGACACCTGACGCGAGCAGCCCCCACCGAGGGCCCGAGCACCCCATGCCCCTCCACCTCAACGCCAGCGACCCGGATTTCGAAAGCGCCTTCGCCGCGTTCCTCGCCACCAAGCGCGAGGTGTCGGAGGACGTCGACGCCGCCGTGCGCAGTATCCTCGCCCAGGTGCGCGCGCACGGCGACGATGCCATCGTCGAGCTGACCCGCCGGTTCGACCGCCTCGATCTCGCCGCTACGCCCATGCGTGTGAGCGAGGCGGAGATCGCCGCGGCGGTGGCGGTGTGCGACCCGCAGACCATGGCCGCACTCGAGCTGGCGCGCACGCGCATCGAATCGCATCATCGCCGCCAGCTGCCTGCGGACGACCGGTACACGGACGCGCTCGGTGCCGAGCTCGGCACGCGCTGGACGGCGATCGAGTCGGTCGGCCTCTACGTCCCGGGCGGCCTCGCCAGCTACCCGAGCTCCGTGCTGATGAACGCGGTGCCGGCGCGGGTCGCGGGCGTCCCGCGCGTCGCCATGGTCGTGCCGTCGCCGGGCGGCGAGATGAACCCGCTGGTCCTGGCGGCCGCACACCTGGCCGGCGTGTCGGAGATCTACCGCATCGGCGGGGCCCAGGCCGTGGCCGCACTCGCCTATGGGACCGCGACGGTGGCGCCGGTGGCCAAGATCGTCGGCCCCGGCAATGCCTACGTCGCCGCCGCCAAGCGGCAGGTGTTCGGCGTCGTCGGCATCGATTCGATTGCCGGGCCGTCGGAGGTGCTGGTGATCGCCGACCGCGACAACAACCCCGAATGGCTGGCCGCCGACCTGCTGGCCCAGGCCGAGCACGACACCGCCGCGCAAGCCATCCTGATGACCGACGATGCCAGGCTCGGGGCCCTCGTGGAGGCGGCCGTTGCCCGCCAGCTCGCGGCCCTGCCGCGCGGCAACATCGCCGGCGCCAGCTGGGAGACGTTCGGCGCGATCATCGTCGTACGCTCGCTCGATGAGGCGCCGCCGCTGGCCGACCGCATCGCCGCCGAGCACGTCGAGATCGCCACCTCTGCACCCGATGAGCTCGCCGCGCGCATCCGCAACGCCGGCGCCATCTTCCTGGGCGCCCACACCCCCGAGGTGATCGGCGACTACGTGGCGGGCTCCAACCACGTGCTGCCGACGGCGCGCAGCGCCCGCTTCTCCTCGGGCCTGGGCGTGCTCGACTTCATGAAGCGCACATCCATCCTGCGTCTCGATGCGGGCGCGCTCGAAGCCCTTGCGCCCTCTGCCATGAGCCTGGCGCGCGCCGAGGGCCTGGAAGCCCATCGCCGTTCCGTCGCGATCCGCGTCGGCGACGTGAAGGCGTGAGGGGCGAGCGATGTTCGAGCCCCCCGAATTCGATCCCACCTCCAAGGCAAAGCTGATTGCCATCACCTTCGACGAGGCCTCGATCCGGCGCGGCAGCTCCAACATCGAGCACGAGCGCGAGGTGGCCGTGTTCGACATCCTGGAGGGCAACCGCTTCACGCTCGATGGCCGTGACGGCGGCCCCTACAAGCTCAACCTATCCATCGTCGAGGACCGGCTCGTGCTGGCGGTCGCCCAGGAGGACAGCGACGACACCTTCACGGTCGTGCTCTCGCTCACGCCGCTCCGCCGCATCATGAAGGACTACTTCGTCGTCTGCGAGACCTACTACCAGGCGATCCGCACCGCGCCGCCCTCGCGCATCCAGTCGATCGACATGGGGCGCCGCGCCCTGCACGACGACGGCAGCCGCGTGCTGGTGGAGCGGCTCAAAGGCAAGATCACCGTCGACCGCGACACGGCGCGGCGGCTCTTCACTCTCATCTGCGCGCTGCATTGGAAGGGATGAGGGGGTGGAGCGCGGGGGAGAGCACGGTCTGCCGGGGGCGGTGCTCTTCGTCTGCACGATGAACTCGGTGCGCTCGCCGATGGCGGCGGCCATCCTGCGCCACCTCGTGGGACGCCGCATCTACGTGGAATCGGCCGGCGTGCGCGCCGGCGGGCCCGATGCCTTCGCCGCCGCGGCGATGGAGGAGATCGGCATCGACATCACGCGGCACACGCCGCACACGCTGCGCGAGCTCTACGACACGTCGTTCGACCTCATCGTCAGCCTCTCGCCGGAGGCGCACCACCAGGCGCTGGAGCTCACCCGCACGATGGCCGTGGAGGTCGAGTACTGGCCGACCTTCGACGCCACCATGCTGATCGGACACGCCAGCCGCGAGCAGATCCTGCAGGCCTACCGCGACGTGCGCGACCAGCTCTTCCGCCGCATCAAGCAGCGCTTCGGCCTCGAAGGCGGCCCCACCGTGTGACCGGCTCGCGGATCGATTCGGAAGAGCCCTGCCCAGCGATTTGGCAGGCAGTGCCGGTTTCAGCCCGGAGCGGCATCATCCGGTAGCTGCCCGCCCCCCTCCCGCGACAGGCCGAACTCGGGTACCGTGCTTGTGATCGCCACTGGTGGAACCGCTCCATGAACGTGCACGCCAAGATCGAGATCGGCCATTCCGTCTGCCCGCACGACTGCCCGTCGACGTGCGCGCTGGACGTCGAGCTGCTGGCGGACGGCAAAATCGGCCGCGTGCACGGCGCCGAGGACAACGACTACACGGCCGGCGTCGTCTGCGCCAAGGTCGCGCGCTACGCCGAGCGCGTGCACCATCCCGACCGCCTGATGCACCCGCTGAAGCGCAAAGGCCCCAAAGGCTCGGGCGAATTCGAGCGCATCTCCTGGGACGACGCCCTCGACCTCACCGCCGAGGCCATGCTGACCGCCGAGCGGCGCTACGGACCGGAGGCCGTCTGGCCCTACTACTACGCCGGCACCATGGGCCTCGTGATGCGCGACGGCATCAACCGCCTGCGCCACGCCAAGCGCTATTCGGGCATGTACGCCACCATCTGCACCACGCTGGCGTGGACCGGCTACATCGCCGGCACCGGACGTCTCGCCGGCCCCGATCCGCGCGAGATGGCGAAGGCCGACATGGTGGTGATCTGGGGCACCAACCCCGTCAACACGCAGGTCAACGTGATGACGCACGCCACCCGCGCCCGCAAGGAGCGCGGCGCCAAGATCGTGGCCATCGACATCTACCGCAACGGCACCATGCAGCAGGCCGACCTGGCGCTCTGCCTGCGGCCGGGCACGGACGGGGCGCTCGCCTGCGCCGTGATGCACGTATTGTTCCGCGACGGCTATGCCAACTGGCCGTACCTCGAGAAGTACACCGACTGCCCTCGCGAGCTCGAGGCGCATCTGGCCTCGCGCACACCCGAATGGGCCAGCGCCATCACGGGTCTCTCAGTCGCCGAGATCGAGACCTTCGCCAAGATGGTCGGCACCACGCCCAAGACCTATTTCCGGCTGGGCTACGGCTTCTCCCGCTCGCGCAACGGCGCCCACAACATGCACGCGGCGCTGTGCATCCCGAGCGTCACCGGCGCGTGGTTGCACGAGGGCGGCGGCGGCTTCCACAACAACGGCGCCATCTATCACTGGAACAAGACGCTGATCGAAGGCCTCGATGTCGCCGACCCGAAGGTGCGCATGCTCGACCAGTCGCGCATCGGCCCGGTGCTGACGGGCGATCCCGCCGACATCAAGGGCGGCCCGCCGGTCACCGTTCTGTTCACCCAGAACACCAATCCGGTCCAGGTGGCGCCCGAGCAGCGCAAGGTGAAGGCCGGCTTCGCCCGCGAGGACCTGTTCGTGTGCGTGCACGAGCAGTTCATGACCGCGACGGCCAAGATGGCGGACGTGGTGATCCCGGCCACCATGTTCCTGGAGCACGACGACGTCTACCAGGGCGGCGGGCACCAGAACATCCTGCTCGGCCCGAAGCTGATCGAGGTGCCCGGCGAATGCCGCTCCAACCACGAGGTGATCTGCGGGCTGGCCAAGCGCGTCGGCGCCGAGCACCGGGGCTTCGCCATGAGCCCGCGCGAGATCATCGACTGGACCTTGCAGAAATCGGGCTGGGGCACGCTTGCCGACCTCGAGCCCAAGAAGTGGATCGACTGCCAGCCCGAGTTCGCCGAGGCGCACTACATCGAGGGCTTCCGCTACCCCGACAAGAAGTTCCGCTTCAGGCCGGACTGGAAGAACGTGCCGGCGCCCCGTCCCGGCGCCTTCGACGCGCTCGGGGGCGTGCCTGATCTGCCCGACCACTGGGACGTCATCGAGAAGGCGGACGGCAAGCATCCGTTCCGGCTCGCCACCAGCCCCTCGCGCGAATACCTCAACTCCTCGTTCAACGAGATGCCGACCGGCCGCAAGCGGCACGGACCTCCGCGCGTCAAGGTGCACCCCGACGACCTGGCCGCAGCTCGGCGTCGCCGACGGCGGCCGCGTGCGCATGGGCAACGAGCGCGGCGAGATCGGCATCACCGCCCAGGCCTTCCCGGGCGTGCAGCGGGGCGTCGTCATCGTCGAGTGCATCGCCCCCAACGACCAGTTCGAGGGCGGCGAGGGCATCAACACCCTCACCAGCGCCTTCCAGGCCGCCCCCTACGGCGGCGCCGCCTTCCACGACAACCACGTCTGGATCAAGGCCGCGTAGGGCTCGTGATCGAGCGGCCGACACACATCGTGATCGAGGGCGAGGTCGTCGTTTGGCTCGTTGCGTGCGTCCTGCTGACCCCCTTCGTGACGGCTCTCGTGCACGATGCGCAATCGCGCCGCTGGGTGTGGCTGTTCTTTGATCTGCTGCTGCCTCCGATAGGCGTGGCGCGCGGGGTGTGCATCTGGTTCAACTGGCTCTAGTCGAAAAGCAACTGAGGAAGCTCGAACATGCCCAAGTCAGGCGTCACCTACGTCAATCCCCCGAGCGCCGGTCCCGCGCAGGGCATGTACAGCCACGTCGCGCGCATGACGCCGGGCGAGATCGCCTTCATCGCCGGACAGGTCGCGATCGACGCAAAGGGTACGCCGCTGGGCGTGGGTGACGTTGGCGCGCAGGTGCCCGTCGTGTTCGACAACCTCGGCAAGATCCTCAAGGACCTCGGCACCGACTTCGAGTCGGTCGTCCAGTTCACGACCTACATCACCAGCGCCGACTACATCCCGGCCTTCATGACCGCGCGCGCCGCGGTATTCCCCAAGCTGTTCCCCGGCGGCAAATACCCGCCCAACACGCTCCTCGTCGTCAACCGGCTGGTGAAGCCCGAGTTCCTGATCGAGATCGAAGCCATCGCCCGGCTGCCGGGGTAGGCTTTTGAGGCCCGCGGAGTGGAAGTGGCGCTTTCGCGCCGCGAGAGTAGGAATGGAGCGGTTGTCGCTTCTGGTGGCAACCACATGGAGACGTCACGTAATGAACGTGAGAATTAATCCGGAAACCGAGATTTGGCTCAAAGCGGAGGTCGCTAAGGGACGTTTTGGTTCGGTGGAGGAGGCGGTGGAGACGCTTGTGCTGGCGGATCAGGCTGCGACGATCGATGTCGCGACCGACGATCACAGTTGGGCCAAACCCTTGATTGAAGAGGCGCTGGCTGCGCTCGAACGCGGAGAGGGCCGCCCGCTCAATGAGGTTGCCGCCCGCATGAGGGAGCGCATCGCAGCGCGCAGCTGAGGTCCCGCGTCGTCGTATCGCCACAGGCGGAGGCGGATCTCGCTCAAATCGTCGACGACGTCAGCGTCAAGGCGGGCGCCGCCGTCGCCGAGAACTCTTCGATCGGATCGTGGCGATCGTCGAGAGGCTATCCGTAGCGCCGAAGATGTCTGGGCGCCTCGTGCCGGCTCTTGGGGAAGGTGTCCGCTGCCATCCCATCGGCAGCTACAATGTCTATCTGCGCCACGACGAGAGCGGGGACGTCTTGTTCGTCGTCCGCGTTCTGCACGGCCGGCGCAATATCACGGCCGCGCTCTTTGGGACCGAATGACTGGGGCGGCCTCAGCTCAAATTCCGGATCTTGAACGGCAGGCCGCCCTTGGGGGTCAGCGTGACAGTCGCATTGATGCCCGGAGGCTCGGGGCCAACGTACTCGGGGCGGAAGCGGCGCAGCAGGATCGACAGCGCCAGCACGTTCTCGACCTGGCTCATGGCGCCGCCGATGCACGAGCGTTTTCCCCCGCCGAACGGCAGGTAGGTATAGGGCTTGCGCTTCTTGGCGGCGTCGCCGAGCCACCGCTCCGGCATGAAGGCCTCCGGATCGTTCCAGAACTTCGGATTGTGGTGGGCTCCATAGGCGAACAGCGCGACCTTGTCGCCGACGCGGATCTCCTTGCCGTCGATGACGTCGGGCTTGGCTGCCACTCGCACCAGCATCCAGATCGGCGGATAGAGCCGCATGGTCTCCTGGATCACGGCACGCGTGTAGGCGAGCGCCGAGTAGTCGGCGGCGGTCGGCTCGCGGTCGCCGTAGGTGGCCTCGCCCTCGCGGCGGATGCGGTCGGCCGCTTCCGGCTGGCGCGACGTGAGATAGAGCGCCCAGGCCAGTGTCAGCGCCGTCGTCTCGGTGCCGGCCCACAGGTACTGCTTGAGCTCGTCGACCGCCTGCTGCTGGTCGAACTCGGGGATCGTGGGGTCGGCCACGGCCGCCTCGATCATCTTGAGCAGCGTGCGCTCGCGGTCCTCGCGTGGATCGGCGGCGATCACCTCGGGGGGCACGCCGGCCCACACGTCCATCGCCTTGGCCGCATCCTCCTCGGTGATCTCGAACTCCTCGCCGGCCACCTTCTTGAGGCGGATCGACTTGTGGTTCATCACGTCGGTGTAGGTCTTCACGCACTTGAAGACGAAATGCGGGTTGAAGGGCATGTCGCGGTCGAACAGCGCCTTGCAGATCATGTCGGCGGCGAGCGTCCAGGTCTGCTCCACCATCTCGAAGGTCTCGCCGGTCTGCGCGAGCTTCGCCCAGATGTCCATCTTGGTGCGGATGGCGGTGAGGAAATAGGGGATGTACTCGGCGAACATGTCGGGATGGAACGCCGGCTGCTGCGGCATGCGGATCTTCTGCCACAGCACGCCGTCGTTGGTGATCATCGACTTGCCGAAGATCGGCTTCAGGCCGTCGAAGTATTTGATGTAGTCGTCGGCCTTGGTGACCAGCACGCGCTTGAAGTGCTCGGGGTCGGTCAGCAGCACGACGCGCTGGTTCGCCATGTTGACGGGGATCACGCCGCCGTAGCGATCCGCCATCGTCATCAGGATCGTCAGGGGATTGTTCGGCCCCTTGAGGAGCGGCGTCAGCTTGAACCAGACGGAGGATTCCTCACCCAGCTGATGGACGTGGGAAACTGGTGCGGTCATCTCGACAGGCTCCGTCGGCCTTCGCTTTCGCTTCGTCGTCTGCGGACGCAACGAGCAGCAAAAGCTACCCGCGCAACTGTCCTCCCAAAACCTTCAGTTCGCATCAACGCGTTGGCGAAATTGAATGATTTCCGCTCGTTGGTTTCCAACAGGTAACACTCGCTTCTCTGGCATGTCCAGGTTCGCAGGGCCTCCGCGGCGTTTTTTCCAGCGAGTGTGACGTGACTTCGGATGCCGACCTATACCTTTGGCGAAATTAGATAATCTTCCTGGTCCAGGCTGCCGTCGAGCAGCACCCTCCCGCCCTCCAGCCGGGCCTTGCCCGACGCCACCAGGCGCAGGGCGAACGGATAGAGCTTGTGCTCGGCAACTAGGATCCGTTCCGCGAGAGCATCGGTTGTATCTCCCGCGAGCACGGGTACGGCGGCCTGGGCGATGATCGGTCCGGAATCGAGCTCGGGCGTGACGAAATGCACGGTGCAGCCGCTGATGCGAACTCCCGCGTCGAGCGCCTGCTTGTGCGGGTGGAGGCCTTTGAACGACGGCAGCAGGGAGGGATGGATGTTGAGCTGCCGCCCGATCCAGCGCGTCGCGAACGCGTTGCCCTGGATGCGCATGAAGCCCGCGTGGCAAACCAGGTCGATGGCGTTCTCCGCCAGCGCGGCCTCGACCGCGGCATCGAACGCCTCCCGGGTTGCATAGCCCTTGTGGTCGATGGCGAGCGCCTTCAAGCCGGCTGACTGCGCGCGCTGCAACCCCGGAGCGTCCGGGCGATTGGAGACCACGAGCACCACCTCCGCCGGATAGTCGGCTGCACGCGCCGCCTCCACCAGCGCCTGCATGTTGGAGCCGCGCCCCGAGATCAGGATGGCGACGCGCTTTTTCATGCTTAGCCTCTGGAGATGAAGCTCGCTCCACCTCCGCGAGCGCCGACGGAGTTCCCCTCCCCTTGACGGGGAGGGGTTAGGGGTGGGGTGATGCGGCCAGGGCAATGCTGGGATTGTAGGTCGCCGCGAAACCGCAAATGGTGCGCTCTCGAGCACGTCCCCCACCCCCGTCCCCTCCCCGCAAGGGGGAGGGGAGCTATCGCGGCGCGGTCGGCGAATAGTCCGCTAGCGACAGGACGATGGGGGTCGGCAGCCTTCATTCGGCAAGCCTCAACTTGCCCGAATAGCGCACGGCTTCAGCCTCGCCTTTGCCTTTGGCCGAGGACTTCACGCCGCGGCCGGGCTCGATGTCGCCGATCACAATCGGCGCCTCGCCCGCGGCTTGCAGGACGGACACCACCGCCTCGGCAGTCCCCTGCGCCGCCACGATCACAAGCCCGATGCCGCAGTTGAAGGTGCGCAGCATCTCGGCGTCGTCGAGATTGCCGACCTGCTGCAGCCATCCGAACACCGCCGGCGCGTGCCATCCGGCGAGATCGACGTGCGCCGCGAGCCCCGCGGGCAATATGCGCGGCAGGTTCTCGGAGAGCCCCCCGCCGGTGATGTGCGCCAGGCCTTTCACGGCACCCGTATCGCGAATCGCCTTCAGCGCGGGCCGCACGTAGATGCGCGTCGGCACCAGCAGCGCCTCTGCGAGCGAGATTGCCGGAGCGAACGGCGCCGGCGCATCCCACGCCAGCGTCGACTCGACCACCAGCCGGCGCACCAGGGAATAGCCGTTGGAATGCACGCCCGAGGAGGGCAGGCCGATCAGCACGTCGCCCGCCGCGATGTCCGGGCGGGGCAGCAGCGCGCCGCGCTCGGCGGCGCCGACGGAGAAGCCGGCAAGGTCGTAGTCCTCGCCCGCATACATCCCGGGCATCTCGGCCGTCTCGCCGCCGATGAGGGCGCATCCGGCCTGCCGGCAGCCCTCGGCGATGCCGGCAATCACGCTGCGCGCCGTCTCCACCTCGAGCTTGCCGCAGGCGAAGTAGTCGAGGAAGAACAGCGGCTCGGCCCCCTGCGCCAGCAGGTCGTTCACGCACATGGCGACGAGATCGATGCCGATGGTGGCGTGCCGGCCGGTCTCGATGGCGATCTTGAGCTTGGTGCCGACACCGTCGTTGGAGGCGACCAGGATCGGATCCCGGAAGCCGGCCGCCTTGAGGTCGAACAGCGCGCCGAAGCCGCCCAGGTCGGCGCCGGCACCCGGCCGCCGCGTCGAGCCTGCAAGCGGCTTGATAGCCTCGACCAGAGCATTGCCCGCATCGATATCGACGCCGGAATCGCGGTAGGAGATGGGCGGACGGTTGTGCCGGCTGGCTGGCATGGCGGTTCGCGTGCGGCGCTCCCAACTTTCGCCCCAAGGTCCAAAGAGTATGCGGGGCATAGCAGAGACGGGGCGAGACCGGTAGGGTCCGGGGACCCCTCGGCGGTGGATGCCGCGGGAGGTCGGAAGGCGGGGGATGGGCATCGCCGGGAAATCAGGCACGGTTGCCGCATGGCGCGGCCGCAGGACTGCGGCCGGGGCGCTGCTTGCGGGGCTCGCGCTATGCGTCGGCGCCGATTGGGCAGCGGCTGCCGCAGCCGCGGACGCCGTGTTCACGGTCGGCAACTACCCCGTCGAGGCGCGCGCCGACAACGCCGTCGCGGCCAAGTCCAAGGCCCTTGCCGACGGGCAGCAGGCCGCGTTCCGGTCGCTCCTGAAGCGCCTCGTGCCGGTGACCTCCTACCCGCGCCTGCGGCGCCTGCCGCCGATCAAGGCCGGCGATCTGGTCGACGGTGTCAGCGTGCGCTCGGAGCGCAACTCCTCCACCGACTACATCGCCAGTCTCGATTTCTCCTTCCAGGCCAAGAGCATTCGCGACCTGCTGCGCCGCGAGGGCATTCCGTTCCTGGACGAGCAGGCGCCGACGCTCACGCTCGTTCCGCTCTGGCGCACGGCCGGACCGCCCGCGCCCAAGGAAGAAGCTGCCTGGACCAACGTGTGGAAAGGGCTCGACCTGGAGCATGCGCTCACGCCGGTGAAGCTGCAGGCCCTGAAGAAGGAGGTCGCCCCGGAGGCGGTCAACGCGCTCGCCGAGGGCGACGGCAGCGCCATCCGCTCGCTTGTCGCCGCTTACGGCAGCGAGCGCGTCCTCCTCGCCGTGGCCGAGCAGGATGCCGCCTCCAGGCGGCTCACCGTCACGCTCACGGGGCGCGATGCCGTCGGCGCCTTCATGCTGCGGCGGGCCTACCGCCTGGACCCCGCCGATCCGGGCTACGCCAGCGAGCTTGCGGCCGTGGTCTCGCTCGGCATCATCGAGGGGCGCTGGAAGGCCATCAAGTCTCCCGGTGGCGGCGGCGGCGACACGGTTGGCGTTGCCAGGGCACCGGCCGCCGGCGAAAGCGACATGCTGATCGCCGTCGAGTTCCGCGGCATGAGCGAATGGCAGGACATCAGCCGCAAGCTGTCGGCCACCCCGGGCGTCGAGGAGCTGGAGGTGGCGGGCCTGTCCGCACGCGGCGCGCGCGTGACGCTGCGCTACGCGGAAGGCGCCCAGCGGCTTGCCGACGCGCTCGCCGAGCAGGGCCTGATCTTGCGCAACACCGGCGGCAATTGGGTGCTCGGACTGCAATAGGGTTCTCGACGGGGGTGCCGCGCGCAGGCTAAACTCCGGTAGCGGAGAGCCAGGCCGACAGCTGCCGAGATTCTCGCGCCAAAACAATCGTCTGGCAGGAAACCGTCCCGGTCGCCCCGTGATCATCAACATCCCGAACTTCATCACGCTCGGGCGCATCATCTCCGTCCCCGTGATCTTCTGGCTGCTGCTGAGCGGCCAGAGCACGATCGCCTTTTTCGTGTTCGTGTGCGCCGGCATCAGCGACGCTGTCGACGGCTACCTCGCCAAGCGCTTCGCCTGGACCACCGAGCTCGGCTCGTATCTCGATCCGCTGGCCGACAAGCTGCTGATCGTGAGCATTTTCATCGCGTTGGGCGTGCGCAACGAGCTGCCTCTGTGGCTCGTCATCGCCGTGGTCAGCCGCGACATCCTGATCGTGGCCGCAGTGCTGCTGGCATGGCTTCTCGAGCAGCGGGTCGTGATCAAGCCGCTGGCGGTAAGCAAGGCCAATACGCTCTCCCAGATCCTGCTGGCCGCAACCGTCCTGGCCGACGAGGCCTTCGGCCTCGGGCTCGCGACCAGCCGCGTGGTGCTGGTGTGGATCACGGGAGCATTGACGCTGCTTTCGCTCGCCGCCTATCTCCGAGCCTGGTTTCTGCACATGACCAGCGCGCCACCGGAGAATAGCGAAAGGCCGGAGCGTTAACTCGGTCGGCGTGTCAAAAAAAATCCCAGCAAAGTCCCAGACCCGAAAATTAGCCGCGCTATAGCGCGCAACCTCCATCGTCCCACTCCACAGATCCCCCCGGGCGGACGGTCGCCTGTCGTCGCGGTGTCATCGGCTTGGCGGATGATCCCGGCGCTGGTGCTTCTGCTGCTGGGAGCGCCGAAACCGCCGGGAGCGGGGGCGCCGACCGATGCTGCAACATGTTCCGCGCATGGACCTTCAATTCGATGGGGACTGCGCTCAGGCGAACGGACTCGACTTGCCCGTCGTCGTCATCAACCTGTCGCATCGCACCGACCGCTGGCAGGCCCTCTTGCGACGCTTGCGGGCGGTAGGCTTCACCGAGCTCGTCAGGGCGCCCGCAGTCGATGGTACGCGGCTGACGGATCACCAGATCACAGCCCTGACGGCGTTGCCGGCCGATGGGGTCGACCAGGCGCCGCGCAGTCACCTGACGCTCACGCGGCCGGCAATAGGATGCTTTCTCTCGCACCTCGCCATCTGGCGGTGGTTGCTGGAAACCGGTCTGCCTCAAGTCCTTGTGCTGGAAGACGATGCCGTACCGACGCCGAGCTTCAGTGCGAGCCGCTTGCGCGAGATCACGGCATCCATACCCCAGAACACCGGGCTGGTTCTCCTCGGCCGCATGATCATGGGCGGGTTGGCCGACGTGCCCGAGGCTTCGGAGTTGGCGAGGATCTACTATTTCAACGGCACCTTCGCCTATCTGATCACCCCTCTGGCGTGCCGGAGCCTGCTGCTGCATCTCCTCCCGCTGCGCTCGCATATCGATCATCAGATCAGCAGGGTATTGATCGATCGGCGCCGCGTGTTCCAGGCCTGCTACGCCGAGCCTGCGTTCTTCGAGCCCGACTGGTCCTTGCGCAGCGACTGCTATGTGCCCTTGGCAGACGATGCCGTTGCCGACTGCGAGCTCGGCGAAATCATCGACGCGAGCAGACGTGTCCTGCTCGGCGAAGGGCGTCCACTCCTTGCGAAGACGGGCTGACATTCTCTGACCTTTGACGCAGCGCGCATCCGTCGAGCGTCGGGGGAGGAACGATCAACCGCGCAGTCCGAACAGCGCGGCCAGAAGGCACACGACGACCAGCAGGAAGGCGGGCTCCGGGTCGAAGCCGCTGCTCACGTGAGCACAGCTAGACTTGGTTGACCGCATGTCGTCGTTTGGCGTGCGAAGTGGAATCGGCGGTCTGCTTGATCTGGGCCAGGAACGCGGCGATCGCCGGGTTGCGCTGCGCTCCACGGTGGTGCGCGACCAGAATTGTTCGCATGATCGGCGGGTCGAGCCGGGCGACGCGGAAGTCGCCGCGGTTGCTGTGAACGCGCAGCCCGGGCATGACCGAGACGGAGCAGCCGGCGGCCACCATGGCCGCGATCGCCGGGAAGCCGCTGCAGTTGCCGTTGATCGTGGGACGGAACCCAGCCTTGGCGCATGCGCGGATGATCGTTTCAGAGTAGGTCCCGCGCGTGTCGAGAGCCCAGTATTCGTCGCGCAACTCTTCCAGCGCCAGGGACTTGCGGTTCGCGAACCGGTGCATCTTGGGAAGCATCACGAGCAGCTCGTCGACGCTCAGCCTGTGCGTCTCGATGCCGGCTTCCGGCAGAACGCCTTCCAGCGTGAGATCATCGATGAGCGCGATGTCGACCTGCCAGGATCGGAGAGCCGCCAGGCCATCAATCGGCTCGAGCTCGTCGAAGACGACACTGAGATGCGGATTCTGCTGCTCCAGGGCGTGTATGGCTCGCGGGATCATCATCGAGGCGACGGATGGAAAGGCCGCCACCCGCAGCTCTCCTGCCACGACGAGCTTCATCTCGGCGATGTCGGTCTTGGCCTCTTCCAGGACGGCCGTGAGCTTCTCGACGTGCGCGACGAGCCGCTTGCCGGCAGGCGTCAGCAGCACGCCGCGCCCGCGCCGCTCGACGAGCTCGACCTGCAGCTCGTCCTCGAGCTGAGCGATCTGCTGGGACACCGCGGAAGGCGATATGCGCAACGCGTCGGCAACCGCCGCCATGGTGGTGCGCAGCGCAAGCTCGCGCAGCGTCCGCAAGCGCACGAAGTCCACGAGATTTCTCCAGTCAGGACCAAGGAGTTGGCGATCATTCATTTCTACTAATGTACCTGTCAATGACAATTAAGTAGACCTTACGTCCACCCTATAAGTAGTCTCATTCTAAGGCTGCGGGGGCGCTGGCCCTCACGGGGACACGGAGCGGATCAGCTCTTGGCGACGACCCACATGTCCGACGACCTCAAGGTGCCTGGTCCCGCGCGACATGGTGTCGGGGAGAGCCGACTCCCACGCTTCGAAGCGCGGAGCGGCGAAAGCGGCCGAAAACGCTTTGTGCCCCTGGCGCCTGCCCGCGCAATTCAGCAGTCCGTGGAGTGAGAGGCAGGATGAGCGCGAGCTTCGATATCGCGGCCATCCGGCGGGAATTCCCGATCACTCAGCGCTCGCTCTATTTCGACTCCGCACACCAGGCGCCGTTGGCGGTGTGCGTCAAGGCTGCGCTGGAGAGTTTTTACACCGAGGGGCTGGAGACGGCCGGACCGAAATCGCGCTGGCTTGCGCGGGTCGAGGACGTGAGGGGGCGGCTGGCCCGGCTGATCGGCGCCGATCCCTCCGAGATCGCCTTCACCAAGAACACATCCGAAGGGCTGAACATCGCGGCCAACGCGCTGCCGCTGACGGCGGGCGACAATGTCCTGCTGGTCGAGGGCGACCACCCCAACAACGCCTACGCGTTCCTCAATCTGCGCGCCAAGGGCGTCAACGTTCGCTTCGTGCCGATGGGAACGCAGGCCGTCGACGCCGCGAGCTTTGCTCCCTACATCGACGCGCGCACGCGCGCCATCTCGCTGTCGCACGTCACATTTCATGCCGGCCACGTGTGCGACATCGCCGGCATCGGTCGGCTGTGTGCGGAGAAGCGCATCCACCTCGTCGTCGATGCCATGCAGTCGGTCGGCGTGATGCCGCTCGATGTCTCCGCGCTGCCACCCTCGATGCTGGCGTTTGGCTGCCACAAGGGACTGCTGGTGCCGCAGGGTCTCGGCGTTCTCTATGCCAGCAAGTCGCTGCCTGAGATGCGGCCTGCGTATCTCGCGCTCGCCGGACTAGCCCATCCACCGGGCGATCTCGTCGCCCGCGCCGATAACATGCAGCTGAAGGCCGGCGCCCAGCGCTTCGAGATCGGCAACTACAATCTCCCCGATATCCACGCGCTCGGGGCGGCGCTCGACCTGATCGAGCGCGCCGGCCTTGCCAACATTACCCGCCACGTCCTCGATCTCGGCGAGCGCCTGCTCTCCCATCTCGACGAGATGGGCATCGGCGTCGTCGGGCCGCGCGATCGCTCGCACCGTTCCCACATCCTGGTGCTCGATCTGCCCACCGAGGACTGGCTCCGATACCTGGAAACCGAGAACGTCCGCGTGTCGCCCGAGCGTGGCGGCATCCGCGTGTCATTCGCGATGTTCAACACCGCCGAGGAAGTCGACCGGCTCGCCCGCATCATCGGCAAGGGCAGAGCGGCGAAGGTTGGATGTGTGCAGAGTTCGAAACGTAAACCCCTAGAAGCCAGATAGGTAGACGCCGTGGAAAAAACCTTCCGCTTCTCCAACGTTCACACCGACTACCAAGCCCGCGACGCCAAGTCGGTGCTCGGCTGGCGCTACAGCCCCCACATCATCTTCAAGGGCGGCAAGGGCGTGAAGCTCATCGACATGGATGGCAACGAATACTACGACATGAGCTCGGGCATGATGTGCATGGTGCTCGGCCATTCCCATCCCGAGCTCACCGAGGTCATCAGGGAGATGGCCGGCACGTTCATCCACCAGTCGTCCTGGTATTCGAACCCGTGGACCGTGGAGTTCGCGGAGCGCCTCACCGAGCATGCCCCCGGCAAGCTCAAGGTGGTGAACTTCGCCGTCACCGGCTCGGAAGCCAACGAGATCGCCATGCGCATGGCGCTGGCCTACACCGGCAAGTTCGACATCGTGTCGATGGTGCGCGGCCTGCACGGCGGCAGCCTCGCGGTAGAGGGCCTGACCACGGTCGGCGGCAACCGGCGCAAGGGCCTCGGGCCGCTGCTGCCGGCCGCCAAGTCGAACGCGCTGCAGCCCCCCTACTGCTACCGCTGCCCGGTCAACCTGACCTATCCCTCCTGCGACATCGCCTGCCAGAAGTTCAGCGAGGAGATGCTGGAGTTCACCACCAGCCAGGACATCGCGGGCATCATCGTCGAGACCATCCCCGTGCCGGGCGGCATGATCGTTCCGCCGCCGGAGTGGCTGCCGCGCATCGCCGCCATGGCCAAGCGCTGGGGGGCTCTGCTCATCCTCGACGAGTGCCAGCTGGCGCCGGCGCGCACCGGCAAGATGTGGGCGATGGAGCACTATGGCGTGACACCCGACATCGTGACCTGGGGCAAGGGCCTCTCCGCCGGTCTCGCCATCTGCGGCACGATCACGACCGAGGAGATCGCCGAGCGCACGCGCGGCAACGCCGGCCTGCCATGGGCCGGCACCTACTCCAGCGACCCGATGGTCTCGGCCGTGGCGCTGAAGCAGCTCGACATCGTCATCCGTGACGACCTGGCCGGACGCGCCGCCCGGCTCGGGGAGATCGCCGCCAGCGAGCTCAACAAGCTCAAGGACAAGTACGAGTGCATCGGCGACGTCCGCGGCAAGGGCCTCTACCGCATGCTGGACATCGTCAAGGACCAGAAGTCCAAGACGCCGGACCCGGTCATGGCGGAGCGCATCCGCTACAATTGCGCGCTCGAAGGCATCGCGGCCATCTGCGTCAAGCACTACTTCCGGTTCGCGCCGCCGCTGATCATCACGGAAGCCGAGATCAAGGACGTCGTGGGTCGCATGGATATCGCCATCAAGCGCGCCATGGATGGCTTCCCGCGGGACGTCGACATACGCGAGAGCAGCTCGCTATCGATCGGAGACCGGCCGATGGCGGCCGAGTAAGAGCAAGAAAGGCATCGGGGAGGGATGCTGCTCCAGGGATCGGGAGGTGAATGAGCGACAATCTTGGTGCGTTGGAGGACTTCATGACAAGCAGGCGTGATTTCGTGACAACCGGGCTTGGGTTGGCTGCGGGTGCCGGTGCCGTTCTGGCGCAGGCGCCGTCAGCCGCGGCGCAAGCGAGCGACCAGGCCGTCAAGTCGAAGCTCGACGAGGTTCGCGCGCGCGGCAAAGTCATTGTCGGCGTCACCAGCGAGGCGCCTCCGTTCGGCTTCATCGACGAGAAGGGTGAGCTGGTCGGCTTCGACATCGACGTGGCCAAGCTGATCGCCAAAGGCATCTTCGGCGACGACACCAAGATCGAGCTGATGAAGCAGGGCTTCGCCGCGCGCTGGCCCAACACCCAGAACGGCACGATCGACTTCGGCATCATGGTGACGACGATCTACCCGGACCGCGTGCTGCAGGTCGCCTTCACCCGGCCCTACATCGACAGCGGCATCGTGCTGGTGGTCAGGAAGGACAGTCCGGTCAAGACGATCGCCGATCTCAACAAGGCCGAGCATACGGTCGCGCACCTGACCGCGCCGGTGCAGGAGGAGCGCGGCAAGCGGCTCTATCCCAACGCCAAGTTCCTGACCTTCGACGCGATCTCGGCCCAGTTCAACGCCGTCAAGCTTGGTCGCGCCACGGCCTGCCAGCTCGATGCCCCCGTCGCGCTCTACTACCTCAAGGACAATCCGGAGTTCCGGATGCTCGACGAGTGGCTGACGGATGTGACGGGCAACGGCGTCTTCCTGCGCCACGACGACTTCAAGTGGTGGCTGTTCCTCGACACCATGGTAGCCGAAATGCTCGGCGGCAGCCGCTTCAGCGACTACAAGGCGATCCACAAGAAGTGGTTCGGAGTGGAGCCGAAGCGCGCGAGGGCATGAGGCATCGCACATAGGGAAGACCGCTGGGATCATCCAAACCCGCGGCTTTCCCGGCGGTCTTGATCGATCTCGTGCGGTGGCCCACGCGCAATGGACTATCTCGCCAGTGTTTTCACGGTCTGGGTGAGGCTCTATCCGAGTCTCGTCTCCGGTTTCGCGATTACCGTGACCCTGGCGCTTGCCGCGATTCCGCTGGCCTTGGGCGGCGGGCTCCTGCTGATGCCATTGCGGATGTGGGCGGGACGGCCGCTGCGGCTGCTCGTCGGCGCCTACATCGAGTTCATGCGCAACACACCGCTGTTGCTGCAGATCTATCTGATCTACTTCGGCTTGCCGCTGCTCGGCCTGTTTCCGTCCGAGTTCGCCTGTGGCGTCATCGGCATCGCCCTGCAGCACTCGGCGTTCCTGGTCGAGATCTACCGCGGCGGCATCGAGGCCGTCAGCCAGCGCCAGTGGGAGGCCGCCCGCGCGCTCGGCATGACCCGCTACAATGCGCTGCGCAATGTCATCTTGCCGCAAGCGGCACTCCGGGTGCTGGGGCCGATCGGCAACCAGCTCATCATCCTGGTCAAGGATACGTCGCTCGTGTCGGCCATCGGGATTGCCGAGCTGACGATGACGGGCAAGGTCGCTATCGAGAGGCTGGCGGTGACGCTCGAGATCTTCATCGCCATCGCCCTGCTCTACCTGCTGCTGACCGGCATGCTGGGCGCCGGTTTGCGCATTGTCGAGCGGCGCGTCTCGGAGTGGATCGTATGATCCCCAACGTCCTGATCAGCAACCTGCCGTATTTGCTGAAAGGCGCGGTCGTCACCCTCGCGCTGTCGGCGGTGGTGATGACGGCCGGCAATTTGCTCGGGCTGCTGATCGGCATCATCTCGGTATCGGCTGGGCGCCTGGTCCGCAGCATAATCACCACCTACATCATCGTGCTCCGCGGCGTGCCGATCCTCGTCATCATGCTGATCGGCTACTACGCCTTCCCGGCGCTCGGTTATCGCGTTCCCGCCTATGTCGCGGTCGGCACCGCGCAGATCATCTACGTCAGCGCCTTCGTCGCCGAGATCGTGCGCAGCGCGATTCATTCGGTGCCGGCGGGGCAGATCGCCGCCGCCCGCAGCCTCGGCATGCGCCGCTTCACCATCCTGCGCGAGATCCTGCTGCCGCAGGCCACTCGCATCGCCATTCCGCCGCTCCTCAACAACTCCCTGACCGCGATCAAGCAGACCTCCTACGTCTCGGTCGTCGGGGTGTGGGAGCTCACCTATGCGGCGCGCGAGGTGGTGGAGCGCACTCTGGCCTCCTTCCAGATCTTCCTCGGCGTGATGGCGATCTACTTCGTCATCTGCTACCCCCTCTCCCTGTTGGCGCGCTGGTGGGAACGCCGCATGGTGGTAATCCAATGAAGCGCAGCGGGCCCCCGCAATGGCGATGATCGAGGTCCGCAACCTGCGGAAGTCCTACGGCAGCCTTGAGGTCTTGAGAGACATCAGCTTCAGCGTCGAGAAGGGTGAGGTGGTCGTCGTCCTCGGCCCCAGCGGCTCCGGCAAGTCGACGATGCTTCGCTGCATCAATCTGCTCGAGGAGTTCGAAGGCGGCGAGATCCGCATCGCCGGCAAGCCGATCGGCTACATCGAGGACGCGCGCGGCGTGCGGCGGCGGCTCAAGGAGGCGGAGAACGCGAAGCTGCGCGAGCAGGTCGGCATGGTGTTCCAGAGCTTCAACCTGTTCCCCCACCGCACCGTGCTGCAGAACGTGATGATGGGGCCGCTGAAGGTCCAGGGCAGGCCGCGTGCAGAGACCGAGTCCATGGCCCGCGACCTCCTGCAGAAGGTGGGGCTAGCCGACAAGGCCGACCAGTATCCGGCGCGGCTGTCGGGCGGCCAGCAGCAGCGCGTTGCCATCGCCCGCGCGCTGGCGATGCAGCCCAAGGTCATGCTGTTCGACGAGGTGACGAGTGCGCTCGATCCCGAGCTTGTCGGCGAGGTGCTGCGCGTGATGCGCCAGCTCGCCCAGGAGGGCATGACGATGATCATCGTCACGCACGAGATCTCCTTCGCGCGCGATGTCGGCGACCGCATCATCTTCATGGACGGCGGCCTCATCGTCGAAGAGGACGCGCCCGCAACTCTCCTCGCCAATCCGAGATCCGACCGCCTGAAGCTGTTCCTGCGCCGCTACCAGGGCGACTACCTGGCGGATTGAAACGCCAATCCGCCCGAATTGTCCGCCCACGTGTCTGCTCCCGATCGACAAGCGGACGTGCGTTCATATGGGTCTTGTCAAGTCCGTCGGGGACTTTAGGCGTCTGCTTACTTTGCATAGCGTTTGACGATGTGCCGCGCATGTTGCAACTGCTCAGGAAGAAATGGTCACGATCGGCGAGTGCGTTTTCGCCGATGTCGGCAGCGCTCCGATACCGACTACTGGCGGCGGCCTCGCGTCACTCGGTAGTCGTGAAAACGGTGGGAAATTCCATTGCAATCCTATGCCGCCCAATTGTCCCACCATCTTGCGTAATGCTTTGATTTGTCCGTCTTGTGGGGGCTCGTAGGGAGCGCCAACAGAATTAACGCTTCGACGGAAACTGATTTTCTATCTGGCGGAGAGTTGCGCGGCGCTGGCGTCTCGCCTGTGACGTAATGGTCATCAGAATCCTCGAGCAAACCCTCCGAAGCGATTAGGGGTGTTGCGATCGGCATAAGTAACTTTTGTGCTGGCCCGCCTCGTATGACGCGGTCGTTGCTCCGCGCCTGGTTCTGCTGTTCAGGATCCAAGTCAAGGTCGATCTTGCGAAGCACGAGATAAAGATGACCTGCCCCAAGAAGCCGGTACCCGACAAGCCGGTACCCGACGCACTCGCACTGCTTGCCTCGAGGAAAATCCGCTCGACCAGATTGACCAATGCAAGTCTCCACTATGGCAGCTTCGCGGCCCAGGCGTCGAAGCGCTCAGCAAATTCAGCAGGAGGCATGCGCGGACACGGCGGGAATGGGCCGGCACCGACACGTGCATTGTTCTGCAGCCACTTGCGCCAGAGCAGAGCGGTTCGGAACTTTCCTGGCGTCTCGCCATATACAGGCCGCGTGCTCGTATTGACATTAAAGCTCAACGCGGCGGTACGGATAAAGGGCTCGGACGAGCCAAACATCATGACGTCGATCTCGTACCGGAATCCGATGGAGCTATAGGGCAGATCCATTAGCCAGAAGGGTTCCGCCATTTTCGCCGGATAGCCGCTGTGATGAGCGCCCAAGGACCTTGCGACGGCATGCATCGCCGCAAGCTTCTCGTAGATCGACGTCATGCCAGTCGTCAGATCTTTGACCCGGTCGGTTATCCCGGCTTGAAGGCTCTGGACCTTCCCTAAGCTCAATTGCCAGCGATACGCGCGAAGCCTCGGCCACACCGTCGCATCCCGCCGCTTGGCTTCCGCAAGTAGCTCGCGATAGCGTGCGTTGCTGACTGGGCCGAACTCGCACGCATCCTGCTCAAGCTCGCTATGCAGGAAGGGCCTGACGCAGCGCCAAGCAAATCCGGCAAGCAACACAATGAGCAACATGAAGGTGATCTTTCGTCCCAGGCCCCAATGCTTCATCCGGCGCTCAATCTATTGGCGCTGCGCCTCGCGACACGGCGGCGATTGCTCAGAGTTGGGTGCAGGGGCGCACGGATATGGCGAGCAAAATCCTTGCTTTAGATCCTTATACAGCAACATCGGTCCTCGCTTGTTGATATCCTCTGTCAGCAATCGTCTCAACGTTAGCGGGAAGAGCATGTCATACACAAGGAGGATCTGCCGTGGGCGCATCTTCGTTCTGTCACAATCGAGCGTGCACGCCTGACTTGAGCGGCGTGGCGCGGGCGTGGGAAGGTCGCGTGAGGATTGCGTCCCGACGGATGGATATTGCGACGATGATCGATACTAAGAGTACGAACAGTGCCTCGGCGCCCACTATTGTGGAAAATGTTGCTCCACAAAGCGCCGCAAGCAGCCCCACACTCACCCCTCAGCCCGAGCTGCCGGCCGACGAGCTGGCGCGCCGTGCCGCGATTTCCAAGCGGCTGGCGGGTGCGTTCGGCGAGATCGTCAGCGTGCTGATGCGCTCGGAAGCGCATCGCGCGCAGATGCTGATGGACCTCGAGTGGTTCGTGATGCCGGCGCTCTCGACCGGCCAGTTTTCCATCGCCGACGCGCAATCCAAGACCGTCGGCTACTCCCTGCCGATCGGCGTCGTGCTGTGGGCGCGCGTCTCCCCCGAAGTCGACAAACGGCTGGCGGCGAACCTCGACCAGCCCGTGCGCCTCAAGCCGGACGAGTGGACGAGCGGCGACATTTACTGGCTGATGGAGGCGGTCGGCGACAGCCGCGTCATCGGCCCGATGCTCAAGGGCCTTGGCACTAGCGAGGTGTTCAACTTGGCGAACCCAGGCCCGCCTCTGACCCAGGCCGTCTTCGTTCCCCCGAATGCCAACAAGGTGGACAACCGGCTGGTTCTCTCCTATGTCCCTTGCGCGGTTGGGGAGAGCCGCCGCAGGAGGACGCGGGTCGGTGCCAAATCGGTGCCGCAACAGGCCCTGTCGGTCGTCTAAGCCTTTGAAATGATTAAGAGGCGGAGTAGCTCAGTTGGTTAGAGCAGCGGAATCATAATCCGAAGGTCGCCGGTTCAAGTCCGGCCTCCGCTACCAATGATTTCAATGGCTTGATCAAGTTTGGGTGACCTTGCCATTGACACTTGCGGGACTTTTGCGGGACTTCCCCGCAGAACCCCTCGCAAAACCACCAGTCTCTGGCCGTTTGCCGTCACGCTCACAGATGCTGTCCGCGGCCTCGATCAACCGGACAAGGTCCGACGCCGAATAGTGTGTCGTGATCTTGCCCGAACGGTGACCCAACAGATCCTGCCGATCCTCGAAGCTCACGCCGGCCGCGCGAAGACGCCGGCCAAATGTGTGCTTGAGATCGTGGACGCGAACCTGACCAGCCCAGCGCGCTGTCTCGCCATTCTTCCAGGCGCTGTTCAACATGTGTCCTACGGGCGCGCCCTTGAAGATGAACACGTATCGCGCCATGTTGTCCACGCCTGGCCATCGACGCACGGATCTGGCGATCCGATTGAGAACGACGAGACGGTCGTCGCCGTTCTTGACCCGCCACCCCGGGATGATGAAAACCGACGTGCCGAGTTCCGGCACGGCGACCTCCCACTGCCACTCGCAGGTTGCAGATCTCTGCGTCGCGGCACCCCGTGTTCACGGCAAACAGAGCCATCTCCGCCAGATGGTCGGGCAGTTCGCGAATAAGGCGCGACTGCTCCTCCCAGGTGAGCGGGTAGGGCTGGCGCTTGTCGTTGATTGGCGAGCAGCTTGATCTTGGGTGCGGCGTGCAACCAGGTGAGACCCTGCTCATCCATCCACTCGCCTGCAGCGAGATTGAGGATGTGCCGTACGATTTGCAGGCCGTGATTGATGGTCCCAACCGAGGCTCCCGAGCGTCGCCGTTCGGCAATCCAAGGTTGGAGAGTGCCAAGGTGAATGTGGTCCAAGGCTACGCCGCCAATCCAGGGCAAAAGCCCTTTCAGCCGGCTGACGTCGTCGCCGATGCTGCGCTTGTGCTGGTTCTCAAGCACAAACTTCGCCGCGGCCTGCTCGAAGGTTCGAGAGGGCCTGACACCGTAGACCTGGGCTTGCCGGGTCTCCTCCATCACTCTTGCGAGCTGCCTTTCCGCCTCTTCGAGCTGACTTGTGCCAGTGCTCTGGCAAATTCGCCGCCCGAAGATGACCTTGTCGATGTGCCAGATGCCGGCCCGCATGATGAGGCCGGATACTCGTTTGCGTCCCATGTCTTGTCTCCTTTCCGTGCGGGACGCCCGTTGCGACGCTTATAGTCGTCGGCCCAAGCGTCGAGATCGTGGCGATCGAAGCCGACGCCCTGCTTGCCAATCGGAATTTCTGTGAGATGAGGCCGCACTTCCGCGTTGAAGCGGTTGCGGTCCATGCCCAGATAGTGGGGGGCGTCGTGGAACCGGATGATGCGGGGCTGTGGCGGTCGTTGGCGAAGCTTGGGCATGGAGTACAATTGAGGCTGGTTTTCCTGAACTCGGATCGGTGCCATTGAGGACGTCTGCTCGCAATCAGGGATGGGGGGAGAACGCAGTTGGCCCCAACGTGGCGGATGGAAGGGGAAAACCGAGTTTTCCCCCACTTCCGGCTCCTAACTGCAACACGATGGCGGTACATCAGCGAACAACGAAAAAACAGGAAGCAATGCTATGCACGCCGCCGGACGGAACCGCGATAAAACGCGGCCCTTAGCTTCAAACGATAGCACTGGGCTGGAGCTCAAGAGAGAGGAGGACATAGACAAGGCGATTATCAAGATGCTGTGTCAGCAATATCGCGTCAGCAAGGAAGTTCTAAGAACATTAGTTGAGAAGAGAGAACTTGTTCGAGAAAAAAGAAAAAGAAAAACAATCGCCATGATGAGGGAAGTCCTCATGTTCTGACGAAATTTCTCGAGTATGGTTCATTTGGTTGCGACATCCCAAAGACATTGCTGTATTGGGTGGATCGAGACCAATTTCGTGGAATCGAGCAGCTTTACACGTCGGAGAAAAAAAACGGGCGCGTCCCCATTACGAAGGAACGGTGACCGATTTGCACCTCCGCGCTAGGCTGATACCGCTCTTTGATATTCCAGAGGATACAATCGATGTTCTCGTTAAGATGGTTGATGATGCCCGTAGACACAAAAAGGACCGGGAGGAAATAGCCCAGTCCCAATCCGATAGGGCGATTGTAGACCAAGAGTGGACCCGCTTCAACAGGATCTTCGACCTCATCTGTATGGAACCATTCGCGAATATCTCCGTCGGAGACGTAGGCATTTTGACTGCACCAATGGTGACCGCGGACTCGCGGACCAGCCGGGTCTTAACTTTTATCACGCACTGGACGCCTACATCTTATCCGACGCGACGAAGCCGCATTTGCAACATGTTGAAGATTCCTGTGTTTTTCAAAATGCAGTGCAATCCTCGGCGGAGCATTGGCGCTCCCCTCTTGAGCCTTGTCGGCGCGCCGATCTCGGCGACGGCGAATGGCTACGCGGTCGACGCTTGCGAACTCGGTGAGTGCCCGCAGTCTCGCCCCACGATGCGCCATAGGCGGGTGTCGAGCTCATCCACAAGCCGAGCTCCGGCTCTCAACTCGAGACGGTGGCGAGCATTATGGTGTCGGCCCCACGAAGGGCGGGCTTGTACACGGCGGGTGTGACGACGGGGACCGTCCACGACGCCAACGTGATTGGATCACCCGATCCGCGAGGACGACCGCGCGTCTACGGGACAAGGGCTACGCCTAAAGCGCGCTGCTGCCGAAGACGCTGGCATGCTGTGGGCGGTCGGGGCCTTGGGCTCGCGACCACCGCTATTCAGCGGGAACATCGCGCCCGATCCGAAACTCCCACACTCGCGAACAGTCACGCCTGCATCAAGTCATGCTATTCAGACGTTCCCTAATTGAAGTGAGTTCGGAACGATCAGGTGCATGCTTTCTTACGCTCGCGCTTTTCGTGCAGACGGTGAAAACGTGTTTGTCGACGTGCGAGAGTAGATTGAGGCCGCCGTCTGCGTGCGGGTCAACATTAGTGCGCCACGTTATTGATCTGAGTTCAAAGTGCCGGTGCACCTCTTCGCACGGATGGGGGCGAACTCAGTTTTCCCCGCATGTCTGGTAGCGAAGCTGAAAGGCTTGGCGTACTCAGGATGCTGCGCCTCGAGGAGAGGGGCGGGCGGAGCCAGGGAGCGTTTCGATTTGCGAACGAGAAGCAGCTCCTCGTGGCGCCGATTTACGTAAGGAGTATGAAAATGGGTATGGAAGTTTATTCTACTCCCGATATGTCCCGGACGCCTCTCGCTTCCTTGACATCGTAGCAACGGTCAGCCGCCTCCCTCCGAGGGCTGTCCCGTCCCCTATTGGAGTTCCTTGAAATGAGCGCGCCAGCGCAAGTCGACAGCCTTCCTCATCTCGCCCGCCCCTAACATGGAGCGCCCTGCACCTAAGGGCCGCAAACCGTTCCAGCATGCGTGGCCTGACACTGTGCAACCGCCTAAGCGGACTGAGCGCGAACAGCGCTTCGTTGAGGATGCATTTGGCGGCCATTGGTGGAGCCTCTCACCTAATCAGCACCAAACGGCACAGCATAAGTCATTTACTGCAGCGATCCAATCGCTTGCACGGGCGCACTTGCGGCGACTGCGGAACTGAATCCGTCCCTTTGCATCTTTTAATTGGCCGAACGCGCCAAAAAAACGCGGGAGCGGAGCATTGACTATTTGTCTAGCTGCAATCGAATGGTGCAGGCACATGGCGTTGATAGACAGCATCACTGACGAACCCCGCGACCCCGTGGAGCTAGTTCCCGAATATTCTCATCGCCGATGTCGTCTTACTCGCCGGCAAGAAGGCCACCTTCAAAAGCCAAACGGTTGCCCACTGGGTGGCGGCTATCACCGATGGCATAGAGTTTGTCCCTGGCGTCAAGGCCTCTGTCACGGGGCACGCCGTCATTTTCAATGGCGAGCGGTCGATAGCGAGGACGTGTATACCTCGGTTGATCGCTGCTGGCGTCAGTGATTATCAAAAGACGGTCTACCTGCCTAGAGTGGAAACGCTGGAGGAGGCTGTAAGGATACTCGTAGAACTCATCGCGAAAGACCCAAAAATACGAATTGTTTTCATTGACCCACTGAACGCGTTTCTGGGCGGGAAGAACCCCACCAACGCGAGGATACGCCGGCAGCTTAGTCCTTTCTTTGATATCTGCGAACGACATGGCATCTGCGTGGTCCTCGTCCATCATTTCACGAAGGGGGGCCATAAAGACTTGATCGATCTCATCGGCGGATCAAGTGGCCTACCGCAAGCGGTCGGTTCGATCTTTGTGGTCGCCAAGTTCAAGGACATTGCGATCCTCCAGCACCTTGAATGCAACGACCTTCCCACAGAGGGCCAATGCTATGAGTACGTAGTCGAGTCCGTGACGCTGGATCCGACCAAATATAAGCTCCGCACGAGACCGACCTCCCGCGTCGTCATGCTCGGGAAATCCCCTGTCGACATCCAAACTGCTCTGAAGCTTGGCAAGGAAGTGTCCGGTAGTTGCGTCCCCCGCAGCTATGCATGAAATCGAACAGTTCCTAAAGCAGCATTGCATGATGCCGTCCGCCTCGGTCGTAAAACACCTGGAAGAAAAAGGCATCACTCGGGCCACTTGGAAACGAGCTCAGGACCAGCTCCACAAGGAGGGGCGGTTGGCCTATGTCCGCGATGGCCGCGCTATGTGGTGGCGTTGGGTTGACGCTGACCCCAGATCCAAACTTGTGCACGAAGCTGCGCCTCCTAAGTCTAAGTTCCAGTTTCGAGTCCCAGTCCGGCGTTGACGTGGTGCCGGACCGATCGGCCAACCCGCTCGATCCTACGGCGAAGCCAACGGATTCCGACAGCAGTTGACTGGGTCTCGTCCCACAGGACGAGCCAGCCTGATGCTGCTTCACACGGCATTTCCAGAGCCGCTTCCAATGTTCGAAGACGCCACTGCATCCGATCTCGCCCCCCACTCCTCTCTCGACGAGGCCTTGATCTTCCTGACAATCTGACCTTTGAGCAGTGGGCCGCAATTGGATCCACGCTCAAGAACGCCCAGCAGTCTCTGATGTGGGACTTGGGCGATTGGCTGCTCTACGGCCAGAACAAGAAGTGGGGCGAGAAATACGACCGTGCCGTTGAAGCGACCGGCTACGATTATGGGACGTTGCGCAACGCCAAGTCGGTCGCCAAGCGGTTCCCTTTGTCACGCCGGCGTGACAAACTCACTTTCGCCCATCATCAGGAAGTTGCCAGCCTCGCCGACAAGGACGCTGAGCGTCTGCTTGATCAAGCCGAAGCCGAGCATCTGTCCCGCAACGATCTGCGCGTTCGAGTCGCTCAGATCAAGGCTGCAGCCAAGGTACGCCCGAACATATCGCGCAGCGTGCTGGTTGATAGCGCGGGACGACCGCTCGTAGACCAGATCATCTGCGGCGATGCTCTGACCGTGTTGAGAACGTTGCCTGACCAAATCGTGGATGTGTGTGTGACTTCACCACCCTACTTTGGGTTGCGAGACTACGGCGCTGCCGGTCAGATTGGCTGGGAACAATCGCCGCAACTCTACATCGAGAAGTTGGTCGAGGTGTTTCGCGAGGTTCGTCGCACTCTGCGGGATGACGGCACACTGTGGTTGAACATCGGGGATAGCTATGCATCATTTCGCAATGGCGAGGTAACGCCCGACACCGCGCGCGGCGAGAGCATCGGAACCTTCGTGCCGCGGGGCATGGCCAAAAACCGGATGGGTTCAACCTTTGCCGGTACCAGCATCAAGCACAAAGATCTTATCGGCATACCCTGGCTGCTTGCTCTCGCCTTGCGGGAGGATGGCTGGTATCTGCGATCCGATATCATCTGGCACAAACCAAACCCCATGCCCGAAAGCGTGACTGATCGACCGACGAGAGCTCACGAATACGTCTTCCTACTCGCGAAATCGGAGAGGTACTTCTATGACGCGGAGACAATCAAACACCCCCGTAAAACAAGATTGGGGGACCCGCGATAGGACGGCAAGTATCATAATGAAGGTACTGGGCTCCATCCTCATTCCGGTTTGAGCAAGACATACCTTCTGGCAAACAAGCGCTCGGTCTGGACTATTCCAACTTGTCCTTATCCCGGCGCCCACTTCGCCACCTTCCCTTCCGCACTCGTTGAGGTTCCAATTCTCGCTGGCTCCTCGGAGAATGGACTGGTCCTGGACCCGTTCATGGGAAGCGGAACGACCGCGGTCACCGCCAAACGTCTGAAGCGACATTACATCGGCATCGAGTTGAACCCGGAATACGTTGCCATGGCGGAACAGAGACTCGCGAACGAAAAGGATTAAGCCTCGCAATAGTCCAGCGAGCAGCCGTACTTTCGCGAGTCGAGGTCGCCGTCTCACATCAGAAGAGTGCCCTATGTCCCAGATGCGTCTCGGCGTCCTCGTCTCTGAATACACACCGCCCGCCCACGAGTGGCTCATCGACTACCGCTTCCCGCTCAAGAATGTCGCGATGTTGGGGGGAGCGGCGAAGAGTGGAAAGACGCAACTTGTCTGCTGTCTCGCGGCCGCTGTCACCAATAGCCAAATTGAATTCGCCCCTGGTCTCAGGGTCAACGAGCCTGGCAAAGTGTTGATCTTCTCGACCGAAAGAACCAATGACTATTTCGCGCGGATTGAGGTCGCGGGCGCGGACATTTCAAAGGTGCGCATTGTCAATGCCGAGCGTGACTATGACTTCGACCGCGTCATAGGCCAGAACTTCAGCACGTAGAGCCCGAAAGCAACGTGCGGCTGGTCGTGCTCGACCACATCGGCGATCTTTCGGAAAAAGAGATCCGAAGCGTTGCGAAGGTAGGGAATATCGTCAACCGCCTCGCTGCTCAAGCGGCGCGCCTCCGTTGCTGCATCTTGCTAGTGACGCACACAGTGAAGACGACGAACAAGGCATACCGTTTTCCGGAGACATTCGGCGGATGCTCAGCGTGGCCTCGCAAGGTCTCCGACGCTCTGGGGCATGTGCCTCATCAAGGACGGCGTCGGCGTCATCGAGCACGGTATTGGCACCAAAAAGCGGTTCGAGTCCTGCTGGGAATATCACCTGGCTGCCAGGGTATCGCTGATCAAGGATGATATGGGAAGGTCAATTGAATCCGAGTTTCTGACCATCGTCGGGGACTCGCCCGTCTCCTACCTGAAGGCGTTCGCCATGACGGAGGACAGCGCCGTCCAGCACGTGTCAAAGAAGGACCGCGCAAAAGACCTATTGCGGCAGTTGCTCGCTGACGATGACCGCACGTCCAAGGAAATCTTCGAGCGGGCGGCGCAGCTGGATATCAGTGAGCGCACCGTTTGGTCGGCGGCCAAAGAACTCGGCATCGTCACATCAGGTGGCCCCGGCAGCAAGTGGAGCCTGCCGAAGGGTCGAGACTTTGCAGAAGTCGATTTGCAGGGTTTTCAGGGTTCCGCGGCCGAGTGAGCAATTTGGTAGACACCTTGGCGCCGTCACTCCCACGCTTCCTAGTCGACGACAACCTTCCGACGCACTGGATCGCTGAGACATTCTCCTTTGCGGCGTCCCTGACTGACCGCGATGCACTTGTTCACAGTCTCACCAAAGAAGGCAGGATACGTGAGCCGATCACTCTCTATGAAGGTGCCATACTGGACGGGCGTCTGCGGTACGAGGCGGCGGAGGATCACGGCATCCCCTGTTTCGCAATCAATTTTGAAGACACTCAAGAAGGCATCGCCGCGGCTGGCAGCAAGGAAGCACTAGACCGAGCTGCGCGGAACTATCTCCTTCAGAAGAACGTCGTGCGCCGCCACTACACGCAAGGGCAACGGCGGCGATTGCCGCTCAGTTGGCAACCATGCCTCAGGGGGCCCGCACCGACTTGGAACCTTCCGCAGCGCTGCGGAATGTTAGCCAATCCGAGGCCGCTCGCCTGTGTGGGGCGAGCGTCAGGTCGCTGCAGAATGCGCAACGCATCTATCGTGAAGGAACTTCCAAAGAGCGAAGCGACATGGAAGCCGGAGCCCCGCTCGAACCGATCGTGGATGCGATTGCCAGGCGTAAGAAGGCGACCAAGAAGCTGGCCTCGCCGCGTGTCATCAGGGCGGCGGATCCCAGAACCAGCGCTCATCTTCACTGTGGCGATCTTCTGCATGTCTTACCCAACTTCCCCGACAACCGTTTTGATGCCTGCGTCAGCGACCCTCCTTATGGAATCGGCATGGATCGGTGGGACGCCAAGTCCCACCGCCCGAAGCCTGGCGGGAAATTCTCCGCGTGTTGAAGCCAGGAGCCTGGTGTCTGGCATTCGGAGCTCCCCGAACCTATCACCAGCTGGCGACTTCGATTGAAGCGGCAGGCTTTCGGATCCAGGACATGGGGGAATGGATAAACACGGGCAAGATGGCCAAGAAGAATGGTCTGAAGCCGGCCCACGAGCCGATCTGCATCGCCCAGAAGCCGTACGAACAATCGCTCACGACAACGAGCAGAAATGGGGTGTCGGCTTCATCAACGTTGAGGATGCCAGGATGCCCTGGGACAAGGAACCACCAAGACCGAAAGATAGTTCGGCCGGTTGGCGACAATCACGTCGCTCCGCAGGAGCCAAATCCGAATGGCCGCTATCCGTTCAATGTCGTCGGCTACTTGGATGAAGATCACCTGAAGTACTTCTTTGCGCCCCGGGTCTTGGTGTCGGAGAAGGGCTACTTCAACGACCACCCGACCACGAAGCCGATCGCCTTGATGCAATGGCTGATCAAGATCTACGTTCCCGCGAGGAGGCTTGGTGCTTGACCCTTACATGGGCAGTGGCTCGACCGGATTGGCTGCGGTGCTATCGGGGAGAAGTTTCAGAAGACCCAACCGAA
>CAVZEC010000027.1:0-44788 GCA_963774165.1 uncultured Alphaproteobacteria bacterium | reverse complement strand
CAAGTCTCCCCCGAAACAGGGATGAGCGAAACGCGGTCAAGCCTCCATCTGTGCGTCAATGGCTTGCGGGTCTCCCAACCAAAAAGACCGGCCATCCAAGTGGGCTGCCCGGCTCAGCGTCAGGGCTCGACCCTCTCAACTGTCGGCCGCACCGGGCTTCCTCTCCGAGTCTTGGTGCGGCCTCTCAATTCCACTGTGCAATCGCTCAGGCCACGGGTGCAAGGTCATGGACGCTTCAGCCAAAGACAATCAGCTCGGCGATGTCTGGAACTGGGTCGTGATTGGTCTAGTTGATGCTGCGGTCACAGCGGCGCTATTTGTACCCGTACATTTGGGAGCTGACGAGAGCCGGCTGAACTCACCGCAGGTCTTCACCGGCCTTCTGCAGCAAGTCCCTGAAGGGCTGCGATCGGCGGTACATCACAAGCGCGGCATCGTCCTCTGCCGTCTTCGCGCTCAGTGCCACTCGATAGAACTGCAGCACTTGGCGCCGAAGCTCTTCCTGAGCGTCGCCCACATCGCGCACCATCGACCAACTGTACGAGAGCAGCGCGGCGACGATGATGCTGCCTGCAAGTGCCACGGCCAACAGAAGGAACATGCTCGCCTCCCGGGATGGCCCCCAACCTCAGTGCATCCAACCGGCTGAATTGGTTCAAACTTTGGCATGCCTTGGCGAGGCCTCAGCGGGAATGCCATATAGGGGGCCAACTCCGCCCGATTGAGTGTCATGCCCGCACAATCCCCACCCTGGTACATCACTCGCGACGGTCAGCAGCACGGGCCAGTAGCCGATGCTGAGTTGAAGAAGCTCGTCGACGATGGCCAGTTGCAAGCGACCGACTTTCTCTGGCGTCAGGACTTCACTGAATGGCGCCCTGCGACGGTCCTCTTTCCTCAACTGGAGCCCGCGACCCGTGAGAATGTCGTCGAGGAACAGCGCGAAACCCGAAGGCAAACGGCACAGGCGGTTCGGCGGCCTGCCACGCGAGTGCGGACCAATCGCATGGCAGCCACAGATGATGGTGCGACAGAAGAACAATCCGTCATTTGGCGCCGACGAATAGTGATAGCTCTCGGCGCTCTTTGTTGTGCGGCGGCAATTGGGGCGGCCAGCGGTTTCGTCTTCAAGTGGTACGCGAACCCAACGGCGCTCGTCCGATCGAAGTGAGCAGTCTCAAAACCGCCAACGCGGCCCCGATGATCCACTCGGTTGATTGGGCTGAAATTTTGGCGGATGCTACGGAGGACTGGCGGGGTTCTGCGGGCTAAAGCATGGAAGAAAGAGAGTGGTACCTCTTGCGAGACGGCAAGCGGTACGGGCCATTTAGTGAGGCTGACCTAGACAGGTTCTCTTACACGAAGCAGTTGCTGTCGACCGATCTCCTTTGGCACGACGGTGTCAGCGAATGGCAGTCGGCCGCATCCTTCAAGCCTCAAAGTCAGAGACTTCAAGAGCTGCAGGAAGCGAAAACCCGCCGTAGCGCACCACCGCCGGTCTCTCCAGCGCCGACACCCGCGCTCGCGCCACCGCCTGCTCTTATTTCCCGCGCGGTCAGTTGGCTGACTGCTCCCCAAGGGAACATCTGGCTCCGCATCGCGATCCAAGTGGCTGTCGTGTTGTGCGTCGCCGTGTTGATTGGTGTCGGCAGCGGCTACGCCTACCGATATTTGGTTGAATAGGCGCCAGCTCTGCCAGGGGCTCCCATCGTCCTCGCGCTTTGTCGGCCGGATATTTCGAGTGCACACTTCACGCCTCGCCGATCCGTCAGGGGCCCCACGTCGCTCCTGTTTCTGCGGGAACAGCGCAGCGGGCGTCGGCAGGTTATGAAATACCCGGGTCGCATGGTTCCGCGCGACCCAACCACCGGCCCCGGCTGATCCCATTGGACCCTCAGACCGGGGCCGGACCACCGTTTGTTTCCCTCGCGCATCGCTAGGACGCATTCTGCCAACCTTCAATTGGTCGGCAAGTGGGTGCGCACCGCTCAGGGTTAACAGTCTGGCCTGTACGGCCTTGTCCCGATGTATTTGGCTGCAAGATTCGGACAAGGATTGCTTTACAGGGCGCGCCGCTGTCGGACAGCCAACCCCCCGTCGGCTATCCCGCTTCTCCCCCATGTCGGCGCGCCCTCCTTCTTCTCCAAGAGCAGACTGGGGCCGTTCAACAGCGGCCTCTCTTTCGCTTTCAGAGACTGCACACGTTATGTCGTGTTTCTGATCCTTCGCACTGGATAGGCAGATATCGCGTGCGCCCGCGGGTAGCCCATTGCTGAGCTGGCCACCAATGCCGCTCAACTCTACCGCGCAGAAGACACGCGCCGCCGACGCATCGCGCTCACTGCCAAGTAGAGTACTGCCGCTTGTAGTAGCGATGCGATGAAGCCTGCGACGATGCCTTGCCCCCAGTACCGCCACACGTGTGCGCCGGTCAGGATGGTCTCGCAGATGATCGCGGAAGCGGCTGCCGCTAACAGCGGACCATACGCCTTTCGTGAGATAAAGCTGCAAGCGAACGTGATGAGTGCGCGAATAGGATCGAGAAACGCGACAAGGATCACAGCGCCTAATGGCTCCATGACGGCCTCCTGACCAGCACTGGCCCCCAGCGAACCGGAACCGCGTGCTGGTCTCCCTGATGTTGCGGACGAGGGCAGTGTACCTACGATTTGTCGGCGCACTACTTGAAGCGCGAGGATTTCCCCGTCATCCACAGACCGCTGCTGGGCTACGGCGCACTAGGTAATGACGCATCCCGCCACCCTAGCTTCCCCGGTAGTGCGCCCCGCAAATCTGGTCCTTGTCGCGCTTGATCTCGTCCGTTTCGTCGAGCACGCCGTTCGCTCGATCCACGTGCCGCTGCGCGCATTGCTTCGCTATGGCTTCGCGCGCCTTCTCTGCCTCAGACGTAGCTGGCTTCGGCGCACTCTGCCGGATCGATGCTGTGCGGCGTGGTGCATCATAGTCGGCGCACCCGGCCGCGAGCGATGCGACCACACACATACAGCCTATGATCGTCGCGCGCATCGCGTGGTCCCTGCCCAGAAACCACAACGGTATCTGATTCCTCACGCGGCTGGCCAAAGTGCCAGTGACGATCCACTGCCTAGACTGCGAAGGTTAGGAAAGACAACGCTATCCGCCAATGGGGGCGAGCGAAATCGAGGTGATCGCCTTGTGCACCGTGGCCGTGAGGATGGCGCTCGTAAATACCAGAACTGCAAAGGTTGCAGTAAATCCCGCGACGGTCAGCAAGGCGTTCAAGGCTCGCATGTCAGACACTCACGTGTTCTACGCGGCACGCTGTACGGACAAAAACGGTCGCTGCAGTTTGCCGTTCCTGCAGCGCCACATTTGTACTGTGGAAAACCTGAATGGTGCCTGAACTTGGGCTTAAGCGTTGGCGTGGACGCCGATCATCCGCGCGCTAAAGCCAGACGGGCGCATGATCCGGCGCCCGCTCGTCTGCCTGATGAAACCGCCAAGCAGTTCGTCGCCGAGACCCGCACACCGGAGCCGATGAGGCCCGGACAGCCCGCGCGCTACGACTACGAGTACAAGCGTAACGGCACGGCCAACACCTTCATGCTGTTCGCGCCGCTCGAAGGCTGGCGTCATGTCGAGGTCACGCAGCGGCGCACGGCCGTCGACTACGCCAAGATCCTGCGCGATCTCGCCGCAACGTCCTCCGGCTCTTCACGACCGCCGACGTCCGTGTAAAGCTGAAGAGCCTGTATCCGTCGCGTTGGGAAATTCAGGACAATAGAGGAGCCCCCATGTCCGAAGCCGTGAAGGTCGAGCGCCATGGCGCCGTCGCCATCCTGCGCCTCGACGACCCCCGGGCGATGAATGCGCTCTCGCCGGCGGTCAAGGCCGGCATGGAGGCGAACGTGCCGAAGCTCGTCGCGGACCCCGGCGTGCGCGCGATTCTCATCACCGGCACCGGCAAGGCGTTCTGCGCCGGCGGCGACATCCGCGCCATGCAGGACCCGGAAGGTCGCAAGGCGCCGGCCGTCCGCAGGCGCATGCAGGTGACGCACGCCTGGGCCCGCGCGCTGCTCGATGGCGACAAGCCGGTGATCGCGGCGGTGAACGGCGCGGCGGTCGGCGGCGGCCTCGCGCTGGCGCTGCTGGCCGATATCGTCATCGCCAGCCGCGAGGCCTACTTCATGAGCGGCTACTCCAAGCTCGGCGCCCTGCCCGACCTCGGCGTGCTGCAGACGCTGCCCTGGGCGATCGGCAGCCTGCGCGCCAAGGAGATGATCATGCTCAACCGGCGCTACACGGCCGAGGAGGCGGTGGCGATCGGCCTCGCAAACCGTGCCGTCGCCCCCGAGAAACTCATGTCGGAGGCATTGGCGGCAGCCGAAGAGATCGCCTCGGGGCCGGCCGCCATGATGACCATGAGCAAGGTGATGATGAAGCGCGCCTACGAGGCGAGCGTCGAGGACTTCTTCGAGCGCGAGGCCGTCGCGCAGGCGATCGCCTTCGGCAGCGCCGAGTTCAGCGAGGGGGTCGACGCTTTCCTGGGCAAGCGCAAGCCGCGTTTCAACGGGTGAGCCGATCGAGGGGCTCGCGCATACGGTTCTGCTGCAAGCGATTGTTTCCCGGAAGTCACAGTCGCGGGAGAGAAGCTCGTCCGCCGCGGGCCGCGGCTTGTTCCCGCCATCGGGAAGGGCGAGCTTTGACAAGGCGCTGGGTTTGCTGAAACATGTCCAGCCAAGCTTCAGGTAGTCGCGTTCGAGATGCGTATGAGGCAAGACCCCGGGGAAAGCCCGGTCGGCGGTAGCGGGGCGTATTTCCCGGCGCACGCGCATGCGGGCGCGAACGGGGAAGCGTCGTCGTTGCGCGACGAGCAGCTCGGCCAGATCTTCCGCAACATGCGCCTGACGATGAAGGTGTCCCGCGAGACGATCGCGCGGCGCCTGGCCACCAGTACAGCGAGCATCGACACGTTCGAGGCCGGCGCCATCGGGGCGTTGCCCCACGGCAAGGAGACCGAGCGCATCGTGCGCGGCTACTGCGAGCTGCTGCGGCTCGATCCGGAACCCATTCTTTGGCGCATCCGCGGCCACATGCAGACGCTGGCGAGCCCGCCCGCCACGCCCATGCCGACGACGGCGCCGCCCTCGGTCGCTGTGCCGGCCACTGTCGGCCGTCCCGCGACGCGCTCGCAGACGGTTGCCCGCAGCGAGCGTACCCAGGGCGGGCGCAGCAAGGCCGAGCGGACGCAGACTAGCCCCCTGGTTCGCCGCCGGCGGGCTCGCGCCCTGTTTGCTCTGAGCACGCCGGTTGCGCTGATCGCGGCCCTGGTCTATCTGGCACATGCGGCGCCGCAGCCGATCTATCGCGCCGTGGCCCTGCTGCCCGGTCCGGCCGAGGCCGCCGTACGTGCCGGCGTGGACTACGTGGTGCTCCTTGCCGCACCTCGCCGCGAGGGCCTGAGGTGGATCGAGATGGGCGATCCGCGCTTGCGCAAAGCCGACAAATTGCAGACAAGCGCCCGCTAGCGTCGTAATCGTAACCGCAACCGCAATCGTACATGTAGCCGCGGGTCCCGCCCGTAGCGCGGGTGTCCGCTCCGTTTGCTCTTTCCTGTCCGCACCTGGCCAATGACCGCCATCCCCGCCGATAAGCTCGACAAGCTCGTTCAGCGCTGGAACAACATCCAGTCCGAGCTCAATCACGGCGTCGATCAAGCCAGCCGCGTGCAGCTGGCGAAGGAATTCGCCGAGCTCAATCCCGTCGTCGAGGCCGTCCGGGAATATCGCAAGGCGGAAGCCGAATGGAGCGAGCTGAGAGCGCTCAGCAACGATGCCACGGCCGACAAGGAGCTCAGGCAGATGGCCGAGGACGAGCTCGGCCAGGTCGACCGGCGCCGGGGCGAGCTCCTCGAGAAGCTGCGCGTCCACCTCCTTCCCAAGGACGCGGCCGACGAGAAGAGTGCCATCCTGGAGGTGCGCGCGGGCACCGGCGGCGACGAGGCGGCCCTGTTCGCGTCCGACCTCTTTCGCATGTACAGCCGCTACGCCGAGGCGCACGGCTGGAAGACCGAGATCATCAGCCTGTCGGAGAACGATCTCGGCGGCTACAAGGAGATCGTGGCCTCGATCTCGGGCAAGGGCGTATTTGCCCGCCTCAAGTACGAGTCGGGCGTGCACCGCGTGCAGCGCGTCCCCGCCACCGAGGCGAGCGGTCGCATCCACACCTCGGCGGCCACGGTCGCAGTGCTGCCGGAGGTGGAGGATATCGACCTCGACATCCGCCCCGAGGATATCCGCATCGATACCATGCGCGCCGGAGGGGCCGGCGGACAGCACGTCAACAAGACGGACTCAGCCGTCCGCCTCACGCATCTGCCGACCGGGCTGATCGTGGTCTCGGCCGAGAAATCGCAGCATCAGAACCGCCGCCTCGCCATGCAGGTGCTGCGCTCCCGCCTCTACGAGCAGCAGCGTCAGAAGGCGGCGGACTCGCGCGCCGCCCAGCGCAAGGGGCAGATCGGCTCGGGCGACCGCTCGCAGCGCATCCGCACCTACAATTTTCCGCAGGGTCGCGTCACCGACCATCGCATCGGCCTGACGCTGCACAAGCTCGACGCCGTGCTCGAGGGCACCGCACTCGACGAGCTGATCGACGCGCTGATCACCGAGCATCAGGCGAGCGAGCTGGCGGCCATGGATGAGGACGCCGATGCGTGACGCGGCCGGCGACGCCGCGCGGCCCACGCTCGGCGCGGCCCTGCGTCAGGCAACCGCCGACTTGCGTCGAGCCGGCATCGACGGCGCGGGCGACGACGCGCGCCGCCTACTCGTCTCCGCTCTCGGGCTGTCGGCTGCCCAAGTCCTGGCCCGACCCGAGTGGCAGCTGAGCGCAGCGGAGGCCGAGAGCTTTCGTCGCTGCATCGCCCGTCGCGTCGCGCGCGAGCCTGTCTCGCGCATCCTGGGCGAGCGCGAGTTCTATGGCCGCAGCTTTGCCATCTCGCCGGCAACGCTCGACCCGAGACCCGACAGCGAGACGCTGATCGAAGCCGCGCTCGCGTTGGCCGCCGAGAACGGACCGTCGGCGCGGCCGCTGCGCATCCTGGATGTCGGCACCGGATCGGGGTGCCTGCTGCTTACGCTGCTGGCCGAGCTGCCGCACGCGCTTGGCGTCGGCACGGACACGAGCGCGGCGGCATTGGATGTCGCGCGCGCCAACGCCGGACGACTGGGGCTCGCGCCCCGGGCGCAATGGCTCGCAGCCGATGCGCTCGAGGCCATCGGCGGCCCGTTCGGCATCTTGATTTCCAATCCGCCCTACATACCTTCAGCTGAGATTGCCGGGCTCGACCCCGAGGTTCGCTGCCACGATCCTCTCCAGGCGCTCGACGGCGGCGAGGACGGTTTACGCTTCTTCCACCGTTTGATTGCGCGGATGGCGCAGGTGGTCCCAGATGGCTGGGTGGTGCTCGAGGTGGGGCACGATCAGGCCGACGCGGTTGCCGCGCTGCTGGGTTCGAGTGGGTCATCCGACATCCGGTTCTATCGCGATGTCGCCGGTAAGCGACGCTGTGTGGCCGCCAGAACACGGAATTGAGCATATGCCCAGAAACCCCTTGGATTCTTGCGGCATCCGGGATAGGCTGGGGTCAGTGGAATCCGTCAAAGCACCATGCTGATGTTGCTGCCCGCTGGGCGGAGATAAGCGGGTGCGTGAAACGACGCGAAGCTTGGATTGCTCGCAACAAGGCGACCTATCGTCAGCACCACTGATCGCCCACGAGAGGCATTGATGACCTGCTTGCCGCAGTCGTAGGCGTGGCCCGCCCGCGGGTTGCCGAACAGGGGCCAAGTCATCACGCAGCACACGAGGCACGATGCCCGGGCCGTGAACGAGCCGCTCACGGAGGTCGTCTCGGCCGGGGTAGAGACCCGGCGCAAACAGAACCATGCCCGCGCGAGACGCGGAATGGACATTGATGGAACGGGTTCAAGTAACATAGGAGCCATTTAGGCAGTGAGGCAGGGACAGCAGAATCGCCGTGGGCGCGGCCGGAACAACAACAACCGGAAAAACCACAATCCTCTGGCGCGCAGCTTCGAATCCAACGGACCGGATGTAAAGATCCGCGGCACGCCGGCGCATATCGCCGAGAAGTATCTGACGCTCTCGCGCGATGCTCAGACGTCCGGTGACCCGGTGCTGGCAGAGAATTACCTGCAGCACGCGGAGCATTACATGCGCATCATCATGGCCTACCGGGACCAGATGCAGCAGCCCGGCGACACGGCCAACGGCCATAGCCACCGCCTGCCCGGCGAGGGTGGCGACGAGTTCGGCGAGGACGAGAACGACGACATCCTCGACGAGGCTTTCGCGCCGCAGCATCAGATCCCCCAGCAGCACCAGCCGCCGCCGCGCCAATCCGGCGGCTACGACGCCAACCGCAACGACCGGCCCTTCCGGCGCGATCAGGGCGGTTTCCGCAGCCGTGACCGGGACCGCGGCGATCGCGACCGCGGCGGCGATCGGGATCGCGGAGACAGGGACCGGGATCGCGGCGATCGCGACCGGCCGATGGAGGGACGGGGTCCGCCGCAGGAACGTGCTCCGCAGCCGGAGCGTCACCAGGAGCCCGCCGAGGCCGGCCACGAGCCGCCGCCCCGCCGCGAGGCCAGCCACGAGCCGCGCCGGGACCGGGAGGGAGAGCCCCGCCGGGAGCGGGACGGCGGCGGCGAGTTGCGTCGTCGCGACCGGTTCCAGCAGGCGCACGAGCAGCCCGAGTTTCTGCGCCGTCCGGTGCGCCGCGCACGCGTCGAGACCGAGGATGCCGCGCCACCGCCTGCCAAGGACGATCCACCGCCGCGCGATTGACGCGCAGCCTCCCCTGGCCCACCTGAAGCTGCCTGGCGCGCCCCTCCCGTGGGCGGGTGTTTTCTTGCGCGCGGATGTCGGCCGCGCCCTCCAAGCGCGCCACGACGGGATTGCATGCGCGATGCCTCCCGGGTGATGTTACCTGGAGCAAGATCGTTTTCCTGATCGAAGCATTTCAGCTTCGATCAGGATTCGCGCTTCGGCTGCCACGTTGCAGCTCAGGCAAGAGCGATTTCCATCCGAATCGATCCTGCTCCAGGGGAGAAACGCTGACATGAAGCTCTATACGTACTGGCGTTCGCTCGCCACGTTCCGCGTCCGCATCGCCCTCAACCTGAAGGGCCTCGACTACGAGCCGATCTACGTCGATCTCGATGCCGGGCAGCAGCGCGCGGCGGAGTTCAAGGCCGTCAACCCGCAGATGGTGATCCCTGCGCTGATCGAGGACGACGGCAACGTGCTCTATCAGTCCATGGCCATCATGGAATACCTGAACGAGGTCTATCCGGAGCCGCCGCTGCTGCCGGCCGATCCGCGGGACCGCGCGCGCGTGCGGGCGCTCTGCCTGATCACGGTCGCCGACTCCCATCCGCTCATCGTGCCCCGCGTGCGCAATCATCTGGGTGCGACCTTCAATCTCGACGATGCCGGCAAGATGACCTGGGTGCGCCACTGGTTCGCGGCGGGGCTCGACGCCTACGAGATGCATCTGTCCCGCGACAAGGCGACCGGTACCTACTGCCACGGCGACCGGGTGACGATGGCCGATCTCTGCCTCGTCAGCCACGCCGCGGGCTTTCGCGTGTTCAAGGGCACGCTGGACGGGTACCCGACGGTTGCGCGCATCGTCGCCAAGTGCCTGGAGGACGACCGTTTCGCCCGCGCCCAGCCCCTGCGCCAGCCCGGTGCCCCGACCTCGAACTAGCGCGGCCTTGCGGGGCCGTCGGAGCATGCGCGACGATGCCGCGGCGACAATTGCCCGGCGCCGCCGTCATTAGGGTAATTTCCGGCTGCCCGTGGACACGCGCGATGTTAATCCTTAGTCGCAACGAGCTGGTGGATGACGCAAACGTAAAGCTCTATACAGTGGAGCATGCGTTGGAGGGCCGGATGGGCAGTCTGCCAGGACGGGCCCCGGCAAGGGAGGAGTGATTGAAAACGTTGCTGCGGTTCAGCCGCGCGGTCGACACCTTCAACACCCGCGTTGGCCAGCTGGTCGCATGGGCAATCCTGGCGGCCATTCTCATCAGCGCCGCCAACGCCACGGTCCGCAAGGTCTTCAACACCTCCTCCAATTCGTGGCTCGAGATCCAGTGGATCTTGTTCGGCGCGGTTTTCCTCCTCTGCGCGGCGTGGACGCTCCTGTCCAACGAGCACATCCGCATCGACATCGTGAACGGGACGCTGCCCAAGCGGGCGCGGGACTGGATCGACGTGATCGGTCACCTGTTCTTTCTCATTCCAACGGCATTGTTGCTCACCTACCTGGGTTGGCCGTTCTTCTGGCGCTCGCTGATGCAGAACGAGCAATCGACCAATGCCGGAGGGCTGCCGGTCTATCCGTCCAAGCTGCTGATCCCGCTGGCGTTCACGTTCCTGTTGGTCCAGGGGCTCTCCGAGCTGATCAAGCGCATCGCCATCATGAGGGGCGATCTGGACGACACGATATCGGGCGGCGGACACCACGCCGCGGCCGAGGCGGAGGCTCAGCGTGTGATCCAGGTCGCACGCGAAGAGGCTGAGGCGCGCGGGCTCGCCGAGCCTGCAAAGCAATCCAATCAATGATCCAGCATCTCGCGAACCTCGCCCGCCGGAGCCCCTAAGATGGCAGAATTCGTTGCGCACAACATGGCGCCGATCATGTTTGCGTCGCTCGTGGTCTTCCTGCTCCTGGGATATCCCGTCGCTTTCTCGCTCTCCGCCTGCGGCCTCCTCTTCTTCATCGTCGGCGTCGAGCTTGCACCGCTGTCCCACGGCGAGATCACGCTGTACTGGCCGCTGCTGCAATCGCTGCCCGAACGCATCTACGGCGTCATGAACAATGACGTCCTGCTGGCCATTCCATTCTTCACGTTCATGGGGCTGGTGCTGGAACGCTCTGGCATGGCCGAGGACCTGCTCGACACCATCGGCCAGCTGTTCGGCACCATCCGCGGCGGCCTAGCCTATGCGGTCGTATTCGTCGGCGCGCTGCTCGCCGCGACCACCGGCGTCGTCGCCGCGTCCGTGATCTCGATGGGATTGATCTCGCTGCCGATCATGCTGCGCTACGGCTACGACCGCCGTGTGGCAAGCGGCGTGATTGCGGCCTCCGGCACGCTGGCGCAGATCATCCCGCCCTCGCTCGTGCTGATCGTCATGGCCGACCAGCTGGGCCGGTCGGTTGGCGACATGTACGAGGGCGCATTCATTCCGGGCATCGTGCTGGCAGGCCTGTACGCCGGTTACATCTTCATCGTCACCAAGCTCTACCCCGACGCGGCGCCGGGGCTGCCGCCGGACGCGGTCGGCTTTCGCAAGCCAGACGGCAGCCGGGGCTTGGCCTCGCTCGGCATCCTCACCGTCATGTCCGGCCTGATCGGCTACTTCGCGATGCGCGACCAGCCTTATCGCGGCGCCGATTTCGTCGTGCTGGTCATGGCTGTCGCCATCGTGTTCGCGTTCGTGGCCGCTCTGCTGAACTGGATCATCCGCAAGATCACCGGCTACGGGTTCCTGTCGGCGCTGGCCCAGCAGGTCACCTTCGTGATGGTGCCGCCGCTGTTCCTGATCTTCCTCGTTCTCGGTACCATCTTCATCGGCGTTGCCACGCCGACGGAAGGCGGCGCGATGGGCGCCACCGGGTCGATCATCCTGGCGTTGTTCAAGCGCTATCTCGACGGCAATCCGAACCGCTTCAACTACGCGCTGCTCAAGTCGGCGGTCGAGGCGACGGCGAAGCTATCCTCGTTCGTCGTGTTCATCCTGGTCGGCGCCCGGATTTTCTCGCTGACCTTCTACGGCGTGAACGGCCATCTGTGGGTCGAGCATCTGCTGACCTCGCTGCCGGGCGGCCAGATCGGCTTCCTGGTCGTAGTGAACGTCCTCGTGTTCCTGCTCGCCTTCTTCCTCGACTTCTTCGAGATCGCCTTCATCATCATTCCGCTCATCGGGCCGGCTGCCGATAAAATAGGCATCGATCTCATCTGGCTCGGGGTGATGCTGGGCGTGAACATGCAGACCAGCTTCATGCATCCGCCGTTCGGTTTCGCCCTGTTCTATCTGCGGTCCGTGGCGCCCAAGGAGCCCTATAAGGACAGGGTGACCGGCAATATGACGGAGCCCGTGACGACAGGGCAAATCTACTGGGGTGCGATACCCTTCGTAATCATCCAGTGCATAATGGTTGGGCTTGTCATCGCCTTCCCGGCGATGGTGATGCATTACAAGGCAGCGGCGCCGGCAATGGATCCGAGCAAGATCGAAATCCAGATCCCACCGTTCAACCCGCAAGGTCCGCTTGCTCCGCAGTTCGAGTTGCCCGCGCCGCCCGATCTGCGCCAAAAGTAGGATGCGACGACGCGCCCCACGGGCCAATCGGGGCTCGACCGCTATGCACTTACCCCAACCGTGTTCAAGACACGCGCAAACATGCGTGCTCGCGGCGGCTAAATGAGTTAGCGTGCGAGTCACAATCCGCCATTTTGAAAAGCGAAATGGCCGGTAGAAAAACCTTCGAGCTCAAGGAGAATGGAATGACTAAAATCGCAAGACGTAAATTCCTCAAGGGCGTCGGCGTCGCCGGCCTCGGCGCCACCGCGACCGCTGTCGCGGCTCCCGCCATCGCCCAGTCGATGCCCGAGGTGAAGTGGCGGATGCCGGCCAGCTGGCCCAAGTCTCTCGACACGCTGTACGGCGGCGCCGAGTACATCTCCAAGCGCGTCGCCGCGCTGACCGACAACAAGTTCCAGATCCAGGTCTTTGCCGCCGGCGAGATCGTTCCCGCGCTCCAGGTGCTCGACGCCGTCCAGAACGGCACCGTCGAGGCCGGCCACACGGCGCTCTACTACTACTTCGGCAAGGACGACACGTTCGTGTTCGCCTCCGCCATGCCGTTCGGAATGAACACGCGCATGCAGAATGCGTGGCTGCTCCATGGTGGCGGGCAGGATATGCTGAACGAGTTCTTCAAGGGCTACAACGTCCACTTCATTCCCGTGCGGCAACACCAATTGCCAGATGGGCGGCTGGTTCCGCAAGCCGATCACCAAGATGGACGATCTCAAGGGCCTGAAGTTCAGGCTCGGCGGCTTCGCCGGCAAGATCATGCAGAAGGTCGGCGTCGTGCCGCAGCAGATCGCCGGCGGCGACATCTACCCCGCGCTGGAGAAGGGCACCATCGACGGCGCCGAGTGGGTCGGCCCCTACGACGACGAGAAGCTCGGCTTCGTGAAGGTCGCCAAGTTCTATCACTATCCGGGTTGGTGGGAGCCGAACTCGACCACCGGCTTCATCGCCAACACTGGACAAGTTCAACCAGCTGCCGGCTCCCTACAAGGAGGCTTTGACCTCAGCCGTGCTGGAAGCCAACAATTGGGTCTCCGCCAAGTACGATGCCGTCAACACCTCCGCGCTGAAGCGCCTCGCCAGCCAAGGTGCGGTGCTGCAGCCGTTCTCGCCGGAGGTGATGGACGGCTGCTACAAGGCCGCCAACGAGCTCTATGCCGAGCTCAACAAGTCGAACCCGGCCTTCAAGAAGGTCTACGACAGCTACAAGGGGTTCATGGACGACAGCTACCTGTGGCACCAGGTGGCCGACTACACCATGGAGTCCTACATGATCCGCTATCGCAACCAGAAGACCTGATCCAGGTCGGGCGCGGGCCGCTCTCCCCGGGAGATCGGCCCAGCCCCTTGCGGTGGTTTGTCCTCGACGGCCGGCGGGCGCAGCTCGCCGGCCGTTTCTGCGAGTCGGGCCTCGGCGAATACGGCGTCGGAGGCGGATCAATCGAGGAAGGCGTGCGTGCCGTAGCGGCCGGCGCTGTAGATCAGCGGCTCGCCGTCCCGATAGGTGGCATGCTCCACGCGGCCGAAGAAGACGATGTGGTCGCCGCTGGCGACGTTCGCCTCCTTGACGCACTCGAAAGTCGCGAGCGCGCCGAACAGCAACGGGCAGCCTCCAAGCCCCGGGGCGTGGACGACGTCCTGGAATTTCTCGGGCATCCGCTTGGCAAAGTGCTCCGACAGGGCGAACTGCCATGCACCGAGCACGTTCACGGCGAAATGCTGGGCCGCCTCGAAGGTGGCCATCAGCGTCGACGACTTTCTCAGGCTCCACAGCACGAGCGGCGGATCGAGCGAGACCGCGGAGAACGAGTTGGCGGTCAGCCCCTCGAGCTTGCCCTCGCCCGTGCGCGTGGTGATGACCGTCACGCCGGTCACGAACCGGCCCAGGGCATTGCGAAAGTGGCGCTCGTCCATTGGGCTTCCGTCGGCTGCGATGGAGGCTTGTCCCTGCATGGGTCGTCTCATCACCATTTGCATCAGACCTAGACGGCGCCAAGCCCTAATTTAGGGCAGGTGGCACCGGCAGAGAGGATAATATAACGCGCTCGATCTGACTACGATGCCCTTGATCGATCTCCCAACGAGCAGCGGCCGGATTGGCGACATCCGCGGGCTCGGGACGGCTCACGCGGTTGCATGCGTCGCGGCAGCATCGAGGAGGCTTCAAGGAGATGACGAGCATGTTCGAGCGGCCCGAGTTGCCGGCAAGCGCACCGGTCCGCGCCCCATCGCCTGCCTGTCCGGCTGGATGTCGAATCTTTGGCAGCGGATCGTGCCCGGCAAGGCGAAGCCTCGCGGCCCGGACGTCGCGCAACGCTGATCCTCGGTTGCATTGGCCGGGGGCCGGCGGCGTTCGGCTGCTTCAGGCGCCATGAATGGATCGCGCGTTAACCTCCAATTGGGGAATGATTAAGTGTTCGACAGCGAGGGGAGGGATATAGATAATCCTCCGTCCTCTCTGGCTGACTTTCGAAGACAAGGATCGAAGGATGAGAAGCCTTGCCGGCTCTGTTGCGCTTGCGGCGATGCTGATCGGCAGTCCGCTCGCCGCGCACGACGCCACCGAGCAGCCCGCGGTCGCAGCAGTGGAATCCGCAAGCCGCCGATATGCCGGGTAAGCCGGAGGCCACGCCACCGAAACCCGATGCGGAGCTGCCCGCCGGCAAGATTGCCGCTGCGGTCGGCAGCGATGTCGTGGCCGCGCCCCCGGCTGTCATGGAGCTGGCACCGCCGCCTCCACCCCCGCCGCCGATCACGCTCGTCCTCAACACCGACCTGGGCTCGCAGCGCGTCACCGTGATCGAAGGCGGCAAGGCCAAGTACACTTGGCCGATCTCGTCCGGCCGCCGCGGCTTCGCCACCGCCACCGGCACGTTCCACCCGCAATGGGCCTCGAGGATGCACTACTCGCGCCAGTACGAGTTCGCGCCGATGCCGAATGCGGTCTTCTTCCATCGCGGCATGGCTTTCCATGGCACCAGCGCCGTCGGCCTGCTGGGGACGCCGGCTTCGCACGGCTGCGTGCGCCTGGCGCCCGGCAACGCCGCGCTGCTGTTCAAGCTGGTGCACAAGCACGGCTACGCCTCCACCAAGGTTGTCGTCCACAACGGGTCGAGGCGGGAGCCGGCCGTCGCGCGCCGCGGATCGCGGGCGGAGCTCGCGTCGGCCCGCCCCACCCAGCGCGGCAACTACCGCGTGAGCCGGGCCTCCACCCGCCGGCCCTCCTACTCCGCCGACTAGGTGCTTGGGTTGCGGGCCCAAAAAGGCAGTTGTGCACAAGGCAGCGGCAATACGGCCAGGGCTACGGCTGCGGCTGCAAGCGATCCTTTCATCCATTGGTTTTGTTGTGTATTGGTCTGCAAGCCACCTTCCGTCGGTGAGTAACAAGAATGTTCAAATGCAGGTGTGACAGCCGCCGCGTCGGCGGCCTGATCGCTGCGGTCGCGCTGCTCGCGTTGGGCGCCGGCTGCGATCAGGGGAACTCGACGCAGACGCAACCGCAGGCACAGCCGAAGACTGCGCCGCCGACCGTGGCGGTGAGCCAGCCGGTCCAGCGCGAGATCACGGAGTGGGACGAGTACACGGGCCGCTTCGACGCCGTCGAGACGGTGGAGATACGCGCGCGCGTTTCCGGCCACCTCACCGAGGTGCGCTTCAAGGACGGGCAGCGCGTCAAGCAGGGCGACCTGCTGTTCGTGATCGACCAGCGCCCCTTCGAGCGTGCACTGGAGCAGGCCCGGGCCGAGCTGTTCGCCGCCATCACCAAGGTCGAGAACGCCAATCTCGACATCGTGCGCGGCAAGCCGCTGGTCGAGCGCCAGATCATCTCCGGCAAGACCTTCGACGACCGCATGTCGATCGTGCGCGACGCCCAGGCGGCGGTGAAGGTGGCCGAAGCGAAGGTGGCCTCGGCCGAGCTCGACCTGTCGTTCTCCCGCATCGATTCGCCCATCACCGGCCGCATCAGCCGCACGCTGGTGACCGCGGGCAACTGGATCAGCGCCGGCTCCGTCTCCGGCGCGACGCTGCTGACGACCATCGTCAGCCAGGATCCGATCTACATCTACTTCGACGTCAACGAGAACAACTACATCAAGTACAAGCGCCTGTCCGAGCGCGGCGCGGGCGCGGGCGCCGCCGAGCTCGGCGCGCCCATCGAGATCGCGCTGCCCGACGAGCGTGGCTTCCCGCACAAGGCGCGCCTGGACTTCCTCGACAACCGGCTCGACCAGGGCACCGGCACGCTGCGCGCCCGCGGCGTCATGGCCAATCCGAACGAGCTGTTCTCGCCGGGCCTGTTCGCGCGCGTGCGCGTCACCGGCTCGGCTCCCTATTCCGCGGTCCTGCTCCCCGACGAGGCGATCGGCACCGACCAGACCAACAAGTTCGTCTATGTCGTCGGCGACGACGGCACCGTGGTGCGCCGCAACGTCAAGCTGGGCCCGCTCTACGAGGGCATGCGCGTCGTGCGCGAAGGCGTCACGGCGCAGGAGTGGGTGATCATCAGGGGGCTGCAGCGTGCGCGCCCCGGCGGAAAGGTGACGCCCAGGCGCGAGGAGCCGACGCCGGCAGCGGCGATGGCTGCCAAGCCGATCGTGAAGGCGCAGGAATGAGGGCGGGCGCCGACCGGCCCCCCGTTTAGGACCGCGACACCCATGAGGATCAGCCGCTTCTTCATCGAGCGCCCGATCTTTGCGGCGGTGGTCTCGCTGGTGGTCACCATCATCGGCGCCATCGGCTATTTCGGGCTCGGCATCACCCAGCTGCCCGAGATCATCCCGCCCACCATCACCGTATCCACCAGCTTCCCCGGTGCCAGCGCCCAAACCGTCGCCGACACCGTCGCCGCGCCGATCGAGCAGGAGGTGAACGGCGTCGAGGGCATGATCTACATGGCCTCGCAGTCGACGAGCGACGGCTATCTGTCGCTCACCGTCACGTTCGACGTCGGCACCGACATCGACAAGGCCCAGGTGCTGGTGCAGAACCGGGTGAGCGCGGCCGAGCGCCGCCTGCCCGACGAGGTGCGCCGCAACGGCCTGACCGTGCGCAAGCGCTCGCCCGACCTGCTGCTGGCCATCCATCTGCTGTCGCCGGACAAGACCTACGACGAGGTCTACATCTCCAACTACGGCCTGCTCAACGTGCGCGACAAGCTGATGCGGCTCTACGGCGTCGCCGACGTGTCGCTCTACGGCGTGCGCGAGTATTCGATGCGCGTCTGGCTCGACCCGGAGCGGATCGCGCTGCGCGGGCTCACCGCCGAGCAGGTGCTCGAGGCCCTGCGCGCCCAGAACGTGCAGGTGGCGGGCGGGGCCTTGGGCGAGCCGCCGGTCGACTACAAGAACGCGTTCCAGGTCTCCCTGCAGATGAAGGGGCGGCTGCGCAACGCCGACGAGTTCGAGGACATCGTCGTCAAGATGGGCGCCGATGGGCGTGTCGTGCGCGTCAAGGACATCGGCCGCGTCGAGCTGGGTGCGCTCAGCTACTCCGCCCAGGGCTACGCCGACAGATATCCGGCCATCATCGTCATCGTCGACCAGCAGCCGGGCTCGAATGCCGTGCTCGCCACCCAGAGCATCAAGGATGCCATGGCCGAGATGGCCAAGGGCTTCCCCAAGGGGCTCGAGTACCGCATCACCTACAATCCGACCGAGTTCGTCGAGGTGTCGATCAAGAAGCTCTACGGCACCATCCTGGAGGCGACCTTCCTCGTCGTGCTGGTGGTGCTGCTGTTCCTCAAGACCTGGCGCGCCACGCTCATTCCGGTGATCGCCATCCCGGTGTCGCTGATCGGCACGTTCGCGGTGATGCAGGCGTTCGGCTTCTCGCTCAACATGCTGACCCTGTTCGGGCTGGTGCTGGCCGTCGGCATCGTCGTCGACGACGCCATCGTCGTGGTCGAGAACGTCGAGCGCAAGCTGAAGGAGGGCCTCAGTCCGATCGAGGCCTCCCGGGTCTCGATGGACGAGGTCGGGACCGCGTTGATCGCCATCGCCCTGGTGCTGCTGGCGGTGTTCATCCCCACCGCGTTCATCGGCGGCATCACCGGCCTGTTCTACCGCCAGTTCGCGATCACGATCGCGACCGCAACCGCGATCTCGCTGTTCATCTCGCTGACGCTCAGCCCCGCCCTGTGCGCCATCCTGTTCCGGGCGCACGCCCCGGGCCATGCGCACCCGTCGCTGCTGATGCGTCCCGTGCATGCCTTCTTCCGCGTGTTCGACGCGGCCTTCGATGCCCTGGCGCGCGGCTACGGCCGCCTGGTGCGCGGGCTGGCGCGGCGCGTGGGTAGTCGTGCTGGTGGCTTACGTCCTGCTGATGGTCTTCGCCGGCTGGTTCGTGCAGCGCCTGCCGACCGGCTTCATCCCGAGCCTCGACCGCGCGATCCTGATCATCTCGCTGCAGCTTCCGCCCGGATCCTCGCTGGCGCGCACGGACGCGGTCCTGAAGCGGGCGACGGACCTGGCGCTGTCGACGCCGGGCGTCAAGTATTCCAACGGCTTCACGGGCCGCAACGGCGCCACCTTCACCTTCGCCACCAACGCGGGCCTGCTGTTCCTCGTGCTCGACGATTTCGAGGAGCGCCACCGCCTGGGCCAGACGGTCGACAGGATCGCGCAGGAGATGCGGGCCAAGCTGGCGCAGATCGAGGAGGCGCAGTCTTTCGTCTTCATCCCGCCGCCGGTGCGCGGCATGGGCGCGGCGGCCGGGTTCTCGATGCGCCTGCAGGACACGCTGGGCATGGAGCCGGCCGAGTTCGCCCGCATCGTGCAGGATTTCGTGGCCGAGGCCAACCGGACGCCGGGCATCGCCAACGTGTTCACCACCTTCCAGGCCGCCACCCCGCAGGTCTACGTCGACGTCGACCGCGACAAGGCGCAGATGCTCAAGGTGCCGGTGACCAACATCTTCGAGGCCATGCGCGTGTTCATGGGCTCGGCCTACGTCAACGACTTCAACATGTTCGGCCGCACCTATCGCGTCATGGCGCAGGCCGACGGCGACTATCGCCTGAACGCGGAGAGCGTATCGAAGATCCGGGTGCGCTCCACCGAGGGACAGATGGTGCCGCTCGGCAGCCTGGTGACGTTCAAGGAGATCGTCGGCCCCGAGCGCGTGCCGCGCTACAACCTGTTTCCGTCGGCCGAGGTCAACGGCACGGCGAGGCCGGGCGTCAGCTCAGGCCAGTCGCTCGAGATCATGCGCGAGCTCTCGCGCGAGAAGCTGCCGCAGGGCGTGACCTTCGAGTGGACGGACCTGTCCTACCAGGAGGCCAAGGTCGGCCGCACCGGATACTACATCTTCGTGCTCAGCGTGATCTTCGTGTTCCTGGCGCTGTCGGCGCAATACGAGAGCTGGTCGCTGCCGCTCGCCATCATGCTGATCGTGCCCATGTGCCTGTTCTCGGCCGCGTTCGGGGTGTGGCTGCACGGGCGCGAGATCAACATCCTGACGCAGATCGGCTTCGTGGTGCTGATCGGGCTCGCCGCCAAGAACGCGATCCTCATCGTCGAGTTCGCCCGCCAGCTTGAGGAGCAGGGCATGGACCGCGTGTCGGCGGCGGTCGAGGCCTGCCAGCTGCGGCTGCGGCCGATCCTGATGACCTCGCTCGCCTTCACGCTGGGCGTGATCCCGCTCTATCTCGCCGTCGGCGCCGGCGCCGAGATGCGCATCGCGCTGGGCACAGCCGTGTTCTGGGGCATGATCGGCGTCACCCTGTTCGGGCTAATCTTCACGCCGGTGTTCTACGTGGTGATCCGCCAGCTGACCGGCCGCAAGCGTGCGTCGCAGAGCGCCGCCGCCCCCGCCGCGCCCCAGCCGGCCGAGTGACGCCCACTGGTCCGCCATCGCGGTCCAGCATGCAACATCGCTCTGTCATCGCTCGGGCTTGCCCCGAGGACCCAATGCTTCTCAGGATGCACCGGACGTTCGCGGAGGGATGGGTGGCCGGGCCAAGCCCGACCATTGACAATCGCGAACGAATTGACGCAGCAATAGCGCGACCCCAAGCCGTCGCGTGAGAGCCCGCGCGCGTCAGGTAGCCGTGGTGGTGCGGTGCACGACGGCGAGGTCGAAGGCGGCGGCCAGCAGGGCCTTCGTGTAGGGCGCCTTCGGATTGTTGAAGATCTCGTCCGACGGGCCTTCTTCGACCACCTTGCCGTTCTTCAGCACGACGACGTAGTTGGACAGCGCGCGCACCACCTTCAGGTCGTGGCTGATGAACAGGTAGGCGAGGTCGTGGCGCCGCTGCAGGTCGCGCAGCAGGTCGACGATCTGCGCCTGCACCGACATGTCGAGCGCGCTGGTGGGCTCGTCGAGCAGCACGAACTTGGGCTCCAGCACCATGGCGCGTGCGATGGCGATGCGCTGGCGCTGGCCGCCAGAGAACTCGTGTGCGTAGCGATCCTGCGCGTCCGGATCGAGCCCGACCTCGCTGAGCGCCGCGCCGACGCGGACCCGGCGCTCGTCGTAGCTCATGCCGGGATTCTGGATCGTCAGCCCCTCGCCGATGATCTGGCCCACGGAGAGACGCGGCGACAGCGAGCCGTAGGGATCCTGGAAGACGACCTGCATCTCCTTGCGCAGCGGACGCATCTGGCGCGAGTCCAGTCCGTCGATGCGCTTGCCGACGTATGCGATCGGACCCTGCGAGGAGATGAGACGCAGCAGAGCCAGTCCGAGCGTGGTCTTGCCGGAGCCGGACTCGCCGACGACGCCGACGGTCTCGCCCTCGCGCAGCTTGAGGGAGAGGCCGTCGACGGCCTTCACGTAGTCTACGGTGCGGCGCAGCAGTCCGCGCTTGATCGGGAACCAGACCCTCAGGTCCTCGGTCTCGAGCACGACCGGCGCGCTGGGCGAGGGCGTCGGCGGCTTGCCCTTGGGCTCGGCCGACATGAGATGGCGCGTATAGCTGTGCTGCGGGCGCTCGAAGATGTCGGCCGTGCGGCCCTCTTCCACCACGGCGCCCTTGCTCATGACGTAGACGCGGTCGGCCATGCGGCGCACCACGCCCAGGTCGTGGGTGATCAGCAGCATGGCCATGCCGAGCTCGCGCTGCAGGCTCTTCAACAGCTCCAGGATCTGCGCCTGGATGGTGACGTCGAGCGCGGTGGTGGGCTCGTCGGCAATCAGCAGATCCGGCTCGTTGGCCAGCGACATGGCGATCATCACGCGCTGCCGCTGGCCGCCCGACAGCTGATGCGGATAGGCGTTGAGACGCCGCTCGGGATTGTCGAGGCCGACCTTGCGGAGCAGTTCGAGCACGCGCGCCCGCGCCGTCGCCTCGTCGAGGCCGTGATGCAGCCGCATGATCTCGCCGACCTGCTTCTGGATCGTGTGCAGCGGGTTGAGCGAGGTCATCGGCTCCTGGAAGATGATCGAGATCTTCTCGCCCCGGATGTTGCGCATGGTGTGGCCGGGCGCCTTCAGCAGGTCCTTGCCGCCGAAGATGATCTCGCCCGAGGGATGCGACGCGGACGGGTAGTTCAGCAGCCGCATGATCGACAGGGCCGAGACGGTCTTGCCGGAGCCGGACTTGCCGACCAGCGCGACGATCTCACCCTTGGCGACCTTGAAGGAGACATGGCTGACGGCCTCCACCGTCGCCGGCCCGGCGGCGAACCGCACGGAGAGGTCGCGGACTTCGACGAGCGGGGCGATGGCGTCCATGTCCGCCCTCACCGATAGGTCTTGCGCGGATCGAGCGCGTCGCGGACGCCCTCGCCGATGAAGATGAGCAGGCTGAGCAGCCCGGCGATCGAGATGAACGCGGTCAGTCCCAGCCACGGCGCCTGCAGATTGGCCTTGCCCTGGGCCAGCAGCTCGCCCAGCGAGGCGGAACCGGGCGGCAGGCCGAGGCCCAGGAAATCGAGCGCGGTCAGCGCCGTGATCGAGCCCGACAGCTTGAAGGGCAGGAACGTCAGCGTCGCCACCATGGCGTTGGGCAGCAGGTGCTTGAACATGATCTTGGCGTCGGATAGGCCCAGCGCGCGGGCGGCCGTGATGTACTCGAAGTTGCGTCCGCGCAGGAACTCGGCCCGCACCACGCCGACCAGATAGACCCAGTGGAACAGCAGCAGCACGCCGAGCAGCGTCCAGAAGCCCGGCACCAGGACCGAGGAGATGATGATCAGCACGAACAGCGACGGGATCGACGACCAGATCTCCAGGAAGCGCTGGAAGACGAGGTCGACCCGGCCGCCGAAGTAGCCCTGGGTCGCGCCGGCGGTGACGCCGACGATGGAGGACAGGATCGTCAGCAGCAGCCCGAACAGCACCGATACGCGGAAGCCGTAGATCAATCGCGCCAGCACATCGCGCCCCTGGTCGTCGGTGCCGAGCCAGTTGCGATTGCCGATCGACATGTAGCGCGCCATGTGGTCGGCGGGCATGTCGCAGAACTTGGCGCTCGTCGACCACGGCGGCGGTCCCGGGAAGCCGAGGCACTGGCCGCCCGCGTTCTTGATGCGCGGATAGTCCTTGTTGATCGAATGGTAGGAGTAGCCGATCGGCGGCCAGATGGCCCAGCCGTTCTTCTCGATCTCCTCGAGGATCACCGAGTCCTTGTAGTCGGTGACCGCCAGGAAGCCGCCGAACTTGGATTCCGGATAATCCACCAGCACCGGGAACAGCAGCTCGCCCTTGTAGTAGGCGACGATCGGCTTGTCGTTGGCGACGAACTCCGCGAACAGGCTGAAGATGAAGAGCGACAGGAAGATCCAGAGGCTCCAGTAGCCGCGGCCGTTGGCCTTGAAGTTGCGCCAGCGACGCTTGTTGAGCGGAGAGAGCCCGAAACCGCCCAGATAGCTGCGCCTCGGCAGCGTCGCGCGGCCGATCTGCTTGGTCGGCAACGGCTCGCCGGGCTCGGCCGGATCGAACGCGCGCGCGATCGGCTTGGAGGCCGACCTGGATGCGGCGCTCGGGTCGGCGGCGTCACGCGCCCTGGCGACGGTCGGCTGGGCTGGTTTGTCCCTGATGTTCACGAGCCTCACACCTCCCGCGACTCGAAGTCGATGCGGGGATCGACGAGCGTGTAGACGAAGTCGGAGACCAGGTTAACGACGAGGCCCAGCAGCGCGAAAATGTAGAGCGTGGCGAAGACGACCGGATAGTCCCGGTTGATCACGCTCTCGAAGCTCAGCAGGCCGAGGCCGTCGAGGGAGAAGATCGTCTCGATCAGCAGGGCTCCCGAGAAGAAGGCGTGAATGAAGGCGCCGGGAAAGCCCGCGATGATCAGCAGCATGGCGTTGCGGAACACGTGCCCGTACAGGACCTGGCGCTGGCCAAGCCCCTTGGACTGCGCGGTCATCACGTACTGCTTGCGGATCTCGTCAAGGAACGAGTTGCGCGTCAGGAACGTCATGGTCGTGAAGGCGCCGAGGGACATGGCGACCAGCGGCAGCGCGAGATGCCAGAAGTAGTCGGCGACCTTGCCGATCATCGACATCTGGCTCCAGCCGTCGGAGGTCAGGCCGCGCGAGGGGAACCACTGGAAGAACGAGCCGCCGGCGAACATCACCAGCAGGAACACGGCTACCAGGAAGCCCGGGATGGCATAGCCGATCACCAGCAGGCCCGAGGTCCAGGTGTCGAACTTCTCGCCGTCGTGCACGGCCTTGTGGATGCCGAGCGGGATCGAGATGAGATAGGTGATGAGCGTCATCCAGATGCCGAGCGAGACGGAGACGGGCAGCTTCTCCTTGATCAGCTGCAGCACGCTGACGTCGCGGAAGTAGCTCTTGCCGAAGTCGAACAGCAGGTAGTTCTTCATCATCAGGAAGAAGCGCTCGTGCGCCGGCTTGTCGAAGCCGAACTGCTTCTCGAGGCTCCTGATGAATTCGGGGTCGAGGCCCTGCGCGCCGCGGTACTTCGACGTGTTCTCCCCGCCACCCTGGCCCGATTGCGCCTGGTTCGCATTGGACAGCCCGTCGCCCTGGCCGCCGCCGATGCGGGCGGTGGCGGACACGTCCGTGCCGGAGATCTGCGCGATGACCCGCTCGATCGGCCCGCCCGGCGCGAATTGCACGATGGCGAAGCTGATCAGCATGATCCCGAACAGGGTCGGGATGATGAGAAGGACGCGCTTCAGAAGGTACGTGGTCATCGCCGGGCGCTTGCCCACTCCGCATCAGTTCGACTTGAGCTTTGCCGCCCTTTCCGCATCGTACCACCACGTATAGGTAATGCCCCGCTCGTATCGTGGTTTCATGGCTGGCCGGCCGAACTTGTCCCAATAGGCGACAAAGTGGGCGGGTTTGTACCAGTGTGGCACCCAGTAGTGGCCTGCGCGCAGCACGCGGTCGAGAGCGCGGGTCGCGGTTTTCAGCTCCTCGCGGCTGTTGGCCTCCGTGATCTTGCCGATCAGGGCGTCGACGGCCGGGTCGCTCATGCCCGCGAGATTGAGGCTGCCGTCGGTCTTGGCCGCCTCGCTACCCCAGAAGGATCTGACCTCGACGCCCGGCGTCAGGCGCAGCACGTAGCGCGTGTTGACCACGTCGAAGTCGAAAGACTTGACGCGGCGCTCGTACTGCGCCGGATCGATGCGCCGGATCGTCGTCTGAATGCCGATAGCCTGCAGGTTCTTCACGAAGCCCGACAGGATGCGCTCCATCGCCGGATCCGCAATCAGGAACTCGATCTCGAACACCTCGCCGTTGGCATTGACGCGTTTGCCGTCCTTGACGTGCCAGCCGGCCTCGCCCAGCAGCCGCCCGGCATCGCGCAGCAGCTTGCGGTCCTGACCCGTGCCGTCCGAGACCGGCGGCCTGTAGGCTTCCTCGAACACCTCCGCCGGCAGCTGGCCGCGCAGAGGCTCCAGCAAAGCCAGCTCGGCGGGGCTCGGTTTGCCGGAGGCCTTCATGTCCGAGTTCTCGAAGAAGCTCTCGGTGCGGGTGTAGAGATCGTAGAAGATATTCTTGTTGGTCCACTCGAAGTCGAAGGCATAGTCCAGCGCCTTGCGCACTCGAATGTCGGCGAACTTGGAACGGCGCGTGTTGAGGAAGAAGCCCTGCGCGCCCGACGGGCTCTCGTCGGGCAGGGTGAGGAGGAGCATTCGCCCCTCCTTGACGGCAGGGATGTCGTAGCCCGTGGCCCAATCGCGCGCGGTGAACTCCTCGCGCAGATCGAACGCGCCGGCCCTGAAGCTCTCGAGGGCCGCCGTGCGGTCGCGATAGTACTCGAAGCGCAGCTCGTCGAAATTGAAGCGGCCGCGGTTTACGGGCAGGTCCTTGGCCCAATAGTCCTCGCGGCGCTTGTAGCTGACGAACGCGCCCTGCTTGGAGTTCGCGAGCCGATAGGGCCCGGAGCCCAGCGGCGGCTCGAGCGTGGTCTGATCGAACTCGCGCGTGGCGTAGTAGGCCTTCGACAGGATCGGCAACTGACCGGCCACTACCAGCGGCAGGTCGCGCAACGCGGTCCCTGTGAAGGTGTAGCGCACGGTGTGCGCATCCAGGGCCTCGGCTTTCGTTATGTCGCGCAGCTGCACCTTGAAGAGCGGATGGCCCTTCTCCTTGAGGATGTCGAAGCTGAAGACGACATCGGCGGCGGTGAGAGGGGAGCCGTCCGCGAACTTGGCCTCGGGGCGCAGCCGGAACGTCACCGACATGCGGTCGGGCGCCACCTCGCCCGATTGCGCCACGAGGCCGTACACGGCATCGGGCTCGTCGTAGGCGCGCGTCATCAGCGTGTCGAACAGGGAGTTGAGGCCCTGCGCCGGATCGCCCTTGAGGATGAAGTTGTTGAAGCTGTCGAAGTTGGTGCGGGCGGCGATGCCGATGGTGGAGAGCCGTCCGCCCTTCGGCGCGTCCGGATTGACCCACTCGAAATGCTTGAAGTCCGCCGGGTACTTGAGCTCCCCGAACGCCGACAGGCCGTGCTTGGGGCCCTCGGCCATCACGTTCACCGGGGCCAGCACGAGGCCGGCCAGCAGGATTGCTGCCTTGAGGATCGGCATGAGACTCGCTTTCACACACGCCCACATCTTCGTGGTCTCGCGGCCCGTCTGGCCTCGGCCAGCTAGCCCCGCGCCTCGCTCAGCTTCTTGGCGGCGGCGTCGTCGAGCCACCACACCTGCAAGAATGCCGGGGTTTGCGACGGCAATTTTTCCGGCCGACCGAACATGTTCCAGATCGCCATGCGATCGGTCGGTGCGCGCCATTGCGGCACGACAAAGTGGTTCCACATCAGGACGCGATCCAGGGCGCGCGTGGCGGCCGCCAGGTCGGCGCGGTCCTTGGCGAGCACGATCTTCTCGATCAGCGTATCGATGGCGGGGCTCTTGATGCCGATGAGGTTGTGGCTGCCCTCCTTGCCGGCTGCGGCGGAACCCCAGAAGTCGCGCTGCTCGTTGCCGGGCGAGAGCGACTGGCCGAAAGTGGTGACGATGATGTCGAAGTCGAAGGTGTCGTGGCGGCGCTGGTATTGCGAGGTGTCGACCGTGCGCACGCTCGCCTTGATGCCGAGCTTCTCCAGGATGTTCTTGTAGGGCAGCACGATGCGCTCGAAGTCGGGCTGCACGAGCAGGAACTCGGCGCTGAGCTGCGTACCCGCCGCATTCGTCAGGACGCCGTCCTTCACCTTCCAGCCGGCCTCGGCGAGCAGCTTGGTGGCGTGCGACAGGTTCTTGCGCGCCTCCTCGGGCGTGGCGTTGACCGGATTCTTGTACTCCGTCGTGAAGACCTCGCGCGGCACGTTGTCGGCGATCTCCTTCAGGATCTCGAGCTCCCGGCCTTCTGGGAGGCCCTTGGCCTGCAGATCGGTATTGCCGAAGTAGCTGTCGGTGCGGACGTACTGCTCGTAGAACAGGTTCTTGTTGATCCATTCGAAGTTGAACGCGAGGTTGAAGGCCTCGCGCACGCGCACGTCCTGGAATTGCGGGCGCCGAAGGTTCAGCACGAAGGCCTGCATGGACTGCACGCGCTGGATCGGAAACTCCTCGCGCTTCACCATCCCGCGCTTGACCGCGTCGAAGTCGAACTGGGTCGCCCAGTCCTTCGCGCTGTTCTCGTTCCAGTACTCCAAGTTGCCGGCCTTGAAGTCCTCGAAGGCGGAGATCTTGTTGAGGTAGTAGACGAACTTGAGCTCATCGAAGTTCCACTGGCCCTTGGAGGCCGGCAAATCCTTGGCCCACCAGTCCTTGACGCGCTCGAAGGTGATGCTGCGCCCCGCATCGATCTCCTTGATGCGGTAGGGCCCGGAGCCCAGGGGAGGCTCGAGCGTCGACTTGCCGAGGTCGCGCGGCTCGCCGTTGGCGCCGGTGCCCTGCCAGTAGTGCTTGGGCAGGATCGGCAGCTCACAAATGATCATGGGCAGCTCGCGGTTGCCCTTGACGTCGAACCGGAACGTCACCTCGTGATCGCCGGTCTTCTCGGCGCTGGTCACGTTCTTGTAGTAGGAGCCGTAGAACTGCGAGACCTTCTTGAGCGCCGAGAGCGAGAACAGCACGTCATCGGCCGTGATGGGCTTGCCGTCGTGGAAGCGCGCCTCGGGGCGCAGGCGCACGGTGGCGGACGAATAGTCCTCGGGGTAGCTCACCCACTCGGCGATGTGGGCATAGGCGGTCGCGGGCTCGTCCGGGCTGGACACCATGAGCCGATCGTAGATGAGGTCCACGGCGGCCGCGGGCCTGCCCTTGTTGTCGGGATAGCGGTTGAGGGTGTCGTAGGTCCCCATCACCCACTGCCGGACGCGGCCGCCCTTGGTCGCGTTCGCATTGACCCAGTCGAAGTGGGTGAACCCCGCGGGATGCCGAGGCTTGTCGATGAGCGAGATGGCGTGATGGCGTGTGGTATCGTCCGCGGCCGATGCAGCGGGTCCGCCGATGACGAGCAAGCAGAACAGGGCAGCTCCAAGGCGGCATCGACGGGCCATAAGGTGTCACGCGCTCCAACGATCCAAGTCAGCAGCCGCCAGCCTGGGTGGCCGCTGGGCGGCTCGTCGCATTATGGCCGATGAATATGCCGGGACGCTGACAAGGCGCCAAGTTAATCCTTGTTCACTCCGCTGACGGACGCCGCACGCAGGCGCACGCGCGAACGGCGCCTAGGCATGCTGCGCTGCAGCGAGCCGCCGCTTATTGCGGCAAGGGAGCCGGGCGTGTCCGCGAGCTTGCGTAGATAGACCAGCAGATCGGCCAGCTCGGCGTTGTCCTTGATGCCGACGAAAGCCATCTTGTTGCCAGGTATGTCGGCCTTCGGGTCATGCAAGTACTTGGCCAGCTCCTCGAAGGTCCAGTTGCCCGGATGGGTTTTCATGGCCTCGGAGTAGGGGAAGCCCGCCATCGTCGCCCGGGCGCGGCCAACGATGCCATAGAGATTCGGGCCGGTCAGAGTGCGCCCGCCCTTGTCGTTGGTGTGGCACTGCATGCACTTCTTGAACGTGTCCTGGCCACCGTCCGGGCTGGCTTTGGGCAGCAGGGCGATGACTTGGGCCACATCGAACGGCGCGGCCGGCTCTTTGGAGGGCGCGGCGACCTCGGTGATCGGCAGCGCCCAACCCGGCTTCGCCGGCTTGTGCTTCTTGTCCAGGATGTCGAGCATGGTCTTGCTGCCGAAAATCACCAGCAGCGCCGCCAGCACGGCCCCGACCGTCTTGTTGACCTCGAAAGCGTCCATGGGACGGCGATTCCCCCTTGCATGCGAACCCCGCGCAGGCTCGCCAATCGGCCGCAACTATAGGTTTTCGCTCCTACCTTGCAACCGCGCCCGGCTCCGTTCCGGGAGCCAGACCCCGAGACCAATTGCCCCAGCGTAGGCGCCCTGACACTGCGGCGGGCGGTCGCGGTGTCACCGGGTCCAGCTCCGGCTTGGCGATTGGCTCCACTGCGCGCTCGGATACCGGGCCCCGCCACGTTCGAAAGCGGCACGTCCGGCAGACGGTCAGAACCCTCGCGCGAGCGCCTGCCCTCACGCAGCTCCGGCACCCATCGGCGAGGCTGCGGACTGGGAGGGATAGGCGCCCGCGCCGATCTCGCGCCAGCGCAAGCAGGCGACGTCATGGGCGGCGGCGGCCGGTTCCAGCGCCGGTATCGTTTCAGCGCACGGCGGTGCGGCGTGGGGACAGCGCGTACGGAAGGCGCAGCCGGATGGGAGTTTACGCGGACTGGGCGGCTCGCCCTCGATCATGCCGCCGCCGAGCTGGCGGCCCGTCTCATCCAGCCTGGGCGCGGCCGCGAGCAGGGCGCGCGTGTAGGGGTGGCGCGGCGCGGCGAAGATGGCACGCGCGGGACCGGCCTCGACGATCCGACCCAGATACATGATGGCCACGCGGTCGCACATGCGCTCGACGACCGACAGATCATGCGAAATCAGGAGATAGGTGAGCCCGAGCCGCGCCTTGAGATCGGCAATCAGGCTGAGCACCGTCGCCTGCACCGAGAGATCGAGGCCCGAGGTCGGCTCGTCGAGGATGACGATACGCGGCTCCAGCAAGAGGATACGCGCCAGCACCACGCGCCGCAGCTGCCCGCCCGAAAGCTCGTGCACGTAGCGCGGCTTGAACGAGCCATCGAGGCCCACCGCCACCAGGATGGCGTCGATCTTCTTCTCCCGCGCGCGGGCATCGCCCAGGCCCTGGACGATCAGCCCTTCCTCCAGGATGCCGCCGATGCTCCACCAGGGATCGAGCGCCGCGCCGGCGTCCTGGTGCACGTATTGCACGGCACGCCTCGCGATGCGCGCCTGCTGGCGCGGCAGGCCGCTCACCAGCCGGCCATCGAGGCGGATCTCGCCGCCGGTCTCGGGCTGGATGCCGAGGAGCGCGCGGCCAAGGGTGGTCTTGCCGCAGCCGGACTCGCCGACCAGCCCCAGCGTCTCGCCTGCCCGCAGCGACAGGGATACGCCGCCCACCGCCCGCACCGGCGGCACGGCCGGCCGCAGCCACCGCTTCTGTCCGCCGAGCAGGACGACGATATCGCGCGCCTCGAGGATGGGCTCGCCGCCGCTCATGCCGGCACCTTGCGGAGCGAGGCAGGCCAAGATGCTCCCCTTTGTCTTGCTCCAACCTTGCCGCCTGGGGGATTCCCCTCCCCTTGACGGGGAGGGGTTAGGAGTGGGGTGAAGCCACTCGGGCGACGTCCAACAGGGAATTGCACGGAGCGCGACTCACTGCCGTTAGTGCCGCACGATACCCCCACCCCCATCCCCTCCCCGTCGTGTCGAAGACACGCCTCCGGCATTGGGGGAGGGGAGACAGACGCGGCTTCGGTCGGCGTCGCCAGCACCGTCGCGTGGGTTGCTATGAGCTCGGGTCTCATGCGCCTACCCCCTGCCGCTCGTCGGCGAGGCGGCAGCCGACGAGACGACCCGGCCCGTCGGGCACGAGGTGGGCGGCGCGGCGGCTGCACACTTCGCTCGCTTGCGCGCAGCGCGGCGTGAAGCGGCAGCCGGGCGGCGGCACAAGCGGAGACGGCACCAGCCCCGGGATGCCGGTGAGCGCGTCCGAGCGGTCGGGATGGCAGGCCAGCAGCGCGCGCGTATAGGGATGGCGCGGATCGGCGAGCACCTCGCGCGTCGGCCCTGCCTCCACCGTCTGCCCCGCGTACATGACGGTGATCGCGTCGCACAGCTGGGCCACCACGCCGAAGTCGTGCGTCACGAACAGCATGGCCACACCGAACTCGTCGGTGAGCGACTTCAGCAGCTTCAGGATCTGCAGCTGCGTCGTGACGTCGAGCGCGGTGGTCGGCTCGTCGGCGATCACCAGCGACGGGCTGCAGGCGAGCGCGCCGGCGATCATCAGGCGCTGGCGCTGGCCGCCGGAGAACTGATGCGGATAGCGCTCGAGCACGGCCTCGGGCTCGGGGATCTGCACGCGGCGCAGCAGCGACACGAGATGCGCGCGGCGCTCCCGCTCGGTACGCAGGCCGGGCGCGTGCCATCGCAGCGGGGGAAGCAGCTGGGAGCCGATCTTGAATACCGGGTTCAGCGCCAGATAGGGGTCCTGCGGAATGAAGCCGATGCGCCGGCCGCGCACGCGTTGCGTCAGCTCGCGATCGCTGAGAGCGAGCAGGTTCTCGCCCTCCAGCCGGATCTCGCCGCTCTCGATGGCGGCTGTCTTGGGCACGATCCCGAGGATGGCGCGCGCCAGCGTGGACTTGCCGCAGCCGGACTCGCCGACCACGCCGAGGATTTGCCCGCGCGGCAATGCCAGCTCCACGTGGTCGAGGATCTGCGCCAGGCCCTCGTCGGTGCGCACCGACAGGCGCAGGTTCTTCACCTCCAGCAGGGGCGCCTCGCTCATCGCGACCGCCTCAGCCTGGGATCGACGATGTCGCGCAGGCCGTCGCCCAGCAGGTTGAAGCCGAGCACGGTGAGGAAGATGGCGAGCCCCGGGAAGGTCGAGAACCACCAGGCATCCGGCAGGTAGGCGCGGCTCTCGGAGATGGCGAGGCCCCAGTCGGGGTCGGGCGGAGTGGCACCCATGCCGAGGAAGCCCAGTACCGCCGCGACCAGGATGGTGAAGCCCATGCCGATGGTGGCGCGCACGATGATGGGCGAGATGCAGTTGGGCAGGATGTGCAGGAACAGGATGCGCGGACCCCGCGCACCGATGCATTGCAGCGCGTCGATGAAGAGGGAGGCCTCCAGTCGCCGCGCCTCGGCGTAGACGATGCGGGTGAAGAACGGCCAGTAGGTGAGGGTCAGCGCCAGCATGGCGCTCTGCAGCGACGGCCCCATCAGCTGGGCGATCGCCAGCGCCAGGATCAATTGCGGCACGGCGAGGAACACGTCGGTGACGCGCATGATCGCCTCCGACGTCCAGCCCTGGTAGTAGCCGGCGACGAGCCCGAGCGGCACGCCGACGGCCATAGATATGCCGACCACCATCAGCGCGATCATGAGCGCCCCGCGCGTGCCGAGGATGACGCGCGAGAAGATGTCGCGACCGAGATTGTCGGTGCCGAACGGGTGCTCCCAGGTCGGCGGCTTCAGGCGCCGCAGCAGGTGCGAGGCGGACACGTCGGCCGGATAGGGCGCCAGCAGGGGCGCCAGGATGGCGACGATCACGATGAACAACACGATGGCGGCGCCGAGCACGGCCGGCTTGTCCTTGGCGAACTTGGCGAGGACCAGCATCGGGCTCAGCCCTGCTCCCGCAGCCGCGGGTCGATCAGCCCGTGCACCACGTCGACCAGGATGTTGACCAGCGCATAGATGACGCCGATCAGCAGCGTGACGGCCAGCATCACCTTGTAGTCGGCGGTGAGGATCGCCTGCACGGTGTAGAAGCCGATGCCGGGCCAGTCGAAGATCGTCTCCACCACCACGGCGCCGGCGATGGTGCCGCCGAACAGCAGGCCGATCTGGGTGATGGCCGCGACCACCGAGTTGCGCAGCACGAACTTCCAGATCAGCGCGCGGGCGGGGAAGCCTTGCGCGCGCTCGTAGGTCACGAAGTCCTTCTGCAGCGTCTCCAGCACGCCGGCGCGGGTGAAGCGCATGATGGTCGCCAGGCCACCGAGCGACAGCGTGCAAGCCGGCAGGACGAGGTGGCGCAGCGCGTCGACGAAGGCATCGAGCCTCCAGGCGAGCAGGCTGTCGATCAGCAGGAAGCCGGTCAGCGTGGGCGGGGCGGTCAGGCCCGGGCTCATGCGCCCGCGCAAGGGCAGCCAGTCGAGCTGCATGGCGAACATCAGCTGCAGCTCGATGGCGAACCAGAAGGCGGCAATGGCGATGCCGCCGACGGACAGGATGCGCAGCAGCGTGTCGGGCCAGCGGTTGTGATAGACGGCGGCGATGGTGCCGAGCGGGATGCCGAGCAGCGTGGCGAGCAGCAGCGCCGTGACGGTGAGCTCCAGCGTGGCCGGCAGGCGCTGCTTGATGTCGAGCGACACCGGCCGGCGCGAGTAGGCGCTCTCGCCGAAATCGAGCCGCGCCACCTGCGTGAGATAGACCGCGAACTGCACGTAGAGCGGCTGGTCGAGGCCGTACTGGCGACGAATCTCGGCGACCTGCGCCGGCGTGGCGTTCTCACCCGCCAGCGCCGCCGCCGGATCGGCCGGCACCACCCGGATCAGGAAGAACGTCATCACCAGCAGCCCCGCCAGCGACGGGATCACCAGCAGCAACCGGCGCAGGACGAAGCGGAGCATCAAAGCCTTCCTCAACCGAGGCGCCGACGTTCGCCTCTCCCCTTCGGGGAGAGGACGTGAGGCCATGACTTAGGGTCGCGTCCACTGCGCTGACCGCACGCAAATCGCTCGAGGGCGCGGCCCTAAGTCATTCGGCCGAACTGGTGAGGGGGAACTTCCTCTTCTCACGCGAAGGCCCCCTCATCCGCCCGTCTCGCCGAAGGCGAGCCTCCGGCTCGACGGGCACCTTCTCCCCAAGGGGAGAAGGGGTCCCTGCCGCTTGCCTTGGAGTAACCCTCGCCCCGCGATGGGCGGGGAGAGGGAGCGTGGCTGCACTACTCCAACTGCACCCAGCGCATCTCGCCGCCGGAGCCGACGGGGGAGAAGCGGAAGCCTTTCACGCGGTCGGTGACGCCGCGGATCTCCACGGTGTTGTAGACCCAGATGTCCGGGCTGTCGGCGACGATCAGGCGGGTCGCCTCCTCGTAGAGCGGCTGGCGCTCGGCCTGGGCGACCGTCACGCGCGCCTTGCGCAGCAGCTCGTCCACCTTCGCGTTCTCGTACCAGGCCGACGCCTTCCAGGTGCCGTTGAACTGGCTGTCGTACATCTGGCCGACCCAGTTCTCGGGATCGACGAAGTAGGTCGAGACCCAGTGGATCCACAGATCGGGCGTCGACTCGGCCTTGGCCGTGTTGGTGGTGATGTTGGCCCAGGTGTCGGAGATGATCTTGAGGTTCACCCCGACCTGCGCGAGGTCGCTCTGGAACAACTGCGCGGCCTGGTTGGTCTGCTCGAGCTGCGACTGGGTGTGGATCTGGATCGGCCGGCCGATCGGCGCGCCCTCGGCCTTGGCCTTGTCGCAGAACGCCTTGGCCTTCTTCAGATCGTAGTCGTAGCCCACGACGTCCTTGGGGTAGCCCCAGAGGTTGTTGGGCATGGGCGCCGGGTTGCGCTCGGCGTAGCCCTTGAGGATCTCCTTGATGAAGCCGTCGTAGTTGAAGGCGTGCGCGAAGCACTTCCGCGCGTTGATGTTGTCGAACGGCGGCTTCTTGTTGTTCATGCGCAGGATGAAGACGCGCATGGAGGTGTTCTTCTCCACGTGCACGCCCTTGGATTTGGCGATGCGCTCGACCTGGTCGGTCGGCAGGTAGCTGTCGGTCATGTCGACCGAGCCCTGCAGCAGTGCCAGCACGCGGGTCGAGGTCTCGCGCGTCGGCAGCACCTGGATCATGGTCGGCGCCTTGGGGTTGTCGCCCCAGCCGAGAAAGTGGCCGTCGTTCTTCTTCATGTCGGCGCGCTCGAGCGGACGATAGGTCGCGGCATCGAGCTGGTAGGCGCCCGAGCCCGCGCCGTTCGACGCGAGCCACGCCGCGCCCCAGTCGCCGTCCTTCTCGTTGACCTTTACCACGCGCGGATTGACGATCATGACGATCGGAATCGCCGCCAGGAACGGTGCGTACGGCTTGTCGAGCACGAAGCGCACCGTGCTCTTGTCGACGACCGTGACGTTGTCCGGCTTGAGCACCGGCTTGAAGGCGCCGGACGGCGCCTTGCCGATCGCCAGCACGCGCTTGAAGCTGTAGGCCACATCGTCGGCGGTGATCTCGCTGCCGTCGTGGAACTTGGCGCCCGGGCGCAGCTTGAACTCCCAGGTGAGGCCGTCGGCCGAGACGGTGTGGGATTGCGCCAGCCACGGCTCCAGCTTCGGCGGGTTGCCCTCGTAGCGGTAGAGATTGTCGTAGGTGTTGAGGCTGTAGAGCTGCATCGGCACGTCGAAGATCTGGTGCGGGTCGACGTTGGCCGGCAGGTTGTCGCCGGTCACCAGCACGCCGGGCGTCGCGGCGCCCGCCGGCGGTGCGAGCAGCGCGGCGGCAGCGAGGGCCGCGGCGCCGGCTAACGTTCTCCACATCGACATCACAGTCTCCTTCACGTTGGGAATCTTGGTGCGTACCGGCTGGCGCGCGCGAAGCAGAAACTCAAACGATCTCCTGCGGCTTCGGCAGCGGCCAGGCGGCCTTGCTGTGGGAGATGCGCATCGATGCGACGGCTTCCGCCGTCTTCAGCGCGGCGACGACGGGATTGACCACCGGCACGCCGACGCGCTCGCTCAGGGCCTCGCAGATGCCCGGCAGGAAGGCCATGCTCATGCAGCCGAGCACCAGCACATCGGCGCCGTCCTGCTCCACGGCCACGCGCGCTGCGTCGGCGGCCTTGTCCAGCGCGCCCGGCTTCTGCTTGGCGAGGTCCATGACGGAGAGGCCGATGCCGCGCACCGACGCCAGCAGCTCGCCGAGCGCGAGTGAGCGCATCCGGGCGGCGACGCGCCCGAAGCCGCGCCCGGCAGGCGTGAGAACCGATATGCGCGTGCCGAGCTGGGCGGCGAGATGCAGCGAGGCGGCGCCCGGCCCGATCACGGGAATGGTCAGCATCTCGCGCAGCGCGTCGAGGCCCGGATCGCTGTAGCAGCCGATGAGGAGCGCGTTGAAGCCGCGCTTCTCGGCCGCCGGCGCCAGACGGATCAGCTCCGGCACCACCAGGCCCGCATCGTGCGCGCTCTCGATGGCCGCGGGCCCCTTCGCCGTCGGCTCGACCGCGACCTCCACGCCGCGCGCCGCATAGGACTGCAGCACCTTCTGCCGCCGGGCCACCTCTTGCGGCCCGACCGTTTTGTCCATCGGGCTGGTGAGCTGGTAGAGGATGCGCATGCGCGTTCTTCCTCAGGCCAGCCGCGCCAGCGTGTCGTCGATCAGGCCGCGGCAGTCGTCCAGCACGTCGGCGATGCGGTTGCGGTCGCGCACCAGCTGGGTCTCGAGCATCCAGCGCGCCTCGCCGTCGCCGAGCTTGGCGTAGCGCGGCACGTCGAACAGCGAGGGGATCATGCTGCCCTGGGGCGTGTAGCCGTAGGGGTCGTGGCCGTAGGTGCCCTTGGCGGTGCTGGCGAGCGGCACGAGCGCGCGGGAGAGCCGCTTCATGCAGGCGTTGAGCGCCTCGGCCGGCGCCTCGTCCTTGGTCTTGCCCGCGGCGTAGCGGCCGCGCCAGTCCTGGGCGGCGGCGTCGAGCCGCTCGGCGGATGCCTTGAACGCCCGCGCCCGATCCACGGCGCCCTGCAGGCCGACGCCCTCCGCGCCGGCCTTGAGCTGGTCGAGGCGCTCGATGAACTGGTCGGCGACGCGTCACGTACTCGAACGGCAGCACGACCGCCGTGCACAGCTCCCACAGATAGCCGGCGTAGACCCGCATGTGGTCGGCCATGAAGGTGAAGTCGAGCTTGTCGATGGTGTTCTCGAGGCTGTGGTGCCACCAGCCGAGGTTGGCGAGCGCGGTCTTCTTCAGCTCGTCCTCGGTGAAGGCCCCCTGGGCCGCCAGCATCGGCACGCCGAGGCCGAAGAAAGACGCGTCGCCGTTCTTCACCGCCCGCCGCCATGCCGCCGGACGGCTGCCGAGGATGCGCTTCTCCACGCCCTGGTGGAAACGCTTGAGCTCCGTGTTGGAGGCGGCGCTCCAGCGCGTGGTGCCGGCGCAGGCGGGCTGGTCGATCTGCAGATAGGCGACCGCGTGCGCGCGCAGCCGGTCCCAGTTGCGGTCGACGAACCAGGACGAGCCGATCATGGTGCCGGTCTCGTGGCCGGTCCAGAAGCCGCACACGAGGCCGCGGCGCAGCTTGTCGCGGTGCTGCTGGAACACCCGCGCCAGCTCCATGATGCAGGCGTTGCCGGCGGCGTTGTCGGTCGCCTGGGGACCGGGCCAGGAATCCTGGTGTCCGCCGACCACGACGAAATCGTCCGTCCGGCCCTTGACCTCGCCCACCGTGATCTGCACCGGGCGCCAGCCGTTCTCGACGTTGGCGCGGAACCACACGCGCACCGGGCCTGCCTTCAGCATCTCGCGCAGCTTCAGGCCGGCGGTGCGGGCGATGCCGATGCAGGGCAGCGTCGCCATCTCGCTCTTGTAGGTCTCGGGCGTGGGGTTGCCCCACACGGGCTTCACCGAGCCGAACGGCACGGCCGTGTTCTCGGGATGCCCCCAGTTCATCATCACGCACCCGGTCGCGCCCATGATGGCGGAGATGCGCTGCTTCTCATGGCGTGCGGGATGATAGGAGAGCTCGGAGAGCGTGATCTTGCCCGTGGCGTCGCGCCCGTCGTACTCGCTGAAGGCGCCGGAGGCGACGTCCATCAGCTCGGCGGAGATGCCGTCCGGGAGGGTCGGCAGGCTGTGGCCCAGCGTGTTGGCCTCGATCGACAGCTCCACGGGCGCCAGCACGCGCATCTCGGCCTGCTGCGGAAAGCTCACCAGCCCCGGCATCTCGTGCACCTGCGCGGAGACGCCGACCTTGGTGAGCGCGGCCGCGCTGTATTCGGCCATGCGCTTGCCGTTGGGGGAGCCGGCGAGCCGCGACGGGATCTCTGTCGTGATGTGCTCGACGTGCGCCTTCACGTTGGCCGCCGAGACCGCGTTGACGACGACTTCGTCCGACATGCTCACCCTCGCCACTCACCACGCCGCTGCATGACTGCACGCAACATGCCGCGCTCGTCAAAGCCGGCAGCCGCAGAGTATCTTGCGGCAAACTTCCGGCGCTGTCACGGGCGGCTGCGCGATGTCGAGGCGAAGTGAGACAAATGGCGCAGGATTCGGCAAAGTCCGCACAGGCGCTCTGCGACCCCGTCACGCTGCAGATCGTGCGCGGGGCGCTGCGGGCCATCCAGGGCGAGATGGAGGCCGTGATCGAGCGCACGGCCATGTCGCCCTTCATCCGTGAGAAGAAAGACTTCTATGCGGCCCTGTTCGACGGCGTCGGCCGGCTGATCGTCGGCTCCAACCTGCCGGTGTTCGGCGACGTTGTCGGCCCCATCGCCGAGCACTACCCGCTCGACACCATGCGTCCGGGCGACATCTACTGGTTCAACGACTGCTATGCCTCCAAGGGGGCCGTCTCGCATTCGCCCGATCAGGTGTTCGTCGCCCCGGTGTTCGCGGACGGCAGGCTGGCCGCGTTCGCGCAGTCGTGGGCGCATTTCAACGACATCGGCGGCATGCGCGCGGGCTCGCTGTCGCCCGACTGCACCGAGATCTACCAGGAGGGCATCATCGTCCCGCCCGTTCGCGTGGCGCGCGAAGGCGTGATCTGCGACGAGCTGCTGCGGCTGTTCTTCCGCAACTCGCGCTTCCCCGAGATGGTGAAGGGCGACACGCGCGCCTCCATGGCGGCCATCCGGCTGGGCGAGCGGCGGCTGGCCGAGCTGTTCGGCCGCTTCGGCCTGGCGCGCACGACGGACGCGTTCGAGCGGCTGATCGCCGAGACCGAGCGGGAGGTGCGCGGCAAGCTGCGCGCCCTGGTGCCCGAGGGCAGCCACGCCTTCACCGACACCATCGACAGCGACGGCCAGGGCCACGGGCCCATCAAATTGAGATATCGGCTGGACGTCACGGCCGACCGCATCGTCCTCGACACCAGCGCCAGCGACGACCAGGTGCCCGGCCCCGTCAACTTCCTGATGAGCCCGCCGGTGCCGGCCATGGTGTTCGGCTCCTACCTGCTGGGCGAGGGCTCCGACAGCATCCTCAACGCCGGCGTCGAGACGGCGATCGACGAGGTGATCGTGCGGCCGGGCTCCGTGCTGCAGCCGAAGTTTCCGGCGCCGCTGGGCATGCGCGGCGTCACCATGATGCGCAACATGGCGACCTGCCTCGGCCTCCTCAACGTGGCGACCGGCGGCCGGGCCATGGCGGCGCACAGCGCCTACGTGATCTGGTACCTGCGCGGGCGCGACGAGAAGGGCGAGCTGTTCCTGCTGTCCGACGGCCTGGGCGTCGGCTATGGCGCACGCCCGACCGCCGACGGCAACGATGCGGTGTACCTGGTGGCGCAGGAGAACTTTCCCTCCGAGTTCCTGGATTCGGTATTTCCCGTGCGCGTGCTCCGCTACGCCATCAATCCGGGCACCGGCGGACCGGGACGCTGGCGCGGCGGCTGCGGCCTGATCCGCGAGGTGGAGGTGCTGGCGCCGGAGGCAACCGTCTCCATGCGCATCGACAGCGTCGAGCATCCGCCCTGGGGCGTTGCCGGCGGGCATGCCGCCGGTACCGGCCGGTGCGTCGTCAATGCGGGCCGGCCGGACGAGCGCGTCCTGCGTCCCCTGAGCGACGGCAACATCGTGCGCCGCGGCGACATCCTGCGCATCGAGACCGGCGGCGGCGGCGGGTGGGGCCATCCGTTCGACCGCGAGCCCGAGCGCGTGCTCGCCGACGTGCGCGGCGGCTTCGTGAGCCGGGCCAGCGCCGCGGAGGACTATGGCGTCGTGCTGTCCGCAGACGGCCTCGCCGTCGATGCGGCGGCCACCACGGCGCGGCGCGCCCAGCGGCCGGACGCCAAGCTCTTCCACCGTCACGGCTACCACGCGGCGCTCGCCTGATGGCCATTGCGCAATCGCCGAAGGCCCAAGTCATCGTCGGCATCGACACGGGCGGCACGTTCACCGACATCACGCTGCTGGACCCGGCCACGGGCCGCGTCTGGAACGCCAAGACGCCGTCGACACCGGACGATCCCTCACGCGGCTTCGGCAACGGCATCGTCGAGGTGCTGAAGACCGCCGGGCTCGAAGGCGCCGACGTCGCCCGCGTGCTGCACGGCACGACCATCGCCACCAACCTGATCCTCGAGGGCAAGGGCGCGCCCGCCGCCCTCATCACCACGACCGGCTTCAAGTACGTGATCGAGATCGGCCGCCAGGACGTGCCGCGTCGCGCCAGCCTGTTCGCCTGGGTGAAGCCGAAGCGGCCGGTTCCGCCCGAGCACGTCTTCGAGGTGGGCGGGCGCATCGGTCCCGACGGCGCGGAGCTGCAGCCGCTGGATGAGGCGGCCGTGCGCGCGGCGGTGGCCGCGATCCGCAAGGAAGGCATCGGCTCCGTCGCCGTCGTGCTGTTGCACAGCTACGCCAACCCCGCGCACGAGCGGCGCGTCGCGACGATCCTCGCCGAGCTGCTGCCGGACGCGCTGGTCTCGATCTCCAGCGAAGTGCTGCCCGTGTTCCGCGAGTACGAACGCAGCATGACGACCATCCTCAACGCCAGCGTCATGCCGGTGGTGTCGGCCTACGTCGCCCGGCTGGACGCGCGGATCGCCGAGCAGGGCATCGCGGCACCCCTGCTGCTGATGAAGTCGAGCGGCGGCGTCACCAGCACCCGCACCGTGCGGCGCGCGCCCGTGGAGACGGCCCTGTCCGGCCCGGCGGCGGGCGCCGTCGGCGCCGCTTACGTCGGCGCCAGCTGCGGGCACAAGAACCTGATCGGCATCGACATCGGCGGCACCTCGGCCGATATCAGCCTGATCCACGGCGGCGAGCCGGGCCTCACCACCACCGGCCGCGTCGGCAACTGGCCGATCGGCCTGCCGATGATCGACATCGTCACCATCGGGGCGGGCGGCGGCTCCATCGCGCGGGTATCGGACACGGGCGCGCTGATCGTCGGGCCGCAGAGCGCGGGCGCCGTGCCCGGCCCCGTCTGCTACCGCCGCGGCGGCGTCGAGCCGACCGTCACGGACGCGCATCTGGCGCTCGGCCATCTGCCGCCCTATCTGCTGGGCGGTCGCTTCGCGCTCGACGTCGAGGCTGCGCGCGCCGCGATCCGCGATCGCATCGCCGCGCCGCTCGGCATGAGCGTGGAAGCCGCCGCCCGCGGCATCCTCGCCATCGTCGACAACAACATGGTGGGCGCCATCCGCGTGGTGTCGGTGGAGCGCGGCCACGACCCGCGCGATTTCTCGCTGCTGCCCTTCGGCGGCGCCGGGCCGCTGCACGGCGGCGCTCTGGCGCGGCTGCTCGGCATGCGAACGATCGTCGTGCCGCCGGGGCCCGGCGTGCTGTCGGCGCTCGGCCTGCTTGTCTCCAACCTCAAGGCCGAGTTTACGCGTACCTGCCTGCAGAAAGCCGGCGCCTTCGACGCAAGCACGGTGGCGGGGGTGTTCGGCCAGTTGGATGCGGAGGCACGCGCCTGGCTCGACGCCGAGGACGTGCCCGCCGAGGCGCGGCGCATCACCTGGCACGCGAGCCTGCGCTACCAGCACCAGGGCTTCGAGCTGTTCGTGCCGTGGGCCGGACGCGACGTCACGGAGGCCTCGGCCGCCGCGACCGTCGCCGCCTTCCACCGTCTGCACGAGCGGCTCTATACGTTCGCGCAGGAGGACACGCCGGTCGAGATCGTGACGCTGCGCGTCGACGCGCGCGGCGTGTTCCCGGCACCGGCCCTGCGCGAGCTGCCGCCTGCCGGCCCGCTCGAGGCGGCGCGCCTGGGAACGCAAGCCGTCTTCCTCGAGGCCGGACCCGTCCAAGCCGCCATCTACGCCCGCGACCGCCTCGGTGCCGGCGCCCGCATCGATGGCCCCGCCATCCTGACCCAGCTCGACGCCACCACCCTGCTGCTGCCCGGCCAGTCCGGCGTCGTCGACCGCTTCGGCAACCTGATCGTGGAAGAGAAGCGAGTAGGGAGTAGCGAATAGATTTCATTCTGCCCTACTCGCTACTCGCTATTCGCTACTCCCGCCTCCGCTATCATCGAACGCCCACAAAACCGACCGGAGGACCCCATGGCGCCACGCATCGGATACCTGCTGCCCACACGCGAGCAGACCATGGCGGGGCGGCCGGAGGCGCTGCCGCTGCTGGCGCTCGCCGAACGGGCAGCCGGCCTCGGCTTCGACTCCATCTGGGTCGGCGACTCGCTGCTGGCGCGCCCGCGCCACGATCCGCTGACGCTGCTCGCAGCCGTGGCCGCCCGCGTGCCGCGCGTCGAGCTCGGCACCGCCGTGCTGCTGCCGGCGCTGCGTAACCCGGTCGTGCTGGCGCAGCAGGTCGCGACCCTCGACCAGATATCGGAGGGGCGGGTGATCCTCGGCGTCGGCATTGCGTCCGACTTTCCCAACATCCGCTCCGAGTTCGTTGCCGCGGGCGTGCCGTTCGAGAAGCGCGTCGGGCGGCTGCTCGAGGGCATGCAGCTGTGCCGCGCGCTGTGGACCGGCAAGCCGGTGTCGTGGGACGGACGCTGGAAGGTCGAAGGCGCGTTGGGGCCGACCCCGCATCGCCCGGGCGGACCACCGTGGTGGATCGCCGGTGCGCTGCCGGCGAGCCTGGAGCGCGCCGGCCGCCATTTCGACGGCTGGATACCGAACGGGCCGGACGCCAAGCGCTACGGCGAGCAGTGGTCCGAGATCAAGGCCATCGCCCGCACGGCGGGCCGCGATCCGGGCACGCTGGTCGGATCGATGTACCTGACGGTGGCGATCGACGAGGACGTGAGCCGCGCGGACGCCAAGCTCGCCGCCTACCTCGAGCAGTACTACGGCCAGCCCGCCGACCTGATGCGCGCCCGGCAGCAATGCTACGCCGGCCCCGCCGCCGGCCTGGGGCAATGGCTGCGAGGCTACGTCGAGGCGGGCGCAAGCCACCTGATCATGCGCTTCGCGGGCGACCACGAGCGGCACCTCGAGGCCCTGGCCGGCATCCGCTCCAAGCTCGGCTGGTGACGGAGCGTCATCCCCGCGCAGGCGGGGATCCACGCAAGTATCAATGTGGCATACGCGGAGCCACCATCACCTGGCGTGGGTGCCCGCCTCCGCGGGCATGACGTAAGATCGGAGTCATGACCGAAATCGTCGCCGCCTTTCGCCGTGTCCTGGCGCGCGGCAGCAGCTTTCCCTCGCTCGTGGAGACCGCCTCGGGGCGGCTGCTGGTGCTGAAGCTCTCCGGCGCCGGCCAGGGCAGCCGCGGTCTCGCGACCGAGCTGATCGCCGGCACGCTTGCCAGGCTCGCCGGACTGAACGTGCCGCGCGCCCTACCCATCCTTCTGCCCGCCGGCCTGCCGTGGCAGGTCGGCACCGACGAGTTCTACGAAGCGGTGCAGAGGAGCGTGGGCTGGAACCTGGGCGTCGAGTTCGTCCCTGACGCTGCCGACCTGGAGGCCGCCGATCTCGCCACCCTGCCTCCCGAATTCCTGAGCCGGCTCGCCGCCGTCGACGCGCTGCTGCAGAACGTCGATCGCACCAAGGCCAACCTGAACGTGCTGCGCGATGCGGCCGGCAGCCCCTGGGCGATCGATTTCGGCGCCTGCCTGCTGATCGACCGGCTGGCACGCGGGGCCGTGACCCCGAGGCTCGATCTCCCCGCCAACCACGTGCTGGCCGGCGGCGGGCCGCTGGCGTTGTCACCGCGGGCGCTTGTCGCCGCCATCGGCGAAGGCCGCCTCGACAATGCGCTAGCGGAGGTGCCGGAGCCCTGGTTCCGCGAGCTGGGCCTCTCGCGGCAGGACCTCACGGGTCGCCTGAAGGCATATTTCCGAGAGGTGCTCCATTCTCGAGCGGCTGCGGGACCCGCAGCCGCTATCGAGCCGGAGTGATTGCTCGCTAAGAATGGGGTGAGCGGAATTCTGGCGCGCAGGGATGGAGGCAACACGTGCAGAATCTCGAGGGCAAGGTCGCCTGGGTGACGGGCGCGGGCAGCGGCATCGGCGAGGCAGGCGCTGTGGCTCTTGCGCAGGAAGGCGCGACCGTCGTCCTGATGGGCCGGCGCAAGCAGGCCCTGGAAGCCGTGGCCGAGCGCATCAATGCCTCGGGCGGCGGCAAGGCCGTCGTGCAGGCGGGCGACGTGACGAAGGCCGCGGCGGTCGCGAAGGTCGCCGAGGCAATCGCCGCCCAGTACGGCCGGCTCGACATCGTCGTCAACAATGCCGGGACCAACATCCCGAACCGCACCTGGGGCCAGCTCACCCCGGAGGGCATCGACACCGTCATCGCCGGCAACCTGACGAGCGCGTTCTATGTCGTGCAGGCGGCTCTGCCGATGATGCGCAAGCAGAAGGACGGCGTGTTCATCCACACTGCCTCCTGGGCCGGCCGCAACATCGGCCCGGTGTCGGGATCGGCCTACACGGCGGCCAAGCACGGCATGGTGGCCATGAGTCACACCATCAACCTCGAGGAGTGCCAGAACGGCATCCGCTCCTCGGCGCTGTGCCCGGGCGAGGTGGCGACGCCGATCCTGCTCAACCGGCCGATCCCCGAGACGCCCGAGACCATGGCGCGCATGATCCAGCCGCAGGACATGGGTGCGCTGATCGCCTTCGTCGCCCGCCAGCCGGCGCACGTATGCATCAACGAGGTGCTGATCAGCCCGACCCACAATCGCGGCTACATCGGCACCATGCAGGCCTGGGCGGCACGGGCGGCCAGGCGCTGAATGGTCCGTCCAAAATCGCCAACCCCGTGCTGAGCTTGTCGAAGCACGGCTTGGTGTCCGCGGCGCGTCCTTCGACAAGCT
>CAVZEC010000026.1:0-88790 GCA_963774165.1 uncultured Alphaproteobacteria bacterium | reverse complement strand
CTGTCGTGACCACCACCTCAGTCATTTTGCTATCGGTGGTCGCGGTGATCGCAGTTGACATTGTGCGATCGGCGGTCGCGCAGATCGCGCCCACGAGCCGATACAGAGCGGGGTCAAGTTCGCCCGCGAACTTGCAATACTTCAAGGAAGATGGGTGCGGCGCGACGGCAACTACACGATTGAGGTCAAGCGCATTGACCCGAGCGGAAAGGTGGAAGCCGTATACTTAAACCCCAATCCAGTAAAAGTTTCAAAGGCGGAAGCCTCCACGGAAGGCGGCGATCTCAATCTGCTTCTCGAACTACAGGGACGGGGCTATGCAGGGTCGACATATACTCTCGTACACGATCCCAAAAGCGACTGCTTGCTGGGAATTTATTTCCACGTTGTCACCCAGAAGAAGTTCGCGGTGATCTTCCAAAGGGGTCACCTAGCCGCCGCGACGAGCAACACTGCACCCGGATTCGCCTCGGGCGTGCATTTCACCGCCAACCGAGGTGCGCGTTATCTGATACCCGGGCACGCCCCCTCGGGAGTAAGTGGGCTTCGCCAAGTCTTGTGCTTGACGAAGCGGACCAGATAGTCGCGCACCAGCGACGCCCGGATGCTCCATACGATCGAGAGCAGCCGCACCACGACGCGATGAGCGTGCCGTCGCGCGCTCTGCCGCGCGCGATCGCACGGCCGCCCGCGCTCGACGCCAGAACGGCGCTGGGGCAGCTGAGTTGATTAATGGAAGGGCTGCGCTGCCCCGCGTCCACCACATCTCAGCCTCACTTCCGTTGCGGCCACGGTGGATTGTGGGGATACGCGCGGGGAGGTGATTGTCAATTGGCGGCCATGAGCGGCCGGATGTGTGTATGGCGACCGCGAGACAAGCAATCGAACTGCGCCGCTGGGCGGACTTGACCGTAATCCATGGTGCCTTTCAGGCGCGCCTCCCGAATTACTGCCGGCTGACAGCGGCCTCAAGGACGTGGCCGAACTGTGCAAGCGGGACTTCGCCGCACGCCCGGCTCGGAACTGGAACGACGTTCGCGACCAGCTCCTGCTCATCGGCATCGAATGGAATTTCCAACAGCGATCGGCTGGACCAGCAGTCCGACGCGTGCCTGCGGACGGTTGCCGCGTCTTTGCGGTGACCGAGGAAGGCGAGGCTTCGAATTGCCGAGATTCAGGACCAAGCGCGGCTAGCGCCAGCGGCCGTCGCGCAGCCGAAAACCGGCGTGCCGGCAGTTGGAGAACCGACGGGCGTGTTCAGCCTGGCCGGAAAGCCGCCTCACAACGCGTGACGCTGGCGATCCAAGCCCGTGTCGGGGGGAAGGTGCCCCAAAAGCTGCCGCGCTCCTACGGCCCTCTAGGAGGCTTTCTGGTGATGGTCCGTTGCTGACGAATCCAGATAATCGCTTCTTGGTCAGCCAGGCGATCATCATTTCGGGCATGCGGCGCTCCGGCGGGTCAGCGCGCGGAGTTGGGGCAAAGTCGGCGGCTTTGGCGCCGAGCGCGGCGGCCACAGCCGGGTGCGTGATGCGTCCCCGGTCTACGTTCAGGCCGGCAAGGAGGTGAGGGTCGGGGCGTATCGCGCGATCAGTGGAAATAGGGCCAATTGCCACCATGGGTCCCTATGGCCGAACCGAAAAAGACAGCGGTGTGGCATGGGGCGATTGCGGCCGCTGTGATCGGTAGCACCGAAGCCTATCCTGGAGCGCAAAGAGACGATTGCTTCGCTTACGGGTGAGCGATGAGGCTCGCCAGGCGAAGCGGGTTCAGATCAGAAAAGCAGTGCTGCGCAGACGATCGGAGGCATTTTGTTCTTGACCGAAGAGCCACGCTGCCCACCAAGGCTTGCTAACAAGACGAGAGGCTGCGGAACATGAGCCGGGTCGTCCTGGTCTCAAATCGCGTGCTGGACCTGAGCAAGGGCACAAGGGCGGGCGGTGTAGCTGTTGTCCTTGCTAACATTGTGCGTACGCGCAAAGCCCTGTGGTTTGGCTGGAACGGAGACATCAAACCGGTCAAAGACGTGGATGTGGTCGAGCGCAAGGGACGGATCGTCACCACTCAGCTCTCGGACATCGAATACGCCGGTTACTACCTTGGCTACGCCAATTCCGTCCTGTGGCCGTTTTTCACAATCGCCTCGACCTCGCCAAGTTCGAGGCTCAATTGCTCGAGCAATTCGTCGACGTCAACAGGCGCCTCGCCGGCCTGTTGCAGCCAATGCTGAAACCCGACGATGTGATCTGGGTACACGACTATGACTTGATACCTTTTGCTGCCGAACTGCGCAGGCGTGGAGTTGCGAACCCGATCGGCTTCTTTCTGCACATCCCGTTCCCACCCTGGCAAACCTTCATGGCAGTCCCAGAGCACAAAGAACTCGCGCAGGCGCTGGCCGCCTATGATCTGATCGGGCTGCAGACCAAGGCAGACGTCGCCAACCTTCTCAACTACCTGTCGAATGGCATTCACGGTCGCATGGTGCCGGACGGACGCATCAGAATTTTCGACCGGCTCGCATCAATCGCGAGCTTCCCAGTCGGCATCGACATGACCGATTTCGCCAAAGCCAAGCGGGCCAGCAGCTTGGTGCAGTCGCGCTCTTCAGTGAGCCGCATCGTTGGTGTTGACCGCCTCGACTACACCAAGGGCTTGCCGCAGAAGTTCAAAGCGTTTGGGCGGCTTTTGGACAAGTATACGCGGTATCAACGCCAAGTCGTACTCACACAAATTGCACCACCCACACGGGAGACTGTCGAGGGCTATTCGGATATTCGCCATGAGCTGGAGACCCTAGCCGGCTCTATCAACGGCCGCTTGGGTGAACTCGACTGGGTGCCAATCCACTATGTTTGCATCTACCGCTCCACACCGCGGCGCACGCTCGGCGACATCTATCGCTCCTCGCGGATTTGCATGGTGACGCCGCTGCGCGACGGCATGAACCTGATAGCGAAAGAATATGTGGCGGCCCAGGATGCTGCCGATCCCGGAGTGCTCATTCTCTCGAAGTTTGCCGGCGCGGCCGAAGAAATGACCGAGGCGCTCATCGTCAATCCCTACAGCATCGAAGAGACCTCTGACGCAATTAGGGCCGCGCTCGAATAATGACTCTTGAAGAACGCTGCGAGCGACATGTCGCGCATTGTTGGCGGAGATAAAGAAGCACGATGCCGCGGCGTGGTCCCAGTCGTTCCTGGAATGCCTCAAGCGTCTGCGGCCTACGAATGACCCATCAAGCTGGCACCCGCCCGAGTTCATCGGACTTCCGCTGGAACAGTTGTAGCAACTAACGAGACCCGACCAAGACCGCGCCGAACTGGTGAGGTTCGTCAGGAACGAGTTCGGTAGGAACCCGTCCGAAATCTTCCAGGGACTCGCCTGGATTGGGGCGCTGATGCACGAGACGTGTAAACCGCGAGGGCTGGAACCACTCCCCGACGAACCCTTCTTACCGTGGTAAGATAGTGAGAGGTCTACTCCGGTCCGAGAACCTCGCAACAAGATACGCACCGGCCCCGTAGATCACGGTCAAGCAGTTCACCAAGGGACTAGGGCTGATGAAGTTCACCGTTGAACTCAAGCATAAAGGGAAGGTGGCCCACGTCGTGGTGGACGCGGAAGACGCCCTATACGCCGCCCTCAAGGCAAAGACCGAACACTCAGAGGCCATGATCATGTACGTCCGCCCGCAAAATCGCCGGGGCGACGCGCGCCACCCTCCTCTCGCGCGCGCCAGGGACACGCGCTAATGCACGAGGGTGAAAGGCATCCCCTCTTTGCGTTCGACAACAGCTATGCGCGTCTGCCTGACCGGTTCTTTGCCCGTCTGCCGCCCACACCCGTCACTGCGCCTCACCTCGTTCGGCTCAACGAGAAAATCTCGCACGCCAGCTCAGGCTCGATCCCGTTTTGTTTTTCTTCTCCCGAGGGCGTGACGGTCCTTGCGGGCAACAGGGTACCCGAACTTCACGGGCGCCCCCTCGCCATGGCCTATGCCGGTCACCAGTTCGGCCATTTCGTGCCGCAACTCGGTGATGGACGGGCCATTCTTTCTCGGCGAGATCGTCGATACCGACGGTGTTCGCCGCGACATCCAGCTCAAAGGGTCCGGCCCCACGCCTTTCTCCCGCAATAGCGACGGACGCGCCCCGCTCGGAGCAGTGCTGCGGGAATACACGTCGGCGAAGCAATGGCCGCACTCGGGATCCCGACCACACGTGTCGCTCGCCGTTGTCACGACCGGGGAGACCATCCGGCGTGAAATGCCCGTACCTGGCGCCGTACTGACCCGCGTCGCATCGAGCCACGTTCGCGTCGGCACCTTTCAGTTCTTTGCCGCGCGCGGTGATGTGGAGGCGATCCGGCAACTCGCCGATCACGTCATCGCGCGGCACTACCCCGAAGCTGTTGGCGCCCCGAACCGGTACCGCGCGCTCCTCGATCTCGTAATCTCCCGCCAAGCCGAGCTTGTCGCCAATGGTTGCTTGTCGGCTTCATTCACGGCGTCATGAACACCGACAACATGTCGATTGCGGGCGAGACCATCGACTATGGCCCCTGCGCCTTCATGGACGCCTATGACCCTGGAACGGTCTACAGCTCTATCGATACCAGCGGCCGCTACGCCTATGGCAACCAGCCACGCATCGCCAACTGGAACCTTGCCCGCCTAGCGGAGACGTTCTGCCCCTTCTTGCCGAGGACAAGGACGCCGCCGTTGAAGAGGGAAACAAGGCGCTCAGCGCGTTCGCCACCTGCTTCGAGACGGCCTATGGTTCGGGCCTCAGGCGTAAGCTCGGCCTGTTCCAAACGTGCCCAGACGACCTTTCCCTTGCGCAAGATCTCCTCCAACGTATGGCGCGCAACGGCGCCGATTTCACCTTGACCTTCCGACGGCTGTCGGACGCATCGATCAGCACTGACGCTGACGCGGCCGTGCGCAGCTTATTCGCTGATCCGGGCTGCCTACGATGATTGGGCACACAGATGGAGACGTCGACTTGCCGAGGACGGCGGAGACGCCGGCGACCGCGTTGCGGCGATGCGTGTGGCCAGCCCTGCATTCATCCCGCGAAACCATCTCGTCGAGGAGGCGCTCTCAGCGGCCGTGAACAATGGTGAGTTTGCGCCCTTCGAGCGCCTGCTGACGGTGCTGTGCAGGCCCTATGAAGATCAACCGGACTTCGGCCACTACGCAAACCCACCGCGGCCGGATCAAGTTGTTCGTCAAACATTTTGCGGCACTTGACGTAGGGCGCACGCTCGAAAAGTCGGTTCATCCGCAGCCTCTCGCGCCCAGTGCCCAGCGTAAAGCTTCTTTGCTGCTGCCGGCCCGCCATGTTTCCCGCCTACAGTGTGGGAGGCCGGTGGGAAGAGGACGCCGCCATGGGAGAAGCCTTTGCGACCGCCACAGCGTTCGCGCAGTGGCTGATCGACGGGCGGGGAAAACAGGTATTTTCGACCAAGCGGACCCGCGGCCTCGCGGCTGCGGCTTACCAGGCGGCCCAGTTGGAGGGGGAGAAGGGGGAGGCCTGCAAAGCCCGCGCCCTTGACCTCTTGCGCGCGCCTGAGGCTGTCTTGCTTCGAAGACTCGTCGCAGCATTGCCGTTTCGGTGAGTATGCAGGTCGAGACTGCTCAGCCGGCTATCGCCAAATCAGCGGGCTTCGATCCTGGCGGCACTCAGGACTGCCGCGGATGAACGTTGCCCGGCCAGCCGGTAATCATCGCGGAGCAAAGGTGGGCGCTTTCAGATTGGCTCGCCGGAGGCATGCAAGCAGGTAGTGGGTCCCCATCCACCGGCAATCAACGAGGGCAAGATGAGCGATGCCGAATTCGAAGCCGCCCGGGTGTTCGCGGAACGACTTATCGCAGAAGGGGAGAGCACTGAGGTCCATCGCTGGGTGCTAGGCGGACGGCGGCTAGTGGCCGCAGTTTATCTGGTAGCCGGTCGGGAGAGCGGGAAGGAAGGCGACGCGCGCGAGGATTACGCTCGTCAACTGCTCCGGCTTCCCGACGACGAACTGATTGCCAAACTGCAGGCGCGCAACTGCGTGAAGGCGGTGTTGGAAGGGAAGAGGTCGGCCGAGGCATCTGCGAGCGAGGGGGCCTCGATCCTCGCCGTGGTTGGGCTTGTGGCGTAGGCGGCTTCCCACATTTTTTGCTGCTGCCCCTGCCCCAGACCGAGCGTATTCTTAGGGACCGCAGCATCATCAGTCGCGGAGCGGGCGCACGCACGCGGACGGTCCGCGAGCGGTTCGGCGGCGAATTGATCAACCCCAAGTCGCGCGCGAAGTTGCCCGGTTCAAGGTGCTAAGTCCTCAGTCATCTGCCGTTCATCTGCGCCCCGTACTTTCTCCGGCTGGTCACGTTCCACCCTTGAGGTATGCCATGAAATATCTAGCAGCGACTGCTTTACTTCTGCTCGCAGCCACAACTGCGAGTGCCCAGACACCGACCTGCAAAGCGCAGGCGACTGAAAAGAAACTCGCGGCGCCGCGCTCAATAGCTCATGACCAAGTGCGAAAAGGACGCGAAGGCGACGTGCGATAAGGCGGCGGCCGACAAAAAGCTGGCTGGCGCCGCCAAGACGAGCAACGTCAAAAAGTGCGTCACCGACACAGTCGGTAGTTAAGTCCGGTTCCAAGCTACGACCGACAAACTCCTGCTCGCGCTGCGCAAGCCGCGCGGGCAAGTTATCTTTTTCGCACCGGCTTTCCGCACGTGGGCCTTTCTCGGGGAAGAATCCCAGCGTTCTCTGACGATGCCCCCCTCAAAAAGGGGAGTGGCAGCGCAGTGACACGCTGTGCCGACAGTCGCGTGGCAGAATTTGTACGGCTGCTTTGTGCGATACGCCTTCTTTCGCGCTCCCGCAGCCAGGGGAAGTCAGTCCCGGTCAGCTACCCCGCTGCACTGGGATTGATTCCTTCCTTCCAACCTTTCGCCACCGGACCCGCGATGTTCAGGATCATTCTACAGCCCGAGGAAGCTGCACTGCTCTCCGCGATCAGGGACGGACTATGCCCTGAAGATGAGGTGCCCGGTTCCATGTTGATGGGCCTGATGGCGCTTCGGATGCTCAAATACGACGAGCATGGCAAACCGGCGGTGACGGACCTCGCGGAGGCCGCCCTCGAAAGGATGAGAGGCAACATCCATTAACAGGCGACGAAACGATCGCCCAACCGCGCGCCCTGATCAGCGCGCGCTGTGCGTGCGAAATCCGTGATCCATTCGGCATCCAGAATGCGTGCATTTCCTTTCCCAAATCCGTGCACAAGCGGTGTCCTCACAACCCGCACATAGCAGCGGACTCCACCACGTAACGGTTGTGGCAGACGGGGCATTTTCTAAAGATGCCGGCGACCACCTCGTTGGGCTGCCCGGCTAAAGGTATCAGTCAGGGCTCGACCCTTTGAAAGTTGGGGATGCGGCCTCGATAAGCGCATCGGTCGGCGAATCCGTTGTCAGCCTCGGCCTGCAACCCTAGGCTTTAAGCATCGTTCCGGTGATGCTGTATCGAAGCTCGATTGGGCTGGAGATGGCGCGGAGCGTCTCGAAGCGTTCGCCGGTGCCAAGGATCGTCACATCGCCGTAGTTGAGCATGCGCCCGAGGATTGATACCGGCCAACCAATGGACCAACTCGTGTTGCCGCGGAGGGATTCCGTAGGCCCGCAGTTCGTGAATCCCTACCTCGATGATTCGAGGGAGGGGATCGTGACTCTCTGGAGATACGCAAGGACCGCACTGCGGCAGTTCTTCGCAAGCTGGCCAAGGCCGAGGCGGACACGCGTGTGGTGCGCCGCATCCTGGCGATCGCCAACGCTCTCGACGGCATGAGCCGGGAGGAGGCAGCCCGGTCGGCAGGCATGGACCGGCAGACGTTGCGCGACTGGGTCGTGCGCTACAACGAGCACGGGATCGACGGCCTCGCCGACCGCTGGGGCGATGGTCGGCCGCCCACGTTCGACGGGCAGGAGCAAGCCGAGCTGATGCGCATCGTGCTGGATGGGCCTGATCCAGAGGCCAGCGGTCTTTCAGCCTACACGCTCGAGGACCTGGCCAATATCTGCGAGCAGCGCTTCGGCAAGCGGATGCATCCCTGGTCGCTCGGACGGCTGCTGAAGCGTCTCGGGTTCTCGCGACAGAAGACGCGCCCGAGCCATCCGCAAAAAGACCCGGCCGCCCAGGCGGCCTTTAAAAGAGCCCCGGCGCTGCTCAGAAAAATACAGCATACGCATAAAAACAAGCGCATCCGCCTCTTCTTCCAGGACGAGGCCCGCATCGGGCAGAAGGGGCGCACGTGCCACATCTGGTGGAGGCGGGGCGAGCGTCCGCCGGGGCTCTGCGACAAGCGCTTCACGTTCGCCTACATCTTCGCAGCCGTCGAGCCGGGAACCGACAACGCCTTTGCGCTCGTCATGCCGTACGTGAATACCGAGGCGATGCAGGTGTTCCTCGACCGCTTCGCTGCGACCATCGGCGATGACGAGCACGTCGCGATGGTGCTCGATCAAGCCGGCTGGCACGCCTCCGGCGCGCTGCGCATTTCCGTGAGCGCTGACGCCGTCCTTGCGGTCAGCCCCCTGCTATTCGGAGCGGCGGTAACGGCCGGCGAGCCTGCAGTCCGACAAGATCAAACGCGGTCCAGTCATGGAGAACGTACATTTCTCGGCCGCTTTCAACTCATCGCGGATTTTGTAGCGGAAGGTTTTCTGTCGGCGGTCCAGTGCCCGTTCCATACTCCCCGCCGAAGCGGTATTCGGTTACTCCAAGAACCAGCGTTTCCTGCCCTGGCCAGGTCCCCATCAGCGGGTGGGACGGTTGACTCGCACTAACGCAACCGGCGAGTACCAAGAGGAGCAGGGTTGCATACCGCATCGGCCCCTCTCGGCCCCCAGCGTGGCCCGCATGACGGCAGCTCAACCTTGGCCGAGGTCCCTGCTACAGCCCGTATCGAGTTGATCCTCGCGATGAAGCGCCAGCTTCAAGTGCCGCAAAGCCTGACACACGACCTGATCAAGCCAGGGCGCGCTGCGTAACGCTTGAAGGTCGGTTGGTTTCAGTGTCGGAGGGCGCGGATCGCCGCACGCGTCGCCGGAACGTACCCCTCCGATGCGCCGCTGCCTTCAGCAAGGCAATGGCTCCACCTTAAGGCCAATCATCGTAGCGCTCGGATCGTTGAACAGCTTGCGCGCAGCCGCGTCACCCACGGTGCTGACCGCACCGGCGCACAGCCGGCGGCAAGGTGAAATCAGTGCCATTGCGTGCAATTCGCTCTATCCGGGCGACGCACCGGTGGCTAATGGGAGAGGCAATCGACATCGGTTGGGACAACTGAATGGCATCCCGCTCTAAAAGCTGGCGGCGTAGGCAGAGGACGCCCCGTGGGCCGCATCACAATCTCCCGGCCTTCGGTTGGAGAGCGCGATGTTGACGCCCGTCGCACGCACCATCTACGCTTCGCGCATTGGCTCAACGAACTGGAGCCCGCGCACGAGAGGAGCGTCTTATGGCAGTCAAGATCGAACGAATGGCGGCGAAGACTGTGTTCGACCCACCAACATACACCCAGACCATGAAGGTTACCGGAGCGGAGACCATCGTGTTCATCTCGGGACAGGTGGACTACGACCAGCGAGGCCAGCCGGGACACCTTGGAGACTTCGCCGCCCAGGCACGCGCGACCTATGGCGCATTGAAGGCCCAGGTCGAGGCGGCCGGAGGAACGCTAGCCAATGTCGTGAAATTGACCACCTACCTCACGGATATCCGTCACCGCACGGAGCTGGCGTCGATCCGCGAGGAGTTCTTCGGGAAGAAGGCGCCGGCTTCCACTCTTGTCGGGGTCACAGCCCTGGCCATGCCAGGCTGGCAAATCGAGGTCGAGGCGATTGCGGTGATCTGAATCTCGAACGCTGTAGCTGCCGCCTAACGATTTCCACGAAGCCTTAAAAGCTGTCTAAGGACGTTGTGGCACGCAACCGCCAACAGCATCCCTGGTGCTGATCAGTGCGACAATTTTTGTGGTCCTTAGGCTCCGATAGGCCGACGGCATCGTTGGAGGTCTCAGAGATCAATCGCCACATAGTCCGCGGCCTGACGTTGCGATTGTCTAGGAGTGCGCCCAAAGCGAACGACCCTGAGCGGCGAACCGGGGGGATCGGCGATAAATCGCGACAATCCGGCCGACGTGATGCGAGGGCAGGGAAACGCGGTCGATATGGTTGGTCGGCCCATCCTTCTTGCGGTCACGCTTCGGCATCCGCAATGCCACAACAACGGGGTTGAGCATCATGAGAATACTCTTCATCAATCCCAACATCACTTCCTCGATTACAGAGGGGATGGCGGCCGAAGCACGAAGGTCGGCTGCAGCGGACACAGAGCTTGTGCCTATTACTGCAACATTCGGCACCCTCTACGTCGAGAACCGCATCGAGGCCGCGATCGCCGCGCACGCGGTTCTTGATGCTTGTGCTGTCCATAGCGAGGGCTGCCATGCGGTGATCATTTCCGCCTTCGGAGATCCGGGTCTGCACGCAGCGAGGGAACTATTGGATATACCTGTTGTCGGTGTCTCGGAGGCGGCATTCCTTGCGGCTTACATGCTTGGCAATCGCTACTCTATCGTGTGCCTCACCCCGCGTCTAAAGACCTGGTACGTGGAGACCGCGCACGCGCATGGCCTCGCTAGCAGACTTGTCGCTGCGCGCGCAATCCCTGGGCCCGTGCCCGATATTACGCGGGCGAAAGATGATCTCAAGGCAATGCTGCTCGCAGAGTGTCTCAGAACCATAGCGGAGGACGACGCAGAGGTCATCATTGTCGGTGGCGGACCGGTTGCGGGGCTCGTCCGTGAGATTCGCGACGAGGTCCCGGTGCCGATGGTCGACGGTGTCAGCGCAGCTGTGAAACTCACAGAGGCGCTCGTTGGATTCGAACCGAGGCCACCGCGTAAGGGCAGCTTCGCACGTCCGGCTCCGAAGCCTGCAAAGGGACTGTCACCGGGGCTCATGCGACGGATCACAGGCAAGGACTGAGGGGTAGTCGAGAGGGCCGTAACTTCCCGTGATGAGAGGCGAAGGCCTTCTGCATAGACTGAATATGAAAGCGACAGCTGTTCCATCGGAACCAAGGGTCAGCTCGACTCCGCGGCGGCAGATCAACGAGATGAACATGGACAATGTCGAGAGCGTCCAGACGATCAATCATACCGCCCCTCCTAACGTCTGACCTGTGGAATCCAGGGATACAGGCATCGCGAAGTGAGGCGCCCGACCTCGGCGCATAGGCGGTTCCATGCGTTGCAGGGCGGCGTCAGCAATTGCGTCGTAGTCGGCGAGCAGTCGATGGGAGAGGAAGCGTTCCTTGAGGTGGAGCCACACGCGCTCGACCGGGTTCAGCTCGGGCCGAGTAGGGCGGCAGCGGCACCAGCGTGACGTTGTCGGGAAGCCGCCTCGGAACGCGTGACGTAGGCGATCTAAGGTCAGTCGGGAGGAGATCTCCCGAAAGCAAAAGCAGCCCTGCGGCCCGCTAGCAGGCTTTCTGGTGATGGTCCGTTGCTGACGTATCCAGATATCGCTTCTTGGCCAGACAGGCGATCATCATTTCGGGCATGCGGCGCTCTGCGGCGTCAGCGCGCGAGGAGTTGGCGAGGGTCGGCGGTTTTGACGCCGAGCGCGGCGGCCACAGCCGGGTGCGTGATGCGTCCCCGGTCTACGTTCAGGCCGGCAAGGAGGTGAGGGTCGGCCAGCATGGCGGCGGCAGGCCCCTTGTCGGCCAGCGCCAGGATGAAGGGCAGCGTGGCGTTATTGAGCGCGAAGGTCGAGGTGCGCGCCACGGCACCCGGCATGTTCGTCACGCAGTAGTGCACGACGTCGTGCAGCACGTAGGTGGGATTGGCGTGCGTGGTCGGCCGCGAGGTCTCCGAGCAGCCGCCCTGGTCGATGGAGATGTCAACCAGCACCGAGCCGCGCTTCATGTCGCGCACGAGCTTCTCCGTGATCAACTTCGGCGCCGCGGCCCCGGGCACCAGGACCGCGCCGATCACCAGGTCGGCCTCCAGCGCGTAGTCCTCCACCGCCTGGCGCGTCGAGAAGATGGTGTTGACCGCCGCGCCGAACTGCTGGTCGATGGCGTAGAGGCGGTCGACATTGATGTCGAGCACGGTCACCTGCGCTTCCAGCCCGATGGCCATGCGCGCGGCGTTGACACCGGACACGCCGCCACCCAGGACGACGACGTTGGCCGGCGCCACACCGGCAACTCCGCCGAGCAGCGTGCCGCGTCCGCCCTGCTCCATCTCCAGGCAGTGCGCGCCGGCCTGGATGGCCATGCGGCCGGCGACCTCGCTCATGGGCGCCAGCAGCGGCAGGCCGCCGCGTGCGCTCGTCACCGTCTCGTAGGCGATGGCCGTGACGCCCGAAGCCATCAGCGCCTTGGCCTGCTCGGGGTCGGGAGCAAGATGCAGGTAGGTGAAGAGCGTCTGGCCCTCGCGCAGCATGGCGCACTCGGCGGGCTGGGGTTCCTTCACCTTGACGATCAAGTCGGCCACGGCGAACACGTCTGCGGCGGTGGCAAGCACCGTGGCGCCAGCCCGCTCATAGTCCTTGTCGGCGATGCCCTGACGCGCGGCCGCGTCATGCTCGACGTACACCTGGTGCCCATGCTCGACCGCCTCGCGCACGCTGGCCGGCGTCATGCCGACCCGGTACTCGTGGACCTTGACCTCCTTCGGCACGCCTATGCGCATCACGTGAATCTCCGAGGTGGGAATGTGTCACGGCGCAACGTAGAGGTCAGGCGGCGGCCGGGCAACGCTCAAGCCCGAGGTGCAGCAGCACCCGTTTCACGTCTTGAGTGCATGCGTAGGCGGCGGCCGATTCCTATCCGTGAGAAGCTGACAGATTGGATTAGGAGGTTGTTCAGCGGCTAGGAGCCACTTGCGCCAGCGAACCAACGTACTGGCCCGCCTGCCATCGGTGACCGAAAGGGCGTCGCCAGCGCCCACGGAAAGCCGCCTCAGAACGCGTGACGTAGGCGATCCAAGGCCGTGCCGGGGGGAAGACGCCCCGAAAGCTGCCGGCGCCCTACGGCCCGCTAGGAGGCTTTCTGGCGATGGTCGATTGCTGGCGCATCCAGATATCGTCTTCTTGGCCAGCCGGGCCGAACCGACCGTCACCCCGAGGATGCGTGCGGCCTTCTCGTCGTCGCCTCCCGCCCGGACGTAGGCGTTGGCCAGCTTGGCGCGCATGACTGGATTATCCCAGCTGGTCTTCTGCGCGCGCTTGGCATGGATGGGTTTGGGCTTGACCAACCGATGGGGCGCCCTCGCCTCACACATGGCTTCTGCCGTCGCGTAGCAGCGCATGGCACTCTGGCGGCCTTGCGGGTCGAGCCCATTGAGCGCAGCCAAGAAGGCGTCGCTGCGGATGTAGGCGCGGAAGCCGTCGACGTCGCCTGCGCGGGCCAATCGCTTGAAGGCGGTCGTGATCGACTTGAGGCAGCCCCTTGGTGTGGTCATCGCGATGCTCGGCTCCGGCTCCCTTCTGATGCGTAGGTTCTGGGGAGGATTTGCGGGGCCCGCCGAGGGGACCCCTTAGGTCCTCCTCCGACCGCTCCTACTCGGCCCCCCTCAATTCAATCGTCCTGGCCTCCGGCGGGGCGTGCTTTTCCATCCCCGAACAACTTCGCGAGGCGCCGGATGACCTTGCTCGCGACCTCCCCCCCGACGTCCTTGCGGTTGTCGTCGTAGCGCATCAGCACCTCGATCGAGGCGTGGCCCGAGAACTCGCGGGCGGCGCGCACATTGCCGTTGGTCTCATCGAGGGCAGCGGTGATCGCTGCATGCCGCAGCCCATGGGGGCGGATGATCCCCCCTAGCTTCGCCCCCATGGTCTCCAGGATCTTGTGGACCCCATCGCCGGACAGGCGGCGGCCGGCCAGCACTCGCCCGCCCTTGCCGAGTTGGAGAAAGAGCGGACCTGGCTCCTTGCCGCGCAACGCCACCCACGCCCGCAGCTTGCCCGTCACCAGCGGATCCAGCGACAGCCACTTGCGCTCGCGCTTGCCCTTGCGCAGCACGCTCACGCGGCTGCCCCGAGCATCGAAGTGCTCAAGGTCAAGCTCAACGACCTCGCCGCGGCGCAGGGCCCGCCCGTAGCCCAGGAGCAGGAATATCGCCACATCCCGCGCGGCCTTGGCTTTGTGGGGGTGAGCGAGCGCCTCCTGGATCAGCGCGGCCATGGCGTCGGGCTCGGGCCCGCGCGTATCGCGATAGGCCTCGGCGCGCACGTTGCGCGTCGCCAGGTCGAAGGTGACGAAGCCGAGTTCCTTGCCGAGGGCCACCAGTGACCGCAGCGCTGAGAGCTTGCGGTTGATGGTGCTCGGCGACAGCCCTCGCTCGACCATGGCCGATCTATAGGCGCGAACGATCTCGTTCGCCTCGCCCTGGGGCTTCGTCAGCAAGGTGGTCACGGCTTGGGCAGTGCCTAGGGTGGGCGTCCCAAGAAATCCACCCAGCCAGTCCGAGAAATGGCGGAGGTCGTTGCTGTAGGCGCGGAGCGTCTGCTTGCTGCGGCCTTCGCTCCAGCGCTCGATCAGGCGATCGGCATCGAGCGGCCGGGGGGCCAGCTGAGCCGTGACTGAGTGGGACAAGCGCCGTCATCGCCGGACCCGATCAGACGCCCGTCGCCCGAGTAAAGCGGGCGTTCCCGACAAAGGACGAGTTCTGACATCCGAGCTAAGCCATTGGCGCTCCATGCCGTGAACACAGCGCGAATAGTCAGAAATCTCTTGATTTCGTTGGGGGCTCCCCTCTTTTGGGAGCAGGGGGCCGGGGGTTCGAATCCCTCTGCCCCGACCAACACTTGAGCCTTGGTTTCGAGCTTCGTTGCGGTGGAACTTCTTGGATCCCGGCTGCCGATCGCAACGCATGAAAATGCGTCGCCGGCCTGCGAGGCCGCGATTGCCGCCACGACGGAGAAGAGCGCGCCGCGGGGAGCGAGGCGCTCTTCTCCCTTTAGCCATCCTCACACCTCCACGAAAGTTGAAGGTGCGCAGACAACGGCCAGGACGAGGCGCTATTCCAGCATGAAGCCGGGGATGAGAGCGGTGGTCTTGGGGAGGCCGTCGATCCGGTCTGCGGCGAGGGCTGAAAAGCCGGCGAAATCCGCGTCCATACTCAGCCGCTCGACGGCGACGGTCAGAAAGCGGCGCGATCGCACTGACACGCCTCGCGGGCAAACAAGCGCAGCAAGCAATTGGGTTGTAAGGCGCAGCCTCAGGGAGGCCAAACGCGTTCAGGTCGAGCACACGGCGCGTCGCAAGTCAGCGCGCCAACCCGGCCGACGCACTACGCGTTGGCCTGCGCTTCCTTCATGGCATCGGAGCGCGCACGATCCTCGACGCCCTTCACGCTCTCGTCGCGGTCGACGAACTCGATGACGGCGACGGGGGCGGAATCGCCGTAGCGATAGCCGGCCTTGAGCACGCGCGTATAGCCGCCGGAGCGATCCTTGTAGCGGGGCGCCAGCGTGTCGAACAGCTTCTTGACCATCGCCTCGTCGCGCATGCGGGAGGCGGCGAGCCGGCGTGAGTTCAAGTCGCCGCGCTTGGCCAGCGTGACGTACTTGTCGATCACCCGCTTCAAGTCCTTGGCCTTGGCCAGCGTGGTGACGATCTGCTCATGCTTGATGAGCGAGGCGGCCAGGTTGGAGAACATCGCCTGGCGATGCTCGCTCTTGCGCCCAAACCTACGGCCAAGTCTGCCGTGCTGCATTTGCTTTTCCTTCGAATTCGCAGGTGGCCTGTGGCGACACAGACAGTCGGCAGAGTCCTACTGCCTATTGCCCACTGCCGCTCTCAATACTGATCCTCGAACCGCTTGGCGAGGTCCTCGATGTTGTCGGGCGGCCAGTTCGGCACCTCCATGCCCAGATGCAGACCCATGCTGGCCAGCACCTCCTTGATCTCGTTCAAGGACTTGCGCCCGAAGTTCGGCGTGCGCAGCATCTCGGCCTCGGTCTTCTGGATGAGGTCGCCGATGTAGACGATGTTGTCGTTCTTCAGGCAGTTGGCCGAGCGCACGGAGAGCTCGAGCTCGTCGACCTTCTTGAGCAGCGCCGCGTTGAACGCGAGTTCGGGATGCTTGGCCGTATCCTCGATGGCCTTCTTCGGCTCCTCGAAGTTGATGAATACGGCGAGCTGGTCCTGCAGGATGCGCGCCGCCAGCGCCACCGAGTCCTCGGCCGTGACCGAACCGTCCGTCTCCACCGTCATGGTGAGCTTGTCGTAGTCGAGGATCTGGCCCTCGCGGGTGTTCTCGACCTTGTAGGAGACCTTCTTGACGGGGCTGTAGAGGCTGTCGACCGGGATCAGGCCGATCGGCGCATCGTCGGGCCGGTTGCGCTCGGCCGGCACGTAGCCCTTGCCCATGGCCGCGGTGAACTCCATGCGGATGGAGGCGCCCTGGTCGAGCGTGCAGATGACGTGCTCGGGATTGAGGATCTCGACCTCGGAGCTCGCCTCGATATCGGAGGCCTTGACCTGTCCGGGGCCCTCCTTCTTCACCACCATCCGCTTGACGCCCTCGGAATGGACGCGCAGCGCGATCTCCTTGATGTTGAGGACGATGTTGGTCACGTCCTCGCGCACGCCGGGGATCGAGGAGAACTCATGCAGCACGCCATCGATGTGTATGGTGGTGATGGCGGCGCCCTGCAGCGACGACATCAGCACGCGCCGCAGCGCGTTGCCTAGCGTCATGCCGAAGCCCCGTTCCAGCGGCTCGGCGACGAGCGTCGCCACCCTGTTCTTGGCGCGACCCGACACGATCTCGAGCTTGTTCGGCTTGATCAGATCCTGCCAGTTTCTCTGCAGTACATTTGCCACGGGTTGACCTCGCGATGTTCTTGTCGATCAGGCGCGCGTTCCGTTGCCGCTCGGCGGCAAGCGCGCGGTATTCTCGTCCGTCCTCGGCCCCTATACCCGGCGGCGCTTGCGCGGCCGGCAGCCATTGTGCGGGATGGAGGTGACGTCCCGGATCGACGTGATCTGGAACCCGACCGCCTGCAGCGCGCGCAGCGCCGATTCACGCCCCGAGCCAGGTCCCATCACCTCGACCTCGAGCACCTTCATGCCGTGCTCCATGGCCTTCTTGCCGGCGTCCTCGGCGGCCATCTGGGCGGCGTAGGGGGTCGACTTGCGCGATCCCTTGAAGCCCATCGTGCCTGACGACGACCAGGCGATGGTGTTGCCCTGCGCGTCGGTGATGGTGATCATCGTATTGTTGAACGAGGCGCTCACATGCGCCACGCCGGAGGTGATGTTCTTGCGCTCGCGCCGGCGCGGCTTGCTGGCGCGGCCGGTTTGCGCTTGCTGCTCTTTGGCCATTCAGTTCGATCTCCAGGACGCATTGAGCGGCGGCGGAGGATGCTCGGTGCCCGTCCGCCTGCCGCGAGTGATGAGGCGCTTCAGGCCGTCGCCTTCTTCTTGCCGGCGATCGGCCTCGCCTTGCCCTTGCGCGTGCGCGCGTTGGTGTGGGTGCGCTGGCCCCTGACGGGCAGCCCGCGGCGATGGCGCAGGCCGCGATAGCAGCCCAGATCCATCAGCCGCTTGATGTTCATGGCGACGTCGCGCCTCAGATCGCCTTCGACCGCATAGTCGCGGTCGATGGTCTCGCGGATCTGCAGCACCTCCGCGTCGGTCAGCTGGTTGACACGGCGCTCCTCCGGTATGCCTGCCTTGGCGCAGACATCCTTGGCGAGCTTCGGCCCGATGCCGTGGATGTACTGGAGGGCAATGACCACGCGCTTTTGCGTCGGGATGTTCACGCCTGCGATGCGAGCCACATCAGTCTCCCAGGAACGGCGCCGTGGAACCTCGCTGTCATCGCCCGCCGTCTCGATGTCAGCCGAATCTAAAGTCAAACCTATGAGAACGCACGCAAATCGGCCCCGGCGCATTCCCCGCCAGGCCCGATCGCTGGGTCTCAAGTCGCGAAAGTTGGGGCACTTTTAGCCGAGTGGCCCCATCTCGTCAACGCGACTCTCGACGGCAACGAGGCCGTCTGCCTCTTCCTCATTTGATCTCGCCCAGCACCTTGTCGATCTCCTGGGCCACCTCGGCGATGGGGGCCATGCCGTCCACCGACCGCAGGTTTCCCTTGCAGAAGTAGTAGCCGATCAGCGGTGAGGTCTCCCGATAGTAGACCATCAGCCGCTTGGTTACGGTGTCGGAGTTGTCGTCGGGACGCCGCGTGAACTCGGTCGACTGGCATACGTCGCAAACACCCCTGACCTTGGGGCGCTTGAAGCGGTCATGGTAGCCCTCGCCGCACTTGGCGCAGGTGAAGCGGCCGACGATGCGCTGGATCAGCTGATTGTCGTCCACCTTCAGCTCGATGACGGCGTCGAGCCGCTTCTTCTTCCCCTGCAGCATCTGGTCGAGGGCGGCGGCCTGGTTCAGGTTGCGCGGAAAACCATCCAGGATCATGCCGCCCTTGCAGTCGGGCTGGTCGATGCGCTCGGAGATGATCTTGATCACGACCTCGTCGGGAACGAGATCCCCCTTGGCCATGATCTCCTTGACGCGCTTTCCTGTCTCGGTTCCGGCGCCCACGGCCGCGCGCAACATGTCGCCGGTCGAAAGCTGGATCAACCCGTACCTGGCGGCGATTTCCTTGGCCTGCGTTCCCTTGCCCGCCCCCGGTGGCCCGAGCAACATCAGGTTCTTCATCGCCGCGTCGCCCCTCTGAGCTTGGCCTTCTTGATGAGGCCCTCGTACTGATGCGCCAGCAGGTGGCCCTGCACCTGCGCCACGGTATCCATTGTCACGCTCACCGCGATCAGCAACGAGGTGCCGCCGAAATAAAAGGGCACTGCGGCATAGGCGATCAGCAGCTCGGGCAGCACGCAGACGAGCGACAGGTAGATCGCGCCGATGACGGTGATGCGCGTGAGCACGTAGTCGATGTACTCGGCCGTCTTGGTACCGGGACGGATGCCCGGCAGGAAGCCGCCATACTTGCGCAGATTGTCCGCCGTCTCCTGCGGGTTGAAGACGATGGCCGTGTAGAAGAAGGCGAAGAACACGATCAGGCCCACGTAGACCGCCAGATACAGCGGCTGGCCGCGCCCCAGCATGGCCACGATGGCGCCGAGCCACTCCGGCCCGGAGCCGGCGCTGAACTGCGCCACCGTGATCGGCAGCAGCAGCAGGGACGAGGCGAAAATCGGCGGGATCACGCCGGAGGAGTTGAGCTTCAACGGCAGGTGCGAGGCATCGCCCTGGAACATGCGGTTGCCCATCTGCCGCTTGGGATATTGAACAAGCAGACGGCGCTGGGCGCGCTCGACGAACACGATGGCCGCCACCACCGCCAGCATCAGCACCAGCAGCGAGATCATCAGCGGCCAGGAGATCGCCCCCTGCCGCGACAGCTCGAGCAGGCCGGCGAGCGCGCTGGGCAGGCCCGCGACGATGCCGGACATGATGATCAGGGACGTACCGTTGCCGACGCCGCGCGCCGTGATCTGCTCGCCGAGCCACATAAGGAACATGGTGCCGCCGACCAGCGTCACCACGGTGGAGATGCGGAAGAACCAGCCCGGATCGATCACCACCGGGCCCGACGCACCGCGCGAACCCTCAAGACCGAAGGCGATGCCGTAGGCCTGGAACGCCGCCAGCGCCACCGTCATGTAGCGGGTGTACTGGTTGATCTGCTTGCGGCCCTGCTCACCTTCCTTCTTGAGGGCTTCGAGCGTCGGCACCACGCTCGTCATCAGCTGCATGATGATCGAGGCCGAGATGTAGGGCATGATGTTGAGCGCGAAGATCGCCATGCGCTCGACCGCGCCGCCCGCGAACATGTTGAACATGCCGAGGATGCCGGACGACTGGGCCTTGAAGGACTCGGCGAAGGCCGCCGGGTTGATGCCGGGGATCGGGATGTAGGTGCCGAGCCGATAGACGACCAGGGCCGCGAGCGTGAACCAGATGCGCTTCTTGAGCTCTTCGGCTTTCGAGAAGGCGCCAAAATTCAGATTGGCGGCAAGTTGCTCGGCGGCGGAAACCATTGCAGCTCTCCTTGGGCCCCGGCCCGGCCCCTTGTTTGCCCGCTGGCTGCCACCAACATGGTACCAGCGACCTAAGCGCGCAAGCGCCGCAGCGGCTTTCAGGTTGCGGCCAACCGCCCGCCGGGCACCCCCGCGATCGCCTCCCTGGCGGCCTCGCCAGCCTGGGCGCTATTCCTCGCCCGCCGCGGCCTTCGGCCTGCCCGCCTTGGCCTTCTTGGCAGCCGACTTCTTGCGCTTGGCCTCGTCTGCCGGGAGCACCTTCTTCTCGATCAGCGTGATCGACCCGCCGGCACTCTCCACGGCTGCCTTCGCGCCGGCCGTGACGTGATTGACCGTCAACGCCAGCTTCGCCTTCAGCTCGCCGCCGCCGAGGATGCGCACGCCGTCCAGCGCACGGCGGATCACGCCGGCTGCCTTGAGCGATGCCACGTCCACCGGCTTGCCGGGATCGAGCAGGTTGGCATCCACCGCCAGCTGCAGCCGCTCGAGCGGGATCTCGTTGAAGATCTTGCGGTCGCGCTTATTGAAGCCACGCTTGGGCAGGCGCCGATGCAGGGGCATCTGGCCGCCCTCGAACCCGCCGAGGCGGACGCCGGAGCGCGCGGTCTGGCCCTTGCCGCCGCGGCCGGCCTGCTTGCCCATGCCGGAACCGATGCCGCGACCGACGCGCACGCGGAACTTGCGCGAACCGGGATTGTCCTTGAGGTCGTTGAGACGCATCTGAATTCGCTGCTCCCGCGGCCTTGCCGCTCTCAGGCCTTGTCGTCGACCACCCGCACGAGGTGGCGGATCTTGTGGATCATGCCGCGCACGGCCGGCGTATCCTCGAGCGTGCGCCGCCGGCCCATCTTGTTGAGGCCGAGACCGATCAGCGTCTGCCCCTGGATCGCGGGCCGCCTATTGGCGCTCGCGATCTGCTCGACCGTGACCGTCTTGCCGGATTTGGTGCCGGCTTTTCCGCCGGTGCGCTCAGCTGCCATGACCATCACCTCGCTTCGGCCGCCTCGCCCGCGGCTTCGCCGTCGCCGGCCGAGCCGTCACGGCGGCGGGATACGATCTCGCTGACCTTCTTGCCGCGTCGTGCCGCCACGGCGCGCGGGTTCTCCTGCCCCTTGAGCGCGTCGAAAGTGGCGCGCACCATGTTGTAGGGGTTGGTTGAGCCCAGCGACTTCGCCACCACGTCGTGCACGCCCAGCATCTCGAATACCGCGCGCGTCGGGCCGCCGGCGATGATGCCGGTACCGGGAGGGGCGGAGCGCAGCACCACCTTGCCGGCGCCGTGCCGGCCTTCGGAGTCGTGATGCAGGGTACGCCCCTCGCGCAGGGGCACGCGCACGAGGCCGCGGCGCGCCGCCTCGGTCGCCTTGCGGATTGCCTCGGGCACCTCGCGGGCCTTGCCGTGGCCGAAGCCGACGCGGCCCTTCTGGTCGCCCACCACCACCAGCGCCGCGAAGCCGAAGCGCTTGCCGCCCTTGACCACCTTGGCCACGCGGTTGATGTGGACGAGCTTGTCCTTGAACTCGCTGTCGCGATCGTCGCGGTCGCGACCGCGGTCTCTGTCTCTGGTGTTGCGCGCCACGTGAAATCCCTTCGTCGATTACAGGTTGAGGCCGCCCTCGCGCGCCCCGTCGGCCAGCGCCTTGATGCGGCCGTGATAGCGATAGGCGCCGCGATCGAACACCACCTTGTCGACGCCGGCCTTCTTCGCCCGCTCGGCCAGCAGCTTGCCGACGGCGGTCGCAGCGGCCTTGTCGGCACCGGTCTTGAGCTGGGTCTTCAGCTCCTTCTCGAGGCTCGACGCGGCCGCCAGCGTCCGGCCCTGCGCATCGTCGATCACCTGCGCATAGATGTGCTTGGAGGAGCGGAACACGGACAGCCGCGGCCGCCCGCCGGAGTACTTGGCGAGCGAGCGCCGCACGCGCGCGGCGCGCCGGTCGAACTGACTCAATTTGTGGAGCATTGACGGCGCCTCACTTCTTCTTGCCTTCCTTGCGGTGGATGTACTCGCCGCGGTAGCGGATGCCCTTGCCCTGGTAGGGCTCGGGCGGGCGCGAGGCCCGGATCACGGCAGCGGTCTGCCCCACCTTCTGCTTGTCGATGCCGGAGACCTCGATGACCTCCTGCTTGGCGCCCGCAACCTTCACGTCGACGCCCGCCGGGATCTTGTGGATCACGTCATGGCTGAAGCCGACCTGCAGCTGCAGGGTGTCCTTGCCCTTGAGAGCGGCGCGAAAGCCCACGCCGTGAATCTCCAGCGTGTGCGAATAACCCTTCGTCACGCCCTCGACCAGGTTGAGGATCTGCGTGCGCGACATGCCCCACATCGACTGGGCGAGCTTGGTTTCATCGCGCGGCTTGACCTCGATGCCGGTGGCACCCTTCTTGACCTCGATCTGCTCGGGACAGGTGAAGGAAAGCTCGCCCTTCGGTCCCTTCATCTTCACCGTCTGTCCGTCGACCGTCGCCGTCACGCCTGCGGGCACGATGACCGGATTTCTGCCAATGCGCGACATTGTCGTTTCCTTGTCTTCCTATGGGCGCCGCCTGACGCGCCTCAGAATACGTTGCAGAGGATCTCGCCGCCGACGTTCTCCTCGCGGGCGCGCGAATCCGACATCACGCCCTTGGGAGTCGAAAGGATGGCAACGCCCAGTCCGTTCGCCACGCTGGTGAGGTCCCGCACCGCCTTGTAGACGCGTCGGCCGGGCGTCGACACGCGGCTGATCTCGCGGATCGCAGGCTGACCGTTCGCGTACTTGAGCTCGATCTCGAACTCGGAGGGACCGTTCTTGTGGTCGACGCGCGCGTAGCCGCGAATGTAGCCCTCGTCCACCAGCACGTCGAGCACCCGCTCGCGCAGCTTGGAGGCCGGCGACGACACCTTGGGGCGCCGCCGCTGCTGCGCGTTGCGGATGCGGGTGAGCATATCGCCGAGCGGATCGTTCATCGCCTCGGTATCTCCCTTACCAGCTCGACTTGACCATGCCGGGGATCATCCCCTGGCTCGCTAGCTCGCGCAGCTTGTGCCGGCACACGCGCAGCTTGCGGTAGTAGGAGCGCGCGCGCCCCGTCAGCTCGCAGCGGTTGCGCACCCGCGTCGCCGACGAATTGCGCGGCAGCTGAGCCAGCTTCAGGCGCGCCGCAAAGCGCACCTCGGCCGGCTTGTTCTGATCGGCGGCCGCTGCCTTCAGCGCCTTGCGCTTGACTGCATAGCGCGCGACCAGCTTCTTGCGCCGATTGTTCTTGTTGACCGAACTCTGCTTGGCCATACCATCCTCCAAGGACCCGCCCGAACCGGGCCCTAAGTGCGAAACGGGAAATTGAAACTCTTCAGCAGCGCACGCGCCTCGTCGTCATTGCCGGCGGTCGTGCACACGATCACGTCCATGCCCCAGACCTCGTCGACCTCGTCGTAGTCGATCTCGGGGAACACGATGTGCTCCTTCAGGCCCATGGCGAAGTTGCCGCGACCGTCGAAGCTCTTGGCGTTGAGCCCGCGGAAGTCCTTGACCCGCGGCAGGGCGATCGTCACCAGGCGGTCGACGAACTCGTACATGCGGTCGCCGCGCAGCGTCACCTTGCAGCCGATCGCCATGCCGTCGCGCACCTTGTAGGTGGCGACCGACTTGCGCGCCCGGGTGATGACCGGACGCTGCCCGGCGATCATGCCGAGGTCCTTGGCGGCGGCGTCGACCTTCTTGCGGTCGTTGACGGCCTCGCCCACGCCCATGTTGAGCACGATCTTCTCGATGCGCGGGATCTGCATCCGGTTCTTGTAGCCGAACTGCTTCACCATCTCCTCGCGCACCACCTTCTCGTAGTGCGTCTTCAGGCGCGGCTTGTAGTCCTTCGGCCGCGGTGTGCGCGCCACCTTCTCCTTGGGCGCAGCCTTGCCCTTGCCGTCCCGGGGACCTTTCGGACCCTTCGCAGCCGCCGGCTTGTCGCCGCCGCCCTCCTTGCCGGGCTTGGCCTGCCGCGCGGGATTGTCGCCTCCCGGGCCCTTGGCGGGGCGATCGGGCTTGGGCGCCTTTGCCGGCTTGTCGTCTTCAGCCATGACTATCTCTTGTCCTCGATGACTTCGCCCGAGCGCTTGGCGAACCGCACCTTGCGCCCGTCATCCAGCGTCTTGAAGCCGACGCGCGTCGGCTTGCCGTCCTTCGGATCCTCCAGCGCCAGGTTCGACAGGTTGATCGACGCCTCCTTGGAGAGGATGCCGCCTTCCTGCTGTGCCGACTGGCGCTGGTGCTTGCGCACCACGTTGACGCCGCGCACCAGCGCGCGCCCGTCCTTGGGCATGACCTGGAACACCTCGCCCTTCTTGCCCTTGTCGCGGCCGGCGAGCACGACCACTTGGTCACCCTTCTTGATCTTGGCCGCCGACATCACAGCACCTCCGGGGCAAGGCTTACGATCTTCATGTGGTTCTTGGAGCGCAGCTCGCGCGTCACCGGCCCGAAGATGCGGGTGCCGATCGGCTCGCCCTGCGGATTGATCAGCACAGCGGCGTTGCGATCGAAGCGGATCAGCGAGCCATCGGGGCGGCGCACACCCTTGGCCGTGCGCACCACTACCGCCTTCATCACCTCACCCTTCTTGACGCGACCGCGCGGGATCGCCTCCTTGATGGTGACGACGATCGTGTCACCGATCGTGGCGTACCGGCGCTTGGAGCCACCCAGCACCTTGATGCACTGCAGACGACGCGCGCCGGAATTGTCGGCCACGTCGAGATTGGTTTCCATCTGGATCATCGCACCGATCCTCGTCCCGCTCTTGCCGGATCTCCCGGCCTGCTTCTCGCTTCAGACGACGCGGGCAACAGGGCCCGCAATCCGCCCATCAAACCTTCTTGTCTTTCATCACGACCCAGCGCTTGTTCTTGGAGATCGGTCGGCTCTCCTCGATGAACACGAGGTCACCGACCTTGAAGGTCTCCTCCTCGTCGTGGGCGTGGAACTTCTTGGAGCGACGCACCGTCTTCTTGAACAGCGGATGCATGAACCGCCGCTCGACCTCGACGACGATCGTCTTGGTGTTCTTGTCGGAGACCACCACGCCCTGCAAAACGCGCTTCGGCATTGCCTATACCCTCAACCCTTGTCCGGGCTTGCGCCCGGGCTCGCGCCATCGCGCTTCTGCACCTGAACCGTCTTGAGTCGGGCAATGTCACGCCGCACCTCGCGCACGCGCGAGGTGTTCTCGAGCTGCCCGGAGGCCCGCTGGAAGCGCAGGTTGAACTGCTCCTTCTTCAGCTTGGCCAGCTGCTCGTCGAGCTGATCCGCCGTCATCACCCTGAAATCTTCCGCCTTCATGGCTGCCTCGTACTCGTCCTTGCCGCGCCTCAGGCCTGTCGCCTGACAATGCGCGTCTTGATCGGGAGCTTCGCCGCACCGAGCTCGAGGGCCTCGCGCGCCGTGGCCTCGTTGACACCGTCGAGCTCGAACATGATGCGGCCGGGTTTGACCCGGGCGACCCACAGCTCGGGCGCGCCCTTGCCCGAGCCCATGCGCACCTCGGCGGGCTTCTTGGTGACGGGCACGTCGGGGAAGATGCGGATCCAGACCCGCCCCGCCCGCTTCATGGCGCGCGTGATGGCCCGCCGTGCCGCCTCGATCTGGCGCGCGGTGATGCGCTCGGGCTCGACGGCCTTGAGGCCGTGCGAGCCGAAATTCAGCTCCGTGCCGCCCTTGGCCTGGCCGTGGATGCGGCCCTTGAAGGCCTTGCGGTATTTGGTGCGTGATGGTTGCAGCATGGTGCTCTACCTCAGGCCTTGGCCGGCTCGGCCTGGCGCTCGCCGCCGGTCCAGCCGCCCTCGCGCTCGCCTCCGCCACCACCGCCTCCACGGCGTCGGCCACCGCCACCGCCGGCCTCCTGCGCCTCGATGGCCCGCTTCTCGGCCGCCATCGGGTCGTGCTCCATGATCTCGCCCTTGAAGATCCAGACCTTCACGCCGATCACGCCGTAAGCGGTCTTGGCGAGGCCGTATCCGAAGTCGATGTCGGCGCGCAGCGTGTGCAGGGGCACGCGTCCCTCGCGATACCACTCCACGCGAGCGATCTCGGCGCCGCCGAGCCGCCCGGAGCAGTTGATGCGGATGCCGAGGGCCCCGAGCCGGATCGCCGACTGCACCGAGCGCTTCATGGCGCGGCGGAAGGCGACGCGGCGCTCGAGCTGCTGGGCGATCGTCTCTGCCACCAGCTTGGCGTCGACCTCGGGCTTCCTGACCTCAACGATGTTGAGATGCACCTCCGAGGAGGTCAGCTTGGCGAGCTCGCCGCGCAGCTTCTCGATGTCGGCGCCCTTCTTGCCGATCAGCACGCCGGGCCGTGCCGTGTGCACGGTGACCCGGCACTTCTTGTGCGGGCGCTCGATCACGACCTTGGAGATGCCCGCCTGGCGCTGTTGCTCCAGGATGTGATCGCGGATGTGCATGTCCTCGTGCAGCAACCGGCCGTACTCGCCGCGGCTGGCGAACCAGCGGCTGTCCCACGTGCGGTTGATGCCGACCCGCAGCCCGATCGGATTGACCTTGTGACCCATTATTCGCCGCCTTCGGCTGGTGCTTCATCCTCTTGCGCCTTCACGACGACGGTGAGCTGCGCAAACGGCTTCTCGATCGGGCTCATGCGGCCGCGGCCGCGGGCATGGAAGCGGGTGATCACGAGGTTCTTGCCGACGTAGGCTTCCTTGACCACGAGATCGTTGACATCGAGCCCATGATTGTTCTCGGCGTTGGCCACCGCCGACATCACGCATTTCCTCACGTCCTGGGCGATGCGCTTCCTGGAGAACTCCAGCTCCGCCAGCGCCGTGTCGACCTTCTTGCCGCGGATCATCTGCGCGACCAGGTTCAGCTTCTGCGGCGAGATGCGCAGGTTCTTCGTCACCGCCTTCGCCTCGCTCTCGCTCAGCACGCGCTCTCGCTTGGCCTTGCCCATGGTCGTCCGCCCTCTCAGCCCGCCGCCTTGGCGCGCACGGCTTTCTTGTCGCCGCTGTGCCCGTGAAACGTTCTGGTCGGCGCGAATTCACCGAACTTGTGGCCGATCATGTCCTCGGTCACGTTGACGGGTACGTGCTTCTGCCCGTTGTGCACGCCGAACGTCAGCCCGACGAACTGCGGCAGGATGGTGGAGCGCCGGCTCCAGATGCGGATGATCTCGTTGCGGCCGGAGGCGCGCACGGTCTCGGCCTTCTTCAAGATATAGCCGTCGACGAACGGACCCTTCGAGACTGAGCGTGTCACTTGAGCTCTGCTCCCTACTTCGAGACACTGCGCTTGCGAACGATGAACTGGTCGGTCGCCTTGTTCTTGCGCGTCTTGTAGCCCTTGGTCGGCTTGCCCCACGGCGTCGCCCAGTGCTTGCCGCCCTTGGTGCGGCCGCCGTTGGGATGGTCGATGGGGTTCATGGCGATCGAGCGCACGGTCGGGCGGATGCCGCGCCAGCGCGTGCGGCCGGCCTTGGCGGTCACCTCGTTCATGTGATCGGGATTGGACACCGCGCCGACGGTTGCCATGCATTCCGCGCGCACGCGGCGCGTCTCGCCCGAGTTGAGACGGATGATCGCCCAGCCCGCATCGCGGCCGACCAGCTGCGCATAAGCTCCCGCCGAGCGCGCGATCTTGCCGCCGCCGCCAGCCTTGAGCTCGATGTTGTGCACGATGGTGCCGATCGGCATGGACGCCAGCTGCATGGCATTGCCGGGCTTCACGTCCGCCTTGACGCCGGAGACGACGTTGTCGCCGACGGCCAGGCGCTGCGGCGCCAGGATGTAGGACAGCGTGCCGTCGGTGTACTTCAGCAGCGCTATGAAGGCCGTGCGGTTGGGGTCGTATTCCAGCCGCTCGACCCGGCCGGGCACGTCGTGCTTGCTGCGCTTGAAGTCGACGTGCCGGTAGACCTGCTTGTGGCCGCCGCCGACGTGGCGCATCGTGATGCGGCCGTAGTTGTTGCGCCCGCCGGACTTGGTCTTGCCCTCGGTCAGCAACTTGATCGGCGCACCCTTCCACAGATGGCTGCGGTCCACCTGCACGAGCTGGCGCAGGCTGGGGGTGGTCGGACGGAATGTCTTCAGTGCCATCGCCGTTACCCTTTACAATCCCGTCGTCACGTCGATCGAGTGCCCTTCCTCGAGGGTCACGATCGCGCGTTTGGTGTCGCTGAGCAGCGCCCGGATGTTCTTGAAGGTTTTCTTCTTGCCCTTGCGCACGTGGGTGTTGACTGCCTTCACCTTCACGTTGAACAGCCTCTCGACTGCCGCCTTTATCTCGGGCTTGGAGGCGTCGCGCGCCACCTTGAAGACCACCTGGTTGTGCTCCGACACCAGCGTCGATTTCTCGGTGATGATGGGAGCGCGGATGATGTCGTGGGCGTCTTTCTTCTTGCTCATTTGAAGCGCGCCTCCAGCGCTTCCACCGCCGCCTTGGTGAGCACCAGGCTCTTGCGGCGGAGAATGTCGTAGACGTTGATGCCCTGCACCGGCAGCACGTCGATGTTGGGGATGTTGCGCGCGGCCATGGCGAAGGCGGGCTCGATCTCGGCGCCGTCGATGATCAGGGCGTTGGTGAGCTCGAGCTTGCCGAAGCGCTCCTTCAGGCCCTTGGTCTTGCCGTCGCTCGACTGCGCCTTGTCGAGCACCACGATCTCGCCGGCCTGGGCCTTGGCCGAGAGCGCGTGCTTCAGGGCGAGCGCCCGCACCTTCTTTGGCAGCTCGATGGCATGGCTGCGCGGCTTGGGCCCGAACACCTTGCCGCCGCCGCGCCACTGCGGCACCGACTTGTCGCCGTGGCGGGCGTTGCCGGTGCCCTTCTGCTTGTACATCTTCTTGCCGGTCACCGTGACTTCCGACCGGTCCTGGGCGTGGTGCGTGCCGGCCATGCGCTTGAGCAGCTGATAGCGCACCATGCGGTGGATCAGGTCCTTGCGCGGCTCGAGCCCGAAGATGGTGTCGCTGAGCTCCACCTCTCCGGCGCTCTGCGCATCGAGCGTCTTGACTGCCGCCTTCATGGCTTCTGCTCCGCTTGTGCTGCGCCGGCGGATTCGGACGGCGCGCCAACCGAGCCTTCCCGTTTGCGGAACGAGCCGGGCTTCGGCGCCTCCTTCGGGAGCGAGCGCTTGACGGCGTCGCGCACCAGCACCCAGCCACCCTTGGTGCCGGGCACCGCGCCCCGCACCAGCACGAGACCGCGATCCTTGTCGGTCTCGACCACCTCGAGGTTCAGCGTGGTGACGCGCATGTTGCCCATGCTGCCGGCCATCTTCTTGCCCTTGAAGACCTTGCCCGGGTCCTGGCGCTGGCCGGTGGAGCCGTGGCTGCGGTGGGTGACCGACACGCCGTGCGTGGCGCGCAAGCCGCCGAAGTTCCACCGCTTCATGGCGCCCTGGAAGCCCTTGCCCTGGTTGGTGGCGGTCACATCCACGTGCTGGCCCTTGATGAAGTGGTCGGCCGTGATCTCGGCGCCCACCTCGATGACGTTGTCGGGGCTGACGCGGAACTCGGCGAGCTTGCGCTTGGGCTCGACCTGGGCCACGGCGAAGTTGCCCCGCTCCGCGCGCGTGACGCGGCTGACCTTGCGGGTGCCGGCACCCAGCTGCAGGGCGGTATAGCCGTTCTTCTCGTCGGTCCTGTGCGCGAGCACCTGGACATTCTCCATCTTCAGCACGGTCACCGGCACGTGCTCGCCGGCTTCCGTGAAGATGCGGGTCATGCCCATCTTCTGCGCTATCACTCCGGAACGCATGTTCCGCTTCCTCTCGTCCGTCTGGGCCCTGCGACCGGCGACATGCCGGCGCGACCCCGAAAATGCTCTAGAGCTTGATCTCGACGTCGACGCCCGCCGCCAGGTCGAGCTTCATCAGCGCGTCCACCGTTTGCGGCGTGGGATCGACGATGTCGAGCAGCCGCTTGTGGGTGCGCATCTCGAACTGCTCGCGGCTCTTCTTGTCGATGTGCGGCGAGCGGTTGACCGTGAAGCGCTCGATGCGCGTCGGCAGCGGGATCGGCCCGCGCACCTCGGCGCCCGTCCGCTTGGCCGTATTCACGATCTCGCGCGTGGACGCATCGAGCACGCGATGGTCGAAGGCCTTGAGCCTTATTCTTATGTTCTGACTTTGCATCGACGAGCCCTTTGGTCCCTTCATGAAAATCCAAGGAGCGCTCCACTTGCGAGCGCCCCTGGGACTTTCCGTTCATTCAATGATCGATGTAACGACGCCGGCGCCGACGGTGCGGCCGCCCTCGCGAAGGGCGAAGCGCAGCTTCTCCTCCATCGCGATCGGCGTGATCAGCTCGATCGTAACCGCCACGTTGTCCCCGGGCATCACCATCTCCGTGCCCTCCGGTAGCGTCACCACCCCCGTCACGTCCGTCGTGCGGAAGTAGAACTGAGGACGGTAGTTGGTGAAGAACGGCGTATGCCGCCCACCCTCCTCCTTCGTCAGGATGTAGGCCTCGGCCTTGAACTTCTTGTGCGGCTTGATCGAGCCCGGCTTGCACAGAACCTGACCGCGCTCCACCGACTCCTTGTCGATCCCGCGCAGCAGGCAGCCGACGTTGTCGCCAGCCTCGCCCGAGTCCAGCAGCTTGCGGAACATCTCCACGCCCGTCACAACCGACTTCTGCGTGTCGCGGATGCCGACGATCTCCACCTCCTCGCCAACCTTGATCGTGCCGCGCTCGATGCGACCCGTCACAACCGTGCCGCGACCCGAGATCGAGAACACGTCCTCGATCGGCATCAGGAACGGCAGGTCCTTGGGACGCTCGGGAAGAGGAATGTACGTGTCGATCGCGTTGAACAGCTTGATGATCGCCTCGTCCGCAAGCTCGCCCTTCTCCCCGTTCAGGGCCTTGATCGCAGCACCCCGGATGATCGGGATGTCGTCGCCCGGGAACTGGTACTTGGACAGAAGCTCGCGCACCTCCATCTCAACCAGCTCGACCAGCTCAGGGTCGTCGACCGCATCGCACTTGTTCAGGAAAACAACGATGTAGGGAACGCCAACCTGCCGCGCCAGCAGGATGTGCTCGCGCGTCTGCGGCATCGGACCGTCAACCGCCGAAACAACCAGGATCGCGCCGTCCATCTGCGCCGCGCCCGTGATCATGTTCTTCACGTAGTCCGCATGCCCAGGACAGTCCACGTGCGCGTAGTGGCGCTTCTCCGTCGAATACTCCACGTGGCTCGTCGCAATCGTCAAAATCTTCGTCGGATCGCGGCGGCCCTGGCTCTCGGACGCCTTCGCTACCTGGTCGTAGGATACAGCCGTCGTCGTCCACCCACGGTCCGCGCTCACCTTCGTCAGCGCCGCCGTCAATGTCGTCTTGCCGTGATCAACGTGACCAATCGTCCCCACGTTGCAGTGAGGCTTCGTCCGATCGAATTTCGCCTTGGCCATTTTCGGCTCTCCTACCTGTCAGAAATCGCTTCGGCCTGACGTGCGCCAGGCCGAACACTCTCTTCGCGTCTTCACGCGTACTTCGCCTTCACCTCTTCGGCCACGTTGCGCGGCACCTCGGCGTAGTGGGCGAACTGCATCGTGTACATGGCGCGCCCCTGGCTCATGGACCGCAGCTGGCTCACGTAGCCGAACATGTTGGCGAGCGGCACGTTGGCGCGGATCACCGTGGCGTTGCCGCGCATCTCCTGGCTGCGGATCTGGCCGCGCCGGCTGTTGAGATCGCCGATCACGCTGCCGACGAAATCGCCCGGAGAGACCACCTCGACGTCCATGATCGGCTCGAGCAGCTTGACGCCGGCCTTCGCCGCGCCCTCGCGCATCGCCGTGCGCGCGGCGATTTCGAAGGCGATCGCGCTCGAGTCCACCTCGTGGTAGTTGCCGTCGTAGAGCGTTACCTTGGTGTCGACCATCGGGAAGCCGATCAGGACCCCCGAATCCCACACGCTCTGCACGCCCTTCTCGACGCCGGGGATGTACTCCTTCGGCACCACGCCGCCGACGATCTCGCTCTCGAAATCGTTGCCGGCGCCGGGCACGTTGGGCTCCATGCGCAGCTTGACGCGCGCGAACTGGCCGGTGCCGCCAGTCTGCTTCTTGTGCGTGTAGTCGATCTCCGTCGCCCGGCCGAGCGTCTCGCGATAGGCGACCTGGGGGGCGCCGACGTTGACTTCGACCTTGTGCGTGCGCTTGAGGATGTCGACCTTGATGTCGAGGTGCAGCTCGCCCATGCCCTTGATGATGGTCTCGCCGCTCTCCTGGTCGGTCGTCACGCGGAACGAGGGGTCCTCGGCGGCCAGCTTGGCCAGCGCCATACCCATCTTCTCCACGTCGGCCTTGGTCTTGGGCTCGACCTTCATCTCGATGACGGGGTTGGGGAAATCCATCTTCTCGAGCAGCACGGCCTTGCTGGGGTCCGACAGCGTCTCGCCGGTGCGCGTATCCTTGAGGCCCGCGAGGGCGATGATGTCGCCGGCGTAGGCCTCGTCGATCTGCTCGCGGTCGTTGGCGTGCATGAGATACATGCGCCCGACCCGCTCCTTCCTGTCGCGGGTCGTATTGGTCAGCGCCATGCCGCTGCGCACGGTGCCGGAGTAGACGCGGCAGAACGTGATGGAGCCGACGTGGGGGTCGTCCATGATCTTGAACGCCAGCATGGCCAGCGGATCGGTGTCGATGGGCCTGCGCACGGCCGGCTCGCCGGTCTTGATGTCGATCGCCTCGAACGCCTCGCGGTCCGCGGGCGAGGGCAGGTAATCCACCACCGCGTCGAGCAGCGGCTGGACGCCCTTGTACTTGAAGGCCGAGCCGCACAGCATCGGATAGAAGATGCCCTTGACGGTCGCCTTGCGGATCAGCCGCTTGAGCGTGGGGACGTCGGGCTCGGTGCCGTCGAGGTAGGCGCCCATGACGTCGTCGTCCATCTCGACGGCGGCCTCGATCATCTGCGCGCGGTATTGGGCGGCCTTCTCGGCGAGGTCGGCGGGGATCTCCTCCTCGGTGAACTTGGAGTCCTTCTCGTCGCCGTGCCAGACGATGGCCTTCATCCGCAGAAGATCGACCACGCCCTTGAAGGTGGATTCGGCACCGATGGGGAGTTGCAGCGGCACCGTGCGGGCGCCGAGCTTCTCCTTGATGTCGGCGACGCACATGTAGAAGTCAGCGCCGGTCTTATCCATCTTGTTGGCGAAGATGATGCGCGGCACGCCGTACTTGTCGCCTTGCCGCCAGACCGTCTCGGTCTGCGGCTCGACGCCCTGGTTGCCGTCGAGCACGCACACGGCGCCATCCAGCACGCGCAGCGATCGCTCGACTTCGATGGTGAAATCGACGTGTCCGGGCGTATCGATGATGTTCAGCCGTTTGCCGTCCCAGAAACAGGTGGTGGCGGCCGACGTGATGGTGATGCCGCGTTCCTGCTCCTGCTCCATGTAGTCCATGGTCGCGGCGCCGTCGTGCACCTCACCGATCTTGTAGGTCTTGCCCGTGTAGTAGAGGACCCGCTCCGTGGTCGTGGTCTTGCCGGCATCGATGTGGGCCATGATGCCGAAATTGCGGTAGTCCTCGATTTTGTTTGCTCGCGGCATAGCTCAGTTCCATTCACCAGCGGTAATGGGAGAAGGCGCGGTTAGCTTCCGCCATCTTGTGCGTATCCTCCCGCTTTTTCACCGCCGTGCCGCGGTTGTTCGCGGCATCGAGGAGCTCGCCCGAAAGCCGCTCCACCATGGTGTTTTCGTTGCGGCTGCGCGCAGCCGTGATGAGCCACCGGATGGCCAGCGCCTGGCGCCGCTCCGGCCTGACCTCGACCGGCACCTGGTAGGTGGCGCCGCCTACACGGCGCGAGCGCACCTCGACCGCCGGCATGACGTTCTCGAGCGCGGAGTGGAACAGCTGGATCGGGTCGGACTTGGCCCGGCTCTGCATGCGGTCGAGCGCGCCGTAGACGATGTTCTCGGCGACCGACTTCTTGCCCTCTTTCATGATCGAGTTCATGAACTTGGACACGATCAGGTCGCCGAACTTGGGGTCCGGGTTGACTTCGCGTTTCTCAGCCTTGTGCCGGCGCGACATTCGTCTCTTCCTTCACCGATCCTATGGCCCGTCTGGGTATTCCCAGCGGCGCGTGGCCCCCGCTTCCGCAGGGGCTGCTAACGCAAAACGACCCAAGTTACTTGGGCCGCTTTGCACCGTATTTCGAACGTCTCTGCTTGCGGTCGGCCACGCCTTGCGTGTCGAGCACGCCGCGCACGATGTGATAGCGCACGCCGGGGAGGTCCTTGACGCGACCGCCGCGGATCATCACCACCGAGTGCTCTTGCAGGTTATGGCCCTCGCCGGGGATGTAGCCGATCACCTCGAAGCCGTTGGTGAGCCGAACCTTGGCAACCTTGCGCAGTGCCGAGTTCGGCTTCTTCGGCGTCGTCGTATACACGCGCGTGCACACGCCGCGCTTCTGCGGGCACGACTGCATGTGCCGCGCCTTCTCGCGGTAGACTTTCTGGGTCCGCGGCTTGCGGACCAGCTGCTGTATCGTCGGCATTCGCCGCTTCCACCTGTTGACCGCGCCCAGCATGAAGCCGTGCGCCAAAGCCTGCCGCCGAGGCGCGATACCGCCCCCGGCTACAATTCCAGAGGATCCACGGGGATCGCCGAGGCGACCGCGCGGATCTTGGCCCGAAAATGTCCTCTGCTTGACGACGGCAGCGTCTAGGCCAGGGCGGGGTGTGAACCCCATGCCGAAGCAACGGCCTACCACCTGCCGCGAGAGTGGGCGCGTTATATACGAGCCCGTCTTGCGCGGTCAACACCTCGCGAGGCGGCGCGAAAGAAATATTTCATTCGCATTCGCGCAGCAGTGACGCTGCGTACAGGAACTGTCGGGAGGGGAAACTGCGGGCTGCCCCAAGCTCCTATTTGGCGACCGCTATCGAACATCATTCACTCTCGGCCAACGCTTGTCCGCGTTTTGTGGCGGGCCTGCGGACCGGGCTGCCCGATTGCGCAGGATCCGCCGTTCTTGCGTCCTTGCTGCGTAAGCGGTTCTATTCGGGTCAGCGCAAAATCAGCATGAGAGGCAACGCCCATGACGGCGAAGATGATGGCAGTCGGATACGCGGCCAGCCTGCCGATAACGGATGAGCGTTCGCTTTTCGAGTTCGAGACGCCGGTGCCGCAACCGGGTGCTCGCGACCTGCTCGTGCGCGTCCAGGCGGTCTCCGTCAATCCCGTGGACGTCAAGTCGCGCATGCGCCGGCAGGGAACCGAGGTCGCGCCGCTCATCCTGGGCTGGGATGCTGCAGGCATCGTCGAGGCGGTTGGCGCAGGCTGCAGTCTGTTCAAGCCCGGCGACCCCGTCTACTACGCCGGCAACATCAACCGCCCCGGCACCGATGCCGCCTTCCATCTGGTCGACGAGCGCATTGTCGGGCGCAAGCCGAAGTCGCTGAGCTTTGCCCAGGCGGCCGCCCTGCCGCTGACCACCCTGACCGCCTGGGAGCTGATGTTCGACCGCATCGGCGTCAAGCGGGGCGAAGGGGCGGATCGCCGCTCGCTCCTGGTCGTCGGCGGCGCGGGCGGGGTGGGCTCGATCGCCATCCAGCTCGCACGCAAGCTCACCGGCCTCACCGTGATCGCCACCGCGTCACGTCCCCAGACGCGGGACTGGGTGCAGGGGCTGGGCGCCCATCACGTCGTCGACCACAGCAAGCCGTTCGCGCCGCAACTGAAGGACGCCGGGTTCGCAGGCGTCGATATCGTCCTGGCGCTGACGGGCACGCCCCGCAACGCCGCGCAGATCACCGAGGTGGTCGCGCCTCAGGGACGCATCGGCGTGATCGACGGGATGGACTCGCTGAAGGCGTTCGACACGGCACAGATGTGGGCGAAGTGCGTAAGCCTGCATCCCGAGCTGATGTTCACCCGCTCGACCTACGGCACGCCCGACATGATCGAGCAGCATCGCCTGCTGAGCGAAACGGCCGACCTCGTCGACCGCGGCGTCGTGCGCAGCACCATGACCAGCAATCTGGGACGCCTGAGCGCCGCCACCCTCAAGCGGGCGCACGCCCAACTCGAGAGCGGCACGACCATCGGCAAGGTGGTGCTGGAGGTGGCGTAGGCAGGCGTAGGTGTCAGACCCTCCGGGTCTGACATCCTGACTCCAACGCTAAGTCGAGCAAAGGTGGCGGACCCAGAGGGTCCGACACCATCGCTTGGCGTTACTCCGCGGCGGCTTCGGTGCGGCGGCGGCGGCGCTCGGGCGGGCGCAAGGCGCCGCCTTCCTCCGGAGCTGCCAGCGCCGTCTTCTCGGCGTCGAACTTCGCCTTCTCCTTGGCGATCAGCTCGTCGCGCTTGGCCGCCTCCTTGCGCAGGCGGCGCAGCATGCCGCCCGTGCCCGCGGGGATCAGACGCCCGACGATCACGTTCTCCTTGAGGCCCTCGAGCGTGTCGGCCTTGCCGTTGACGGCGGCATCGGTCAGCACGCGCGTGGTCTCCTGGAACGAGGCGGCCGAGATGAAGCTCTTCGTCTGCAGCGAGGCCTTGGTGATGCCGAGCAGCACCGGCTTGGCCGTTGCCGGACGCTTGCCCGACTTCTCGAAGGCCAGGTTCTGCTCGTTGAAGTCGATCCGGTCGAGCTGCTCACCCTTGAGGAACTCCGTCTCGCCGGCGTCCTCGATCTCCACCTTCTGCAGCATCTGCCGGACGATGACCTCGATGTGCTTGTCGTTGATGGTCACGCCCTGCAGCCGGTAGACGTCCTGGATCTCGTTGATCAGGTAGTTGGCGAGCTCTTCCACGCCCTTGATGGCGAGGATGTCGTGCGGGGCCGGGTGGCCGTCGTAGACGAAGTCGCCCTTCTCGATCCGGTCGCCGTGCTGCACCGCCAGGTTCTTGCCGCGCGGGATCAGGTACTCCTTCGGCTCGGCGCTCTCGTCATCGGGCTTGATGAAGATGCGCTGCTTGTTCTTGTAGTCCTTGCCGAACTCGACGGTGCCGTTGATCTCCGCGATGATCGCGTTGTCCTTGGGACGCCGCGCCTCGAACAGCTCCGCCACGCGCGGCAGGCCGCCCGTGATGTCGCCGGTCTTGGCGGACGCGATCGGGATGCGGGCCAGCACGTCGCCGGCCTTCACCTTGGCGTGCGGCTCGACCTGCAGGATCGCGTCCACGGGGAGCAGGTAGCGCGCATCGACGCCGCGCGCGACGCGCACGGGCTTGCCGCCCTTCGACTCCTTGATGAGGATCGCAGGCTTCAGGTCCGAGCCGCGCGGGGTAGCGCGCCAATCCATGATCACGCGATTGGTCGTGCCCTGCATCTCGTCGGTCTGCTCCTTCATGGACACGCCCTCGACCAGGTCGGCGAAGTCGGCGACGCCGTCGACCTCGGTCAGGATCGGCCGCATGTAGGGGTCCCACTGCGCCAGGCGCGCACCGCGCTTGACCTCGTCGCCATCGTCGACGTGCATCTGGGAGCCGTACGGCACCTTCTGGACCGCCAGCTCCTTGCCGGACTGGTCGCTGATGACGAAAGCCATGTTGCGGCTCATCGCCACCAGGCGGCCCTGGCTGTCCTTCACGACATTGCGGTTCTTGATCTTCACCTTGCCGTTGAAGTTGGATTCCAGGAACGACTGGTCCACCGTCTGCGCGACGCCACCCAAGTGGAACGTGCGCATGGTGAGCTGCGTGCCCGGCTCGCCGATCGACTGGGCGGCGATGACGCCCACGGCCTCGCCGATGTTGACCGGCGTGCCGCGCGCCAGATCGCGGCCGTAGCACTTGGCGCACACGCCGTTGGTGGTCTCGCAGGTGAGCACCGAGCGGATGCGCACCTCCTGGATCTGCGCCTTCTCGATCGCCTCCACCTCCTTCTCCTGGAGGAGGTCGCCGTTCTTCACGATCACCGCCTTGGTGGCGGGATCCTTGACGTCCTCGGCGGCGGTGCGGCCGAGCACGCGCTGGGCCAGCGATACGATCACCTGGCCGGCATCGACCACGGCTTGCACGTTGATGCCCGCGTCGGTGCCGCAGTCATCCTCGGAGATGATCGCGTCCTGCGCCACGTCGACCAGGCGGCGCGTCAGATAGCCGGAGTTGGCCGTCTTCAGCGCCGTGTCGGCGAGACCCTTGCGCGCGCCGTGCGTCGAGTTGAAGTACTCGAGCACGGACAGGCCCTCCTTGAAGTTGGAGATGATCGGCGTCTCGATGATCTCGCCCGAAGGCTTGGTCATGAGGCCGCGCATGCCCGCGAGCTGGCGCATCTGCTTCTCCGAGCCGCGCGCTCCGGAGTGCGCCATCATGTACACCGAGTTGACCTGCTTGGTGCGGCCGGACACCTTGTCGATCTGCACCGAGGAGATGCGATCCATCATCTCCTTGGCGATCTGGTCCGTGCACTTGGACCAGGCGTCGACCACCTTGTTGTACTTCTCGAGCTGGGTGATCAGGCCGTCGTTGTACTGCTGCTCGTACTCGCGCACGAGGTCGTTGGTCTGGTCGACGAACTTCGCCTTCGTGTCCGGGATCACCATGTCGTCCTTGCCGAACGAGATGCCCGCCTTGAAGGCGTGGTAGAAGCCCATGCCCATGACGCGGTCGCAGAAGATCACCGTCTCCTTCTGGCCGCAGTTGCGGTAGACGGCATCGATCAGGCCCGAGATGGCCTTCTTGGTCAGCAGCTGGTTGACCAGCGCGAACTTGACGCCGGGCTTCCTCGGCAGCAGCTGCCCCAGCAGCAGGCGGCCAGGCGTCGTGTCGTGCACCTCCACTGCCTCGTGGCCGTCCTCGTTAACGGCGAGGAAGCGGCCCTTCACCCTGGCGTGCAGGGTCACGTGGCCGGCGGCCAGCGCGTGCTCGACCTCGGCGATCGAGCCGAGCAGCATGCCCTCGCCCGGCTCCTTGTCGCGCACCATCGACAGGTAGTAGAGGCCGAGCACGATGTCCTGGCTCGGCACGATGATGGGCGAGCCGTTGGCCGGGTGCAGGATGTTGTTGGTCGACATCATCAGCACGCGCGCCTCGAGCTGGGCCTCCAGCGACAGCGGCACGTGCACCGCCATCTGGTCGCCGTCGAAGTCGGCGTTGAAGGCCGCGCACACCAGCGGATGCAGCTGGATCGCCTTGCCCTCGATCAGCACGGGCTCGAAGGCCTGGATGCCGAGACGGTGCAGCGTCGGCGCGCGGTTGAGCAGCACCGGATGCTCGCGAATGACCTCGTCGAGCACGTCCCAGACCTCGGGCTTCTCCTTCTCGACCAGCTTCTTGGCCTGCTTGACGGTCGCCGCCTGGCCCAGGGCCTGCAGCCGCGCGTAGATGAACGGCTTGAACAGCTCGAGCGCCATCTTCTTCGGCAGGCCGCACTGGTGCAGCTTCATCTCGGGGCCGACCACGATCACGGAGCGCCCCGAGTAGTCGACGCGCTTGCCGAGCAGGTTCTGGCGGAACCGGCCCTGCTTGCCCTTCAGCATGTCGGCGAGCGACTTGAGGGGCCGTTTGTTGGCACCGGTGATGACGCGTCCGCGCCGGCCGTTGTCGAACAGCGCGTCCACCGACTCCTGCAGCATCCGCTTCTCGTTGCGGATGATGATGTCGGGCGCGCGCAGCTCCATCAGCCGCTTGAGGCGGTTGTTGCGGTTGATGACGCGGCGGTAGAGGTCGTTGAGGTCGGAGGTGGCGAACCGGCCGCCGTCGAGCGGCACCAGCGGCCGCAGCTCCGGCGGGATCACCGGCACCACGGTCAGGATCATCCACTCGGGACGGTTCTTCGACTCGATGAACGCCTCGATCACCTTCAGGCGCTTGCCGAGCTTCTTGGGCTTGAGCTCGGTGGTCGCCTCGGCGATCTCCTGGCGCAGCTGGTCGCGCAGCTTCGTCAGCTCCATGCCCGTAAGCAGCTCGCGGATGGCCTCCGCGCCGATGCCGGCAGTGAAGCTGTCCTGGCCGTACTCCTCGATTGCCTGGTTGTAGGCCTCTTCCGTCAGCAGCTGCTTCACCTCGAGCGGCGTCGTGCCGGGCTCGGTGACGATGTAGTTCTCGAAGTAGAGCACGCGCTCGAGGTCCTTGAGCGTCATGTCGAGCAGCAGGCCGATGCGGGACGGCAGCGACTTCAGGAACCAGATGTGGGCGACAGGCGCGGCGAGCTGGATATGGCCCATGCGCTCGCGGCGCACCTTGGCGAGCGTCACCTCGACGCCGCACTTCTCGCAGATCAGGCCCTTGTACTTCATGCGCTTGTACTTGCCGCACAGGCACTCGTAGTCCTTGATCGGCCCGAAGATGCGCGCGCAGAACAGCCCGTCACGCTCGGGCTTGAAGGTGCGGTAGTTGATGGTCTCCGGCTTCTTGATCTCGCCGAACGACCAGGAACCGATATCGTCAGGGCTGGCGATCGAGATGCGGATCTGATCGAAGGCCGGCGCCTGCACCTGCTGCTTGAAAAGGTTGGTGATCTCGTTCATCGGCTCTCTCTCCTGGAAGGGACGCGGGGGGCCCTCTGCGTCCCTTCGATTGCATCGGTCATCGCCTCTCGCTCAGAAGCGGAAAGGCACACCCTCCCCCCACGTGGGGAGAGGGGAAATCTCACTCGGCTGCCGCCGGCGGAAGCCGCGGCCGCTCGACCGCCTGCTCCTTCGCCGCCTCCTCCGCCAGAGCGGAAGCCTCCGAGTTGACCAGCTCGACGTTGAGGCCGAGCGCGCGCATCTCCTTCACGAGCACGTTGAAGCTCTCCGGAATGCCCGCCTCGAACGCATCGTCGCCGCGCACGATCGCCTCGTAGACCTTGGTGCGGCCGGCCACGTCGTCGGACTTGACGGTCAGCATCTCCTGCAGCGTGTAGGCGGCGCCGTAGGCTTCGAGCGCCCACACCTCCATCTCGCCGAAGCGCTGACCGCCGAACTGGGCCTTGCCGCCCAGCGGCTGCTGGGTGACGAGGCTGTAGGGACCGATCGAGCGCGCGTGGATCTTGTCGTCCACGAGATGGTGCAGCTTCAGGAGATACTTGTAGCCCACCGTCACCTTGCGATCGAACGGCTCGCCCGTGCGCCCGTCGTAGAGCGTCACCTGGCCCGAGGTGTCGAAGCCCGCCTTCTCCAGCAGCTTGACGATGTCGGGCTCACGCGCGCCGTCGAACACCGGGGTCGCCACCGGCACGCCGCCCGTCAGCTTCTCGCTCAACGCCACCAGGTCGGCGTCCTTCATGCGGCCGATGCCGGGATCCTTCACGCCATCCTGGCCGTAGATATCGGCCACCGTGTCGCGCAGCGCCTTGGCGTGCCCGTCCTCGTGGAACTTGTGCAGCGCCTCGTCGATGATGCGACCCAGGCCGCGGCAGGCCCAGCCCAGATGCGTCTCCAGGATCTGCCCGACGTTCATGCGGCTCGGCACGCCCAGCGGATTGAGCACCACGTCGACGTGGGTGCCGTCCTCCAGGTAGGGCATGTCCTCGACGGGCACGATCATCGACACCACGCCCTTGTTGCCGTGCCGGCCGGCCATCTTGTCACCGGGCTGGATCTTGCGCTTCACGGCCACGAAGACCTTGACCATCTTCATGACGCCGGGAGGCAGCTCGTCGCCGCGCTGGAGCTTGTCGACCTTGTCGACGAAGCGCCGCTCGAGGCTCTTCTTGGCGTCCTCGTACTGCTTGCCGATGGCCTCGACCTCGGCCATGGCCGCCTCGTCGGCGAGACCGATCTCCCACCACTGGCTGCGCGGCAGCTCAGCCAGCACCTCCTCGTTGAGGATGGTGCCCTTGCGGGCGTTCTTCGGACCCTTGGCGGCCTCCTTGCCCATGAGCGCCGACTTCAGACGCGCATAGACGTTGCGGTCGAGGATCTGCAGCTCGTCGTCGCGGTCCTTGGCGAGGCGCTCGATCTCCTCGCGCTCGATCGCCATGGCGCGCTCGTCCTTCTCGACGCCGTGGCGGTTGAAGACGCGCACCTCGACGACGGTGCCGTTGACGCCCGGCGGCAGCCTGAGCGACGTGTCGCGCACGTCGGAGGCCTTCTCGCCGAAGATGGCGCGCAGCAGCTTCTCCTCCGGCGTCATCGGGCTCTCGCCCTTGGGCGTGATCTTGCCGACCAGGATGTCGCCCGGGTTCACCTCCGCGCCGATGAAGACGATGCCGGCCTCATCGAGATTGCGCAGCGCCTCCTCCGAGACGTTGGGAATGTCGCGCGTGATCTCCTCGGGACCGAGCTTGGTGTCGCGGGCCATCACCTCGAATTCCTCGATGTGGATCGAGGTGAAGATGTCGTCGAACACCACCCGCTCGGAGAGCAGGATGCTATCCTCGAAGTTGTAGCCCATCCACGGCATGAACGCGACGAGCACGTTCTTGCCCAGTGCCAGGTCGCCCAGATCGGTGGAAGGCCCGTCGGCGATGATCTCGCCGACCTTCACCTGATCGCCCACCGTCACCAGCGGACGCTGGTTGATGCAGGTGTTCTGGTTGGAGCGCTGGAACTTGCGCAGGCGGTAGATGTCGACGCCCGGCTTGGAGGGGTCCGTCTCCTCGGTCGCGCGGATGACGATGCGTGTGGCATCCACCTGGTCGATCACGCCGGTGCGGCGCGCGGCGATCGCCGCGCCCGAGTCGCGTGCCACGACCTCTTCCATGCCGGTGCCGACCAGCGGCGCCTCGGCCTTGATGAGAGGCACCGCCTGGCGCTGCATGTTGGAGCCCATCAACGCGCGGTTGGCGTCGTCGTTCTCGAGGAACGGGATCAGAGCCGCTGCCACCGAGACGAGCTGCTTGGGCGACACGTCGATGTAGTCGACCTTGTCCGGCGATACGAGCAGCACGTCGCCCGCGAAGCGGCAGGTGATGAGATCACCCGTCAGCTTGCCCTTGGGGTCGATCTCGGCGTTGGCCTGGGCGACGTGGTAGCGCGCCTCCTCCATGGCCGAGAGGTAGTTGACCTGATCGGTGACCTTGCCCTTGTCGACCTTGCGGTAGGGGCTCTCGATGAACCCGTACTTGTTGACGCGCGCGAACGTGGCGAGCGAGTTGATGAGGCCGATGTTGGGACCTTCCGGCGTCTCGATCGGGCAGATGCGGCCGTAGTGCGTGGGGTGCACGTCGCGCACCTCGAAGCCCGCGCGCTCGCGCGTGAGACCGCCCGGCCCGAGTGCCGAGAGACGCCGCTTGTGCGTGATCTCGGACAGCGGGTTGGTCTGGTCCATGAACTGCGAAAGCTGCGAGGAGCCGAAGAACTCGCGCACCGCCGCCGCCGCCGGCTTGGCGTTGATGAGATCCTGCGGCATCACGGTGTCGATGTCGACCGAGCTCATGCGCTCCTTGATGGCGCGCTCCATGCGCAGGAGGCCCAGGCGATACTGGTTCTCCATCAGCTCGCCGACCGAGCGCACGCGGCGGTTGCCGAGATGGTCGATGTCGTCGATCTCGCCCTTGCCGTCGCGCAGGTCGACCAGCGTCTTGATGACCGCGAGGATGTCCTCCTTGAGGAGGGTGCGCACGGTGTCCTCGGTCTTGAGGTCGAGGCGCATGTTCATCTTGACGCGGCCGACGGCGGAGAGGTCGTAGCGCTCCGAGTCGAAGAACAGGCCGTGGAACAGTGCCTGCGCGGCTTCCAGCGTCGGCGGCTCGCCCGGGCGCATGACCCGGTACACGTCCATCAACGCTTCCTCGTGATTGGAGTTCTTGTCGACGTTGAGCGTGTTGCGGATGAAGGCGCCGATCGTGACGTGGTCGATGTCGAGGATCGGGAAATCCTTGATCTTGGCTTCCTTCAGCGTCTCCAGCAGCTTGGCGTTCAGCTCCTCGCCGGCCTCGCCGTAGATCTGTCCCGTCTGCAGGTTGACGATGTCCTCGGCCAGATACCTGCCGGCGAGGTCCTCGGCATTGAACAGGACCTCCTTGAGGCCTTCCTCGGCCAGCTCGCGGGCGCGCTTGGCCGTGATCTTCTCGCCGGCCTTGGCGACCACCTCACCCGACTTGGCGTCGATCAGGTCGGCCGACGGCGTCATGCCGCGCACCTTCTCCGGCACGAACGGCACCTTCCAGCCGCGCTTGGTCTCCTTGACGCTGATGGTCTTGTAGAAGGAGGCCAGGATCTCCTCGTCGTCCATGCCCAACGCATAGAGCAGCGTGGTCACGGGCAACTTGCGGCGCCGGTCGATGCGCACGTAGACGATGTCCTTGGCGTCGAACTCGAAGTCGAGCCAGGAGCCGCGGTAGGGAATGATGCGGGCAGCGAACAGGAACTTGCCCGAGGCGTGGGTCTTGCCCTTGTCGTGATCGAAGAACACGCCCGGCGAGCGATGCATCTGGCTGACGATGACGCGCTCGGTGCCGTTGATGACGAACGTGCCGTTGGGCGTCATGAAGGGCATGTCGCCCATGTAGACGTCCTGCTCCTTCACGTCCTTGACGGACTTGGCGCCGGTCTCCTCGTTCACATCGAACACGATCAGGCGCAGCTTCACCTTCAGCGGCGCCGCATAGGTCATGTCCCGCTGCTGGCACTCGTCGACGTCGTACTTCGGCGGCTCGAACTCATAGCGCTCGAAATCGAGCGTCGCCCGGCCGGAGAAATCCGAGATCGGGAACACCGACTTGAAGACCGACTGCAGACCCTGATCGCCACGGCCGCCTGGAGGCTCCTTGACCATCAGAAAGTCGTCATAGGAACTCTTCTGCACCTCGATGAGGTTCGGCATCTCGGCGACTTCGCCGATCGAGCCGAATTGCTTCCTGATGCGCTTGCGGCCGTTGTAGGTGTCAGCCATTTCCGCTCCTCGTCCTTCGTCAGGCGAAGGAAGATGTTGATATTGCCGGCTGCGGGGCGCGGGGCCCCGCAGGATTGCTTGCGGACGTGACGGCGAAAGCCCGATCACGGGCTCCCAATGTCGCTGCCCTTCCGGACGGGCCGGCGCGGTTTGCGGAAGCGCTGCCCGCTCCCCGCCGCGCCGGACGTCCTTGCACTACTTGACCTCGACGACGGCGCCCTGGTCCTCGAGCTGCTTCTTGAGCTTGGCAGCCTCTTCCTTGTTGACGCCGTCCTTCACGGTCTTGCCGCCGGCCTCCACGAGGTCCTTGGCTTCCTTGAGGCCGAGACCCGTGATGGCGCGCACTTCCTTGATGACGTTGATCTTCTTCTCGCCGCCCGACTTGAGGATGACGGCGAACTCGGTCTGCTCCTCGACCGCGGCGGCAGCGGCGGCGGGCGCTGCCGCAGACTGCGACGGCGGCAGCAGCCGAAACGCCCCACTTCTCCTCCAGCAGCTTGGAAAGCTCGGAGGCCTCGAGGACGGTGAGCTTCGAGAGATCGTCGACGATTTTTGCCAGATCAGCCATGACTGCAACTTCCTTCCTTTAGACTCGAATTCGAGACGTTCAGCGCATGCTTGCGCGTTCCAGTTCAATTCCGTTCGGCTTCAGGCACCCTTGGCGCTTTGCGCCTGCAGCACCCGCGCCAGCTTGGCCCCGGGCTCCTTCAGCACGCGAGCGATCTTGGTCGCCGGCGCCTGCAGGAGGCCGATCAGCCTGGCTCTGAGCTCGTCGAGCGACGGCAGCTCGGCCAACGCCTTGACGGCATTGGCGTCCATCACCGTCTTGCCCATGCTGCCGCCGAGGATGACGAGCTTCTCGTTCTCCTTGGCGTACTTGACCGACACCCTCGCCGCGCTGACGGGATCTTCCGAGTAGGCGACGCAGGTCTGCCCCTTCAGGAGATCGGCGATGCCGTGCGAGTCGGTGTCCTTCAGCGCCAGCTTGGCCAGCTTGTTCTTGGCGACCTTGACCGAGCCGCCGGCTTCCTTCATCCGCTTGCGAAACTCGGTCATCTGCGCGACAGTCATGCCTGCATAGTGGGCAACCACCAGCACGCCGCTGTCCTTCCACGTCTCGTTGAGCGTGGAGACGAGCTCGCGTTTCTGCGCTCTATCCACTGTCTGCTCACTCCATCTTGCGGGACTGCCGATGTCGGCTCGTATCCCGCGGGTTGCACCGTGCCGTCATTTCCGACGACGCTTCAGGCACCCGTCCTCCCCGCGCGTCACCGACGCAACGGTGCAGACCCAAGAGGTTCGGACCGGCGAAAATCGCACCTCGCCCATCCGTCTCCCGTCTCATGCAGGCCCTCTGGCGAGGCTTAGGCCGGGAGGTCCCGGCACCGGCAATCTCGGACAGGTTCGGGTGGCGAGCCGCAAAGGCTCCCACCCGCGCTCCGGGCTCGCGCCCGGAAGCTCAGTTCATGGCTCGCGCACTAGCCTCCTCATACGACCGCGCTCGAAACACCCACGCTTCCCGTCTCGATCTTGACGCCCACGCCTTGGCTCGAGCTGACCGAGATCTTCTTGATGTAGGTGCCCTTGGCGCCCGCCGGCTTGGACTTCGCCACCGCGTCGACGAATGCCTTGATGTTCTCGACCAGCTGCTGATCCGAGAAGCTGGCCTTGCCGACGCCCGCCTGCACGATCCCGGCCTTCTCCACCCGGAACTCGACCGCGCCGCCCTTGGCGCCGCGCACGGCGTTGGCGACATCCATGGTCACGGTGCCGACGCGCGGGTTGGGCATCAGGCCGCGGGGGCCCAGCACCTTGCCGAGGCGACCGACGAGGCCCATCATGTCGGGCGTGGCGATGCAGCGGTCGAAGTTGATATTGCCCTTCGACACCTGCTCCACAAGGTCTTCCGCGCCGACGACGTCGGCTCCGGCGGCCTTGGCCTCCTCGGCCTTCGGACCCTTGGCGAACACGGCAACGCGCTGCGTGCGGCCCGAGCCGTTCGGCAGGTTGCACACGCCGCGCACCATCTGGTCGGCGTGCTTGGGATCCACGCCCAGGTTCATCGCCACCTCGACGGTCTCGTCGAACTTGGCCTTGGCGCGCTCCTTGACCACCTTGATGGCCTCATCGATGGCGTAGGCCTTCTCGCGATCCACGCCCTCGCGGGCAGATTTCAGACGTTTGCCGATCTTTGACATGCCTTCACTCCACAACCTGCAGACCCATCGAGCGCGCCGTCCCCGCGATGGTCTTGACGGCGGCGTCGAGGTTGTCCGTGTTCAGGTCCTTCATCTTCAGCTTGGCGACGTCGCGCACCTGCGCCATGGAGACGGTGCCGGCGCTGGCACGCCCCGGCTCCTTGGAGCCGTCGGTGATCTTGGCCGCCTTCTTCAATAGGTACGACGCCGGCGGCGTGCGCATCTCGAAGGAGAACGAACGGTCGGAGAAGACCGTGATCTTCACCGGGATCGGCGAGCCCTCCTCCAAGTCCTTGGTCTTGGCGTTGAACTGCTTGCAGAACTCCATGATGGAGAGGCCGCGCTGGCCAAGCGCCGGACCGATGGGTGGCGACGGGTTGGCTTTTCCCGCGGGAACCTGCAAGTTGATGTAACCGTCGATTTTCTTGGCCATTGCTTCTCCAGCCCTCTACCAATTCGTGCCTGCGGCCTGGCGCACGACCGGCCCCGCCGATCGCGCCGCCCGCGTCAGGCGACTTTCTCGACCTGCCCGAACTCCAGCTCGACGGGAGTCGGCCTGCCGAAGATCGACACGCCCACCTTGAGGCGCGCCCGCTGCTCGTCCACCTCCTCGACGTGGCCCTCGAAGGTAGCGAACGGCCCGTCGGCCACCCGCACCTTCTCGCCGATCTCGAAGGTCACCATCGGCTTGGGCCGCTCCACGCCTTCCTTCACCTGGTGCAGGATGCGCATGGCCTCGTCGTCGGTGATGGGCGTCGCCTTGTTGTCCGCGCCCAGGAAACCCGTAACCTTCGGCGTGTTCTTGATGAGGTGATAGGCGCCGTCCGTCATCTGCATCTTCACCAGCACGTAGCCCGGGAAGAACTTGCGCTCGGACGACACCTTGCGGCCGCGCCGCACCTCGACCACCTCCTCGGTGGGCACCAGCACCTCGTCAAAAAAGTCTGCCAGGCCCGCCGCCAGGGCGCGCTTCTTGATGTCCTCGGCCACCTTGCGCTCGAAGTTCGAGTAGGCGTGCACGATGTACCAGCGCTTGCTCATTATTCGGTCTTGCTCGTCATCTCGTCTGTGGCCCCGCCCGCGCCGTCTGCCGCGCGGCTGCGAGCACTTTCCTGCGTCCCGGCCGTCTACCGTCCCAGCCTGAGTACGAACTGCACCAGGTTGCTGATGACCATGTCGGTGAGCAGGAAGAACACCGAGGTCAGCGCCACCATGATCAGAACCATGGTCGTGGTGATCCAGACCTCTTTCCAGGTCGGCCACGTGACCTTCGATGTCTCCTGGCGCACCTCTTCGATGAACTGAAACGGGTTCTTCACGACTGGTTTTTCGCCCTCAGCCCACGATCCTCGAGAGCCGCACACCTGTGCGGCCCAGCTCTCTCAACCTGGTTATTCGCTTGTTTTAGAATGCCTTCGCGGGTTGGCCTCCGACCCAATAAGAGCAAACCAATAGCTGGCAGGGGCGGAGGGTCTCGAACCCCCAACCTTCGGTTTTGGAGACCGACGCTCTGCCAATTGAGCTACACCCCTTGAGGCTCGGCCGACCCGCGCGGGAGCGCTTACATAACGTAGTTCGTTCCCGTTGTCACATTTTTTTCTTGACAAAAAGACGCCTCGGGGGTTGGCGGCCTCCAACCCCCGAATTGTCGCCTTTTCGTCTTGTTTTACAGAGGGATCGCTCCCATCCCCTGCAGTCGGTCCGCGGCTTGCGGACCTCGGTTGCCTATTCAATGATCGATGTAACGACGCCGGCGCCGACGGTGCGGCCGCCCTCGCGAAGGGCGAAGCGCAGCTTCTCCTCCATCGCGATCGGCGTGATCAGCTCGATCGTAACCGCCACGTTGTCCCCGGGCATCACCATCTCCGTGCCCTCCGGTAGCGTCACCACCCCCGTCACGTCCGTCGTGCGGAAGTAGAACTGAGGACGGTAGTTGGTGAAGAACGGCGTATGCCGCCCGCCCTCCTCCTTCGTCAGGATGTAGGCCTCGGCCTTGAACTTCTTGTGCGGCTTGATCGAGCCCGGCTTGCACAGAACCTGGCCGCGCTCCACCAACTCCTTGTCGATCCCGCGCAGCAGGCAGCCGACGTTGTCGCCGGCCTCGCCCGAGTCCAGCAGCTTGCGGAACATCTCCACGCCCGTCACAACCGACTTCTGCGTGTCGCGGATGCCGACGATCTCCACCTCCTCGCCAACCTTGATCGTGCCGCGCTCGATGCGACCCGTCACAACCGTCCCGCGACCCGAGATCGAGAACACGTCCTCGATCGGCATCAGGAACGGCAGGTCCTTGGGACGCTCGGGAAGAGGAATGTACGTGTCGATCGCGTTGAACAGCTTGATGATCGCCTCGTCCGCAAGCTCGCCCTTCTCCCCGTTCAGGGCCTTGATCGCAGCACCCCGGATGATCGGGATGTCGTCGCCCGGGAACTGGTACTTGGACAGAAGCTCGCGCACCTCCATCTCAACCAGCTCGACCAGCTCGGGGTCGTCGACCGCATCGCACTTGTTCAGGAAAACAACGATGTAGGGAACGCCAACCTGCCGCGCCAGCAGGATGTGCTCGCGCGTCTGCGGCATCGGACCGTCAACCGCCGAAACAACCAGGATCGCGCCGTCCATCTGCGCCGCGCCCGTGATCATGTTCTTCACGTAGTCCGCATGCCCAGGACAGTCCACGTGCGCGTAGTGGCGCTTCTCCGTCGAATACTCCACATGGCTCGTCGCAATCGTCAAAATCTTCGTCGGATCGCGGCGGCCCTGGCTCTCGGACGCCTTCGCTACCTGGTCGTAGGATACAGCCGTCGTCGTCCACCCACGGTCCGCGCTCACCTTCGTCAGCGCCGCCGTCAATGTCGTCTTGCCGTGATCAACGTGACCAATCGTCCCCACGTTGCAGTGAGGCTTCGTCCGATCGAATTTCGCCTTGGCCATTTATCGTCCTTGCTGGTTTGGCTCGTGCCTTGCCGGTTATATAGTGTGCCGGGCAGGCGATTGGAATGAATCCATCCGTCGTCATCGTCTCAGGCGGGCGCGAACGGCCCCGCCGACGCACCTGACGGGTTTGGAGCGGGTGAAGGGAATCGAACCCTCGTCATCAGCTTGGAAGGCTGTTGCTCTACCATTGAGCTACACCCGCGTTGCAGGGGTCAGGGATCAGGTTTGAGGGGCAGAAATCCTCGCTCTTGGGCGCAACTTCCTGAAACCTGATCCCTAACCCCTGAAACCTGGTGGAGGGGGCTGGATTCGAACCAGCGTAGGCGAAGCCAACGGATTTACAGTCCGTCCCCTTTAGCCACTCGGGCACCCCTCCTGACAAGGGGGTCAGACCCCTCGCTTCTGCCGGCACTTGCGATGCGTCGGGCCGAGGCGGGGTCTGACCCCCAGTCTATGCTCGCCCCAAACAAAAACGCCCCGCCGTTGCCAGCGGGGGCAGTGCGGGCCCTTATGGTGATCGGCCTGCCGGAAGTCAATACCATCGACCCGGCTGCCATTTACACTCTATACCCACGGCCTGGAATCAACCACCGAGTTGCCATGCGCCACCCACGTCATCGAGGATCATCGGCCACCGCGCCCGCGGCGCAGCACCGGCGAGGCGGCGAGGAGGGACATGGCGAGGGCCTGATCTTCGGCATCCACGCGGTGGAGGCGGCGCTGGCCAATCCGCGGCGCACAATCTCCAAGCTCTACCTGACCGAGAACGCCGAGCGCCGCCTGCAGCCGGCAGTCTCCGCCCGCCAGCTGGCGCCCGTACAGGTGCTGCCGAGGGACCTCGACCGCCGCCTTGGCACCGATACCGTACACCAGGGCGCCCTGATCGAGACCCAGCCTCTGCCGGAGCCCACCCTGGAGGAACTCGCCGGGATCGGGGCCGGCCGGCCCATCATCGTGCTCGACCAGGTGACAGACCCGCACAACGTCGGCGCCATCCTGCGCTCGGCAGCCGTATTCGGCGCGGCGGGGCTGGTCATGACGCGGCGGCACAGCCCGCCGCTGGCCGGGGCACTGGCCAAGTCCGCGTCGGGCGCGCTCGAGCACGTGCCTGTCGCGCTGGTGCAGAACCTCGCGCGCTCGCTGACCGAGCTGAAGGAGCTGAACGTCATCCTGATCGGCCTCGATGGCGACGCCACCGATGGGCTCGAGACCCTCGCCTGGCCGGAGCACACGGCGCTTGTGCTCGGCGCCGAGGGCAAGGGCCTGCGCCAGCTGACCCGCGACACCTGCGACCTGCTCTGTCGCATCGCCACGGACGGACCGATCGCCAGCATCAACGTGTCGAACGCGGCTGCAATCGCCTTGCACCTGGCCGCCGCGCGACGGCTTGGCCTCGCCTGACGGCGCCTTGCGTCAATCGCAGATGGTGGGACGCCAGCAGCGCCACTCCCCGCCGCCGCAGACGGTCTCGCCGTAGGGATTGCGCCAGCAGCTGCGGCCGGTCCAGCCGCATTGCCGTGGGCCCGGATAGCACCCGGGGCCGTAGTAGGCTGGCGCGTAGTAGCGCGGACCCGCGTAGGCGCCGGCGATGCCGAGCCCAAGCACGGTCCCGACCGCCAGGCCGGTGGCGAAGCGGCCGTCGCGTCCGGCCTCGGCCCGACGGGTGAGCCCCGCATTGAGGCCGAGTACGATGGTCAGCGCCAGCAGCGCGCGCATGATCGTCTTCGTCATGGCGATGGCATCCCGAGTTCTGCAGCCGCCTCGCTGGCGACGCGTGAGCCACGCCCACGGGAGGCGGCGCCGCGGGCAGGCGACGAATTGGCGTCAGCGGAGAACTTGGCCTGCGGCCGCGATCACCAGTGGCGGCCGCGCCAGTACCAGCGGTAGCGCGGGGCGAAAAGATCCCAGGACCGATGAGCGTAGACGGGCGCGCAGCAGCCGCCGGCGTAGGGATGGACGACGTTGATGTGGCGCGGGCCGGGCGTGTGCACATGGTAGATGTGCCGGTAGCGAGCCGGAGCGTAGACGTGATGATGGACGTAGATGCTGCCCTCGCAGCAACCGTCGAACCCCGCCGCCGCAGGCTGGCTGAAGCCGAAGCCCAGCCCCGCGGCCGCAACCGCCATGATCAGTCTCGCACGCATCGATGACACTCCTTGGAACTCGCGAGAAACGCGACGTCCCAAGGAAAGCCCGGAATGGCTAAGGAAGATTTAAGCTTAACGCGCTGCGAATTGTAATCTTGCGCGCGGATTTGGGTGGTTACCAGCCGCGGCGGGTGTACACGGGCGGCGCACCGTAGCCCCAGGCCGGGTAGTAGCGGTATTGGGGACCGCGATAGACGTAGCGATAGCGGTAGCGCATCTCCGCGCGCGGCACCCAGTAGCCCGACCCGTAGTAGGGATAGTAGCCGCGCGACCTGTAGTACCAGGAGTTCGGATCGTACCGGTACATGCGCGGCCGACCCCGCACCGGCGGCTCCGCGGGCGTATACATGCCGACGCCATCGGGGTTTCTGCCCTCCGCCGAAACGGGCACGGGCGTACCGAGGACGAGGATCACGGCACAGGCCGCAAGGGCCCATAGGGTCGTGACGCGCATGATGGCTCTCCTGGTGCCTGCCTGGTTTGCGGCGGCGGCTTCTCAGCGAATCATTTTACAGGAGATAAGGAGGACTGGGGAGCCGTTGCCTTCCGCAAGGCCTGCGCCCCGTGGCCCGCGAGCCACCGGGTCGGCACCTTCCGCCGGCCCTCATGGACCGCTTCACTGGTCGCCCGTCTGCGTGCCGGCGTCGGAGTCCTCGCATGCGGGGTGGCGAGTCTGATGCTGCTTTTCCGGCAGCTCGCGATCGACCCTGGAGTAGGGATCGCGCTGATCCTGCTGCTGCTGACGTTGCTGCCGATGCTGGCGGCGACGAACCCGGTTGCACTCCGCGATCGACGTTTTGTGGACCGGCAGCCCGCCGCGTTGCCGCGCGTTCTCGTCCATGAGCTCCATCCGCCGGTTATGGTGCGAGACGGAGTACAACGCCGCCGACACGGCCGAGTTCCCGCTGGCGGCCGCATCGAGAGCAGTACTGAGGGGAATCTACCTGTCCTGTCGGCTGCCGGCTGCCGGGCTCCGGCGTCGCTAGCGGCAGCGCCAGCGATAGCCGCGTCTGACACAACCGCCCGTCCGTCCCGTCGCGTAGTACCCGCCATAGTCATACCGGTATCGGTACACGGGCGGCAGGGGGCGATAGTAGGGTCCGCGATGGAAACTTGGCGAGTAGTACGCGGAGGGGCATCCCCGGGCACCGGGACAGTCGCGATATGAATCGTCCCACGCGCCGGCCGACCCCGCCGTCAATCCGATCGTCGCGATCGCGCCGAGCACGGCCAGCACAGGTCTCTTCATCGTCCTCTCCATGGAGCAGCCCGACAGCGCAAACGACGATAGCGTACGATGATTCGGGTTCTCCAACCGTTTCTTCCGGGCACGTGCCCGCCGGGCTCGTTTCGCCCCGCCCCGGTTCCGACCGAGGCGATCCTTGCACGGCGCCCGTTCGCGATGCGAACCTGCCGGGCACCGACATTCGGCACCTGCCCAGGGAACCGCGAGAACGCCATGATCGAGACGCCCACCACCAATCCCATGCGCGGTCCGAACACGTTCAAGCTCGGCGTATTCAGCGCCAACTGCGACGGCGGCCTCACCATGAGCCTGGCGCCGGAACGCTGGCCCGCCAACTGGGACGACATCGCCGCCATGTGCCAGATCGCCGACCGCGCGGGCATGGAGTTCATCCTCCCGGTGGCGAAGTGGCGCGGCTACCAGGGCAAGGCCAACATCTACGGCAAGTCGTTCGAGACCATGACGCACAGCGCGGCCATCGGCGCGCTCACCAAGCAGATCTGCGTGTTCTCGACCATCCACGTGCCGCTGGTCACGCCTGCGTTCGCGGCCAAGGCGATCGCGACCATCGATCACGTCACGCACGGGCGCGCCGGGCTCAACATCGTCTGCGGCTGGAACCAGGAGGAATTCGACCTGCACGGCGTGCAGATCGAGCAGGACACCCGCTACGATCACGGCCTCGAGTGGTACCAGGTGTGGTCGCGCATGCTGGAGGGCGGCCCGGAGTTCGACTGGGACGGCCGCTTCTTCAAGCTGCGCCGTCTGGAGACCAATCCTGTGTCCGTGCAGCGGCCGCACCCGCTGGTGATGTCGGCCGGCTTCTCGCCCAAGGGGCGGGACTTCGCCGCGCAGGCAGCGGACGCGCTGTTCACGACGATGACCGAGCTCGACCAGGCACCGGCCATGCTAGCGAACGTCGCCGAGCACGCGGGCAAGTACGGCAAGCGGCTGCCGGTGTATGCGATGGGCCACGTCGTGTGCCGGCCGACACGCGGGGAAGCGGAGGAGTTCTTCCACTACTTCGCGCAGGATCTGGCCGATGAGGACGGCCAAGCCTACTACCGCAGCAAGCGAGGCACGACGACCGGGTCGACCGCGGCGCCGGTGGCGCGTCCCTTCGAGAACCGCTTCACGCGCGCGACCGGCAAGTCGTTCTTCGGCGCCTATCCCGGGACCTATCCCTTCGTCGGCACGCCCGACGACGTCGCATCCGAGATGGCGCGCATGAGCGCCGTCGGGCTCGCCGGCACGTCTGTTGCCTTCCTCGACTACCTCAAGGAGATCCCCTACTTCGTGCAGGAGGTGCTGCCCCGCCTCGAACGGCTCGGCTTGCGCCGGCCGTTTGTTGCTGCCTAGGGCGTGGGCTCCAATCTCGAAGCTGTCCCGCGCTGCCGCCGGCCGCCAGGGAGACGTCACCGCGGAAGCATCGATCTGGATTATCGCGGCGGCGGCATCTTCTCGAATTTGGGGATTGCATTGAGGTCATTGACCCACGCCTGTTGTGAACGGCCAAATAGCTGTCGGCGCGGTACCAGTTCATAGCGCTGGCGCAGGGCGCCAAGCCGGATGTTGTAGACCTTTGGATCATCGCCGACCGTCGTCGAATAGATCGCTGTGCCGCATTGCGGGCAAAAGCCTTGCGGGCGGACGACGCCGCTATCGGATGTCTTGCGATACTCCGCCGGTTTACCCGAAATGAGCACGAACGTGCCTGGCCGGGTGCCAATGACGGCTCGCAGCGGAGCACCACTCATCGTCTGACAATCGGTGCAATTGCAGAGGGTCGTCGTTTCCGGATCGGCTTCGGCTTCAAACGACACGTAGCCACAGTGACATCGCCCATCAACTTTCATCCGTCGCCCCTCCCAGATCAACGTGCTAGCGGGTGTGTCGCGAGGGCGGCCGAGCCAATACCCCGCTTTCACTGTCTGCTGACAATGACGTTCGGGCACGCACCTGGCCAGTCGCAAGATTGCAAGTGGCGTTCGCAAGGTTGCATATTGCAAGAATGAACCTTGGATGGGATGACCTCCGGCACTTCTTGGCGTTTGCCCGCGCAGGGAGCATGCAAGCGTCCGCGAAGGCGCTGGGCGTCAATCAGTCGACCGTTCAGCGTCGCATCGCGGAGCTCGAGGGGCATATCGGCCGCCGGCTGATAGAACGCCATCTCAGCGGTTATCGACTGACCGAGCTCGGAGAGGAATTGCGGCCCGCTGCCGAGGGTGTGGAGGCAGCGGTGGCGACCTTCGAACGTCGCCTCGCCGCGTGCGACAATGGTCTCACAGGCACTGTTCGCCTGACCTGCGGATCGAGCGTGGCAGATCGCCTCCGGCGGACGCCGCTCATCGACATCTTTCATGCACGCTATCCTGGCCTGCGGGTCGAGCTCGTGATCAGCGACCGGCATCTTGATTTGTCCAAAGGCGAGGCCGAGGTTGCGATCCGTCTCGGCGAGCCTGTGGATGAAGCCCTGATCTGCCGCAAGATTGGTGATGCGTCCTGGTCCGTATACGCCAGCCGAGCCTATGTAGAACGGCACGGCCGGCCGGATAAACCGGAAGACATAAACGACCATCTGATTGTCGACTGCGACGTCTCGATTGCAAATTATCCCGGCGCTCGGTGGCTGCGCTCGGTGGCACCCCATGCCACGGTTGCTACGCGAAGCGACCATTGGCAGGGGCTAATCCTCGCCGTGAAGGCCGGAGCCGGGCTTGCGGCGCTGCCCCACTTTCAAGGGGACAATGAGAGTGAGCTTATTCGCGTCATCGACAATATCGGGCTGGTGATGCCCTTCTACCTTCTTATGCACCGCGACATGCAACAAACTCCCCGAGTCCGGGCCTTCGCCGACTTTGTGGCCGAAGAAATCAAATCTTTTCGCGCGCTCGTGTCGAGGGAAGCTGTCGTTGCCGGCGAGAATAGCGCGCTTGCGGTACGTCAACTTGAGGCATAGGGCGCCAAAGCACCCTATGGGTGGTCGTCGCGTCGATGCAGCTAGGAGACCCGCCTAGATCGACCTACGCGACTGGCGGAAGGCCTTCACCGACACGGATGTCGTTGATGACTTCCCGCACCCGCTGACGGAGGGGGCGGTACTGCACGCCGAACTCCTCGGTCAGGCGGCGATTGTCGATCAGGAAGTTGCCCGAGATCGCGCGGCCTCCCGTCTCCGCCTGGAAGCGGATATCGGCCTTCGGCAACAACTCCCGCACCAGGGCTGCCAGCTCGCCCATGCTGACCGTGGCCCCGCCGGAGTTGTAGGTCGTGTGCTTCGGCTTGTCGGACATCAGCACGCGCGCGAATGCCTCCGCCATGTCCTCGACGTGGATCACGCAGCGCATGGCGTCCGCGTGGGGGAAGGTGACGGACTGCCCGCGTGCCGGCTGGCACATGCAGTTGACGTGATCGATCGAGCCGAACTTCTTGTCGGGGCCGGTCACGTTGGCCGGCCGCACGCAGGTGATCGTCATGCCGTAGGCGCGGCGGTAGTCGTGCGCCTGCCACTCGTTGATGATCTTGTTGAGGGCGTACTGGGTGTCGCCCTTGCGCTCTTCGGTCTCGTCCACGAGGCGCTCGCCGAAATGGGCCTGCTGGCCGGTCACGGCGAGGGAACTCGCGAACACCGTATGCTTGACGCCGCAGCGCCGGGCCGCCTCGAAGCAGTTGTCCATGCCCTGGACGTCGAGCTTGAACGCAATGTGGGGCGCGAGCTCGCCGATGAAGTAGGAGAGATTGATCAGCCGCTCGGCGCGCAATTCCTGCACCGCACCGATGACGTCGTCGAATTGGGTCACGTCGCCGCGCACCACCTTCACCTTGCCGCCCAGCTTCGCGAACGCGGCCGTCGCGCCGGCGACGTCGATATCGACGCACGTGATGTCGTGTCCCGCCGCCGCCAGGATCGGGATCATGCGCCGCCCGATGAACCCCGCACCGCCAATCACCAAGATGGACATGTTTCCCGTTTCCTTCCCCATGGCGCGACCGCCCGTGGCGGCCGTCGATTGCGCTACGTTAGCAGCATCGTACAGCCGGGAAAGTGGCGCGTCGGAAGACCTCGTATGCTATCGCGGCGTCAACATCCGCGCGCCCGGCCCCGGCCGATGGTCCATCGCCCGCAGGATGGTGGCGTTCATGGTGTAGACGCCCATCACGGCGGTCAGCTCCAGCAGGCCCTTCTCGCCCCAGCGCGCCCGCACGGCGTTGAAGGTCTCGTCGCTGACCTTGCGCGTCTCCAGCAGCTCGCGCCCGAAGCGGATGATCAGCGCCTCGTCCGCGGTGAGCTTGTCCAGAGGACCAAGGGTGTCGATCGCGCGGATCGCCTCCTCGCGCACGCCGGCCTGCAGGCCCAGCTTGACGTGGGCGTCCCAGATGTAGTCGAGGTTGGCCGCCCGGACGGCCGTGCAGACCGCGATCTCCGTCTCCGCATCGGTCAGCGACGTGTGATAGCGCAGGTGCTCGACAAGGTCCGACAGCAGCGCCCCGGCCTTCCCCGCATACGTCAGGTAGCTGCTCGGCGGCGGGATGGTCGTGCGCGTCTGCAGGATGTGGCGCATGGCGGCGCGCGTCTCATCGCTGAACTGAGCCGTATCGGACGGCATCGGCAATCGCGGCATCGTCTCTCTCCTTGGGTCACGGGGCGGCGCCGCGACGTGCTTACACATGTCGGCCTGGTCGCGACAGCGGCAAGATAGCCTGTTCGGTCGCCGCGACGCATCGGGAGTGCCAGCCTTGAGCCAGTGGGGCGAGTTCCAGGGACGCATCGAGGACAACCGTCTGGTGACGGGGCAGGGCCTCTATGTCGCCGATCTCGCCCCCGAGGGCATGCTGCACGCCGTGGTAGTGCGGGCCCAGATGGCGAGTGCCCGCGTAACCTCGATCGACACCGGCGCAGCGCTCGCCTCGGCCGGCGTGCTCGCCGTCTATACGGCCAAGGACCTGGCCGCCGACGGCCTGCCGGATTTCCCGTGCGGCGTGGAATTGAAACGCCCGGACGGCCGCAAGGCGCACCCGGCCCGGCGTCCCGTCCTCGCTCGCGACCGCATCCGCGTCGTCGGCGAGCCCGTGGCGTTCGTCGTCGCCGAGACGCTGGCGGCGGCGGAGGCCGCGGCAGAACTTGTCGCCGTCGAGACCGAGGATGTCCCGACGGTCGCCACCGTCGCGGTGGCACGCGGCTCCGACGCGCCGGCCGTCTGGGACGAGGCGCCGGACAACGTCGCCTTCGTCTGGAGCAAGGGCAGCGCGGGCGAGGCCATCATGCGGGCGCAGCATGTGGCCCGGCTCTCCTCGCACGTCTCGCGGGTCACGGCGCTGTCGCTCGAGCCGCGCGGCGCGCTCGGCCGCGTCGATGAGACCGGCCGCCTCGTGCTGCACGCCTCCAACCAGAGCCCGCACGGCCTGAGGAGCGCGCTCGCCCATCTGCTGAAGGTTCCGGCCGATCAGGTCCGCGTCGTGGCCAAGGATGTCGGCGGCTCGTTCGGCATGAAGAGCGGCGCCTACCCCGAGGACGTGCTGGTGCTCTATGCCGCGCGCAAGCTCGGCCGGCCCGTGCGCTGGATCTCGGAGCGCCGGGAGAGCTTCCTCGCCGACGACCACGGCCGCGACATAACCATCGATGCCGAGCTGGGCCTGGACGGCGACGGCCGCTTCCTGGCCCTGAAGGTCGACTTCACGGTCAATGTCGGCTGCTACCTCTCGGGCCGTTCGCTGTTTCTCCTGAACAACATCGGCGGCATCGCCGGCGTCTACCGCATCCCGAGCATCGAGGCCGCCATCACCGGCGTCTTCACCAACACCATGACCAACGCGCCCTATCGCGGCGCCGGCCGGCCCGAAGCCACCTATGTCATCGAGCGGTTGATCGACCTCGCCGCGCGCGATCTCGGGCTCGATCCCTTCGAGCTGCGGTTGCGCAACCTGGTGCCGCCTTCGGCCATGCCCTACGACACCGGCTTCGTGTTCAAGTACGACTGCGGCGAGTTCGAGGGCAACATGACGGCGGCGGCGGAGCTTGCCGACCGGGCGGGCTTCGCAGCGCGCAGGCAGGACTCCGCCCGGCGCGGCATGCTGCGGGGTCTCGGCATGGCGAACCCGATCGAGGTGGCGGCCGGCCCCTTCACCAAGCCGCGCAAGGACCTCACCAAGCTCGAGATCCATCCCGACGGCACGGCGACGCTTTATGCGGGATCGATGTCCACCGGACAGGGCATAGAGACGACATTGTCCGAACTCGTCGCCCGCCAGCTCGGCCTTCCCCGTGATGCCATCCGCTACCAGGCCGGCGATACCGACGACCTTCCCGATGGGCGCGGCAACGGCGGCTCGGGCGCGATGGCGGTCGGAGGCGCCGCAACGCAGCGAGCCGTCGAGCAGGTGATCGCGACCGGCCGTGCGCTGGCCGCCGAGATGCTGGACGCCAAGCCGGACGATATCGGATTTGCCGACGGCCGGTTTCCGCTCAGAGGCACCAACCACTCGGTGGCGCTCGCCGATGTTGCCCGATTTGCGGAAAGCAAGAGCCCGGTTGGCCTATCCGAGACCGCCGAGTTCATGCCCCCGGCCGTCACCTACCCGAACGGCAGCCACATGGTCGAGGTCGAGATCGATCCCGAAACCGGCGTGGTCGAGATCGCGCGCTACACGATCGTCGAGGACATCGGCAATGTGCTCAATCCCAAGCTGGCGCACGGCCAGATCCAGGGGGGAGTCGCCATGGGTGTCGGGCAGGCTCTGGGGGAGCTCATCACCTACGACGCGGAGTCCGCGCAGCTCATCAGCGGGTCGTTCATGGATTACCAGATGCCACGGGCCGATGACGTTCCCTCCGTGCGCATCGAGACGCGCGCCGTTCCGACGGCCGTCAATCCGCTGGGCGTGAAGGGGGTCGGCGAAGCCGGCACCGTCGGCTCGTTGGTGGCAACCATCAACGCCATTTGCGATGCGCTGTCGCCCCTGGGCATCCGCCATTTCGAGATGCCGGCGACGCCCTCCCGCGTCTGGGCCGCGATCCAGGAGGCCAAGCGCGCAAAGGAGTGACACGAGGAGCCGCTACCGGGTGAGCGCCTCGAGCTGATCGGGGGTGAGGAAGCCCGTATCCGCCACTCCCTTCTGATGCTGGTAGTCCTTGATGGCTTGGCGCGTCAGCACCCCGATCACGGCGTCGATCGGCCCGCTGTAAAGCCCCATTTGCTGCAGCTTGGTCTGGATGCGCCGAACCTGGCGCGGATCGATCAGGCGCTCGAGGGCCTCGAGCGCTGCGGTGCTGTCTGGCCCTGCGGCTGCCGGCGGAATGACCGCCGCCACCGGTGGTGGCGGCTCTCGCCTCGGCTCGGCGGCTTCAGGCCGGGTCGCCGGCGGCAGCGCGAGATCCACGGACGCCGATACCCCGAAAACCGCGCCCAGCTGCTGCGAGCCGCAAGCCGCGATCAGCTGGCGCAGGTCCGCGCGCGGTTGCTTTTGCAACAGCCCGATCACCTCGTTCGCGGCCAACCCAGCCGCCGCGTCCATTCGCGAAATCGGGATCTTCGCGGAATTGGAGAAGGCGGCCACCGCCGTCTTTGCGATCTCGCCCTCGAACTGCGGTTTCACGTCGACGCCGTCGACGGGCTTGGCGAAGTTCGGCGTCGTCATGAAGAAGCACACGCCGCCAGCCCGTGCCTTGCCGACGATCTGGGCGATGTTGGTCACCGACAGTCCGCGGGAGAGAAGGTCCGTCGAGCGCTCGATGGCCACGTTGGTCGGAAGGAAGAAGGTCTGGCCGGCGCTCGACAGGCCGTGACCGATCAAGATCGCGATCGCCAAGTCAGCACCGACGGTCTTCGCCGCGAAATCCCGCAACGTGGCGCGCGCTGCCGCATTGGCCGGGTTAGTCACCACGAAGGTCTCGAAACCCCGTGCGCGCAGCAGCTCGGCGAGATCCTCGCCGCGCTTCACGCCGACATCGGAGGGCTTGAAATTGGCGTACTCCTCCGCGGCCAGCACCATGGCGACTCGCCCTCCGGCGAGCGCATGTTGCATAGACCCGAGCGTCAACAGCGTCAGCGTTGCCGCCAGGGCGAGTACACGCGCCAATGCCGGGTAAGCAAATCTTGGTGTACCAGCATCCGTGGCACTGGAATTGGCCACTATCGAATTGTAGGAACACGCGTTACGATACATGTTGCGTCCGGTCTCACGCGTTATCGTCTGAGGGCGGAGTGTCATCCAAGAACCAGGCTTGAGCGGGATCGGATCATGGGTCTGCAACTCAAATTCAACCTCATCCTGGCCGCGTGCTTCCTGTTCGGGCTGGTCGTGTCGTCGATCCTCTTCTACCAGCTTTCCCGCAGGGAGGCCATCGAGCAGCTTCAGTCCCAGATCGACGTGATACGCGCCCAGGCGCTGTCCGTCCGGCGCTACACCTCGGAGGAGATCCAGCCCCTTCTCGCCGATCAGTCGACGGTCCAGTTCCTGCCGCAAACCATACCGTCCTTCTCGGCGCAGACGGTGTTCCGCAATTTCCGCGCGGCCTACCCCCAGTTCTTCTACAAGGAAGCCGCGCTCAACCCCACCAACCCCTCCGACCTGGCCAAGGATTGGGAGGTCGATGTCATCGAGATGCTCAGGAAGAATCCGGGCGTCGATCGCGACGTACGTATCCGCGAGACGGACAACGGCTCGTTCTACACCGTCACCTACCCCCTGGTGATCAGGAACGCGGATTGCCTGATTTGCCATTCGACGCCGGAGAAGGCGCCGCCTTCGATGGTCGCTCTCTATGGCTCCAAGAACGGCTTCGGCTGGAAGCTCAACGAGACCATCGGGGCCCAGATCATTTCCGTGCCAACCAGCAGCGCCGATGCCAAGATCTGGAAGAGCTTCGGCCTTTTCGTCGCCATCACCAGCGCGATATTCCTGTGCCTGCTGGTTCTTCTCGACATCATGCTCCGCAAGTTGGTTATCCTACCCGTCAAAGCCATGGCTTCGACCGCGGAAAAGGTCAGTATGGGGGATGCATCGATTCCGGAGTATGAATATGCCGGAAAGGATGAGGTAGGTTCTTTGTCTAGATCATTCAATAGGATGCGGCGAAGCCTCGACAGTGCTATGAAGATGCTCGAATCCTGAGCCCATCGGCGAAGGCGCCGATGCCGGCCTCAGGTCGCCGAAACGCCTAAAGGTGCCGCCGAGGATGAGCCCCCCGTCCGACATCGCGCCTCCCCGCGCCGGTCTCGGCCGCCTCGAGCCCCATCCGGAGCAGATCGGCAAGTATCGCATCGACCACGTCGTCGGCCGCGGCGCGGTCGGCATCGTCTACAAGGCCTACGACGTGCACATCGATCGTGCCGTCGCGATCAAGGCGCTGCAGCCGGAAATCCTCGCCGACATCGCCTCCAATGCCGATACGCTCAAGCGCTTTGCCGCCGAGGTGCGCTCGGCCGGCCGTTGCCTGCACCCCAACATCGTCACCGTTTTCGACTACATGGAGGAGAACGGCGCACCCTACATCATCATGGAATACGTGCCGGCGGGCACGCTCGAGAGCGTCATCAAATCAGGCGCGCGGCTTCCTATCCGCCAGGTCAGCGAGATCATGGTGCAGCTGCTGCACGCGCTCGAGCACGCTCATGGCAAAAGCGTCATCCACCGCGATGTAAAGCCCAGCAATATTCTTTGCCACTCCGCCGCGTCGATCAAAGTCGCCGACTTCGGAATCGCCCAGATCAACACGCTCGACCTCACGCGCACGGGGCGGTTCGGAATTGTCGGCACGCCCAACTACATGGCGCCGGAGCGATTCATCGGCCGCCCTGACGACGCGCGTGGCGATTTGTATTCGGCAGGCGTGGTGTTGTTTCAGCTGCTGACCGGGCAAACGCCGTTTACGGCGACCGACACGCACGAGCTGATGAACAAAATCCTCAATGCGGAGCCTGCCTCGGCGCAGGCCCTCCGCCCCGGCCTGTCGGATGCCTGGGTTGCCGTCACCAAGCGGTCCCTGGCCCGCAACCCCGATGATCGCTATCAGACCGCGCGCGAGTTCCTCGACGAGCTACGCGCGGCGTTGAACGCCGACACCAGCGACAGCACGCCGTCGCTCGACCTGACGCAATACTCCACGGAGATTCCGAGGGACCGGGACAGGAGCGGGTCCTCCAGGGGCGGCACCAGTCAATCGATGGTCGAGCGCCTCAGGCCGGACACGCTGGCCGAGCTCGAGCGCACGCTTGCCATGTCCGTCGGCCCGATCGCAAAGCTGCTGGTGAAACGCGCCGCGACCGAGTTCGACCGACGTCCAGCAAATGCTGACGGCGCTCACCAAGCCGATGAAGTCGGAAAGCGACGCGACCTTGTTCCGCAAGCGCGCCGAACAGGTGCTTGTGGACAAAGGCGGCGTCGCCGCCGTCCAGCTCGCGGAAGCCATCCGGCCGGCAGAGAGCGCCGCGGTGACGGCGGCACTGCTGCCGATCATGGGTCCCATTGCAAAGCCTCTGGTGGCGCGACTCGTCAGGACCGCCGTCGGCAGCGAAGACTTCTATGTCCGTCTCGCCAAGGAGCTGCCGGGCCAGAAGGACAAGGACATGCTGGCGCAATTGCGGGCCAAGTTTCGCGTCGACAACTCCCGCTGACCCTCTGATCTGCAAGAATAAATGGGCTTTCCGGGTTCCGCGGCGCTCGAGGCGATTTGGGCACGGCGGCGCAGTGGCAATTTCCCGGCGACGCCTGTTCCTGCGGAAACAGCCAGGTCGGCTGCACTTTCCTACAATCCGACATGATGATCCGCTGCTGCGGAACTGGCAGGAAAGGCAAACCCGATGCGCGTTTCAACCGTGATGTGGATCGTCTGCAGTATCGGCGCTGTCGCGCTTGGTGCCACCCTTGGAACTGTGCTGGTCGGTTCCTCCAAGGGGAAGACGAGCAACATGGCCGCTGCCTCCCAGAGCATGGATAAGGTAGTCGCCTCGGTCGGCTCAGCCCCTGCGAAAGTAGATCCGCCGAAGATCGATCCAGCGCCGGTTGCGGCTCCGAAAGCCGAGCCTGCCAAGCCCGCCGTCAAGGCCGCCAAGCCAAGCCCGCGCGCAACGCCGCCTCCGGCCGAGGCTGCTCCCAAGAAGACGGCCGAGACTGCGCCCAAGAAGACGAGCGAGCGGACCGCAAAGCGCAGCCGATCGAGGGATGACGACTGAACCCAGCCGACGAGGGGTCGCGGGGAGGGTGGTCCTCCCGGCACTCGAAACAGACCGGGCCGGCGCGGACCTGCATTTGCGGGTCCCACCGGCCACAGGCGTCTGCGGCGATCCCAGGCGCCAATTTGCAGGGCGAAAGTCTCGCCAGCTCTTCCCCAACCCGCCCATTCACGGCCATCTCGACGGCAAGCCCACGGGTCGGCCGGGACCCCCATCGCGCGCAGACTTTCCTGACGGGCTGGCCGGCCCTCTTGGCCTGCGCAGCGTGCCTTGAACCAAGATCCGCATTCGACCGCATGAACAGGCGGGGAGCATGCCCGCAGTCTCCGGGCGTGGCTCCTTCATCGAGACCGGCAATGGGCGTATGCTGCACGGCCTGTTATGGCTGTCGCGAACCGCCGGGAATTGGCCCGGCCGTCTCCTTTCCAACGTGCCGGCTCCCCCGGATTGGCCCTCTTTGATAAGCTGCGCTGGGCCGGGCCAACCCCTGCAACAGCAGGTCGCGGAAGGGTCGGCGGGCGGGAACGATGGCGTCAGGCGCGGGATGTCGATGTCCGGAAAGATCACTCGCTTCGAGCAGCTGGCCTATCTCGGTCTCATTCTCGCCGTCGTCGAGGCACCGATCGAGATCATCAAGGCCACGAGCACCACGTACGAGACCCAGACTGCGGTCGGGGCCGCGAAGGTGCTTGCCATCGCCGGCGAGGTCCTGGGGATTCTCATAGGCTGGCTGCCGATCTGGCTTATCGCCCGGCGCAGGAAAAAATGGGCGCGTTGGCTGTTTCTGCTCCTGTACGCAGCGGCCATAGGCTTCTGCGTTGCGAATTTCGGCCGATCCAACGCCCTCTTCGATCTGCTGAACGTGCTGCAAGCCCTCATTTGGGGCTGCGCCCTCTGGTTCCTCTTCACCGCCGACCAGCAGAGCTGGCTCGAGAGGGGGCGCGAGCCCGTCGTGGCGGCGCCTGCTACGGATCTGCCGCCGCCGCGCCCGCAACCAGTGCGGCAGCAGACGCCACGCCTGCAGGAGCCGCGTCCACGCACGCGCGTCGCGGCCGGGCGCCGGGTCGTCGTGGCTCCGCACGAGCTCAATCATCAAAAGAAGGTGGAGGCCCACGTCGCTGAGATGGGCATGGGCGGCGTCGGCAAGCTCGTCTCGGCGCCGCCGCCGTTTCAGCTCCTGTGGGCCCTCGGCCTCGAGATCCCGCCGCCGCTGTTCCTGGGCTTCCTGCCGACGATGCTGATCCTGAGTACGCCCCTGCTCGTCATCTGGAACGGCCTGAACCTCCTGTTCCGCTGGTTCGACCCCCTCGTCGGGGGCCTGTTCGGCACCCTGGTGTGCGTATTTCTGGGCGCGCTCGGCGCCGCCTACTACCGGGACAAGGCGTACAATCACGCCCTCCCCTCCTGGGAAAATTATCTGCCGATGAAGAGCCGGTGAGCGCGGGCTTGGAGGATATCTTCTCGCGTGGCTCAGAGCTCTAGCCGCTCGCATGGATTGGACTTCGCAGGCTTTGTCCGGACCTGACGAGGTGGACGCCTACCTCAAGACGAAACGTCAATACCGAGGACGATCCCGGTATTGGCGTTTCGGTGTAGGCCTGCCGTGCTGGATCAGAGGCCGGCGAGGCGGCGGGGCTGCTTCTCGGTCGAGGTGCTCCCGGACACCGCCTGCTTCGTCTTCTCCTGAGCCTTCAGGCGCGCATGCTGGAGTTCCCACTGGATGTCGGCGACCATTGCGTCGCGCCGCTCGTCCCGGTCGGCGGAGAAGTTCTCGGCCAGCTTGACGCAAGTGGTGATGATCGCCTTGCTGACGCCGCCCAGCCAGGTGCGCGACGGGCTCGCAAGGCGGGCCTCGGAAACCGGCTCCATGGCAGGCGACGCGGCGACGTGCATCTGCGCCGGCGCGGGCTCGCCCGGCTGGGCCAGGGTCAGACACCTGCGGGCCACGTCGGCAGCCTTCTGGGACAGCGCGCAGGGCGGCGGGGGCACCGCAACCTTGGCGCCTCGGCGGCCCGCGTCCGGGCCTTCCGCGATCTGTGCGGGGCGCTCGGCCTCGGGGGCCTTCGGCTGGGACTTTGCCGTGCCGGGCTTCGCCTTGCGAACCATCTTGACGCGAACCTTGGCCTTCCTGACGGGCTTCTGCACCACGCTATAGGCGTTCGGCTCGGCTGTCTGAGCATTGGCGACGGACGGGATGGCCAGCGCTACGGCGACCAGGCTGGTGATGATGACCTTGCGCATGATGGGCCCCCTTTTTCCAATCGCTCTCGATTTTGTGAGTATGCCCAGCCAACCCGGGCCTGGCTGTTTCGGAAGGAACAAGCGTCAGTGAATTCGTCTTGAGATCGCGTGAGGCAACCTAAGTGCGGGCTCCCTTGGCGGTTTCCACGCGGCGCGCACCTGGCTTCTTCGCACTCGCGACCGAGCCTGCCTTCTGGCACTCGCAACCGGGCCTGCCTTCTGGCCGCTATGAACGACGATCTTGGTGCCCGCGAAGGTGTGCTTGTGCACGAGCTTGAAGAGCGTGGCGGCATTGGCCGGCGACAGGCGGATGCACCCATGGGACGCACGCCTCCCGAGCATGCCCACGGCATTGGTGGCGTGGAACGCCATGCCGCCGTGGAAGAACACGGCATGTGGCATCGGGGCGTTGTCGTACTGGCGAGAAAACCACAACTTGGAGGCCCATTGTGGCCGGAAGGTACCAGTTTTGGTGGCGAAGCCGTCACGGCCCGACGAAACAGGCCAGACATACTTCGTCTTGCCATCTTCGATCACGGTCAGGCGCTGCGAGCCCAGATCTGCGTTCAGCACGAGCGTCACCGGCCGCGGCGGCGGAGCCGGCGGAGGCGGCAACAGGGACAACGATGGGAGATCGAGGCGAGCCGGGGCGCTCGCATCGGTTGCGGCTGGGCTGGCGGCAGCCTTCGCCGGGGTCACCTCCGACGATGCGGAGAACATCACGGGCAAACCGCCCCGCTTGACCAGGGACAGCGCGCTGACACCCCCGCCGATCGCCAGGCCAACCAGTAGGGCTGCTGCCCCGCACGCAATCTTCCATCGCGTCGGGGTGGAGACAACGGCGCTCAGCGTGATCATGGGGCGGACCCTCTCCAGCGCGACGCGCGTGCGACGCTTGTTGGCGGCTGGAAGGAGCATGCCTCGCGAACTCGTGAAGCGATGTGCCGGAGGGAACACCGAAACGATTCAGATCGCGGTGATTGCGGCGGGCCACAGGGAAAGGGCTTCGGCCGCCGCCACCGGGCACGCGCCGGCCGCCCCCACCTGCGACTCGCGGATCGTGCCGGCCTTGATCGGATTGAGAGCCACGGCGTGCGCCAGCTCGCCCTGGATCGACGTCGAGCGGCGCGCGACGCAGCCGGCGAGCCAATCCATCGGCCTAGCGGAACAGGCCGGTGTCCCATGCGACAGGCGGGTCTATTCGAGTCGGCGCTGGCAACGTGCAGCGGCCGGTCTCGAAGCAAGCCATATCGCTCAGAGCACTTGGCAGTCGGACTTGCGGTCCTTGACGTTGATCAGGCACTCGTAGGTCTTCGTGCCGTTGTCATATTTCACTTCGATCGACAGCCGATCCTGCGTGACCGAGGCCGTCGTCGGGGAGTACATCAGCATGATCGCGTTCTGCTTCGTGCCAAGGCATTTTCCCGTGCGCGAATTCTCGGCAATGATGGTTTCCGAGCGGGATTCGACCTTCCCGAACTTCGGCGCGCGGACGACCGCTACGCGCGCGATCGGCTTGGGCTTGCAATTGCTGTCGGCCTGCCAATAGCGTGAGATGCGTATCGGCTCGGCGGCTTGCTGCTGCCTTGCCGCGGCCTCGCGGCGAGCCTGCTCTTCCGCGGCCACGCGGGCCTTGGCGGCATCCTCGGTCGCCTTCCTGGCAGCGGCTGCAGCAGCCTCGCGGCGCAACTGCTCCTCGCTGGCGACGCGCGTCTCGCGCGCCTTGGCGGCTTCCTCGGCCGCCTTCCTTGCCGCCTCGGCCTCCCGCTTCGCTTCGGCTTGCTGGCGCGTCCGATCCTCGGCCTGGCGCTTCTCCTCGTTCGCCTTCCTGATGACTTCCGCGGCGGCCTCGCGGGCGCGCTCCTCCTCCGCCAGCTTCGCCTCCCGCTCGCGGGCCTGGACTTCCACCGCTTCCCTGTCGCGCCTGGCCTGAGCCTCGGCCGCGGCGTCATCGTAGGCCTTCTTCTTTTCCGCCACCGCTTCCGCGACGCGCTTTGCACCCTTGGTTTCCGTCTCGGCCTTGTAGACGGCCCAGCGCGCGTATTGCGTTCCGCCGTAGGAGCCGGCCACGATTGTCGCAATGGCGGCTGCTGCCAGCCAAGGCCACGCTTGATATGTCTTGGGCTGTGCCTTGGGCGGCATCGAAGCGGGCTTGTTGGTGGGCGCAGAAACGGGCTTGTTGCGCGCGCGCGGCACCGACGGCTTGGCCTTTGCGGGCAGATCGCGTCCGAGCAAGCCTGGCCGCAGTGCCGCCACGGACTGCGGCCGATCCGACGGCCGCGTCACCAGGCAAGCGTCGATGGCCTTCAGGAAGCTCGGGCGATACCGGCCTTTGTCGATGTCCTGGGATGCCCGCCGCATGCCGTCGTCGCTGATCCGCAGGGTAGCCTCGTCGGGGGCCCGTCCCACGACCGCGCGATAGAGCGTGCCGCCGAGCGCGTAGAGATCGGACCAGGGGCCCTGCAGACGGGCATCGGTCGCATACTGCTCATGTGGCGAGTAGCCGGCCTTGACGATGCCCGTCAGCGCGCGGCTCTGCTTTGCCACCACGCTTCTGGCGGCGCCGAAATCGAGCAGAACCGGCGTGCCGTCGGGACGGACGATGATGTTGTCCGGGGCGATGTCACGGTGCAGAAAGTTGCTGGCATGCATGATCTCCAGCGCGTCCAGCAGCGGCGCGGTGATCCGGTCCAGCTCCGCCTGGGTCGGCAGGCGGCCGAGGCCCCTAAGCCAATTCTCGAAGCTTTCGCCGCGCTCCAGGCGCATCACCATGTAGGCCGTCGAATTGGCCTCGAAGATGCGCAGGATGTGCACGATGCTCGCATGCTGGAAGCGTGCGAGCGTCCGCGCCTCCTCGAGGAAGCTCGTCCGTCCCCATTGGAAGGTCTGCTTGTGGCGCTCGGAGCGCGGACGCACGGACATGCCGGCGTCGCGCTCGCCGAACTCGTCGGGGAAATACTCCTTGATGGCGACGGCAGTGGAAAGCCTGATGTCCTCGGCCTCGTAGGTGATGCCGAAGCCGCCCGAACCGATCACCTTCCGGATCCGGTAGGCATCCGCGAGGACCGTATCCTTGGGCAACGTCTGACGACGATCCATTGGTCCACTCCTTCGCAGTCTTCGATCCCCTGAAGGGTCCAGCCCCCGATCCCGCCTCAGCCACCAGCGCGGGCACGCCTGAACCCCACGGCGCCTACTCTTGCGCCTCACGAAGATTTGCGCTGTTTCCGCCGGTACACCTCTGCTCTGCATACAGGCGATCACACACGGTGATCACACTGACGCCACGACGGAGGCCCGTCAACGCGGTCCCTGTTCCTGCGGTAACTGAGGAGCGGAAGCGATCCTTCCAGAATGCGACAGGAAGCATTTTCGGAAGGATCGCGGGTATGCCTGGCTCGAGCTTGGGTCTCATCGCATGCCGGCTTTGCGCCTTGCTGTTTGCGGGCATTGCGATCGCGGCGACGGCTGTCGGAGTGCTGGCGCTCTACTGGTCGGCCCTGGGCCTACCTGCCGAGTTCGAGCCGCAGTTCGAGGACGACCTTCCATCGCAAGCCGCGTTCTTCATGGCAATGCTCGGAGGAAGCTGCGTCGTCGTCGGCCTCCTGCATGCGATATTGTCCGTGCCCGCCTCGCTGGGACGCGTTTGGCCGCTGATCGCCGGCACCGCGTCGTGGGTGCTTCTGGTCGGCCCCTTGCTCGGCCAGCTGGTGCCCGGAGCGCTGGCCTTGACCGTCGTCCTTCCAGTTGTATTCGCCTCCCTGACACTGGTCGCGCTCTTCGCCAATCGACGCATGCCAGGCACCGCTCACGCTTCACCATGATTTGCGCCGTGCCCGCCCCGGCGGTAGCGCGCAATGCGGAGGATGTGCTCATGGTTGCCAATCGCGGAAGCTGGACAAGCGACATGGCGGCATGGACTATATCTGGGGTGGCTGCCACATTGCTGGCCCAGGCGCCGGTGCCGCAAGGGACTTACGTCCTATGAAGCGAGTACAGAAACCCTCTCCGCCCAAGCGCTCCCTCATCTGGCGCCTATTCCGGCCCGTGTGGGTGGCCGTGACACTCGCTGTCTGGTTCTCTGTCGGGCTTTCGGCTCCCGTCATCTACTACATCTGGCAGACGTCCCAGGACCTGCCGAACTACGCCAGCCTCGCCAAGTACGAACCCGCCGTGATGACGCGCGTATACGCATCCGACGGCAGCATCATCGGCGAATACGCGCGCGAGCGGCGGATCTTCATGCCCATCAGCTCCGTGCCCAAGCTGACCGTCGCAGCGTTCCTGTCGGCGGAGGACCGGCGCTTCTACGATCATGGCGGCATCGACTACCTGGGCGTGATGCGCGCGCTCATGAACAATCTGCAGAACTTCGGCTCCAAGCGGCCGGAGGGAGCCTCGACCATCACGCAGCAGGTGGCGAAGAACTTCCTGCTGTCCAGCGACCAGAACGTGGACCGCAAGCTCAAGGAGGCCATGCTCGCGCTGCGCATCGAGCGCACCTACTCCAAGGACAAGATCCTCGAGCTCTACCTCAACGAAATTTTCCTCGGCGTGAACTCCTACGGCGTGGCCGCCGCCGCCCTCAATTATTTCAACAAGGAGCTGGGCGAGCTCACGATCGAGGAGGCGGCCTACCTGGCCGCGCTGCCGAAGGGGCCCAACAACTACCATCCCCTGCGCAAGACCAAGGAGGCAACGGCGAGACGCGACTGGATCATCAACCAGATGGCGGACGCCGGCTACATCACGCCCGAGCAGGCTGCGGCCGCCAAGGCCAAGCCTCTGGTGGTCAACTTGCGCCCCTTCGGATCGCAGGTTTACGCCGCCGACTACTTCGCCGAGGACGTGAAGCGCACGCTTGAGGCCAATTTCGGCGAGGATGGCGTCAAAGGTCGGATGGAGCGTGGCGCAGTCTCCGACGGCACCGTCAATGGCGGACTGTCCGTCAAGACCTCGCTCGATCCCGACCTTCAGCGCGTGGCCCGCAAGGCGCTCGTCCAGGGCCTCGTGGAATTCGATCGCAACAAGGGCTGGCGTGGACCCATCAAGAAGATCAGCGCGGCGGGCGACTGGGGAGCGGCGCTGAGCGACATTCCCGTCCCCGGCGAGGTGGCGCCCTGGCGCCTGGGGGTCGTGCTCGATGTGCAGAGGCAGAAGGCGAGCGTCGGGCTGCGTCCCGCCCGCCTGGCCGACAACAGCCTGCCCGAAAAGCGCGAGACCGTCGAGCTTCCCTTCGAGGAGATGCGCTGGGCCAAGACGGCGCGGTCGTCGCCGAAAGTTGCAACCGACGTGCTGCAGGTGGGCGACGTGATCTGGGTGTCGCCCAAGGACCCCGCCCGGCCGAGCGCCGCGTGGTCGCTGATGCAGATCCCCGAGATCGATGGCGGCCTGATCGCGATGGACCCGCACACGGGACGCGTGCTTGCAGTGGTCGGCGGCTTCGCGTTCGCGGGCAACCAGTTCGACCGGGCGCTGCTCGGCAAGCGCCAGCCGGGCTCCGTGTTCAAGCCGATCGTCTACGCGGCGGCGCTCGACAACGGCTACAAGCCGACCGACCAGGTGCTGGACGAGCCCATCGAGATCGAGATGGGTCGTGGCCGGGCGCCCTGGAGCCCCAAGAACTACGAAGGCGAGGGAGCCGGCGCGAGCACTCTGCGCGCCGGCATCGAGCAGTCGCGCAACCTGATGACGGTGCGGCTGGCGCAGGCCATGGGCTTCTCCGTGGTCGGCGACTACGCCAAGCGCTTCGACGTCTACGACAGGGCGCTGGCGATGCCCTCGCTGGCCCTCGGCTCCGGCGAGACGACCTTGTTGCGGATGTGCGCCGCCTATGCGGCGCTGGCCAATGGCGGCAGGCAGGTCAAGCCCACGCTGATCGACCGCATCCAGGATCGCTGGGGCCGCTCCCTTTGGCGAGCGGACGCGCGCGATTGCGTCGGCTGCAATGCACCGAGATGGGAAGGGCAGCCCGAGCCGATGCTGCCGGACCGGCGCACCCCGCTCATCACCGCGTTCAGCTCTTATCAGATCACCTCGATCATGGAGGGCGTGATCCAGCGTGGGACCGCCCGGGCGATCAAGTCCACAATCCCCAACCTGGCGGTTGCGGGCAAGACCGGCACCACCAACGACGAGAAGGACGCCTGGTTCGTCGGCTACACGCCCGACCTGCTGGTCGGCGTCTCCGTCGGCTACGACACGCCGGAGTCCATGGGGCGAGGTGCAACCGGCGGCCATCTCGCGGCGCCGATCTTCGCCAACTTCATGCGCATGGCGCTGGCGGGCAAGCCGGTCGTGTCCTTCCGCGTGCCGCGCGGCATGAAGCTCGTGCGCGTCAACAGGAAGACCGGCGAGAGGGCCTCGGAGACCGAGGGCGACGCCGACACGATCGTGGAAGCCTTCAAGCCCAACGAGGAGCCTGAGGAGCGCAAAGCCGTGCTCGGCTCCCGCCCGGACTGAGCAAGGTCTCGCGGGGACCACGGAGCGGCGTCTCACGCGCCCCGTACCTTCCAAGCCGGACCTACTGGCGCCGTGTCGCGCTCAGTTGAAGTGCATGCCGCCGTTCACCTGGACGGTCTGACCGGTCATGTAGTCGTTCGCAATGACCATCAGCACCGCTTGCGCCACCTCCTCGGGCAAGCCGAGGCGTCCGAGGGGTACTTTCGCTGCCGCATCGGCGCGCGAGGGAAGCATTTCCGTTGCGATCAGCGAGGGAGCAACGGCGTTGACCGTGATGCCTTCCTTGACAAGACGCGCCGCGTAACCGCGCGTCAGCCCCTCCATGCCGGCCTTCGAGGCATTGTAGTGGACACCGACAACGCCAGCACCGCGCGCTGCCCCCGAGGAGATGTTGACGATGCGGCCCCAGCGTTGCGCGCGCATGTGGGGCAGCGCCGCCTGCGTGCACAGGAAAGCCGACTTGAGGTTCACGGCAACCGTTCGGTCGAAATCAGCCTCCGTCAGCTCGTCGAGCCCGCGGTGGAGGGCCACGCCAGCGTTGTTGACGAGGATGTCCACTCTCCCGAGCCCTCCTTCGACGATGCCCATCATCGCCTTCACGGCGGTGCCGTCGGATACGTCGGCTTGGACTGCAAGGGCTCGCCGTCCCAACCTGCCGACCGCATCGACGACGCTGCGGGCGTCCTCCTCGCGCTGGCGGTAGTTCACCGCCACGTTTGCGCCGGCACCCGCCAGCATCAGGGCGATGGCCTTGCCGATGCCGCGCGCGCCACCTGTGACCAGCGCACAGCGGCCGCTGAGATCAGTCGCGTTCATGCCACGCCTCTCTTGCTTCGATGTCTCTCACCGTAACACGGTCTCGCGCTCCACCGCTTCGCCGCTCGAGGAGCGAGCAGAAGTTCCATCCATGCGAAATCACGAGTGGTCACTTCCGGGCGTGCATGGCTCGTCACTTCATCTCACGCGTGCGTGAGAGTGCGAACGGTTTCGCGCTGCCTCTTGCGTTGCTTTGATTGACGGCCCGCGCTTGGGCCGCAACGCGGGAGAAGGACGGAAAAACATGAAGACAATCGCCTCGACGCTCATCGCCTTGTCGGTGCTTGCCGGCATCGCCACGGCGGCCAGCGCTGCCACGGACGCCAAGTCGTTCTACGAGCAGCAAGAGCGCTGGTCCGGCGGAGGCCAATAGAACGAGCAGGCAGAGGGCCCGCGAAGGGTTTGCGGGCCCTCTGCCTCTTTCACCGGGGGATCATGAGGGCGTCCTGGGCGACACGGGGAAGTCGCTCGAGTGGAGAAAGACAATGCGCGTGCTCAAGTTCCTCGCGGCCCTCGCCGTGATCGCAGTTCCGCTCACCATCGTCGCGCGTGCGTCAGGGCCGGCGCCCGGCGAATGCGGCGAGTACATGTATTGGAAGCATGGAAAGTGCCTCGATGCCCGCAACGCCGCGCCGGAGTCGTGGCCCGATCAGATGGCGAAGAAGAAGGCGACCTGGTAGCGCCGGATTGCCGCCAGCAAAGCTAGCCTGGCGGCCGCTCCGGTGGCTCCGTGCGCACGTGGTGCGGCGAGGCTGGATACGACCATGCCCGCCAGACCAGCATCAGGACCGGGACGACACCTCTACCGATCCAATTTTCCAGGACGGTGCCGCACACTTCGCATTTGCATGCTTCCCGGTCTCTGTTGCGCCAGGTTCTTCTCTCGCTGCTGCGCTTGTATCGCGACGAGCAGACCTTGCAGGTCACTTTCTTCATCGGCGCTCCCCCCGGCAAAGTGCGAGGCTTCAAGTCTCGCGGATTTGCCTTGCAACGCCCTTATGCGTCCGGCCGCAAATTGAAGCGAATGCGATGGAAGCACCGCCTCGCCACAACTCCCGGCCCTCCTAGTGAACCGACGTGGCAACCTTGAAGACGCGCGCTGCCAAAGTCGGACCCCAACGTCTGTTGCGAGCCACTTTCACCCGGGTTCGGGTCGGGCGCTGCAGCAACGGCTGCTCGGCCAGGCTGACGAGCTGCGGCAGGGCGTGTCCCTGCATGCTCGGCACCGGGACAGCCTCGCTGCTGGCGATGTCGGGGCGGTCCACCTGTCGAGACCAGACGCTCGCGATCCCCAGGCACAAGAGCCCCCACAGGCCCAGGGACATCGCCAGCATCAGAAGGACATTGGGACCCCGTTCGTCCGTGTCTTCCATTGCGCTTCTCCTTGAGGCGGATGTAGCTGCATTGCACCCGTCGCACGAATGGCCGAGCCGACGAACCGCGTTGCCTGCCAATGGTTAATCGGGAACCCGGATTAAGCGCCCGTGCCTCGCCGCCCTTCGTCCACGCCGCCACCGATATCTCGCGTCGCGAGCCGATGCTTTGCGGCCCGTCGCTGATCCGATGTCGCTGAGATCACTTCGGGGGATGCTTGCGCACCGCGGCCTCATTGACATCGGCGCCCCAGCCGGGTGTCGTCGGCACGATCAGGTGCCCATTCTCGATGCGCGGCGGCTGGGTCACGAGATCGTCCTTCCAGGGCACATCGTCGATCTCGATCTCCATGATGCGGAAGTTCGGGATCGCCGCGCAGAAGTGGGCGCTCATCAGGGTCGAGATGTGGCCGTAGAAGTTGTGCGGCGCGCAGTTCACCTCGTAGGCCTCGGCCATGGCCGCGATCTTCATCGACTCGAGGATGCCGTTCCAGGGCAGATCGACGATGCCTACGTCCATCGAGTAGCTCTCGAGGTAGTCCTTGAACTGCCGGCGGCCGAAGAGGGATTCGCAGCTCGCGAGCGGCGTCGCGATCGAGCGGCGGATCAGGGCGAGCGCCCTGGGATCGAAGCTGTCGATCTCGACCCACATGAGGCGGTGCTGCCTCTGCTCGAGCGCGCGGACGAGGCGGATGTAGCCCTCGGTCTTGAAGTTGAAGTTGAGATCGAGCAGGAACTCGACGTCCTTGCCGGTGCCGTCGCGGAAGGCTGCCAGCTGCTTGTCGAGCGCCTCCTCGATGCGCAGCGACGGGTTGAGCTCGGGCCCGCCGGGCGAGCGGACGAACCCGGGCATGTACAGTTCAGGACGCGCGCCATCGAACAGGAAGATGTTGGTCTTCAGCGCCGTGAAACCGCGCTCGCGCACGTGCTCGCCGAGCTTGCGGATATCGTCGAGATTGCGCACCGGCGCGAGGCCCATCTTCTCGGCGTGGTGCAGACGGTAGGTGCCGCAGTGCGACCAGTAGAGGCGGAGCTGGTCGTGCACGGGGCCGCCGAGCATCTCGCATACGGGCACGCCGAGCGCCTTTGCCTTCACATCGACGAGCGCATTCTCGATCGCCGCGATCGCCTGCTGGATGAGGCCACCCGGCGCCTGACGCGTTTTCGCGTAGAGGTTTGCGGTGATGCGCTCGACCGGTCGCGGGTCCTGCCCGATCAGGGTCTCGGCAAGCTTCAATATGACGCCGGTGAGCCCCTTCGAGCCGTAGCTCTCGTTGTATTCGGACCAGCCGACGACCCCGGCGTCCGTCTCGATCTTCAGGAAGGAGAAGACGCGCCAGCCCGCATCCGCATGCAGGTCCACGATGCGTGTGATCTTCATCAGGCTTCCTCCAACGTAGTGCCCCACGTGCGCGCGCGGGATCGGTTGCGAGGCAGCATAGCTTCGTGCGGAGCGGCGGCAACATCTCGCACGCGCAGCACACGATAGGATTTTGCAGGGCAGAACCGTGGACAGTCGGCCACCTTTGCGGGCAGGCTCCTGCGGCGGGGGGCCAAACTCTCGTCCGATCTGGCTGGGAGCCTTCCCGGCGCGGGAGCAGCAAGCTACCGATCCGGCTCGCCGTCCTATGCAGGCGGCGTCGATGTGGGTCGGATAAGGGGGGTGCAATGGACCAGGAAACCTTCGACTTCATCGTGACGGGCGCGGGCTCGGCGGGGTGCGCCGTCGCCGCGCGGCTCTCCGAGGATGGCCGCCATCGCGTGCTGCTGCTCGAGGCCGGCAAGCGCGACAACTATCCTTGGATCCACATCCCCATCGGATTCCACAAGCTCTATACCCACGACACCTACAACTGGCGGTTCGAGAGCGAGCCGGTCGCCGGCCTCAACGGTCGCACCTCCTATCAGCCGCGCGGCAAGATGCTCGGCGGCACCTCGTCCTTGAACGGGATGGTGTACATGCGCGGCACTCCGGCGGACTACGACGGCTGGCGACAGCGCGGCTGTGCCGGATGGGACTACGCCAGCGTGCTGCCCTACTTCCGCAAGTCGGAGGACCAGGAGCGGGGCGAGGACGAATTCCACGGCGTCGGCGGGCCGCTGCGTGTCAGCGACCAGCGCTTTCGCAACGAGATCATCGACGCCGTCATCGAGGCAGCGGTGCAAACGGGCATCCCGCGCAACGACGACTTCAACGGCGCGACGCAGGAGGGCGCTGGCTACTACCAGGGCACGATCGGCAGCGGCCGGCGCTGGAGCGCGGCGACCGCCTATCTCAAGCCCGCGCGCAACCGGAAAAACCTCGTCGTGACGCCCGAGGCGCACGCGACCCGTCTCTTGATCGAGGACGGGCGCGCGGTGGGCATCGAGTTCCGCACGCCGCAAGGGTTGCAGACCGCGCGCTGCCGCGGCGAGATCGTGGTCTCGGGCGGTGTCTATGGCTCGCCGCAACTGCTGATGCTGTCGGGGATCGGGCCTGGCGCCCATCTGAGGGAGATGGGCATCGGCGTGCGACGCGATCTGCCGGTCGGCGCCAACCTGCACGACCACTTCAACTCGTTCGTCGCCTGGAAAGCGAAGAAGGCCGTCACGCTCAACGACCTCGCGCGCTCGCCCGTTCGGAAGCTCAAGGCCGGCATCCAGTATGCACTCGGACGACAGGGGCCGCTCTCCGGCACCAGCACGCTGGCCGGCATCCTCGTGCGCTCCGACCCCCGCTTCGACCGGCCCGACCTGCAGTTCAACATCTCGCTCTATTCCATCGATCGGCGGGACCGCGACGGCATCATCCCCCACGCATGGCCGGGCTTCATGGTCACGCCGGTCCACCTGCAGCCGGAAGGGCGCGGCCGCGTGAGCCTCAAATCCGCCGACCCGCTCGCACCCCCGAAAATCGAGTTCAAGTTCCTCGAGACCGCCTACGACGTGGAGGCCATGCTCTTCGGCGCGCGGCTCTGCCGGAAGCTCGCGGAGCAGCCGAGCCTGAAGCCCTATATCGCCGAGGAGATCGTGCCCGGCCCCTCGGTCACCAGCGACGAGGACTTGCTCGCGGATCTGCGCAACCGCGGCGTTTCGAATCTGCATCCTGTCGGCACCTGCCGCATGGGCACCGGGTCCGACGCCGTCGTCGATCCGCGGCTCAGGGTGCACGGCATCAAGGGCCTGCGGGTCGCCGACGCCTCGATCATGCCGCAGGTTGTCGGCGGCAACACCAATGCGCCCTCGATCATGATCGGCGAGAAAGCGGCAGCCATGGTTCTCGAGGATGCCCGGTCGCGGTGAACGGCGCGCCGGGCCCTGTCTTGACTTCAGCCATGGGAGAGTTGTGGCCGCATCGTCGGGAGCAAGCCCGCGGTCCGCGCGCCGCACCCGACGCCACTTGCCACATGCGTGCGGATCGTCGAGTTTGTCGCCGCAACGCCAGCCCCGTGGGAACGCCCATGCCCGCCACCTACGCCCATCACCGCGCGCAGTTGAAGGCCATCCTGCGCGGCTGGGACATGCCCGAGGACAACGCCGAGATCACCGCCGAGGTGCTGGCGTGGTCGGACCTGCACGGCGTCGACAGCCACGGCATCTCGATGATCCCGGGCTACGATGTCCTGCGCCGCAAGGGCCGCGTGCGCATGGACGCCCGGCCGCGGATCGTCTCTGAGACGCCCGTATCGGCGGTGGTGGACGGCGGCGGCGGGCTCGGCCACGTGCCCGCGCATTTCGCCATGTCGACGGCGATCGCCAAGGCCAAGACCGTCGGCATGGCCGCCACGGTCGTACGCAGCTCGGCGCATTTCGGTGCGGCCGGGTTCTACGCGCTGATGGCCGCGAACGCCGGTCTCGTCGGCATGGCCTGCACGTCGGCTTCGGGCATCCAGGTGGCGCCGACGTTCGGGAAGCAGGCGCGGCTTGGCACCGATCCCTGGTCGTTCGCGGCCCCCAGCGCCGGCGGCGTGCCGTTCCTGCTCGACATGGCGACGACGACGGTCGCCGCGGGCCGCATCCGCAACAAGGCGAACGAGAAGCTCCCCACCCCCGACGGCTGGGTGCTGGACCGCGAAGGCCGCCCCTCCAACGATCCGCTGGTGGCCAAGGAGAAGGGCGGGTTCCTGACCTCGCTCGGCGGCTCACCGGAGAATTCGAGCTACAAGGGCTACGGTCTTTCGGTGATGGTGAACATCCTCGCGTCCTGCCTTTCGGGCGCGACGCTGATCACCGATCCCGAGCACACCAAGAAGCCCGTCGGCATGGACATCGGGCACTTCTTCATGGCCATCGATCCCGCCATATTCCGGGGCGCGGGCGATTTCGAGGCCGACGTGGCGACATTCCTGGGAGCGCTCAGGGCCACCACCCCGGTCGACCCGGCGCAACCTGTCATGGTGGCGGGCGATCCCCAGTGGAAGCTGGCCGAGACGCGCCTGCGCGACGGTATTCCCGTCGGCGCCGGATTGATGGCCCAGGTCCGCCAGATCGCGCAGGCCGCTGCAGCACCCTGGCTGCTCGACTGACCCGCCCGTGCCTCAGCCGCGCCGTTGGGCGTCGCACAGAATCCGACTGATCAGTTCCTTGCGAACGCAACGCATAACGGAAATGGCTTTCGCACTTAGCTGCTTGGGCCAGTCTTCAATGACCCCACGACCATCTCCGGAAAACGAGAGGGGTCCCGAATTGCACGCCGATCAGGGGTGAAGATCCCGTGCCTATTGACACAGGACCTCTTCGGCTGCCTACGGCGGCCTAACATTGCGCCTGCGCATCCGCGAACTCAGCACCCCTATCGCGCGGCGCTCGTTGGCGGGATCTATCCCGAGAATCAAGGCCATCAGCACACTGCGTTCGGCCTTCAGCTCGGCCAAGCGAACGAACCGCGTGCCGGAGCTCTTGTCGCGAAGGAGCGCGATGAACTCCATGTTGACGTCGCGCAGCCTCGTTCTCAGCGCCGACGCGCAACGTGATGTCATTGGGCGATCTCTCCCATGGCCTGCTTAGCGTGCAGGGTGGCGGTAACTATTTGTTATCCGACGCACAACAGTGTGCTGAATTTCGGGGATGATACCGATGGCCACCAGGACGCAAGAGCAGCACCTTCAATCGGCTGCAAGACGCCGCGGATTGAAGTTGATCTGTGACCGCTACAGCGCGCGCACCGGCAGGAAGCGGTACTTTCTGAGGCCGGTATGGGACGCGAGGCAGACGGTGCTGACTGTGCCCGGCGGCGGTTGCGCGCTCGCTAAGCTCTCGGCGGGACGACGGATCGCCGACAGCCTTCTGTCACTCGACGAGATCGAGATCCTGCTCGACGGTTGGTGTGAGCAGAGGCCAAGCGCTCCGGCGCGCTTGCCCTGGCAGGCCGTTGTCGCGGCAGCATCGAGCGACCACTGCCATGCCCGGACTTGACACCAGAAGCGGCCGCATCCCCCGGGATACGAAAGCCCGGCGTGAGGGCTACCTTGCGGGAAGGCGCGGGCGTACCGCTACGGCCAATCCCTATCGCAGTCGTAGCCAAGCAGCACTGGAGTGGCTCATGGGGCTACTCGATGGCCGAGCCAGGCGGCTCAAGATGGTGTCGAGCCGTTAGGCCATGTCGGATGACGCCACGAACCTCCGCGTCGTTCTTGCGGAGACGGCATGGCAGGAAGGCTACGCAGCGGGACGGCGCGGCCTCACGCTCGATACCAACCCGTACCACGTCGGTACCGCCGAGGCGCAGGCGTGGCAATACGGTTTGATCGAGGGTCGGGCCAAGAGCCTGAAGGTCGTAGAGGAGCGATAGCGCGCGATCCTTATACATCGGCTTTCCCGGAACGCGCGACGGTCCGTGGCCGAACTGTACCGGGTTGAAGCTCCGAGGGAGTCCGGCGTGCCAATTCGAGATCCCTCACCGCAACCTCGGCTGCGGCATGGTCGCGTGTGGCCGTTTCAAGCGAGGCTTTCAGCTCCACCAGCGAGACCATCAGCTTCCGTCGCCGGATCGCTGCAGCGAGCGCAACCATCGAGTAATCGCGGCGCCGTTCATCCCGCACTTTCGTGCGCTCTTCCTCGGCCGCTATCTGTTGTAAAAGGTCAGCGGCCATGCCGTCGAGATCACGAATTACGGTCTCGAGCGAAGCGACCTTCTGGGCCTTCGTCTTGGCCTCGAACCGCTTCAGGTGGAGCGGCCTGTCCCATTCATTAAGCATCGCTCGAACTCCCGGTCAGCAACCCTAATGAGAGCAATAGGCGTGCCACCGGCTCGGAAAATTACGTGCTCCGGTGCGGCAACAAGAGATGCCGCTTCTCATAACTCAGTCTACGCCGTTTAACTTTGCCTGGAATTTCTTTCACGGGCAGGCACGTCTTTCCTCCACAACATTGCGTCTGACGTCCTCAAACCAGGGGCCGTAATTGCCCAGACCTGCCCTGCCCGTGACGATGTTGGACTTCGACGGTCCGGCCGGCGAGCGCATCACGCTCTCCCAATTGCCACCTCGTGGGCACAAGGGCTTGAGCGTCCAGGACAAGATATTGGTTGTTGCCGCCGTGCGGAACGGCATGCTCACATTCTTCGAGGCGTGTGAGTGGTACGGTCTCAGCCTGGAAAATTTTTTGGACTGGCAGCGGACATTCGATGAGGTTTGGCCCCTTAGCGGCGATCGAGATCACTTGCAATAGACCCGGTTTCTGGCGGTGGTCGTGCCGGCTCGGGGGATGGCTAAGGCCCAGAACGCTCCGTTTGCGCCGATCTAAGCCAGCTACGGATTCGGTCCAGCGTTTCACGAACTCTCGACAGCTCGTCCGCCTCCCAGCGCTGCGACAACGCTCGCTCAGTCTGTTCGAGAACCGCCTGCGCCACAATTGCTTCGCCGATATTGTCGCGGAGAGTTGTGCCCGAGCCTTCAGTCCTGTGAGCTAGTGTAGCTGACTCGTTCATTGGTCGTTCCCCAATCAGAGGTGACGACCCCGCATCATCACGCATCCCGGCGCTACCGGTCGAGTTCCCGCTTGAGAGTGCAATGTTTTGTCACAAGACGGCATAATTTGGGCTGCGGCTCCCGGCCGAGGGCGAACGGTGGTCCGTCACGCCTATCTCCCGCCACATCTGCACCTGACGATCTCCCTGCGGGGGCATTACATGTTGGGGGTCCCTCCATGCCCAGACCAGGCGAGAAAATCGCCGCTGATACGCTTTTCCTCGTTCCAGAATGGGCCGTGCTGGACGGCCGCTGCTCGACCTGTCGAGCCGCGATGGCACGACGGGGGAAGAACACGCTCAGGTGCGATGAGCATGACGTGCCGATCAAGCTGGACTTTTCTTGCGAAAACTACCAGCCGGCTCCCGGTCTTGTGCAAGCCCGCCGGCAGGCTCGTGCCGGGAGACCGACTTGCCGGGAAGGCTTATAGGCATCAGCGACCAGAGTGACGCTTTGCTCTTCGCATAGGCCGCCACGGCAACATTGGCGGCACCACAAATGCGGGTTTCACCCGATTGAGGCTCACGTTTCGTCGAGGAACAATCACGTCCACGAGCGGACTGGGCATCCCGCGCTCGCGGAAGAAGGGCCCACGGCGCGCGCCAAACGGGTCCTTTTTTTGTTACGGAACGCCAAAATGAGCCTCTTCCCCTCGTTCCACCGCCGAAGGGTGCCGCTCTACATCTGGCTCCCCATCGTCCTCGCTTGTGCAGCTGCGGGGTTTGTAGCCAGCACGTTGCGCCCGATCCGCGGGATGCCCGGCGCACACGTGCCGCGCTCCGAGGCACCGACCCCGAACGCCATCGTACAGCAGTCGAGGTCTATTCTTGTGTCACCGGCGGCTCTGAGCCGGATCTAGATCGGGGCGACGCGGCCCCGGCCTACCGCCCGGTAGGCCACGATGCCTCGCAGTGGGGACCCAAACTGACGCGCGCGCCGCATCTTCTCGTTTGCCTCAGAGATCTCGATGACGAAGCAGCGATGCGCGACCGGTTGCCGAGCGAACCACGTGCCGGGAAGGCTCGAGCGCCGCAATCAGGGGGAATCGTTAACCATCTGAAAACGAGCGATTTTTCTCGCTCCCTGTTCCCTGCGTCACAGCTGGCAGCTTCCCTTTCGGCGCATGTTCCGCGAGTGATCCGACGACGTGGTGTTGTCCGCTTCGATCACTTGGGAGAAACGTCATGAAGATCATCATTTCAGCTCTGATCGCACTGTCACTCGTCGCCGGCGTCGCCGCTCCGGCAAGCGCAGGCGACGACTGCGATGATACGCCGTCGCAGTCGGGGCACTGACCGTCAGCAGATGCGGAGATCCGCGTTTCGTCTGCGAGGGCCGCCTGCGGGCGGCCCTCGTCGTCGTTCAACCCGCTTTAGGGTTTGAATATGAAGGCGAGAAAATTGCCGAGCCATGCGCTGGCAAATGCACCGACCATGACCAAGCCGAGATACAGCAGGATCACCAGCACGACGTCGTTCTTCGGTTGTCCTCGATAGCACTCCAGTATGTCCCGCTGTTCTGGGATGCTAAATAGGACGACCATCGCAGCGCCGATCACTGATCCGATGCTTCTTGGTGAGCACGACCGCAAGCAAAGCTCTTCGCCACGGCCACGCTCCGGCATCATCTTTGTCGCGAAATCGCACGGCGACGGTTGCGCGATGGCGCAGCGGCACGTCGGGGCGCTCCCGGTCCGTAGTGGATAGGGATCCACGGGCTGTCCGGTTGCTGCGAAGAGAGCAGGCCCGATGGTATTGTTGGGTCGAAGCGCTCGCCTTGCCCGAGCGTTAGACCCACGCTTGCAGTTGGTTATCAGGGTTTTACCCGATGCCCGCTAACAGGCTTCACGGTAAAGATCCCCGGAAAAGTGGTCGGCGCGCACCGGGCGACTTCGCATGCTGCAAAGGGTACAGGCGATTGCATCCCCGTCATGGGTCGCCTCGATCGGGCTCACCATCGCAATCGGCATCGCCTATTTCATGGCGGCTCGACTCGGTCTGGCTCTTCGCACCAACCCGGGAGGAGTGGCCTTCTTCTGGCCGGCCGCCGGCGTTGCGGTGGGTGCGTTGGTCGTGCTCGGGCCAAGTGCATGGTTGCCGGGCGCCGTTGCTGTGGCAAGCGCATCAATTGCAACCAACCTCTTGATTGGTAGGAACACCTGGCTGGTTTGCATTTTCGCGCTCGTTAACGTGGCTCAGGCCCTTCTCACGTCTTGGCTGATCCATCGCTGGTTCGGCAGGGAAATCAAGCTAGAGGATATACGACAGGTTCTGGGGTTCCTGGTTGCGAGCGCGGCCGGAGCAGCCATAGTAGCGGTGGGCGCGGCAGTTGCAGTCGCCCTTGCGGAAGGGATGGCATCCCCTCTACCCGTGCTGCGCCTCTTGTTTGTTGGGTGCTTGCTGGGCGTTGTAACGGTCGCACCAGTGCTGATTGGACTGGGCGAGGCCGTGCGTGAGCGTCCACCGCGACGCGAGTTGATCGAGGGTGCGGCTGCTCTTGCGACTTTGGCCGTACTGAGTGTAGTCGCAGCTTCCCTGCCAGAGCGTCCTTGGGCAACGGCCTTGCCTGAGATCCTAGTGTTTTGCCCCCTGTTATGGGTTGCCGTTCGATGCCGGCCGGTGTTCTCGGCCGCTGGGGCGTTTTTTGTGGCTTTAGCCGTCATCTGCTCGAAGACCTTCAATTTGGGGTACTTCGGAAACGCAAGCATTCCTATCTTGGACGGCTTATTTGCTGCTCAATCCTTCGTGTTAGCATCGGCGTTGGTAGCCTTCGTGCTAGCCGCGTTATTCGCCGAGAGACGCCGGAGTGAAACGGCGCTCAAGCTAGGCAATGAGCTTCTACAAGACAGCAACAACCGCCTTGAGCTGGCGCTCGGTGCCGCAGAACTCGGAGTGTTCAGCTTAGATCTCGAAACAGGTCTTCTCGAGTGCGACGCGCGCACTGCGCACATTCATGGACATTCGTCACTGCCGCAGACCATCAAGGAGGGCCGACGCTTCGTTCATGCCGATGATCGAGTTTGCATAGATGCGCGGTTCGGTGAGGCACAGAGCGTCCGCAGTGCGTGGAGCGCCGAATATCGTGTGGTGCACCCTCCTGGTCACCCCCATGCCGGTGAGGTGCGCTGGGTCGCGTTCGAGGGCGCGATTGTGCCCGGTGTCCAGGGCAAGCCTGGGCGCTTGCTTGGCATCAGCCGGGACATTACGGATCGCAAGTTGGCGGAGCAGGCATTGGCAGAGCGCGACGCGCAGCTCGCTCTCGCTGGAAAAATTGCTCTGGTAGGAACTCTCACTTTCAACCTTAGCTCCGGGCACATGCAAGTTTCGCCCGGCTACGCGGCTATCCACGGCTTGCCTGAGGGAACCTCCGAGACTAACCGCGCCGATTGGAGAGCTCGAGTTCATCCGGATGATCTGCCACGGCTGGACGCGCACCTCCGGCGAGATATTGATGCCAGGCGGAGTGAGCACTATTGCGACTACCGTATTTTCCGTTCTGGCGGTGAGATCCGATGGATCGAGGCGCGCAGCTTCATATTGTACGACAGTGACGGTGCCGCACAACGTATCGTCGGCACGAACATCGATGTTACAGAACGAAAGAAAGCCGAACTAGCCCTAGCGGAGCGCACGCTGCAGCTTGTTCTAGCGGAAAAGACCAGCATGGTCGGTACCGTTGCGTACGATGTCGACGCCGAGAAGATGCAAATCTCCGAGGGTTACGCGGCCGTTCACGATTTTCCCGAAGGCACCACCGAGATCACGCGCAGCGAATGGCAAACCCGTGTGCATCCTGAGGACGCCCCACGGTTGGAAGCGGTTCGCAGTCGGGCCTTTGGCAAGCGGGTGAACGAGTATAGTGCGGATTATCGTATTGTTCGACCTGGGGGTGACATTCGATGGATTGAAGCGCGCAGTTTCGTTTCTTATCGCGGCGACTGCCCTCAGCGGGTGGTGGGCATCAACATCGATATCACTGAGCGTAAGCGGACAGAACAGGCCTTGGCTGAGCGCAATGCGCAATTCGAACTTGCCCACAAGGCCGCCCGCGTCGGCAGCTACGCATACGACAACACCAAACACGTCATGCGGTTGTCCCGGTCATCTGCGGCAATCTACGGTTTGTCCCAGGACACTATAGAAATTACCGGCAAGGATTGGCACACCTGCATACATCGAGATGACGTTGACCGCTTGCGTGCGGAGCGTCGCCGAGCGTTTGAAACTCAGCAACCTGAGCTGGTAGGCGAGTTTCGCATTGTTCGGCCGGGCGGCGAGATAAGGTGGATCGAAGCGCGCAGCCTAATTTCCTACGATAGTGCCGGACGCGCCTCTCGTATGGTCGGCGTCTACATTGACGTAACCGATCGCATGCGAGTAGAGCGGGCGTTGTTGGAGCGCGATGCGCAGCTCGACCTTGCCAATCAGGTTGGCCGTGTCGGCGGTTATTCTTACGACCACGCGACGAACACTCTGCGGCTCGGGGCGGGGACTGCGGCAATTTACGGTCTGCCCGAGAGCACCGAAGAGATGACGGCTGAAGAGTGGCGAAAATGCGTACATCCAGAAGATCTGAAACAGCTGGCCGCCGAGTCTCGCCACGCACTCGCTAAGCAACAAGGCGAGCTTGTCTGTGTCTTCCGAATTATTCGCAACGGTGAGGTGCGGTGGATTGAGACCCGAAACCGCTTCTCGTACGACCAAATGGGGCGGGTCGTGCAAACGATCGGCGTCAGCATCGACGTCACCGAGCGCCGACAAGCCGAGGATCACAAAAATCTCCTCATCGCTGAGCTCGACCATCGCGTAAAGAACGTGCTCGCGACCGTTAGCGCCGTCGCCGGTCATACATTGGAGGCCAGCAGATCCATGAACCACTTCGTGGCTTCGCTCGACGGTCGCATTCGGTCGATGGCGGCGGCGCATGAACTATTAAGCACCAGCCAGTGGCAGGGCATGCCGATGGCAGAGCTCGTCCGGCGCGAGCTCGCGGCCTACGCCAGCAATAGCAATACCAAGATAGACGGCCCCGACGTGATGCTGAGCGCGGAGGCCGGTCAGTCGATGGCGATGGTGATCCATGAGCTGGTCACTAACGCCGCAAAACACGGCGCGCTGTCCGTCCAGTCAGGTCACGTGTCGGTGCGATGGTACCGGAAGCTGAACGGGAGCGCGCAGCTCGTGCTCCTATGGCAGGAAACCGGCGGGCCAAGGGTCAGAGCTCCAAGGAATTCTGGCTATGGCGCCAGTGTAGTCCGTGATCTTATCCCTTACGAATTCGGAGGTACGGTTGACCTTTCGTTTGCGCCTGAGGGAGTCCGATACAGACTGGCAATTCCTTTTGACCGGGTTAGCAGCGATTGTCACCGGTCGTACAATAGCGCCACGCCGGCGATGTCACCTGGCTGAAGGTTGCGGAACTGTCGTGACCGCCAAAGCGCGTCTCAATGCAACGTAAGCTATTTGCTGCCTGGGCTCCAATTTCTGCCCAGCACCCGCACTCGCAGGCGATGTCATCTACCCCACGCAGCGATCGATTTCCTGCTTATCTTCGAAATGCGGCCAGCTGCCGAAGATTTCGCAATGCCGCTCCACCAGAGCTTCGCGTTCGAACGCCGAGAGCACCTGGCCCCGTTCATTTCGACCACTTTGCACCATGTCGAGCACGGCCGGCGGCCCAGCCGCACTGAAACGATCAACAAGCGATGCGTGGTGGGCGAAGTGCTCTTCCAGTCGAGCCCACTCGCTTTGCAGCATGGGTCTTGGGCCGTTCATTCGTTCCTGCCACGCCCACTTATAATTTGCCCGCCCCCCGTATTTGATAGTAAGGGCCAAACGCGGGAGCTATCGGGGCCAATCCTGAGATGCGAGCGGGCGACAATGCGTGCGCCCAACCGAACGTCCCACTGAAATGGGGAGGGGGAAACATTGATGCTCGAGTAGGTACCGTGGGCCCGATCCGTTCTTCGGCCCTATATTCGCCATGACGAACAATTGCATCGGTGCTGGATTACTTGGGGGTGCCTACCGCCGTCAACTCTCCCGTGGTCGCTGGCGCAACCTCTATTTCAGCTAGGATCCGGAAGCCGAGCTCGTGCCAGTCGAGGCCGACGAGTTCGGAGCGGCGCAAGGCGGCCGACCACCCCAGCGCCAGGAGCGTGCGTTTCAGTCCCGCCGCGCGATACCTTGCCTCGCGCCAGCGCACATTCTGTTAGGCTTGAGCGCCTTGGCGATCGTCACATCAGGTATACGCGGGTGCCAGATCGGCTACCGGGACCAACGCACCTGCTCAGTAGGAATGCTGATCGTGCAGTCCACTCCGCTCGGGGAGAACTGAAGTTCGACCCTGCCGGCCAGTTCGTGGGGGATTAGGTCGCGGATTAGGCACATGCCGTAGTCTGGCTTTGGCTGACCGTCGATGGCGGGCCCGCCAATCTCGCGCCAGTTGACGCAGAGGGTTCCATCG
>CAVZEC010000025.1:0-79089 GCA_963774165.1 uncultured Alphaproteobacteria bacterium | reverse complement strand
AGCTTCTTTCATGTGAAGTCCTCTATGAGGATGAGCCACCCAGGAAAGATTTCGGTTCCCATCCCAAGGGCGTCCTGATTTTGACACGCGAGGGGCGGGTCGCGCTGATAATGACCGCTGAGGAGCGCAAGGCTGGCACCGGCGATCAAGATGTATCCGCCTTGTTCCGCTCAATGATTGCCTACTCGGGAAATATCGCGTTGAAGGCGATGAGTTCATCAGCACGATTGACGTTTCCTGGAACGAGGCGTGGAACGGTACTGAGCAGCGCCGACGGTACAAGCTAGATGGCGATAGGTTATTCGTGGAATTGGCGCCGGCACCGGCCCCATGGGACCCATCGAAGTCGATAGTTGGACGGCTTGTTTTCGAGCGCGAGAGCTGACGCGCGCCGCTTGCGGCTGCCCGAGGGGTAGCGTTGGCGGCGATACTAGGGAGCAGAACATGGCGGATGAGCACGGCGGCATGAAGGTTGTCAGGCTTTATGCGGATGCCGGAGGAGAAAGTAGATTCTAGACCACGACAATTCCCATGGTGCTCAAAGAGTTCGCGCCGCCTGCGGCTCCACTCCATGTAAGCGACCCTCAACCCGCCCAGAACTTCATCATCTTAGAGGTGGGCGCCAATTGGGTGGGGCAGTACCTCACCCATCACCGGCCCGAATGATGTCGTTCAGTTTGTCAGGTTGCACCCGCGTGACGGCAAGCTCGGGTGATGCACACATTTGTCGCGGGCGATTGTCTGCTACACGAGGATACCTCCGGCAAGGGGTCATATCGGACGTGCCTGCTCGATGGGTATTTATCCGGCTCCCAAATTAGGTCATCTACACCACCGCGATGTCCACTTAGGGTCTTGGCCGCGTGAAAACTCAGGCGCCGTCCGCCTCGCGGTAGACCAGCACATCGATGACGGCGCCTCGCATCGGGTGCAAGGCGGCGCGCGCCACTATCTCATCGCCAGGCGTCAACTTGAGGTCGCTGGCCTCAAAATTGAGTTCAGTGGGTTCGCCTTGAGGTTGCTGAGCGCAAAAGTCCGCTCAGTGGTTCGTGCTGCCGATCCGCTCACTACCGGTACCTAGAGAATACCAGCGGTGGTTCACGCCTCCAGTTCACTGAACGCAATTCGGCGCCCAGTGGTCGGCTTGGAAGTAGCGTCTCGACGTCCCGATCGTGGCCGCATAGTTGGCCCTCTGCGCACCGCGAGCATTGCCCTCAAGCGCCCGTTCCTTGGCCCTCCACCGAATTCCGACGGGATTGCCACCACCAGCACGTTCTCTGGGCGCCGCGATTCCTCCCCGATCCCGCGGCGCTCGGTGCGGACGGCCTCGGTCTTACTGATCGGGGCCGTTTCTTTTGCGCCGCCGCGCAGGTCGTGTGGCCAGCGACCGGCGCGTCTCTCGATGCCCTTGGACGTGGCCGCAATGCACATGTGTGGCACCTCGGCCCACTGGCCCGCCGCAGAACGCGCAAACCTCCGCCGTTTCCGGCCTTAGTCCGCTGTCGGAGTTGTTTGCCGTGGAACAATCAGCGTTCAGTTGCATCCAAGGTGGGCGACCGTTGGGCGACCGCACGACCTGGTAGGCGTCGACCGCATCGGTGATGGCCTCAGCTCGCTCGCTGCGGAACTGCACACCCTTTGATGGCGGCAGGCCGACCGGATGAAGCGGTCCTTCGGTGTTCGTCTATCCGAGACACCATGGCTGGCTGCGGGTCCGGGATGTAGTAGTGCTGCCGGTTGCTCACTACGCCCGCAATCTCAACACGCCGGTATTTGGGCGGCGACAGGTCAGCGAGGAAGGTGGCTACTCCTTTCTCTCCATCCACGGTCTTGGCGGCCATCCGAGCTGCTCGCAGACCACCGGGTAGATCACCCGCTCGACGCACAAGGCCAATACCCATTGGCCGGCGCACGCTGGCTGCTGCTGCATCGCCTCATACAGTTCCTTTGCGAGGTCTTTCGCGGTCGGAAACCGCTTTGGCATATTTTCGATTGGCCAGATCTGAACGTTCCCGCCTGGCGGGACTGGCCTGCCCGCCGGAAACGGCTTCGGATCCGCCCACTTGCTGATGATCCGCGAGGGGTCGATCTCAGATGCGGCGGTCTCTGTCACTTCTGTTGTGACATCCGTAGTCACAACGGGAGTGGTTTCCGCGTTGTGGTCGGGTGCAGTGACATCCGTAGTCACTACCGATGTCACTACTGCAGCGATAGGTGCAGCGGATGGTTCGGCAGTGCCTGCTTGAAAGCTGATCTTCGCAAGAATTCGAACACGGGTCAGTTCCGCTAAGTTGCTGGAACGCTGACGCAGATCCGATACGAACGCCGCCACCTCAATGCCCGAAAAGTCTTGCATCAAGCAAGCGGAACTAATGAAACTGAACGGCGAAAAGCCCCAGCAACCGTTTCCGGCTACCGGGCTCGCTGTCGTCATACCTCAGTGCAGGCGCTGCGGTAACGATAGGCGCACCGTGCGCCCGTCCCGTTCTTTGACGATGGCTCCGCCGCAGGCTCGGACCCGCTTAGAGGCCTCGCCAGGGCTGACCGCCATGAGATCCGCCAGTTCGGCGTTGGTGGCGGGCCTGCGGAGATCCCGAGCGCCTGCCAGCACGACCTCGAGGTGCCCGTCACTCGCCGACATGGAAACCTTTCCGACAACAGTTGCCGCATGGAAACCATCGCCGGAAACCTTTCCGGCAACTGTTTCCGGCCTTGCCGGTCGCCGGCGAAGTGGAACCGACACGGCAAAGGCGAGGTGCAGGAACACGATCGTCAACAACTCGCAGACCAGCGGTGGGATGAACGGCCAGATCAGGGCCAGGCCCTTCTCCGCGGTGACCTGCTCAACCCGGCCGAAGAACGCGATCAACTCCGCCGCGCGCTTGAGCTTGCCGTTCTCGCGGGCCTCCGCCTTCTGTTGTCGCACCAGCAACTCGGCCACCTCGTAGTCCGACCGGCGCTGCTTTGTGATCTCCCGCTTGGCGAGGCACTTGCTACCCTGACCGCCGGAGCATTCCTGGATCCAGCCGTGACGGCGGCGTCCCAACGTTGCTTGGCCTCCTTGAGGTCGCGCTGGTAGCGCTCGCGGTCCTCGTTGATCTGCCGGGCTGCCGCGTTCTTCTCGAATGCCGCCTCGTCGCCGCGGCCGGCAGAGCCGATCAGGCAGTACGCGGTTGCGGCCGCGAACGCGATTCCGAGACCGAGCGCCGCTCCGAACTTGCAGCTCCAGAGCATGTGCCAGAAGAAGTGGCCGGCAGCGATGGCGCCGACGATCGCCCCGATGGTCAGGAGGTGATCGGCGGTGAGATCGGAGACGCTGTGCACCTCCCACAGGAGGACTTGGGCGGTAAGCAGGGCGAAGAAGGCCCCGAGGACCAGCCAGACGAGGCGCAGGGGTGCGCCGGGCCCGGCTTTCGTGTTAGGCTGCATGGGTCGAAACCCCTTCTTTGCGGTTGTGCGGTGGAGACGATGGGCCTGGTCGGGTGCCACCCCTTCCAGGCCCGCTTCGTTCTCAGTCCTCGGACCACAGCTCGATAGCCATGATGACCATGCTGAGAAGCCCCAGCAGGCCACCGACGGCGACTGCGGCGATGATCGCGAGGAAGACGAGGCCAGTGTCGACAGCCGGTCGCGCCCCTGTTCGCGAGTGGTACGCGGCGAGACGCGGCACCTGCCCGCTTGGTCGTCAATAATAGTAAACGTTTCCTATTATGCAATGAGGAAACACACTCGAGCTGTTGATGGCCGGTCAAATCTTCGTGAACAGGAAACGTTTCCAGTTGTAAGCTGCTACAAGTCAGCAGCGAGCGAGGTTCAACGACGGCGCGACCAAAGGCCGGAGAGGAAAAAGATAGGCCGATTCACCTGGGCTTCCGGGTCCCGGAGTGGGTCAAAGCCGGCTTGGCCCGATTGGCGAAAAGCAGGGGTACCCCGTCAGTGACGTCGCCAACGAGGCGCTAGCCTCCCACCTCAAGCGACATGGCATCAAGGAGCCGTAGCGGCGCCTGTTCAGCTCTCCCCCATTAATGAGGATGTGCGCGCCGCTCGAAGTTTTGCATAGCTTGCAGTGCTGGTCGCATCTCGTTTCGGGGGGCAGATCAACCAGCAGGGCGAAGCAGCGCGGCCGGTCCCCGCAACCCCGGTCAGGGCTCGACATGGCCCGGCCGCGTCCGGTCCTGTTCGCGGCACCGCGGCGAGAGGCGCGCAGGCCGCACGGTGGTGGGTTGGGGGCGCCACTGGTTGTGGCCTGCGTTGCTCGCCGGAAGGGCTCCGCAGCCTTCAGGGTTTCTGCGTATGGCTCTGCGTCGCAGTAGCGGCCGGCGCCTTCCGACCCCACGTGACTCTATGTCACCGCCGGCTTCCCCGCCGGAGTAGCGACTCCCCCGTCGCTTGGTGACCCGGGCGCCGTCACTCCCCCAGGCGCCCTTTTCTTTTCCGGTCCACATTTTGCCTGGGCGCCCGGTCCCATGACCTTCCTGGCGCCAACCGCACGTCTCCCCAAGAAGGGGCTAGCCCGAACGGAGCAATAGCGTAGAGCCCCGCTGGGCGATCTTCCGTTGACCTCAAGCATCGGCTGCTGCCTCCGGCCGGTCCCGTTTCCAGGCGGGGCCGGCCGGCTCGATCCTGGGCTCCGCCACCGTGTGCGATCGGCCAATGAAAGCCTGCCGCGGATACCCCCCGATCAGCCGGACAGGAGCGCTGTCATCCGAGAGCTGCTTGCCGAGGCCCTTGCAGTGCGCAGGAAGAAGGCTGGAGGCGCGTAGAGCGGGCTCCAAATGGGTTTGCCAATGAGGCGAGAGCACCACGGCTTTGCAGGACATTCAGGGCAGGCAAAAACCGCGGAGAGTGGCAAACCCCATTGATCTCGCTAGCACCAGTGTGACTTTCTTAATCAGCGGGTCGCAGGTTCGAATCCTGCTACACCCACCAATCAAATCAAAAATTTGGTGGAGTCTCGTCGACGTCTGACGCCATCGTGCACGCACGGTGCACGGTTGCGGCATGACGCAAATTGCAGAATGCGCTGCCGAGCAACCGCACCGTCGCACTGTTCGGGTTCGCTCGAAGTAGTGTCAGAGAGGTGGGCCGGCAAACGCTGCCATTCTTGGCAATAGCTTCGCGGTCAAAGAACCGCTTCTCGATCGAAGTCCAGAATTATACGCGGCGCGCGCGTTCAAATGGCGCGTCTCGCGCCGTCAGCGGATCAGCGGATCGAGGATGAACGGCTTCTGGGCGACGGGCTGGCCTGGGGTGCCCGGCTCCGCGCTGCCCGTTTCCTTGGGCCCGGCACCCGGTGCCTCCAGGGGGCCCTTCACGCCACAGCCGGCAACGCCAACCGCTCCGAGCAGCAGGAGCGATACCGCGACGACGAGCTTCAGGCGGCCTGGCATGTGACTTGGCTAAATCCTGGTCTGAACACTGTTTACGGCATCAGCGCCTCGAAACAGCGAGGCGTTCCAAGGCTTGGGCTATCTAGCCCCTTCCTGGGGCCCTTTCCAACCGCTTTATCCAGCCTCGCGCCATTTTGCGCACATTCTGTGGCGCAGTTCCCCCAAAGCTGGTCCGGCTCTTGACCGAGCTCTGCACCGAAAGAACGGAATAGACCGCCTCCGTGACGTGCGGGCTCACGGCCTGCATGTCTGCGAGCGGGAGCTTGTCCAGCGCCAGTCCCTTGGCCTCCGCGGCGGCGACGATGCGCCCGGTCACGTGATGGGCCTCGCGGAAAGGCAGGCCCTGGGTGCGTACGAGCCAGTCGGCGAGGTCGGTGGCGGTGGAATAGCCGCCCGCCGCTGCCGCGCGCATGGCTTCGACGTTGGGCTCCAGGTCCTCCACCATTCCGGTCATGGCCGCGACGGCGAGCCGCAGGCTGGCGAACGCGTCGAACGCGGCCTCCTTGTCCTCCTGCATGTCCTTGGAATAGGTCAGCGGCAGGCCCTTCATCACCATCGCCAGCCCCTGGAAGGCGGCGGCGACGCGGCCGGCCTTGGCGCGCACCAGTTCGGCCGCGTCCGGGTTGCGCTTCTGCGGCATGATGGAGGAGCCCGTCGTGAACTTGTCGGACAGCCGCACGAACGAGAACTGCGGCGTCATCCAGATCACGATTTCCTCGGCCAGGCGGGAGAGGTGCACGGCCGCGATGGCAGCCGCCGCCAGCGTCTCGAGCGCGAAGTCGCGGTCGGCCACCGCGTCCAGCGAGTTGGCCGCCGGCCGGTCGAAGCCCAGCGCCAGCGCCGTCGCGTGCCGGTCGATGGGAAAGGAGGTGCCGGCGAGCGCGGCCGCGCCCAGCGGGCACTCGTTGAGCCGTGCCCGGGCATCGGTGAGCCGCCCGCGGTCGCGCGACAGCATCTCGACGTAGGCCAGCAGATGATGGCCGAAGGTCACGGGCTGCGCCGGCTGCAGGTGCGTGAAGCCCGGCATGATCGTATCGAAATGCGTCTCCGCCTTGCGGGCGAGCGCGAGCTGCAGGGCGCCCAGCGCCGCGTCTGCGCCGTCGATCCAGTCGCGCACGTGCAGCTTGAAGTCCGTCGCGACCTGGTCGTTGCGCGAGCGCGCGGTGTGCAGCCGCCGGGCCGGCTCGCCGATCAGCTCCTCGAGCCGGCTCTCGACGTTCATGTGTACGTCTTCCAGCGCGCGCGAGAACTGAAAGCGGCCCGAGACGATCTCCTCCAGCACCCGGTCGAGCCCGGCGTTGATCTTCCGGGCGTCGTCCTTGGAAATGATGCCCTGGGCCGCCAGCATGGCGGCGTGGGCCTTGGAGGCGCGGATGTCCTGCGGCGCCAGAGCCTTGTCGAAGCCGATGGAGGCGTTTATCTCCTGCATCACCTCGGCCGGTGACATCGAGAAGCGGCCACCCCACATCTTGTTGGCGTTCCTGTCGGTCACGGGGCTGCCTTCCGCTTCGTTCCGGGTTGCTGAGCCGCAGGGCGCGAGCCAGAGAGAAAAATGCCAGCTGACGCTCCTCGGACGCCGTCGCAGAGAGCCGCGATGCTCACGTCGCTCGGCGCGGCGGCCATTGCGGCAGTCGCGGGCTTCGCTAGCGTATACGTGACCCTGGGCCGCCCTGACAACGCCGTTCGCCCGGCGCAGGACGCGCCAGCTCGCGTGAGCGAGGCATCGGTGCCGACGCCGTCTGGTCCGGGCGCCAACGCGCTGAGCCAGGGGCAGATGGCGGCCTTCGTTTTCCGCAAGGCGCCCGAGGACTTGCCGGAGGTGCGATTCCAGGACGCCGCCGGCAAGGAGCGCACGCTGGCCGACTGGCGCGGCAAGGTCGTGCTTCTCAACCTGTGGGCGACCTGGTGCCTGCCCTGCCGCAAGGAGATGCCGGCGCTCGACCGGCTGCAGCGGGAGATGGGCTCCGACCGGTTCGAGGTGGTGGCGCTGAGCGTCGACCGCACCGGCTTGCCCGGCGCCCGCAAGTTCCTCGACGAGACCAAGGTGGAGAAGCTCGCCCTCTACGCCGACGGCACGGCGCGCGCCGCCACCACGCTGCGCGCCGCCGGCCTGCCCGCGACCCTGCTCATCGATCGCGACGGCCGCGAGATCGGCCGCCTCCTCGGCCCCGCCGAGTGGGACGGTGAGGACGCCAAGCGCCTGATCCGGTGGGCGCTGAAGTAGGTCTCGCAGCCACCCGCCGTCATGCCCGCGAAGGCGGGCACCTACGCCAGGCTCCATTCTGATTTCGTGCGCACTCTGCTGGTCTTTGCGTGGATCCCCGCCTGCGCGGGGATGACGTTCGCGAACTCTGGTCGAACGATCCCCCGTTTGCGCACACGTTTCGGGTCGAACTCCAAGCATGGATTTGCAACTAGCAATTCCGCCCTGAGCTTGTCGAAGGGCGGCCACCCGCATCGTCGCGGTTCGACGGGCCACCGCTGGGGTGGAGACGACAGTGGAGCATGCATGACCAGCACCGTTCTCGCCGACCGTTCCCCAATTGCCGATCCGCATCTGGGCGATGTCGCCACACGCGTCGCGGCGCTCGACTGGCCGGGCCTGGCCGGCGCGCTCGATGCGCACGGCTGCGCCACGACGGGCCCCCTGCTGACGCCGGAGGAGTGCTCGGCGCTCCGCGACCTGTACGGCGCCGACGAGCCCTTTCGCAGCCGGATCGTGATGGCGCGGCATGGATTCGGCCGGGGCGAATACAAGTATTTCGCCTATCCCGCTGCCTGGGATCGTCGCGGCGCTGCGGACGGCCCTTTACTCCCCGCTGGCGGAGGTCGCCAACCGCTGGAACGAGGCAATGGGCATCGCGGTGCGCTACCCCGCCGATCACGACGCCTATCTGGCGCGCTGCCACGCGGCCGGCCAGACACGGCCGACGCCGCTGCTGCTGCAGTACGGTCCGGGCGACTACAACTGCCTGCATCAGGACGTCTACGGCGAGCACGTCTTCCCGCTGCAGGCGGCCTTCCTGCTCTCGCGGCCGGCGCGAGGATTTCACCGGCGGCGAGTTCGTGCTCACCGAGCAGCGCCCGCGCATGCAGTCGCGCGCCGAGGTGGTGCCGCTCGCGCAGGGAGAGGCCGTGATCTTCCCCGTGCATCACCGTCCCGTGCAGGGCACGCGCGGCGTCTACCGCGTCAACATGCGCCACGGCGTCAGCCGGCTGCGCTCGGGGCACCGGCACACGCTGGGCGTGATCTTCCACGACGGCAAGTGAGACTGGGTCCGACCCGCGCGGCGCGGCGCGCTTCGCCGCTACTGGAAATACCAGGAGATGCCGGCCCGGCCGACGTGGCTTTCGAACTGGTTGGTGGTGGGGCCCATGCCCGTGAACGGTCAGATCGCGACCGGGCAGGCCGTAGTGCATGATCTCGGCCCGCACACCCAGATGCGGACGTGAGCTTGTATTCGAAGCCCGCGCCGACGGCCACGCCGTAGTTCGTGGCGCTCGTGCTCCCGAGGGTCACTCCGCAGGCTTTGCGCCTTGCTGTCCCAGTGCGCGATCGCCAGGCCGGCGGTACCGTAGATCAGGCCGTTGCCGCAGCACCCAGCCAAACCTGAGCGCACGCTGTAGAGGCCGTGTCACATCTGCCTTGCAGGTAACGATGGCGCCGACGCAGACGGTGCTCAGGCTGCCCTTCAGAAGGGGGATGCCTCCACCTCGATGCCGAAGACGCCCCTGCCGGACTGAAACAGGTAGCCGGCGAAGTCGCCGTAAGCGAAACCGCTGGTCGTGGCACTGGGTCGGCAAGACGGCAGACCAGTCGACGCTATCGAAGCGATAGCCGGCCAGGGCTCCGATGTAGGGTCCGGAGAAATCGCCGATGGGGATGTCCTGATTGTCTCGGCGCGCTCCGCCAGGGGGCCCGAACCTGTGCCCGAACCTGATGCCGACCGTATCCATGCCCTCGTTGTTGCGCCGGGTGAAGCCGTTCGAGATGTGGTCGGCGAAGATGGAGATGCTGTTCACGCCGTTGAAGCGGTAGCCGAGCTCGGCGGAGGGATGAAACAGCACGTACGCCCCAGCGCCTTGTGGTGCGGGATCGTCGGTACCCAGGTGCCCGTCATGGAGCGCGGCACCCATGCCCATCGCGAAAAAGACGCCAGATGGTGCCTCGATCTCCCAGCGCACGTCGGCGTAGACCTTGCTGGTATCGCCGTTGAAATTGACGGTGGCGCCGATGGCCGGGCGCAGGTAGCCGCCGAACGTACGCGCCCAAGGCGTGAAGAGGACTTCACGTTGGCGTCGACGGTCTGGCCGCTCGAGGCCGAAGCCGCTCCACAGACCGGTCGTGTCGTGATCGAGCGCGCCCGCCCTGAGCTCGCTGACGGCCCAACAGGGCCGGCCGATCCGAGGACGAGCGGCTACAGCGTCGGCCGCGCAATGGCGTCGCCGCGCGCAGCAAGCCACGGCAGCGCCAGCCCACGCAGTCCCGCCGCCTAACAGACCAGACGTCGCGATCCCCACGTTCCCTCGGCCCGTCTCTGCGGCGATTGCCGCTTCTGGAAGCTCTCCCGACGAAAGCCGAGCGCTGCTGCACACTATCACGCCACCTGCCGCCGCAACAACGGCTGCGGCGTGCGAAAATCCGCCGGCGGCGGTCGTCGGCGATTTCGGCCGCGGTGCGGACAGCGTCCGCTGCAGGATCAGGGATAGGCGTGAAGACGGGCTGGGTCTGCTCGGCGTCGGCCTGCAGCAGGCCGCCGACGATCGCGCGCGCCACCTGCTCGGCCATGCAGCGATGGCCGCGATCGTTGGGATGCAGCTTGTCGGAGGCGAGATAGAAGAGATCGCCGTGCTCATGCTGCAGCTCGCGCATGGCCTCGAAGCGATCGACCAGCAGCACGCGCACTCTCCCGCGCCACCTCGGCCAGTGCGGTGACCATCTTCTCGTAGTACTCGTCCTTGGTCAGGGCGTCGCCGTACTGCGGATCGATCATCACCACGTCGATCTTGTTGTCGGCGAGCCACGACAGCGTCGTCTTCACGCAGCTCTTGAACTTGTCGAGGCTGACGTGACGCAAGGGCGTCGTTGGTGCCGAGCTGCCACACTACCAGGTCGGGCTTCGTCTCCTCGACCTCATGCTTCATGCGGTCGGCGGCGCCCTGCGCCACCTCGCCCGACATGCCCTTGGCCCACCACGTCGAAGTCCATGCCTTTCAGCGAGCCCTCGAGCGAGGTCTCGAGCTTGGCGATGTAGGTGGCGGACGGGGACGAGGCACCGACGCCGACCGTCGAGGAGGAGCCGATGGCCAGCACCTTGACGTGGCGCTTGGTGCGAACGGCGCGGCTCAGCGCCCGCAGCGGCCTGCGATAGAGCTCGCCGGCAACCCGCCTCGAGCGGCAGTCGGGTGACATCGGGGGGGGCTCGCCGGCATCTGGACCGCGGGTGCTGCAGCGGCACCGGCCAATGCCAATTCCTGCGGCACGGCTGCGACGGCACGAGTCGCCAAGCCAGCTGCCAGACTCCAAGCGCCCGCTCGCAGAAGCATAAGTAGCCCGCTCGCCCCTTACTGCCGTGCCGACCAATGTAGGGCATGCGAGATCGGAGCGTAAAGCAGTGCACAGGGGATACAGAACGCTCTGCACAACGATTCGGTTCCGATTGACAGGCTGGGCGCGACCGCGCCAGAACCTGCTCATGGCAAACGAACCCCTGCAAAAGACCATCGAAACCGCCTGGGACAAGCGCGAGTCCATCAGCTCCGCGACGCGCGGGGAGATGCGCGACGCCATCGACAACGGCGCTCCTCCTCGCTCGACAGGGCCAGGCCCGTGTCGCCGAGAAAAGTGATGGCACCTGGGTTGTCCAACAGTGGCTCAAGAAGGCAGTCCTGCTCTCCTTCCGGCTCAACGACATGGGTCTGATCGCCGGTGCGCCGGGCGGCGCCAGCTGGTGGGACAAGGTTCCCTCCAAGTTCGAGGGCATGACGGCGGACGCCTACCGCAAGGCCGGCTACCGGGCCGTGCCGGGCGCCGTGGTGCGGCGGTCCGCCTATATCGGGTCGAGTGTGGTATTAATGCCCTCGTTCGTCAACCTCGGCGCCTACGTCGACAGCGGCACCATGGTCGATACCTGGGCCACCGTCGGCTCCTGCGCCCAGATCGGCAAGAACGTGCACCTCTCGGGTGGCGTCGGCATCGGCGGCGTGCTCGAGCCGCTGCAGGCCAACCCCACCATTATCGAGGACAACTGCTTCGTCGGCGCCCGCTCCGAGGTGGTGGAGGGCGTCATCGTCGGCGAGGGCTCGGTGCTGGCCATGGGCACCTTCATCGGTGCCTCCACCAAGGTCGTCGACCGCGCCACCGGCAAGATCCACATCGGCCACGTGCCGCCCTACTCGGTGGTGGTGTCGGGCTCGCTGCCGGGCAAGGCGTTTCCCAACAACGAGCCGGGCCCCTCGCTCTACTGTGCCGTCATCGTCAAGACCGTGGACGCGCAGACGCGCGCCAAGACCGCCATCAACGAGCTGCTGCGGGACTGATCGCCGGCCGAGTTGTGCAAGAGGCGCCGCAAGACCTACCGCGCGCTCGATCCCGACAAGGTCGTCGAGACCATCGGCCAGCTGCGCCACCGCATCGTCGAGCGCTTTCCCGGCGCCGGCCTCGGTGAGGTGTGCGCGGAGCTGCTGCTGCTGGCAGGCGAGAACTCGGCCCGGGTCGAGAAGATGCGCCAGCGCAACATCCCCCTGCGCTTCGCCATCATCGTCCTGCTGGTGGCGGGAACTGCCGCGCTGGTCTGGGTCGTGCGGCTGTTCCGACCTTTCCGACGACCGTCGACAATGTCTACTCGGTGCTGCAGGGCGTGGACGGAGCGGCCAACCTGATCGTCCTGATGGGCGCGGGCGTGTTCTTCCTGACGCGCATCGAGGAGCGGCTGAAGCGCCGCCAGGCGCTGAAGGCGCTGCACGAGCTGCGCTCGATCGTGCACGTCATCGACATGCATCAGCTCACCAAGGACCCGAGCGCCGTCGTAAGCATTGGCAGCGACACGGCGTCCTCGCCGCCGCGCACGCTCTCGCGCTTCGAGGTGACGCGCTATCTCGACTACTGCTCCGAGATGCTGTCGCTGACCGTCCAAGGTGGCCGTGCTGTTCGCGCAGGTGTTTCCCGACCCCGACGGTGACCGAGACCGTGAGCGACATCGAGCGCATCGCCGCCGGCCTGTCGCAGAAGATCTGGCAGAAGATCATGATCCTGGAGACGGTGGGCCGGAGAAAGAAGCAGTAGGCAGTGAAGAGCGGGAGTAGGGAATGGGGAGTAGGGAGTAGGAAGCAGTTCCCGTGCAGCATTGCTCAACCCAACTCCCTATTCCCCACTCCCTATTCCCCCAATCCAATCCTGAGACAGGCACAATGTCCTCCAACACATCCCACGACCCAGTCGCCCTCGCGCAGGCCCTCATCCGCTGCAAGAGCGTGACGCCCGACGGAGGGCGGCGCATTGACGTGGCTGGCGAGCCAGCTCGAGCCCGTCGGCTTCACCTGCCACCGCCTCACCATGCGCGATTCCGACACGCCCGACGTGGAGAACCTCTACGCGCGGCTCGGCACCGGCTCCCCGCATCTGTGCTTCGCCGGCCATACCGACGTGGTGCCGGTGGGCGACGAGGCGGCGTGGACCAAGCCTCCCTTCGGTGCCGAGATCGCCGGCGGCGTGCTCTACGGGCGCGGCGCCGTCGACATGAAGGGCGGCATCGCCTGCTTCCTCGCCGCCGCGCTCGACTATCTCTCCGCCGGCGGCGGCCTGAAGCGTGGCTCGCTCTCCTTCCTGATCACGGGCGATGAGGAATCGGTCGCCATCAACGGCACGCCCAAGCTGCTGGCCTGGCTGAAGGCGCGCGGCGAGACGCTGGATGCCTGCGTCGTCGGCGAGCCCGGCGCAGCGACGCGGTCATCGGCGACCAGATCAAGATCGGCCGGCGCGGCACCGTCAACGCGCGGGTGATCGTGCAGGGCAAGCAGGGCCACTCCGCCTACGCCGAGCGCGCCGAGAACCCGATCCCCAAGCTCGCGCGCATCATCGACAAGCTCTCCTCCACGCCGCTGGACCAGGGCTCCCAGCACTTCCAGCCCTCCAGCCTGCAGGCCACCATCGTGTCGGTGCCCAACAGCGCCACCAACGTGATCCCGGGCTCCGCGCGCGCCAACTTCAACATCCGCTACAACGACCTGCACACCCGGCCCGGCATCGAGGCGTGGGTGCGGGAGCGCTGCGAGGCCGCGGCGCGCGAGGTGGATGCCCGCTTCTCAGCTCTCCTTCGAGGGCACCGGCGACGTGTTCCTGACCAAGCCGGGCCCGCTGGTCGACAGCATGCGGGCGGCGATCGAGGGCGTCACTGGTGCGGCGCCGGCGCTCACCACCAACGGCGGCACCTCGGATGCGCGCTTCATCAAGGATTTCTGCCCCGTGGTGGAGGTCGGCCTGCGCAATGCCACCGCGCACCAGGTGGACGAGCACGTGCCGCTCGCCGACCTCGCCACGCTGACGGCGATCTACCGCCGCTTCCTCGAGGGCTATTTTGCCGCCTGACGGCGCCAAGGCCGCCTCCGGAGCCGCGCTCGAGGTTGCGCTCTGCGCGAGGGCAATCGTCGCCGCCCTTGCCGTCTACGCCAGCGTGCGCGTCGGCGTGGTGCTGCTGCTGGGTTTCTCGGCGGGCCTGCCGCTGGCGCTGTCGGCCGAGACGCTGCGCGTGTGGATGGCCGACCGCGGCGTCGACGTCGGCACCATCGGCCTGATCTCGCTGGCGAGCCTGCCCTACACCATCAAGTTCCTGTGGGCGCCGGTCGTCGATGCGCTGCAGATCCCCTGGCTGTCGGCCCGGCTCGGGCGGCGGCGCGCCTGGCTGGTGGCCACGCAGCTCGCCCTGATGGCGACGATCGTCTGGCTCGGCACCCGCGATCCCGTGACGGCGCCGCTGGCGGTGGGCGTCGGCGCGCTGATGGTGGCGTTCGCCTCGGCCACGCAGGACATCGTCATCGACGCGTTCCGGGTCGAGAGCCTGTCGGTGGACGAGCAGGCGGCCGGCATGGCCGGCTACGTCGCCGCCTACCGCATCGGCATGCTGGCGTCCGGCGCGGGCGTCGTCGTGCTGACCGCGTGGCTGGAGGCGCAGGGCTGGAGCAAGGCTGCCGTGTGGCCCATCGCCTACTGGCGTCGCGGCCCTGCTGGTGCTGGTGGGATTGCTGGCCGTGCTGTTTGCGCGCGAGCCGGCGGCGCGCGCGGCCGACGTTGGCGACAGGCGGGACGCGCTGACGCGCGTGCTGTCGACCGCCCGCGACGCCTTCGCCGAGTTCCTGTCGCGCGATGCGGCGCTCGCGAGCGCTGGCCTTCGTCGTGCTCTACAAGCTCTGCGACGCGCTGGCCGGCGCCATGACGGCGCCGTTCGTGCTGACGGCTCTCGGCTACGACAAGGCGACCTACGCCGCCATCGTCAAGGGCCTGGGCCTGGCGGCCCTGCTGCTCGGCGGCTTCGCCGGCGGCGCGGTGGCGCGTGCGCTGCCGCTGGCAACGGCGCTGTGGCTCGGCGCCCTCCTGCAGATGCTCTCCAACCTCGCCTTCGTGTGGCTCTGGTACCAGCCGCCGAGCGCGTGGGCGCTGGCCGTGGCGATGGTGCTGGAGAACTTCACCGGCGCCATCGGCACGGTGATCTTCATCGCCTACATCTCGGCGCTGTGCCGCAACCCGCTGCACACGGCGACACAGTACGCGCTGCTCACCGCGCTCGCGTCGGCGGGGAGGACCGTCTTCGCCTCCGGCACCGGCTTCGTCGTCGACGCCATCGGCTGGCCGGCTTTCTTCCTGACAACGGCGCTGGCGGCGCTGCCAGCGCTGGTGCTGCTGGTCTGGCTGCAGCGGCGCGGGCATTTCGCGCCTCTCGATGGGAAGCCGCACAACGACGCCGTAAAGACTCAACGCAGGCTCGGAGCCGAGCGACGTGGCAGATCCCGATCACAGGCCCTATCGAACCGCGCACCAGCGTGCTGTTCGCGGCGCAGGCGCCCAAGGCCGTCATCCTGCGCCGCGGGCCGCGCACGCATTTCCATCTCATCGTCTGGGACCTCGAAACGACACGTTCGAGCACGGCCAGTGGATGAAGGGCAACGTGATGCTGTGCGATCTGTCGCCGAGAGGCGACAAGCTGCTCTACTTCGCCGAGCAATACGTGAAGCCGCTCGCGCGTTCGCCGCAGGGGCGGTACGAGCCGTTGCGGCAGCAGTCCATGCGCAAGACGACGCGCGCCGGCCGGCAGCACCGGAAAGTTCCGCGCTATCTGCGCACGTGGGGAGGCAAGAGCCCGCACGCTCCGCGCGAGCTGAAGGATGGCTGGACGGCCATCAGCACGCCGCCGTACTTCTCGGCGCTCGCAATCTGGCCGTCGATCGGCCGCTGGACCGGCGGCGGCCTGTTCGCGGCCGAGCGCGACCTGGTGCTGCTGGAGACCGAGGACGGGCTCACTCCGATCGAGAACGTCGCCATGCCGACGGCGTGGCGCGTTCGTTCGGCGCGGCATCCGGCAAGCTACCGGATGTCCGCCTATGCGCCTTCCGCCACCGAGAGCGCGGAGCACGCCCGCATTGCCGATGCGCTGTCGGTCGAGCGGCCTGCAGTGGGTCGACTGGATCGATCTGCGGAGCCGACGAGATGCTGTTCGCCGGCGACGGCCGCATCTTCCGCCTGCGCGGTTGGCGAACGCTCGAAGATGAGCGCGCTCCTCCGGGCCGCCGAGCCGCTCGTCGACCTGCGCGAAATGTCGTTCCAGCAGATGCGACCACCGAGCGAGGCCATGCGTTGGTGACGACATCGCCCGCAACCCGAGGATGGACTGTACGTGGGCGATGCTCGAGAAGGGTGCTATCTCCGCAGCGCGGGGTGGTAGGGTCGTCGCCCGATGCTGCGACCATTGGCGGAGGAGTGGAGCGACAATGACGGCCATGCAGCGCCTGCGGCTCGGCGATCTCGATCTCTCCCATCGCGATGTCTTCGAGCGCGACATCGAGTACATCTACGACGAGATCTTCCCGGGCGCGGCCTACGACCATCCGAGCATCAAGCTGCCCGAGCGCCCGACGATCATCGACGTCGGCGCCAACGTGGGGATCTACTCGATCTGGGCTGCGCGCAAATATCGTCCGAAAACGCTTCTGGCCTATGAGGCCAGCCCGTCGACGTTCGAATGCCTGGTCGACAACGTTGCGCGCCACGTCAGCCCCGAGGTGACGACCGCGTCCTGCTTCAACCTCGCCGTATCGCGCGAGGCAGGCCAGGAGCTCGCGCTGCATCAGCCGCCCTGGAACTCCGGCTTCTCCACCCTGCTCGATGGCTCGAAGCTGCCGTGGGTCGACGAGCTGCGCGGCAAGGGGGAGCTCATTACGCACAAGGTGCGCAGCACCACGGTCTCTCGCGAGATTGCCGTCCACGGGCTGGCCGCCGTCGATCTCCTCAAGATCGACGTCGAGGGCCACTTCATCGAGGTGCTGGAAGGCATCGCGCCCGCCGATGCCTCCAAGGTGCGCAACATCGTGCTGGAGGCAGAGTACGCGGATGCCCTGGGGCACTCCCGCGAATCGCTCTGTGCCGTCCTGCGCGCCAAGGGCTACAGCGTCGAGGCGAAGGATGCGGCGCAGATCATGATCTACGCCTGGCGCCCCTGATTGGTGGCTCGACCGCCAATGACCTAAGCTTTACCGTGCATGGACTACGGCTTGTGCTATCGTTCGGCCATGCATCTGCATATCGAAACCGAGCTTGAGGACGACGGTCGCTGGCTTGCGGAGATTCCGCAGCTTCCCGGTGTGCTGGCGTATGGCGCGACCGCGGAAGAAGCTTCGACGAAGGTTGAATTCTCGCGCTTCGTGTGCTCGCTGAACGGCTTGACAGCGCAAGGCCTCTAGAAATCAGTATTTCACTGCCCCTGCATGACCGCTTGGCCGTTCGCGAAGGCACGGCGCGTTCTCGCTGCCTGCTTCGGATCGGCTGGCAAGTTAAGCGCCAATCAGGCTCGCACCAACCCTCTCCCGTTCGGTTCGCCCGATACGTCTTTGCATTCACGATGGTAACGAGATTGGCCCGCGCATGCTCGCCCGCATCGCGAAGCACACTGGCCTGACGCCAAATGTCTCTGACGTCCCCGACGGTGAGCGATGCGCTACTGCTCCTTCAGCCCATGCGCGATGATCTTGCGCATGACGCTGGGCAGTTCGACGCGGTCGAGGTCGCGGCGGGGGACCCAGCGGCAGCGCTGCGGATCGGCCCAGAAGGTGAGTGAGACATCGGCTGGCACGATGGCGCGATAGACGAGAGACTCGAGCCGGAAGTGGGTGAAGGTGTGGGTGACGGTGCCGGGCACGGCCCACCACTCCGCCCGCACCGGGGCCGTGCGCAACGCCTCGTTGACCGGCGGCATCGTCTCGGCCCAGTCGGCGGAGGGGACCTCCAGCATGCCGCCCAGCAGGCCCGCCTCCGGCCGCTTGCGCAGCAGAACGTGGGCGTCCTCGCGCAGCGCCAGGAAGGCCAGCCCCAGGCGCATCGGCCGCTCGGGTTTGGGAGCTTTCGCCGGCAGCGTGCTCTCGATGCCCTGCGCGTGGGCGCTGCAGTCGCGCTGCAGGGGGCACATCAGGCACGAGGGGCGCTTGGGCGTGCACAGGCTGGCGCCGAGATCCATCATCGCCTGCGCGAAATCGCCCGCCCGCTTGGCCGGTGTCAGCGTGGCCGCCAGGCGTCGGATTTCCTCCTTCGCGGCGGGCAGCGGCTTTCTGACCGCGAACAGCCGCGCGATCACCCGTTCGATGTTGCCGTCGACAGGCGTCGCGGGCGCGCCGAACGCAATCGCGGCGATCGCCGCCGCGGTGTAGGGTCCGATACCCGGCAACTCCAGCAGCTCCTCCTCGGTTTGGGGGAACCGGCCGGCGTACTGCCCGGCGACGATCCGGGCACAGGCATGGAGATTGCGGGCGCGGCTGTAGTAGCCGAGCCCGGCCCACGCCGCGAGCACGTCGTCGAGCTTGGCCGCGGCGAGCGTCTCCACCGTCGGCCAGCGCGCCAGGAAGCGCTGGTAGAAGGGGATCACGGCGGCGACGGTGGTCTGCTGCAGCATGATCTCCGAGAGCCACACCGCATAGGGATCCGGCCGGCGACCCGCCGGGGCCCGCCAGGGTAGATCGCGCCGCTCGCGGTCGTACCAATGCAGCAGCGAGCCGGCCGTATCCTGGCCAGCTAGGCGGAACTGCAGTTGCCTTCTCGCCACACCAGTCATGGGCCTCTCGCGGGCCGCGGGGGCGGGCTCGTTCCACCCCGGTGCGAATCATCTAGCCCATGGTAGGCGCGCCGCTGGTCGGCGGATACCGGCCGAGCGCCACACCAACGAGCAATCCACCATGACCTCGACGCCCCCGCGCCGCTCCCCGCCCCAGGCGTCTCCTCGCCCGCGCGAGGCCGTCGAATTTGCCCGCAAGCGTCCGGGCCCGCTCTACGGCGTCAAGGCGGTCGGCAGCTTCGTGCCGGGGCTTACCCGCAAGGCCTTCGAGAAATACGGGTTTTCCGCCGCCAGTCTGGTGACGGACTGGGCGACGATCGCGGGCCGCGAGCTTGCCGCCTACACGGCGCCGGAACGGCTGAAATGGCCTCGCGCCGTCGAGCGATCCGACGAGGATGGCGAGGAAGGCGGCAAAGGCCGTCCCGGCGCTACATTGGTGTTGCGGGTCGATGGCGGCCGCAGTCTCGACGTGCAGCACAACGCCAGGCAGATCATCGAGCGAATCAACGCCTATTTCGGCTACGCGGCGGTAGCAGAGCTGCGCATCGTGCAGGCTCCCGTCGGCGCTGACGACCGGTTCGCGCGCCCACTGTCGCGTCCGGCGGGCCGGCCGTTGACGGCCGAGGTGGCGCATGTCGGCGATCCCGGGCTGCGCGACGCGCTGGCCCGGCTGGGCGCCGAGGTCAAGGCAGGCCGCTGATATCGGCGGGAGCGATTGCGGCCGTCGTTCGACAAGCTCAGGAAGATGTTGGAGCTCGGAGTTCGGTTGCCATCATCCCAGTGGGGAGCTTGTCCAACCACGGCAATGCGAGCACCCTCGATGGGTTGCCTTCCGCACACCACGGTCGCGGCAAAACGGCTCCTCACGGCAATTTGCCTTATTCGCACCAGAACGTATGTTAATTGAGACCGGCGACGACATCCGACGGCGCCAAAGCTCAGTCACGCTAACCGAGGAACGAATTCCGTGGCCGATCTACCGTCCAGCCCCTGGGGCAACCAAAGCATCAGCCGGCGCGAGGCGCTGAAGATGGCGGCAGGCGTCGCTGCCCTGTCCGTGCTTGCGTCCTGGGGGCTCTCCCAACCCGCCCTGGCGCAACGCAAGAAAGCCGGTCCGAGCGAGATTTCGGTGGAAGAGCTGTTGAAGCCGGGTCCCTTGCCGGACCTGATCATCGGCAACGCGGATGCCCCGATCACAGTCGTGGAATATGCGTCCATGACGTGCGGCCACTGCGCCAACTTCCACACCAAGGTCTTCCCCACGCTCAAGGAGAAGTACGTCGACACCGGCAAGGTGCGCTTCATCATGCGCGAGTTCCCGCTCGACAACCTGGCCGCCGCCGCCTCTATGCTGGCGCGCTGCGCAGGCGAGGGCAAATCCTTCCCGCTGATTTCGGCGCTGTTTGCAAAGCAGGACGACTGGGCCTTCGTGAAGGGTGACCCGCGTCCGGAGCTGCTGAAGTTCGCCAAGCAGGCCGGCTTCACGCAGGAGAGCTTCGAGAAGTGCCTAACCGACCAGAAGCTGCTCGAGGACATCTCGGCCGTGCGATCGCGCGGAGCGGACACCTTCGGGGTCAGCGCGACGCCGACGTTCTTCGTCAATGGCAAGAAGCTCAACGGGGTGGCGCTCGAGGACTTCGAGAAGGCTTTCGAATCCAAGAGCTGACAACGAGGGATGTGTTGCCGGGCCGCCAGACTATTTCGGCCTTGATCGTTGCAGTCGCGCTCGCCGGGTGTTCCGGCGACGGGCCGACGCTCGGCAATCTGTCCGCGCGGTGCCGAGACGACGACCGCGTCGCTGCAGCAGCCCGGCGCCACGGTGGACGCGCCGGCGGCCTACAATCCTTTCAACGAGCAGCCCGCCTCCAGCGTCGGCCGCCGCGAGGTCATGGAGAACCCCTCCATTGCCGACGTCATGCAGGCGGGCGAGCTGCCCGAGATGGCTCTGGGCCGCAAGGATGCCCCCGTCACCATCGTGCAGTACGCCTCGATGACGTGCCCCTACTGCCGCCAGTTCCAGATCGAGACTTTCCCGGTCTTCAAGCGCGAGTACATCGACACCGGAAAGGTGCGCTACGTCCTGCGTGCCGAGTTCCCGATCGGCAAGCAGTCGGGGCTCGCCACCATCGCGCTCAGGTGCGCGCCGCCCGACAAGTACTTCGTGCTGTACGACAAGCTGATGCGGCAGCAGGCGACGTGGGTCAGCCAGGAGGTGCGGCCGGACCCGATCTTCAAGGTCGCCCAGCAGGTGGGGATGACGCGGGCGCAGTTTGACAGCTGTCGTGAGAATCGCGGCATGATCAACGCGCTCAACGGGATCAAGGAACGCGGGCGCACGCTCGGCATCATCGGCACGCCGAACTTCTTCGTGCAGGGCAAGCTGGTGAAATCCGTGATGGGGATCAAGGAGATCCGCGAGATGGTGGATCCCATCCTGGCAGGTCGCGTCGCCGCATCGGACGGCACCACCAAGGCCCGTTGAGCGCGGTACAGCGTAGGTTGGGCCGAGCGTCAGCGACGACCCAACACAAGGCGGCACTCGCTGCAATAGCGTTGGGTCTGCGCTACGCTTGATCCAACCTACGCTAGGACCAAAGCATGCATATCAACCGGCTGCGGCTCTTGGGCTTCAAGTCCTTCGTGGAGCCGACCGAGCTCGTGATCGAGAAGGGGTTGACCGGCGTCGTCGGCCCGAACGGCTGCGGCAAGTCCAATCTCCTCGAGGCGCTGCGCTGGGTGATGGGCGAGACCTCGCACAAGAGCATGCGTGCCGCCGCCATGGACGACGTCATCTTCTCCGGCACCCAGTCGCGCCCCGCGCGCAACACGGCGGAAGTGACGATATTCATCGACAACTCCGGCCGCCAGGCCCCCACCGAGTTCAACGACCACGACACGCTCGAAGTGACGCGGCGCATCGAGCGCGACGCTGGCTCGGCCTTCCGCATCAACGGCCGCGAGGTGCGTGCGCGCGACGTGCGCATCCTGTTCGAGGATGCCGCCACCGGCGCGCGCTCGCCGGCCCTGGTGCGTCAGGGCCAGATCGGCGAGCTGGTCAACGCCAAGCCCGAGCAGCGCCGCCGCATCCTGGAGGACGCCGCCGGCATCGCCGGCCTGCACAGCCGCCGGCACGAGGCGGAGCTGCGGCTGCGCGCCGCCGAAGGGAATCTCTCGCGCCTCAACGACATCCTGGGCCAGCTCAGCTCGCAGATCGAGAGCCTGAAGCGGCAGGCACGGGCGGCGCGCCGCTACAAGGAGATCTCCACCGAGATCCGCAAGCTCGACGCCATCGTGCTGCATCTGCGATGGGCGGAGTCGCAGGCGCAGGTCGACGGCGAGGAGGCCAATCTGGCCGAAGCGCTGGAGAAGGTCGGGCGCGCCACCGAGGCGGAGTCCAAGGCGCTGCGGGCAGAGGCGGACACGGCGGCGCAGCTGCAACCTTTGCGCGACCAGGAGGCCGCCAAGGGCGCCGTGCTCGCCCGCTTCAAGATCGAGCAGGACAACCTCGAGCGCGAGGCGCAGCGTACCGCCGACCGGCAGCGCGAGCTGGAGGCCCGCGTCGAGCAGCTCAAACGTGACATGGCGCGCGAGGAGACGCTGATCGCCGAGGCCAAGGAGACGCTGGAGCGCCTCGCGGCCGAGATCGCCTCGCTCGCCAACACGGCGCGGCTGGCGGCGGACTTCGAGCAGAAGGCGCTCGCGGCCCACGATCAGGCCGAGACCTCGCTCAAGGGTGCCGAGGTGCGCCTCACCGAGCTGACGACCGCTGCAGCGGAGGCGCGCGCACGTCGCCAAAGCCTGGAGTCCCAGACGCGCGAGCGCCGCGAGCAAGTCGCCAAGCTCGAGCGCCAGCTGGTCGGCCTGGAGGCGCAGACGCGCGAGATCATCGGCCGCGCCCCGGACGCCTCCAAGCTCAAGGCTGCCAGCGAGTTGGGCCAGCAGCTGATGGCCGAGATCGCCAGCATCGAGGCCGAGACGCTCGCTGCCGAGGAGGTGGTGCAGGCGACATCCGCCGAGGCCAAGGCCAAGAGCGCGACCGCATCGGAGACGGGTCTGCTCGCCGGCCAGCTCAAGACCGAGGTCGAGACGCTGGCCAAGCTGCTCACCCCTGCCGGCGACGCCGACCTGCCGCCGATCCTCGATGCCATCAAGGTCGAGGCCGGCTACGAGATGGCGCTTGCCGGAGCGCTGGGCGACGACCTCGATGCGCCGGTGGCGCCGGAGGCTCCGCAGCATTGGCGGCTGAACGCGGCCATGGAGGCGGACCCCGCCTTGCCTGCCGGCGTCGAGCCGCTGGCGGCTCATGTCGAGGGCCCCGCCGAGCTGACGCGCCGCCTGCGCCAGGTCGGCGTCGTCGACGTCGCGGAGGGAGAGCGGCTGCAGAGGCTGCTCAAGCCTGGCCAGCGTCTCGTCTCGGGCGAGGGCCACCTGTGGCGCTGGGACGGCTTCGTCGCCGCCGCGCAGGTGTCCACCGCCGCCGCTTCCAGGTTGGCCGAGCGCAGCCGGCTCGGCGCGCTGGCGCGCGAGGAGGCCGAGGCGCGCCGCACGGCCGAGGCGGCGCGTGCCGCTGCCGACGACGCCGCGCAACGCATGAGCGCGGTGCAGGGCGAGGAGCGGCGCCTGCGCCAGCTGTGGCGCGAGGCGCAGGGCAAGCTGGCGCAGACCCGCGACGTGCTCACCGCCATGGAGCGGCAGGCGCGCGAGACGGAAGCCAGGATCGCGGCCGTCACCGACGCCCGCACCAACGCCCAGGAAGCGCTGGCCGAGGCGCACATGCAGCTCGCCGAGACCGAGGAGAATTTGCAGTCGCTCGCGGGCACGGCGGGGCTGGAGGCCGAGCTGGCGGCGGCGCAGAAGGAGACCGCCGCTCTGCGTTCGAGCGTCGCCGAGGGTCGCACCGAGCTGATCACGCTGGAGCGCGAGCATCGGGCGCGCACGGAGCGCCAGGCGGCGATCGGCCTCGAGCAGGAGCGCTGGCGTACGCGCTCGGCCGGTGCCGACCAGCAGATCGCGACTCTGAAGGAGCGCATTGCCGGTACCGAGGCCGAGGTCGCAAAGCTCGCCGAGATCCCTGCCATGGTCGAGCAGCAGCGCCAGAAGCTCATGAGCGAGCTGGCGACGGCCGAGCAGGAGCGCCGCTCGGCGGCGGATGCACTCGCCACTGCCGATACCGCGCACCGGCAGGCTGCCCAGGAGCTGCGCGCGGCGCAAGCGGCCGTATCCGACGAGCGCGAGGCGCGCGCCCGCATCGAGGCGCGGCTCGAGAACGCACGCGAGCGCCGCGCCGAGGAAGCGCGCCGCATCCGCGAGCAGCTCGGCTGTGCTCCCGACGGCTGTCTGGCGCTGGCCGAGCTGCAGCCCGACGCCGAGCTGCCGTCCCTCGAGCAGGCGGACAGCCAGCTCACCCGCCTCAAGGCCGATCGCGAGCGTCTCGGCGGCGTCAACCTGCAGGCCGACGACGACCTCACGGCCATGACCCAGCAGTTCGAGGGCATGGACAAGGAGAAGACCGACGTCGAGGACGCGATCGCCAGGCTGCGCTCGGGCATCGGCCAGATCAACGGCGAGGCCCGCAGCCGCCTGCAGACCGCCTTCGACACGGTCAACAGCCATTTTCAGCGCCTCTTCACGGCGCTGTTCGGCGGCGGGGAAGCGCGCCTCGAGATGGTCGAGGCCGAGGACCCCCTGGAGGGCGGCCTCGAGATCGTCGCCAAGCCGCCCGGCAAGAAGCCGGCGACGCTCTCCCTGCTGTCGGGCGGCGAGCAGTCGCTGACCGCGCAGGCGCTGATCTTCGCCGTGTTCCTGACCAACCCGTCGCCGATCTGCGTGCTCGACGAGGTCGACGCGCCGCTCGACGACGCCAACGTCGACCGCTTCTGCACGCTGATGGAGAAGATGGCCGGCGAGACCGCGACGCGCTTCCTGGTGATCACGCACCACCCCATGACCATGGCGCGCATGAACCGCCTGTTCGGCGTGACGATGGGAGAGAAGGGCGTAAGCCAGCTCGTCTCCGTCGACCTGGAGACGGCGCAGAAGTTCACCGTTGCGGCCTGAAGTGTCATCCCGGCACTTGTTGCCGGGATCCACCCAGCAGCAAGCGCCGACGTATGTGGATCGCTGGATACCGGGGACAAGCCCCGGTATGACAAGTGGTGCGCTTAAATGCGAGCGAAACAGCGCATGGACGTCCTCGTCGATCTCGACGGCACGCTGGTCGACCCGAAGCCGGGGCTGATCGGGTCGGTGCAGTACGCGCTCGACAAGCTCGGCCGTCCCGTGCCGCCGGCCGAGGAGCTGCTTTGGCTGATCGGGCCGCCGTTCCGCGTCTCGTTCCCCAAGCTGCTCGGCACTTCCGACCTGACCGAGCAGGCCATCGCCCACTACCGCGAATGCTATTTCAGCGGCGGCATGTACGACGCCGTCGTCTACGACGGTGTGCCCGCCGCGCTGGAGGCGTTGTCCGCCGCCGGCTGCCGGCTGTTCGTCGCCACCGCCAAGCCGCATTACTACGCACGCCCGATCCTCGAGCGTTTCGATCTCGCCCGGCACTTCGCCGGCATCCACGGCCCCGAGCTCGACGGCACCAACGACCACAAGGCAGACCTGATCGCACACATGATCGCGCAGCATGGCGTGCGCGGGCAGGGCGCGGTCATGATCGGCGACCGCGAGTTCGATGTGCTCGCAGCCAAGCGCAACGGCATACCGACGGTTGGCGTCACCTGGGGCTACGGCACCCGGGAGGAGCTCGAGGCGGCAGGCGCTGCCAGTCTTTGCCACGCGCCGGCCGATCTGAGCGCAGCCGTGCTGGCCCTGTTGCGTCGCGCGCAATAGGCGTCTGCCGTATTGCGCCTATTGCCGATCGACGCGGCGCAAAATGCTTCGCTGTTGCGCCCGGCTCGGACCCTCGCGGTCCAATTGTCGCATGGCGGAGCAACTGGCAAATCTGCCATGTGCGGTAAGTGCTTGGGGCGCCCGTGCATTCCTTGACACCCCCGGAGCCCGTCCCTATGGTGCGCCCCGTTCAACAGGCCCCCGGGGAGTTGGGTGATCATTCGGGCCGTCTCCGCCGAGGACGTCCGTCCGATGTCTGAGCCAGCCGATGATCGAGGTCCTGGCAAGCGCCAGGGGACCGACGACGACAAAGCTGCGTTCGAAGGCCGGATTTCCGCGCTTGGTGACCGGCTGGGCAAGGTCAAGGCGCAGCATCAGGCGGATGCCAACGCCGAGCTCGATGCCGACATGCGCGGTCGCGGCATGGCCTACGGGATGCGCATGGCGGCCGAGCTGGTCGGGGCCGTCATGGTGGGTGGCGCCATCGGCTGGGGCCTGGACCGGTGGCTGGGCTCCACTCCCTGGCTGTTTCTGCTGTTCTTCGTGTTGGGGTTCGCAGCCGGCGTCCTCAACGTGGTGAGGGCCTACGAGCGGATGCAGAAGGAGATCATGGCCCGGACCGGCGGCAACATCGGCCACAAGGCACCGGACGACGAGGACTAAGGGGCAATCACGTGGCAGCACCGCATGCGGGAAACCAGGGCACAGGGATGCCCGATCCCATCCACCAATTCGATATCCATCCGATCATCCCGATCAAGATCTTCGGGTATGACGCGTCTTTTACGAACTCGTCGCTCTACATGCTGGTGGCGGTCGCGCTGATCGTCGGCTTCTTCATGCTTTCGATGCGCTCGCGCGCGCTCGTGCCGGGCCGGCTGCAGTCGGTCGCCGAGGTCGGCCACGAGTTCGTCGCAGGCATGCTGCGGGAAAGCACCGGGCAGGGCGGGATGAAATACTTCCCGCTCGTCTTCTCGCTCTTCATGTTCATCTTCACCTGCAACATGCTGGGCATGATCCCCGGCGTGTTCACGGTGACGAGCCACATCATCGTCACCGCCGCGCTGGCCGCGCTCGTGTTCCTGACCGTGCTCGGGATCGGCTTTGCCAAGAACGGCATCGGCTTCCTGAAGCTGTTCGTTCCGCAGGGCGTCCCCATCCTGATCCTGCCGTTGGTGGTGCTGATCGAGATCATCTCGTTCCTGTCGCGACCGATCAGCCACTCGGTGCGCCTGTTCGCCAACATGCTGGCCGGCCACATCACGCTCAAGGTGTTCGGCGGCTTCGTCGTCATGCTGCTCGGCGCCGGCAGCTTCGCCGCGCTGTCGCCGCTGCCCCTGCTGATGGCGATTGCGCTCACTGCGCTCGAGGTGCTGGTAGCGTTCCTGCAGGCCTACGTGTTCACCATGCTGACCTGCATGTATCTCAATGACGCGCTGCATCCGGGACACTAGATCGGCGCGCTGGTTTTCGCAGCTTCACCCACCAACCGCATGAAAAGGGAGTAGACATCAATGGATCCCGCCTCCGCGAAGCTCATCGGCGCCGGCCTTGCCGCCATCGGCACGGGAGCTGCCGCCATCGGCGTCGGCAACCTGTTCGGCCAGTTCCTGCAGGGCGCGCTTCGCAACCCCTCGGCCGCCGACGGCCAGTTCGGCCGCCTGATCTTCGGCTTCGCCGTTACGGAAGCGCTGGGCATCTTCGCCCTGCTGATCGCCTTCCTGCTGCTGTTCACCTGATCCGGGCAACCTCGGCGAGGGTAACCGACCCATGGCAGAGAAAGCAGGCACCGCCGTACCGGAGGGCGTAGGGCCCGGAAAGGTGTTTCCTCCGCTCGAACTCGGGCACGTTCGCGCCGCAGCTCATCTGGCTGGCGCTGACGTTCGGCCTGCTCTACCTGGTCCTCAAGCGCGTGGTTCTGCCGCGCGTCGGCGAGGTGATCGAGGAGCGCGGCGACCGGATCAAGCGCGACCTGGCGCAGGCCGAGAAGCTCAAGGTCGACACCGAGAAGGCGCTCTCCAGCTACGAGCAGGCGATGGGCGATGCGCGGGCCAAGGCCGGCGCCATCGTCAAGACCATGCGCGACAACATTGCCGCCGAGGTCGACAAGGAGCGGGCCAAGGTCGACGCGCAGGTTACGGCCAAGCTGGCCGAGGCCGAGAGCCGCATCGCCGAGACCAAAACGAAGGCGCTCGCCAGTGTCGGCGACATCGCCAGCGAGGTGGCCGGTGGCATCGTCGCCAGGCTGATCGGGGCGGAGCCGACCAAGGACGAGGTCAAGCGGGCGCTGACGCAGCGCGCGACGGAGTAAACATCTCCATGACGCAAATGGCCGAGTTCTGGGTGGGGGTCGCCTTCGTCGTATTCGTGCTGATCCTGCTCTACTACAAAGTTCCGGGTCTGATCGCCAAGTCGCTCGACGACCGGGCCGACGCGATCCGCAACGAGCTCGACGAGGCCCGCCGCCTGCGCGAGGAGGCCCAGAACCTGCTCGCCGACTACCAGAAGAGGCATCGCAACGTCGGCCAGGAAGCCGATGCGATTCTCGATATGGCGCGCCGCGAGGCGGAGACTTTCGCGCACGAGGCCCGCGTCGCCCTCAAGGATACGCTGGAGCGGCGCACGCAGCAGGCCGAGGACAAGATCGCGCGTGCCGAGACGCAGGCGGTCGACGAGGTGCGGGCCGCGGCCATCGAGGTCGCGCTGGCGGCGGCAGAGAAGATCATGCGCGAGAAGACGGCCGGCTCCGGTGGCGCCCCGCTCATCGACCAGAGCATCAGCGACCTCAAGGGCCGGCTGAACTGACCCGTTGCGGAGCCGCGGTCGGCGCGCGTTCGCGCCGGCGTAGCCCTGCGACCTCGTGCTGAGCTTGTCGAAGCACGTTTGCAGCCTGCCGACCGCCCTTCGACAAGCTCAGGGCTGCGGGCTGCAAAGGGGTCTGGAGCGTCGGCTGGCGGTCAGCGTTCAATCCTGGTGATCTTCGAGCCTTCCAGGGTCAGATTGTACATCAGCCCTTTGCCGTCGAAGATGAAGCCCACGATCGGGCTCACGATCTTGCTCGAGTTGACCGAGCCGCCGATGCCGACCGTGATCAGCGCCACCGAGCCGTCGACGCCGACCTTCCAGCCTTGCACGCGCCTGAAGCTTGCGAGGGCCTCGGGCGTCATGAAGGCGATGATCACGGATCGGGCCTGAGCGCCGAGCTGGAATCCGAAGGAGGCCGAGATGGTGTTGTAGTATCCCGCGGTCCGGCCGCGAACGAGCAGTGCGCCCTCGCCGTACTCGCCGCCTACTCCGAAGCCGGCCTTGTAGACCGACGGGAAGACCAATACGGCGGCCGACTTCGCCAGCAGCTCGCGGGCCCCGCCGATCCGGAACGAGAATTCGCGCAACGTGGCGTCGACATTGGCGTCGATATGGGCCGCCGAGGCGGCGTGTGCGCCGGTGGCCGAGGCAGCGGTTGCGATCGATGAAAGCGCGAGTGCTACCGCCTCACGGCGGTTGATGTTGCGCATGATGTCCCCCGGACGAGTGGCTACGTGAGATCCCCGCAAAACGCACGTGCACGCCACACCGCCACAACCCTGCCAGAGCCGTTTGGCGACAATCGGGCAGCCCGCCCGGATTAATCAGCCCTTTCAGTTCGCTCGCGGTTGCGGCAGCAGGCGCAGCCAGCGACCCGTGGCGACCAGGGCGACCCAGATGCGGTCCAGCGGACCGGCTGGAGGCGACGCGGGACGCTCGGGAGCAGGCGTTGGAGCAGCCTCGTCGGGGTGGGCGATCAGGACGCCGACATAGACGTCGCCGTCCGTGAAATAGAGATCGCCGCCGCCGTTGCGGCCGCGCAAGGTCGCGCCGATCCCCGGCATGCGGTCGATCCGGGCCAGCGAGCCGGCGGTGGTCAGCGTGCCGATGAAGAAGGTGCGCTCGGCGTCGAGATCCGCATCGATGTGATGGGTGATCTGACCCGTGTCATGGCTCACGCCGACGCCGTGGTCGTAGGTCGCCGAGCCCAGCCACAGCTCGGGTTGCGCCTGGTCCGCGGGCAGCACCTGCCAAAGGCGCACGTGGTGGCGCCGCGCCGGACTGTGCCCGACCGGCATCTCGAATGCCAGATCCTGGCGCCGGCCCTGGTAGAACAGGCTGCTGACCGGCGCGTCGGCATAGGCACGGCGCAAGATCACAGCCACGCCGATCTCGACGCTGGTCCGCAACGTGATCGGATCGGCGGGATGCCAGTTGGCCTGCGTCAGCGCCCGGACGACCTCCGTCCGCGATCCGGCCAGACCGACGTTGAGCGGGTCGCCGGGAATGCGCTGCGCCGTGAGCGTCACCATCGGAAGGGCCGCCAGACCCGGCCGGTGCTCGTAGCGTCTCCACAGCGCCGGTGCCACCACGTAGGCGGCGAGGACGTAAACGGCCAGCACCGTGCCGATGCACCAGGCGGCAAGGTACAGGTATGGGTGGTGCCAGCTCGTCATGCCGCAACCTGTCGTCGCGCCCGGCCTTGCGCAAGCCGTTACGCGCCGATCGATGAACGACAGCGCCGCTGTATGTGCTGCTCGGACCTCAGATCAGCTTGGCCAGCCGCGCGATACCCTCTCCGATCTCGGCTGGGCTCGGCAGCGAATAGCTCAGGCGCAGGGTGTTGCGGCCGCGGCCGTCATGGAAGAACGCAGCCCCCGGCACGAAGGCGACGCCCGCCTCCCTGACCGAACGGTCGAGCAGGCTTGCCGCATCGATCGCCTCGGGCAGGCGGGCCCAGACGAACAGGCCGCCATTGGGCCTGGTCCAGCTGACACCCTCGGGCATGTGATCCTCCAGCGCCGCCAGCATGGCGTCCCGGCGGTGCCGGTAGTGCGCGCGGGCGCGCTCGACCTGGGCGTCGTAGGCCGTCTCTGCCAGCCGGTGCATGACCATCTGGTTGATGGTGGAATTGTTGAGGTCGGAGGCCTGCTTGATCAGCACCAGCCGGCGGATCATGGCCTGCGGCGCGACGATCCAGCCGACCCGCAGGCCCGGCGACAGTACCTTGGAGAAGGTGCCGCAGTAGATCGAGCGCGCGTCGTCGATGCTGCCTCGGCGCGCGATCTCCAGTGCCATGAGCGGCGGCAGCGGATCGCCCCCGAAGCGCAGCGCGGAGTAGGCCGCATCCTCGACCACGGGAATATCGAGCTCGGCCGCCAGATCCAGCAGCCGCTCGCGGGCCGCCAGCGACAGCGTCTCGCCTGTGGGGTTGGCGAAGTTGGGGACGACGTAGGCGAATTTCACGCGCCCTCCCGCCTCGGACGCAGCCTGCGCATAGGACTTGGGCGTGCGGTTGCCGTCCTCGGGGCGCAGCTCATCGTAGCGCGGCTCGTAGGCCGAGTACGCCTGCAGGGCACCCAGATAGGTGGGCGCGGTTACCAGGGCCGTATCGCCGGGCGAGAGCAGCAGCCGGCCGAGGAAATCGAGCGCCTGCTGCGAGCCCGAGGTCACGACGATGTTGTCCACCCCGCAGGCGACGCCCATGCTTGCCATATGCCGCACGATCCATTGACGCAGCGGCAGATAGCCCTCGCTCACCGAATATTGCAGGCCGCTGCCCGAGAGCGCGGGGTCGGCGAGCACGGCTGAGTAGGCGGCACGCGCCTCGGCCACCGGGAACAACGCCGGGTCGGGGATGCCGCCGGCAAACGAGATGATGCCCGGCTGGTCCAGCAGCTTCAAAAGCTCGCGGATCTCGGAGGCGCGCATGCGCTCGGCGCGGGCCGCATAGCGCGGCTCCCAGCCGGCGGGCTGAGCTTGGATGGTCACGTGACTGGCTCCATTCGTCTTCCCCGGAGCCAATTATGTCAGCATTGCTGACCTATTTGCAAGCGGGCAGGTGTCAGACCCTCCGGGTTTGACACCTTGCGTCGACAGGAATCGGCGCTGGCGCAGAGACGCAAGGGTCTCGCAGGGGGGCCGACCCGGAGGGTCTGACCCCATCACCGCTTCTTCTTGCGTGGCGGCTTGAACACCATGCCCTCGAGCTTCAGTCCGTCGGGATCGAGAAAGAAGACCGCGTAGTAGCCCTCGCCGTAGTCGGGATAGTCCGCCGGCGGGTCGACGACCTTCGCGCCGTGCTTCACGAGCACCTCATAGAGGTCGTCCACGTCGCCTCGCTTGCCCAGCTCGAAGGCGTAGTGATGGAAGCCGATGTTGCCGATGCGATGAGGGTGCTTCTTGCCCTCGGCATCGGCCTCGCCGATCCAGAACAGCGTCTTGCCGTTGCTCCAGCCGGCCGTCTTGTCGAAGTTATATTTGCGCTTGAAGCCGAGGAACCCGAGCACCGTGTCGTAGAACGCCTTCGAGCGCTCGAAGTCCTTCACGCGGATGACCAGATGGTCGATGCCGACGACGCGGGCCATGGAAGTGCTCCTTGGGCAGCGGCGGCGGCGCCCGGAGACCGAGACCGGCTAGCCGCTCACCAGGCGCTCGATGTCGGCGCCGCAGCCGGAGAGCTTCTGCTCCAGGCGCTCGAAGCCGCGGTCGAGGTGGTAGACACGGTTGATGGTGGTGTTGCCCTCGGCCATCAGTCCGGCGATCACGAGCGAGACCGAGGCGCGCAGATCGGTCGCCATCACCGGGGCCCCGCGCAGGCTCTTGACGCCCTTGATGGTGGCGGTGTCGCCCTGCAGCTGGATGTCGGCGCCGAGGCGGGCCAGCTCCTGCACGTGCATGAAGCGGTTCTCGAAGATGGTCTCGCGGATCACGCTGGTGCCCTCGGCCCGCGTCATCAGTGCCATCAGCTGCGCCTGCAGATCGGTGGGAAAGCCGGGGAACGGCTGCGTCTCGATGTCGATCGGCTGCAAGCCGCCGCCGTTGCGGGTCACGCGCACGCCGTTCGGCGTCTCCGTGATGGCGACGCCTGTCTTCTCCAGCGCCGCGAACGCCGTCTCAAGCAGGCTCTTGCGGGCGCCGCGCAGCTCGACGTCTCCTCCCGCCGCCGCCACGGCGAATGCATAGGTGCCCGTCTCGATGCGATCGGGCAGCACGGTATGCACCGCTCCCTCCAGTCGGCTCGTTCCCTGGATGTGCAACGTGGAGGTGCCCAGCCCCTCGATCTTGGCGCCCATCTTGCTGAGGCACTCCGCGACGTCGCCAATCTCGGGCTCGCGCGCCGCATTCTCGATCACGGTGTCGCCCTTGGCGAGTGCAGCGGCCATCAGCACGGCGTGGGTCGCGCCGACCGAGACCTTGGGGAAGACGATGCGCGCACCATGCAATCCCCGCGGCGCCTTGGCCACCACGTAGCCACCGTCGATATCGATCTCGGCACCCAGCGCCTTGAGCCCCATCAGGTGCAGGTCGATCGGCCGCGTGCCGATGGCACAGCCGCCGGGCATGGACACGCGCGCTTGCCCGCAACGCGCCAGCAGCGGTCCCAACACCCAGAAGCTCGCGCGCATGCGGCTCACCAACTCGTAGGGCGCGGTGGTGTCGACGATGTCGCGCGCCGTGAGATGAAAGGTCTCGCCGAGGTAAGGCGAGGGATCCGCACGCTTGCCGTCGACAGCGAGGTCGACGCCGTGGTTGCGCAGGATGCGCGCGAGCATGTTGACGTCGGCGAGGTTGGGGATGTTCTTGAGGGTCAGGCGGTCGTGGGTAAGGAGGGTGGCGATCATCAGCGGCAGGGCCGCGTTCTTCGCCCCGGAGATGGGCAGGCTGCCGTTGAGGGCCTTGCCGCCGACGATGCTGATGCGGTCCATGCTGGTGCGCGCCCCGTTGCTGATCGCTTGAAACGCACTTTACGCCAAAGGCAGGCGAAAAAACGCTCAGCCGTCCCGGTCGCTCGGATTGTCGCCGCCCTGGTGCATCGGCGCACGCTCGGCGACCGCGCGGGCTCGCGCCTGCTGCTTGCGCTTTCCAAGGTTGGCCCGCAGCTCCGCGGCCAGGCGCCGACGCCGGTCCTCGGACCCCGAGCTCTTCGCGCTGTTCGTCTCGTCTGCCATGATCCACGACACTACGTGCGTCGCGGACCCGGCACAAGGCGAGGAAGGTAGGCGGGAACCGTGCGCTGATAGTCGCGGTAGGATTGGCCGTGCTTGCGCACGAGGTCGCGCTCCTCGAACCAGGCACCGATGAAGATGTAGGCGCTCATGCAACCCGCAAACAGCGCGTGGCCGAGCGTCAGCTGGGGCGTTGCCCAGAACACGATCAGCAGCCCCAGGTAGATGGGGTGGCGCACCCGTCGGTAGAGCCAGCTCTCCTTGAAGGGCGGCGGGCGGTAGACCTCTCCCCGCGACCAGCTCCAGGCCTGGCGCACGCCCCATAGCTCCAGCAGATCGATGTTCAGGCTGGACAGGAGCACGATCACCCAGCCCGCCCAATAGATCGCCGTCATGAACGGGCGGATGGCCGAGAGGTCTACGAGGACGGTGGGGATCGGCTGCCAGAACAGCAGCACGGGCCATAGTGCCAGGTTGGAGGCGTGCACATAGGTCGCCCGCTCCAGGCCGCTCGGAACGTTGCGCACCAGCCATTTCTTGAAGCCGTCCCGCGCCATCAGCGAATGCTGCAGGCCGAACAGCAAGATCAGGAAGCAATCGATCGTAATCGCCCAGGGCAGCGACGAGGACGAGCCGAGGTCGATCGTCGGCGCGACGATCAGGCGCTTTGGGAGGCGCAAGTTGCTCAGAAAGGGCACAGCGTAGACGAAGAGCGCCAAGGCCGTGACGAACGCGGCAAACGCATACAGCAGGCCCAGCGCGCCCAGTAGCGAGCCCGGCGCCTTGGCCGTCGGTTGCGTTCCACTCGAGGGGAGTGCCATGGCGGGGAGGATGGCATGCGCCGGCCTCCCGCGCCAAGAAGCGCGCTCGCCGCGTCAGGCGGTCAGGCGAGCTGCCAGTCGAGCGTGATGTCGGCCTTGAGCACCTTGGAGACCGGGCAGCCGGCCTTGGCGGCCTCGGCGATCGTCTGGAACTGCTCGCGCGTGACGCCGGGCACGTTGGCCGCGAGCTTCAGCGCCGACTTGGAGATCTTGAAGCCCGAGCCTTCAGGCTCCAGCGTCACGGCCGCCGAGACGTCGAGGCGGGTGGCCGTGTGACCGGCCGCCTGCAGGGCGAAGGCCAGCGCCATGGCGAAGCAGCCCGCGTGGGCGGCGGCGATCAATTCTTCGGGATTGGTGCCTTTCTGGTCGCCGAACCGCGTGTTGAAGCCGTAGGGCGTCGCCGACAGCACGCCGCTCTTGGAGGTAAGCGCGCCCTTGCCGTCCTTGCCCGTGCCCTGCCACTCGGCCTGCGCTGTCCTGGTGATTCCAGCCATGATCCATGCTCCTCGCGAAACCCAAACGGTGACATCGAGATGTAGGGCGGCTTCCCGTCTCGGCCAAGACGTCCAGTCGGGCCCTGCACCAACCCACCATGAGCTTGTCGAGCCCGTGGCCGGCATGTGCGGGCGTCCTTCGACCGTGTCGACAAATCCAAGGGCAGGTGAGCCCCGGTCTCGACAAGGCGGACCGGAAGGCCCTAGAAGCGTTTGAGATTCTGGAGGGGGTATTTGGCGGGATGGTGGCGGCATATTGCTGCCGCAGTTGGCGATCTCCTGAAGGCGGATGGTTGCGGGGAGGCCGGGCGGGGCCGATCTGGGTGGGGCCGGATTTGGGGAGCTAGGCATGGCAATGGCCGGAGTTTCGAGGCAAGCGTACCCTTCTGGCGCCGCGGCGCGCGACGTAGACCCCGCCACGCAAGCGTCGGCCGCCGTCAAGGTCGCCGTGGAGGACCCGCATTCGGGAGCTTCCGCCGCCAATCGCCGCGAGAAGTTCCTGCCCGTCACCAAGCATGCCCTGATGGACCGGCTGACCGCGCCCAACCTGTGGCCGGACGGCGATGCCGTGCAGGCGCGGCGGTTCATGCGCTACCTCGACTATTGGCGGCGCCACTCGTACGCCGTGAAGTTGATGGAGCTCGAGCAGACCTACGAGCCGTTCAGCCCCGACAGCGACCTTCTCAAGACGCGCGCCTTCGAGACCCGAGGAGCGCGCGACCATGCAGAAGCGGCTGGTGGCGCAGATGGCGGACCTCCTGGAGCAGGGCAACTTCACCCGCGTCGATCCGGCCAACGTGCACTTCATCCTGACGAAGGACTCCGCCTACGGGCTCGACCTGGAGGTCGATCTCGAGGCCTTCGAGGAGGTGCTGATCTACTACCGCGGCGCCACCACGATCACCGAGCGCCGGCGCGACGTGCGCAAGGCCTACATCCGCTGGAAGGAGGTGCGCATCCCCGTGTTCCAGCGCATGTTCCTGCTGTTCAAGCTCAAACCGTACGACGTGCGCGTGCGCGCGGTGATGCGGGACAGGAAGGTCGAGAAGAAGGAGGCCGAGAAGATCGTGCGCCGGATGCGCGGCCTGCTGCCGGCAACCGTGTCGAGCGACTACGTCTACATCAAGCTGTTCAAGAACATGCCGCGCAGCGACGTGGAGATGATCTTTCCCAACACCAAGGTGCGGTTCCGCCTGTTCGACAAGCTGAAATTCGGCGTGACTGCCAGCAGCGGCGTCGGCATGGGGGTCGTCGGCGCGATCAGCAAGCTCGCCTTGCTGAGCAATCCCTATACGCTGGCCGCGACCGTGGCTGGACTGGGCGGCATCGCCTTGCGCCAGGCCAGCAACTTCATGAACCAGCGCAACCGCTACATGGTGGTGCTGGCGCAGAACCTGTACTTCCACGCCATGGCCGACAATCGGGGCGTGATGACGCTGCTCGCCGATCGCGCCGCCGAGGAGGACATCAAGGAGGAGATGCTGCTCTACGGGGTGCTCGCCAAGGAGCGCGCCAACGTCGACAACCTCGCCCAGGTCGACGAGGCGATCGAGCAGTACCTCAAGAATGCCTTCGGCATCGACGTGGACTTCGATGTGGAGGACGCGCTGGGGCGCCTGAAGCGTGAAGGCATCGTCACCGAGCGGCCCGACGGAACGCTCGAGACGCTGCCGCCGCACGAGGCCGCCCTGCACATCGACAAGCTCTGGGACGCCTGCCTCGATAACCTGCCTGACTTTTCGGTCGAGGAGGGCCGCGAGATCGACGGCATCGGCGGCGCTGCGCGCGCCTGAGCCGGGTCACGTGCGCAGAGTCGATCTCAATAGCACTGCTAAGTCTGCTCAGGCAGCCCGGGCCGTGGGGACGACACGGGCGTTCGCCTCGCGGCGCAGGGGCGCCGGCTGGATATGCAGCTCGCCGTTGCGCACCTCGAGGGTGTAGCGCTCCTGGTCCGTCAGGCCGTCGATCAGCGCCGAGAAGATGCAAATCGGAGTGACGGACTTCAGCTGCAGGGACGCGCCCGTCTGCGATCGTAGGCATGGTCGACCTCGGTGTTTGCTCGTTACTTGAGCAGACACTAAGCGCCGCGAGAACGTCGCGCTGTGCCCTGAGGTACAGGCCGCCGAGAGTCCGTCGAAGACGCGCTGTCCCCGTAGCCGAAGTGCGGCGCGGCCATTATACCTGCGCGGCAGCCGGCTCCTCCGCTCGTGCGGCGAGAGTCGCAACGCGGGAACTCGCAGATGGCAGAACCATACGACCTGATCGTGATCGGCACCGGGCCCGGCGGATACGTCTGTGCCATCCGTGCGGCGCAGCTCGGCCTCAAGGTGGCGGTGGTCGAGAAACGGGCGACGCACGGCGGCACCTGCCTCAACGTGGGCTGCATCCCCTCCAAGGCCCTGCTGCATGCGTCGGAGGCCTACGAGGAAGCGGGTCACGGCTTCGCCGCCATGGGCATCGAGGCGTCGCCGAAGCTCGATCTCGCGCGGATGCTGGCGTTCAAGGACGAGGGCGTGAAGGGCAACGTCGACGGCGTCGCCTACCTCCTGAAGAAGAACAAGATCGATACCGTCCACGGCACCGGCACGATCCTCGGCCGCCGGCCGGGTCGGCGTGGCGCTCGACAATGGTGACAAGCAGGAACTCGACACCAAGAGCATCGTCATCGCCACCGGCTCGGATGTCGCGAGGCTCCCCGGTGTCGATATCGACGAGCAGACGATCGTGTCCTCGACTGGCGCCTTGGTGCTCCCCAAGGTGCCCAAGCGCCTGCTGGTGATCGGCGCCGGCGTGATCGGCCTGGAGCTGGGCTCGGTGTGGCGGAGGCTCGGCAGCGAGGTGATGGTGGTCGAGTTCCTCGACCGCATCCTGCCGGGCACCGACGCCGACGTGGCGCGGAGCCTGCAGCGCATCCTCACGAAGCAGGGCATGAGCTTCAAGCTGGGGAGCAAGGTGACGGGGGTCGCCAAGAACGCATTCGGGCACAAGATCGCCATCGAGCCGGCATCGGGCGAGGGCGAGGGCATGATGGTCGATGCCGACGTCGTGTTGGTGGCCATCGGCCGCGTGCCCTACACCGAGGGCCTCGGGCTGGAGGCTGTCGGCGTGAAGCTCGACAACAGGAAGCGCATCGTCGTCGACGAGCACTACCGGACCGACGTTCCCGGCATCTATGCCATCGGCGATGTGATCGCCGGCCCGATGCTGGCCCACAAGGCCGAGGACGAGGGCATGGCCGTAGCCGAGATCCTCGGCGGTCAGGCTGGCCACGTGAACTACGACGCCATCCCCAACGTCATCTACACGTTCCCGGAGGTCGCCACCGTCGGCAAGTCCGAGGAGGACCTGAAGGCTGCCGGCGTCGCCTACAGGAGCGGCAAGTTTCCCTTCACGGCCAACGGCCGCGCCAAGGTCAACAAGACCACGGACGGCTTCGTGAAGATCCTGGCCGATGCCGCCACCGACCGCATCCTGGGCGTTCACATCATCGCCGCGCAGGCGAGCGAGATGATCGCCGAGGCCACTGTCATCATGGAGTTCGGCGGCTCGGCGGAGGATCTCGCCCGCACCTGCCATGCCCACCCCACGCTGACCGAGGCGGTGAAGGAAGCCGCGCTCGCGGTCGACAAGCGCGCAATCCATATGTGAGAGCCCACAAGCCATAGGTGGCCGCGAATGCGCATTGCATCGTTCATCCCGCGGCTCGCCTGTGCGATGCTCCTGAGCGTCGGGCTGCTGGCGGTGCAGGCCTCGGCCCAATCGCCATCGCCGCCCGCCGTCCCTGCCGACGAGGCGGCAACCCGTATCCGGCATCTCGACGCGCTGTTTGCCCACCTCAAGACCACGAGTGTCGAGGAGGAGGGCGACGCGATGGTGGCGGAGATCTGGAAGCTGTGGCTGCAGTCGGGCCGGCCCGAGATGGACGCCCTCATGGAGCAGGCCGTCGCGCTCATGGGCAACGGGCTGCCGGCGCTGGCGATGCCGCTCCTCGACGACATCGTCGCCCGCGCGCCTGAATGGGCCGAGGGCTGGAACAAGCGCGCCACCCTGTTTTATGTGCTCGGTGATCACGACCGGTCGCTCGCCGACATCGACCGCACGCTGGCGCTGGAGCCCAGGCACTTTGGTGCGCTGGCGGGCCTCGGTCTCATCCGCGTCGCCAGGGGCGAGAACCGCGCGGCGCTTGCGGCATTCCGCCGGGCGCTGGCCGTCAATCCATTCCTCAAGGAGCGCTTCGGGCTGATCCCGGCCCTGGAGCGCGAGGTCGGCGAGAAACCGCTTTGACGGCAACATCCGCACCGCGGGCTCAGCTGGAGACGCCCTGCCTCGACGCTCGGCGAGCTGGTCGGTTGCCCGCGACATCGCGCCTGAGAGCTTTCGCAGATCGGCGCGAAGTGGCCTATAGTGGTCGAAAGCTGGAAATGCGAACAGCTGGCCGAGCGAGCGAGGAAACGACATGACCAAGGAGATCGAGATAACGGTCGACAACGGCGTGCAGGTCATCCGTCTCCTGCGGGCCGACAAGAAGAACGCGCTCACCGGCCCCATGTACGACACCATCTCGGCCGCGCTCGACAGCGCGGAGAAGGGCGACGCGGTCGCGGCCCACGTGTTCATCGGCTCGGGAGGCGTGTTCACGGCCGGCAACGACATCAACGACTTCATGATGCGCTCGCGCGACGGCTCGCAGGACGTGGCGCCCTCGCAGATGTTCATCCAGCGGCTGCCCAAGGTCACGCGGCCGATGATCGCCGCGGTCGACGGCCTGGCAATCGGGGTCGGCGTCACCATGCTGCTGCACTGCGACCTGGTGTATGCGACTCCGGCTGCGACCTTCCGCACTCCGTTCGTCGACCTGGGGTTGATCCAGGAGGCGGGATCGAGCCTGTTGGGGCCGGCGCGGCTCGGCCACGCGCGCGCCTTCGAGCTGTTTGTTCTCGGTGAGGCCTGGAGTGCGGCCCGCGCCGCCGAGGCCGGCCTCGTCAACGCGGTGGTGCCGGCGGGCGAGCTCGAGGCAAAGGCCCTGGCCGCCGCCCGGCGCCTCGCCGCCAAGCCGCGCGCGGCCCTGCTGGCCGCGCGGCGCATGCTCAAGGGCGATCCCGCGCTCACGGCGAAGACGATTGCGGAGGAGGTGGCCGTCTACAAGGACCTGATGCGCAGCCCGGAAGCCAAGGAAGCCTTCACCGCCTTCCTGGAGAAGCGGCCCCCCGATTTCGCCAAGGCGCGGCGCGGCGGCTGAGTGCCCGCCACGGCGCGCGTGCGCTGACAGACAAACACGCAACAAAACGACCCAATGCCGCGCTCCGGCGCTTGGCAAATCGTTCTTTGCCGCGCCGCAATTTGCCAGCATAATTGCGCGGTCGTCGAACCTCGAAATGACAGAGTGGAAGTGCGGGGCCCATGCGGAAATTTTCCCTCACGCTGGCCGCTGCGGCGCTGGTCCTCGCCTGGGCTGGCCTCGGCAGCGCCGTGGCGCAGAACGCTTCCGGGGACCGGATCGAGAAGGCCGCCAATCAGAGGCTGTCCGGCAGCTCGTACATCAGCCTGAGGGGGCTGAGCTACGAGGATTGCGAGAAGCGCTGCTTGGCCGAGCAGCAATGCAAGGCGCTGGTGCACGTGCGTGAGGGCGCAGCCGGCGCAATCGCGAGCCAATGCAGGTTGTTCAGCACGTTCGGCACGGCGCTCGCGGCGCAGGACTCCGACGTAGGCTACAAGCGGCAAGGCTTGGCCAAGGACACATCTCCGCCGCCGCCCCCATCCGCCCAGCCGAGAGTGGGGTCGGCTGCGCCGCCGCCCAAGCCCGAGACGGCCATGCGGCCGGCGCCGCCACCCGTGATTTCCGCGCCGCCGCCGGCATCGGCGCCGACACCGCGTGGCGTGACCGCCGCCCCACCGCCACCGCCAGGCGGTACGGCCCGCTCGATGGAGGTCGAGCGCGGCCCGTCGACCCGATCCGCGGCGCCGGCGCCGCCGCCTCCTGCCGGCAATCCGGCCGTGGGCGCCGGGGCTCCGCCATCGTCGGACTGGGACGTCGTTCCGGTGTTCTTCGGCACGGACCGCGGCCGCCGCGATCAGCCCAAGCGCGTCGCCTACGGTACCGAGCGCGGGCACAATCTCGAGCTCGGACGGGCGATGATCACCGTTCCCAAGGCGCACCAGGTGCCGAATGTCGAGCGCCCGTGGGCGATCAAGATCCCCTACACGAGCGTCGTGCTCTACCAGCAGGACGAGGACCCCAAGAAGCACTTCACGATCCAGGAGATCAAGGCGCTATCCAAGGAGCAGCTCCTGGTGCTCATCAAGGAGCGCCTGCGCGGCTCGAAGACGTTCCAGGACCAGGCCCTCGTCTTCGTCCACGGCTACAACAACGGCTTCGACGAGGCGCTGTTTCGCACCGCCCAGATCGCCTACGACCTCAAGTACGATGGTGCGCCGTTCCTCTACAGCTGGCCGTCTGGCGCGGGCATCGCCGGCTATCCCTACGATCGCGAGAGCTCGCAGCAGGCGGAGCCGTTCTTCAAGGCGTTCATGCAGATGGTGCTGAAGGAGACGGGCGCCAAGAACGTCAGCATCATCGCCCACAGCATGGGCAACCAGCTGCTGCTGCAGACGCTGCGCAATCTCGATCGCGGCAATCCCGAGATCGCGCGCATCAATCAGATCATCCTCGCCGCCCCCGACGTCGATCGCGACAGCTTCGCGTTCCTCGCCACCCAGATCCGCGGCGTCGGGCGGGGCATCACGATGTATGCCTCCTCCAACGACGTGGCGCTCAGTTTCTCGCGGCGCTTTGCCGGCGGCGTGCCGCGTGCCGGCGACGTGCCGGCGGGCCTCGGGCCGCTCATCGTCGCGGGCGTCGACACGATCGACGTTTCGGCCCTCTCGACGGAATACTTCTCCCTGAACCACTCGAGCTACGCCGAGAAGACCGGTCTGTTGAGGGATATCGAGCTGGTTCTGCAGACCGGCGAGCGGCCTCCCGAGATGCGGCTGCCGCTGCTCCAGCGCATCAAGGGCGCTGCCGGCGACTACTGGCGCTATCCGAAGTAGGACGGGCCAGCCGCTCGCGAAACCCCGGCCGGCTCGGGGCTCTCCGCTACTTGAAGTGCTTGGAGAGCTTGAGGCCCTGGGCCTGGTAGTTGGAGCCGAGGTCCTGGCCGTAGAGCACCTCGGGGACGTCGGCGAGGCGCTCGTAAAGCAGGCGCCCGATGGTCTGGCCGTCCTCCAGGATGAAGGGAATGTCCAGGCTGCGCACCTCCAGCACGGCCCTGGCGCCCTTGGGCTTGCCGTCGATCACGCCGAACCCGGGATCGAAGAAGCCCGCGTAGTGCACGCGGAACTCGCCCATCATCGGATCGAACGGTGCCATTTCGGCCGCGTACTGGCTGGGCACCACTACGGCTTCCTTGGAGGCGAGGATGTAGAACTCGTGCGGGTCGAGGATGAGGCGGCCGTTCTCCTCGTCGTAGATCTGCTCCCAGAACTTTCGCATCTCGTAGCCGCCGACGTTGTCGACGTCGACGACACCGGCATACCGCTTGGCCTTGTAGCCGATCAGGCGCTGGCCGGTTTGCGGCGTCAGGTCGACGCGCAGGTTCAGGCCGTCGCGCACGGAGGGCTCGCTGTCGACCAGCGGGCTGCGCTTGTGCAGCGATCTCAACTCCGCATCGGTCAGGAACCGCTGATCGCGCGCTTGCCTGGTCGTGCGGCGCAGCAGGCGCAGCTGGTTTAGGCGCGAGCCCTGCCGCACCAGGATGCTGAAGCTCCTCGGCGATATCTCGATGTAGAGCGGCCCGTCGTATCCCGGCGGCACGTAGTCGAACAACTCCGCGCCATCGGCGATCAGCCGTGTGAACACATCGAGCCGCCCGGTCGAGCTCTTGGGGTTTGCCGTAGCCGACAGCGTGGAGCGCAGGTCCAGCCGCTCCAGCAGCGGCACGAGATAGACGCACTCCGTCTCCAGCACCGCGCCTTTGGTGAGATCGATGCAATGCGACTGCATCGCCGACAGTTTGCTTTCGACGGTGTTGCCCTTGCCGGGCAGGAAGCTGGCGCGGATGCGATAGGCGATCGGGCCGAGTCGCAGGTCCAGACTGGCCGGCTGCACCTGCCCGGGATCTATGCCGCCCTCGGACGCATGGATCTCCTTGCGCTCGATCAGCGCGTGCAGGGCCTGGCTCGGCAGGACGCCGGTACGGGGGCCGAGTGTGCGGCGTGGCGAGCTCAAAGCGGTCCACCTTGGATCGTTCTCGAACAGACTGGGCGACCGAGCCGTGAACATCATCCTGGTTCGTCCCTTTGCCGCAAGGGGTAGCGCGGCTCCCGACTCGGAGTCGTGCCGCACCTCTGCTGGACGCTTAGTGGATCGTCGAATCCTAGTCACGCCGGCTTCCCCGGATCAGCAGCACGGGCAGGAGTTTGCAACAGGTTATCCCAAAGTATTTCGTCTCGCGCATCGGAGCCGACGGCATGCGGCCCGCGTCCGCGTTGGTTGGAGACGCGGCGAATCAGTCATTGACGCCGCCTGCCCGGACGGGGTATTCCCGGCCTTGCTACGTGGTGATTTGGCCGGCCGGCTTGCAGCCACGTTAAAGAAATCGCTAAAAGGCCGTGCGCGAGAACCGACCCGACAGCGCCCGGCTCGACCAAAGCAGGGACCAGTCCGGCCGGTTTTTTGTTGCCCAGGGTTGCCGAGAGCCACCCGGGCGAGGAGCGCGCGCATGACCACCGATCCCGCAAGCCGAGAAGAGCAGGAAGCCTGGGGCCTCGAGACACGGCTCGTGCACGGGGGCAGTCTGCGCTCCCAATTCGCCGAGACCTCCGAGGCGCTCTACCTCACGCAGAGCTACGTCTACGCTTCCGCCGAGCAGGCCGAGGAGCGGTTCAAGAGCGAGGCCGGCTTCATCTACAGCCGCTACGCCAACCCGACGGTCGCGATGTTCGAGGAGCGCATGCGGCTCCTGGAAGGTGCCGGGGCCGCGCGCGCGACCGCGACCGGCATGGCGGCGGTCACGTCCGCGCTCCTGTGCTTCCTCAAGGCCGGCGATCACGTGGTTGCCGCCCGCGCGCTGTTCGGCTCCTGCCGCTACGTGATCGAGGACCTCTGTCCGCGCTTCGGCATCGCCGCGACGCTGGTCGATGGCCGCGACATCAAGGCCTGGGAGCGCGCCATGCGCCCCAACACCAAGGCGGTGTTCTTCGAGACGCCGGCCAATCCGACACTCGACCTCGTCGACATCGCCGCCGTCGCGGAGATCGCCCATGGCGCCGGCGCGCTGGTGGTGGTCGACAACGTGTTCGCCACCCCGGTGCTGCAGAAGCCCCTGACGCACGGGGCCGACGTCGTGGTCTATTCCGCCACCAAGCACGTCGACGGCCAGGGCCGCTGCCTCGGCGGCGTCGTGCTGGGTACGCAAGCCTACGTCAAGGATCACCTGCACAACTTCCTCAAGCACACCGGACCCTCGCTCAGCCCGTTCAACGCCTGGGTGATGCTCAAGGGCCTGGAGACGCTGCCCCTGCGCGTGCGCGCCCAATGCGAGGGGGCTGCCAAGATCGCCGACCACCTGGCGGGGCAGAAGGGCGTCACCCGCGTGCTGTTCTGCGGCCGCCCCGACCACCCGCAGGCGGCGCTGGCCAAGCGCCAGATGCTGGGCTCGGGCCAGGTCGTGACCTTCGAGATCGCCGGCGGCAAGCCCGCGGCGTTCCGCTTCCTGAACGCCCTCAAGCTGGTCAGGCTCTCCAACAACCTGGGCGACACCAAGAGCCTGATCACGCACCCGGCCACCACGACCCATCAGCGCCTGAAGCCCGAGGCCCGAGCCGAACTCGGCATCTCCGACGGCATGCTGCGACTTTCCGTCGGGCTCGAAATCGGTGGCCGACCTGATGGCCGACATTGACCGGGCGCTCGCAGCCTCTAGAATCGCGTGAGAGCCGAAACGGCAAATCCCGGCTCGTCCCAGGCCTGTCCCATGTGGCGTCCATGTACGAAGCCGTGACCCGTGGCATTCGCGTGCGTGCCACGCCGAAGTATGTGGAGGAAGAGTCCTCCCCCGACGAGGGGAAGTTCTTCTGGGCCTACACCATCGAGATCCGCAACGAGGGCAGCGAGACGGTGCAGCTGTGCTCGCGCCACTGGCGCATCACCGATTGCGAGGGACACAACGAGGAGGTGCGGGGGCCGGGCGTCGTCGGCAAGATGCCGGTGCTGAAGCCCGGCGAGTCCTTCCGCTATACCTCGGGCTGTCCTCTGGAGACGGCGTCGGGCATCATGGTGGGCAGCTATCGCATGACGACGGATTCCGGCGAGCAGTTCAACGTCGCGATCCCCGCGTTCTCGCTCGACAGCCCGCACGCCAAGCGCAGCCTCAACTGAAGTCTGATCGAAGGCCCCGATGAACCCAAGCGTAAGCACGGCGCCAACTCTTGGAACTGCAAAAGAGCTGCTGGCGCGTCTCGTCGCATTCGACACGACCAGTGCCAAGACCAACATCCCTCTCATCGAATTCGTGGAAGGCTATCTGGCCGAGCATGGCGTGAAGAGCCAGCGCGTGCCGACGCCGGACGGGGTCAAGGCCAGCCTGTTCGCCACCATCGGCCCCAGCGAAGGTGGCGGCGTCGCGCTCTCGGGCCACACCGACGTGGTGCCGGTGGCGAGCCAGAACTGGGACACCGACCCGTTCTCGCTCGTCGAGCGCGAGGGCAAGCTCTACGGCCGCGGCACCTGCGACATGAAGGGCTATCTCGCCTGCTGCCTCGCCCTGGTGCCCTCGCTCAAGGCGCGCCGGCTGAAGGTGCCGTTCCATCTCGCCTTCTCCTACGACGAGGAGGTCGGCTGCACCGGCGTGCGGCCCATGATCGGCGAGTTCGGCAAGAAGCTCCCGACGCCGCGCATGGTGTTCGTGGGCGAGCCCAGCAACATGACTGTGGTCGACGCGCACAAGGGCCCCGTGCGCTGGCGTGTGGAGCTGACGGGACGGGCGTCGCATTCGAGCATGCCGCACTACGGCGTCAACGCCATCGCCTACGCCGCCCGCATGATCGGCGAGATTCTGCGCATGGAGGAGGAGCTGAAGGCCGGGCCGCTCAACCCGCGCTTCGACCCGCCCTGGACCACCACGCAGGTGACGCAGATCGAGGGCGGCACCGCCACCAACATCGTGCCGGTGCCCTGCTGGTTCGGCTGGGAGACCCGCGCGCTGCCGGGCTTCGATCCGTTCTCGCTGCAGCGGCGGCTGGAGACGTTCGCGGCCGAGGTCTGCCTGCCCGAGATGCGCAAGCTTGCCCCGGAGTCGGACATCAAGATCCGCGCCATGAACCACGTCTCGGCCTATGCCGCCGACAACAGGTCCGGCATCGTGCCGCTCACCTTGAAGCTCGCCGGCCAGAACGAGACGCTCGCCGTGTCCTATTGCACCGAGGCCGGCCTGTTCCAGGACGGCGGCGCACCCGCCATCATCTGCGGCCCCGGCGACATCGCCCAGGCCCACACCGTCAACGAGTTCATCCGCATCGAGGAGCTGGAGAAATGTCTCGGCTTCCTCGGACGTCTGGCGGACTGGGCGGAGGCCTGACGCACCGGCAGCGGTCCACGGACGGTCACGTAGTCGTGACGCTGGCGGGCCACCGGCTTGGTCCGCCTCCGATCCGGAAAGCGCGCCGCCGATCGACGCATGGCATGCCCCGCGAGAACTCGCTACATCTTGAGCCGCACATCATAGCGCGGCACCGCATGCCCGGGCTGCGCTGACACCGCTAGCGGAGGACACATGACGCTCGTCGACCTGAGCCGTGACATCTATCACAAGATGCCGCGGATCCTGACGCACCCGCCCATCATCATCACGCCCTTCGGCACGCACGAGGAGATCCGCGAGGCCGACGGCTACAAGTTCTCTTCCGCCACCCTGTCGATCGCCATGGGCGACCACGCCGGCACGCACGTGGACGCACCCGTGCATTTCGACGCCCGGCCGGGCGCCAAGGGCATCGACGAGATGCCGCTCGAGAACTTCTTCACCGAGGCGGTGTGCCTCGATCTCTCCCACAAGCCGCTCAAGTCCGACATCTCCATCGAGGACCTGCAGAAGGCGGAAGCCGCCGCCGGCGTCACCATCAAGCCCAAGGACACCGTGCTGCTGCACATGGACTTCTTCCGGCGCTGCTACGGCACGGACGCCTATCTCACGGATTTCCCGGGCCTGACGAAGGAGTCGGCCACCTGGCTCGGCAAGAAGGGCATCATGATGTTCGGCGTCGAGGCCGTGAGCCCGGGCCGGGTCGGGCGCAACAACTTCGAGGTGCATCACGTGTGCCGCGACCTCGGCATCACGCACATGGAAGGCCTGGTCAACCTCGACAAGCTGATCGGCAAAGGCCGCTTCCGCTTCATCGGCTTCCCCCTGAAGATCAAGGGCGGCAGCGGCAGCCCGATCCGCGCCGTGGCCTGGCTCGACGACTGAGAAAGGGAGCCCCGCGTGGGACTCCGAAATCGGCAGCTCAGGCCGCCTTGGCGGTCGGTCGCGGTTGGTTCGCAGCCGCTTCGGCATGCTGCTGCAGGCCGGAAAGGCTGCTGCTCACGAGCTCGCCGGTGAGCTGGCTCATGGTGGCAAACTCCCGCGCATAGTCCTCGGCGGCCTTCTGCCAGAACTTGACGCAGGCAGTCCAGGCCTGCTCGGGAGACTGGGGGCTGCCCAGCTGCTGGAGGAGCCTCAGGTCGTCCTGCAGGCGCCGGCTCACGAACTCCTGCCATTCGCTGCCGAGGTTCACGAGCGCCGGGGTCCAGGCGTTGAAGGCGAAACCGGGGAGCGTGAGCGCATCGACAGCTTGTGCCGCGTTGCGGGTGTCGCGCATGGTCACATTGTTCGACATGATCTCACTCCCCTTCCACGCTGCCTGAGCCGTCCAAGTAGGCATCTCCGGGATCCCGCCTGCATTGACCCATGTCAACGCGGCAGCAGGGCGCCGCCGTATACCCGGCTTTACGCGGCTATGACCTTCGGAAAGAGAACGACGTTGTTCTCGATCTTCCGCACCCCGCTCACGCCTTCCACCAGGACTCGCAGGGCGCGACGCTGCTCGTCGGAGTCGACGGCGCCCCACAGCTCGACGGCGCCATCCTGCACGGCAAGATTGACGTAAGCCGACTTCAACCATGGCTGCGACTTGATCTGGTCCCAGATCGCCTTTTGCAGCGCGCCATTTTCCGGCCGTGTGGCCGGGGCGGAAACCCTGACCTCGGCCAGCTTGCGCACGAGGTCGGTGCGGCTGATCATGCCCAGGAGCTTGCCGTCCTCCATGACGGGCACCTGGCGGATGCGATGCGTATCCAGGACCTCGGCGACCTCGGAAAGGTTGGCGGTTTTCGATACCGAGACGACGAACCGCGTCATGATGTCCTGAGCTCTGAGGCCATGGCTCTTGACGTATTCGCGCGCTCTCGTGTCGGCGTCGGCGAAGATGTCGAGCCACCACTTGCGCTTCTTCTCGGTGCCCGTCTCGGCGCGGTGGCCGAGATCGGTCTGGCTGACGATGCCGACGACCCGATTGTCCGCCGAAACGACGGCGACGGCGCTGACGCGGTGCTGGACGAGCAGGCCGGCAATCTCGCCGACGGTCGCATCCGGTCCCACGGTGATCACGTCCTTCGTCATGGTTTCCTGGGCATTCATGGCGACACCTCCAGCAGCCGGGACAGAGGCGCCATTATCCTCTGCAATCCGAGAGCCGCGTTGATTTCGGTCAATCCGGATATGTTACTGGTCGCGCAAAAAGCGCAACGTCACTACCGTCAGGCCGGTTGCCGGAGCACGCATGGACAAGCCGAACGCACAGGCGAGGTCGCCGAGCTATCTGCTTCCTGTCGAGGACACGCAGTTCCTGCTGCGCGACGAGATGCGGGCGATCCGCTTCGCGCTCGAGTACGGCAAGGCCGAGCTGCTGCTGCGCGACTGGGGCATCCGCTCGACCATCATCGTGTTCGGCGGCGCGCGCATTCCCTCTCCCGAGCAGGCCGAAGCCGCTGTCGCGGCCGCGGTCACGCCTGCGCAGAAGGAGAATGCCGAGCGGCTGCAGCGGCAGGCGAGGTACTACGAGGTCGCGCGGGAGTTCGGCCGCATCGCGTCGGAGCGGGGCGGCGCATTTGCCCCGCAGCACCGCTGGCGCGACAACGTGATCGCCACCGGCGGCGGCCCCGGCATCATGGAGGCTGCCAACCGCGGCGCGGCCGATGCCGGCGCTCCCAGCATCGGCTTCAACATCACGCTGCCGGTCGAGCAGTCGCCCAACGCTTACATCACGCCGGAGCTCAGCTTCCGCTTCCACTACTTCGCCATGCGCAAGATGCACCTGGCGATGCGCGCCAACGCGCTGGCGATCTTCCCCGGCGGCTTCGGCACCATGGACGAGTTGTTCGAGCTGCTCACCTTGCAGCAGACGCGCAAGGCGCCGCCGGCACCGGTCGTGCTGTTCGGCGAGGCCTACTGGCGCAGGATCGTGAACTTCGACGCGCTGGCCGAGGAAGGCATGATCTCGCCCGCGGACCTGAAGCTGTTCGAGTTCGCGGAAACGGCGGAGGAGGGCTGGGCCTCCCTGGTGCGGCGCGGTTTGAAGGCGCACACGCCCAACGGGCGGTGAGCACGAGGCGGCAAGGAGCCGACCCTGCCCGGGAGGAACGCAGCCATGGGACAAGAGATCGCCGACAGCGATGTGCTGCTGGTCGTCGATGTGCAGAACGACTTCTGCCCAGGGGGCAGGCTGGCGGTGCCGCAGGGCGAGGAGGTGGTGTCGCCGGTCAATCGGCTCGGTGAGCGCTTCCGGCATGTGGTGCTGACGCAGGATTGGCACCCGGGCGGGCACAAGTCGTTTGCCTCTGCCAATCCCGGCCGCCAACCGTTCGAGACGGTCGCCTTCGCCTACGGCCCGCAGGTGCTGTGGCCGGACCATTGCGTGCAGGGGACGCCGGGCGCGCAATTTCACGACCGGCTGCAGATACCGCACGCCCAATTGGTGCTGCGCAAGGGCTACCGCCGCGAGATCGATTCCTATTCCGCCTTCTACGAGAACGACCATACGACGCCGACGGGGCTCGCCGGCTATCTGCGCGAGCGAGGCCTCAAACGCGTGTTCGTCGCCGGTCTCGCGCTCGACTTCTGCGTGCGCTACTCGGCCGAGGACGCCCGCCGCCACGGCTTCGAGGTCGTGGTGGTGGAGGACGCCTGCCGGGGCATCGACATGGCCGGCTCGATGGATGCCGCCTACCGGGCCTTGGCGGATATGGCTATCCCGCGCATTGCCGCCGACACCGTCGGGTGAGAGTGGGGGCCTCGGACGCGCCCGCCGGCGACCAGCGCCAGCGTGACCGTTCACTGACCAAGGACCGGGCAGCACGCCGGTCGAGTTCGATCGGGTGCGTAAAAATGCCGTCGATTGCCAGGATCGGGTGTTGCTCCGCCGTCATACCCCATCATAATTTGGCCCGAGTGGCGGTTCTCTGGAATCGGAGTATGCGGCACATTCGGGTCGGCGCGCGACCAGCGCTTTGCCCAGGTGGGATCGGTCGACGAAAGGGCCAGGACACATGCAGCGACGCACCTTCTTGACTTTGTCGGCGGCAGCGGCGGCCAGCGCGGCCCTCCCGCACGCGTCGTTCGCGACGGTGCCCAAGCCCTACAGCTGGGAGGCCGGCCCGCCGATGGACAGCGCCGTGGCCTTCATCCGGTGGATGCAGGAGAACCGCGGCGAGGATCCAAGATACCTGCGGGCGCGGTTCGACCGCTTCCAGAACATGGTGGCGCACGTGGATCTGTGGGAAGCCCGCAACAAGCGCGCGTTCCTGATGACCCCGCGCGACGAGTTCTGCCTGCCCGGCGACCGTGGCGTGATCTACGACGTCAACTACCACAGCATCGGCTACGGCGTGACCATTACCGGCCCGCGCGTAGTCGGCCGCATGACGAGCTCCATCGACGTCAAGATGGGCGAGAAGGTGCTCGAGATCGGCACCGGCTCCGGCTATCAGTCGGCGTACCTGTCCAATCTCACCGACAAGGTGTGGACCATCGAGATCATCAAGCCGCTGTTCGAGCGCACCCGCGCCCTGCACGACACGCTCATCGGCCGCGGCTACACCGAGTTCAAGTCGATCAACAGCAAGCAGGCGGACGGCTACTACGGCTGGGAGGAGGTGGCGCCGTTCGACAAGATCATCGTCACCTGCGGCATCGACCATATCCCGCCGCCGCTGCTGAAGCAGCTCAAGACCGGGGGGACCATGGTGATCCCGGTCGGGCCGCCAGGCGCGCAGCACATCCTCAAGGTCCTGAAGGAGGAGGTGGGTGGCCAGATCGCGGTCAAGCGCTCCGACATCTACAACGGCATGCCGGTGCCCTTCGTGCCCTTCACCAAGCAGGAAGGCGACGCCATCAAGGGAACGCACAACGGCAAGCGCTGAGCCTTGGGGCGGCGCGGTCCCCTCTCCCCGCTCTTCCGCGGGAAGAGGGTTAGGGTGAGGGGCGGCTACAATCGCCGGAGCAAGCGGTCGCCCCTCACCCCGGCCCTCTCCCCATTCTGAAGAAGAATGGGGAGAGGGAGCCCAGCAAGGATTGCGCATGTCCTCCTATCCGCACCTTTTCCGGCCCCTCGACCTCGGTTTCCTGACACTGGCGAACCGGGTCGTGATGGGGTCGATGCACACGCGGCTCGAGTCGCTGGATCGGCCGATCGAGCGCATCACCCGCTTCTATGTCGAGCGCGCGAAGGGCGGTGCCGGGCTCATCATCACCGGCGGCTTCTCGCCCAACGCGGAAGGGCTGATGGAGCCGGGCGCGCCGATCTTCAACGCGGCGCACCAGATCGCCGAGCATCGGCCGGTGACGGACGCCGTGCACGCGGCGGGGGGCAGGATCGCCCTGCAGATCCTGCATGCCGGGCGCTACGCCAAGATCGACGGTGCGGTCGGGCCGTCCACCATTGCCTCGCCGATCAATCCGAACGCCCCGCGCCGCATGAGCGAGGCCGACATCCTGCGTACTATCGACGACTACGCGGCGACCGCGGCGCTCGCCCGCGAGGCCGGCTACGACGGCGTCGAGATCATGGCCTCGGAAGGCTACCTCATCAACGAGTTCACGGCGCCGCGCACCAACGACCGCACCGATGCCTGGGGCGGCAGTCTGGAGAACCGGCTGCGGCTGGGCACCGAGATCATGGCCGCGGTGCGCGCGCGTGTCGGGCGCGATTTCCTCGTCATCTTCCGCGTGTCCTCGATCGACCTCGTCCAGGGCGGACTGACCGCCGAGGAGATCGCCTCCGAGGCGCGCGCCGTCGAGGCGGCCGGCGCCGACATGATCAACCAGGGCATCGGCTGGCACGAGGCGCGCGTGCCGACGATTGCCCAGAAGGTGCCGCGCGCGGCCTGGGCGTTCGCGGCGCGCCGGCTGAAGGAGGCCGTGCGCATTCCCGTCATCGCCTCCAACCGCATCAACACGCCCGAGGTGGCGGAAGCCGTCCTGGCGCGCGGCGACGCCGATCTCGTGTCGATGGCGCGCCCGATGCTGGCCGACCCCGAGTTCGCCAACAAGGCGCGCGAGGGCCGCGCCGACGAGATCAACGTGTGCATCGCCTGCAACCAGGCCTGCCTCGACCTGATCTTCTCGAGACAGGTCGCGACCTGCCTGGTCAATCCCAAGGCCGGCCGCGAGATCGAGTTCGACGTGCCCGCGCCTGCAAGCGCCAAGCGTGTCGCCGTGGTGGGTGCCGGGCCGGCGGGCCTCGCCTGCGCCGTGACCGCGGCCGAGCGCGGCCATCGCGTGACGCTCTACGAGGCGCAGGAGAGGATCGGCGGGCAGCTCAACCTCGCCCGCAACGTGCCGGGCAAGGAGGAGTTCGACGAGACGCTGCGCTACTACCGGCGCCGCATCGAGCGGCTCGGCGTCGACCTGCGGCTGGGGACGAGGCCCGATAGCGCCGCGCTGGCGGCCGGGGCCTTCGATGCGGTCGTGGTGGCGACCGGCGTCATCCCCCGAACGCCCGCCATTCCGGGCATCGATCACGCCAAGTGCGTCAGCTACGTCGATATCCTCAGCGGCGCGCGCAAGGCGGGCCGCACGGTCGCCGTGATCGGCGCCGGAGGCATCGGTTTCGACATCGCCGAGTTCCTCACCTCGGTGCCGCAGGAGGCGGCGGCCGTGCCGGAGCACTTCCGGGCCGAGTGGGGCGTCGACGCCGAGAATGCCGGCCGGGGCGGGCTCGGCAAGGAAGCGGCGGAGGCACCCGGGCACCAGGTGGTGATGCTCCAGCGCAAGGCGGGGCGCATGGGCCGCGGTCTCGGCGTCAGCACCGGATGGGTGCTGCGGCTGCTGCTTGCCAAGCGCAAGGTCGCGCAGATGACGGGCGTCGCCTACACCGGGATCGACGATGGCGGCGTGCACGTCACGGTCGAAGGCGAGGAGCGGGTGGTGCCGGCCGATACGGTCGTCATCTGCGCCGGCCAGGATCCGGCCCGCTCGCTCTATGACGAGCTGATCGCTCGCGGCGTCGAGGCCCACGTGATCGGCGGAGCCGAGCGCGCGGCAGAGCTGGACGCCATGCGCGCCATCGACCAGGGCACGCGGCTGGCCTACACGTTCTGACAATGTCGAGGCGGGTCACGAGGCCGAGATCGCAAGCACGAGGACGCGCATGCCCGAACTGAAGTCCGAGTACCTGTTCACCATCACGCTGTCCGTCGACGCGTTGCACGACGTCGGCAAACTGCCGCTTGGGACGCTGCACATCGACATGCTCGGCAAGGGCACGTTCGAGGGCCCGCGCCTCAAGGGCGAGGTGCTTCCCGGCGGCATGGACATGAAGACCCTGCGGGCGGACGGCGCCATGAAGCCGAACGTGCGCATTGTCCTCAAGACCGACGATGGCGCGCTCATCTTCATGCACTACACGGGCGTGCGCCACGGCTCGCCCGAGGTGATGGCGCGCATTGCCAGGGGCGAGGTCGTGCCGCCGACCGAGTACTATCTGCGCAACACTCCATCCTTCGAGACGGCTGCGCCGAAATACGACTGGCTCAATCGCATCGTGGCGGTCGGCGTCGGCCGGCGACTGCCCGATCATGCGGCCTACGATGTGTTTCAGATCCTGTGAGATGACGGCGGTGAACGATCCGCCCCGGCGCGTGGCGTCGCGTTTGGGCGGGACTCCCATGGAAGGCGTATCATGGCCAAGCTCCAGTCGCAGGGCGTGCACCACATCACGCTGGTGGGTGCCGACCGCCAGACCTCGGTCGATTTCTGGCAAGGTGTGCTCGGCATGCCTCTGGTGTTCGAGCAGCCAAATCTCGACCATCCCGAGCAGAACCATCTCTATTTCGATCCCGGCGACGGCCGCCTGATCACCATCTTCACCAACGAGTCCTGGAAACCCGATGCCACGCCCAACCCGGCCGGCATCGGCAACCTGCACCATCTCGCATTTGCGGTCTCGCGCGCCACCTACACCCAGGCCGCCGCGCGGCTGCAAGAGCGCGGTTTTCCCAACTCCGGAGAGGTCGATCGGGGGTTCATGTACTCGATCTACTTCCGCGATCCCCTGGGTCAGCTGCTCGAGCTTGCGTCCTACAAGTTCGAGCCGCCGACCGGCACCACCCACGCCGACGTGCTGCGCGAGGCCCACAATATCCGCCTCGCCCGTGGCGCCTACAACATAGCCGACGAGCACCTGGCCGACGCCATCGAGCTGCTGTCGCGCAAGCCGGCGCCGGACGGCAAAAAAGGGACTTGAACCCGAAGGTGATTTCGCGGGAGTTTAGAACCGGATCATGCGAAGGTGGGGAGGAGGCGACGCGCACCTGAAAGTGCAGTTATGAGCTGGCAGCCGTCCAACGATCCCGTTCCAGGTGACGCACGCTCCTGCGACGCCATCGAGCACGTCATCGTGCCGCGCGCCCGCGACCTCGGCGGCTTCCAGGTGCGTCGTGCGCTGCCCGCGGCCGAAAAGCAGATGATCGGGCCCTTCATCTTCTTCGACCAGATGGGGCCGGCCGAGTTCCTGATCGGCGGCGGCATCGACGTGCGACCGCATCCCCACATCGGCCTGGCGACGGTGACCTATCTGTTCGAGGGCGAGGTGTATCACCGCGACAGCCTGGGCACGTCGCTCGCCATCCGGCCGGGCGAGGTCAACCTGATGACCGCCGGGCGCGGCATCGTCCATTCCGAGCGCGAGACCAGCGAGGCCAAGGCCGCGCCGCGCCGGCTGTTCGGCATCCAGGCCTGGGCGGCGCTGCCCAACACGCACGAGGAGTCGGCTCCGGCCTTTGCCCATCACGGCACCGACGAGCTGCCGCGCATCGCCGGTGACGGCAAGCGCGTGCGTCTGGTCATGGGGTCGGCCTACGGGGCGCGGTCGCCGGTCTCCTTCCCGCACGAGAGCCTGTTCGCGGAGGCCGTGCTGGCGCCGGGCGCGGTGCTGCCGCTCGATCCCGACTACGACGAGCGCGCGGTGTACGTCGCCTCCGGCGAGATCGACATCGCCGGCGACACGTTCGCGGAAGGCCGGCTGCTGGTGTTCAAGCCAGGAGACCGCATCTCCATCCTGGCAAACACGCAGTCGCGGCTCATGCTGCTGGGCGGCGAGCCCATGGACGGACCGCGGCACATCTGGTGGAATTTCGTCTCGTCATCCAAAGAGCGTATCGAGCAAGCCAAAGAAGACTGGCGCCGCAAGCGCTTCGCGCTCGTGCCGGGTGACGACGAAGAATTCATCCCACTGCCGTAATAGAATCCGTACGGGCGGCAGAGTGGGGCGTAGGAGGGGGGAGCATGGAGTTCGGGTGGCTCCTGCAGGGCGCTGCCGGTCTGGTCGGGCAGATGCCAATATGGCTGCGCGACCTGGGGTCGGGCTGGCCGGCAGTGTTGGGTGGCGTCGTCGTCATCATCGTGCTGGCGGTCGCCGCGCTCGTGCGACGTCGCAGACAGCACGTCGAACAGGTGCTGGCGGAGCACGTGAAGGACGAAGCGACGCTCCTGAAGGATCGGCTGCGCCAGCGGCTGTCGGAGCCTGCGTCCCTGTTCTCCAACGGTATCAATACGGCCCCGACCATGGGCGCCTGCGAGGCGTTCGAGGGGGACATCGAGGCGGTTGCCCGTACCATCCTGGTGGAGGCGGGCGGGCACCGGGCGAAGGCCAAGCAGATCCTGCGCGGGAAAATGAATGGGCATGGCGCGCCCAACGGCAAGCTCAACGGCAGCGAGGTCGGCTACTGGCGCCAGCTCGGTGCGCTGTCCCTGCTGGACAGCGTCTCCGACGCGCTTCCCGCCTATGCCCGGGCGGCCGACCTGGCGCCCGAGAATGCGGAAGCGCAGATGCTGGCCGGCGTCCTCTATCTGAGGGCGGGCAACCTCGGCGCCGCCGAAGCGGCGTTCCGGCGCCAGATCGAGCTCGGCAAGGCCGGCAACGGCAGCACGGACGCAGGGCTGGCGCGCTATCGCGGCCACACCATGCTGGGTGACGTGCTCTCCGCGCGGGAGGAGCACGACGAGGCCAAGGCCGCCTACGCGCAGGCGCAGCGCGAGGTCAAGTCACTGCTCGAGCGCGATGGCCAGCACGTGGGGCTCAGGCGCGACCTTTCCGTCACCTACGACCGCATCGGCGACATGCATGCGGCCAAGTCCGAGGTCGATGCCGCGCTCGAGAACTACCGCAGCAGCCTCGAGATCGCCGAGGAACTGGTCGGGCGCGATCCGCAAAATGCCGTCTGGCAGCACGATCTGTCCGTCGGCTACGACCGCATCGGCGACCTGCTCGACAAGAAGGGCGATCGCGAGCTGGCCCTGGAGTGCTTCCGCAAGAGCCTGGCGATCGCCAAGGCGCTCACCTTGCGCGATCCCGGCAACGTGCAATGGCAATGGGACCTGTCCGCCAGCCACGACCGGATCGGCGATGCGCTGATCGCCCAGGGCAAGCTCGCCGAGGCGCTCGTCAGCTACCGCCGCGGGCTGGAGATCGCCGAGGCGCTGGCCAGGCGCGATCCGGGGCACGCCGGCTGGCAGCGCGACCTCGCGGTCAGCTACCACAAGATCGGCTCGCTCGAGGCGATCAGCAACCCGAGCGAGGCACGCGAGCTGCTGGAGAAGGGTCGAGCCATCATCGACCGCCTGGCGCAGATCGCCGCCTACCAGGCCCAGTGGCGCTCCGATCTCTCCCGCTTCGACGAGGTTCTGAAGACGCTGGACGGCTGATGCTGCCACTCCCCGTGAAGTCGAATCGTAGGTTGGGTCGAGCGTGAGCGATGACCCAACGCCGTTGGCGATCTCAGATTGTGTTGGGTCGGCGCTGACGCTTGACCCAGCCTACGTTGCTCCCCGTGAAGTACGGGGAGAGGGAGCTACTTCGCAGCACCCGTCTCGATCGGCAGGGCGGGGTCGGCGCCCCACTCCGTCCAGGAGCCGTCGTAGACCGCGGTGTCGGGGCGGCCGAGGAGGGCGAGCGCCAGGGCGATCACGCCGGCGGTGACGCCGGAGCCGCAGGAGGCGACGACGGGCTTGGCCGGGTCGACGCCCGCGTTCGCAAACAGCGCGCGCAGCTCGGTGGCGGGTTTCAGGGTGCCGTCGGCATTGAGCAGCGAGGCGAAGGGGACGTTGCGAGAGCCCGGGATGTGGCCGGAGCGCAGGCCGGCGCGGGGCTCGGGCACGCTGCCTGCGAAGCGCGCGGCGGCGCGGGCATCGACGATCTGCACGGCCTTGCCGCCGATCAGCGCCTTCACGTCCGACACGTCGCGCACGAGCTCGGCATTGAGCATGGCGGTGAAGTGGCGCTCGCTGCGCCGGCGCGGCTCGCCGTCCTCCAGCGCGCGGCCCTCGGCCTTCCATTTCTTGAGGCCGCCGTTGAGCACGCGCACCTCCTCGTGCCCCATGGCGCGGAACATCCACCACACGCGCGCCGCCGAGTAGAGGCCCTCGCTGTCGTAGGCGACCACGTGCATGCCGTCGCCGATGCCCATCTTCTTCATGCGGCTGGCGAACAGCTCGGCCGAGGGGAGCATGTGCGGCAGCGGCGAGGACTTGTCCGAGATGTCGTCGATATCGAAGAAGAGCGCGCCGGGGATGTGCTCGGCAAGGTACTCCGCCTTGGCGTCGCGCTTGGCGGTAGGCAGGTGCATGGAGCCGTCGACGATGACGAGGCCCGGCGTATCGAGGTGGGATGCCAGCCAGTCCGTCTCGACCAGCCATTTTTCAGTGCCATTGGCCATGGGTTCTTCTCCTGAAAGTCTGCGGTTGCCATGCCCGCGCTATCACCGCCCCCGCGAGTCTGCCTCGACCCTCGTGGTGAGCCTGTCGAACCACGCGGCCACCGGGTTGCCTCAAAGCCGCCCTTCGACGAGCTCAGGGCGGGGTGGAGATCCCTGGTCCCGGATATTTCGCTGACGCGAAATTCCGGGATGACGGGCGTCACGCGAACGAGACGCGGATGCGCCGGTTCTGCTTGCCCTTCTTCTCGATCTTGGTGACCACGACCGCCCCGATCTCGCCGGTGCGCCTGACGTGGGTGCCGCCGCACGGCTGCAGGTCGACGGAGCCGCCCTCGCCGATGACGACGAGGCGGACCTTGCCGGTCCCGGTCGGCGGCTTCACCGCCATGGTGCGTACGAGCTGCGGGTTGGCCTCGAGCTCCGCGTCGGTGATCCAGCGGTCGGTGACGGGGTGGTCGGCGGCGATCAGCGCGTTGAGGTCGGCGGTCAGCTTGTCCTTGTCGACGGCGCTGGCGTCCTCGATGTCGAAGTCGAGCCGGCTGTCGTCGGGATTGACCTGGCCGCCGGTGACGGGGAACTTCACCAGCGCGCAGATGAGGTGCAGGCAGGTGTGCATGCGCATGAGGCGCGAGCGCAGATCCCAGTCGATCGCCGCGCGCACGGACTGGCCCGGCGCCGGACGCGCGGCGCCTTCCGCCGGCACGTGCACGATGGTGGCCTTGTCCGCATCATAGACGGTGGTGGCGATGGGGCAGGCCGCCGCCACCGTCGATCTCGAGCGTGCCCTTGTCGCCGGGCTGGCCGCCGGCCGCGGCATAGAACACGGTGCGGTCGAGCACGATGCCGCCGCGCTCGTTGACGGCCAGCACGCGCGCCGTGCAGTCGCGCAGGTAGGCGTCGGTGCGGTAGAGCTGCTCGGTCATGCTGCTGGAGCTAGTTGCGCGGTCAAACCATTCACTCCACGTTCTACGTCTTCTCCGGATCGACGAACATCTTGGGCAGGGGCGGGCGCTCGGCGACGAGCCAGTGCGGCGTGGGCAGGTTCTTCGATTTCAGGAATTCCGGATTGAAGAGCTTCGACTGGTAGCGCGTGCCGGAGTCGCAAAGCAGCGTGACGATGGTGTGGCCCGGGCCCATCTCCCTGGCCAGCCGTATGGCGCCGGCCACGTTGACGCCGCTCGAGCCGCCCACGCACAGCCCCTCCTCCCACAGCAGCTGGAAGCACACGGCGACCGATTCCGCATCCGGGATCAGATAGGCGCGATCGACCACGGCGCCCTCGATGTTCTTGGTGATGCGGCCCTGGCCGATGCCTTCGGTGATCGAGGAGCCCTCCGACTTGAGCTCGCCGGTCTTGTAGTAGCTGTAGAGCGCCGCGCCCGGCACGTCGGCGAGCGCGATCTGGATCGACTTGCGCTTGGCCTTCAGTCCGTCCGAGCAGCCGCCCAGCGTTCCGCCCGAGCCGACCGCCGAGACGAAGCCGTCGACCTTGCCGTCCGTGTCGGCCCAGATCTCCTCGGCCGTGGTCTCGATGTGGGCCTGGCGGTTGGCGGTGTTGTCCCACTGGTTGGCCCAGATGGCGCCGTTGGGCTCGGTCTTGGCGAGCGCCTCGGCCAGGCGCCGCGAATAGTGCACGTACTGGTTGGGGTTCTTGTAGGGAAGAGCCGGCACCTCGATCAGCTGCGCGCCGAGCAGGCGCAGCGCGTCCTTCTTCTCCTGGCTCTGCGTCTCGGGAATGACGATGACGGAGCGATAGCCGAGCGCGTTGCCGACGACGGCGATGCCGATGCCGGTGTTGCCCGCCGTCCCTTCCACCACCGTTCCGCCCGGCCGCAGCGCCCCGCGCCTCGCCGCATCCTGGATGATGAAGAGCGCGGCCCGGTCCTTCACCGACTGGCCCGGGTTCATGAACTCCGCCTTGCCGAGGATCGTGCAGCCGGTTTCCTCGGAGGCGCGCTTCAGCTTGATGAGGGGCGTGCGGCCGACTGCGGCGGCCACGCCATTGGCGAAAGACAAAGCCGATCTCCTTGTCCCGAGTCCAGCCCCAGACTTTGGGGCACCCTAAAGACGGGGGTGACGCGCCGCAAGTGAGGCGCTCCCTTTTCGGCACGGCGTTTAACGTCGACTTAACCGCGAGCGCGCATTCTGCCTGGGTAATTCGAGGTCAGTAGGCCCGGCCTCCGCCTGGCTCCATCGAGGAAGAAGTACAATGAGGATGTCACGCTTTGGCCTGGTCACGGCCGCACTTGCCGCCACTGCATCGCTGTCCGCCCCCGCCTTCGCCGCCGATCTCTACGGCGGCTCCATCAAAGACGCCCCCGTTGTCGTGAGCAGCCCCGGTCACTGCTATTTCCGCGGCGATGTCGGCTACTCCTGGTCGCGCGCTCCGGACGTGAAGTGGACCGTGACGGATCCGGTCACGGGCCTGTTCGTCACCGACGCCGTCACCGGCGTGAACATCGGCAACACGTGGCTGGTCGAAGGCGGCGTCGGCTGCGGCTCGGGCCCGCGCGGCGTGCGCGGCGAGTTCATGATCGGCTACCACGGCAAGCGCAACATCGACGGCACGCCGGGTCCCTGGAACCCCGCTACGGTGCCGCCGACCGCCGATCCGTTGCACACCTCGGTCACCACCACCACGCTGATGTTCAACGGCTACTACGACATCGCCCGGTTCGACCGCTTCACGCCCTACGTCGGCGCCGGCGTGGGCCTGGCCTACAACAAGACGGGTGGCGTCTCCTTCACCGCCAACCCGGCTCTGACGAACGTGATCGAGGGCGACAACCGCTGGTCGCTGGCCTGGTCGCTGATGGCCGGCGTGGGCGTCCAGCTGACCGAGCGTACGACGCTCGACATCGGCTACCGCTACCTCGACATGGGCAAGGCCGAGTTCGGCATCATCGACAACCTCGGCTTCGCCAACCCCAAGGTGCGCATCGACGACCTCGCCGCGCACGAGTTCAAGGTCGGCCTCCGCTTCGCCTTCGGCGGCGGCGAGCCCCCCTGCTGCATGAAGTGAGCGCGGCTGGTCTCAACGGCCTGCTCTGCTCCACTCGAAAGCCCGGCCTCGCGCCGGGCTTTCCTGCTTTCGGCAACTGCGCGCGCGCCTTTTCACTGGCGAGGGCCGATAAATCGCGGCTGTCAGCGACAGCCCGGCCGGCAGCGCTGGACCCATGCGCTGTGCTTGAAATTGCGGGCCATCCTGGTACAAGCCCGCTGCGAGAGCCCGGCTGTCGCCGCGCGCGGTGCCTTCATTCGATCTCCGGACTTGGCCGCCAAAGCAGCAAGGGCTTGGAAACGCACGACATTCGAGCCCGCGGGCGTGGCGGAACTGGCAGACGCGCAGGATTTAGGTTCCTGTGACGCAAGTCGTGGGGGTTCGAGTCCCTCCGCCCGCACCATGCGCGTTCGCGGAAGGACTGGGTTAGAGTTGGTACCGCACGGGCACGGCTGGTCGGTCGCGCCGGAATGCGATGGTTGAGGCAGAAATCATGCAGATCAGCGAGTCTTCCAGCACCGGTCTCAAGCGCGAGCTCAAGGTCGTCATCGGCCAGGGCGAGCTTACCGAGCGCTTCTCCACGCGGCTCGACGAGTTCAGGGACCAGGTGCAGCTCAAGGGCTTCCGCAAGGGCAAGGTGCCGGTCGCGCATATCAAGAAGCTGTACGGCCGCTCCGTGATGGCCGAGGTGCTGCAGCAGGCCGTCGAGGAGACGAGCCGCAAGGCCATCGAGGAGCGCAAAGAGCGTGCGGCCCACCAGCCCAACATCGCCCTCACCGAGGACAAGGACGAGCTCGAGCGGGTGCTTTCGGGGCAGAGCGATCTCGCCTTCACCATGTCCTACGAGGCGCTGCCCGACATCAACCTGACCGATCTGGCCGCGCTTAAGCTCGAGCGCTTCGTGGCCGACGTCACCGAGGAGGCCATCGACAAGGCCGTGGCGAGCCTGGCCGAGCGGGCGACCCGCTACGAGGCGGAGGCGGACCGGGTGGCCGGCGACGGCGACCGGCTCACCATCGACTTCGTCGGCCGCATCGGCGAGGAGGAGTTCGAGGGCGGCAAGGGCGAGGACGTCCAGCTGGTGGTGGGGGAGACGCGGTTCATTCCGGGCTTCGTCGAGGGCCTGGCCGGCGCCAAGGCCGGCGAGGAGCGCGCCGTCAACGTGAAGTTCCCCGACGACTATCCCGAGAAGAAGCTGGCCGGCACAGGACGCGGTCTTCGCCGTCAAGGTGAAAGAGGTTGCCAAGGCGATCAAGCCGGAGCTCAACGACGAGTTCGCCAAGACGCTGGGCGCGGAGTCGCTCGCCAAGCTGCGCGAGCTGGTCTCCGGCAAGATCGCCAGCGAGTACGTGTCGGTCTCGCGCATGAAACTGAAGCGCCAGATCCTCGACGCGCTCGACAAGGCGCACGACTTCGCGCTGCCGGAGACCCTGGTCACCAACGAGTTCGACGCCATCTGGAAGCAGATGACGCAGCAGCTCGAGCAGGCCGGCAAGACCATCGCCGACGAGGGCAAGAGCGAGGACGACCTCAAGGCCGAGTACCGCAAGATCGCGGAGCGGCGGGTGCGCCTGGGTCTCGTCATCGGCGAGATCGGCGACAAGGCCAAGGTGCAGGTGGGCCAGGACGAGCTGCGCCGGGCGCTGATCGAGCAGGCGCGGCGCTATCCGGGCCAGGAGAAGTTCGTCTACGAGTACTACGAGAAGAACCCGGCGGCGCTGATCGAGCTGCGCGCGCCGATCTTCGAGGACAAGGTCGTCGACCACATCCTCGAGCAGGCCAAGCCCGCCGACAAGAAGGTGAGCGTCGAGGAGCTGCTGAAGCCCGACGAGGACGAGCACGCGCACCTGCACGTGCGGCCACGACCAGGTCACGATCATGAGCACGATCACGATCATGGCCACGACCACGGGCACGACCATGATCACCATCATGGGCATGACCACGGCCATGATCATGGGCACACCACGATCACGACCATCACGCACCACGATCATGATCACAAGCACGATCAAGAGCCGGCGAAGAAGTGATCGCGCTTGAAGTCAGCGTGTCGCCACCCCACTCTCACGGATAGCGACGGGAAGAGAACAGATAGGGGCAAACATGTCCGACCCGGTCTCCACCATCACCAACACCTTCTGGCCCATGGTCGTCGAGCAGACCAACCGGGGCGAGCGCGGCTACGACCTGCCGTCGCGGCTGCTGAAGGAGCGCATCATCTTCGTGACCGGGGCGATCGACGACAACGTCGCGGCCTCGATCTGCATGCAGCTGCTGTATTGCGAGTCCGAGAACCCGAAGAAAGAGATCTCCATGTACATCAACTCCCCGGGGGGCATCGTCACCTCGGGCATGGCGATCTACGACACCATGCAGTTCATCCGCTCGCCGATCGCCACCCTGTGCATCGGCCAGGCGGCGTCGATGGGCTCGCTGCTGCTTGCCGCCGGCGCCGCCGGTATGCGCTACGCGCTGCCCAACGCCCGCATCATGGTGCACCAGCCCTCCGGCGGCTTTTCGGGTCAGGCGAGCGACATCGAGCGCCACGCCGAGGACATCATCAAGATGAAGCGGCGCCTGAACGAAGTCTATGTCAAGCATACCAAGAAGAGCTACGAAGTAATCGACAAGACGCTCGACCGCGATTACTTCATGACCGCCGACCAGGCCAAGGAATTCGGCCTCATCGACAAGGTCATCAAGAGCCGCGACGAGGCGGAGGCGCTGCTCACCCCGGCCAAGCCCGTCCAGGGGTGATCTCCGGTCGTCACCGGCACGGACGCCCGCGGCCTTCTTGGCACGGCAATTGAATGTTCCACGGCTACCCGGCAGCCCGTTCCAGGCGGTGCGGCGGTCCTGGTGGCACGGTGGTAACAATGTCGCTTGCGAATTGCCCGCTTGCTGGGGTCGGAGAAAGAGGTGTTAATCCAATCTTGATCTTGGCGCCTTTAGCATGCTCAGATTGGGATTAGGATTCCACGCAAGCCTCCTGAAGCTCCGGTGCGCCCTCGAGCGCAACGGGGTGGAGAGATCGGCCCTGCACGGAGAGTGACTGACCGCCCGAAACGGCCCGACCAGCAGGCTTGAGAGAACCGGATGGCCCAGGAAAAGAATACGCTGTACTGCTCCTTTTGCGGCAAGAGCCAGCATGAGGTCCGCAAGCTGATCGCGGGTCCGACCGTATTCATCTGCGATGAATGCGTCGAGCTGTGCATGGACATCATCCGCGAGGAGAACAAGAACACGCTGGTCAAGTCGCGGGACGGCGTGCCGAGCCCGGCCGAGATCTGCTCCGTGCTCGACTCCTACGTGATCGGCCAGGACCACGCCAAGCGCGTGCTGTCGGTGGCGGTCCACAACCACTACAAGCGGCTCAACCACGCCGCCAAGAACAACGACGTCGAGCTCGCCAAGTCCAACATCCTGCTGGTCGGCCCGACCGGGTGCGGCAAGACCCTGCTCGCCCAGACGCTGGCGCGCATCCTCGACGTGCCCTTCACGATGGCCGATGCCACCACGCTCACGGAGGCCGGCTACGTCGGCGAGGACGTCGAGAACATCATCCTGAAGTTGCTGCAGAACGCCGACTACAACGTCGAGCGGGCGCAGCGCGGCATCGTCTACATCGACGAGATCGACAAGATCAGCCGCAAGTCCGACAACCCTTCGATCACCCGCGACGTATCGGGCGAGGGCGTGCAGCAGGCGCTGCTCAAGATCATGGAGGGCACGGTCGCCTCGGTGCCGCCGCAGGGCGGCCGCAAGCATCCCGCAGCAGGAGTTCCTGCAGGTCGACACGTCCAACATCCTCTTCATCTGCGGCGGCGCGTTCGCGGGCCTCGAGAAGATCATCTCGCGGCGCGACCGCGGCTCCTCGATCGGGCTTCGGCGCCAAGGTCACCGGGCCCGACGAGCGCCGCACCGGCGACATCCTCAAGGGCGTCGAGCCCGAGGACCTGCTGAAGTTCGGGCTGATCCCGGAGTTCATCGGCCGTCTGCCCGTGATCGCCACGCTGGAGGACCTCGACGAGCCGGCCCTGATGCAGATCCTCACCATCCCGAAGAACGCGCTGGTCAAGCAGTACCAGCGCCTGTTCGAGATGGAGGACGTGCGCCTCACCATCACGCAGGAAGCCCTCAAGGGCATCGCCCGCAAGGCCATCGACCGCAAGACGGGAGCGAGAGGCCTGCGCTCCATCATGGAGGCGATCCTGCTCGACACGATGTTCGAGCTGCCGGGCCTCAAGGGCGTGGAGGAAGTCGTGATCGGCCCGGAGATCGTGGAGGGCGGCGCGCGTCCCTTGCGCATCTATTCCGACCGTGCCGGCGAGAAGGGCTCGAGCGCCTAAGGCAGGCTTCGCTGGGTTGTTCGAGCGGCCGTGCGGGGTGCGGAGGGACGTCACTTGATCCGGCGCGCAGTGGTACCCATCTTCAGTTCATCCCAAGCACGATGGACGCAGACCCTGGGCCAGCACTGAACTCGGGCCGTCTGCATTCGGACCTCCTGGAAATGCGGAGGTCGAGAGCGTGTGTTGCGTGGTTGAGACGCTTGCAGGCGTTAGCTTGCCACACCACTTTGACAACGATCGCGGACTGACGTAACGCTTCAGCTAGATTAAGTCGTGTTTGCGAGCCGCGGAGGAAATGCACGTGTGCCGCCACAAAGCGGTGCCAACCTTGGTCGGTCCGACCTGAGTGGAATACCGCAAGCGGGCAAAGCGTGGTACGAAAAGCAAGTCCTGAACACCGGCGAAAGAGAAAGACCATGAGCGAGATCAAACAAGCCAGGGACAAAGGCGGGAAGGAAGTCTATCCGGTCCTGCCGCTGCGCGACATCGTCGTCTTTCCTTACATGATCGTGCCTCTGTTCGTCGGGCGCGAGAAATCGATCAACGCGCTCGAAGAGGTGATGCGCTCCGACAAGCAGATCCTGCTCGCGGCCCAGAAGAACGCCGGCGACGACGATCCGGCTCCGGACGCCATCTACCAGATGGGCACGCTCGCCTCCGTCCTGCAGCTGCTGAAGCTGCCCGACGGCACCGTCAAGGTGCTGGTCGAGGGCACGGCGCGCGCCAAGGTCGTGCGCTACACCGAGAACCCGGACTACTTCGAGGCCGAGGTCGAGCGCGTGGCCGAGGGCCTGGGCGCCAACGACGAGATCGAGGCGCTGGCCCGCTCCGCCGTGTCCCAGTTCGAGAGCTACGTCAAGCTCAACAAGAAGATCTCGCCCGAGGTGCTCGGCACCATCAGCCAGATCGAGGACTACTCCAAGCTCGCCGACACCATCGCCTCGCATCTCGCCATCAAGATCGCCGACAAGCAGGACATCCTCGAGATCACCACGGTCTCGAGCCGGCTCGAGCGCGTCTACACGCTGATGGAAAGCGAGATCTCGGTCCTGCAGGTCGAGAAGAAGATCCGCTCCCGCGTCAAGCGGCAGATGGAGAAGACCCAGCGCGAGTACTATCTGAACGAGCAGATGAAGGCCATTCAGAAGGAGCTGGGCGACGGCGACGAGCGCGACGACATCGCCGAGTTCGAGGAGAAGATCGAGAACACCAAGCTGTCGAAGGAAGCGCGCGACAAGGCTCTGGCCGAGCTCAAGAAGCTCAAGCAGATGAGCCCGATGTCGGCCGAGGCGACGGTGGTGCGCAACTACCTCGACTGGCTGCTGTCGATCCCGTGGGGCGTCAAGGGCAAGGTCAAGAAGGATCTGGCCGAGGCCCAGGAGGTTCTCGACAAGGAGCACTATGGCCTGGAGAAGGTCAAAGAGCGCATCATCGAGTATCTCGCGGTGCAGTCGCGCACCAACAAGCTCAAGGGTCCCATCCTGTGCCTCGTCGGCCCTCCCGGCGTGGGCAAGACCTCGCTCGGCATGTCGATGGCCAATGCCACGGGCCGCGAGTTCGTGCGCATGTCGCTCGGCGGCGTGCGCGACGAGGCGGAGATCCGCGGGCACCGGCGCACCTACATCGGCTCCATGCCGGGCAAGGTGATCCAGTCCATGAAGAAGGCCAAGCGGACCAACCCGCTCTTCCTCCTGGACGAGATCGACAAGATGGGCTCCGACTTCCGCGGCGACCCCGCGGCGGCGCTGCTGGAGGTGCTCGACCCCGAGCAGAACCACACCTTCAACGACCACTACCTGGAGGTCGACTACGACCTGTCGAACGTGATGTTCGTGACGACGGCGAACACGATGAACATCCCTCCGGCCCTGCTGGACCGCATGGAGATCATCCGTCTCGCCGGCTACACGGAGAACGAGAAGGTCGAGATCGCCAAGCGCCACCTGATCCCCAACCAGCGCCAGAACCATGGCCTGGAGCCGGGCGAGTGGGAGGTCGAGGACGAGGCGCTGCAGGACGCTGATCCGGCGCTACACGCGCGAGGCGGGCGTGCGCTCGCTCGAGCGCGAGATCGCCAAGCTCGCCCGCAAGGCGGTCAAGGAGATCCTGCTCGGCACCACCAAGGCCGTGCGGGTCACTCCGGAAAACGTCGAGCACTATCTGGGCGTGCCGAAGTACCGCTACGGCGAGGCCGAGCTCGAGGACCAGGTCGGCGTCGTCACGGGCCTCGCCTGGACCGAGGTCGGGGGCGAGATCCTGACGGTGGAAGGCGTCATGATGCCGGGCAAGGGCAAGATGTCGGTGACCGGCAACTTGCGCGACGTCATGAAGGAGTCGATCCAGGCCGCCAACGCCTACGTGCGCTCGCGCGCGCATGCGCTGGGCATCCATTCCTCTCTGTTCGAGAAGAAGGACATCCACGTGCACGTGCCGGAGGGAGCAACCCCGAAGGACGGTCCCTCGGCGGGCGTCGCCATGGTGACGGCCATCATCTCCATCATGACGGGAATCCCCGTCAAGAAGGACGTGGCCATGACCGGCGAGATCACGCTGCGCGGGCGCGTCCTGCCGATCGGCGGCCTCAAGGAGAAGATGCTGGCGGCGCTGCGGGCCGGCATCAAGACGATCGTCATCCCCGAGGAGAACGTGAAGGACCTGGCGGAGATCGGCGACGAGGTGAAGTCGCTCCTCCAGATCGTGCCGGCCTCGCGCATGGACGACGTGCTGAAGATCGCCTTGCAGCGGATGCCGAAGGCGATCCCCCTCGAAGACGAGGCGGCAGCTGTCGCGGCGGCCGACGTCAAGGAGGAGTCGCGCATCACGGCGCATTGACCCGGGCAGGCTGCTGCCCGGACTGATTGGCGGGCTGAGCATTCGCAGGAGTGCTCAGCCCGATCGCATTTCTAAGTGCCCGATTTGCTTGGCAGAAACCTTGCCGGCGATGCGCAGCCCGGGCGAATATGGCCGCGCCGCGCAGTCGGCCCGCGACGCCCGCACGGAGACCTCCGCGAGACCTGCAGGAAATCGCGAGCCTCAGGGCGTTGCTGACGGGCGTTCAGTGTCGATCCCGGCAACGCCGGATTGCCCGGAAAGTGACGAGATTCCGCGCAATTTCCGCTTGACGGCAGTGCTCTTTGGGCGTTGTTTCGCGCTCGCCGCTGCCCTGGCAGTGGCCCAAAGTCGGCCCCGGGAACGAGCTGCGACCTGAGTTGGCCCACGTTCTTCACAACCCACGAGGATTGTAGAGATGAGCAAAAAGGATTTGATCGACGCCGTGGCGGAGGCGACCGAGCTATCCAAGGACAAGGCCGGCGTCGCGGTCGAGGCTGTCATCAAGCATATCGAGAAGACGATGAAGAATGGCGCGGAGGTTCGCATTCCCGGCTTCGGCACCTTCAAGGTCGCAAACCGCAAGGCGCGCAAGGCGCGCAATCCGCAGACGGGCGTCGAGATGATGCTGAAGGCGTCGCGCGTGCCGAAGTTCACGGCCTCCAAGAACCTGAAGGAACTCGCTGAACTGAAGCTCGTCGGCTTATTGGCTTTTCCCGGGCGCGGCGCTGAAGGAGCGGGCGCCCTTTTGTTTTGCAGTGGGCAATAGGCAGTAGGCAGTAGGCAGTAGGGACATGCGCGGCAGTCGTGATGCCCATCTGCTTGCTACTGCCTATTGCCTGCTGCCTACTGCCCTCGTTCGAACGGGCGGTTAGCTCAGCGGTAGAGCGCTTCGTTTACACCGAAGATGTCGGGGGTTCGATCCCCTCACCGCCCACCATTCGTCCCGAGCCTCGTGCTGCCCGCGGCCCGACCGGCCATCGGGCTTGCGGCACCTCCGTCACCGGAGCGTTGCCTTGACCCTGCCCCGTGGCGGGTGCAGCCTCCGCGACAAGCAAAAACGAAATTTGGGAGGAAATGCCATGCTCGCGCCCTCGCGCCGCCAATTCCTTGCGCACTCCGCCTCCGTCGTTGCCCTTGCCGCGAGCGGCGGCACGGCGCTTCGCGGCCATGGGGCCCAACGACAAGTTCGACCTCGTGATCAAGGGCGGCGAGGTGCTGGACCCCAGCCAGAACCTCAGGGGCAAGCGCGATATCGGCATTCGCTTCGGCGTGGTCGAGGCGGTCGCCGCCGACATCCCCGCCGACAAGGGGCTGAAGGTGCTGGACGCCTCCGGCAAGCTCGTCACGCCCGGCCTGATCGACCTGCACGCCCACGTCTTCCCGTACGGGTCGGCCATCGGCATTCCCGCCGACGAGCTCATCCCCTTCCAGGGCACCACGACGCTGGTGTCGGCCGGCGATGCCGGCGCCAACAACATCGCAGCCTTCCGCCGCGCCATCGTCGGCCAGACCCGCGCCAGGCTCTACGCCTTCGTGCACATCGCCAACATGGGTCTGGCGGCGTTTCCGGTGCCGGAGCTCTACAACATCGATTTCGCGCAGACCGAGGCCGCCGCCAAGGCCGTGGCGGAGAACGCCGACCTGGTGCTCGGCGTCAAGGTGCGCATGAGCGAGAACGTCATCGCCAAGCACGGGGCGGAGCCGCTGAAGCGCGCCGTCCAGGCCTGCGAGATGGCGGGCACCGGAGCCAAGGTGATGTGCCACATCGGCGGCGTCGAGACGCCCGAGCTGATGAGCCAGATCCTCGACACTGCTGCGGGCCGGCGACGTGCTCACGCACAGCTATTCGGGCGCGCCCAACATCGCGGGCAAGTTCACCAACATCGTGCAGGACGGCAAGCTGCTGCCGGCGGCGCTGGCCGCCAAGCAGCGCGGCGTCGTGTTCGACGTGGGCCATGGCGGCGGCAGCTTCGACTACACGGTCGCCGAGGTGGCGATGCCGGCCGGCGCCGGCCCCGATACGATCTCCTCCGATATCCATGTGTTCTCGGGCAACACGCCCGGCATGCCCTATCTGACCTGGGTGATGAGCAAGTTCCTCAACATGGGCTTCACGCTGGAGCAGGTGGTGGCCATGGCCACCGTCAATCCGGCCAAGGTCATCAACCGGGCCCCCAAGCTCGGCACCCTGCAGGTGGGCGCCCCGGCCGACGTCTCGCTGCTGGAGGTCGTGGAGGGGCCGGTCGAGTTCGTCGACACGCGCAACAACAAGCGCCAGGGCAAGGTCCACCTCAAGCCGGCCGGCGTGGTCATGGCCGGCGTTCCCTACGGGCGGCCCTACCAGTCGCCGTTCGCCGTGCGGTGATGGCGGCTCAGCGGGCCCGGCGATTGGGCGGGTTCGCTTGACGCGCTACCCCCGCTCACGTAAACGAAGCGCCTTGTGACAGCGCGCTCGGCCGGCCACGGCATGGCGCGCTCATGGATTGCGGGCGTAGCTCAGTTGGTTAGAGCGCCGGCCTGTCACGCCGGAGGTCGCGGGTTCAAGTCCCGTCGCTCGCGCCATTATTTCAATGGCTTAGCGTTAACTGAACGCTGGTGTGATACTTCCTGGCCGGCGCCGTGACACTTTCGGCCGGTTTTTGTTCCCGCAACTTCGACCTGCCCGACCTGCGCGCCACGTCGACTTCGCGCACTGAGGCCAGTTGGACGGGACCGTAGGTCTTATGTAACCGATTTGATGAAGAAAGGGTATTTGCCATCTTGTCGGACAGCTTCTCCGGGCTCAACGCCCCCTGCGAGGGCCTCCACGCTGCCTGAGCGGCGGAAGTCGGCCAGCTGGCGATCCTCACCCCCGCCGAACACCTTCGCACGTACGGCCCGGAAATCGTCGCCCAGCGTGTCTTTCGAGTAGGGCTGGCCAGACCTGTTGCGGAAGATCGGCGCCATCCCTACGGGCTCCGCAGCCAAAGTGGCGAGGTAGGTGCATACAAGTCGCGTGGCTCGCGCTGAGAGCGTAGCGACCGCCGGGCGCCCCGTCTTGGCTCGGGCGACGTCGAACCACATGCCCACCGGATCTCTGCGCATCTGGTTGGCCTTGATCGATCGTGCGTCGACCGGGGAGAGCTGGCTGTCCCACGCCACCGCCAGACAGGTCGGCCAATCCGCGATAGCCGAGCCGCCAGGCCTGCTTTCACCAGCCTCACGGCCTCTCCCTCGCTCCACACGGCCTGACGCGGCTGCGGGGCGCTGATTGGCGAACAGAAGGGATGGATCGCGGTCGAGCTCGCAGTAGCCGAACACGGCCATCTTCTTCCAGAGCGCCCGCCACACCTTGATGACCCGATGGGCCTCGCTTTCGGAGACCTTGGCGGCGACCAGAGGTCTCAGGCCGAGCACGTCGGGACGGGCTCGGGTCTCCGATCAGCTGCTCCGGGGTGACGGTCTTGGGATCACAGTCCCCAAAGAGAGGCTCGATCCATTTCCACGCGCGCGGCCAGTCGTCGCGACTGCGCTGCTCGTTCGACCACTCGACGCCCTTGGCGCGCCGCTCCGCCTCGCGCAGAAGCATCGCCCGTTCGAATGCATCTCCGACGCTGCCGTGGGGAAACCGTCGACGTTGGTCTTCGGAACGGCTTCCACGTCTCCACTGGTCCCACTCGGCATTCAGGCGAAGCGCCCGCGCTTTTTCCTCGTCGGTGGCCACGCGCTTGCCACTGATCGTAGTACCGGGGCCGAGTGTGATGAGACGGAATCCTGCGGCGCGCATGGTTCTCGTCGGCCGCCATCGCCAGCGACCGTTGATGAAAACCAGATATCTGACCTTGTCTTCACCCATCTAGAAGTCGTCGCGCCCGCGCCCCAAAGACCTCCTGCGCGTTTCGCGGAGCATTGGGGGGCATGACGTCCCCAGCCGGCAAGAGACCACTTCGCGCATCCATCCATCTCTCAATCGCCACCGAATCAAAATTCCCGGTGTCGGGATCAGGATGCGGGAAGCCTCTCGCGAACAGTCTCTCCTTGAGAGACACAAATTCCGCCAGCGTCAGATGAAGCCGACGCGCAACCTTCTCCGCGGGGATGTCCCGTGGATCGATCGGATAGCGGATGCGCGCTCCAGTCATCATGCACTCTTCAAGGAGCGCGCCTCGCCTCGATTCTGGCTTTCCTGATCAATGATGATCTGCTCCAGAACCGCGTGGGTCAGTTCGTAGCCAGTCTTGGCGTCGATGACCGCGAAATCCTGCTCGCTCTTCACCATCGCGGCCAAGTCATCGAGCGTCACGTAGGTGTTCGTCTCGGTATTGTAGAGACGCCGGGCGTATTTCCTGATGACAACCGGTCCCTTTCTCTCCGAAGGGGTGTCTGCGAGCCTGGCTTCCAGCTTGGCCAGCCGCTCGGACAAGTGTCGGGTCATCTTGGGCGCCATATCGACAAGTCGGTCGCGTATTTCCACAACTTTATCAGGAGGGATCTTCTGGTCGCACACGGAGCACACCTCCGCATCGAATGCTGGACTGATTAGACGATCAAGCTTGTTTGTCTCCACGTCGCGGATCGCATTCCCTATCTTCGACGAGGATCGTCTCCGCGCGACCGGCGGGAAGTGGCTGATCGCACCATGAACAGCATGTCGGCGAAGCGGCTTCGGGCTTCTTGGCCTCGACCATGCGTTGGGCAAGCGGTCCGAGCAGGGAACGAATTGCCGGCGCGTCTTGAGTAAACCACTCTCTGCTGCGTCCGGATCGCCACGAACTGCTTTGATGATCGTGTTTGCCATCTCTACGCCGGCGCTGGATTGCGCGTTGACCGCGCCCTCGGGTCGCATCGCCTCCAACACGGCAACAGCTGCCCGTACGCTCTGGTCGTAGGCGTCCGGATCGGATGCCCATGCCCATTTACGGCCGCCTCCCAATCCTGGCTTGCGATCACTTTGGTGGAAGCAGTCCGCGAATATCATGACGGTTCCGAGGAGCATCAAAAGACCAGCCAGCTCCTTGGCGTACTCGAGGCTGAGAACCTCGCTGAGCAAGTCCTGACGATCGAACGATTTCTCTAACCGAATTGCCGCTTCTGTGCTCTGCGACGTGCCTCTTCGCTCCGCGACGGCATCAAGCCGCTCCTTGAGTTCTGGCGTGACCCTCAAACCCAGGGGCACGCGCCGAGTAAATTTAGGCTTTCGCCGCGCCATTAGTTTCTCCCCAGTGCAAAACGCTAGACATGGTACAGCAGACTATTGCGCGCGTCCAGAGGCGATGCTACAGGCTGGCTTGGTGCTAGACGTGGGCTAGCACTTATTAGAGGGAGGCAGCGGATGTCGGACGAGACGCTGATCAAAGCACCGCCTTCCGCTTCCGCTGACTGGCGGGAACGGATGATTATCACCGTTCCGGAGTACGCGCGGATCGTTGGCGTCAGCCGAACACCGCATATGAGGCCGCTCGTGCCGGTGAGGTTGCGACCATCAGGATGCGAGGACGTGTGCTCGTCTGCGTGCCGGCCCTGTTGCGCAAGCTTGAGGGCCAGTGAAGCCGGGAATCCGCGTAATGTGCCTGATCACCGACACCAATTCTGCCGCCACGGATGGCGTCCGGGCGGCTAGTTCAATCCAACAGATGACCGCAATGTAAGCGCGTCCGCTACGGAACTAAGCAGCGAGCCCGCCGTCATCAACACCACCGAATATGATGGCCGGAATGCTTTTCACGCCAGAACCTCGATCGTTGACGCTGACGGCTGCGCCAACCGTGGGGCACGAGAGCTCGCCCGGTTCAAGGCGTACATGAGCAGCAACGAGCCATTTTGGCAGCCGGCAAGCGGGCAAGCTGCTGGCGTAGGGCACAACCAACAGCCTAAGAACGGCTCGTTCCAAGATGACGCCGACGCCGTGAAGCGGCAGGGCACGATCGTCTCATCCTTCAAACGCCTGGGGCCATCTCCCTCTCCGAAGGACCCATTGGCATCCCTCACCCCAAGCAAATCTTTCATGACTGTATCTGGGTCAGCGACGAAACCAAGGAGATCAAGCTTCTCCTGCTCTGCATCCACCGCTTCTTCGACAAGGACGCTCGTTCGTCCAGCATGGCCTACTCGCAGATCGCCGCCGACTGCTCGCTCTCCGAGCGCGGTGCCAAGGATGCGGCTAAAGCCGCGCGGGACCGCTGGCTCAAAATCGAGGTGGGTAAAGGCTTCATCACGTCGAAGGGGCGCCAAGAATCTCTATCACGGCATCATCCCGTCAGAGTGGGTTGCTGAATTGCGACGGCGCAGGCTGCAAGGCATCGCCGTAGAAGTGGACCCAGGGATTGTTCAGGCAGCAGATGAGATTGGGACCAAGGATGGGGTGCATCCGGTGCACCTCAGTGACGAAATGGGGTGCAGGTGGTGCACCCCATGGTCTCCGGGGTGCACCAGACGACACGTCGGGGTGCACCGGATGCACACTTACTCACTAGACTCTACAAACAAGAGGGGAGAGCCGCCCCATTGAACGGGGCATCAGACAGACACCCCGGGCCTCATTCCGACGGCAAGAGTTCAATGGCCGCCTCGCTCAATCCCGAGGTGGCATACGCCGAGCGCAACATTACGGTCACGCCGTCGGGCAAGCTCGTCATTGGTGACGAACTGAGGGCTGATCTCCGGCAAGCTTTCACCGACGAGGAAATAAGCGGTGGGATGGATTGCACGCTCGCCGCCATGGGCACCAACCGCAACAAAGTGCAAATCCAGGCGCAGTTGCGCCGTCAGTGCACGTTCAAGCGTGACAACAGGAAGCATGCCAGCGCCGGTAAGGGGCAGCCGGCGGGGAAGACGTACGCGCGATGAGGACGGCGGGCGAGATCCTTTGCGATCTGGGCATCACGATCAGGGTGCCGGCTGCGGGTCGGCACAAGACAACCTGCCCCAAGTGCTCGGCGAGCCGAAAGCACAAACGCGATCCGTGTCTCAGCGTGAAGATCGATGAACGAGGGGTCCAGTGGCACTGCCACAACAACGGATGCAGCGTACGAAGGGGGTGAATTCTATGACGGGCATGTTGAGCGAAGAGCACCAGAGGATGGCTCGAGGCGCGCGGCATCGATCTGGAGGTGGCGACCCGATACGGGCTCTACACCGATCGGCAAAGCCCGGGTGGGCGCGATCTCGTCATCCCGTATCGTCGCGAGGGTAAGATGATCAATCGCAAGTACCGTGGTCCGCAGAAGCAGTTCCGGCAGGACGCTGGCGCACCGCGCTCGTTTTGGAACGAGGATTGCCTGCGCGACCCGACGCTCGTCGACCAGCCGCTGCTCGATCACCGAAGGCGAGCTCGATGCGCTGGCAGCCATCCAGGCCGGTTTCCCGCGGACCATCTCGGTCGGTGACGGCGCCGGCTCCAATCTCGATTTCGTCGGCGAGGTCTGGCCGCTGCTGAAGGATGCGCGCCAGGTGATCCTCTCCGGCGACGGCGATGAGCCTGGCCGTCAAGCTCAATGCGAACTGGCCCGCCGCTTCGGTGCCGCACGCTGCGCCTGGGTGGCCTACCCAGAGGGCACGAAGGACCTGAACGACATCCTGCGGCTGAAAGGCGAAGAGGCCGTTCGCGACGCTGTGCGGGGCGCGAAGCCCTATCCCGTAAAGGGTCTCTACAAGCTCAGCGACTACCCCGACGTCGGCGAGCCGGTTACGTACGAAACTGGTCTGGCGGGGAGCCTGAATGCCTACCTGCGCCTCTGGCGGGGCGAGTTCGTCGTCATCACGGGTGTTCCGAGCCACGGCAAATCCCGGTTCACGTTGGAGATGCTGGCGTCCATGGCGATCACCCACAAACACCGCGCGGCGATTGCCAGCTTCGAGATGCGTGTCGCGCCCTACGTAAGAGACGTGCTGCGCGAGCATTTCATCGGGAAGTCCATCAAGGATCAGACTCTTCGAGAGAAGCGCCTGGCTGACGAATGGATCGAAGACGCCTTCGTCTTCATCGATCAGGACCCCGAGAGGAGGCCGAAGACGCTAGCGTGGAATGGCTGATCGAAAAGCCGGCGATGCGGTCGTCCGCTACGGAATCGATTGGTTTCTGTTGGACCCGTGGAACCAAGTGGAACACAAACGCGCACATGGCGAAAGCGAGGCCGACTACCAAGGGCAGGGCTATCCGACACCTGAAGCGCTTCGCCCGCTCGTTCGACTGCGGCGTCATCGTCGTCGCCCATCCGACCAAAGACGTGAAGCTGCCGAACGGCGAAATCCGAGTTCCGAACCTGTACGACATCTCAGGCAGCTCGCATTGGTACAATGCTGCGGATCACGGCATCATCGTCAGCGGCGATACGACCACCAATGTTCGCGAAATCCGGATCGACAAGTCGCGCTATCGGTCCGCTGGTCAGATTGGATCAGCCTTCCTGAAGCTTGAAGACGGCGCGCCGGACCGACTATCGGTGCCTCCAATGATCAGCGCAAGCAGGGGCGCCAAAAGCATTGGCGCGCGAAGATGGGCCCGTTCGTGCCGCAGGCCCCCTTTCGCCTGCTCCACGTCGCAGAGAGACCGGGGTACAGCGTTTCGACTGGTCGACATCAAGCGCGCTGCGGGCGAAGTCCGCGTGGGCCGGGTGACGTAAACACGTTGAGCCCGACCCGACCACCGGTCGGATCATCATCACCACACCGCGGCAACGGAAACGCAATCCGCAGCCGGCCCCCTGGACAACTGGATGGCCAGCCATGCGCGTCCGTCTTAGAGGCATCAACAGCTCACCAAGCGGCTCGCCGACGGCAGCCGGAAAACCTATTGGTACGCCTGGAAGGGCGGCCCGCCGCTTCGCGGAGATCCAGGTTCGCCCGAATTCATCGCGTCCTACAACGAGGCGGTAGCGCGCAAGGTGACGCCGCCTGCTGGCGTGCTCTTGGCAGTGCTCCAAGGTTACCAAGGCTCGGAGGACTTTCGCGGTCTGGCTGCCGGACACGCAAGGACTACGTCGGCCAAAATCAAGCTGATCGAACGCGCCTTCGGGGACTTCCCATTGTCGGCGCTGGGTGATCGGCGCACGCGCGGCGTCTTCATGGCCTGGCGCGATAAGCTGGCCGCTGCCTCCCGTCGGCAGGCCGACTACGCGTGGGTTGTGCTCGCGCTTGTTCTGTCGTGGGCTGCCGACCGCGGGCTTGTCGCGGGCAACCCGTGCGTGCGAGGCGGCCGCCTCTATCGCGGTTCGCGGGCCGACAAGGTCTGGACGGATGCCGACGAAGCCGTGTTCCAGCGCGCCGCGCCACCGCATTGCAGCTTCCTCTACTGCTTGCCCTGTGGACCGGCCAGCGCCAGGGCGACCTGTTGCGGCTACCCTGGACTGCCTACGACGGAACACCACATCCGACTGAGGCAGTCCAAGACCGGCAAGCGCGTGGAGATTCTGGTCGGCGCCCCGCTCAAGGCTGCCCTGGATGCCGCGAAGAGCACCAGGGGGCTCGCCACCACCATCTTGGTGAACTCCGAGGGCCAGCCATGGACGGCTGATGGATTCCGTTCATCATGGCGCAAAGCGTGTGCGAAGGCCGGAATCGTCGAGCTCACCTTCCACGATCTGCGCGGATCGTTTGTGACGCGGGCTGGCGATCCTCGGATCCTCCGAGCCGGAGATCGCCTACGTCACCGGGCTCAAGACGCGGCGACGTTCGCTCCATCCTTGACGCCCACTACCTGCACAGGGACCGAGCGCTTGGCGACAGCGCCATCCGTAAGCTCGAAAGGAGAACGAAAACTCCCAACTGACCCCAACGTGCCTTGATGTTCTGCGCGTCAAATGGGAAAAGTCGTGTGTTATCAAGTGGCTGGGGGACAAGGATTCGAACCTTGACTAGCGGAGTCAGAGTCCGATGTACGGAAATGAAGCCTTGATAGTTCAGTAGGTTAGCAGGATGCCCGTTGCAAGCTCCGCTCAACCAAGCACAACAGTGCAGGACTGATCCCCGCAAATCTCCCGCAAGGGGGAGACCGGTGGGTCTTCCTTGGCTCGCCGATGCCATCCGAAGGACGCACCTGACTTTTAATCAGGTGGTCGTTGGTTCGATCCCAACCGGGCTCACCAATAAAATCAACAAGATAGCTTCCTCTGCGTTCCGCAAGATAGGCACTGCGGAACGCGTGCGGAACGTCGGCATGGGCGTCCTGACCGACGGCACGCCCTTCCTCAATCAGCGCGGCCTTGCCCGCATGTGCGGCGTGCAGAACGCCCATATCGGCACGATCGGCACCGAGTGGGACGAGCCGGTGCAGAAGCCGCGCATCCTCGCCATCAAGAGGATCCTCGCGAGCCGCGAGATCACGGTGAGCGCGCCGTTCATCCCGGTGAAGCACGGCTCAGTCTCGATGTCCTGCTATCCGGATTTCGTCTGCCTGGCGATCCTCGAATACTACGCATTCGATGCTGGGCCGAACATCCAGAAGGAGGCGCAGGACAAGTACCGCTGGCTGGCGGGCCGCTCGTTGCGCGAGATCATCTATACGCAGCTCGGCTACAACCCTGCCACGCCACTCACAATCAGTCGCAGCGTCGGTCCATCGACCGTGTGTCGCTTGTTTACGACAACGTGCCGGCCGGCTTCTTCTGCGTGTTCAAGGAGATTGCCGATATCGTGGTGACGCTCGTAAATACAGCGCGAGCGTGGGCGATCAGCCATCCCGACATTAGCGTCGGGCAAGCGTGGGCCAAGCATTGGAGCGACAACAACCTTGCCAACCGCTACGGCGAGCGGCAGTGCTACGAGCACAATTACCCGGACTATTTCCGCAGCAAAGTCGAACCCGCAAACCCCGTATTGCTACCCGGATGCCGCCTTTGCCGAGTTCAAGCAATTCATG
>CAVZEC010000024.1:0-301903 GCA_963774165.1 uncultured Alphaproteobacteria bacterium | reverse complement strand
GGTGAGCCCGGTTGGGATCGAACCAACGACCACCTGATTAAAAGTCAGATGCTCTACCGCTGAGCTACGGGCCCGCTGACCGGGTCTCCGAGGGGTCCAGATGTCCGGCCGGTGCTCGGGGCGCCAAGCTGGGCACGGGACACGGAGGCCATGTCGCCGCGGTCAGGGACCATGAGCACGGGCCAGTGTCAAGGTGACGGCAGCCCGTTGGGTCCGGACGGCCACGGCGGCTTGCACAGGCTTTGCGAGGATCGATGGCCTGCACTGCAGTGCCAATGAGTAGCCGCGCGCGCTCAGCAGACCGCCTCGAACAGGGCGGCGACACCGAGGCCCCCGATGGCGCCTTGGGTGACGGCGCCGTAGGGCAGCCGGCCATTCTGCGGGGACCGGATCATGCGCGTGAACAGCCGCACCACGCTGACGGCGCTGGCCGCGCCCAACGGGTAGCCCCGCACCAGCGCGCCGCCGTCGGGGCTGAGCACGGCATCGTCGAGGTCGAAGGCATCGCGCACCGCCAACGCCTGCGCAGCGGACGTCTCGGACATCTCGACCAGCCCGAGCTGGTCGCGGGTGAACCCGCTGTTCGTGCGCAGCAGCCGCTCGAGCGCCGCGACCGGAGCGCGCGCTTCCTCGTTGGCGCCGACGCCCTGCGTGACACTGGCGGCAAGCCGCAAGCCGGGAGGGCGGCCGAGCTCGGCATGAACCTCGGCCGACACGATCACGACAGCAGCGGAGCCTTCCTGCAGGGCGCTGATATTGCCGCTCGTGTGCGTGCCGTCGGGCGGCATGATCGGCTCCAGCTCGGCGAGGTCCTCGATGCCGCGCACATCGATACCTTGATCGCGCGTCTCCTCGGCGGACTTGCGCAGCGGCACGATCTCGCGCAGGAAGCGACGCTCGCTGGTGGCCTGCTCCGCCTTCAGGTGGGAGTGGAGCGCATAGGCATCCTGCCGGTCGCGGCTGATGCCGAGCCGACGAGCCAATGCCTCCGATGCCGTGACCGAATGGGGCATGTCGGCGGTCTCCCCGTCCTCGGGCTCCAGGCCGATGAAGCGCGGCGTCTGGAACGGGCTCTTGGGCCGCGCCACCCGCCAGGGTGCCGTCGACAGGGATTCCCCTCCGCCGGCAACCACTACCCTGGCCTCGCCCAGCGCCACGGCGCGCATTCCGAGCAGGATGGCGTCGAGACCGGAGGCGCACTGGCGATCGACGGTGAGCGCGGGAACGCTGTCGCGGAGCCCCGCCGCGAGCCCGACGAGGCGGGCCGGGTTACCTCCCGCCGTGGTGTTGCCGAAGATGATCTCCTCGACCGCGGCGGCCTCCAGCCGGGCATCCTCGAGCGCAGCCAGCACCACGGGCGCGGTGAGGCTCTCCAGGCGCCGGCTCCTGTGCAGGCCACCGGGGCGGCCGAGCGCGGTCCGGCGCGCGGCAATGATATATGCTGGTCCCAGCACCGTGGCTGAGGTCATGGGGAACGCATCCGCACAGAAACGCTTCGTCGGAAGCCCCGCGGCCCGCCAGCCGCCGGAGTGGCTCTCCCCTCTGACACCACGGGAAGATGGCGGAATCCAGCCCGCCAGGCGGTCTTGTCGGGTGGCGCTGTCATGCGCGGGTGGTATAAGGGGCCGATGACGCATGCCGTCGCCAGCCGAGCCTTTCCGGCCCCCGAGCACGACCACGACCTTTGCCTCGAGGAGGCGATGGAGCGGGCGCGCGCCGCGTTCCAGAACAAGGGCTTGAAGCTCACCCCATTACGGCAGTCGGTGTTCCGCGAGATTGCGGCCTCGCACAAGGCGATCGGTGCCTACGAGGTGCTCGACAGGCTGGCCGCGCGCGGCGAGCGACTGGCTCCGATCTCCGTCTACCGGGCGATCGAGGCGCTGGTCGCAGCCGGCATCGTCCATCGCTTCGAAAGCCGCAATGCCTTCTTCGCCTGCCATGCCGGCCACGAGATGCGCCAGCTTGTGCTGGCCTGCGAGGCCTGCGGGCGCGTGGCCGAGGTCGACGCCGACAAAGTGTTCGCCGCCATCGACAAATCCGCCGACGTGGCGGGGTTCTCGGCCAAGGGTGCCGTGGTCGAGGTCTGGGGGATGTGCGCAAACTGTGCGGGCGAGGGGCGGGGGCCTGCGCATGGAAGCGCCTAGGGTGCAGGAGCAGCCAACGCTGCGCGAGCCGGCCAGCCATCAGCTGGTCGCCTCGGATCACGATCACCACGACCACGATCATCCCGAGATCGACGCGCCCGCGCTGGCGCACGACGCCGACGCGCTGTTCAGCGCGCGCTCGCTGTGGCTGGCGCGCTCGGGGCGCGCCATCCTCCAGGGCGTCGACATCGACATTGCCCAGGGAGAGATCCTGACCCTGATCGGGCCCAACGGCGCCGGCAAGACCACGCTGGTGCGCGTGCTTCTGGGCCTCGAGGCGCCCGACAAGGGGACGATCCAGCGCAAGGCCGGCCTCGTCGTCGGCTACGTGCCGCAACGATTCGAGGTCGATCGCGCGATCCCCCTCACCGTCGACCGGTTCGTGCAGCTCGGCCGGCGCGCAGAGGACGAGGAGATCGAGCGTGCGCTGGCCGACGTCGGCGCGGGCAAGCTCGGCGACCGCCAGCTCTCGGAGCTCTCCGGCGGCGAGCTTCAGCGGGTGGTGCTGGCGCGCGCGCTGGTGGGCTCGCCCGGCATCCTGGTGCTCGACGAGCCCGTGCGCGGCATCGACTATGCCGGCGAGGCCGAGCTCTACACGCTGATCGGCCGCCTGCGCTCCGAGCGCGGTTTCGGTGTCCTGCTCGTCTCCCACGATCTGCATGTCGTGATGGCGCAAAGCGATCGCGTCATCTGCCTCAACCGCCATGTGTGCTGCTCGGGCGTGCCGCAGTCGGTGGCGCAGCATCCCGAGTACGCGCGCCTGTTCGGGCCGCAGGCGGCGCGCGCGTTCGCTCTCTACCATCACCACCACGATCACCGGCACGATCTGGCAGGCGAGCCGCAGACCCCGGCTCCCAGGGAACGCACGCTGGGCGAGAGGGCCTGACGTGGGCGAGCCGTTCCTGATGCGCGCCCTGCTCGCCGGACTCGGCCTCGCGGTGGTGGCGGCCCCGCTCGGATGCTTCGTCGTGTGGCGACGCATGGCCTACTACGGCGAGGCGGTGGCGCAGGCCGGCCTCATCGGCATAGCCCTCGGCCTTGCCCTCTCGCTCAACCTGACGGCCAGCGTGCTGGTGGTGACGCTGGCGGTCTCCATGCTGCTCGTTGCGCTGAGCCGCCAGCAGCTCGTTCCGTTCGATTCCCTGCTGGGCCTGCTGGCGCATGCTGCGCTCGCCGTCGGCGTTATCGCGGCGTCTCTGGTCCGTGGTCCCCAGGTCGACCTGATGGCATTCCTGTTCGGCGACATCTTCGCCGTCAGCGCCAACGACCTCAAATGGATCTATGTGGGCGGCGCGCTGGCGTTGGCGGCCCTGGTGTACGTATGGCGGCCGCTGCTGTCGCTCTCGGTGCACGAGGACCTGGCGGCCGCAGAAGGCACCCAGGTGGAGCGCGTCAAGCTCATCTTCGTGCTGGTGCTGGCGCTGGTGGTGGCGATCGCCATCAAGATCGTGGGTGTGCTGCTGACCATCGCCTTCCTGATCATGCCGGCCGCCGCCGCCCGTCCGCTGTCGGAGACGCCCGAGCAGATGGCCCTGTTCGCGGCCATCTTCGGTACGCTCTCGGTGGCGCTCGGCCTGTTCCTGTCGGTGTCGTTCGATACACCGGGCGGGCCCTCGATCGTGCTGGTACTGGCCCTGTTCTTCGTCGCCGGCATTCTCCCCACCGTGCTCCGCGGCCGGCGCTAATATGCGCCGGAACTTGTCGGTCGGATCGGCCGCGAATGCCGCGCAGCGGGCTTTCGGGTCGGGATCGCAGGATACAAAGCGAGCATAGGGAGGAGCGAAAAATGGCGAAGGCGAAGGAGCCGAGGGACAGGGTCGCGCTGATCACCGGCGCAGGATCGGGCATCGGGCTCGCCACCGTGGAACGGCTGCTGGAGGCGGGCTGGAAGGTGGCGGCCCTCGATCGGGACGAGAAGGCGCTGGCCGGCCTCGCCGCGAAGATCGCCAAGCCGCAGCGGCTCTTCACCTCCGTGCTCGACGTGACCAACGAGACCGCTGCCGAGAAGGCTATCGCGATGGCCGGCGAGGCGCTCGGCCGCATCGACGGCGTGCTCAACTCGGCCGGCATCGCCGCCGACATCCCGGCGCTCGAGACGCCGATCGAGCTGTTCCGCAAGATCCTCGACGTCAACGTGGTCGGCACCTTCATCGTCGCCCGCGCCGCCGCGCGCGTGATGCGCAACACGGGTGGCGGCGCCATCGTCAACATCAGCTCGATATCGGGGCTGCGCGGCAGCAAGGGGCGCAGCGCCTACGGCGCGTCGAAGGGCGCGGTGTGCGTGCTGACGCAGGTGCTGGCCAACGATCTCGCCCGCTACGGCATCCGCGTCAACGCGGTGGCGCCGGGCCCCGTCGACACGCCGATGGTGCAGGCCATGCACGGAGAGAACGACCGGGCCATATGGATGCGGCACATCCCCCTGCAGCGCTACGCCAAGCCCGACGAGATCGCCAGCGTGATCGAGTTCCTGCTCGACGGCACGCGCTCCGCTTACATGACCGGCGAGATCGTCGCCGTCGACGGCGGCTTCCGCGGCACCGGCATCATGGCGGAGTGAGCGCGGTCCGCGCGGCGGGGCGGCCTCACCGGCGCCGCCCCGTTTCCATTGAGCCGAGGCGTTGGCGGATGACCGTCATGGGATATTTTCTATATAACTATCTTTAGCTGTGGTTTTTTATTATCGCCAATGCCGCATTATTCTGAGATTTTTCCAATTATCACATCCGGTAATCCGACACGAGAATATCATTAGTATGTCTTTAATTCCCCTTCGAAATGCTCTTCCGAGCAGCGATCGCGATTTGCTTGGCGGCGCCATAGAACAGGGGAATGACAGATGCTATTCAATAGAGCCGATCAAAATGGCCAACTGGCCGTAAAGCGATCACCGAGGATTATCGTCCCTCCCGCGGGCGAGCCCTCGACCGCATGTCCGCAGGAAGAGTCGCCGTCGCTCACGGTGATCGGTTCGAAGCTGGTGGTGCAAGGCAACCTGCATAGCGCCGACGACGTCCGGGTTTGCGGACAGGTCAAGGGCGACATCGTCTGCTCGCGGCTCACGGTGGCGCCGGGCGGAACGGTGGTCGGCAACATCGTTGCCGATGAGGTCGCCGTTCGCGGGACGGTCAAAGGCATCATTCGGGCCAATTCCGTCGTTCTGCAGGAAGGCGCACACGTGGAGTGCGAGATAATCAACGGGATGCTCGCCATCGAAAAGGGGGCGCATTTCGAGGGCGTCAGCCGGCGCCGAGAGGATCCGATGAGAATGATCGAGGAGGAGATCGTTGCCGCCGCCGCGGCGAGCGGCGCCGATCCCGTCGCCCTCAAGCACCTGGTGCGACCGCTTCTTGCGTTGCCGGACAGCCATCGCGGCGATCCGGTCGCGTGGGCCAAGGAGCTGTCTCTGGCGACCCAGGATCGCGACTCCGATGTCTTGAGAGAGACCGTCAATCGTATTGTCGCCAAGGGAAAATGGTGTCCGTCGGTCCCCGACATCGTCGAGGAATGCGACGCGATCGACAGGGAGATTGGCGGGCAGAGGACCTTGTGCTCCGCGATGTATCAGATGTACGCGCTGGGTGCGCGCGCGTGGGATGCCAAGTGGGGCCCATTGCCGGGCGAGCGCGGCTGCCGCCTGCGGCGCGACCTGCAAGATGACCAGTGGCGCAGGATCATCGAGTTCGTGCGCAATTCGCTGACCGAGGACGGGTGGACCGATGAGCCGGCCGACCTGCTCGGCATCAAGATTGTACAGGTCCTCGAGCAGAACTCCGGCGTGTCGATCGACACGAACGGACAGTGCTCAATTCCGCGCAAGATTTGCACTGAATTCGCCATCCCTACGACGGTCAAAGCAACCAGGACAGCACGCGCGCTGCTTGCGGAACGGGAGCAGAAGGAGGGTTCGCAGACGCACGAGGAGGGGCGCTGGCAGGAGACGGGGGTGGTAGCAGCCTGAAGGGGCGACGATCGCAAGTCGGACAAGGCGCATGGTCAACGCGTGTCAGTAGCCAGGCAAAGGCGGTGAATGTAGGGTGCGGGCAATCGCACGTTCCCGATCACGAACGCGACACGCTGGAGGATCCGCCATGCCCACCACCGCCGAGAAGCGCGCCACCTTTCGCCGCCTGCACGAGGCCGGATGTTTCGTCATCCCCAATCCCTGGGACATCGGCACCACGCGCTACCTGCAGAACCTGGGCTTCAAGGCGCTGGCCACCACCAGCGCGGGTTTTGCCTGGTCGCGCGGCTTCGCCGACGGTGGCGTTCCGCGCGACATGATGCTCGACCACATCGCCGAGCTGTCGGCCGCCGCCGACGTGCCCATGAACGCAGACTTCGAGGGCGGCTACGCGCATGAGCCCGCCGGCGTCGCCGAGAGCGTGCGGTTGTGCGTGGCGACCGGCGTGTCCGGCCTCTCGATCGAGGACTACACGGGAGACAAGGACAAGCCGCTGTACGACTTCGACACGGCGGTCGCCCGCATGCGTGCTGCCCGCCAGGCGATCGACAAGACCGGCGGCGACGTGCTGCTCACCGGCCGCAGCGAGGGCTTCATCCGCAACCGCGCGGACATGGGCGAGACCATCCGGCGCCTGAAAGCCTACGCCGATGCCGGCGCAGATTGCCTCTACGCGCCCGGCATCAAGACGCGCGAGGAGATCGCTGCCGTGGTCAAGGGCGTGGCGCCGAAGCCCGTCAACTTCCTGATGGGCTTCGCCAGCGACCTGACGGTGCGCGATCTCGGTGAGCTCGGCGTGCGGCGGATCAGCGTCGGCGGCGCGCTGGCGCGCTCGGCCTGGGGCGGGTTCATGCGCATGGCCAAGGAGATCGCCGGCCCCGGCAGCTTCAAGGGATTCGCCGACGCGGCGCCCGGCCCCGACATCGTCAAGGGCCTGAGCGGCTGAGAGAGGTCCGTTAATGGATTCCCGCTCATCGCTTCGCTTGGCGGGAATGACGGGTGGAGGCCCGCATATGCCGGCATCGGCCGGTGTGACACAGCCGGCGGCCTGATCTGCAAAGATTGGCTGCGGTGGGCCCTTGAGCGTTGGACACCGAACCCCGAGATAGACAGCTAACGTACCACGTCCCGGGAGCGACCCATGTTCAAGCATATCCTGTTAGCCACCGACGGCTCGGAGCTGGCCCAGAAAGGGCGTCGACCAGGGTCTGGCCCTGGCCAAGGCGCTCGGCGCCAAGGTGACTGCCGTGACGGTCACCGAGCCCATCGCGGCAATGATGGTGGGCGAGGCGGCAATCGCGTTGCCTCTCGACGATTACGACAAGGCCGCGAGCGCCAATGCCGCGCGCATACTTACGGGCGTCGGCGCGTCGGCGGCGAAAGCCGGCGTGGCCTGCGACACCCTGCACGTGAAGGACCAGTATCCTGCCGAAGGCATCGTCGAGGCCGCCCAGGCTCGGGGATGCGATCTCATCGTCATGGCCTCGCACGGCCGCCGCGGTCTCTCCAAGCTGCTGCTCGGCAGCCAGGCGACCCGCGTCCTGACCCACAGCGAGATACCCGTGCTCGTTGTCCGGTAGCTCGTCGCGCCCCATGTGGCGCACCTCCTCATCAAGGGGAGGGGATTCTGGCCGGAATGGATGTGCGTCAGTTCGGGGCGCGGGGCCAGTCGCCGGTGGAGCCGATGCGGTTGATGGCGATGACGGCCTGGGTGCGGCTGTCGACGCCCAGCTTCTGCAGGATGGCCGACACGTGCGCCTTGATGGTGGCCTCGGATACGCCGAGCTTGAAGGCGATCTGCTTGTTGAGCAGGCCTTCCCCCAGCATCATGAGAACGCGCACCTGCTGCGGCGTCAGCGTGGACAGCCGCGACACCAGCTCGGCGCTTTCGCCCGGCGGCACGCCGCTGAGATCGACGTCGGGCGGCAACCAGATCTCGCCGCCGATGATCTTGCGGATCGCCTCGCGGATGCGCTCCACAGGCTGCGACTTCGGTATGAAACCCGACGCGCCGCAGTCCAGGCATTGGCGGATGGTGGCGGCATCGTCGCTGGCGGAGACGATCACCACGGGCACCTCGGGGTGCTGGGCGCGCAGGTAGAGCAGCCCCGACACCCCGTGCACGCCGGGCATGCTGAGGTCGAGCAGGATCAGGTCGACGTCGTACCCCTTCGCCAGGTGGTCGGTCAGCTCGTCGAGCGATCCGGCCTCCAGCACCTCGGCGTTGGCGAACGCCGCGCTCAGCGCTTGTCCCAGCGCCCCGCGAAACAGGGGATGGTCATCGACGATGATGAACCGGTGATCCACCATTGTGCGTGCCAAGCATCCGTGTCCCAGTTGGGCGGGCCAGGTTGGCCACGCCCTCTTACCTATGGCAAGCCATCGGGAATCTAGCGGTTTTCTGGCGGAATAGCTAATGTCACGGCCTGTCCACGCGCGAATGCGCGCGCCGACGGTGCGGGGCGTCGAGTTTCCTGTACATGCCGCCCCAGTTGGACCACGAATCGCAGCCAACGTGCATGCTCCTCCCGCGACGCAACATGAGCTGCCATCATGATCGAGCGCAATGAGCGCAAGCCGTACTGGCGGCACACCAAGGTGCAGATGCTGACGAGCCTTCTGCCGCTCGTGGTGGCCATGGTCGTTCTGCCGCTCTACGCCGACGCCCTCAACGACAAGCGCATCCTCGGCATGCCGCTCGGCTATTTCCTCGTCTGCCACGGCCTCATCGTCATCGCCTTCGTGACGATCGCCGCGTTCGTCAATCGGCAGGATGCCATCGATCACTGGCACGGCGCGCACGAGGACTTCTAGTGGCCTTCACCTCGCGCACCCGGCTGGTCAATCCGCGGCTCGGGACCTACTTCGGCATCTTCACGGCGGCGTTCGCCGCGCTCGTGCTGCTGGCGCTGATGTTCGAGCAGCTGGGCGCCACCGACGCCATGGTGCGCCTGACGATGTTCGCCGGTCCCCTTGCGCTCTACGCGATGATCGGCTGGGGCTCGGCGGCGCGCGAGGTGGCGGACTATTTCGCCTGCGGCCGCAGGGTGCCTGCCTTCTTCAACGGGCTGGTGCTCGCCGTCACCGCGCTCGGCGGCGCCGGGTTCCTCGCACTGACCGGCTCGCTGCTGATCGTCGGGTTCGATGCCATGTGCCTCAGCATCGGCTGGTGCGTCGGCCTGGTCTTCATGGGGGTGCTGTTCGCTCCCTTCGTACGCAAGTTCGGCGCCTACACGGTGCCGACGTTCCTCGGGCGCCGCTTCGAGAGCCGTACCGTGCGCGTGGTGGCGGCCGGCGTTCTGTCGGTGCCGATCCTCCTCCTGCTTGCGGCCGAGGCGCGCTTTGCCGGCTACGCCGCCGCCTGGATGCTCGGCCAATCGGAGCGGGTGATGGCGGCCGTCGTGGTGGCCTCCGCTGCCGGCATCGTGCTGCTCGGCGGAATGCGCTCGCTCACCTGGTCGAGCGTCGCCAAGGCCATCGCCGCGCTGCTGGCTCTGGCGGTCTCCGCCAGCATCGTCGCCCTGATGATCTCCAACCTGCCGCTGCCGCAGATGACGCATGGCAACGTGGTGCGCATGATCACGCGGACGGAGATCGCCCAGGGCGTGCCCGTCGTGCTGGCGCCGCCGCTGGCGTTCGATCTGCCCGGCGAGGGCGCCGAGCCGCTTATCAAGCGCTTCCTCCAGTCCTTCGGCAGCATCGGCAGCCTGAGCTTCGTGCTGATGTCGTTCGTGGTGGCGGCGGGGATCGCCGCTTCGCCTGCGCTGCTGTCCCGGGCAGGGACGACGCCCGGCGTCTACGAGGCGCGCAAGTCGCTGGGCTGGGCGGTGCTGATCATGGGGCTCGTGCTGCTCACGCTGCCGGCCGTCGCCGTCTACCTGCGCGCGATGATCGTCGAGCAGGTCGCCGGACACCCCGGCGATCGCCTGCCGATCTGGTTCCAGCTGCTGCAGCAGGCGGGCATCGCCAAGATCGAGGCCAAGACGCAGATCGTGAAACTCTCCGGCATCAGCTTCGAGCGCGACGCGACGCTGTTCGCGCTTCCCATCGCCGCGGGTTTCCCGCAGGCGCTGGTCTATCTGTCGCTCGCCGGCGCGCTGGCCGCCGCGCTGGCGGCGCTGGCCTCGTCGCTGGTGACCATCTCGTCCATCGTGGCTGAGGACGTCATACACGGCCTGCCCAACGAGACGGCGCCGGACTCCGCCCGCATGCACACGGCACGAGTGGCCCTCCTCGGGGCGGCGTTCGTCACGACCTGGCTCGCCATCGCGGCACCGGCCGATCCGCTGCAGCTGTTCCTCTGGTCGCTCACCTTCGCTGCCGCTGGCTCCTTCCCGGTGCTGCTGCTGGCGATCTGGGGGAAGCGGACCAACGCATGGGGCGCGCTGTCCTGCATGAGCGCGGGCTTCGGCGTCACGGCCGTGACGCTGCTCCTGAGCGAGACCGGCGCCATAGGCCTGCCGAGCGTACTGGCCGGCGCCGTCGGCCTGCCGCTGGCGCTCGGTGCCGGTGTCGTCGTCAGCAGGTTCACGCCGGCACCCGGCCGCCATGCCCTCGACATCGTGCGCGACGTGAGGGTGCCGGGCGGGGAGACGGTGTACGACCGCGAGATGCGGCTGCTGCGCCTCAGGAACCGCGCGGCCGGCTGACTGGCCCTCGACATTGCCGCCCGGTAACTTGCATAGTCCGGCTGCTCGCATGTAACCATTGCTGGTTGCCAGCGACGGGTCCAGCACGAGAACAGGAAGCGCCAAGCGATGTCGGCACGGGAGCGGCTCGGCCTCTATCCAGCGATCGAGCCCTATCGCCAGGAGCGGCTGAAGGTCGGCGGAGGCAACGAGATCTACTTCGAGGAGTGCGGCAACCCCAGCGGCAAGCCGGTGCTGATCGTGCACGGCGGGCCGGGCGGGGGCTGCAACTCCACCATGCGGCGCTACCACGACCCCGCGCGCTACCGCATCGTGCTGTTCGATCAGCGCGGCTGCGGCCGCTCGCTGCCGCACGCCAGCCTCGAGGCCAACACGACCTGGCACCTGGTTGCCGACATGGAGCGGCTGCGCACGCACTTGGGGATCGAGCGCTGGCAGCTGTTCGGGGGATCGTGGGGCTCGACGCTGTCTCTGGCCTACGCGCAGACCCATCCCGACCGCGTGACCGACCTGGTGCTGCGCGGCATCTTCCTGCTGCGGCGGGAGGAACTCGCCTGGTTCTACGAGGGCGGCTGCAGCTGGATGTTCCCCGAGGCGTTCGAGGAGTTCCGCAAGGTCATCCCGCCCGAGGAGCGCAGCGACATGATCGCGGCCTACTACCGCCGCCTCACCAGTCCGGACCGCAACGTGCAGATCGCGGCGGCCAGGGCCTGGTCGGTGTGGGAGGGGAGTACCCTGTCGCTGGTGCAGGACCCCGAGCGCGTGCGCCTGTTCGGGGCCGACAACTACGCCATCGCCTTCGCCCGCATCGAGTGCCACTATTTCATCAACCGCGGCTTCTTCGAGCACGACGACCAATTACTGCGGGGCGTCGAGCACATCCGCCATCTGCCCTGCACGATGGTGCACGGCCGCTACGACGTCGTGACGCCCGTGAAGAACGCCTGGGACCTCTGGCGCGCCTGGCCGCAATCGGAGCTGCGCATCGTCGGCGACGCCGGCCACGCCATGACCGAGCCCGGCATCGTGCACGAGCTGATCGGCGCCACGCGCAAGTACGCGGGCGGAGCGGCGGGGCGGTACTGAGGCCTGGCGGACCTAGCGGGTCGTCTTGGCGATGCGCACCTGGTCGCCGTCGGAGAGGCCGTCGGGCGGCGTAATGACGATCTGGTCGTCGGGCGCCAAGCCGGTGGCGATCTCGATCTCCCTGCCCAGGTCGCGCGCGATGGAGATCTTCTTGAGAAGGATCCGATCGCCCGCCCCGACGGTCGCGACCCGCAGCCCGTTCTGGTCGAACAGCAGAGCGCTGGCGGGTATGTGCAGCGGCTGGATCTCGCGCGACAGGTCGATGCGCACGCTGGTGTAGCCGCCAGGCAGCAGGAGGCCGCTCTCGTTGCCGACGATCAGCTGCATGCGTGTCGTGCCTGAGGCGATATCGACGGCCTGCGAGGAAAACTCCACGGTGGCCGGAAAGCTTCGGTCGGCATACTCGGGGACGACGATCGTCGCCTTCGCTCCGATCTTGATCAACGGCACGTAGGATTGGGGAATGTTGACGTAGACGCGCAGCTTGCTCGTGTCCGAGATCACGAACAGCGGCGGTCCGGTGGTGGACCCCGAGTTGATGAGTGCGCCCACGTCGGTGTCGCGCGCGGTGACGAAGCCGTCGAAGGGAGCCGTGACCATCTTGTAGCTGGCCAGCGCCTCGAGGCGGTCGACGTTGGCCTGGCCGGATTTCACTGCCGCCTGCTTGCTCGCGAGATCGGCCATCCGCTCGTCGAGATCCTGCTGGGAGGTTATGCGCGCGTCGGCGAGCGTCTGGCGGCGCTTGAGGGTAGCTTCCGAGAGCCGCGCGGTGGATTGCATGTTGAGGAGATCGGCCCGCACCTGCAGCAGCTGCTGATCCAGGTCCGGCGCGTCGATCTCGGCGAGCAGCTGGCCCGCCTTCACGGGCATGCCGATGTCGACTTTCCACTCCTTCAGGTAGCCGCTCACGCGCGCGAAGATCGGGGCTCGGGAGAAGGCTTCCAGCCGGCCGGGAAGATTGAGGGTCGGGCTCAGCTGCCTGGTGCCGGGCTTGGCTACGGCGACCGTCGGCATCGCCTGCTTCTCCGTCCAGTCGCGAAGCCGGGCGCTGCTGCGCTCGCGCGTGAGGATGCCGGCCACGACCACCATGACTAAGGCGACCGCAGCCGCCACGGCGAATAGGCGCAGCTTGCGAAAGGACGGCGCCGAGGAATGCTCAGGTGGCATGCACGGACTCCGGGGAAGCCACCCTGCCGGGGGGCTGGGACTTGTGGACAAGGCTGAACACGACGGGGACGAACATCAGCGTCGCGATCGTTGCAAACAGCAGGCCGCCGATGACGGCGCGGCCGAGCGGCGCGTTCTGCTCGCCGCCCTCTCCGAGCCCTAGCGCCATCGGCGCCATGCCGATGATCATCGCCAGCGCCGTCATGAGGACGGGCCGGAACCGGACGAAGCCGGCGTCGAGAGCGGCAGCAATGGGATCGCCCAGCTCCTCGAAGCGCTCCCGGGCGAAGCTGATGACGAGGACGCTGTTGGCCGTCGCGACGCCCATGCACATGATGGCGCCGGTGAGCGCGGGGACCGACAGCGTCGTCTGGGTCGAGAACAGCATCCACACGATGCCGGCGAGCGCCGCCGGCAGCGCGGAGATGATGACGAAGGGATCGGACCAGGACTGGAAATTCACGACGATCAGCAGGTAGATGAGCACGATCGCTCCCAGCAGCCCGAACAGCAGTCCTGCAAACGCGCTGTTCATGGTCTTGACCTGGCCCAGCAGGGCGACGTTGCTGCCCTTGGGCACTTCCGAGGCGGTCTCGGCCAGCAGCTTCTGCACGTCGGCGGCGACGGCGCCGAGATCGCGCCCCTGCGGCGTCGCGTAGATCTGCACCAGCGACTGGATATTGTATTGCGACACGACGGCATTGGAGGTCGTGCGGCGGATGTCGGCGACGCCGCCCAAGATCGGCAATTGCGTCGTGGCGGCGGCCGTGATCGGCAGGGTCTGCAGCGCGCTCAGAGAGTCCATCTGGTATTGCGGCGTCTGCATCACGATCGGGTAGGAGATGCCGTTGTCGGGATTGAGCCAATAGGTCGGCGACACCTGTCCGCTGCCGGCCAGCGTCACCACGAGGCTGTTGGTCACATCGCGCTCGGTCAGGCCGATGTACTGGGCTCGGGTGCGGTCGACATCGACGTTGAAGCCCGGATACATCCGCGACTGCTGGATGCGCGCATCGGCGATGCCGGAGATGAGCCTGACCCGGTTCAGGAGCCGGTTGGCATACTCGAAGTTCGCCGCCAGGTTCGCGCCGCGGATCTGGATGTCGATCGGTGCGGGCGCGCCGAAATTGAGGATCTGGCTGACGATATCGGCGGGCAGGAATGCGAACGACGTGCCGGGGAAGGCGCGGGGAAGCTCTTCGCGCAGCGTGCGAACGTGCTCCTCGGTGGGGCGGTGCCCTTCCTTCAGCTTGATCTGGATGTCCCCGTCCTGCGGCCCGATCACGCCGGTGTTGTTGTAGGCCATGTTGATGCCGCTGATGGGCATGCCGATGTTGTCGACCATGGTGGCGAGTTCATCGGGAGGAATGAGGCGGCGCACGGTCTTCTGGATTTCCGCGAACTGGTTCGAGCTCTCCTCGACGCGCGTGCCGACCTGGCCGCGCACGTGCATGAGGATCTGCCCGGTATCGACGGAAGGGAAGAAGTTGCGTCCCAGGAACGGCACCAGCAGGAAGGAGGCGGCGACGAAGGCGAGAAAGGACATGACGAACACGGGGCGGTGCCGCAGCGCGCCCGCCAGCAGGTCGCGATAACCGGCGCGGATGTTCTCGAAGCGTGCCTCGAAGCCGCGCTGGAAGCGCACCAGCGGATTGCGCGACGGGGGCTTGTCGTGGGCTTCCGCATGGGCGGCGTGGGGCTTGAGAAGGTAGTTCGCCATGGTCGGGACGAGCGTCCGCGACAGGATGAACGACCAGATCATCGCGAACATCACGGCTTCGGCCATCGGCACGAACAGGAAGCGCGCCACGCCCTCCAGGAAGAACATCGGCACGAACACGATGCAGATGCACAGGAGCGAGACGAAAGCCGGCGTCACGATCTGCCGGGCACCGTCCATGATGGAGGTCTCGACGGGCTTTCCCTGCTCGAGGTGCCAGTTGATGTTCTCGATCGTGACCGTCGCGTCGTCGACCAGGATGCCGACGGCAAGGGCGAGCCCGCCGAGCGTCATGATGTTGAGCGTCTCGCCGATCAGCGACAGCGCGGCAATCGATCCCAGGATCGCAAGCGGGATCGAGATCGCGATGATGACGGTGGAGCGCCAGCTGCCCAGAAACAACAGGATCATGATGCTGGTCAGCACCGCGGCGATCACCCCCTCGTGCGCAACACCCTCGATTGCCGCACTGACGAACAAGGATTGATCGCCGAGCAGCGCGATCTTCAGGTTGTCGGGCAGGCTGTCCTTGATCTCCCGCAGCTTGTCCTTGATGCCGCCGACGATCGCCAGTGTCGATGCCGAACCGACCTTGAGAACCTGCAACAGCACCGAGCGGCCGCCCTCGACGTGGACGATGTTGGTCTGCGGCGGATTGCCGTCGCGGACCTCTGCGACGTCTCGCACATAGACCATGGCGCCGTTGACCGTCTTGATCGGCAGATTGCCGAGGTCATCGAGCTTGGACGGCGCGTTGTTGAGCTGAATGGTGTACTCGAAGCTGCCGATTTTCTGGTTGCCCACGGGCAGGATGAGGTTCTGCGCGGCCAGCGCATTCGCCACGTCCTGGCCGGAAAGTCCGACGGCCTGCATCGCCGACGAGTTGAGGTCGATCTGGACCTGCCGCTGCTTGCCGCCGAACGGGAACGGCATCGCCGCCCCTGGCACGGTGACGAGCGGCGTGCGCACCGCGGTCACCGCGAGATCGAAAAGGTTCTGTTCGGTGAGGCCTTCGCCGGCGAGCGCCAGCTGCAGGATCGGCACCGTCGATGCGCTGTAATTCAGGATCAGCGGCGGCGTGGTCCCGGGTGGCATCTGCTTGAGCAGAGTCTGCGAGATCGCCGTGACCTGTGCGTTGGCGGTGCGGATATCGACGCCCGGCTGGAAGAAGATCTTGATGATCCCGACGCCGTTGTAGGAGTTGGCCTCGATGTGCTCGATGTCGTTGACGGTGGTCGTCAGCGCGCGCTGAAACGGCGTTGAGATGCGTCCTGCCATCTGGTCGGGGGGAAGCCCCGTGTATTGCCAGACGACGCGATGACGGGGATGCGGATGTCGGGAAAGATGTCCGTGGGCGTGCGCAGCGCCGCAAGCGGCCCCACGATCAGAAGCAGCAGTGCCATGACGACGAAGGTGTAGGGCCGTGTCAGGGCAATGCGAACCAGTGAGACCATGCGCGATTGGTTCTCGACTACCTATGGAACTCGAGGCGGGTCGCCAAGCTTGAGTGGAGATCGGAGGGTCTGGCAAGCAGAGACGCATACCCACCCAGCAGGCCTGCCCTGCATTTTACATTAGCGAGCGGTTAATTCCGCCGCGATGCGCATATCGGCTCAACGAACAAGCCACTTACGAGGGAAAACCCTAATCTCTCCACCGCAGCGACTGGTCTGGAGCGCGGCGCTATTGAGCCCTTGGCCGGGCTGTTCGGTGCGCCGGTGCCTATGCGCCGGCTGCTTTGGCTCTCCGCACCTGCGTGGCGTCGAATTGGATCCTGGCCTGCTGGATCCTCTGCCGGTTCTGCCGCGCCCAGGTGCCGAGCGCATTGACCGGCGCGAGCAGCGAGCGCCCGAGCTCGGTCAGCTCGTAGTCGACGCGCGGAGGGATGGTCGGGAAGACCGTTCGCGTCACCAAGCCGTCGCGCTCCAGGCCTCGCAAGGTCAGCGTGAGCATGCGCTGCGAGATGCTGGCGATGGCGCGGCGCAGCTCGTTGAAGCGCTTGGGGCCGTCGCCGAGCATGGCGACGACGAGCACGCTCCATTTGTCGCCGACCCGGTCCAGCACTTCGCTGACGGCCCTGCAGTCCTCGGGCACATGCAGGTTACTAGGTAACACGGGTGTGCGCTCTTGCGCTCGCTTGGCAGGCATCTATCTAGCCTCGGTATCAGATCGTAACTAGGATAGGGCCGAGCATGACCAAGTTCAAGGTTGCCATCGTGGTGGGCAGCAACCGTCGCGATTCCATAAACCGCAAGCTGGCGCAGGCCATCGCCCGGTTGGGTGATGCGCGGCTGGCCGCGCGGTTCGTGCAGATCGACGACCTGCCGATCTACAATCAGGACATCGAGAACCCGCTGCCGGAGAGCGTCGCGCGCTTCAAGACCGAGATCGCGGACGCGGATGCGCTGCTGGTCGTCACGCCCGAGCACAACCGGTCCCTCCCGGCCGTCCTGAAGAACGCAATCGATTGGGGCGCGCGGCCCTACGGGCGGAACTCCTGGGTCAACAAGCCGGCGGCGATCACGGGCACCTCGCCCGGCGCCATCGGCTCCGCCATCGCCCAGCAGCATCTGCGCCAGGTTCTGGGCAACCTGGGTGCCACCGTGATGGGTGGCGAGGCCTACGTCACGTTCAGGCCCGGTCTGATCGACGATGCCGGCGCCATCGCCGACGAAGGCAGCCGCAAATTCCTGCAGGCCTTCGTGGACCAGTTTGCATCTCTCATCGCGCGCCTCAGCGGCCATGATGCCGCCGCGCGCGTGGCCTGACCAGTCAGAGCAACCCCATAGTCACGAAAGCCGAGGCCGACATGTCGATCCGACCCGTGAAACGCATCATCGAAGCCAAGCCGACCATGGAAGGGGCAGGCGTGAAGCTGCGCCGCGCATTCGGATTCGGCGATACCGCCGAGTTCGACCCGTTCCTGCTGCTGGACGATTTCCGCAATGACCGCCCGGCCGACTACCAGGCCGGCTTCCCGTGGCATCCGCATCGCGGGATCGAGACCATCACCTACGTCCTCGCCGGGACGGTCGACCACAAGGACAGTCTCGGCAACAACGGCGCGCTCGGTGCCGGCGACGTGCAGTGGATGACGGCCGGCAGCGGGATCCTGCACCAGGAGATGCCGAAGGGAGACGCGCGGGGGCGCATGCACGGCTTCCAGCTGTGGGCCAACCTGCCCTCGTCGCAGAAGATGACCGCGCCGCGCTATCAGGACATCAAGGCGGGCGAGGTTCCCGAAGTCATAGACGACGACGGCACCCGCGTGCGCGTTGTCTGTGGCGACTTCTGGGGCAAGCGCGGGCCTGTCGAAGGCGTTGCCGCGGACCCGCGCTATCTCGATGTCTGGGTGCCCGCCGGCAAGCGCAAGACGCTGCCCGTCGAGCTGGAGCGGCACGCCTTCGCCTACGTGTTCGAGGGCTCAGGCTCGTTCCGTTCGGCTTCCAAGCCGTTCGGCGTGCTCACCGAGAAGGAGGTCGACGGCAACGAAACCTTGATCCGCGAGCGCACCGGTAACCGGTCGCTGGTTCTGTTCGACAGCGGCGATGAGGTGACGGTTCAGGCGGGCGAGGAGGGCATCCGCTTCCTGCTGGTTTCGGGCAAGCCGATCGAGGAGCCGGTCGCCTGGTACGGGCCGATCGTGATGAACACGCAGGCCGAGCTGCAGCAAGCCGTCGGCGAGCTGCGCAGCGGCACCTTCATCAAGAGCACTGAAGCCCTGCGCGAGCGACCAACGCGTTCGACTGCGCCGACCCCTCCCCGCGTTAGACGGGAAGAGGGGGATGCGCGCCGGTGCCGAACGTCGCGCCCCGTCAGCTGCGCAGGCGGGTGCGGACGATGCGTGGGAAGTCGTCGGACTCGCCGCGCGGAGCCGAGGGAGCGGCGCGGCTCTCGGTCGCCTCTTTGCGGCTGTCGCCGGAGGTCCACCAGCGGGCGAGACCGGATGGCGCCGGCGCGGCCTGCTGCTGATGGACCGGCGCCGACTGCGGGGCCGCGTGGCTGGGCTCCGGCGCATACGTCGGCGAAGTCGGGGCAGGCGCATGCGTCACCTGCGCCTGCTGCTGCGGCAGCGAGCCGCCCGCGAACCATGCATCGATCAGGTCGAGCTCGTCCGCCGACAGGTTGAGGCCCTGGCCGCGGCAGCGCGCGACGACGAAGTTGCGGAAGCGTCCGGCGAACAGGTTGGCGGAGGCGCCCTGCTCGAACCATGGATCGGACTCGCTCACCACCTCGAGCACGAAGCGCACGTCGTCGCGCCGCACGTCGAGGCCGCGCTCCTGGGCGCGCTGAGTGATGTTGGCCAGCGTCTGGGCGCCGATCAGGTCGTTGTCGCTGATCTCCTTGGCCATCACCTCGAACAGCAGGCGGTACTCGTGCGGCGCCAGCGGAGGGGCTTGGCATGCGTCCTGGATGCGGGTGATCGACTGCTGGATGGCGGCCGAGCTGGTCGGCGCAGCAGCGGCCGTCTGCGCGGCAGGAGCCGCGCTCCGCCCGACGGGGGGAATGCTCGTGCCCGGACGGGTCGGTGGAAGGTTCGAAGCCGACACGGGCAGGGCCTGCTGCAGCGACGCCGGGGTCAGGGGCATGGTCTCGGGCGCTTCCGGCTTGGCCGCGATCCTGGACGAACCGATTGCCTCCCTCGCCGGCTCGCGCGCCTCCAAGGCGGTGGCCTTGCCGTCGTCGCCATGGCGCCTGGGGTCGAATGCCAGGTAGGGCGGCTCGCCGGTCAGTTGGATCTCGCCCGGCAGATGCTGGCGCAGCAGCTCACGGAAACTGCCCGCGCCGGCCCAGCCGGTGCCGATGGTCCTCTCGTGGCCCAGTGCGCGCACGGCGCGTTCGGCCAGCGCCTCCAGCGGCACCGGCGCGCTCGAGGCGCGCACGGTCGCCACCACCTCGGCCAGGATATCGCGCCGGGTGTCGTCACTCCTGACCGAAGGCATGGCGACCGATTTCTCGCCGGCCGTTTCCTTCGGCATCTCGCCGCTCAGGATGAGCGAAATCAGATCCGACTCCCGCACTTCTCCATCGCTGATCGCCGTGTAGGGCGCGGCCGTGAAGTCGTTGGCGAAGATCACCGTGCGCCGGGCATGCGCGCGCAGCCGGTGCAGGACCGGCGTGAAATCCGCATCCCCCGACAGGATGATGAACTCGTCGAAGTAGGTGTCGTGCGTGAGGTAGTCACGGATATCCATGACCATGCGGATGTCGGAGGAGTTCTTGAGCTGCGCGGTGAGGGGCGGGCAGTCGATCACCTCGAATCCGGCGCGCAGGAAGTGGTGGCGCACGAACGGAAACGAGTTCATGTCGGTGGAGTTGTCATTGGCGTTGCGGCGCGGCACGGGGTTGCCGTAGCAGCGGTTCATGACGATGCGCCGCCGGTTGTCGGCGAACGGGGCGTTGGTAGCCGTGATGATGCGCCCGGTCTCGATGCCGCGCAGCCAGCCGCTGGCGTCCTTGGCAAACCGCTTGGCAGCCTCTTCACTCTTGCGCTTCAGCGACAGGTAGATGTTGTCGTAGTCTACGAACACCGCGCTGAGACACGGCCCGCCCGCTTCCCTCTTCATTGTCGACGGCCCCCGAATTGCCTGCCTTGTCGTTTGCGTCGCATGCAAAAGGGCAACGCGCGCAATGTTGTAGGCCATGCAAGCCTGAGTTGTACGCCGCGGGCAAGTAGTAGCTACAAAGACGCACAGGCAGCCGGGGAAAAGTCCGAAACGCCACACGCGCTTGGCGATCTGAGTTGGGCGGGAGCTGCAAAATTGCCACGCTTCGGCTCGCCCCGCCAGGGAGAACCCTCAAGCCGGCTCGAAGCCCGGCGAGGCCATCTCGAAGCCCTCGAATTGGAAGCCGGGCGCGACCGTGCAACTGACCAGCGTCCAGGCGCCGAGACTCTCGGCCTGCTGCCAGGCGCCGGCCGGCACCACTGCCTGCGGGCGCTCGCCGGCCATGAGGTCTGCTCCCAGCCTGATCGTGCGGCGCCCCGCGCCATCCGCAATTGTCAGGGCCAGCGGCGTGCCCGCATGCCAGTGCCAGGCCTCGGCGGCGTCGACCCTGTGCCAGCGCGACACCTCGCCGGCAGCGAGCAGGAAATAGATGGCCGTGGAGGCGGCGCGTCCGGAGGCGTCCGACACCGAATTGCGAAACGTCTCGCGATAGTGCCCGCCCTCCGGATGCGGCTGCAGGCCGAGCAGGCGGATCACGTCCGCTGCTGACAGGCCGGACGGGGTCATGCGGGAGTCCCGGCCAGTGCGCGCGCTTCGGCGAGGAGCTTCGCGTCCACCGCCACCCCGTGACTCTGCGCCTTGGCGCGTAGCGCGAGGCGGCGCGAGCCCGGCATGCGGGCGCCGGCGTCGGCCTCGAGCATGCCGGCCAGGGCTCCGATGCGGTCGAGAAAGACCTCGCGGCCGGCGAAGGCGCCTGGATCGATGGCGATGAGCAGCTGGCCGACACCGGGTGGGGGGCCTTCGGCATCGAAGAAGGAGCTGGCCTCGAAGCCGAATTGAGCGCCGGTCAGGGCCACGGCCAGCACCTCCACCATCAGCGCCAGCGCCGCACCCTTGGCGCCGCCGATCGGCTGCAGCGCGCCCTTGAGCGCGGCGGCGGGATCGGTCGTCGGATTGCCCTGCTCGTCGACGGCCCAATCGGCGGGGATGGGTTCGCCCCGCTGCCCCGCGGTCAGGATCTTGCCGCGCGCCACCTGGCTCAGGGCCATGTCGACGACGATCGGCGGCGCGTCGCGTTGCGGCGCAGCGAATGCGAGCGGACTGGTGCCGAACAGCGCACGCTTGCCGCCCCACGGCGCGATCGCCTTGGGGGTGTTGCCGAACGCGAGCGCGAGCAACCCGGCCTCCGCCAGCCGCTCGACGTGACGGCCGACGACACCGAAGTGATGCGAGCGCGCGAAGCCCGCCGCGGCGATGCCGGTGGCACCCGCCAGACCCGGAAGCCGCTCGATGGCCAGATCGATGGCCGGAAAGGCGAAGCCGTTGGCGACGTCGATCATCAGGGTGCCGGGCCGCGTCTGGCGCACGATCGGCGTCGCGTGGCCGTCGACCTTGCCGGCCCGGGCCTGTGCCGTGTAGGTCGGCACGCGGGAGAGGCCGTGCCCCTTCTGCCCGTCGATCTCGGCCTGCGTCAGCGCGCGGGCCACGGAACGTGCATTGGCTTGGGCCGTATTGGAGGCGACCAGCGCGGCGGCAATCAGCGCCTCCAGCTCGGCGGCGCCTAAGGTCGTGGTCTCAGCCATTGCGGCCTCGCGTCGGGGGGAGGGCGAACATGCCGCTCCAATAGCAGAATTGCGCGGGCCTGCGCTATTGTGCCGGTGCGGAGGTACACCGATCATGGCCTTTCTGATCGCCAGCAGCTCGCGCGCGGAGCAGTTCGCGGCCTATGCGCGCGAGCTCGATCCCACCCTCGACGTGCGCGTCGCGCCCGATCTCGGCAACGCCGAGGAGATCGAGGCGGCGCTCGCCTGGCAGCCGCCCAAGGGCCTGCTCAAGACGCTGCCGAACCTGCGCCTGATCGTCTCGGTCGGCGCGGGCGTGGACGCCCTGCTGGCCGACCCCGACCTGCCGCACGTGCCGATGGTACGCTTCGTCGATCCCGACCTCACGGGACGCATGACCGAGTACGTGGCGCTGCACGTGCTCTATCACCACCGCCGCATGAGCGAGTTCACCGAGCTGCAGGCGCGCAAGGTTTGGAAGTACTTGGCCGAGCCGGCCGCGCACGAGGTGCGCGTCGGGCTGATGGGCCTGGGAGTGCTGGGCTCCGCCGCGGCCGCCGCGCTCAGGGTGTTCGGCTATCAGGTGCGAGGCTGGAGCCGCTCGCCCAAGTCGCTCGAGGGCGTCGCCTGCTACGCCGGGGAGAGCCAGCTCGATGCCTTCCTCGCCGACACCGACATCCTGGCCGTGCTGCTGCCGCTGACGCCCGCCACCCACGGCATCCTCAATCGGACGCTATTCGCCAAGCTGTCGCGGCAGGGGCGCGATTCCCGGCTGCCGGGCCCGGTGCTGATCAACGCCGGCCGAGGCGGGCTGCAGGTCGACGCCGACATCCTCGCCAGCGTGCAGGCGGGCGAGCTGTATGCCGCCTCCCTCGACGTGTTCGAGACCGAGCCGCTGCCGCATTCGAGCCCGCTGTGGTCGCACCCGCGCATCGTCGTCACGCCGCACAACGCCGCCGAAAGCGCGCCCGCCGCGATCGTGCGCTACGCCCTGCGCCAGCTCGCCGCTCAGCGCCGCGGCGAGCCGCTGCAGAACATCGTCGACCGCAAGCAGGGGTATTGATCGATTGCGCGCCAGACCCTCGTGGTTCCTGCGGAACACTACGGCGACCTGCGACCACTACAGGCTCGTCAGATCGGGCTCGCGACGCGCGCTGTGTCGGATGTGCAGGACGATCACAGTGTCACGTGCAGCGGCATAGTAGATGCGGTAAGGGTAGCGCGTGGGTGGTAAGATGCGTATTTCCGCACTGGAGGTAGGTCTACCCATGAGCGGTGCATTCGCAAGGCGTCGGATCTTGCCGAGGAGATGCAGGCGAACACGCTCGGCGGCTTGTGCTCCTGCCTGCTGAACCAAATAACTCTGAATATCCTGGAGGTCCTGGTCTGCGCGGCGGTGAAACCTGATCCTCAGACCCATGGCTTATTGAGCGCCTCGACCTCATCAGCATCGATGAGGTTGTCACCGCGCAGGGCTTCGGCCAGCGCCGGCTCGAGAACGGCCCGCTCGTCGGCAGAGAGGACATACACATCCAGTTCGGCGATCTCGGCTAGTGCGTCCACAGCCAACACCTGGCGCTCCTCAGGCAGCGCCCGGAGCTTCGCAATAAGCGTCTCAAGCATTTCGTGCGTGCTCGACATGGCGAGAGAATATCACACGCAGGAGCCATGGACAAAGGCGGGGGCAACTCCTTCCGCAATGTAGCAATTCTTGCGGCACGGCAGGGTGAGGGGGCCGCCCCCAGCCTCAGCGCGACGCCGAGAACTGATGCCGGCTGGTGCGGATCAGGAGCACCAGCGGGAACGCCAGCAGGGTCATCCACAGCATCAGCTTGAAGTCGTTGGCGTAGGCGATGATGGTCGCCTGCTGCGTGATGAGGTTCTCCAGCAGCGCGCGCCCCGTATCCGTGGAAGGGTCGAGCATCGCCGCCGCCGGGTCGGCCATCGCCTGGTTGAAGGGGGTCACGCTCTCGGTCAGGCGCGCGTGCATCATGATGGTCTTGTTGGTGAGATTGGCGATGACGATGGACACGCCGATCGAGCTGCCGAGATTGCGGATCAGCGTCCACATGGCCGTACCTTGCGTGCGCAAGGCTCCCGGCACGGTGGAAAGCGCGATCATGTTCAGCGGCACGAACATGAAGCCCAGGCCGAACCCCTGCAGCATGCTGACCCACACGATGGTGCGGGTTGCCGTGTCGGGTGTGAAGTCGATCGAGAAGTTGAGGGAGACGACGCAGCAGGAGAGGCCGCCGAACAACAGGATGCGCGGATCGACCAGCGACATCAGCCGTCCCGCCATCAGCATGGAGATGCCCATGCCGATGCCGCGCGTCCCCAGCAGCATGCCGGCGTCGATGACGGGATAGCCCATCACTCCCTGCAGCATGGGTGCCATCAGCGCGATGCTCGCCACCAGCATCACGCCGCATACGAACATGAAGACGAGACCGATGATGAAGTTGCGGTCGCGAAAGATCTCGATGGAGATGAACGGTTTCTCCGTCGTCAGCGAGTGGGCGACGAAGAAATAGAAGGCGACGACCGAGACGATGGCCATCAGCACGATCTCGTTGGAATCGAACCAGCCGAGCTGCTCGCCGCGGTCGAGCAGCAGCTGCAGCGCGCCGATGGCGATGCTGAGCGCCGCAAAGCCGAGCCAGTCGAAGGAGAGCGCGCGGTTGCCCTCCGTCTCGGCCATGAAGGTGGCGATGCCGATCACGGTGACGATGCCGACCGGCAGGTTGATGAAGAACACCCAGCGCCAGGAGTAGTACTCGGTCAGCACGCCGCCGAGGATCGGACCCATGATCGGGCCGATCATCACGCCCATGCCCCACAGCGACATGGCCCAGCCGCGCCGCTCGGGCGGATAGATCTCGAACATCACCGACTGCGACAGCGGCACCAGCGCTGCACCGAACATGCCCTGGAGTACGCGGAACAGCACCATCTCCTCGATGCTCTGGGCGATGCCGCACAGCATGGAGGCGACGGTGAAGCCGGTGACGCAGATCAGCAGCAGCTTCTTGATGCCGAACCGGGTGGCGAGCCAGCCGACCGGCGCCGTCATGACGGCGGCTGCGACCACGTAGGACGTCAGCACCCAGCTCACCTGGTCGAGCGTGGCCGAGAGGCTGCCCTGCATGTAGGGCAGCGATACGTTGGCGATGGTGATGTCGAGCACCTGCATGATGGTCGCCATCATGATGAAGATGGTGACCAGCAGCCGCTGCAGGGACGGGTTGACGCGCGGCGAACCGTGGACCCGTTGCGCGGTCATGGATCGGGGTCCTGTGCCACCCTGCTCGATCCGAACAGCCGCGCCACCCTGCCGCGATGGCCGGTATCGATCTCGACGGTGGCGCTCATGCCGGAGCGCAGTCGGTTGAGGTCTTGGCCGTGCTCGAACTCGATGCGCAGGGGCACGCGCTGCACGATCTTGATCCAGTTGCCGGCCGCGTTCTGCGGCGGAAGGATTGTGAACTGCGCTCCCGTGCCCGGGCTGATGGCGGCGACCGTGCCGTGCCACTGCTTGGACGGGAAGGCGTCCACCGTGATCGTCACCGGCTGGCCCGCGCGCATGTAGGTGAGGTCGGTCTCCTTGGGATTGGCTTCCACCCACACCGCCTCGGTGCCGATGATGCTGAACACGGCCATGCCGGCGGTCAGGTACCGCCCCATCTGGATGCTGGTCACCTGCGTGGCGATGCCGGCGATCGGCGCGCGCAGCACGGTGTTGGCGAGGTCCCGCCTGGCGCGCTGGAGCGCAACCGTCGCCTCCATGTATTGCGGATATCGCTCCAGGGCGAGGTCCATGTCGCCGAGGAGCTGGTTGCGCACCGTCGTCTCCTGCTGCTGCAGCTGCTCCAGCAACGCCTTGGCGGTCAGCAGCAGCATGCGCGATTTGTCGAGGTCGGCCGGCGTGCTGATGCGGTTGTTGAGCAGCGCGGTCTTGCGGTCGTAGTCGGCCTGGTTGGCGGCGACGCTCTCACGCGACAGCAGGATCTGCTTGGCGAGACTTCGAGCCGGTGCTCCTGAGGGTGTCGAAGTCGGTCTTGACGCGCGCCAGCCTCGCCTCGGCCTCCAGCGCTGCCAGGCGATAGGGCTCGGGATCGATCGAGAACAGCTCCTCGCCGGGCGCCAGCTGCTGGCCCTCGACCACGGCAATGCGCTGCACCTTGCCCGACACCTCCGGCGTGATCAGCACCTTCTGGGCGGCGACGTAGGCATTGTCGGTGGAAACATAGCGCCCGCTGACGAGGTAGAGGTAGAGCCCGACGGCGGCCGCAATCGCGGGGACGATCAGCATCAGCGTCGCGCGCAGCGACGGGGTCCGCAGCGAAAGCGCGGCAGAGGATCGCAGCTGCGTGAACGTATTGGCCGCCATCAGGGGTGCTCCTGACGCCACTTCCCGTGGGCCCCGTTGGCAATCGCGCGCTTGCCGGCCGCCCCGCGTATGTTATTGCGCAGGAGCAACAGCTTCCGCAGCAGGTCGGCCACATCGCTCTCGTCGAGGCCGGACAGGATTTCCGCCGAGATTTCCCTTCCGAGCGGAACAAGGCGTGCGAACGTGGCGTGCCCCTTGTCGGTGAGGTAGAGGCGGTTGGCGCGCCTGTCGTGTGGATGCGGACGCCGCTCGATCAGCCCGTGATCGCAGAGCCGGTCGATGAGGCGGACCAGCGAGATCGGCTGGATCTCGAGGCTCTCCGCCATCTCGGCCTGCGTCATGCCCTCCTGGCGCTCGAGCCGCAGCAGCACGCCCCATTGGGCGCGGGTCATGCCGTGCTCGCGGGCACGCTGGTCGATGTAGGTCCGCATCGTGCGCGCCACGTCGGTGAGCTGGAACAGCGCCTCACGCCGCAAGTTTACCGGTCGCTTCATGGGGCTCATAATAAGCTTGCTTATTATCTGACGCTACGAAGCCTCGCGGCACGGCTGCTATGCGTCTGTTTCCGGCCGATTGTGACGTTCTCGTGATAGCCGCGACTTCTTAACGGGAACGCATGGGCCTGGGCGCGGTGCGGCAGCACGGTTAACGCGATCTGACGTCGCGGAGCAGGCAGGCACGCGCCAAGCGAGCGCTCCGGGAGGAGGCGCGCCAGGCGGTGGGGACCTCGAGCACGAGCAGCGGCGTCGATCTGCCCGATTTGTAGGTTGGGCGCCGATCAGCTATCTAGCCGCCCGGAGGCAATGCGCGTCCGAACACGCAGCTGCCGACCCGCCTGCCGCCGAGCGCCCTGGGGAGGGGCAAGCTCCACTGGCGGCGCGGGGGTCCTGCCGACGCGCCCTCCGTCCGTCTTGGGGAATACGCAATGAGCAGACGTTTCTTCGTTACCGGCGTCGTGATCGCGGCGCTACTGGGCGGCCTCGCCTACTTCCAGTTCGTCTTCAAGCCGCAGATGATCCGCCAGTTCCTGTCGACGATGAAGCCGCCGCCGGCAACCGTGACGGCCGAGCCGGCGCGCACCGAGCGATGGGTCGAGCGCCTCACCTCCATCGGCACGCTGATCGCGTCGCAGGGCGTGGAGGTGACGGGTCAGGTCGCGGGCATCGTCACCGAGGTGCTGATCGACAGCGGCAAGGAGGTCGAGCAGGGCGCCAAGCTGGTCCAGCTCGACACGTCGGTGGAGGTGGCCGACCACGCCAGCGCGCTCGCCATCCAGCGCGAGGCCGAGGTGGCCTACGCGCGCCAGGCCGACCTGATGACCAAGAAGGTGACGTCGGAGGCCAATCTCGATACCGCTCGGGCCAAGCAGGAGACGGCGCAGGCGGCCGTCAAGCGCATCGAGGCCGTCATCGCCCAGAAGGCCATCGCCGCGCCGTTCGGCGGCCGCGTCGGCATCCGCAAGGTGGAGAAGGGGCAGTATGTGTCCGCCGGCATGGCGCTGGTCTCGCTGCAGGCGCTCGATCCCATCCGCGCCGACTTCCCGATGCCCGAGCAGCACATCGGCAAGCTGAGCGTGGGCCAGCCGGTCGAGCTTACCGTCGACGCCTACCCGGGCCGGATCTTCAAGGGCGAGGTCCAGTCGCTCGACGCGCGCGTCGCCCAGGACACCCGCACGCTGCTGGTGCGGGCGATCCTCCCCAACAAGGAGCGCAAGCTGCTGCCGGGCATGTTCGCCAACGTGACGGTCCTGGTGGGCGATGCGGCCGACGTGGTCACCGTGCCCCGGACCGCGGTCACCTACAGCCTCTACGGCGACAGCGTCTACGTGGTGAAGCCGGCGCCCCCGCCGAAGGAGGGAGCGGCACCCCCGCCCGCGGCCGGCCAACCCGCGAAGGAGCCGCTGATCGCCGAGCGCCGCTTCGTGCGCACCGGCCAGGTGCGCGACGACCGCGTCGCCATAACGTTCGGCCTCACCGACGGCGAGCAGGTCGTCACCACGGGGCAGCTCAAGCTCAATACCGGAGCGGCGGTGCACATCGACAACACCCAGCCTCTCAACCGGCCCGAAACGCGGCCGAAGCTGTAGGGGCCCAACACATGTCCTTCACCGATATCTTCATCCGGCGGCCGGTGCTCGCGAGCGTGCTGAGCCTGCTGATCCTGCTGGTCGGACTGGCCGCCGCCTTCAACCTGCCGGTGCGGCAGTTTCCCAAGATCACCAACACGACGATCACCGTCACCACCGTCTACCCCGGCGCCAACGCCGACCTGATCAAGGGCTTCATCACGGTCCCGATCCAGCAGGCGGTGGCGAGCGCCGAGGGCATCGACACGCTCTCCTCCTCCTCGCAGCAGAACGTCAGCGTGGTGACGCTCAACCTGCGGCTCGACGCCAATCCCGATCGGGCCGTCGCCGACGTGCTGTCGAAGGTCCAGCAGGTCAAGAGCGTGCTGCCGCGCGAGTCGCAGGACCCGATCGTCATCAAGCAGACCGGCGAGACCACGGCCCTGATGTACCTCTCCTTCAACAGCAAGGTGATGGTGGGCTCGCAGATCACGGACTACCTGACGCGCGTCGTGCAGCCGCGCCTGCAGACCATCAACGGCGTGGCAAACGCGCAGATCCTCGGCGGCCAGGTGTTCGCCATGCGCATCTGGCTCAACCCGGACAAGATGGCGGCCCTCGGGGTGACGCCCGTCGACGTCCGCAATGCCCTGGCGACCAACAACTTCGTGACGGCGGCCGGCCAGGTGAAGGGCGATTTCGTCCAGACCACCATCAACGCCGAGACCTCGCTCGACAATCCGGCGGCCTTCGGCAAGCTGGTGGTGGCGCAGCGCGGCGACGCGCTGATCCGGCTCGACGACATCTCGACCATCGAGCTCGGGCCGGAGACGGCCGATTCCTCCTCCGTCTTCAACGGGCTGAAGGCGGTCTTCATCGGCATCTTCGCCACCCCGACGTCGAACCCGCTGACCGTGATCGGCGACGTGCGCAAGGCCTTCCCGGACATCGAGCGGCAGCTGCCGGTGGGCATGGAGGCGGCCATCGCCTACGACGCCACCAAGTTCATCAACGCCTCGATCGAGGAGGTGGAGAAGACGCTGATCGAGGCGGCTTTGATCGTCGTCGTGGTGATCTTCCTGTTCCTCGGCAACCTGCGCGCAACGCTGATCCCGATCGTCACCATCCCGCTGTCGCTGGTGGGCGTGATGTTCGCGCTGCTGGCGCTCGGCTATTCCATCAACCTGCTGACGCTGCTGGCGCTGGTGCTGGCCATCGGCCTCGTCGTCGACGATGCCATCGTCGTGGTGGAGAACATCTACCGCCACATCGAGGAGGGCATGGAGCCCTTCGACGCCGCGCTCAAGGGTGCGCGCGAGATCGCCGTTCCCGTCATCTCGATGACGATCACGCTGGCGGCGGTCTATGCGCCGATCGGATTCGTCTCGGGCCTGACGGGCGCGCTGTTTCGCGAGTTCGCCTTCACGCTTGCCGGCGCCGTGGTGGTGTCGGGCATCATTGCGCTGACGCTGTCGCCGATGATGGCGTCCAAGCTGCTCAAGCACGATCAGTCGAGCGGCCGCTTCGTGCGCTTCCTCGATCGCACCTTCGAGGGTCTCAAGCGGCGCTATCAGCGCCGTCTCAACCGCACGCTCAACTATCGGCCGGTGACGCTGCTCATCCTCGTCGGCGTCATCGCCGCGGTCGGCATCATGTACGTGGCCGCGCAGAAGGAGCTGGCGCCCGAGGAGGACCAGGGCATCCTCTTCAACATCGTCAAGACGCCGCAGGCCGGCAACCTCGACTACCTCGAGCAGGGCACCACCGAGCTCGGCAAGGTGTTCCAGACCGTGCCGGAGAAGGAGCACGTCTTCATCATCAACGGCTTCGGCAACAACGTGCACCAGGCCATCGCCGGCATCCTGTTTCAGCCGTGGGACCAGAGGAAGCGGACGCAGAAGGAAATCCTGCAGAGCCTGCAGCCCAAGGTGGCGGGCATCGCGGGCGCCCAGGCGATCTCGTTCGCGCTGCCCTCGCTGCCGGGCTCCACCGGCGGACCCCCGGTGCAGTTCGTGATCACCACCACCGCCGACTATCCGCAGCTGGCGCAGGTGCTGGCCGACGTGCAGGCGGAGGCGCAGAAGAGCGGGCTCTTCATCTTCACGGATTCGGATTTGAAGTTCGAGACGCCGCAGGTGGAACTGAAGATCGACCACGACAAGGCCAATCGTCTCGGCATCACCATGCAGGACATCGGCGCCTCGCTGGCGACGCTGCTGGGCGGCAACTACGTCAACCGGTTCAATCTGTACGGCCGCAGCTACCAGGTGATCCCGCAGGTGCCGCGCGATTTCCGCCTCACCGACGAATGGCTGAAGCGCTACCAGGTGCGCACGACCGCCGGCGCGCTGGTGCCGCTGTCGAGCGTGGCCACGGTGGGGCAATCCGTGCAGCCCAACGCGCTAACCAGCTTCCAGCAGCTCAACTCGGCGACCCTGTCGGGCGTGCCGTTTCCGGGCCGCACCGTGGGCGAGGCCATCGACTTTCTCAAGCAGACGGCCGCCAGCAAGCTCCCGGAAGGCTTCTCCTACGACTTCCAGGGCGAGAGCCGGCAGTATGTGCAGGAGGGCAGCACGCTCGTCGTCACCTTCATCTTCGCCCTCATCATCATCTACCTGGTGCTGGCGGCGCAGTACGAGAGCTTCCGCGATCCGCTGATCATCCTGATCGCGCTGCCAACCGCCATGTTCGGCGCGCTGATCCCCCTCAACCTCGGGCTGGCGACCGTCAACATCTACACGCAGGTGGGCCTGGTGACGCTGATCGGGCTCATCTCCAAGCACGGCATCCTGATGGTCGACTACGCCAACCACCTGCAGGAGAGCGAGGGGCTCGACCGTCGCGCCGCCATCGAGAAGGCGGCCGCCATCCGGCTGCGGCCCATCCTCATGACCACGGCAGCCATGGTGGTGGGCATGGTGCCGCTGCTGACCGCCAGCGGGGCGGGAGCGGCCAGCCGGTTCTCCATCGGCATCGTCATCGCCGCCGGCATGACAATCGGCACGATCTTCACTCTGTTCGTGACGCCGGCGGTCTACACCTACGTGGCCCGCGAGCACCGGGCCCACGCGCCAGGTTCCTCGGCGCGCCCCGACACCTCGGCCGCCACCCCGCATCCCGCGGGGTAGAACTTTCAGGCTCGGAGGGGACTCGGCGCCACGCGCACGGCGGTCGTCCCGCCGTTTGCCTGTCCGCGAGGGGCCCGGGGGCCCCTCAGCGGCGCAGCGGACCTCAGGCTGCCTGACGCAGGAGCTTGCGGTTCATCAGCAGCTCGGCGATCTGCACCGTGTTGAGCGCGGCGCCCTTGCGCAGGTTGTCGGACACGATCCACATGGCAAGGCCGTTCTCCACCGTCGCGTCCTCGCGGATGCGGCTGATGTAGGTGGCGTCCTCGCCGGTGGCCTCGATCGGCGTGATGTAGCCGCCGGGCTCGTGCTTGTCGATCACCAGGCAGCCCGGCGCCTCGCGCAGGATCTCGCGCGCCTCCTCCGGCGTGATCGGGTTCTCGAACTCGACGTTCACCGCCTCGCAATGGCTGACGAACACCGGCACCCGCACGCACGTGGCCGTCACCTTGATCCTGGGATCGAGGATCTTCTTGGTCTCGGCCACCATCTTCCACTCCTCGCGCGTGTAGCCGTCCTCCATGAAGACGTCGACCTGGGGGATGCAGTTGAAGGCGATCTCCTTGGTGAACTTCTTGGGCGCGACCTCCTGGCCGGGCACGTACTTGCCCTTGGTCTGGCTCCACAGCTCGTCCATGGCGTCCTTGCCGGCGCCGGAGACGGACTGATAGGTCGCAACCACCACGCGCTTGATGGTGGCGCGGTCGTGCAAGGGCTTCAGCGCCACCACCATCTGCATGGTGGAGCAGTTGGGGTTGGCGATGATGTTCTTCTTGGCATAGCCGGCGACCGCGTCCGCGTTCACCTCCGGCACGATCAGCGGCACATCCATGTCGTAGCGCCAGGCCGAGGAGTTATCGATCACCACGCAGCCCTTGGCGGCGATCTTGGGAGACCACTCCTTGGAGACGCTCCCGCCCGCCGACATCAGGCAGAAATCGATGCCGGTGAAGTCGAAGGTTGCCAGGTCCTTGCATTTGAGCGTCTGATCGCCGAACGAGACCTCCACGCCGACCGACCGGCGCGAGGCGAGCGCGTGCACCTCCCGGACGGGGAACAGGCGCTCGCTCAAGATCGACAGCATTTCCCGGCCCACGTTGCCCGTGGCGCCGACGACGGCAATTCGATAGCTCATGGTGCTCTGGTCCCGAGCGGTTGCAGCGCATGAATTCTTGCGCGCGTGCTTGTAACCGCAGCCGCTTCTCGTGTCCATCGAAGTCATCCCGGAAATCGCACCGGCGAATACGGGGGCCAGGGGGCCGTAAGCAGCACGGAAGCCTGTGATTCCGGGGCCCCGGGCCGACGGGGGGACACCCCCCGGCCGGGACGTCAAACCAGCGTCCCGGGCCGGCCACAATGAAGCATTACCCACGATGCATTACCTACGCTCGCAATCGGTGCTCCCCTGTAGTACCTCTAGCTTTCCGGAGCATATCTCGCGTGACCACTGCTGCCAGGTTGACGGTGTTCTTGAGCCTTGCCGGCGCGGCCCTGGTGGGGGGATCGCCCGCGGCACCGGCCCTCGACGGTCCGTGGATGACCGAGGAGGCCATGCGCTCGGCCTTCATCGGCAAGACGCTCGATGGCCACTACGGCAACGGCCTCACCTGGAGCGAGGCCTATTTCGGCGACGGGCGGCTCGAGTACCGCGAGAGTGCGCGGCGGGCGACGGGCAGCTGGCACTTCCGCGGCCATGTCTTCTGCACCTTTTACAATCCGCCGCTGCCGCAACCCCCGCTGAACGGCGGCTGCTGGACCGCGATCCAGACGAGTGCCAACTGCTACGAGTTCTACCTCGCGGGCCTCAACCCCGATCCGCCCTTCGACGACGGCACCTCCGGCATGGGCCAGCGCTGGAATGCGCGCGGCTGGCGCACCGAGGAGGCCTCCACCTGCGGCGAGAAGCCCAGCGTGTGAGCGCCAGCTTCGTAGATTGGGTCGACCCTCGCGAAGGCGGGGGGATGACCCAACACAAGTCGCAATCTTCGGCGGTGTTGGGTCTGCGCTTCGCTTGACCCAATCTACTTCCCGCAAGTCCGGCGAGGCGCTATATACCGATGGATAGTTCGACGACTAGGCCTCGCCTTGCGCGGCACCCTCTCTTCCTAGAAACCCTGTGAAGGACAAGCGACATGTACACATCCCTGGAGCACTACATCGACGGCAACTGGGTGAAGCCGACCGGATCCAAGAAGCAGGACGTCATCAACCCCGCCAACAGCAAGCCGATCGGCGAGCTGGGCCACGTCTCCAAGGGCGACCTGGACAAGGCGCTGGCCGCTGCCGACAAGGGCTTCAAGACTTGGCGCCGGGTCTCGTCCTTCGAGCGCGGCAAGATCCTGCGCAAGGCCGCGGACCTGATGCGCGCCCGCGCCGACGAGATCGCCAAGGTGCTCACCCAGGAGCAGGGCAAGATCCTCGCCGAGGCCAAGCTCGAGGTGATGAGCGGTGCCGACATCGTCGACTGGTACGCCGGCGAGGGCCAGCGCGCGTACGGCCGCATCATCCCGGCGCGCGCCGACGGTGTGCGCAACATGGTGATCCTGGAGCCGATCGGCCCCGTCGCCGGTTTCTCGCCCTGGAACTTCCCTGTCACGCAGGCCGTGCGCAAGATCGCCGCGTCGCTGGCGGCCGGCTGCTCGATCATCATCAAGTGCCCGGAGGAGACGCCCGGATCGCCCATCGGGCTCGTCAAGTGCTTCCACGATGCCGGCGTGCCGGCGGGCGTGATCAACCTCGTCTATGGCGTTCCCGCCGAGATCTCGGAATACCTGATCCCGAGCCCGATCATCCGCAAGGTCTCGTTCACCGGATCGGTGCCGGTGGGCAAGCACCTCAACGCGCTGGCCGCCAGCCACATGAAGCGCGCCACCATGGAGCTGGGCGGCCACGCGCCGGTGCTGGTGTTCGACGATGCCGACGTCGACGGGGCCGCCAAGCTGATGGGCGCCATGAAGTATCGCAACGCCGGCCAGGTGTGCGTGTCGCCCACGCGCTTCTTCGTGCAGGAGAAGGTCTACGACAAGTTCGTCAGCCAGTTCATCGACATCGCCAAGAACACCAAGGTCGGCGACGGCCTGGAGGCGGACAGCAAGATGGGTCCGCTCGCCAATCCGCGCCGCATCAACGCCATCGAGGGCTTCATCGCCGACGCCCAGGACAAGGGCGCCAAGGTGGCCACCGGCGGCAAGCGCATCGGCAACCAGGGCAACTTCTTCCAGCCGACCGTCCTCACCGACGTGCCCGAGAACGCCCGCATCATGACCGAGGAGCCGTTCGGCCCCGTCGCCGTGATGCTGCGCTTCAAGGAGACCGATGACGTGCTGGCGCGGGCCAACAAGCTGCCCTTCGGGCTCGCCAGCTACGCCTTCACCAAGAATGCCAACACGGCAACCAAGGTGGCGGACGCGCTGGAATCCGGCATGGTCACCATCAACCACTTCGGCATCGCGCTCCCCGAGACGCCCTTCGGCGGCGTCAAGGACTTCAGGGTTTGGCCACGAAGGCGGCATCGAGGGACTGCAAGTCTACATGCAGCCCAAGTTCATCAGCCACCTGGGGTGAGGCGAGACCGTAGGACGGTGTGAGAAATACGGGGCCAGGCCGGCAAGGTCTGGCCCTGCCCTTAAGGGGGGCGCGCGCCTCAGATCTCAGTCGGACCAAGCCTGGCGCCAGGCGAGCTTGTCGAAGGCCACATTGTCGGCGAAGAAGTCGACGGTTGTCTCGAGGCCAGCGAGACCGGCAGCCCGATAGCGCGTCGACGGTGCGTCAAGCTTGCGAGAACGCGGCTGGGCCGAGACCCAGCCGTCGGCCGGCAGGAGTGTCGAAGCACGCTGCGTCAGGTCCCAAATGTAGTAGTGATGCGGCACGACAATTTTCGGCCGCAGCCGCCCGACTATCGACGCCGTCATCTCGAAACTCATCACATGCTGGGAGCCGTCGACGGGCAATAGCGCAACATCGATGCGGCCAAGCGCGTCCCAGACGTGCTCGGGCGGATCATGCCGGTTGTCCCCCCAATGCAGAATACGCAGGCCGCCTGTCTCGACGACGATCAGGCAATTATCCCAAGAACGCGGATTGCCGGGCGGTTCGATGTCGACGCCGACAAGCTCCTTGTGGACCTTCTTGAAATCGTACGTGCCGAAGCCGGAAGCCGTCGCATGCTTGTCCGGGATACCGATGATCGTCGCATCCGCGAACCTGTAGGCGCCGATCAGCCGATCGAGCAGGACGTGGGCATCGAGCCTGTTGAGTGCATCGTGGTCGAAATGGGCATGTGTCGAGATGCCGATATCGACACAAGTCATCGGCATATCTGCAAGGTACCAGTCCCAGCGGCGCAGGGGATGGTTGCGCCAGGGGTCGATGAGGATCGTCAAACCCTTCGGAGTTGTGATGCGGAAGGCTGAGGATCCGAAATAAGCGAGTTCGATCTCGTCAGTTCGCGGCGGTTCCAGGTCCTGCGCCAGCGCCATCATGCGGTTGTGGTTGGCGTTGCTGCGCCAAGCCACGGAGCCCGCCTCGGGGTTGGGGACGCGATCAGTCATAGGTCGAGTTCATTGTCGCGTCGCCTCCGGTCTCACATGGTGCTTCGGGGCAAGGCATGGGCGAGACCGGACGTCCTTCCTTGTTAAGCCGCCACCTCGCGCCCCAGGTACTCCACCGCCGCCTGCACGCCGCCGCTGCCGTGCGGGATGCCGAGAGCGGAGAGGCCCATCTCGACCGCACCCAGGGTGCCCAGCACCATGGGGGCGTTGGTGTGGCCCATGTGGGCGATGCGGAAGGCCTTGCCGCCGAGCTCGCCGAGGCCGACGCCCAGCACCACGCCGCACTTGTTATTGGTGTAGTCGAGCAGCGGCTGCGGGTCGCGACCCTGCATCAGCACGCAGGTGACGGAATTCGATCGTTCGGCCGGATTGGCGATGTTGATGGCCAGCACCTGTCCCTCGGCCCACTTGGACACCGCGGCTCGCGTCGCCTCGGCCAGCAATGCGTGCCGGCGGATGACGTTCGGCAGGCCCTCCTCCTTGAGGATGTCGATGGCCTTGCGCAGGCCGAACAGCAGGTGCTCGGGCGGCGTGCCGCAATACTTCTGGTAGTGGATCTCGCCCTCGCGGAAGGTCCAGTCCCAGTAGAGCGTGCGCAATCCCGCCGACTTGTGCACCTTGCGCGCCTTGTCGTTGGCCGCGACGAACGCCAGGCCCGGCGGCGTCATCAGGCCCTTCTGCGATCCGGACATGGCGACGTCGACGCCCCAGCCGTCCATGTCGAAGGGCATGCAGCCCAATGACGCCACGCAGTCCACCATCAGCAGGGCCGGGTGCTTGGCCGCATCCATCGCCTTGCGCACGGCGGGGATGTCGTTGACGACGCCGGAGGCCGTGTCGATCTGCACCACCAGCACGGCCTTGATGGTGTGGGCCTTGTCGCGCTTCAGGCGCTCCTCGAGGGCTGCGGGAGAGACGGCGCGGCGCCAGTCGCCCTTGAGCACCTCCACCTCGACGCCCATCATCTTGGCCATCTCGCCCCAGCCCAGCGCGAAGCGGCCGCTCTCCAGCGCCAGCACGGTGTCGCCCCGCGACAGCACGTTGGTGAGCGCCGCCTCCCAGCCGCCGTGGCCGTTGGCGGCGTAGATGTAGGCGCGGCCGGCGGTATTGAAGAGGGACTTCAGGTCCGCCAGGCAGCTGTCGGTGATGCCGATCATCTCGCCCGAGTAGATGTCGATGGCCGGCCGCTGCATGGCGGCCAGCACGGCGTCGGGCACGTTGGTGGGCCCGGGAATGCTCAGGAATTGGCGTCCGTTGGCGACCGTCATGACATAGCCTCTCGTTGCGCGGCGTCCCTCGGCGGGCCGCCATCGAACCATTTGTCCGGCGAAGTGCACAGATCGCTAACGACGCAGACATCGCATTTCGGCTTGCGCGCCTGGCACACGTAGCGACCGTGCAGGATGAGCCAATGGTGGGCGTAATGCAGATAAACCGGAGGGATGACCTCGAGCAAGCCCATCTCCACCTCCAGCGGCGTCTTGCCGGAGGCCAGGTCCAGCCGATGCGCCACCCGGAACACGTGGGTATCGACGGCCAGCGTGGGCTCGCCGAACGCGATATTGAGCACGACATTGGCGGTCTTGCGGCCGACCCCGGGCAGGGCCTCGAGCGCCTCGCGCTGGTGCGGCACCTCGCCGCCGTGCTGGCCGATCAGCGCCTGCGACAGCCCGATCACGTTTTTGGCCTTGTTGCGGTAGAGGCCGATGGTCTTGATATGCTCGCGCACGCCGTCCTCGCCCAGCGCCAGCATCTTCCTCGGCGTGTCCGCGACCTTGAATAGTCCGCGCGTCGCCTTGTTGACGCCCGCGTCGGTCGCCTGCGCCGACAGCACCACGGCCACCAGCAGCGTGAAGGGATTGGCGTACTCCAGCTCGCCCTTCGGCTCGGGGTTGGCCGCGGCAAGCCGCCGGAAGATCTCGGCGGTTCGCTCCGGCGCCACCTTGGCCTTGCGGACGCGCGCGCGCTTGGAGCGGGGCGGGGCGGGCCCCGGTCGGACGGTCTTGGGCATCGGGGCTTCGCGCGGGCCGATCACGTTGATAGAATTGCAGTCATGACCGGAAAGTGGGAACAAACGCAAGCGGCGCCGGGGGCTTTCCGCGCGCTGCTGACACCGCACAGGTCGCTGGGCCCGAAGGGTTTCCTGATCCTGATGGCGGCGCTGTGCGCGATCAGCTCTGTCACCGGGCTGGTGTTCTATCTCGCCGGCGCCTGGCCGGTGACCGGCTTCGTCGGGCTGGATGTGGCGTTGGTCTACGTCGCGTTCCGGCTCAACTACCGCTCCGGGCGACTCTACGAGACGGTCGAGCTGACCCCGGCGCTGTTCACGTGGACCCGGGTGCACCCCTCGGGGCGGCGCGAGCAGTTCGACTGCAATCCCTACTGGGCGCGTGTGAACCTGAGGGAGTGGCCGGACGGGCGCACGGACCTCAGAATCGTGTCGCAGGGCAAGGAGCTGGCGTTCGCCCGCTTCCTCAACGACGACGAGCGTCGCGACTTCGCGGATGCGTTGAGGGGGGCATTGATAGACGCCCGCGGCGGCGGAAGAATTTAATGGAATGGGCTCACAAGAAACGGGTCGAAGCGCATATCCGAACCCACTAAGTCAGGGGTCAACGCCGCTAATAACCGCGAGGACGACCCATGTTACACACAGCCAACTCCACCGCGACCGTTCCTGCCGCCCCGCTGGGCCCGGACCGCTCGCGCGACTACGAGCTGATCCGCCGCGCCATCGCCTTCCTGTCCGCGACGTGGACAGAGCAGCCCTCGCTGGAGCGCCTGGCCCAGCACCTGGGACTCAGCCCGGCGCACTGCCAGAAGCTTTTCAAGCGCTGGTGCGGGCTCTCTCCCAAGGAGTTCGTGCAGGCCATCACCGTCGACCACGCGCGCGGGCTGCTCGAAGGCTCGGCCAGCGTATTCGATGCCGCGCTCGAGGTGGGCCTGTCGGGCGGCAGCCGGCTGCACGACCTCTTCGTCTCGCACGAGGCCATGACGCCCGGCGACTACAAGCGCCGCGGCGAGGGCCTGGAGATGGCCTACGGTTTCCATGCCAGCCCTTTCGGGGAGGCGTTGCTGATCGCCACGGACCGCGGCGTCGCGGGCCTAGCCTTCGTCGACGAGGACAAGGGCCAGACGCAGCAGGACGCGCTCGCCGACATGATGCAGCGCTGGCCGAAGGCACGCTACGTCGCCGCGCCCGAGAAGACCGCGCCCCATGCCCGGCAGATCTTCGCCTCGGAATGGAGGCGTGACCAGCCCACGCGGCTGGTGATGATCGGCACCGACTTCGACATCCGTGTGTGGGAGACTCTGCTCAAGATCCCGATGGGCCGGGCGGTGAGCTACACCGACATCGCCCGTCACATCGGCGCCCCCTCCGCCTCGCGCGCGGTCGGCTCGGCCGTCGGCCGCAACCCGATCTCGTTCGTCGTGCCCTGCCACCGCGTGCTGCGCGGCGACGGCAGCCTCGGCGGCTATCACTGGGGCCTCACGCGCAAGCGCGCCCTGATCGGCTGGGAGACCGGTCGCGTCGCCTCGGCACGGGCGTGAACGGGGCAGCGGTGTCGGGTATCCTGGGCCGGTCTTGAGCGCCACGTAGTGTCCTGATCGCGAAATTCGCCTCATTCTGCGGCACCCTCGGAGCGAATTTCGCGATCTGAAGGACACTAGCTAATTAAGGATTCTAGTGTGATTCAGATCGAGAAGTCCGCTCACCAACCAAGCCCAGAGCGATGGTGCGGACTTCTCGATCATCACACTAGGCCGGCCCGGGGTATCGCATGCACGTCCTTGCCCGTTTCAACGGGCCCAACGGCGAGATCCGCGTCCTGGAGGACCCGGCCACGGGCGCGCGGCTCTACGAGGAGGGCGGCGTATCGCAGAGCCGCGTGCTCGCTGGCGGCGAGGCCGATGTCGCCTATGTTCGCCTCATGGCCACGCTGCTCGCAGGCGCGGCCGACGCGCTTGTCCTCGGCTGCGGCGGCGGAGCGCTGGCGACCATGCTGCACCGGCGAGGCAGCCGCGTCACCGTGGTCGAGACCAATCCGATCAGCTTCCAGCTGGCGCGGACATTCTTCTGGATGCCCAGCGGCATCGAATGCATCACGGCGGACGCGCGCCAATTCGTTTGCCCGAAGGGGCGCACTTTCGATGCCATCGGCATCGATGTCGGGGGTCCGCGGTTCTCCTACGTCGAGGTGCTCTCCCCCGCGACCATCGCCCGCGTGCGACGCGCCTTGCGCGACGGCGGACGCGTCGCCGTCAACATCTCGCTCGAGGCGCCCGACGATCCCGTGCCGGGCCGCATCGCCGACCGCCTCGCCGCCACCGGACTCGAGATATGGGCCTTCTCGGAGCCGCCGATCTCAGAGGAGCTCAACACGGTGCTCCTGGCGTCGGCCCGCCGGGAGGCGCCATCCACGCTCGCCGGGATCGCCGGCGAGAGCTGGTCGCTTGCCCGGCTGTCGGCCCGCCGGCGCCGTCGCAGCGACGTCACGTGATGCCACGCACGCCATCGCGCGCCGGCAATGCAATGCGGCGCTCGAATCGAGGATTGCGCGTGGGGAAGCCGGCAGCAAGCGGAAAAGCCGGTCCGTGGTTGATTCTGCGGGCCGGGCCCCCGGCTACGCCGGCTCGCCGTCGCGAACGGCATGCAGGGGGGCGTCGATGATGCAGACAATCCCGCCGGCGTCGTAGCGGATGACTACGCCGCCTCCGAGCTGCTCGGCCAGCACGCGCTCGATCATGATCGAGCCAAATCCCTTGCGCGTTGGCGCAGAGACGGGCGGGCCTCCCTCCTCCTGCCAGCGCATGCCGAAGCGCTCGCCGGCGACGTTCCAGTCGATCGCCACGCGCCCCCCGTCCGCCGATAGCGCGCCGTACTTGATGGCGTTCGTGCTGAGCTCGTGGATCGCCATCGACAGCGCCACGGCGCACTTGGGCTGCACGCGCATGTCCGGTCCGCTCAACGAGAAGCGCTCGCCGTTGGGAACGTTGTGGGGCCGCAGCGTGGCCATGATCAGCTCGCGGAGCTCGACGCTGTCCCAGCTCTCGTGCGTGAGCGCGGTGTGGGCGTTGCTGAGGTTGAGCAGCCGTGCCTCGAACGTCTTGCGGGCAGCCGCATCCACACTGGAATTGCGGAACGTCTGGGAGGCGATCGCCTGCACGGTGGCGAGCGTGTTGTTCACCCGATGATGCAGCTCCTTGATCAGCAGATCCCTCTGCTGTTCGGCGCGCTTGCGGGCGGTGACATCGCGAAAGACCACGCCCATGCCGTCCCCGAGCGGAAACAGCCGGTACGCCAGCCAGCTGCCACTGATGACGACCGATTGCGTCTCGGATTTGATCGGCTCGCGCCGGGCCATCGTGTCGAGGAACAGCTGTCCGAGCGGCGTCTCGCGCGCGCCCGGAAAGACCTCCCACAGGCTGCGGCCGACCACGTCGCGAGGCTCGCGGCCGAAATGGCGCGCCGCCTCGCTGTTGAAGCGCCGGATGCGCCACTCGCGATCGACGGCGTAGAAGCCCTCGCCGATCCCCTCGAGGATGGTGGCGAGCTCGGCCTCGATGTCGGCGCCAGCGTCTAGCGGGTCGGAGGAGGTCAACGAAGGCCTGTTGCCGGAGGGATATGCAGCGATGCCGATGCGGCTTTCCGCCCAACGCTTATTAGGGCAGTTGCGGGCACTGAGGAAGGTGCCCGGCCACGCCGGACCCAAAAAGACGGGGCACCGGCGCTGCCGGCCGCCGCGCAGGGCGATCAGCCCTCGTACGGTTCAGGTCCAGCTTGGAGCAAGCTCGCGGCCCTGACAAACGGCGCTCCATGAATTTCCGCATCCCCCTTGCTTGCGTCAGATGCGCAGGCTGTCGGCGAGGGCCCTGAAATAGCCCTCCGCCTCGAGCAGGCGCTCGACGCGCTGGGCATCGGCGCCGCGGACGGCGGCGCGCATCGGCTCCTTCGCCGCGAGCGCTTCGAGGCGCCTTTTGACGCCCGCAAGCTTGCGCCCGTCCAGATGGCGGTCGAGCGCCCTGATGATGTCCTCCACATAGCCGGAGATGCGGCCAAGCTCCCGGATGGCGAGGCGCTCCGCCCGGGCGTTGCAGGGCTCCATCTGCAGGCGGGCGAGGGCTACCGCGGCCCTGGCGAGCGTGGCCGCGATTCGCTCGGCGTAGCGGGCGACCTTCTCCCGCCGCTCCACCTCCAGCGCGCTGATGGCCGCGTGCCAGCGATGGATCGTCTCGGAGACCCCGAGCAGGCGGATCGTGTAGTCGAGAAGGCCCATATAGCCGGTCGGACGCCGCGCGGTATTGCGGAACCCGTATGGTAGGTGCTGCTTCAGTCGCGGGGATTGGCTCGGCGGGCAAATGTATCCTGAAGGTTAGCGTGCGCAGCCTCATGCCCGCGGCCGGCGGCTCTCGCCCGCTTCTGGAGCTCCGGCCATATGACAATAGGTGGCGGCGGAGATGCTCGAAGGTCCCGGCGAAACAGTGCGGGCCACGGCCTCTGATGACCGTGGCCCGCACCATCAATATCATGTGGCCGGCCGGCTATGAACGCCGGCGCCGCCGGCCGGGCTAGGCCCGCGCACCTGCCACGCCCGCCTCCACCTCTGCCTCCGGGGCGCGGTCGGGAATGTGAAGGAAGAACGCGCACACCAGGGCGGCGATCAGGCTCAGCAGCGCCAAGCCGTAGAGGCCGCCGGCGAAGTTGCCTGTCAGGTCCTTCATGTATCCCACGTAGTAGGGGCCGACTATGCCGCCGAGATTGCCGATCGAGTTGATCCACGCGAACCCTGCGGCGAGCGCCGTGCCGCTAAGGAAGATGGGCGGCATGGCGAAGAACGGCCCCTTCGAGCCGTAGAACCCGACCGCGGCCATCGACATTCCCACCAGCGCCCACCACGTGCCCATCGTATAGCCGGCGAGCACGAGACCGCCGGTCGAGAGCACGCAGGCAACGAGCAGGTTCCAGCGCCGCTCGTTCATCTTGTCGGAGATGCGGCCCCAGACCACCATGCCGATGCCGCCGCAGATATAGGGGATCATCGTCAGCCAGCCGACCTCCATGTTGGAGAAATTGCCGAGCGACTTGATGATCTGCGGGATGAAATAAAGCATGCCGAGGCTCGCCGTGACGATGCCGAAATAGTTCACGGCCAGCAGCAGCACCTTGGTGTTGATCATCGCCTTCCACAGATTGTGCTCGGCAGTGCGGCCCCACACCAGCAAGCCGATGGTGCCGAAGATGTAGGGAATGACGACGACCACCACAGGCGGCACGTTGCCGAATTGCGCGTTGAGCCACGCGGTGATTTGCGGCGTGAAGTACAGCAGCGCCAGACTTGCGATGGTGATGACGATGTACATCAGGCTCAGCACGACCACCTTCGCGACGCCGAAATGAACGTCCTTCGTCGGCGGGCGCTCGGAGGCAAGCTTGGCTGCGAGCCACTCCTTCTCCTCGGTCGTGAGGAACTTCGCCTGCGCCGGACGATCGGTCAGCACCAGCAGCGTCAGGAACCCGACCACCACGGTCGGAATCGCCTCGGCGATGTACATGATCTGCCAGCCCTTGAGGCCGAACAGGCCGTCTAGGCTGAGCAGCGCCGTCGAGATCGGCGCGCCGAGCGCGACCGCCACCGGCAGGCCGGCAAGGAATCCCGAGACGATGCGCGCGTGGTGCCGGCGCGGGAACCAGTAGGTGAAGTAGAGCAGCATGCCCGGGAAGAAGCCGGCCTCGGCCACGCCGAGCAGGAAGCGCACGATGGAGAAGCTCGTCGTGTCGTAGACGAAAGCCATTGCGCCCGCGAAGATGCCCCACGTGATCATGATGCGCGCGATCCAGATGCGCGCGCCGACCTTCTCCATGATCACATTGCTCGGCACCTCGAAGATGAAGTAGCCGAGGAAGAATGTTCCCAGTGCGAATCCGAAGTCGGTCGCGGAGAGGTGGAGATCGCCGCGCATCGTCAAGCCGGCGAAGCTGACGTTGATGCGGTCGATGTAGGCCAGGACGTAGGAGAGAATAGCGAACGGCAGCAGGCGCATATAAATTTTGCGCATGGCCGACTTTTCGACAGCCGCTTCCATGGAGCCTCCCTAGGGCTATGCAATGACCAGGCTTTTTGTGTTGCGCCTGCGCGACCGGTTTGGTCCGGGCGCACATGCTGCACATGCTCGGTCTGATTTCGCCCCAGCGCTCTTACGCATGTTGCTGGAGCGGGGCTAATTCTAGTTGAGGGCCGCAAAGCCGAGATATCCTGCCCGCGCAACCCAGCTGCCCGATCCCTGCCGACAGATCGCGCCAAGCCGTGCCTCCGCCCCAACGACTGCCCCCTAGTGGGATCCCCAGCATCTGGCGACGCTGACTGAGCGGAATGCCGGATGGCAGCGGAACCCAGCCTGTGCCGGCCGAGTTTCATGCAGGGGAGGTGCGGGCCAAAGGAGGAGTGGCACACATGAACTCGTTATTTTGGCGCCTACTGATAGGGCTCGCGGCGGTGGCGACGCTTTCGAGCGGCCCCGGAGCCAAGGCGGCCCCCTCGCTGGTAGGTACGCTCACCTGCACGGCCGAGGCGGCTCCGTCGGAGAAGAAGCAGCTGGGAGGCTGGAAGCTGTCCTGCGCGTTCGAGCAGGCGGGCACCACGACCGTGCAGCACTACGGTGGCGAGATCACGGGACTGGACCAGGGCACGCGCACGACAGGCGCCAAGGCCCTGCTGGTGTGGACCGTGCTCGCCGGGGCGGCGCCCCGCGAGACCGCCAATCTCGTCGGCGTCTACAAGACGACCGATGATGCGGCCCTGCCGGCGCAGTCGCTGATCGGCGGTCGCGACCAGACCATCATCCTGCAGCCGATTGCGGACGCGGAGCAGAACATCGCTCCCTCGGTCCAGCTCATGCAGCTCGAGCTTCCCAAGGCGTGAGCATTCGCGCGCGGATGTAGCGGGGCGCTCAGATCCGGTTTCGCTCGATCAGCTGGCGGGCGATGATGATCCTCTGCAGCTCGTTGGTGCCTTCGCCGATGACGAGCAGGGGCGCGTCGCGATAGTAGCGCTCGATGTTGAACTCCTTGGAGTAGCCGTAGGCGCCATGGATGCGCATGGCCTCGAGCGCGTTCTCCACCGCTGCCTCGGAAGCCGCGTACTTGGCCATGCCGGCCTCCATGTCGCAGCGGCGGCCCTCGTCGTAGGCCTTGGCCGCGTTGTAGGTGAGGGCGATGGCGGCTTCGGTGCGGATGGCCATCTCGGCGAGCTTGAGCTGGATCGCCTGGTGCTCGTGGATCGGCTTGCCGAAGGTGCGGCGCTGCTGCGCGTAACGCACCGAATCGTCCAACGCCGCCTTGGCCAGCCCGCAACCGCGCGCGGCAACGTTGATGCGTCCGAGCTCCAGCCCGCCGAGCGCCGTCTGCAGCCCGCGTCCCTCCGCGCCGCCGATCAGGGCCGAGGCCGGCACGCGGTAGTCCTCGAAGATCAACTCCGCTGAATCGATGCCCTTGTAGCCGATCTTCTCGAGCTTGCGCGATACGCGGAAGCCCGGCCCCTTCTCGGCCAGCAGCATGCTCATGCCCTTGTGGCGCGGCTCGGCGGCAGTATCGGTCTTCACCAGCAGCGCGAACACCTGGCCGTGGATGCCGTTGGAGATCCAGGTCTTGGTGCCGTTGACGAGGTAGGCGTCGTTGCCCTCGCGCACGGCGCGGGTGCGGATCGCCTGCAGGTCGGTGCCGCAGTCGGGCTCGGTGAGGGCGAGGCCGCCGCGCAGCTCGCCGGTCGCGAAGCGGGGCAGATAGCTGCGCTTCTGCTCCTCGGTGCCGACGCGCTCCACGCAGGCCGCCATGATCAGGTGCGAGTTGAAGATGCCGGCGAGCGACATCCAGACCTCCGACACCTTCTGACAGATGCGGGCGTAGGTCGTGGCCGACAGCCCGAGCCCGCCGTAGGCGGTGCCGATGGTGGCACCGAACAGGCCCAGAGCCTTCATCTGCTCCACCATCTCGATTGGGTAGATGTCGTCGTGCTCGAGCGCATGCACGTGGGCCCGCACGTCCCGATCCAGCCACTTGCCGACCGCGTCGAGGATGGCATTGTCTTCGTCTTGAGATTGGAGCGTAGCGGCTTCTGTCATACGCGGTCCTCTGCTCACGTGTGTCATCCCGGCGCTTGTCGCCGGGATCCAGCCAACCACAACAGCAGGAGCTAGCGGGAAAATTGATCCCGGGCACAAGGCCCGGGATGACACCTACTCCGCGGCCTCGCGGACGGCGACGCCGGGCTCGATGTCGAGCTGCAGGATGTCGTTGAAACGGTTGAAGGCGCCGCACAGCGCGGTGCGCCATGTCATCTCGACGATCTGCGCCTCGCTGAAGTGCGCCTCGAGGCGCGTGAAGATCTCGTCGCGCGTGCGGTTCCAGTTGTTGGTGACGGCGATCGCATACTCCACGACCAGCTTGTCCACCTCGTCCAGCTCCGGATGCGTCTTGTAGTCGAGCAGCCGCGCGGCACCCGCCTCGGAGACGCCCTGCACCGCCAGCTTGGGAGCGTGATGGGAGACGCAGTAGGTGCACTTGTTGAGCAGCGACACGGTGACGAGGCAGAGCTCGAGATAGCGCTTGGAGAGCACCCCTTCCTCGGCCAGCTCCGTCAGCATCGTCCAGGTGTTCTTGAAGATCGGCGGCCGGTGCGCCATCACACCCGCCTGGTTCTCGAAGTCCCCGTAGCCCTGCATCTTCTCCCACAGGGGGCGCAGGTGCGCGGGGAGGTCCGCTTTCGTCTTCGTGGATATGCGCGACATGCTTCGTCCTTCTCCTAACCACCGATGCCAGCTGCCGGCGGGTCATACCGGGGTGGATGATACCAGGATGCAGAGCCGGTGTGATCCACCAGCTCAAAGTGCCAGCTGCTCGACCTCGCTCGGGTTGCTGACGGTCACGTCGAGGTCCTTCACGAGGCCGTTGGACAGGGAATAGACCCAGCCGTGCACCGACAGGGCCTGGCCGCGCGCCCAGGCGTCCTGCACGAACACGTCGGAGCCGACGTTGCGCACCTGGCGGATGACATTGAACTCGCACAGGCGGTTCAGGCGAGCCTGCATGTTGGGGATCATCTCGAGCGATTGGCGGTGCTCGCGATAGATGTCGCGGATCGGGTGCAGCCAGTGATCGACGAGGCCCCGCCGCTTGCCGTCCACGGCGGCGGCGACGCCGCCGCATCCGTAGTGGCCGACCACCATGATGTGCTTCACCTTGATCACGTCGACGGCGAACTGCAGCACGGAGAGGTAGTTGGCGTCCTGGGGCGGCGCCAGGTTCGCCACGTTGCGGTGCACGAACAGCTCTCCGGGATCGAGGTCCACGATCTCGTTGGCGGGCACGCGGCTGTCGGAGCAGCCGATCCAGAGATATTCGGGCGCCTGCTGGCGCTCGAGGCGCTTGAAGAAATCCGTGTCGGTGGAGACTTTCCGCTGCGCCCAGGCGCGGTTTTTAGCCTTCAGGTGATCCAGCATTGGGGGTGCTCTCTTGGCCAACATGTGACGAACCCGCGCCGATGGGTGCTTGCTGCACCCTTGTTCCGGCACTCGCCCTCAGGATCCTCCCTTGGCCGTGATGCCCAGGCCCTGCAGGTAGACCAGCGTGGCGGCCTCCAGCAGCTCCTCGGGCTTCATCGGCAATCTTCGGCGCGCCGCGTCGCCACGCGCGAACAGGCTGGCGATGCCGTGCGAAAGCGACCAGATGTGCAGCGCCATCATCATGGCGGGCGGGCGCTTGCCCGGCGGCATGGCGGCGACGATGGCCTCGCAGGCCTGACGCAGCACGCCGAACGCGCGGTCGCCCGCTTCCTGCAAATCGCGATGGTCGCTGATGGGCAGTCCGGCCTCGAACATGGCGGAGAAGTAGGCCGGCTCGTCGCGCGCAAAGGCCAGGTAGGCGCTGCCCAGGCGCTCGAACGCGGCGAGCGGGCTTGGGCGGCCCTCGTCCCAGGCGGCGGCGAGGCGCTGCTCGAAATGCTCGAAGCCGCGCCTGGCAACGTCGGCCATCAGCGCGTCGCGGTCGCGGAAGTGGCGGTAGGGCGCGGCCGGACTGACGCCGGCCTGGCGGGCGGCCTCAGCAAACGTGAATCCAGCCGGACCCTTCTGGGCAATGAGATCCAGCGCCGCGCTGATCAGCGCCTCGCGCAGGTTGCCGTGATGATAGCTGCGCCGCCCGCCGCGGCCGGTCCAACTCATGATCGAGCTTCTACCGCAATCCGGCCCCGATGCACATAACCGCCTCGTTTGTGGCAGCCGGCCCGAATCGGGCCGCAATACAGCCGCTTACCCCGCTTATAGAAGACCACGTGCGGATGGAACGACGGGGGTCTTTCGTTGAAGCGTGGTGTGATCGCTGTCGGTATCTGCATCCTTGCAGGGTGTCGGGCAGACGCTGCGCCCGTGGAGCTGGGCGACGACAACCTGAAGCAGACGGTTGCTGGTAAGACCGTCAACCTCGACACGCCGTTCGGTGTGTCGATCCCCATCACCTATCACGGCAACGGCCTGATGTCGGGCAAGGCCGGGGTGCTCGAGTATTTCCTGGGAGCCGAGGCGGACCGCGGCAAATGGTGGGTCGCCAACGGCAAGCTCTGTCAGAAGTGGTTCAAGTGGCTCGACGCACAGCCCAGCTGCATGCAGCTCAAGCAGGATGGCGACAAGATCCTCTGGCGCCGCGATGACGGTTTGACCGGCACGGCCACCATCGCCTCCGCCTTGCCGCCCGGCGCCAACTCGGCGCCGCATGGGCTCGGCGGCCCGATCCAGCCGCCGCAGCCGGGCCCGTCCCTCGCCGCCGATCCGCCCGAGAAACCGGCGAAGACAGTATCCGCAAGCATCGCCGCGTTTCCGCCGCCGGTTCACCGGGCGCCGAAGGCGGCAGCGCCAAAGGCAGCCGCCGCGATCGCGCCGCTCCCCTCGCGACCGGCTGCCGACGACATCGGCGCCGAGCCGAGATTTGACCTTGCACCGACGGCCCAGCAACCGACCTTCGCAGCCGGGCTCGGCGACCAATGGTGCCGTGCCGAAGCTGCCGCGGACGCTGCACCGCAGCTCGCCCTCGTCACGCGTTTCGCCTATGCCGGCGGCGAGGCGGATTCGCCGCTCAATGCGTGCCTCGCGACCGAACCGCCCCTCCAGCAGTTGGCGAGAATCGGCGTCGACGCGCGCTGAGGTCAGTCGACGTGGGCCGTCAACGGCGGCAACTCGCGGCCACCACTCCCTTCTTATCGACAAAATGTGCGTGTAACCCTCTGAATATCAGGGGGAATACACGCTGATAAACCTGCATAAAGCCTGCTGCGCTCTCGTCATTGGGACCGCTCTTTGCCTTGCCGGATGCAGCGCGGCTGCACGCTTGGACGCGCTGCCGTCAGGTACCGGGGCGGTCGCCTTCCTTCGCATCGACAATGCGCGTTTCGACGGCGATGACGGCGAGGGCCTGAAGCAGGAGATCTGGCAGTCGCTGACGCGCGAATGGCCGAGGCTCTCCAACGATCTGCTGGCCCTGTCCGGCGGCCAGGAGGACGGCGCGTTCGGAGCCGGCCTGCTGGTCGGCTGGAGCGAGCGCGGCGACCGTCCCCGATTCAAGATCGTGACCGGCACCAGCACCGGCGCGCTTGCCGCCCCGTTCGCCTTCCTCGGCCGCGAGTACGATTGGGCGCTGAAGAAGATCTACACCGAGACGCAGGCCGCCGACGTGGTCTCGGGCAAGCGCTTCCTGCTGTCGGCGGTGAACAACGAGGCCCTGATGGACAGCGGGCCCCTGGAGCAATCGATTGCCAAGTACCTGGACATCAAGATCCTCGATCGCATCGGCGAGGAGTACGAGAAGGGCCGATTGCTGCTGATCTCGACCACCAACCTCGACACCGGCAGGCTCGCCATCTGGAACGTCGGCGCGATCGCGGCCAGCGGCCATCCGCGAAGGCTGGACCTGGTGCGCAAGATCATACTCGCCTCGGCGGCGATACCGGGGATGTTCCCGCCGGTCATGATCGACGTCCTGCTCGACCAGGCCAAGCACCAGGAGATGCACGTCGACGGCGGCACCGTCTCCCAGGTCTTCCTCTACCCGCCTTCCCTCAAGCTGGAGGGCATCTTGCGGCGGGAGAATTCGGGCCGACCGGCCGCCTACGTCATCCGCAACGGCCGCGCATCGCCTGCGCCGGAGAGGGTCGAGCGCAAGACCCTGGCGATCGCCGGCAGGGCCATCGAGACGATGATCGCCAGCAACGGCGTGGGCGATCTGTATCGCATCTACACGACGACGCAGCGCGACCGCATCGATTTCAATCTCGCGTTGATCGGCGACGACTTCAAGCAACCCCAGGCCGCGCCGTTCGATCCCGTCTATATGGGCAAGCTCTTCGAGTACGGGCGCGCCAAGGGTCGCGCGGGTTACGCCTGGCAGAAGGTGCCCCCCGGATTGGCAAACTGACCGCAACCGGCTTCAGCCGGCGGCGCGCATGCGAGCCATGAGCTGCCGGCGGAACCAGAAGGCGACGGCGATCACGATCACCGCGGCGGAAAGGAAGATCGGCCGTCCCCCGTATCGATCCATCACGGGCGCGCCGAGGACGACGCCCGTCGACTGGCCGCAAAAGAACATGAAGGCGAAAAGCGATACGGAGAGACCCCGAGCCTCCGGCGCCATCTGCGTGGCATTGGTCTGCAGCGTGTTGTGGAACATGTAGAAGCCGAGGCCGATGAGCGCGATGGCGGGAACGGCGATCCAGGCCAGCGGCATGAAGGCGAGTATGGCGTAGCCGGTGGCGAGGATGAGGGAGCCGAACGCCGCGAGGCCCGGCTGGCCGAGTCGCTTCACCATCGTGCCGGCGGTGGCCGAGTAGAAGAGCGCTCCGACACCGAACGAGGCCAACAGCGCCCCCACCGCGCCGAGGCTGAGGCCAAAACGCTGGTGCAGGTCCGCGCCGACGTAGGCCAGGGCCCCGAACATCGCGATGCCCTCGACGTACACGCTGATCAGCAGCGTGCGCACCCAACGGTCCTTGAGCACGCCGTAGGCGGAGCTGGCGGAGTGGCGCCAGCGCGCGCGGCCGGGAACCGGCACGCCGGTCTTGAGGCGGCGCATCTCGCCCAGCAGCAGCAGGCCGGCGACGATATGCAGGCAGCCGAGCATCACCAAGGTTGCGCGCCAGCCGATCAGCTCGCCCAGCATGCCGCCCGCCGCCTGGCCGAACACGATGCCCAGGATCTGCCCCGAGATGTAGCGCGCCAGCACCTGCTGTCGGCCCTCGTAGGGAACGACGTCGCCGATCCAGGCGATTGCCACCGGAATGACCGCGGCGCCCCCCGCCCCGGCGAGGAAGCGCATCGTCGCCAGGGGCCCGAGCGTCGGCATGGCTGCCGAGATCACGGTCGCGATGCCGGCCCACAGCGAGCCCAGCACGACCATGTTGAGCCGGCCGCGGGCGTCGCTGAGCGGCCCGACCAGCACCTGGAATACGCCGTACGCCAGAGCGAAGGCCGTCACCGTGCGCGCCGCGGTGCCGACCGTGACGCCGAGCTCGCCGGCCATCTGCGGCAACAGCGGGTCGCACACGCGCAGGTTCGCCGCGCTGGCGAACGAGGCAAGCGCCAGCAGCGCGATGGCGCGCGTCGGCGTCTCGCTGGCCTGCGCGTTGCCCTGTCCTTCGACTTCAACAGCCATCGGCCATGGCTACGTGGCAGGCCGGGCTTTGTCGAGGGCGCCCGCGCGCGTGCACGACAGCCATGTCCCCGCGTGCGCCAAGGGCGCCCTACTTGCAGATGCGGCCCTCGCCATCGCGGCCGTGGCGCGCTAGGTCGAGATGGAAGTGGTCGCGGTGATTGATGTCGTAGCCCGGGCCCAGCACGGTCGTGAACACGCCGCACGCGCCACGATGCACGTCGCGCAGGAAGCTGCGCTCGGCCACGCCGCCCCACCAGCCGGACTTCACCGCCACCTCGCGCCCGTCGGCCAGGACGAACGTGGAGATGTCGACGGCGTTGGCATGGCCGTGCTCGGACAGTTTCGCGCCGTCGACGTGATTCATCGGCCGGCAGGAGTAGGAGGCGGCCACCTTCAGCTCGACGACGGCGGCACCCAGGTGATAGCGCGCCGCCGGGATGACAACGCGCTCCACCCAGCGATCGACCGCCGGCACCATCGGGCAGCGCAGAAGCGCCGCGGGCCGCAGCTGAACCGAGCCGCGCGCGGCGGCAGCCACCGTGAAGGGTCGCAACGCGCCGCAAACACTCGGGCCGCCAAGCGAGTCGCGACTTGCCACGAACGAGGTCTCGTGCACCACGCCGGCGGCGAGGCAGGCGCGCTCCTCGTCGGCCCGCCACGGCTCGTCCCTGGCGACGAATTGCGGCGTCTGGCTGCAGCCCAGGAGGGCGAGCACAGCCGGCAACAGCAACGCCAGACAAACGCGAGAGCGGTACATGGGATGGGAAGGGTACAGGCAACGCTCTTAAGCTTGCGTTAACCACCCCATCCCGACGTTAGGAATAATAAATCTTTGCGGCCGATTTACGGAGTCGGTTGCAGATGCGCACTCGGATGAGCGTTCGCCACCGCGCAACAAGTGCTCCCGTCATTCGAGCAAAATACGAGTATTCGCCTAGCCCACATTCCCGTGCGTCAGCGAGCGCCTTCGGATCGTTGACACTTGGCTCGGCCAGGTCACACGGCCACCGCGGCCTTGATGTGCGGGTGCGGGTCGTACCCCATGAGCGCGAAATCCTCGAAGCGGAAATCGAAGATCGAGCGCACCGCCGGATTGATCTCCATCCTCGGCAGCGCGCGCGGGGTGCGCGCGAGTTGCAGGTCGGCCTGCTCGAGATGGTTCAGATACAAGTGCGCGTCGCCGAAGGTGTGGATGAACTCCCCGGGACGCAGACCCGTCACCTGCGCCATCATCATGGTCAGGAGCGCATAGCTGGCGATGTTGAAGGGCACGCCCAGGAACACGTCGGCTGAGCGCTGGTAGAGCTGGCAGGAGAGCCGGCCGTCGGCGACGTAGAACTGGAACAGGCAGTGGCAGGGAGCCAATGCCATGTCGGGGATGTCGGCGGGGTTCCAGGCCGTCACGATCATGCGGCGGCTGTCGGGATTGATCTTCAGCGTCTCCACGACCTCGCGGATCTGGTCGATGCTGCGGCCGTCGGGCGTCGCCCATGATCGCCACTGCTGGCCGTAGACGGGGCCCAGTTCGCCGTCCTCGTCGGCCCAGTCATCCCAGATCGAGACGCCGTTGGCATTGAGGTACTTGGTGTTGGTGTCGCCGGCCAGGAACCAGATCAGCTCGTGGATGATGGACTTGAGATGCACCTTCTTGGTGGTGACGAGCGGGAAGCCGGCTGCGAGGTCGAAGCGCATCTGATGCCCGAACACGCTGAGCGTGCCGGTGCCGGTGCGGTCGGTCTTGCGGACGCCGCCATTGCGCACGCGGCGCATGAGGTCGAGATACTGGTCCATGGCACCCTAGATAGTGCGATTCTGCCGACGCCGGTTCACGCCGGCAGCGGCACGTGTCGCAGCACCACCACGATGAGCGTATTGTACAGCGCGTGACAGAAGATGGGCACGCGCAGGCTGCCGGTCCTCCACAGCAGCCAGGAAAAGAACAACCCGATCAGGGACACCTCCACCAGGCCCGCGATCGAATAGCCGGCATGGAGGGCCGTCCACAGGATCGTCGTGACCACGCGCCGCCCCGGCAAAGCCCAGCCGCGAGCGCGCCAGCGCCGACAGCAGGAAGCCTCGGAACAACAGCTCTTCCGACAGCGGCGCGCCGAGCCCGACGACCAGAAGCGCCAGCACCCATTGGTCTCCGAACAGCCGCACGATCGGGCGCAGGTCGGCGTACATGTCCTGCGGGAAGAAGAAATACTGAACCGCGCTCACGACCACCTGAAGTGCCGCCATCAGCAGCACCGCCTTGAGGTACACTTGAGCTACGCCCGGAGGTCGCAGCGCCAGCACATCCCGTATGCGCCCCCCGAACAGCGCGCTTGCCAGCATAGTCAGCACGACGGCAATCGCCTGCCAGATGGCGAGGGTGGCCAGCGCGTTCATATCCTGGCGGCCGGCCCCCGGACCCTCCCCGGATCCCGCGACGAAGCTGCTGCCCAGCACCAGGATCGACCCCAGGATGCTCGCGCCGATGATCACCAAAGCGGCCAGCAGCGCCGCCCAGGGCGACCAGGGCGTGCGGAACTCGTAGGCAGGCGGACCACCGAACAGCGTGGAACGTCCAAGCGGCTGATCTTCCATGGATTCCTGCGCCTTCGGCCCCTGTACGTCCACGCCCGGATGCCCAGACCGGTCCGGGCAGCTTTCATTTAACGCGGCGCTCACTTATATAGGAACTGCCGGATTCGTCCGGCTATGGCGATAAATGGACGTCGCAATAAGCCCATCGGACCCGGGGGCAGTACCCGGCGCCTCCACCCCAGGGGTCAGGCCTCAAGCCTGACCCCTGCGGCGGGGGCGAACTAGGATCGACGAGGGTGTAAAGGTCGCTCTTTTGCCCGGCATGATACCGCCGTTATCGGGTCACCAGAATAGTTGCCAATGACAACTATGCTGAGGTTGCTCTCGCTGCGTAAGCGGCGCGATTAACCTGAACTTGAAGCCCTTACGTCTAGCAACGTAAGGCGCGGTTCGGAGGGCACCGGGCAACAGAAGCCCTCCACTTCCTTGCGCCACGGGCAACCCCGTGGTCTCTTGTCGGACATGACGGTCGAGCGGGATATCGATTACGAGGGGTTGGCCCAGAGTGCGATGCGCGGCATCGTGCGAACGGTGCTGACGCGCGTCGCCAAGTCCGGGCTGCCGGGCGAGCACCATTTCTACATCGCCTTCAACACGGGAGCGCCCGGGGTCATCATCTCCAAGCGCCTGAAGGAGAAGTATCCCGAGGAGATGACGGTCGTCCTCCAGCACCGCTTCTGGGACCTGATCGTCAACGAGGAGCGCTTCGAGGTGAAGCTGACGTTCGACAGCATCCCCGAGCGGCTCGTCGTTCCTTTCGCCTCCATCAAGGTGTTCTTCGATCCGAGCGTGCCCTACGGGCTGCAGTTCGACGACGCCGACGCCGAGGGTGCGGCAACGCATCAGATCGGCGCACCGCGCGGCGAGGCCCCGCGCGCCGATGCCGGCGCCGGCGAGCCGACCAAGGCCGAGAAGAAGCCGCGCGCGGCCCGCAAGCTGCAAGCCGAGAAGAGCCAAGCTGAGAAGAGCGCGGAGCGTCCTGCGGCCGCCGACAAGGCGCCGACCAAGCTGCCCGCCGCCAAGGCCGCCGAGCCCGGGCCGGCAACCGGCCCAAAGGTCGTCAGCATCGACGCCTTCCGCAAGAAATGACAATGTCATCCCGGCGCTCGCCTGCCCCGGCGGGTGCATTCCCTCCCCTTGATGGGTTAGGGGTGGGGTGAACGCGCGGGGAAAGCTGATGCGAGGAAGGGGACAAGACCGCGAACGTCCCCCACTGGGGCTCCCCCCCACCCCTCCCACGAGGTGGAGGGGAGCCTACGCGACGCACATCCGCTATTTCGCGACACTTGGAGATCGCTTCACATGCTCGGAGACCCGGGTCACCCGCATTCAGCACACCGTTGGAGGATCGCGCATGACAACGGACGCCATCGACCGACTAGCCGAGTTGGCCAACGCCGACGCGTGGCTCGTGCACCGGGGCCGCACCCTGGATACGACGTTCCTGCTGGGGATCGGCAACGCCGACTATCTCGTGCGCATCCATCGCGGGCGCATCGAGGCCGTCGCCAAGGGGCCTTTCGTCCAGCCGCGCTGGACTTTCGCGCTGAGGGCCTCGCGGGAGGCCTGGGACACGTTCTGGCAGCCGGTGCCACCGCCGGGCGGCCACGACCTGTTCGCCATGATCAAGACGCGCGCCCTTAGCCTCGACGGCGACCAGTATCCCTTCATGTCCAACCTGCGCTACTTCAAGGACCTGCTGGCACTGCCGCGCGCGGCCGCGGCGGGAGGTGCACGATGAGCCCGGCTAAGCCCGCCTTCGAGCCTGCCGTCGGGCGCTACCTGCACGTCGACATCGGCGGCAAGCCGCACCGCATCTACGTCGAGCAGGCCGGCGAGGGCATCCCGCTCGTGTGCCTGCACACGGCCGGCTCCGACGGCCGCCAGTATCGCGGCCTCCTCAACGACGCCGAGACGCTCGCGCGCTTCCGCGTCATCGCCTTCGACCTGCCGTGGCACGGCAAGTCCTCGCCTCCCGCCGGCTGGCATACGGCCGAGTACAAGCTGACCTCGCGCACCTATGTCGACACCATCATGGCGGTGATCGACGCGCTCGGCCTCGACAAGCCTGTCGCGATGGGCTGCTCGATCGGCGGTCGCATCGTGCTGCACCTCGCGCTCGAGCATGCCACGCGCTTCCGCGCCCTGATCGGCCTGCAGTCCGGTGCCCACGCCGAGCCCTACTACGACCTCGACTGGCTGCACCGCCCGGATGTGCACGGCGGCGAGATGGCAGGCGCCATCATCTCCGGCCTGATCTCCCCGACCGCTCCGCAGGCCGAGCGCTGGGAGACCATCTGGCACTACATGCAGGGCGGCCCCGGCGTCTTCAAAGGCGATCTGCATTTCTACACGGCCGACGGCGACGTGCGCGGCCGCGTCGCCGAGATCGACACCGGCAAATGCCCGCTCTACCTGCTGACCGGCGAGTACGATTACTCCGCCACGCCGCAGATCACGCGCGAACTCGCCGCCCGCATCAAGGGCGCCGAGGCCACCATCATGGAAGGCTTCGGCCACTTCCCCATGAGCGAGGACCCGGCCCGCTTCCTGTCCTACCTGCGGCCGGTGCTGGCCCGCATCAAATGATGGCGCGCCGGCGGCACAACCCGCCCGCCTACGCCATCTCGGCGAAGTAGAGCATGTCCTCTTTGAGGCTGCAGTACGCGACGCGCCATTCGACCGGATAGCCGCCCGCGGCGAACACCACGCGGTCCAATTTGAGCAGCCGGGTGTGCAAGTCGACGTCGAGCCGCTCGGCGGTCTGGGCCGAGGCTTCCTCCAGCGTCACGCGCTCGGATGCCTTGGCCAGATGGATGCCGTGCCGCTGGGCCAAGGCGGAAATCCTGAGCGTCCCGGCATTCTTCTCGTCGAGCCCCGGGAACCGGCTCATGGCGAGGACCACCTCCTCGTGCATGAACAGCTGGCTCTTGTAGCGTCGCAAGCGCGTCGTGCGCAGGACGGCGTCGCCGGCGCCCAGCTGCAATCGTTGCCGCTCGATTTCGGTCGCGACCGCCTTTGCCTGCGCCAGCAGCTCCATGTCGCCGCCAATCCGTCGGCCTTCCCCGTTCCTGATGTTGCTGAAGCGTGTCGCCACGTCACCGGAGGCCTGGTCGACGACGAACGTTCCCCGTCCCTGCCGCCGCACGACCAGCCGGTCGCTCTCGAGGCTGTCGAGCGCCTTGCGCACCGTGCCGGAGCTCACGCCGAGCTCGCGCGCAAGCTCCATCTCGTTGGGCAGCACCGATCCGGGGGGCCACACGCCGCTTGCCAGGCGCTGCGCCAGCAGGTTGCGAACTTGGACGTAAAGCGGCTCGATCGAAAACTTGTCACGCGGGGCCATCCCTCATGCTCCCGAGTTTGCGCGATGAAATTGCGCCGCCAAATGTTGACGCAACGAGGATGCTTCCATGGGCGTGCGCAGAGCACTGGGGATTTCCCTAGTTGAGACCTCGGCTGATGATTCGCCCGAGTCAGATGCCCCCGTCCTGTCTGCGAACACCGCGCGACCCCTACAGATCCAGCAGCCGCCGCCTGATGGCGATGACAACCGCCGTGGTTCGGTTCGCGGCTCCGAGCTTCTTCAGTATGTTGCCGACGTGATACTCGATCGTCTTGATCGACAGCCCCATGATCTCCGAGGTCTCCGAGTTGCTCTTGCCGTCCTTCAACCATCTCAGGATCTCGAGCTCCCTGTTGGTCAGCGTCATCTCGCGATGGCCGTTGCCGACAGCGCCGCCGTCGAGTTCCGCATATCGGCACCAGGTCTGCACGCAGATTGCCTGCAGGATCGCGATGCGGGCCCGATCCGGCTGTCCGGGCTGGCGCCGGCTCACGCCGACGATGTCGCAGCCGCCGTTCGGATTGTGAAAGGGCGCAACGATGATCGAATGCACGCCGACGCGCTTGCATTCGTCGAGCAGCGCCGTCTGGTCTCTGGTGAATTGCATGCCCACCGAGACGTTGTCCCAGCAGAACGGACGCGTGGCCATCGCCGTGTACGCCAGTATCGGGTCCACGTCCTCCCAATCTTCGGCGAGGTAGGTCTCGAAATGCCCCTCGGGAAATTCCACCCAATCGGCCTCGACCACCTTGCGGCCGATGAGGCGACCGATGAAGTGATTCTCGAAGCCCTCGTCGGCCATGACGCGTCTGAAGCGTGACCTGAGCTGGCAGACCGTCGTCGCCGCCTCGCTGTGCTCGACGAATTCTTCAAACAAGGGCACGGGCAATCTCTCCCTCTCGCCGCAGGAGGCAATCGAACCCGGCTAGCACCGCGCTTGCGCGCCGGACCCCTCTTTGCACAATGACTGGAAATTCCGCCCCGCGACAGCCCCGGAACGCAACCCTCCTTTGTCGGAGGAGCATCGTCGCTGCAGTCTAGTGTCCTGATCGCGAAATTCGCCTCATTGTGCGGCACCCTCGGAGCGAATTTCGCGATCTGAAGGACACTAGCAAAATAAGGCTTCTAGTGTGATTCAGATCGAGAAGTCCGCTCACTCAACCCAGCCCAGAGCGATGGTGCGGACTTCTCGATCATCACACTAGGCCGGCATCGCATCACTGTCCTCTCTCAAAATCGCAGACGGTGGTATTGAATTATGCATCCCAACCCCTCCACGAGGTTCGCATGACACCGCTGGGTCTCTTCAAGGGCGAGCATGCGCTCGTCACGGGTTCCGCCTCCAACATCGGCCGCGCCATCGCGCAGGCATTGGCGCGCGAGGGCGCGGCCGTGCGCTGCGCCGACATCGATCCCGCGCGCAACGAGACCGTCGTCGCCGAGATCGTCAAAGCCGGCGGAACGGCGGAGGCGGTGACGGTCGATCTCGCCACCGCCGACGGCTGGCGGACGGCGCTCCCACCGGAGGCTGTGCCGGTCACGCTGTTCGTGCATTCCGCCTCGCCGGCGCGGCACGAGTCCGACAATCCGCTCACCGTCTCGGAGGCGACCTGGGACGGCATGGTCAATACGAACTTGCGCTCGGGCTTCTTCATCGCCCGCGAGCTAGGCCGGCGCATGCAGGCGATTGCACAAAAAAGCGGCACCAAGGGCCGCATGCTCTTCATCACCTCGCTGCACGCTGAGACGCCTCGAAACATCCCGCACTACTCGGCCTCCAAGGCCGGGCAGACCATGGTGGTGAAGGAGCTTGCCCGCGCGCTTGGACCGGCAGGCATCCGCGTCAACGCGCTGGCGCCGGGCGCCGTGCCGGGCGGCGGCTTCAACGCAGCCGCCTTCAAGTTCGACGGCAAGGTGCCGCTCGGCCGCCTCGGCACGGCCGAGGACATGGCCAACATGGCGCTCGCGCTGCTGTCGGACCGGTTCTCCGGCTACGTCACCGGCACCACCGTCGCCGTCGACGGCGGCATCGCCCTTTACAACTGGATTCCGCTGCCGAGCGAATAGCGCACACGAGGCGCGGTCAGGCGAAGGCCGGCATCACCGTCTCTGCGAAGCGGCGCATCGAGCTCTTGATGCGTTCGTGCGCGAGATAGCCGAAGCTCATCTGGCAGAGCAGGTGGCCGACACCGGCATCGCGCAGCTCGGCGACCTGCTCGGCGACGTCCCGCGCCGTGCCGATCAGGGTGCCGGAGCGCAGTGCAAAGCGGATGCCCTCGTCCTCGGAATGAGTGGGATCGGTCCACGGGTTCAGCATCGCCGGGTCCACCTTGAAGTCGGACGGGTTCAGCCCATGGCGCGAATGGTTCATGTGGCGCCGCGTCTGCACCAGGGCGGCGACGAGCTCGTCCTCGGCCGACGCCCGGCTCTCGCCCACGTAGACCCAGCGCCAGATCGCGGCCTGCTGCAACAGGCGCTTCTGCGTCGCATCGTCGAGCCCGCTGGCGCCGAGGCCCTCGGCGTATTGCGCCAGGCGCGCCGGGATCTGCGCCACGGGCAGGCGCACGGTCAGGATCGGCACGCCCTTCTCGCCGCAGATGCGGAACGAGGCGGCCGAGGCGACGCTGTGCCAGATCGGCGGGTGCGGCCGCTGCACGGGCACAGGGCGCAGCTCGGGGACGCTGAGCGTGAAGTACCTGCCCTTGTGCTCGAGCGGCGTCGCCGTCCAGCACCGCGTCATGACGTCGAGCACCTCGGCCATGCGCTCGCGCGCGTCGTCGCTGCGCAGACCGTAGCCGACGAACTCATACTCGTTGAAAATCGTGCCGCGGCCGACGCCGACGTCGAGGCGGCCGCCCGCCAGGTTGTCGAGCAGGGACAGCTGGGTCGCCAGCCGCACCGGATGACGCAGCGCCATCTGGATGACGGCGAAACCGATGCGGATGCGCTGCGTACGCATCGCGAGCGCGGCGGCGAACGGGATCGGGTCGGCGTAGACACTCTCGCCGGTGAAGTTGTGCTCGGTGAGCCAGACCCCGTCGAAGCCGAGCTCCTCGGCGAGCGTGGCCTGCTCGAGCTGCTCGAAGATGCCGCGCGCGTCGTGCTCGGGGGAGGGGGAATGCGCCAGCGTCAACCAGCCGAACTGCATGCACGCCCTCCGCGACCTCGCCAATGTCGGCTGGATCGTCACAGGCCGCCGCGCGTCGCGCAAGCCTGCCGCCGCTGCGAAAAGGTCGCGCACCCGCCGCTGGGGCAGGGGGGACTGGCGCCGTCACGGTGAACGTCGCGGCGGCCGCGCCCGCTCGTCTCGTGCACCTTGCGCCGGTCAGGACCGCCAGATCGGCGCCCGATACACCCGCGAGATCGGCGGTTGCGCCTTGACGGCCCTGCAAGTATAACCCGGCCAAATTCAGGGCCGCCCGCTTCGGGGCGTGAGCCCGTTCGCCCATCAGGAGATCACCCCCATGGCTCAGCAGATCAGCGAGATCAAGGCGTCCGCGCGCCCGCGCTCCGGCAAGGGCGGCGCCCGCGCCGCGCGCCGCGAGGGCCGCGTACCTGGCGTGATCTACGGCAACGGCGCAGCCGAGAACGTCACGCTCGACCACCGCGAGCTGACCCTCCTCTGGGGCCGCGGCAAGTTCCTGTCCACCATCATCGACCTCGACATCGACGGCACCAAGCAGAAGGTGATACCGCGCGAGATCCAGCTCGACCCGGTCAAGGACCTGCCGCTCCACGTCGACTTTCAGCGCGTGGGGCCCGGCGCCCGCATTCGCGTCAACGTCCCCGTGCGGTTCATCAACGAAGGCCTGTCGCCGGGCCTCAAGCGGGGCGGCGTGCTGAACGTCGTGCGCCACGAGGTCGAGGTGACCTGCCCGGCCGATGCCATCCCCGACCATTTCGAGTTCGACCTCGAGGGCCTCGAGATCGGCCGCTCCATCCACATCTCCGCCACCAAGATGCCGGAGGGCGTGAAGCCCACCATCGTCAACCGCGACTTCACGGTGGCGACCGTCGCCGGCCACAAGATCGAGGAGGAGCCCACGCCGGGCACCACGGTCGCGGCCGCGGAAGGCGCCGCGCCCGCCGAGGGAGCGGAAGGTGCTGCCGCCGCCGAGGGCGATGCCAAGGCCGCCGCGGGTGCCGCGGGGGCGAAGGCTCCGGCCGGCAAGGAAGCCGCCGGTGCCAAGCCCGCGGCCAAGCCTGCCGCCAAGAAGTAAAGCTGCGGTGGCCGGTGACGGCCCCGCCGAACGCGAGCCCGTGACGAGGCCATGAAGCTGTTCGTCGGCCTCGGCAATCCCGGCAGCGAGCACGCGCGCCAGCGCCACAACGTCGGCTTCATGGCGCTTGAGCGCGTTGCCGAGCGGCACCGGCTCGGCCCCTGGAAGAAGCGCTTCCACGGTCTCGTCTGCGAGGGCCCGATCGGCGGGCACCGCGTCATGCTGCTGCAGCCGCAGACCTACATGAACGACAGCGGTCGCTCCGTCGGCGAGGCGCAGCGCTACGTTAAGGTTTCCGAGCACGATATTTACGTCTTCCACGACGAGCTCGACCTGGCTCCCGGCAAGCTCAAGGTTAAGACCGGCGGCGGCAACGCCGGCCACAACGGCCTGCGCTCGATCACCGCCCACATCGGCAACGAGTACGCCCGCGTGCGCATCGGCATCGGCCATCCCGGCTCCAAGGAGCAGGTGCTGCGCCACGTGCTGCACGACTTCGCCAAGGCCGATGCGGCCTGGCTCGATCCGCTGCTCGATGCCATCGCCGACGCGGCGCCACGGCTCGCCGCCGGCGACGACGCGCGCTTCCTCACCGACGTGGCGCGCGCGACCAAGGCCGGCGAGCCGGCGCCGAAGGGCGCGACCGCGGCACCGTCACCGGCTCCCGTGCGCGAGACCGTCGCGGCCGCCGCGCCGAACCGCCATCCGGCCGGCGAGCGCCAGGGCAAGCGCGCCAGCGCGCTGGCCGAGAACCTCAAGCGCTGGCTCAAGGGCCGCACCGAGAAGAGCTGATCCATGGGCTTCAAATGCGGCATCGTCGGACTGCCCAACGTCGGCAAGTCCACCCTCTTCAACGCCCTGACGCAGACCGCGGCGGCGGAGGCGGCCAACTATCCCTTCTGCACCATCGAGCCCAACATCGGCGACGTCGGCGTGCCCGACGAGCGGCTCGACAAGCTGGCGACCATCGGCAAGTCGGCGAGCACCATCCCGACGCGCCTCACCTTCGTCGACATCGCCGGCCTGGTGCGCGGCGCCTCCAAGGGCGAGGGCCTCGGCAACCAGTTCCTGGCCGTCATCCGCGAGGTCGACGCCGTGGCCTACGTGCTGCGCTGCTTCGAGGACACCGACATCGCCCACGTCGAGGGCCGCATCGACCCGCTGGCCGACGCCGAGACGGTCGAGACCGAGCTCATGCTGGCCGACCTCGAAAGCCTCGAGCGCCGCCGCGACCCGCTCGCCAAGAAGGCGCAGACCGGCGACAAGGAAGCCAAGGCCCAGGTCGGGCTCATGGACAAGGCGCTGGAGCTGGTGCGCGCGGGCAAGCCGGCACGCTTTGCCAAGCTGACCGCAGAGGAGGAGGCCGGCTACCGCGCCCTGCAGCTCCTCACCGCCAAGCCCGTCGTCTACGTGTGCAACGTGGACGAGGCATCCGCCGCCGCCGGCAACGCCATGTCGAAGGCCGTGGAGGAGAAGGCGCGCGCGGAAGGCGCCGGCTGCGTCGTCATCTCCGCCAAGATCGAGGCCGAGTTCGCAGGGCTGGCACCAGAGGACCGCGACGCCTTCCTGCACGACCTGGGCCTGCAGGAGGCCGGCCTCAACCGGCTGATCCGCGAGGGCTACCGCGTGCTTGGTCTCATCACCTACTTCACGGTGGGGCCCAAGGAAGCGCGCGCCTGGACCATCACGCGCGGCACCAAGGCGCCCAAGGCGGCCGGCACCATCCATACCGACTTCGAGAAGGGCTTCATCCGCGCCGAGACCATCGCCTACGACGATTTCGTCTCGCTCGGCGGCGAGGTCCCCGCCAAGGAAGCCGGCAGGATGCGCCTCGAAGGCAAGGAGTACGTCGTCAAGGACGGCGACGTCATGCACTTCCGCTTCGCGAATTGAGGGGCTAACTCCCGCCCGCCGCCGTTGCCGCCGATTGCCGGAAATTTCCGCCTCACACGTCCCGATGCCGCGACGCCGCCCCGCCCAGCTGCCACGCTCGGCCAGCTAACGGCAGGAGGCTTGGGCAGCATGCGGGCAATCGTTCTGCGGATCGCAGTGTTGCTCGGCGCCATCGTCGTGTGGTTCGGCGCCTGGGCGGTCGTGCGGGCCAACCGGCCACCCGATGCCAACGCGCTGATCGCGCCGCTGCTGCCGCAGGGCGAAGGCCAGTCCGTCTGCCTCACCGGCAGCTTCACGGACCGGGTCATGGACGTCGAGGACTGGTCGAAGTCGAAGATGGAGCCGACCAAGCACCTCTCGCCCGACGGCAAGCCCTACATGCGGCCCGTGCCGCCCATCATGAAGGACATGAGCGTGCGCTCCTTCACGCTGCAGCTCGTCTACGACACCCGCGAGGCCGACTACGACTGGATCCACAATTTCCGCCTCTTGGCCGAGGTGGAGGGCGTCGGCACCATGTACGCCTCGGGTGAATGCCCATGGTACGCGAAGGACAAGGTGCGCGGTCCCGACAAGCAGGAGAGCACCGGCAACACCACCAACATCGGCTGCTACATCGATTGCGACGGCGGCGGCTTCGACCTCGAGCGCGTCGCCGGAGCCGCGGCCCTGTCGATGACGTTCGACCCCAGGTTCGGTCTTCGGATGAAAGGCGGCTGCGGCGGTGGCGGAAGGTACCGCATCAAGCCCGTCACCTCCGGGATCACCTTCCGGCTGCAGACCGCCAGCGCAGAGGCCTGCAAGCCACTCGAGGAATGGGCCAGCCGCTGACGCCAACGTTGTCATCCCGGTGCTTGCCTGCCCCGGCGAAGGCCGGGGTCACCGGGATCCATCTCTCCACAGACACCGGAGCGAGCTGATGGATGGATCCCGGGCACAAGGCCCGGGATGACAAACGTGGCCGCGCCTCATGCGCGCCAAAGATGTATGGCGTCTCCCTCTCCCCGCACTTCACGGGGGAGAGGGAATCCTCCCCCAGCATCGAGGGAAGCATGCAGCGTCGGTTGCCGCGCTTTTCCGTCCCGGGCCCCGAGCCAGGCAGCGCCAGCGCGGCGCGCATCTGGGCGCCTCTCGCCCGCTTCATCGAGGTCGAGGCGCGCATCGGCGAATGGGCCGAGCGCCGCCCCGCCACGCATGCGCTCTACGAGTTCGTCCGCTTCGGCATCAAGCAGGGCTGGGCGTGCCTGTTCGGCGCGCTGATGCTGGCGCTGCTGATCGGTACCCACCTCCTCTACCCCAAGGGTGCCTGGCTCGCCCGCTACGACTTCCTCGTCCTCGCCGCCGTCGCCATCCAGGTCGCCATGCTCGCCTTCAAGCTCGAGACGTGGGAGGAGGCGAAGGTGATCCTCGTCTTCCACGCCACCGGCACGGCGATGGAGATCTTCAAGACCGCGATGGGATCGTGGATCTATCCCGAGGTGTCGCTGCTGCGCATCGGCGGCGTGCCGCTGTTCACCGGCTTCATGTACGCGGCCATCGGCTCCTACATCGCGCGATGCTGGCGCCTGTTCGACTTCCGGTTCACGCGCCACCCGCCGCTGTGGGCGCTCTCTGCTGCTGGCCGCGGGCATCTACGTCAACTTCTTCGCCCACCACTATCTGCCCGACGCGCGCCTCGCCCTGTTCGCGCTGACGGCCCTGCTGTTCGGGCGCTGCTGGGTGCATTTCAAGGTCTGGCGCGTGCACCGGCGCATGCCGCTGCTGCTGGGCTTCAGCCTGGTAGCGCTCTTCATCTGGCTCGCCGAGAACATCGGCACCTTCACGGCGGCCTGGATGTACCCCAACCAGCGGCTCGGCTGGTCGCTGGTCTCGGCGGGCAAGCTCGGCGCCTGGTTCCTGCTGATGATCGTCAGCTACGCGCTGGTCGCCCTGCTGAACCGGCCCGAGGCCTACAAGGCACGGCTAGCCTGAAAGCAAACGGGCGGCCGAAGCCGCCCATCGCATCTCGCTGCTCGCATTCCCGCCAAGCGAACGCCGACAACGCCGCTCAGTAGAGCAGGTTCTCGGCCACCACCTTCCAGCGGCCGCCTTCCACCTTGGCCAGGAACGCCGACGTCGAGCCCTGGTGCTCTGTCGGCGCCGAAGCTCAGCGTCGGGCCCGGGGAAGAGCGGCTTGTAGTCCTTGATCGACTTCGAGCGCGGCCAGGAACCTGGCGCGCGTGAGGTCCTTGCCGGTCGCCTCCAGCGCCTTGACGACGATGTCGGCGCCCACGTAGCCGAACTGCGCGGCGCTGTTGGCGTCCTGGCCGGTCTTGGCCTTGTACTTGGCCGACCAGGCCTTGATCTCGTCGGAGCTCGTGTCGGCGTAGGCGATACGGCATGCCGGTGCCCGAGTAGAACCCGTCCATGACGCCGCCGGCCGCGCCCGCCACGATCGGATCGTAGGAAGCCGCCGTGCCGACGAACAGTCACGTCCGTCCAGCCGAGCTTCTTGGCCGTTCCCACCGCCTGGATGCTGTCGCGGATGATCGAGCCCATGACGACGAGGTCGCATCCCGCCGACTTCAGCTTGGTGACGGGCGCGACGAAGTCGGTATCGGTCGGGCCGTAGGAAGCCTCCGCCACCACCTCGAGCTTCAGCGCCTTGGCCTGGTCCTTGACCGCGTCGCGGATCTCGTGCCCGAAGTCGGTGTCCTGGTACATCGAGCACGGCTTCTTCTTGCCCTCCTTCTCCGTGAAGTGCTTCACCGACGAGCGCACCTGGTCGTAGTAGGTCGAGAAGGTCGCGAACTTGAGCTTGTGGAAGGGCTCCGCCATCGAGCGGGCCGCCGTGAACGGGAACAGGTTCGGCACGCCCTTGCCCAGCTGCTCGCCGAACACCGCGTTGTTCATCGGCGTGCCGAGCGCGCCCAGCATGACGAAGATCTTGTCGTTGTTGATGCAGCTTGTTGGCGGCCTGCACGGCGCGGGGCACCTGGTACTGGTTGTCCTCCACGACGAGCTTGATCTTGCGCCCGTGGATGCCTTTCTCGTTGGCCTCGTCGAAGCGCATGCGGGTGCCTTCGGTGGAGCCGATGCCCCACGCGCTGACCGGACCGCTCAGCGCGGTGTGGCTCCCGAGCACGATCTCGGTATCGGTGACGCCGTCCTCGGCCGGCAGCCGGGATTGCAGCGCGCCGGCGAACAGCGCCGCCGTCGCCAGCCTGGACAGTTTCCTCATCGTTCCGCCTCCTTCCTTCTCTGAAGACCTTCACTACCGAGCTGGCCTGCCGCTCGGCGCTAGTTGCGGGCGCGGCCGCACACCGGGTGGCGCGGCGGTCCTGATCCACGCCGTGCGCCGCATACATGTCCTTGATCAGGGCGCCGTACTTCTTCTCCACCAGGCTGCGCTTGAGTTTCATGGTCGGGGTCAGCTCCTCGTCCTCGGCGGTCAGGAGCTGGTCGATCAGGCGGAACTTCTTGATGGTCTCGACGCGGGCGAACTTCTTGTTGGCCGCCTCCACCTCCCGGCCGATCAGCTCCTGCACCTCGGCCGCCCGGCACAGGCTCGCGTAGTTCGTGAACGGCACGTTCTTGTCCTGGGCGAACTTCACGACGTTGTCGTGGTCGATCATGATGAGGCAGGTGAGGTAGTTGCGCTTGTCGCCGATCACGACGGCGTCCGAGATATAGGGCGAGAACTTCAGCTGGTTCTCGATCTCGCTGGGGGTGACGTTCTTGCCGCCGGCCGTGATGATGATGTCCTTCATGCGGTCGGTGATGCGCACGAAGCCCGCCGTTGTCGACGATGCCGACGTCGCCCGTGTGCAGCCAGCCGTCCTTCAGCGCCTCGGCCGTCTTCTCGGGCTTGTTGTGGTAGCCCTTGAAGATGTGCGGGCCCGCGCAGCAGGATCTCGCCCTGCGGCGACAGCGTCAGCTCGGTGCCCGCTTCCGCCTGGCCGATGGTGCCGATCTTCAGGCGTCCCGGATGGTTCGACGTGGCGAGACCGGCATTCTCGGTCTGCCCGTAGACCTCGTACACCTCCACGCCCATCGCCCAGTACCAGGCGATGAGATCGGGCGAGATCGGCGCCGCGCCGGTGATCGCCCAGCGGATGCGGTCGAGGCCCAGCACGACGCGGATGTTCTTGAGCACCAGCCGGTCGCCGATCGCGCGGGCGGCTCTGCAGCAGTGCCGGCACCGGCTTGCCCTCCAGCTCGTAGGCGCTGGCCTTGTAGCCGAGCGCGATCGCGCCCTTGTAGGCGAGCCGGCCGAGCGCCGTGCCCTCCTTGATCTGGATGGTGATGACCGAATAGAGCTTCTCCCACACGCGCGGCACGGCCACCAGGATATGCGGCGCCACCTCGCGCAGGTTCTGCGGCACGGTGTCGGGCGCTTCCGCGAAATTGGCGACGTGCATGGTGGCGAGCTGCCCGTAGCAGCCGCCCAGCCGCTCGGCGACATGGCACAGCGGCAGGAAGCTCAGCGCCTCGTCCGTCTCCTCGACGTGCAACCCGACCCGCGCGAACGCGCCGATCTGGAAGATGATGTTGCGGTGGGAGAGCATCGCCCCCTTGGACGGACCGGTCGTGCCCGAGGTGTAGACGATGATGGCGACGTCGCCCGGCTGCGCCAGGCCGATGCGCGCCTCCCATTCGCCGGGATGCTCGCGGGCATGCGCCTCGCCGAGCGCGCGCAGCTCGTCCAGCGACATCACCTGCGGGTCGGAGAAAGTGCGCAGGCCCTCCATGTCGAACACGATGATCTTGCGCAGACCGGGCGTGCGCTCGCGCACCGCCAGGATCTTGTCGAGCTGCTCCTCGTCCTCCACGAACAGGACCTTGGCGTCGCAGTCGTTGACGAGATACTCGACCTGCGCCGGCGAGTCGGTCGGATAGATGCCGGTGGAGATCCCGCCCGCGCACAGCACGCCGAAATCGCAGAACAGCCACTCCTTGTTGTTGTCGGAGAGGATGGCGGCGTGCTCGCCCGGCTGCAATCCGAGCGCGATCAGGCCCGAGCCGATCGCCCTGGCGGCCTCGCCGTACTGCCTCCACGTGTAGGCCTTCCAGATGCCGCGCTCCTTCTCGCGCAGCGCGATCTTGTCGGGCTTCGCGGTCGCCCGATGCCAGAACAGCCCCGGCACCGTGGCATGCCCATCGATTGCAACAGGCTGAGCTTCGAATGCATTCATGACTGCACCCCCGTCGAACCGCTGTCATCCCGGGGCTTGTCCCCGGGATCCAGCCATCCACAGACGCCGGAGCATTCTGATGGATGGATCCCGGCAACAAGTGCCGGGATGACACGTACTGGGTCTTGGCAACTCACGCCGCTCACCTCCAGCGCTTGGTGCGCTTCCAGCGCTTCTTGCCCCGGACCGCCGTTTCCTTCACGCCCAGATAGAACTCGCGCACGTCCTCGTTCTCGACCAGCTTCGAGCAGTCACCTTCCAGCACGATGCGCCCGACCTCCAGCACGTAGCCGTAGTGCGCCGTCTTCAGCGCCATGTTGGCGTTCTGCTCGACCAGCAGCATCGTCACCTTCTGCTCCTGGTTGAGGCGGCGGATGATGGCGAAGATCTCCTTGACCAGGATCGGCGACAAGCCCAGCGACGGCTCATCGAGCAGCATCAGCTTCGGCCGCGCCATCAGTGCCCGCCCGATCGCCAGCATCTGCTGCTGGCCGCCCGAGAGGTAGCCGGCCTGGGAGGCGTGCCGCTCGCGCAGCACCGGGAAATAGCCGTAGACGACGTCGAGGTCGCGCTCGATGCTGGCCCGGTCGCGCCGCGCATAGGCCCCCATCATCAGGTTGCCCTTGACCGTCATGAACGGGAAGATCTCGCGTCCCTCCGGCACATGGGCGATGCCCTGCCGCGCCACCCAGTCCGGCTCGCGCCCGCCGATGTTGCGGCCGGCGAAGGCGATCGTGCCCTTCTGCGCCTCCATGGCCCCGCATACCGATTTCAGCACCGTCGTCTTGCCGGCTCCGTTGGCGCCCAGGATGGTGACGATATGGCCCTCGGTCACGTCGAAGCTCACCCCCCGGATCGCCGTGATCGGCCCGTAGTACGTCTCCAGGTTGCGCACCGACAGCAGCGGCTCGCTCATGCGGCGCCCTCCGCCGGTTGCGCCGCCTCCCCTGTGTCGAAGGCATATGCCTTCGACACAGGGAGGGGGAGATCGCAGTGCTCGAGACAAAACCGTTCATTCCGCCTCTCCCCCAAGGTACGCCTCGATCACGGCGGGGTTGGACTGCACCTCGCCGGGCGTACCGAGCGCCAGCATGCGGCCGTTGTTGAGGGCGAGGACGCGGTCGGAGACGGCGGACACGAGCGACATGTCGTGCTCGATCATGATGACGGTGACGCCGAGGTCGTTCTTGATGTCGTCGATCCAGAAGGCCACCTCCTCGGTCTCCTCCGTGTTGAGGCCGGAGGCCGGCTCGTCGAGCAGCAGCAGCTTGGGCCGGGCGCACAGCGCGCGCGCGAGTTCCACCACCTTGCGCACGCCGTAGGGCAGGCCGGAGATGCGCTGCTCGCGGTAGCTGGCGAGGTCGAGGAACTCGATGATCTCCTCCACCGCGTCCCGGTGGCGCAGCTCCTCGCGCCGCACGCCCGGCGTGAACAGCATCTCGGCGAAGATGTTGGGACGCGAGCGGCAATGGCGGCCGATCAGCAGGTTCTCCAGCACCGTGGCGTGCTCGAACAGCTCGATGTTCTGGAAGGTGCGAGCGATGCCGCGTCCGGCGATGGTGTGCGGGGCCACGCGCGTGATGTCCTCGCCGGCAAAAAACAGCTGGCCGCCGGTCGGCTCGTAGATGCGGCTGATCAGGTTGAAGATGGTGCTCTTGCCGGCACCGTTGGGGCCGACGATGGCGAAGATCTCGCCCTCCTTCACGTCGAACGTCACCCCATCCACCGCCCGGATGCCGCCGAACGCCACCGAGATGTCGCGCGCCTCGAACAGGGGCGCGCGCGCGTCCTTGGCCGCACCGCTGCGGCTGGACTGGCGTTGCGGGTCCTTGGCGTCGACCACGCTCACCGCGCACACTCCGTGTCATCCCGGGCTTGCTTGCCCTCGGACTTGTTCCGAGGGTCCCCGGGATCCAGCCATCCGCGAACGCCGGAGCATGCGGCACGATGGATCCCGGGCATGAAGCCCGGGATGACAACGTTGGTGGGACCAGCAGCGCTCACCGCACGCGCTCCGTCTTGAGGTAGGACCGCTGCCGCTTGAAGGTCGAGCGGCGGTAGAGGGGGAAATAGTCGAAGTAGGCCTTGATCTTCAGCCAGCGCCCGTAGATCCCCATCGGCTCGAACAGCACGATCAGGATCATCACCAGGCCGAACAGCCCGGGCTCCAGCCCCGGCGTCCTGGCGATGACGCCCGGCAGGTAGTCGCGCATCAGGGCGATGGCCTGCGGCAGGCCGCCCACGAAGATGGCGCCGTAGATGGCACCGTGGATCGAGCCCAGGCCGCCAACCACCACCATCAGCAGCAGCTGGATCGACAGGATGATGTTGAAGGCATCCGGCGAGATGAACTTGAGCTTGTGGCCGAGCAGGGCGCCCGCGAGCCCGGTGATGAAGGCGCTGAGCGCGAACGCGATCGTCTTGTAGCGCACCAGGTTGACGCCCAGGCTCTGCGCCGAGATCTCCGAATCGCGGATCGCCACCATGGCGCGGCCCGTGGGCGAGCGCGTGAGGTTGACGGCGGCCAGCACCACCAGCACCAGGATCGCCAGGCACAGGTAGTAGAACTCCCACGCCCGGCTCAGCGGATGGCCGAACAGGTCGGGCGGCGGCACCGGCATGCCCTGGAAGCCGCGCGTCACGCTCTCCCATCGCACCACGATCTGCTCCACGATCTGCGAGAAGGCGAGGGTGGCGATAGCCAGGTAGATGCCCGTCATGCGGTTGGCCGGCAGGGCGACGGCGATGCCGGCCACCATCGCCAGCAGCCCGGCGGCCAGGAAGGCAAGAGGAAACGGCACGCCCCGGGTGATCAGGTAGGTGTCGGCATAGGCGCCGATCGCCATGAAGGCCCCATGCCCGAGGCTGGCGAGCCCCGTGTAGCCGATCAGCAGCATCAGCCCGACGCCGGCAATCGCCAGGATGAATATCTGCGACATCTCGCCGACGTAGAACTCGGCCAGCAGCGCCGGCGCGGCCACGAGGCCCGCGACCAGCACCCCGTACCACCGCGTGTAGCCGCCGTGCTTGAGGAGCCGGATGTCGTCGAGATAGGAGGTCTTGAAGAGAATGCGCACTGCGTCCCTCCTCAGACCTTCTTGCGTTGCATGGTCGAGAACAGGCCCTGCGGCCGCACCAGCAGCACGGCCAGCATGATCAGGTAGGCGACGATCTCCTTGAAGCCCGGCGGCAGGTAGCGTCCAGCCAGCGTCTCGGAGACGCCGACGATGAGGCCGCCGAGCACGGTGCCGAGCAGGCTGCCGAAGCCGCCGACCACGGCCGCAGCGAACGCCTTGATGCCGAGGAAGCCAATCGAGGGATCGACCAGCGAGACGGGCGACAGCAGCACGCCCGCGATCGTCGCCACGACCGCCGAGATCGCCCAGATCAGCGAGTTGATGCGCTTCACCGGGATGCCCATGTAGTAGGCCGCCAGCTGGTTCTGGGAGGACGCCTGCATGGCGTTGCCGAGCTTGGTGAAGTTGAAGAACAGGTAGAGCAGCCCGGCCAGCAGCAGCGTGCCGGCGATCATCGAGATGCTCTCGAGCGGCAGGATCACGCCTCCGGCATTGATGATGCGGTTGGTGAAGGGCGTCTCGAAGCTCTGCGTCTCGTGGCCCCAGATGAAGCCGGCGCCGGCGCGAAACAGGAAGCCCAGGCTGATGGTGAGGATGACGATGGCGAACTGCGGCTGGCCGATGATGCGCCGCAGGATCAGCGCGTCGAGCAGGTAGCCGAACACCGCCATGCACAGCGCGGCCAGCAGGAAGCCCAGCCAGTAGTTCATCCCCATGGTGCCGACGAAGGTGAGCGCCACGAACGCGCCCAGCATCATCAGGTCGCCCTGGGCGAAATTGACCATCTCGGTGGCCTTGTAGATCAGCACGAAGCCGAGCGCGATCAGGCCGTAAACACAGCCCTGCGCAGTACCGCCGACGATGAGCTGAAGCAGCTCCACCTGGCCAATTCCCACCCCAATGCGCCCGTGGCGCCGCCCGCTTCTCGACGTCGGGCCGGCACCAAGGCTTTAGACTGCCCAAGGAGAAAACGCTAGTGTCGAGGGGTGGGACCAGCGAGTCATTCCCCTCGCATCGGCGTCAATGGGAAACAGGGATACCCGGCGCGTCTGCCCCTGCTGCGGTGCAAAGGACAATCGAGGCGTGGCCTATCAATCGATCTTCCGTCCGGACCTGTTTGCCGGCCAGGTGATCATCGTCACCGGCGGCGGCAGCGGCATCGGTCGCTGCACTGCACATGAGCTGGTTTCTCTAGGCGCGACCGCGGCCCTGGTCGGCCGCAACGCGGACAAGCTCGCCTCGGTCGCCGGCGAGATCGCCGAGGACGGCGGCAAGGCCTCGAGCCACCCATGCGACATCCGCGAGGAGGCGACGGTGCGGGACACGGTCGCCGGTATCATCGCCGCGCACGGCCGTATCGACGGTCTCGTCAACAATGCCGGCGGCCAGTTCCAGGCGCCGCTCGCCGACATCTCCCAGAAGGGCTGGGAAGCCGTCGTGCGCACCAACCTCACCGGCGGCTTCCTGATGGCGCGCGAATGCTACACGCAGTGGATGCGCGCTCACGGCGGATCGATCGTCAACATCGTCGCCGACATGTGGAACGGCATGCCCTTGATGGGCCACAGCGGCGCCGCGCGCGCCGGCATGGTCAACTTCACCGCGACGGCGGCGGCCGAATGGGGCGCCTCCGGCGTGCGCGTCAACGCCGTCGCGCCCGGCTGGATCGCCTCGTCCGGCTTCGACACCTATCCCGCCGACGTCCAGGCCATGCTGCGCACGCTGCGCAACCACACGCCGCTGCAGCGCTTCGGCACGGAGGCCGAGGTCTCGGCCGCGATCGTCTTCCTGCTGTCTCCCGCAGCCGGCTTCATCTCCGGCGACACCCTGCGCGTCGACGGCGCCGCCCCCAACGCCAAGCGCCACGTCGACCTCGAGCCGCACGACCGCTCCCGCCCCTGGAACGGCTTCCACCGCTCCGTTCTCCCCAAGCTGCTGCAGGAGGAGTGATGCTCCGGACCACTCGCACATACGCAACGTCATCCCCGCGGAGGCGGGGACCCACGACACGTAGCAATAGGATGTCGAGCGTCGCGCAATGGGGAAGCTTGCGTGGGTGCCCGCCTCCGCGGGCATGACGAAGGGAAGGGTAACGCCCATGGAATTCACCCAGGAGCACGAGGGCATCCGCCGCGGCGTCAAGAAGTTCATCGAGGCGGAGATCAACCCGCACGTCGATGAATGGGAGGAGGCCGGCATCTTCCCCGCTCACGATCTCTTCAAGAAGATGGGCGACCAGGGCTATCTCGGCATCAACAAGCCCGCCAAGTACGGCGGCATGGGGCTGGACTACTCCTACCAGATGGTCTTCCTCGAATCGCTCGGGCACATCCGCTGCGGCGGCGTGCCGATGGCGATCGGCGTGCAGACCGACATGGCCACCCCTGCGCTCTCCCGCTTCGGCTCGGAGGAGCTTTGCAAGGAATTCCTCGTGCCCTCGATCGCGGGCGACTATGTCGCCTGCCTCGGCGTGTCGGAGGCGGGCGCCGGCTCCGACGTCGCCTCCGTCAAGACCACGGCGCGCAAGGACGGCGGCGACTACGTCATCGACGGCGGCAAGATGTGGACCACCAGCGGCACCCAGGCCGACTGGATGTGCCTGCTCGCCAACACCTCCGAAGGGCCCGCGCACAAGAACAAGTCGCTCATCTGCCTGCCGATGAAGACCAAGGGCGTGAACATCGCGCGCAAGCTCGACAAGATGGGCATGCGCTCCTCCGACACGGCGCAGATCTTCTTCGAGGACGTGCGCGTGCCGCAGCGCTTCCTGATCGGCAAGGAAGGCGAGGGCTTCACCTACCAGATGCTGCAGTTCCAGGAGGAGCGGCTGTACGCGGCAGCGGCCGGCCTGATCACCAAGGAGAGGATGATCGAGGAGACCATCGCCTACACCGGCCAGCGCAAGGCTTTCGGCCAGTCGATCCTCGACAATCAGTCCGTGCACTTCCGGCTCGCCGAGCTCAAGACCGAGGTGGAGATGCTGCGCGCGATCACCTACCGCGCCGCCGACCTCATGCTGAAGGGCGAGGACGTCACCATGCTCGCCTCCATGGCCAAGCTCAAAAGCGGCCGGCTGTCGCGCGAGATCTCCGATGCCTGCCTGCAATACTGGGGCGGCATGGGCTTCATGAACGAGACCTGGATCTCACGCGCCTACCGCGATACGCGGCTGGGCTCCATCGGCGGCGGCGCCGACGAGATCATGCTGTCGATCATCTGCAAGCAGATGGGCATCCTGCCCGGCAAGCGCAACAAGTAGACCAAGCCCACCGCACCTCATCGTGCGCGGTGATCAGCGCGGACGAAGATGCGTGCTGTCATGCGGCCTCCGGTCGATCGGCTCGTCATCCCCGCGCAGGCGGGGACCCACGCAAGCAGCTGACGTGGATGACCGCCTATGCGGGCATGACGTTCGGTGAGGACCAATTGGCCGGACTCTTCGTCTACTTCTTCTCCGGCGCGGCCGCTCCGGCGGTCACCGCCGTGCTGGGCGCCACGTCGATGGTGCGGATCACGCTCGAGGTCGGACGATCGCCGCCGGACGGGCCCTTGACCTCCGCCTTGGCCACCTCGTCCCACTTGGCGAGCGTCGGCAGCGGCGCCTTGGCGCGCATGTGCACCACCTTGTAGCCGCCGGCCTTCAGCTGGTTGAGGAGATCGGGCAGCGCCTTGGCCGTGTGCTGCTGGAAGTCGTGCATCAGGATGATGCCCTTGCCCTTCTTCTCCAGCTTGCCCATGACCGATTTCACGACGTCTTCCGGCTTGCCTTTCCTGAAGTCGAAGCTGTCGAGATCGTGCGAGAAGACGGCGATGTTGCGGGTGCCGAGGTAATCCACGGCCTCCTTGGGATCCTTGAGGTAGGGGAAGCGGAAGAACGGAGACGGCGCCGTGCCAATCGCCAGCTTGATCGCGCTGTAGCCCTTCTCGATCTCCTCCACGTACTTGGGATCGGCCGACGCCGCCTCGGCCTCGCCCTTCTTGCCGCTGTGCTTGGCCGACGTCTTCGCGGACAAGTTGGCGTGCGACCAGGTGTGCCCGCCGACCGTGTGACCGGCCGCGGCCACCTCCTTGAGGATGTCCGGATGCCAGAGCGCGTGCTTGCCGATCGGGAAGAAGATCGCCTTCGTGCAATGCTGCGCCAGCGCATCGAGCACCGCGCGCGTATTGGCGGGCCAGGGGCCGTCGTCGAACGTGAGCACGACCTCTTTCAGCACCAGGAAGTCGTGCGCCTTGTATTGCTCGAAGCCGAAGCCCGGCCCGCCGGTGGTGTCCACCTCGACGGTGCGCGCGATGCCCAGCGCATTGGGATTGGGGCAGGACTGCGCCAGCGCGGGCGCGATCGATGCTGCAAACGCGATGCAAGACGCTGTGATTGCCGTTCCCAAGCGCATGGCCATCCCCGTTGCCAATCGAGTGAATCGCGTTTTCCGAAAGCGTGCGGCGCGGGACGCAACTTACGCAAGCTCATGCTTCCGCGCCACGCACTATTTTCTTGCGGCTGTGTCGCCGCAGGCGCATCCTCTAGCAGACCCAGTCTCGGCGCTTTGTGTCGGCGGTCGACACAATTCCACCACGCGGCGGTGCTGCCATCGCGGCCATCACGCAAGCAAGATGCACCGGGGGACCTCCATGTTCACGCGTAACTCGACTGCCGAGCCCAAGAAGCTCGAGCCGCTCAAGAGCAATGCCGGCCCCAGCCTGAACACGCCGCCGCAATCGCAACCGCAAGCTCAGCCGCAGCGTCGCCAGGCCGCCCCGGCCGAGGCCGGCGCCAAGTCCGTGATCGGCAACGACCTCAAGATCATCGGCCAGGGCCTCAAGATCATCAGCCAGGGCACGCTGCAGGTGGACGGCGAGGTCGAGGGCGACGTCGGCGGCAGCGAGGTCATCATCGGCGAGAAGGGCAAGGTGACGGGCACCGTCGCCGCCGAGCGGGTGATCGTGCGCGGCCAGATTTGCGGTGTCATCCGCGGCGTGACAGTGACGCTGCAGGCGTCATCGCGCGTCGAGGGCGACATCCACCACATGTCGCTCGCCATCGAGCAGGGGGCGGAGTTCGACGGCCGCTGCCGTCGCCCGGCGGATGCGGCCGAGCTCAATCTCAATCTGGAGACCGGCGGCTTCGCCCAGCCCAAGCCGAACTGAGCCGGCAAGTCGCGCGAGGCATCGGCGCCCGGCAGGGCCGCCGACCCGTGCGTTCGCTTCCGCGCGCCGCAGCATTAGACCGTGTTCACCATATCGCCGTTATGCCAGGACCTTGATCCTGGTCAACGGGGCTCCCACGTGTTGAGGTAGCGTCATCCCTACTCTCACCGGAAAGGGCTCCTCATGCACACTCCCCTCGAGATCCATTTTCACGGCATCGAGAAGAGCGAGGCGGTCGAGGAGAGGGTACGCGAGAAGGTCTCAAAGCTCGAGAAGCACTTCGGCCGCATGACCCGCTGCCGCGTCGTGCTGGAGGTACCGCACCGCAGCCCGCAGAAACCCAAGGTGTTCCAGGTCAAGATCGAGATCAGCCTGCCGCGCCGGCAGCCGATCGTCGTGTGCCACGAGCGCGAGGGCGCCCACGCCCACGAGGAGCTGCCGCTCGCCATCCGCGACGCCTTCGAGGCCGCGCTGCGCAAAGTGGACGACGTCGGCGCCAAGGCGATCCGCACCAAGCTGGAGCGCGGCCGCCGCCGTCCCCAGGCCAACGGCCACGACAGCGCCTGAGCGCCCGTTCTCCACACCCCGCCGAAGAGTTGGGAGAGGCAGCCGCTTCCCTCAATGCGCGGCCCTGCGGAACACGGTCGAGGCGATGAGCCCGGCGGCGATGGCGATCGCCACCGTCATGAGCCCGTAGAGCGTGGGATAGCTGAACGCGAAGCGGTGCAGGTAGCGCTCCATGCCTTCGCGCTCGAGGTTGAGGCGCACCGAGTACTGGCTGAGCAGCTTCTCGTCGCGGAACAGGTAGACGCGCGTGTCGAACGGCCCGACCGTCACGTTGGCCGGCAGCTCGATGGTGGCGCGGAACAGGCTCCTGCCGATGAAGGCGACGCGGAAGTTGTCCTGGATGTAGAGCCCCTGCTTCTCCTTCAGGCGCACGATGGCCTGGCGGAACTCCTTGAGGTCCTCGGTCGAGAGCGCCTGGGTCTGGCCGAACGCCGGCGTGAACCGCAGATGCTGGAAGCCGACCCCGTGCGAGGCGCGGAACTCCTCCGTCGTGATCTCGTCGATCGGCCGCGTCGAGGCGATGGCGTAGTAGCTGGGCACCAGGTCGAAGGTGGCCGATGAGGTGTTGAGCCAGAGGCCGGCCACGTTGTTCTTGCGCCGCACGACGATGCGGCCGGGCACGCCCTCCACCACGATCATCACGTCGTAGTAGCCCGACTCCGCGCTCGGCTGCTGGCTGTTGTCGACCGCGCCGAAGATCACGATCTCGATGCCGTTGAAGCTCGACGTCACCGCCACGTTGCGCGCCGACACGTCCGCCTGCACGGATTCCTTGGCGCCCGGCTGCTGCTCGCGCTTGATCTCCTCGACCTGGGTGTGCGGCGCCTCCTTGGCGACCGGAGGCGCGGGCGCGGCCTTCTGCCGGCGCTGGGCCTGGGTCTCCGACGCTGCCAGCGCCACCAGGCCGAGCCCGAGCGCCGCCATCGCGGCCATCGCCCAACACCTGCGCCAGGCCCGCCGCATCATGCGCCTCCGATCGCGGCGCCGATGGAATAGACATCGCCGGGAGGCGCGATCAGCTGCCACGCAAAGCGCAGGCCGACCATCAGCACCAGCGCCGCCAGCAGGAAGCGCAACTGCTCCGCCTTCAGCCGCTCCCCCGCCACCGCCCCGAACTGCGCGCCGATCACGCCGCCCGCCATCAGCAGCACCGCCAGCGCGACGTCGACGGTCTGGTTCTGCGAGGCGTGCAGCGCCGTCGTCGCCGCCGTCAGGAACACGATCTGGAACAGCGACGTGCCGACCACGACGTTGGTGGGCACGCGCAGCAGGTAGATCATCGCCGGCACCATGATGAAGCCCCCGCCCACGCCCATGATGGCGGCCAGCAGGCCCACGAACAGCCCGAGAAAGAACGGCGGGATGGCGCTGATGTAGAGCTTGGAGCGGTGGAAGCGCAGCTTCAGCGGCAGGCCGTGGATCCAAAGATGCTGGCCGGAGCGGCGGCTGGCGATGGCGGCGCCGCCGCGGACCTTGCGCATCGTGTTGAGGCTCTCGATCAGCATCAGCGTGCCGATCACGCCCAGGAACGTCACGTAGCAGATGGCCACGAAGAAATCGAACAGGCCCGTGCCGGCGCAGGCTGCCCACCAGCTGCACGCCGAAGACGGAGCCGACGATGCCGCCCGCCAGCAGCACCGAGCCCATCGTGAAATCGATGTTGCGGCGCCGCCACTGCGCGAACGCGCCCGAGACGGAGGAGGCGGTGATCTGCGCGGACTCGGTGCCGACCGCCACGGCCGGCGGAATGCCCGAGAAGATCAGCAAAGGCGTCATCAGGAAGCCGCCGCCGACGCCGAACAGGCCGGAGAGAAAGCCGACCGCGCCGCCCATGGCCAGGAAAATGAGGATGTTCGCCGACATCTCGGCGACCGGCAGATAGAAGTGCATACCTCACCACGCTTCCGACCGACCAGGCCCCGAATGCCTCGGGGAGCGGCGCGGCACGTGGAGTGCCTGCACGACGACATCAGGTCGAATTCGGATCCCGCCGCGTCACGTCCGCGCCGGACCCACACCGATGTCCGCTTCCGATGCCCCCTTCCGAAGCAATGAGGCGGATCAGGCGGGTCCGCCTGGAGCTTGCCCGGGCGCGGATAGCCACCCGGCGGCCGCGAGCTCACCCCTGCGGCGATAGGGACACCATGTGCCCGCCAATTGCAAGCCCGCCGCACACCGAAGCGGCAAGATTGGTGCCCGATGCCGCCGGCAGGCCTCCGTCCGCCCGCCCGTGCCCGCTGTTTCGGCAGCCGTCGGCTTGGCGGAAGGCGCTGCCTAGCGGCGCGCGCGGGCGCCGAGCGAGCCGGTGACGGCATCGGTGCCCATCGGTCGCCAGGCCGCGAGCCTCTGCTCGGCGGCGTCGACCTCGACCGGCTCCATGCGCGCCCTCATCTGCTCCAGCCGGCGCGCCGCTCCGGGATCGCCGCTGCGGGCCGCCAGCGCGAACCACTTGTAGGCTTCCTGCAGGTCCTTCGGCACGCCGCGGCCGTTCTCATGCAGGATGGCCAGATTGAATTGGCTGTCGGCGAGCCCACGCTCGGCGGCTTGCCCGAACCAGTGCGCGGCGGCGGCGTAGTCGGCCTGGCGCCTCGCCGCTGCCGACGGTCAGGACGGCCAGGTTGTGCATGGCCCGGACATAGCCCTGCTCGGCGGCGCGGCGAGTACCAGACCCTCGCCCGCTCCTTGTCGGCGGCTACGCCGACGCCGCGCTCGAAATAGGCGGCGAGACGGAACTGGGCCGAGGCGAGGCCGCGGGTCGCGGCCCGCTCGTACCAGGCGAACGCCTGCGTGTGGTCCTGCGCCACGCCCTTGCCCTCGGCGAAGCGGGTGGCGATCTCGAACTGGGCGAACGCGTCGCCGGCGGCCGCGGCCTGCCGCAGCTTCGGCGTGCCGATGGAGGCCGGCAGCTCGTCGGTCGCGCCGTCGGCTGCCGGCGCGGAGGCATCGGGCCGGTCCTGCGGCGCCAGCATGACCGGCGTGACGCCGGCCGGCGGCCGCGCGACGCCGTCCCGGCACTGCAGCCGGTTCAGACGCCGGGTCGGCGCCGGCTGGCTCTGGCTCGGATCGTCGGTGGCGGCCTCCGGCGCGGGCCGGCGCGGTGCCGGTTGCGGCATCGGCGGAGGCAGCGCGCTCCCGTCTCCGGCTCGCTGGCGCGGGCGCTCGCCCGCGCCGGTCGTCGGCTCGCCGGTTCGCCGGCCGATGCCGGCACGCCTACTCGACTGCTGCGCGCCGCCGGGCGGCGGCGCTTCGCAAGGAAGCGATCGACGACCATGAAGCCGGTGCCGAACAGCAGGGCCATGGCGCCGCCCAGCAGCAGGCTGAACCGGTGGCTGCCGGTTCTCGCCGACGTCCACGTCCTGACGCGTCCATGCCCGAGCATGCCGGCCTTGGCCTCGTCGAGCCTCGGCCTCGGCAACGGGATCCTGCGTCGCGGCCTGCTGCGGCGCGCCTGGCGCCTTCAGCTTGGCGCGCATGGCGGACGCGCGCAGCTCCTGGCGCGTCTGCGCGCTCCTGCGGCAGCCGGCTCGTCGATGCGGGCTGGCGCGCGGGCTCGGCTGCGTCGCACGGGGCTCGTGCGGACGGCGGCAAGGTAGTCGGCCGCGTGCAGGCTCGGCTCGAAGCCCTGCTGCCCGAGCACGCGTGCGCCCGCCGCATAGGCCTCGGCCAGGCGATCGCTCTCGAGGTCCATGCCGTCGCGGTCCCGCGGCGTCGCGTCGACGCCTCGGCGTGGCGACTTGACGCCCTCCATCGCCTCGACGCGGTCGACGATGCGCAGAGCGCGTCCTCGATGGTGTGGAGGATGCCGGCGGTGACCTCCTCGCCGCGGCGCCGCTCGGCGATGTAGTCCTGCAGCAGCCCCTCGAGCGCGTCGATGCGCCCCGGGCCGCCTCGACCTCCGCCGCGCAGGGATGCGCGCCACTCGGCTTGCGGCGCGCTCGGCGGCGCTGTCGATCAGCGCCGCGATGGCGTCGTCGCTGCAGCGGCAGAGACGCCTGCTCCCTGCCTGGTGGCTCCTCGAGCGCCGCGCGACAGCTCGCGCAGCTGATCCGTCCATGGCGTCGAGGCGGTGAGCTGCTCGCGCATCGCCTCGAAGTGTCCGGCAAGCTCCCGACGTGCGCGTCGATGAGCTTAGCCTGTCGCGGTCGGAGCAGAGCGCCATGTCGCTGACAGCGCGCTGTCGAGACGCCGCTCGAACTGGTCGAGGCGCCGGTCCAGGCCGCCAGCGAACGCGCGGGATCGTTGTCCGCCAGCGACGCGCTGCAGCAGCGCGGCGATGTCGGCAAAGCGCGCCTCGAGCCAGGCCGCATCGTGCGGCGGTAAGCCGCATGCTGCCGCTTGCACCTTCGGTGTCCTGCGGCCAGTGCCGGTATCGGGGCGTGCCGCCCTGCTGTCCGGCGCCGGTGAACTCGGTCTCCGCCATCTCGTAGGCGCGCATCAGCGCTTCCGCCGACTGCGGATCCCACGGATCGTCCGCGCTCCGCCGGGCCGTGTCGGCGCGAGGAGGCGCCCGTGGCGTCTGGCGTGCCCCGTCCTGCCCGAAAGCGGCGATGCGCTCGGTCAGGCTCTCGATCCCCTCCTCGATGCGGCCCAGCGCCTGCGCGTGCTGCTCGGGCGACCCGTCGCGGACCCGGCCGACCAGCCGGCCGACCTGGGCGAGCCGCTCCTGCACGTCGGCGATCGCCTCGACGGCTGCGCGCGCTTTCCTGCTGCGTGTTGCTCTCGTCGGAGGCGGACATGTCGGTTCCCTGGCGGCCGGAGACAGCGTGGCAATGCGTTGCCCGCGCGCGTCTGGCGTCCAGCGGTCCCCATGGGGTGATCGAAGCAGTCGGAGCAGGGCTTCGGTCGCGCCGGCGGAAGCGTGCGTAGGCTCGGGGACGCGGGCACCAGAAGGCTCGGGCCTGAAGGTGGCAATCCGCCGTAAAGTTTCGGTTAAATCGGCGATTGCCGCGCTTTGGGCTAGATTTTGCGTCGCGGGCGACGATCGGTTCGCCACGCTGATTCGCGCGCAGGAGGCGGGACGACGATGGACTACGCTCGGGCAAGCATCCGCAAGCCACGCGCCCACGAGCGACGGAGCGCCCCATGATCGAGCAGGCCCACTATCGGATATCCGTCGCCACGCGCGGGCCGGGCTTCACCGACATCACGCCCGAGGTGGTCGCGTGGCTCGGCACGATTTCAGCGCAGGACGGCCTGCTGACGCTGTTCGTGCGGCACACGCTCGGCCTCGCTCACCATCCAGGAGAACGCCGACCCCGACGTGCTGCGCGACCTCACCGACGCCCTCGGCAAGCTTGCCCCCCGCGGCGCGCCCTACCGGCACACCGTCGAGGGCCCCGACGACATGCCGGGGCACATCAAGTCCATGCTCACGTCGACGAGCCTCGGCGTGCCGGTCTGCGACGGCGAAACGGCGCTCGGCACCTGGCAGGCGATCTATCTCATCGAGCACCGCGACGCCCCTCACACCCGCGAGATCGCCCTGCACTACCTCGGCACGCTCCGGCGATAGCGCCTCCTCAGGCTACCAGGTCCGCAGGTACGGAGCGGTCGGCGACGATGCCGGCGAGACCCGCGTCCCTGGACTGGGCGTCGGCCCCCATGCCGAAGCGGGCAAAGCCCTGCCAAGCGGCGCGGCGCACCTTGCCGTGGAGCTCGGCAGTGAGACGTCCCGTAGTCTGGAGGTCGTCGAGAGCCCGCAGGATGGCGTCGCGAGCATCCAGAAACGTGGGATTGGGCGGCGTCAGCTTGAGGCCATCCACGACCAGCTGCCAGGAGAGCTGATAGCCAGCGCTGTTGTCTCCCAATACCGCCCGAATGCCGCGCGTCATCTTCATCAAGGCCGCGCACCACACCTCGCCGACGTTGTGCTCGTCCCCCTCGCCGGCCAGGCTTCCGTAGTGGAAGGGGTAGTTGTCGTCATATGGTGCGCGCCGTATCCCTCCCGCATCGTTGACTACCCAATCGCCAACCACGGTTTTTTCACGCTTGAGCAGATCATTGTGCAGAGTTAGGGCGAAATAGTCGCTCCAGCCCTCGCCCATGCCGGCACTCTGTGGTTCCTCCAGGGCGTTGGCGTTCATGGCACCGCCCACCAGGCGGTTGGTAAGCCCGTGTACGTATTCGTGCCCGACGACGTCGAAGTCGAAGGCGGTGTGTCTGGCGGGCGGGCCCGACACTAATCCCATATTCATGACCGGCGGCTGCCCGTCGGGTCCGGTAGACATATTCGCTGTCCCGTTGACAGGCCCGGCATGCGCCCGAGCGCGAACGGGATCATTCGGCAATCCTCGGCCGGTGAAGTTTACGCGCTGGAAGTTGCCGGCTTCCTCATCGAAACCGAGCATGTAGAGGAAGTCGTGCATGTAGTTGCAGAAATAGAAAATGTTCAGAAGCTTCTGATCGTTTCCGCTCGGATCGGCCGGAGCAAATTGGAAGCTGCCGTCCGGCAACAAAACACCACCCAAGGTCTGCGTCGTGGTGCCCAGCGTCCCAATCGTCGAGTTGCCGTCCGTCTTCCCGTCCGCAATCCAGTCGACCGGAAAGCCGAGGGGCGGAACCGACAATATGACCGGGTAGTCGCTGAGCGGGCGCGGGAACGCAATTTCTTTTCGCAACGAGAGGCCAGGATTAAACTCGAATACCAGGGCTCTCGCGCTCACCCGGTTCATTGTGCTCTTGCTATACAGTAACTCAGGCTCGGCCTTGTCGGCGGCAACCATGACCACGTATTGGTCGGCGTAGTCCGCCAGCGTCACGACGATGTACCAGGCGAGCCTTGGGCCGCTCTGCTCGACGAAAACAACGAGGTGGGCAGGAACCGGGTTCTCGAACGGCCCCTTGGTGAGCACTGTCGGTTGGGAAGCGAGCATCGGAAACGCCGAGATGACCTCGGGCGCATAGCCGTCGACGGAGACGGTCGGGACGGGGCCGGCGGGGCCATAGGGAGTGTGCACCTCCTCGCCATGCCCCGTGCTTGCGAGATGCTGCGCGGCCGCCTTCACCGCAGCGATGGCCCCCAAGGTCGGCACTGTGCTGAAATTCGCCCGGATGTTGACACTGTCGCCTGCGGCATCGGTCGGCTGGCCGCTGGTGTCGAACCGCACCATGCGTGTCATCTGAAACAGAGGAATGCCCCGGAAGTACTGGTGCAGGTTGACGGCCACAGCACCGCTGCTGGTCTTGCGCACCGCCGCGTCGGGAACGAAGTCGGTGGTGCTGCTGTTGGGCCCGGCAAAGCCCTGGCTGCGCACGAACCGAAGAGCCTTTTCGACCGGTGTGGCGATTGCCTCGGATGCCGCGGCCATCGCAATGGAAGGCGTGCCGGAGATCGGATTGATCCGCTCGTGCACGACCGCGTCGCCGATCACGGCGACGTCGTTGGCGAGGGGCAGATCAGCGGCACCGATCACGGTGACCAAGTAGCCCTCGGCACGCAGGGCAGAAAGCAGGCTTGATGGGATGATGGCGTCGAGGACGCCTCCCCCTACGCGGCTGCGCCGGAGAGCAACGAGAGCAGGGAAAGTCGGCGCGGGCGCCGTGCCGTCAGACCGGCTGACGCGGACGAAGAGTAGGCTCTCTCCGGCAATGAGGGCCTCGGCCAGCATCGGGTGGGGCGCCACGCGCATTCCAGCTGCCAATGCCTGGATCCGTTCGACGGGAGCCTCGCCTACAAACAAGCAATCCTGCAGCGCCGCCCCGGCGCGGGCAGCCGCCAGCTGAAAGATGCGCACATCATCTTTGGTGAGCCCGACGTCGGAGCTGTAGATGAGCAGGGCAGGATCGAAGAAGCCGAGCAGCCCGACGGACGCGAGCACGGCATTGACGGATTGCCCGGCCTCGGGACCGATCGCCGGGCCGGTGTTGGAAATGATGCCGAGCCGCAGCCCGCTCTGCTTCAGCCGCTGCAAAAGCGGCGGAACATACGCAAACACGCGCAAGTCCTGCAGGCGGAGGGGAGGCGACGAGACGACAGCTTCACCGATCGTGTCGCCGATATCGAAAAACACAATATGCGTGCGCACGGAAAAACTCCAGAGCATCAAATTAATCTAGTAATGGACTGCCACAACTAGTGCAGGCGCTGGCCACGGAGTCAAGCCGCGCGCACGCCCACCCTCCAAAAAATGATTAACGATTGCTCGACAGTTATCAGCCGCCAATTGCCTGCGCTCGCAGCGAGAGGCGCTACGCCCGTCCAGGACCGCCCGTCCGTCTGGCGGCGGACGAGCCGGCCATCGGCTTGGCGTCATTTGCGCCATTGGCCACCCGCTGCATGCGCCGGAACAGCCGGTCGCGCCCGAGGTCGATGCGGTGCCGGCACTTGCTGCGCAGGTCGTTGCTGTAGCCGCCGAAGCCCACGTGCACGATCTGCTTGTTGCGCATCTCCTGCACGAAATCGACGGACGGCACGAAGTCGCTGTCCTCCGACACGATCAGCGCGATGTCGTAGACGTCGAAGGTGGCGTCGCCGATCAGGTCGGTGGCGATGTGCGTGTCGAGCATCTTCTCCGGCGCGATCGGGATGCCGCCGGACGTGAAGTTGCACGAGGAGAGCTGCTCCTCCCGCGGCGTGCGGCGGAAGATCGGCACCATCGTGTATCCCAGCTCCTGCTGGATCGTGCGCATCAGCTCGGTGCGGTGGGTCTCGTTCTCCTCGCGCCAGCGCTCGACCGTCTCCTTGCGCAGCCGGATCGGCAACGGCAGCTTGTCGGGCGTCGTCTGCTCGAGCCGCAGCATGGTCTCCAGCAGCTTGAAGTAGTCCTCCTGGAACAGCGTGCCGTAGACGTTGGTGCCGCGATAGAGCAGTGCCTGCGGGCTCTTGCGTGCGTTCGACAGCCACGCGTTGGTCTCCTCCATCAGCACCTGCGGCAGCGTCGTCCAGTTGATGTCGTGCTCCAGCGGCCGGTCGCGGCCGTGCACGACCTGGGTCCAGGTGCGGATGAAGTTGGAATGGTCGATGTAGATCTTGACCTGCTGGTAGTGCCCGGTCCTGAGCTTGCGCACGCGCGCCTTCAGATCTTCGGCCGATGCGGAGGCCTTGCGGGCGAAGGCGTCGATCTCGCTGATCTCGCGCGCCTTGCGCGTCGCGGCGGCCGACGCCAGGAACAGGTGATCGACCTCGTCGAGCTTATGGGAGCGGCCCCGCAGCATCAGAACGACGAGTCCGGCGGCAAGCAGCACCAGCACGGCGACCAGCAGCCACGCCAGCGGCGCCTCGGCGGCGCCCGGCGTCAGCACGCGTTTGAAATCGCTCAGAAGCGCCCCGAGCCCCTGCATCGCGGTCCCCAAACTCCCCTTCAACCCCCACCGAGGACGGCCCGTCCTTCGGCGCCCACTCTGCGAATTGCCGATCGCCACCTGGCCGCGAAGGTGGTCGGCAATTCCAAGACGCCACACTAGAGCCATGTGGCGCGCCTCGACGCTAGGCGGTCTGCCCGCGCCGTTCAAGGCACCGATGTGGGCTGTGCCGGATTGGATACACGCATGCTGCCTGCGCAGCGCACGGAGCACGGAAATTCTTGCAGCTTGGCGCACGGCCCTGCCCCACGGGAATGGCGTTTGCGGTGAGGTACGTGCTTCCAGCCGGCGTCATCCCCGCGGAAATGGGGAGCCAGGTCGCCTCTTCACGAGGATACCGCGGACGGTCGCTAGGTGCCGGTGCCGCGCCACATCTGGCGCATGCGTGCGCCGATGTCGACCGTGGCGGTCGTACGGGCGCCGGGCTGCGGGTTGCGGGCGGACCCCAGCCACGACCTCGCCTCGAAGTGGCCGGCCAGCGCGCCCGGAATGAAGCGCGTGCGCGAGGCGTAGAGGTGCTTGTCGCCGCGCCGCGCCTGGCCGTGCACGTAGAAACGCTGCGGCACCAGAAGCACCAGCTGGTCCTTGGCGCGCGTCATGGCCACGTAGAGCAGGCGTCGCTCCTCCTCGATCTCCTCGGCGCTGCCCGTCGCCATGTCCGAGGGGATGCAGCCATCGACCACATTGAGCACGAACACGCACTTCCACTCCTGGCCCTTGGCCGAGTGGATGGTGGAGAGGATGAGATAGTCCTCGTCCAGGCGCGGCGGACCGGCCTCGTCGCTGGTGGCGCTGGGCGGATCGAGGGTGAGGTCGGTGAGGAAGTGGGCGCGCGAGCCGTAGCCGCCGGCGATGCGCTGCAGCTGGTCGAGATCGCCGGCGCGGACCACGGCATCCGGATAGCGCTGCTCGAGATGCGGCTGATACCACCGGCGCACGAGATCGAATTCCGCCGGCCATCCTGCCGTTGCGCCATGCAGACGCCCGAGCAGGACGACGAGATCGCGCCACGGATCGGCCGCCTTGGCCGGCGGCTGGAAGGTCGCGAGCGCGTCCAGCGGGGACCGGCCGCCCATGCGGTCGAGCACCTTGCCGGCAGTTGCGGGGCCGATGCCCTCCAGCAGCTGCAGCACGCGAAAGCCCGTCACCCGGTCGGCCGGGTTCTCCGCCCAGCGCAGCACCGCCAGCATATCCTTGACGTGCGCGGCCTCGATGAACTTGAGGCCGCCGAATTTCACGAACGGAATGTTGCGCCGCGTCAGCTCGACCTCGAGCATGGCGCTGTGATGGGCCGTGCGGAACAGGACTGCCTGCTCCTTTAGGGGGATGCCGGCCTCGCGGTTCTCCAGGATCGTGGCGACGACGCAACCGACCTGGCCGATGTCATCGAGCACCGTGACGATGCCGGGTTTCGCGCCGGGACCCCTGTGCGAGCGCAGGTTCTTGGTGAAGCGCTCGCGCGCGAGGCCGATGACGGCATTGGACGCGGCCAGTATCGGCTGCGTCGAGCGGTAGTTCTGCTCCAGCGTGACGATCGCCGCCGGCGGCTGGAAGCACGCGGGAAAGTCCAGGATGTTGCGCACATCGGCGGCGCGGAAGCCGTAGATCGCCTGCGCGTCGTCGCCCACCACCGTCAGTCCCGCGCCATCCGGCTTGAGGCGCAACAGGACCGCGGCCTGCAGGGCGTTGGTGTCCTGGTACTCGTCGACCATGACGTGATCGAACAGCGCGCCGACGTCGGCGGCCAGCTCGGGGACGCCCATCAGCTCGCCCCAGTAGAGCAGCAGATCGTCGTAGTCGAGCACGTGCTGCCTCTGCTTGGCCTCCACGTACGCCGCGAACAGCCGCCGCAGGTCGTCCTTCCACTCCGCGCACCAGGGAAACTGCTTGCCCAGCACCTGGTCCAGCGCCGCGGCCGCATTCACCGCGCGCGAGTAGATGGCAAGGCAGGTCGCCTTCAGCGGGAACCGCTGCGCCTTGTCGGAGAGACCAAGCTCGTGGCGCACCAGGTTCATCAGGTCGGCGGAGTCCTCGCGGTCATGGATGGTGAAGGCGGGATCGAGCCCGATCGCGTGCGCGTACATGCGCAGCAGCCGAGCGCCGATGGCGTGAAAGGTGCCCGACCAGAGAATCGGATTGCGTGCGCCTCCCGCCGGCTCGCCCAGCGAGGCGGCGACGATGCGCTCCACGCGGCGCTCCATCTCCGCCGCCGCGCGGCGCGAGAAGGTCAGCAGCAGCATGCGGCGCGGGTCGGCGCCGTGCACGATCAGGTGCGCGACCCGATGCGCGAGCGTGTTGGTCTTGCCCGAGCCGGCGCCGGCGATCACCAGCAGCGGACCGCCGACGTTGGCTCCCCGGCCGGTAACGCCGTGCTCCACGGCACGGCGCTGCTCGGGATTGAGACCTTCGAGATAGCGCGCGGCCGACATCGCCAGGGGCCCGGATCAGTGATCGTGGATCGATGCACAGTCCTGATCATGATTCGTTCGCCCGCGCCAAGCGTGCACGCTCAGGGCAGAAAAACCCGGCAGCATTTGACCTGGGTCAAGCGGGTCGGCCCCTCGCCAACGGACTATCGGATCGCGTCGGCGCGCTCTTGTCGACGGGGATCACCCAACGGAGGCGCGCAGGTTCCTGGGGAGGCGCTCATGCGCGAATTCTTGGCAGCTGCCGCCATATCCGCGATCATCATCGGCCTTATGCTCGGCGTCGGGTAGTCCGTTTGCCGGATGGCCGTCGTGCGTCGCCGCGCCCTACCCGGAGCGGGCGACGAAGCTGTCGACGACGCGTTTGCGGCCGGCTTTGTCGAAATCGATGGTGAGCTTGTTGCCGTCGATCTCGGCGATGGCGCCGTAGCCGAACTTCTCGTGGAACACGCGCTCGCCCAGCGCATAGCTGGAGACGCTGGCCGAGGAGGCGACGAGCTCGCCGTCGAGCGTCACCGGTGGACGCGGCCTGCCGATGCCACGGCCGGTGCCGGGGCGATTTTCGCGCGCTTGCTGCTCCTTGGCGCGCTGCCAGCCGGGCGTCGTATAGCCGCTCTGGAAGCCGGCGGCGGGCTCGTCGAAGCGGCTGCCGCCGTAGGGGTTGAACCGCCCCGGACCGCCGCCCGATCCGCCATAAGGGCTCTTGCGCTCGATCACCTCCACGTTGGCCTCGGGCAGCTCGTCGACGAAGCGCGAGGGCGACGCCGCCTGCCACAGGCCACGATTGCGGCGGTTCTGCACGAAGCTGACCTTGGCCTGCCGGCGCGCGCGTGTGAGACCGACGTAGGCGAGGCGCCGCTCCTCCTCGAGGCCGGCCTGGCCGCTCTCGTCGAGGCTGCGCTGATGGGGAAACAGCCCCTCCTCCCAGCCGGGCAGGAACACCACGCCGAACTCCAGGCCCTTGGCGCCGTGCAGCGTCATCAGCGAGATGCGGTCGTCGCCGTCCTGCTTGTCGGCATCCATGACGAGCGAGACGTGCTCCAGGAAGCCCTGCAGGTTCTCGAACTCGTGCATGAACCGGATCAGCTCTTTCAGGTTCTCCAGCCGCGATTGAGCCTGCGGGCTCTTGTCGTTCTGCCACATCTGCGTGTAGCCGGACTCATCCAGGATCAGCTCGGCCAGCTCCGTGTGGCGCATGCTGTCGATCTGCGCGCGCCAGCGCTCGAAGGCGGTGACGAGATCGGCCAGCGCCTTGCGCGCCCGGCCGGTCAGCTCCTCCGTCTCCACGATCTCGCGGGCGGCCTGGTAGAGGGAGACCGAGCGCGCGCGGGACAGCTCGCTGACCCGGCGCACGGCCGTGTCGCCCAGCCCGCGCTTGGGAACATTGACGATACGCTCGAACTTGAGGTCGTTCGCCGGATTGAGCGTGATCTCGAGGTAGGCGATGGCGTCCTTGATCTCCTGGCGCTCGTAGAAGCGCGGGCCGCCGATCACGCGGTAGGGCAGGCCGAGCGTGACGAAGCGGTCCTCGAAGGCGCGCATCTGGAAGGAGGCCCTGACCAGGATCGCCATATCGTTGAGGCGCACGCCGGCCTTCTTGAGGGCCTCGATGTCCTCCGCGATGACGCGCGCCTCCTCCTCGTCGTCCCACACGCCGGTCACGATCACCGGCAGGCCCATGGCATCGTCGGTGAAGAGGGTCTTGCCGAGCCGGCCTTTGTTGTGGGCGATGAGACCCGAGGCGGCGGCCAGGATGTGGCCCTTGGAGCGGTAGTTGCGCTCCAGCCGGATCACCTTGGCACCGGGGAAGTCGGCCTCGAAGCGCAGGATGTTGTCGACCTCGGCGCCGCGCCAGCCGTAGATCGACTGGTCGTCGTCGCCGACGCAGCAGATGTTGGGCGAGCCGCCGGCGATCAGACGCAGCCACAGATACTGGGCCACGTTGGTGTCCTGGTACTCGTCGACCAGGATGTAGCGGAAGCGGCGCTGGTAGTCGGCGAGCACGTCCGGATTCTGCAGGAACAGGCGCAGCATCTCGAGCAGCAGGTCGCCGAAGTCAGCGGCATTGAGCTCCTTGAGGCGCTTCTGGTAGGCCGCATAGAGCGCCGCCCCCTTGCCCTCGGCAAAGCCGAAGGCTTCCCCCCGCGGCACCTTGTCCGGCGTCATGCCGCGATTCTTCCAGCCGTCGATCAGTGCGGCCAGCTGGCGCGCCGGCCAGCGGTCCTTGTCCAGGCCCTCGACCTCGATCACCTGCTTGATGAGGCGGATCTGGTCGTCCGTGTCGAGGATCGTGAAGCCCGATTTGAGGCCGACCAGCTCGGCATGGCGGCGCAGGATCTTGACGCCGATGGAGTGGAACGTGCCGAGCCAGGGCATGCCCTCCACCGCGCCGCCGACGAGGTGGCCGATGCGCTCCTTCATCTCGCGCGCAGCCTTGTTGGTGAAGGTGACGGCGAGAATCTCGGAGCCGCGCGCACGGCCCGTGCACATGATGTGGGCAATGCGCGCCGTGAGCACGCGCGTCTTGCCGGTGCCTGCCCCCGCCAGCACGAGCACGGGTCCATCCATGGCTTCGACGGCGGCGCGCTGCTCGGGGTTCAGGTCCGCCATGTACGGAGCCACGGCCAAGCCGAGCGCACGCGCCGAAATCGAGCCTTTCGGCGCAGCGGGCACCGCAGGAGCGGGCAAATCGGCGGCCGAGCTGTGGCGATTTGCGGACATCACCTGCACCTATAGCACCGGGCATGCGTCGGCAATCGGGCGGCGCCGCCTGCCCACAGCGGAACCGGCCGCCGCAGGCGCGGCAAATTCCTGATCCAAACTTGCGCGCAACTGTGTGATAATCGCGCTCGAAGTGGGCGGCCGGCTCCCGTGGACTGGGTCGGCCGGCGCGGGGCGCCCGAAGGGACGGTTGGATGCGGATTGGTGCAAGGCCACACGCCGGCGGGCGGTGCCGTTTGCGGTCTTCGCGGACGCAGCTTCGCCAACCCGCGAGCGGGGTCGGCGGATGAGCAATTTCATCGTCGCCATTGCAGTCTTTCTGATCACCATCATCGGTGCGCTGTTTGCCGTCCCGTACCTGGTCGACTGGAACGGCTATCGCAGCGTGTTCGAGGAGGAGGCCACGCGCCTACTCGGCCGCGACGTCCGGGTCGGCGGGGCGGTCAACCTGCACCTGCTCCCGACACCCTATTTCCGCTTCGAGAAGGTGCGCATTGCCGACACGTCCGTCAACCTCCAGGAGCCGTTCTTCCGGGCCGACAGCCTTACGGTGAAGCTCGCGATACCGCCAATGATCCGGGGCGTGTTGGAGGCCAACGAGGTCGAACTGGCGCGCCCGGTGCTGCGCCTGGCGGTCGACGGCGCCGGCGCCTGGAACTGGCAGAGCTTCGGCGATGTGCTCGCCAAATCGGCCTACCTGCCCGGCAAGGTCGCGCTGACGTCGGTCAAGATCGTCGATGGCGCGCTCGCCGTGCATGGGCCCGACGGTGCGGAGCGCACCCGTTTCGAGGGCTTCAACGGAGAGCTTTCGGCGCCGGCCCTCGACGGCCCCTATCGGGCGCGCGGCACCTACGGCAAGGCCGGCGCCCAGCGCGAGCTGCGGATCGGCACGTCGCGGCCGGAAGCCGACGGCACGGTGCGCTTCAAGGCGATCCTGCGGGACGACGCGGGCGCCTCGACGTACACTCTGGACGGCCGTTTCGCCGACCTCATGAGCAAGCCGCGCGTCGAGGGTGAGCTGAGCGCGCATCTGCCCATTGCGGGGCTGTGGCAGGCGCCCCCCCGCGGCTCGCTGCGGCCGGAGGCCAAAGCAGCCGCAGCCGGCGAAACAAGTCCCGGCAAAGGCGAAGCCGCGTTCGACCTCAGAGCCGCTCTCAACGCGGACCCGGAGGGCGCGACGCTCACCAATCTCGCGCTGTCGTTCGAGCAGGACGGGCGGCCCCAGCTCATCACCGGCGAGTTGCGCGCCCTGTGGCGGGACGCCCTCGCGGTGGAGATGAGCCTCGCATCGCGCTGGCTCGATCTCGACCGCATCGCCGGCGCCAGCGAGGACGCAGGGCCCCTCGACAGCGTCGTCCCGCTGGCCATCGGCATGCGCGATCTGCTGCCGGCCGGGAGCCGCTCGCGCGCGACCTTCCTGATCGACCAGGCCAACGTCGGCAAGGAAGCCGTCAGCGCGCTGCGCCTGTCGCTCGCCCGCTCGGACGACAAGCTCGTGATCGAGGAGTTCCGGGTCGGCCTGCCCGGCGGCAGCCGCGGCGAGCTGCAGGGCGTCGTCACCGGCCCCCCGGAGGCGCCCGTGTTCGATGGCACAGTCGGCCTGCGGGGAACGAGCCTCGTGCGCTTTCTCGGCTGGGCTACGGCCGGCGGCCTGACCTTCGACGCCAAGGGCGACGGCACGTTCGGCGTCCGCGCGCAGCTGTCGATCGCGGCCGGACGCGTCGGCGCCCGCAACATCGTCGGCGACCTCTCGGGCACGGCGATCTCCGCCGCCGCGCAATACCGCTGGGAGGGCCGGCCCGAGCTGTCCGTCAGCCTCGAAGGCCCGCAGCTCGACGCGCGCGCCTTCATCCCGGCAGGATCGAGCCTGGGCGACATCTTCGACGTGGTCCTGCATGGGCCTCTCATGAGCCCCGGCGACAAGCCGGGTGCCGCACGCGGCCTCGGCTTGGCCAAGCCCGGCTGGCGCGGTGCGCAGACCGACACCTCGATCCGCATCAGCGCCGGGCAGCTCGTCACTGCCGCGCGCACCTATCGCGACGTCGCCATGGAGATCGAGCTCAAGGGTGGCCGGCTACGGCTGCCCCTGCTCCGGATCGCGGGCGACGAGGGCTTCAGCCTCGAGCTCGAAGGCGAGGTGGACGACGCCGCCTCGCGCCCGAAGGGCAGCCTCCGCGGCGTGATCGGCGCCGACTCCGGCGCCGCGATCGCCCCGCTCGCGGAGCTGCTCGGCATTCCCGAGGCATTTCGCCCGGACGCCCGGCGGGCGCGCACGATGGTTCCGTTGCGCCTCGCCGGCTCCATGGCGTTCGGAGCGCGCACGCCCACCTCCGCCGATCTGGTGCTCGACGGCGAGACCAACGGGGTGCCGGCCAGGCTCAACGCCCGCCTGGACGGCGCCACCGGCGGCTGGCGCTCGGGCGCCGCCGACGTGACCGCCGTCATCGAAGGCAACGACGCGCAAGCGATCGCCGCGCTGCTGGCACCCGGCGGCTCAGCGGGCCGCGCGAGCAACCCGGGCTCAGGCCGCGTGGTGGTGAGGGCGACCGGCGTGCCCGGCGAGGGCATGGTGTCGCTCGCGTCGGTCGAGGCCGGCGATCTCGCGCTCAATTTCCGCGGACGCCTTGTCTTCGCAGAAGCCGGCAACTCGGCCACCGGCGACCTCGACATCAAAGCCGCCGACGGCGGCCGCTTCGCCGCTCTCGCCGGGCTGTCGCCGCCACTGCGGCTGGACGGACTGCCCGTCGCCGGCTCGCTCAACATCGCCGTCGACAGCAAGAAGATCGTGCTCGACAGGCTGGCGCTGAACATCAACGGCGGCGACGTCAAAGGCCAGCTGTCGATCGCCAATACGGGCGAGCGGCGCCGCCTCGAAACGCGCCTCGATATCGACGAGCTCGCCATACCTCGGATGCTGGCCCTCCTCCAGGACCAGCGGCTGGCGGTCGCCGCACTCGCCGAGACGGCGGTCTCGGGCCGCCAGAGCGTGTGGTCGGACGAGCCCTTCGACGCCGCCGTCCTCGACGGCTTCGAGGGCAACATCAAGCTCAACGCCAAGCGCCTCCTGCTGGCCGATGGGATGGGGCTCGGCCCGGCCAGCATCGACATCGCCCTCAAGGGCGGCAAGGTGGAGGTCAAGCAGCTCGAAGGCGCCTGCCTCGGAGGGCGCTGCAGCGCGATTGTGACGATCGCCAAGGCGGCGGCCGGCGTCGACGTCAGCGGCAGCCTGAGCGTCAGCGGTGCCACCATCGCAGCTCTTGCCGGCAGCGGAGCCGGCAAGCCCCGCGCGAGCGGTACGATCAGCGGCGAGTTCAACTTCTCCGGCAAGGGCACGAGCCCGCGTGGCGTCTTCTCGGTGCTGCAAGGCGGCGGCACGCTGGCGCTCGGCGACGCCAAGCTCGGCACGCTGTGGCCGGGTGCAATTGCCAAGGCGGTGGATGCCGCTCTCAAGTCGGACCCCGACAGCCTGCCCGCGACCCTCAAGCGCACGCTTGCCGACAACCTCGCCGGAGGCGAGCTGCCGCTGCCAGCCCGGATCGGCGTCGAGATCGCCGATGGGCGGCTCGCGGCCAAGCCGTTCGCGATCGACGCGGCAGGGGCGCGCGCGCAGGGCGCGGCGAGCCTGGATCTCAAGACGCTGCTTCTCGAGTCCGATTGGCGGCTCGAGCAGAAGCCTTCGGCCGGTCCGGCCGACAAGCCCGCCCTGCCGGGCATCACGGTGAGCTACCGCGGTCCGGTTGCCGCGCTCGGCAGCCTTGAGCCGCGCATCAATTCCGACGCCCTCGAGCGCGAACTTGCCGTGCGGCGCATGGAGCGCGACGTGGAGGAGCTGGAACGCCTGCGTCGCCTCGACGAGACGCGCCGGCGCGAGGAGGCGGAGCGGCAGCGCCGGCAGCTGGAACAGGCGCCGCTGCCGCCGCCCGGACCCGTCGCCCCCGCGCCGCGGCCGGCCACTCCGGGCTGACGACCGGCAGGGGTACGCGCCGCCGGTCGCAACCCTGCAAATTTAACGTGACGTATTAAATTCGCGCGGTTGCCAGTCGGCCTGCGGAACGTGTGGCGAAGCACCCCGCAACCCAAGTCCTCACTGGCGCACGCGCAGGCCGACGTGGATGGTGTCGGCGGCGTAGTCGCTGCCGGCGACGGTGGACTGGTAATCGGTGTGCAGGTAGCGGGCGAAGAGGATGGCGTTACGGTTGAAATAGTATTCGAGGCCGAGCTCCGTGGTCAGGTCGCGCTCGCTGATGGAGACGGCGTCGTAGGGGTTCACGGTATATTTGATGCTGGCAAAGCCGATCAGATAGCGGCGGAAGCTGTGCCGCGCCTCCAGGCCCACCTGCCGCGACAAGGCGCCGGCCGAACCCGTGGTGGTCGTGTCGATGAAGTCGGAGCGTGCGGTGAGGAGCAGCGTCGTCAGCGCCGTGGCGCGCCAGGCCAGGTTGGCGTCGACGATGACGCCAGCGATCTCGCTCAGGCGATCGTCGCGCGGCACCTGCCGGCCCCATCCCACGCTGACCTCGCCGCGCAGCGTGTTGCTCTGCGGGCCGAATGTCACGCCGACACGATAGCGCTCGCCGGTCGATGAACGCAGGATGCCGTCGTCGGGCGGCACCTCGTAGTCGCGCCCGTTGACGCCGACCTCGGCAAACGCGGCCGTCGAGTTGTTGAGCCACCAGCTGGTACGGAACGCCAGCTCACGCTGGGTGGTGTTGCGCTCCGCGTTGGTGATGATGCCGCCACCCAAGTTGCTCACGGGCGAGAACTCGAGGTCGGTAATCGAGCCCCGCAGCTGCAAGGCGAGCCGGTTGAACCGGTGGTTGAAGGCGAAGGCGACACGGTCAGTCTCCACGTTGCCGCGCTCGGCCGCACCGAGAGGAGAGTTGAGCAGGCCGCGCACGTCCTTGTCGACCTGGTGCAAGGCCAGCAGCTCCAGGTTGGTGCGCCTCGTGATGTCGATGCGGGTGCGCGCCTCGAACGCGTAGGAACGGTCGTCCTCGGTGGGGTACTGGTCGTAGTAGGTGGCGAGCCCGCTGGCGCGCAGCTCGACGGCGTGCCTGTTCCAGTCCGATACGGCGCGCACGTTGGCGGCGACCTCCAGCGCGCCATCGGCGAGACGCGCACTGTTGCGGAAGATGTTGTTGGTCGCCGTGATGCCGATCAGCGCCTCGGGGAACACCACGAAGCCGCCGACGCGGACGCCGAGCGCATAATAGGGATCGATATTGAAGAGCTCGTGCGTGCGCCGGTCCCGCAGCGGGTCGAGCTCGATCGAGTAGAGGTAGGGGTTGTACGGGGGGGCGGACGGAGACGAGAACGCCGCCAGATCCTCCGGCTCCCTGGCCTCCCGGCTCATGTCGGCAATGCCGTCGCGCGCGGCCGTCGGTTCGCCGACGACGATGATGCCGTCCTGCAGCCCGCGGGGCTCGGCGGGCGAAGCCGCATCTCCGTCGGTGGTGCCCGGCATTGGCGGGGCCGCGCCTTCGCGCCGCTCCTCCCTGTCGCCGTCCTGCTCCTCCTGGTCCGGGTTGTCCCCGTCCTGGCGCTCGGGCATGACCGCCTCGGGGTTCTCCTCCTCCTCAGGCGGGTTCTCCACCCTGGGCCGCTTCTGCCCGCCGCGCGGTTTGGCACCCGCCGGGGCATCGATGGTGGTCTCGACGCGCCATTCGGCCGAGGCCGGCCCCACCGCCAGCAGCAATCCCGCCGCGGCGATCAGGCCGGACGCGATACTCAAAGCGGACTTTCGGTTGGCCCCCACGCCGTGCGCGCCCCATGACTAATGGTCGAGAGAAACGCACACTCGTGTTGCCGCCGACCCTAGAATGCTCGGCGTTAAGGAGTGGTTTAGGTTGCCTGTACGGCCATTCCGACTAGATTGGTGTCAGCCGAATCGGAATGGGCACCCGGGGCGGCGACGCCGGCCCCTCATCGAGGGGCGAGGCCACAAAAGAAGGGACACCGGGTTCATGGCAGCCACGGCCGAACGCAAGAAGCCACGCCACCTGCAGATCGTCGTCACGCATGCCGCAGACTCCGCCGTGCGCACGCTCGAGCTCGAGTGCGAGGGCCTGCAGGCGCTGAAGGCTACGCTTGATCAGAGCTTGAAGGGCCCCTTCCAGGTGGCCGTCACGACGCTGGCCGCCGCCAGGGGCCGCGTCATCGTCACCGGAATCGGCAAGAGCGGGCACATCGGCCAGAAGCTCGCTGCCACCTTCGCGTCGACCGGCACGCCGGCCTTTTTCGTGCATCCGAGCGAGGCGAGCCACGGCGATCTCGGCATGATCAGGCGCGACGACGTGATCGTCGCCATATCCTGGTCGGGGGAGAGCGCTGAGCTCGGCAATATCCTGACCTACTCGCGCCGCTTCAAGGTGCCGACGATTGCCATCACCTCGCGGGCGGAATCCACTCTGGCCAAGCAGTCGGACGTGGTCTTGGAGCTGCCGCGCGCCAAGGAGGCCTGCCCGCACGGATTGGCGCCCACCACCTCGACCACCATGCAACTCGCCATGGGCGACTGCCTCGCCATCGCGCTGCTGGAGACAAAGGGCTTCACCGCCCACGACTTCAGCGTGTTCCACCCGGGCGGGTCGCTCGGCGCCAACCTCAAGTTCGTGACCGACGTGATGCACACCGGCGAGCAGCTGCCGCTGGTGGCCGAGGACAAGGTCATGTCCGAGGCGCTCGTGACCATGACGCAGAAGAGCTTCGGCTGCCTCGGCGTGGTCGACGGCAAGGGCCGCCTGGTCGGCATGATCACCGACGGCGACCTGCGGCGTCACATGGGGCCGGAGCTGCTCAAGGCGCGCGTGCGCGACATCATGACGAAGAAGCCCAACACGCTGTCGCCGGACATGTTGGCCTCCGCTGCGCTCCAGCAGATCAACTCGCTGAAGCGCACGCAGATGTTCGTGGTGGAAAAGGGCAGGCCCGTCGGCGTCGTGCACGTGCACGACCTGCTGCGCGCCGGCGTGGCCTGACCGTCCAATCCTATCGGCCGCTCGAGAAGCGCATCAAAGGCTCGAAGGAAGGCGCGACATGGCGGGCACCCGCCGTGTCGAGATGATGCGTGTCGCGATAGAGGGAGCCAGTTCAGGCCGACGCGGCATGCTCCGCGTCGCATAGCAGGCGATGCGGCTCGAGGTAGCGAGATTGCGCGCGAGCCGCGAGCCTACCTGAGCGCCTCGAGGCGGTGCTGGGCGTTGGCGACGCCCAGGTTGAGCGCCTTGCGGTAGAGCGCCCTGGCCCTGGCGACGTCGGCCGCGACGCCGCGCGAGCCCCAGGCCGCCAGCATGTTGGGATCGTAGGTCTCGGCCAGGGCGAACATGGCGGGACCCTCGCTGCCCTCCTCGGCGGGGGCCAGCATCTCGCGCGCACCGGCGACGTCGCCGCTCTCGACCCGATGCGAGGCCTGGGCGAGCAGGTCGTCAAGGCGCGCTCTGACCTCGGCCGCCTGACGGGCTTCCGCGGCTTCCCGCGCTTCAGCCACCGGCTGATCGGCGAACTTCGCGGCCAGCACCGACGCGGGCGGCTCGACCGCCTGGGGCGCCTGGGGCGCCTCGAGCGCCGCCGTCGGCTCGATGCTACCGGTGACATATTGGGCGGCCTCGGGCAGCTTTTCCATCGGGAGGACCTGCACCTTCATCGTGCGGACCTCGGCGGCCCTCAGGTCCACGATCGCGGCGGTGGCGGTGGCGGCGACATGGGTGATCGTGCCGGGCTTGGCCTTGCGCGGCTCGAGCCAGCCGCTCAACCACAGCACCGTCGGCACCACGATCATCAGCCCGGCGCCCAGCCCCAGCAGGGCCGCACCCATCGGCTGGCGATACCAGCGCTCCTCGTCGCTGTAGGTTGGCTGGCGCCAGGTCGAGGGAATCGGCATCGGCTCGTCATCGTCCGGCAGCTCGTCGGGCTCCGGCTCGGCAACCTGCGGCGGCCTGGGGCGCGGAGGCGAATAGGACAGCGAGGACAGCCCGTCCCTGAACGCCGGGGCAAGCGTGCGCTGGGGCGAATTTGGCGGGACCAGACTAGCGAGGCTGGTCAGCCCGGCGTTGGTCGGCACTCCAGTGCCCCTGGCTTCCTGCTGCCGGGCGATGGAGGCGGCAAGCAGTTGCGCCAGCTCATGCGTCAGGTTGCTGGTCGGAAGTTGCGGCGGCTGGCGGTTGCTATCCGGACTGCCGGCGGTCGGGAGCTCGTGACCGCTCCCGGAAGACGCATCTCTCACAACGAACCCCTCGTACGCTACGCACGTTTCACTACAACGGGAGCGCGGGGCTACTTATTCTGGCCCGATGCGAAGCCGCTCGCACGACCTCTTCGGGGTCGGGTAAAGCAGGCCGCCGCCGAGTGCGGCGTCGCGCTCCACCAGCGAGCTGGCTCAGGCAGAAATTCCCCGTCGATCCCACGGGCCGTATGATCCCCTCGGCCCATTGCGGAAATAGACCGGCCGAATGTGGCGCAAATTATGGCACCGCTGGGCGTGGCGGCACGATGTGATCGCGCGCTCTGGTTCTGGCCGGCAAATCGGCGGATAGTGCGCGCATGGCGCTACTGATCGGCGGGCTCGCTCTCTTCATCGTCGTGCACCTGCTGCCGACGCGGCCGGCGTTGCGTGCCGGGCTGGTCGACCGCCTGGGGCAGGGCCCCTATCGCGGGCTGTTCTCGCTGATATCGATCGCCGGGCTGGTGCTGATCGTGCTGGGCTACGGCCACATGCAGGGGCTCGGCCGCGGCAACCCCCAGCTGTGGATCCCGCCTGTGTGGATCAAGCATCTGGTGTTTCTGCTGATGCTCCCGGCGATGATCCTGCTGGTCGCCGCCTACGTGCCGTCGCGCATCCGCACCGCGGTCGGCCACCCCATGCTCACCGCGCTGATGATCTGGGCCTTCGCGCACCTGCTGGCCAACGGCGACCTGGCCTCGGTGCTGCTGTTCGGCTCGCTTCTCGCCTATGCCGTCTATGACCGGATCTCGGTGATCGACCGCGCCTCTCCCGGGCCGCTCGGGGCTGCCGAGGGTGGGGCGATCCACGACATCCTGGTGATTGCAGGCGGCCTGGCCGTCTACTCGCTCATGCTGTTCTGGGGACATGCCAAGCTGACCGGCGTGGCCCTGCTGCCATGAGCGCCGGCCGGCTCGTCGGCATAGCCCGGCGGAGGCAACGGCGCGTGCCGATGGATGAGATCGCGCTCGGGTTGATCTCCGTCGAGGGCGGCCTCGCCGGCGACTACAAGGGAGCCAAGTTCCCGCTTCGACAGATCACCGTTCTGGCGCGCGAGGCATGGGAAGCGGCGGCCGCCCAGATCGGCGAATCAGGCCTGCCCTGGACCACGCGCCGCGCCAACCTGCTGGTCGAGGGCGTCGAGCTGCCGAGGGCCAAGGGCGGGCTGATCGGGATCGGCCCGGTGCGGTTGGAGGTCACGGGCCAGACCTACCCCTGCGTCCGCATGGAAGAGGCCAGGGCCGGGTTGCTGAAGGCGCTCGCCAGGGAGTGGCGCGGCGGGCTGACCTGCCGGGTCCTGTCGGGCGGGCCGATCGCGCTTGGCGACGCCGTGGAGGTGCTGGTGCGCCCGCGCGAGGTCCTGCCCCGGCTGCCGGGCTGACGGGAAGGCCAAATAGTCCCCGCAAGCACCAGCGGAGCCGCAAAAAAGCCGGAAACCGGCCCCCAATGTCCTGCTGGGATTTCAGCAGTCGGCGCACGGTTGCACCCTATCGGCAGGGAGCCTGGCGCGCTATCTATGCGCCAGCGTAAATCGGGCAACACGGGAGCGGACGCCGGGCGAGCATGACGGACCAAAGAGACAGCCTGGCCAGGGAGATCGACGAGGAGCTCCGGCGCGAGCAGCTCCTCCAGCTGTGGGAGAAGTACGGCACCTACATCATCGCGGCAGCCGTACTCATCATCGCCGGCATCGGCGGCTACAAATTCTACGACTACCGCCGCACCATGGCGGCCGAGGCGGCCGGCGCCCGTTTCACGGCCGCGGCTCGGGAAGCCGCCCAGGACAAGAAGGCAGAGGCGCAGAAGGCCTTGGAGAGCGTCGCGGCGACGGCGCCCTCGGGCTATGCCGTGCTCGCGCGCCTGCGGCTGGCTGCCGGTGACCGCGAGGCCGGCAAGACGGAGCAGGCGGTAGCCGCATTCGAGACGATCGCCAAGGAAAGAGGGCTCGACCCCCTGCTTGCCGACTATGCCCGCCTGCAGGCGGCGATGTTGAGATTGGACAGCGCCAACTGGACGGACATGCAGAATCGGCTCAACGATCTGGTAGCCGATGGCAATGCTTGGCGCTTCAGCGCCCGCGAGCTGCTGGGGCTGGCCGCACAAAAGGCCGGCAAGACCGAGGAGGCGCGCACGCAATTCCAGCGACTCCTGGGGGATCGCAATACTCCACCGAGCATCGGCGAGCGGGCCCGCATCATGCTGGCGATGCTGACCGAGGCGGAGCTGACGAGCGCCCCGGCACCCGCCCCACCGGCTCCGGCTCCTGCCGCACCGGTCCCGGCACCCGAGCAAAAGGCGCCTGCAGCCGACGACAAGGGCAACGCGCCAGCCAAGGCATCGAAATAAGACGAGAAGCGCACCGAACGGAGCGAGCATGAGGGGCAGCGCGGGCAATGACGGGAGGGGGCTCGGCGCCATCGGCGCCTCGCTCCTGTGCGTCCTGACGCTGTCGGGCTGCGCCGATGCGTTCGTCGGCATGAGCATGCCGAGCCTGCCCAAGATCGACGAGATCAATCCCTGGGCGGAGAAGCAGCAGCCATTGCCCGGCAAGCGCGTGGCGGTGATCCAGCAAGAGAACATCAGCAGCAACCTCGCCCCCGGCGACAAGCCCATCCTGTTGCCGCCGGCGCGGGAGAACGCCGCGTGGAGCCAGCCTGGCGGCACCCCCAGCAACGCGCCGGGCCACCTTGCTTTTGCGGGCACGACGGCGAGCGCCTGGAGCGCGGACGCCGGCAAGGGCTCGAGCTTCTACGGCAGGCTCACGGCCAGCCCGATCGTCTACGAGGACAAGGTCTACACGCTGGATGCCGCAGGCACGGTCTCGGCGTTCGGCATCTCGGGCGGCGCTCCGGTCTGGCGCGTCTCGACGACGCCCCCCAACGAGAAGGACCAGGAAGGGTTCGGCGGCGGGCTGGCGGCCGACGGCGGCCGCATCTATGCCGGCACCGGCTACGGCTACCTGGAGGCCTTCGATGCCAGGACCGGAAGCAAGCTCTGGGAGAAGAACCTCGAATCGCCCATCCGCACCTCTCCCACCGCGTCCGGCGAGCGCGTGTTCGTGATCAACAAGGAAGGCCAGGTGTTCTGCCTCTCGGGCTCGGACGGCACGGAGCTCTGGAGCTTCCGCGGCACGCCCGAGCGCGCCAGCCTGCTCTCCAACGCCAGCCCTGCGGTCGACGGCGACGTCGTCGTGGTGCCCTATCCGAGCGGTGACCTCGTGGCGCTGCGCGTCTCCGACGGCAAGCCGGCGTGGTCGGAATCGCTGGCGCGCACACGCACGGGCGCCTCGATGTCGGCGCTGAGCGATACGGCGCGCCCGGTGATCGACGGCGGCACCGTATTCGCCGTCGGCCATGGCGGGCGCATGATCGCCACCACGCAGAAGACCGGCGAGCGCCTGTGGTCGCTGACGGTGCCGAGCGTGCAGGCGCCCTGGGTCGCCGGGGATTCGGTGTTCGTGGTCGACACCACCGGTCAGCTGATGGCGATCACCCGCCGCGACGGCAAGATCCAATGGACCGTCAAGCTGCCCGGCGCCACGACCTGGTCCGGGCCGGTGCTGGCCGGCAACCGCCTGTGGCTCACCTCCAGCAAAGGCTCCCTGGTCGGCGTCGACGCGGCCACCGGACGGGTCGAGACCACCCAGGACCTGGGCCAGCCGGTGTTCATTGCCCCGGTGGTGGCCGGCGGGCGCATGTACGTGCTCACGGACAAGGCCAAGCTGCTCGCGCTCAACTGAGGCCGATTGTGCCGGGACCCGTTTCGGGCTAGCGCTCGGCGCCTGAGGCGCTAACGCGGCACGAGCTGACATGTACCCAACCATCGCCATCGTCGGCCGGCCCAACGTCGGCAAGTCGACGCTTTTCAACCGGCTGACCGCCAAGCACTCCGCCCTCGTGTCGGACATGCCCGGGCTCACGCGCGACCGTCGCGAGGGCGAGGCGGATATTGCCGGCCACAAGGTGACCCTCGTCGACACCGCTGGCCTGGAGGAAGCGGCGCCGGGCAGCATTGCCGCGCGCATGCGCGCCCAGAGCGAGGCGGCGATCACGCGCGCGGACCTGGTGCTGTTCGTGCTCGACGCGCGCGACGGCGTGGTGCCCACCGATGCGGCGTTCGCGCGCGCCGTGCGCCGGTCCGGCAGGCCCGCCATCCTCGTCGCCAACAAATGCGAGGGACGTGCCGGTGCCGAGGGCTTCCACGAGGCCTATCAGCTGGGGCTGGGCGAGCCGATCGCCATCTCGGCCGAGCACGGCGAAGGCCTGGGAGACCTCGCGCTCCGCCATCCTGGCGGCTCTCGGCTTGAAGCCGGTTCGCAAGCGCAAGCGCGACGACGAGGACGAGCCGGAGATCGAGGAGGAGACGAGCGCCGAGGAGCGCCCCATCCGTCTCGCCATCGTCGGGCGCCCCAACGCCGGCAAGTCGACGCTGGTCAACGCGCTGCTGGGCGAGGAGCGGATGATCACGGGACCGGAGCCGGGGCTCACGCGCGACGCGGTCGCAACCGACTTCACCTGGGGCAACCGGCCCATCCGCCTGTTCGACACGGCGGGGCTCCGGCGCAAGGCGCGCGTCAGCGAGCTGGCGGAGAAGCTGGCCGCCAGCGATGCCGTGCGCGCCATCCGCTTCGCCGAGGTGGTGGTGCTGCTGGTCGACGCCGAGCATCCCTTCGAGCACCAGGACCTCACGATCGGCCATCTCGTCGCCGAGGAGGGGCGCGCGCTGGTCGTCGCGGTCAACAAGTGGGACCTCGTGACCGACAAGCAGAAGAAGCTGAAGGAGCTGCGCGAGACCCTCGAGGAGAAGCTGACGCAGGTCGCGGGCATCTCGCTGGTCGCCATCTCGGCGCTCGCCGACAGCGGGCTCGAGCGGCTGATGAGCGAGGTGCTCCGCAGCTACGAGATCTGGAACCGCCGGGTGCCGACGCCGCACCTCAACCGGTGGCTCGGCGAGGCGCTGGAGCGGCACTCGCCACCTGCCTCCAAGGGCCGCCGGGTGAAGATCCGGTTCATGACGCAGGCCTCCGCGCGTCCGCCGACCTTCGTCGCCTTCTGCGCCCGGCCCGAAGCCTTGCCGCCGGCCTATATTCGCTACCTCACCAACAGCCTGCGCGAGGCCTTCGGCCTGCCGGGCGTGCCGATCCGCATCAAGCTGCGCAAGGGCGACAACCCCTTCGCCCCCAAGCGCGGCTGAGGCGTCGCATCAGGCAGCGATGCTGTCGCATTTCTTCTTGAGACCGGGGATCAGGCTGGCAATCTCGTCGGCTGGCCGGGCAGCGCTCAAGTAGAAGCCCTGCACCTCGGTGCAGCCCTCCGTCCGCAGCCTTTCAAGCTGCTCCTGGGTCTCGACGCCCTCCGCCGTGGTCGTGACCCCCAGGCTATGGCCCAGGCTGGCGACCGCGCGCACGATCGCGGCGCTGTCGTCGTGCTGGGCGAGATCGCGCACGAAGGAGCGGTCGATCTTGATCTTGTCGAACGGGAAGCTGCGCAAATAGCTGAGAGAGGAATAGCCGGTGCCGAAGTCGTCCATCGCTATCCTGACGCCGACCTCCTTCAATCGGTGCAGCGTCGCCAGGTTCTCCTCGGTGTCCTCCAGGAGAACCGTCTCGGTGATCTCCAGCTCCAGACGGTCGGCAGCGAGGCCGGATTGGGCAAGCGCGCTCCTGACCGCTTGCACGAGGATGGGGGAGCCGAACTGCGCAGGCGACAGGTTGACGGCGACCCCGATGCTCTCCGGCCAGGTCACCGCCTGCCTGCAGGCCTCTCGCAGCACAAATTCCCCGACCGGCCCGATCATGCCGATCTCTTCCAGCACGCTCACGAACTCCGCCGCGAGAACCAGCCCGCGCTCGGGGTGGTTCCAGCGCAGCAGCGCCTCGAAGCAGGTTATTTCGCCGGTCTGGAGATTGACGAGCGGCTGGTAGTAGGGCTCGAACTCGCCCGCCGCGAATGCCCTGCGCAAGTCGAGCTCCAGCTTGCGACGCGCCTGCATGCGCGCGTCCATCTCGGGCTCGAAGAAGCGATAGACGCCGCGACCCTCGACCTTCGCCCGATAGAGCGCCAGGTCCGCGTTCTTCAACAGCTCGTCGGGCTCGCGGCCGTCGCCGGGCGCCACCGCCATGCCGACGCTCACGCCCACGACGACCTGGTGGGAATCCAGCTCGTAAGGGCGGCCGAGGTTCTCGATCATGCGCTGCGCCAGACTGGTCGCCTCGCCGGTGGGATCGGCGACGATCTGAACGACGGCAAATTCGTCGCCGCCCAGGCGGGCGATCGTATCGCCATCGCGGATGCACCCGAGCAGGCGCTCGGTGACGGCTCGCAACAGCGCATCGCCGATGGGGTGGCCGAGCGTGTCGTTGACGGCCTTGAAGTGATCCAGGTCGAGGCAATGCACGACGAAGCTCTGGCCCCTGGCGAGAACGCTGAAGGCCTGCTCCATGCGCTCGCGAAAGAGCCGCCGGTTGGGCAGGCCCGTGAGCGCATCATGCCTGGCCATGTGGGCGATCTTGGCTTCGATCTGGCGGCGCTCGGTGACGTCCTCGTGCGTTGCCACCCACCCGCCATCGCCCATGGGACGCCGGACGATATGGATGGCGCGCCCGTTCTGGAGCTCGACGATCGTGTCGGAGGTTCGCGGTCCGGCGTGCTCGGCGATATGCCGGTCGGCCTGCGTCGCGGGATCGCCGTAGTAGCTGCCCGCGGCCACCCGCAAGCCGATGATCTCGCGCAGCAGCATTCCTGGGCGAACCGCGTCGGGGCGTATGCCGTAGATCTCCGCGTACTGGCTGTTCGACACCTCGAGGCGCTGATCGCGGTCGAACATGCACAGGCCCTGGGACATGTTGGTCAGCGCCGCCTGCAGGCGCTCGACCTGCTTGCCGATCTCAGCGTCCGACCTCTGGATCAGCTCTCGGCGTGCTCCGGCCAACTCCGCGAGCATCCGATTGAAGGCACGCGCCAGATCGCCGAACTCGTCGCGGGATTGCAAGGTGGATCGGTCGGAGATCGCGTCCGGCACGCCGCTGTCGCCGACGCGCGCCATATGGGCCGCGAGATCGTTGACCGGAGCGACGATGCGCCGACGCAGGAAAAGCGCCGCGCCGACCGCGAACATCGCGCTGACGAGCACCAGCGCCGCGATGACATTCCGGCCAATCCGGGACGCATCGCCCGCCTGCGTCTTTGCGGCTTCGTTGCGAGCCCGCACCGCCCCCTCGATGTCGGCCAGGATGGAGAAATAACGGGTCTCGATTGCATCGAGCGTGCTCGTCCCTTCTTTGATCTGCGCCGCGGCGCTCAACAGCTCGCGTTTCGCCGCGACGAGGCCATCTGCGCCGAGCGCGATGCTTCGCAGCGCTTCGAGCGCACCCGCGACCCCCTGCTGCGCGGGACGATATTGGGCCGCGCGCAGGCGTGGGGCGATCTTGCGCTGCAGCGAGGATGCGAGCCTGAAGACACCCTCGATCTCCTCGCCGATCACGTCGGCTGCGGTCGCGTCGTCGACCGAACCGATGCGTTGCACGGCGGACTGCAGCTGGGAGGTCGCGCGCAGCAGGCGGAAGCAATTCTGCAGGACCCACACCTGCTCGGCCACGGTCTGCGCAAACAGCGTGCCGACGCTGTCGCCCGTCGCGACACCCGTCTGCACTTGAATCTTCGCGGCCTCCTCGTTCTCGATGATGCGGCCTTCCATCTGCGAAATGATCGCGTGCAGCCCGGCTTCGGCGATTTTCAACTCCGCCGTCGCCGCATCCGATAGCTCGCGGACGGACCTCGCTGTCCGCCTCTTGCGCGTGTGAGCCGACGTCATGTGTCGCAGGGTGGCGGCGAATTGCTCCTCGGAGGCGCTGACTTGCGCGAGGCGCGCGCTCAATCCAACCTGGGCGGCCAATGCCGTCGCTTTGGCGACGTGCAGGCGGCCGTCCGCCTCGAGCCGCTGCAACGCCGAGGGCACGTCGTCTTTCGGCTCGACGCCGTTCGTGCCCTCCTGGAAAATCGACCGCATCGCGTTGGCGTTGCTGATCAGCGCCATGCTCTCGACCAACAGCGGCGACGTCACCTCGCTCATGGTGACGACGGAGCTGTTGATGCGGGACACGACAAACAGGCCCGTGAGGCCGGACGCGGCGGCGGCGAGGACCAGAACGGCGAACGGCAGCGCCAGCTTTTCTCGCAATTTCATCGACGCCACACGCTCATTCCACGCTGCGCGGTAGAAGGGACTCTTGAACACGGTCATGGGACCGTCGCTTGGCCCGGCACATTGGGTTCGGGTGCCCGGCTAGTTGGTTGGTGAGCGGGTTATCTTGAACGCCTGGACGCGGTTGTTGCCGGTATCGGCCACATAGATCGTGTCGGTCTCGTCATCGATGGCGAGCCCGTGCAGGTTCTTGAACCGGCCCGCGTCGGTGCCGCTGCCGTCGAATGCGGCTATGGGCTTGCCGTGAGGGTCGAAAACCTGGACCCGGTCGTTGCCGATCTCGGCCACGTAGACGTTGCCGTGACGATCGATCGCCAGTCCGGATGGCGACTTGAACTCGCCCGGGGCCGTACCCGTTCGCCCCCAGGCGCGGAGGAACTTTCCGCCGGCGTCGAACACCTGCACGCGATCGTTCTTGAGGTCGGTGACGTAGAGGTTTCCATCGGGGCCGAATTTGGCGGCTTCGGGGGTGTTGAGCTTGCCCGGCTCGCTGCCGGGACCGCCGAAGATGGCGAGGAACTTGCCCGTGAGGTCGAACACGTTGATGCGATGATTGCCGATGTCGGGCACATAGAGCCGCCCGTCGCGAATGTCCATGAACTCGGACTTCATGTTCTGGCCGGGCTCGGAGCCGTACTCGCTGAACGTGGCCAGCCACTCGTAGGACGGGCTGTAGACCTTGATGTAGCCGGTGTTGTAGTCGGCGACGAACACCCTGCCTTCGGGGTCCACCGCGATGCCTTCGGGCTTGTCGAGGTTGTGGTCGTCCTCCCCCTTGCCGCCGAAGCGGGTGAGGAACTTGCCGGTGCGCTTGTCGAACGCCTGCACCCAGGCATGCGACGCATCGGTGACGAGGAGCCGGCCGTCCTTCGTCAGAGCGAAGTCCTCGACGTATCTGAACTGACCAGGCCCGGTGCCTTCAGACCCGATCGTCATGACGTGATCGAAGGTGAGCTCGGCCGACATGGCGGCGGGAGCGGCGGCGAAGAGGATGGCGGCGCCGAAGACCGCACCGGACGCAATTACACTGACTTTCATCGGTTGTCTGATGGCCTTCGCAAAGAGTGGTGGCGACGAGCCCCACGCTAGGCGATCAATCTGAAAGCAATGATAAGCAAATGCCGACAATTGGATGCGGCGGCGGGCTCGTGCGCACATGAAGCGCGCGTGTCGTCGATGGTTCGGACGGCGAGTTCGACCGTGAGCTTGGGCTCAGCGCAGGCGGCCGCTGGCGTGGGCGAGGAACAGGTAGACGCGGCCGGCGTCGGACACGAGGTGGTCGTGCACGGCGCGCGGGCTCTTCTGCTCGGTCTCGCGCACGAGCCGCTCGAAGTCGGCGAGGAAGCGGTCGACGGTGCGGCGGAATGTGACGTCGCGGCCGTAGCGCTCGGTCACCTCGTCGAAGCTCGCCCGGCCCTCGTTGGTGTAGATGCTGCGCACCATGATGCCGCGCTGTCCCGCGCGGAAGCGTGACCAGATGGCCGAGGCCGTCGTGGGATCGACCGCGCGGGCGATGCCCTCGATGTCGAGCATCGGCGCGTGCGACGTGCCGTCCTCGTCGTGGGAGGCGCGCGCCAGCAGATCGCCGAGCGACCAGCGCTCGCCGTTGTCGGCGAGCGGGGCCTGTGGGGGCGGCTGCGGCGGGGGCTGCATCGACGGCTGCAAGGGCGGAGGCGGCATCGGTTGCTGGACGCCGGCCTGCGCCGCATAGCTGCCGGCGAGCGACAACGGCGAGCCGGGCGCCAGCGCGCCGGGCGGCGGGGCGTCGCGGCGTTCGCGGGCCGTCAGCGTCGAGAGCTGCTCGAGCGCGCGCAGCTGGTCGTTGAGGGCCGTGCGCATGGCTTCCGCGCTCTCGCGCGTGACGATGGGAAGACGTTCGGCCTCCGAGCGCAGGCGCTCCTGCTCCTGCAGCAGGGCGGCGCTCTGGCGCGTCACTTCCTGGGGGGCGCCCGACATGTTCGAGCGCATGTCCTCGATGGCGCGCATGGTCTGCGCGTCGGCCTGCGCGCGCATGCGCTCGAACTCTGCGACCACGGCCTGCGATTGCGCGTCCGTCTGCGCGCGCGCGCCGCGCATGACCTCGTCGAGCTGCTGCGCATTGCCCGACAGGCGCTGCAAGGTCTCGTTCAGCTCCGCCTGCCGCTTCTGCAGGGTGGAGTCGATGCGCAGCGTGGCGCCCTCGAGCGCGCTGGCCGCGCTCACGATCGACTGGCCCTGATTGTCGAACCGGTTGGTCGCGCCGGAGATCTGGTGCACCAGCGTCTCCGACACGCCGCGCAGCACGTCGGCCTGGTTGGAGAGGCCCTCGATCGCCTTGAGGGACTGGCGCGTGATGTTGTCGCTGGTGCGGCGCACGGACTCGATGCCGGTGAGCATCGAGTGATCGATATTGCTCACCTGCTGTCCCAGCGTATCCGACAGCGCGCGCACGTGGTTCTCCATGGCGGCGGTGAGCGCGCGCGCCTTCTCGTTGACCGCGTTGTCGATGGCCGCGGCCGAGCGCAGCATGGAGTTGTCGAACAGCGCCAGGCGCTCGGAGAACGCCGCATCGAGCGCGCGCGTGCGCTCCACCAGCTGCATGTCGAGCGCCTCGGCACGGTTGGCCAGCGTGGCGTCGAGCGCGACCGTGTAGTCGTCGAGCACGGCCTGCAGCTGCTGGGTACGGTTGGCGAGCGCGTTCTCCAGGCCGCCGCTGGCGGTCGCCAGCTTGTTCTCGAGCGCGATCAGGTTCTGCCCCGCGCCCTCGATGATCTTGGCGAGCTTGATCTGCTGCTGGGAGAGCTTCTCGATCAGCGTGGGCACCTCGCTGCCCATCGACTTCAAGGTCTCCGCGACCTTGTCGGTCGTGCTGACGAGGGCGTGGCGCTCGCCAACCAGCTCCTGGATCAGGCCTTTGATCTTGTGCTCGTTCTCATTGTACGACTTCTCCAGCGCGGCCACCTCGTTGTGGACCAGCGCCTCGAGCTCGCCCGCCCGCCCGAGCGCCCGCGAGATCGCCTCGTTCATGAAGGAGACCTGCCGCCGCACGGCCTGGCCGAGCGAGGCCGCCGACTGCTCGGCGGCGCGATCGGGCTCCGCCAGCCGCACGGCCACCTCGGTCATGGCCGAGGACATCAGTTTCAGCTCCTGGGCGCGCCAGGCGAGCAGCGCCATGAACCAGAACAGCGCCATCGGCAGCAGCACGGTCGCGAGCACCGCGACCAGCGTCGGGCTGGAGAACACCGCCCCGCCGGACGCCAGCATGGCCCAGGCGAAAATGCCGCCGATCGCAAGCCACACGGCGGACGCGGCCGCCGCAACCTGGAACGGCCGGTTGGACGGCTTCTGCTGCAGCGAATAGATCAGGCCGCCGATGGAGGGGGCATCGTCGTTGGCGGCGATCTTCGGCCGCGCCGGACCGGCCGGGCGCCGCTTGGCCGGACGCCGGCCCGGGCGCTCTGCGCCGTTGCTGCCGGTCTCGCGATTGGAGCCGTCGCGGTTGCCGGGCTTCAATGAGCCGAGGCCACCCATGGGGAAGGGCGTCGGGGCCGCCGCCTTGTCGGCGGAGATCCCAAGCGGAGGCATAGTAGGCTCGGTCCGCTCGCGCGCGCCGGCACCCGGCGGGCGCTCGGCGGCCTCGCGCTGCGTCTTGCCGTCGTGAGCCATTCCCCGTTCCAATTTCGGTGTGTGCCTACACCGAACCCCTTAGCCCCGACACATATCGCATTTTCCCGCGGCGGCCCAGGCGGCAAGCGCGGAAAGCTGGTGATCAAGCGATATGCAAGTGGTTGGCGCACTTAACGGTCCCCCGCGCGCCGCCCTTTGACCGTTGCTAGGCAGGCAATGGGGCGAAACCAAGATTTGCCGCCAGGGCGGGCCTCGAGCCGGTGGAGATCAAGCATTTACCATCGGGACTGAATGGTCGGAGCGGATTAACACAAGGTTATGCAACCGAACGCATGATCAATACTGCGCGGGGTCATTGACTACTTTCGAGGCTTAGCCTGCAGGGGGCGGCCGCGAATTGTAATTGCAATGAGTGGGGAGCAACTGCCTTGGCCAGGAAATCGGCACACGTCAGCGCTGCACGATCCTTGGGCGATTCTCGCGACCAGCTCGCGGGCTTTCCCATAGATCGCGCCTATCTTGCCCGCTTCACGCTGGGCAACGCCGCCCTGGAGCGCGAAGTTCTCCAGTTGTTCGCCGACCAGGTGCCACTGTACGTCCAGGGCCTGCGCTCGGCCCGTTCCCGCAAGGCCTGGAAGGACGCGGCCCACACCATCAAGGGCTCGGCGTCCGCCGTCGGCGCCTGGAGGCTCGCGCGCTTCGCCGAGATCGCGGAACGGGTCGACGTGGAGGCCGACATGGCGCTGTCGGAGGGCCATCGCGACGAGGCGGTCGCAGCCGTGGCCACCGCAGGCGATGAGGCCTGCCGGTTCATCGAGCGGCTGCTGGGCAGCGCCTGAGCCGCGGCTCCGGCGGCGGATCCTTCCCGGACTTGAATTTGCAGAGCCGGCCCGCTAACACTCCGCGGCCGCGCAGCGGCGTCCATCCCAGGGAAGCCCAGCCCGTCCATGGCCAAAATCACGTTCATCCAGCCGGACGGCACCGAGCAGGTCGTCGACGCCGACAACGGCATGACCGTCATGGAGGCGGCCAAGAAGCATCTGGTCGAGGGCATCGAGGCAGAGTGCGGCGGGGCCTGCGCCTGCGCGACGTGCCATGTGTTCGTCGACGAGGCCTGGCGCGAGAAGACCGGCGGACCCTCCGAGATGGAGGAGGACATGCTCGACTTCGCCTTCGACGTGCGCCCCACCAGCCGTCTCAGCTGCCAGATCAAGGTCACCGACGCCCTCGATGGCCTGATCGTCCGCGTGCCCGAGAAGCAGTTCTGAGTCTCCCGCGGCGCCTGCTGGACCGTCACGCCGCCCTCACGATATTCTTCCCCGCGAGGAAGTGCGAAACAGCTGTCGACGGGGAGGCTGCCTGCGCATGGCATCGCGATTGCGTTTCACGCTGTTCTGTGTGCTGGCGGCCGGGGCAAGCGTCTTGTCGGGATCCATTCACGCACAGCAGCAGCGCTGGGCCGCGCTCGACCCCAACAACGAGAGCTCGTCCCCGGTTGTCTGGGCTGCGAGCGAGGACGAGGCGCGCCAGCGCGCAGTGGAGGCCTGCAAGCGCGTTTCCAAGACATGCGCCAACGGCCCGGCGTCGACGCAGGACCTCAAGGAGGTGTTCGCCGTCATGTGCTGCAAGCAGCCGCGGGTTGGCTGCGCCGCCTCGGCTGCGGCTAACCGCCGCGAAGCGTTGAAGAATGTCCAGGAGATGTTCGCCGACGCCGGGTATAAGGATTGCTCGGTCCAGCACTATATGTCAGCCGCGACCGGCAGGAGACAGTGAGCTAGGGGACCACCCTGGCTCCGGGGGCAGAACCGCTTCTCCGACTAGAAAGGGGGTCAGACCCCTTGCTTCCGGGTCGAGTTCGAAACGCAAACGCACGGCCAAGGGGTCTGACCCCCTTCCGCTCAGAAGGCCAATCCGACAATGCCAGCTGAAGGTGCAACGAACGGCTCCACGGGAGCGCCCATCGAAACCGATGCGGTGATCATCGGCGCAGGCCCGGTCGGCCTGTTCGCCGTGTTCGAGCTCGGCCTCCTCGACATGAAGGCACACGTGATCGACATCCTGGACAAGGTCGGCGGCCAGTGCGCCGAGCTCTATCCGGAAAAACCCATCTACGACATTCCCGGGCTGCCGATCGTGACGGGCCAGGAGCTGACCGACCGGCTGATGGAGCAGATCAAGCCGTTCTCGCCCACGTTCCATCTGGGCGAGCGCGTCGATGCCCTCGAGCGTCTCGGCGAGGGCCGCTTCCGCCTCGTCACCGACGCCGGCACCCAGTTCGTGACCAAGGTGGTGGTGGTGGCTGCCGGCGGCGGCTCGTTCACGCCCAAGCGGCCGCCGCTCGCGGGCATCGAGGCCTACGAGGGCACCTCGGTGTTCTACTCGGTGCGCCGCATCGAGGACTTCCGCGGCAAGGACGTGCTGATCGTGGGTGGCGGCGACTCGGCGCTGGACTGGGTGCTCAACCTTCAACCGGTCGCCAACCGCCTGACGCTGCTGCATCGGCGCGACGAGTTCCGCGGCGCTCCGCATTCCGTGGAGAAGATGCGCTCTCTGGTGGCCGACAAGAAGATGGACCTGCGCATCGGCCAGGTGACCACGCTGCACGGCGAAGGCGGGACGCTCGCAGCGGCGACAGTCCGCGCCAAGGAAGGCGAGGTGCGCGTCGACTGCAACCGCCTGCTGCCGTTCTTCGGGCTGACCATGAAGCTCGGGCCGGTCGCCAACTGGGGTCTCAACCTCGACGAAAACCTGATCCCCGTCGACACCGAGAAGTTCCAGACCAGCGAGGCCGGCATCTTCGCCGTCGGCGACATCAATACCTACCCGGGCAAGCTGAAGCTCATCCTGTCGGGCTTCCACGAGGTGGCGCTGATGGCGCAAGCGGCCTACCACATCGTCTATCCCGGCAAGAAGCTGCTCTTCCAGTACACGACGTCATCGTCGTCGCTGCAGAAGAAGCTCGGCGTCAGCTGACCGCCGCGGGTGAGGCGGCGTGCGCGGCAGCCGTCGCCAAGCTCGCTGTCACTCTCCACCCCAGTGGTGAGCTTGTCGAACCACGGCAAGGCGGATGCGGCCCGTCCTTCGACAAGCTCAGGACTGAGGTGGTGTCTGGGCCTCGGCCTGATCGCGGAGTGAGGGCCATTTGAATCGACCGAGGGTGCGCACGCGCGCGATCACATGCGGCAGCGCCTCGGCGGCGGCCTTGGCGGTGCGGCGGGCGAGACCCAGGTAGAGGTGCACGTAAGCACGGCCCGCAAGGGTCAGCCCCAGCGCGAAGTCGCCGACGGCAACCGTGCCGTCCGCCCAGTCCAGCTTGTAGGCGTAGGCGGGGGCCAGCAGATCGAAGGTGGCGATGCCGTCCGCGCTGGCGCCCTTGATCCAGGCTTCCAGCAGCAGCGTCCCCGCACTGAAGGCGTCGAGGCGCGGATCGTGCACGATGATGTGGGCGGCGCGGCGGGTACCGCAGGTGATGTCGATGGCGATGCCGGCGGGAGCGCCGTTGGACTTCATCACGGTCACGCCGCAGCCGGTCGGCCGCAGCTGCCCTTCGGCTACGTCGGCGAAGAAATCGGCGAATCGCTGATCCGCCAGTGCCGGTGCGAGGCGACCGGTGTGCTTGATCCACTCCCGCTTCAGGGCGACGGCCTGCGGCGCGGCTGCACGCGCTTCGGCTCCGCCGGTGTAGCGCTCGAGCGACAGAGGTCCCTGCTCGGCAAGGCGGCGCGAGAGGCGGCGGCGGTTCTTGCGCGCCTTGCCCGTATAGCGCAGCTCGTACTTCGCGAAGTCCGGGGCGCTGGCGAGATCGAGATAGGGCGCTTCGGCCGCGGCCGTCTGCTGCATGCCGACCTCGCGCAGCAGAGGAGCGACGGTGGCGTCGGCGCGAACCTTGCGCAGCGAAACCGCATCGGCGCCGAGACGGGCGGCAATGAAGCTCCAGGCCTGCCGCATGAGCTGGGGCCGGTCGGAGAGGTCGTCGGCCAGCACGTCCCCGTACTGGCTGACCGGCTCGCCCATCCAGTGCAGAACCTTCAAGCCCGCGACCCGCTCGAGAGCGAGCGGCCACAGCATGACGAGACGGCCCTCCCGGCGCACGGTCACGATGGCAAGCGACGGGCCCCCGCGCTTGCCGGCCGCCGGCAGGTAGTGATTGGCCCAATGCCAGTTCCAATTGAAGGTCTGGAACAGCTGGTCGCTGCGGCCGGCGCGGCGGAAGAGATCGTTCCATTCCGGCTCGAGGGCATCCATCCCCGAGCGCTCGCGGACCACCTCGAACACCGCCGGAAGCGTCCCGGCTTCGCTGCCGTCGCGCGATCTGGCAGCGGGTGGGCTGATGGATTCGCGGCCAAGCCGCAGGAGCATTGCCGGTTCGGACGCAGTGACATAGGCCATTGGTGTGTGCCCCAAGACGGGAAAACCGCGACGTTTGAGGCGGGAGTTCGCAAGCCGCGTGCCACGCGCCTGTTCGGTTAACGGCGCGTCGGCAAGCGGCGGGGCGGGCTGGCGCGGGCTCGAGTTGCAGAGAGCGCCCGAGCCGCAGCTGGCTGGACCGCGGGTAGCTCAGGCAGTGGTCCGCGAGGAGGGGCTCGTCCGCCTCGGGCAGGCGCGATCGTCAGCGGCCGTTCTTGGGGTTCTTTTCCTGTTCGGTCCAGAACTTCTTGGTGCTGAACGCCTCGTCCTGGCTCGAGGTGCAACCCCAGAAGCCGCAGCTGGCTACGTTCTTGGGCTTGGGCAAGTTGGGCGTGTAGTCGCCGGCGAGGTGCCGCTCGAGGTCGACCTTGATCTCGAGCCCCTTGCGCTCGGAGCAATAGTCGGGATCGCTGGAGATCTTCTCGGATGTGACCCTGTAGCTCTGGTCGTAGGCCTTCTCGATCTTGCCGAACTGCTCGCCGGTCGCCCCGCGCGAGGTCTCGTAAGCCAAGTACTGCGTCTTGAGTTTTGCGGGATCGAAGTAGAAGCCGCATCGCTTGGCGCGGGCGGAAGTCCAGGCTACCGCGACGGGGCGCGCCGCCGGGTCTTCGTTGCTCAGAGGGACAGGTGCATCTGCCGGCAGCAGCCCGGTGCTGCCCGTGGTCAGGCCAGCGGAGCTATTGCCGCAGCCGGCGTGCAGGGCGGTGCAAGCCAGCAGTAAAGCAAAGGCCCCTGCATGGGCGAATCGTCTCATTCCGTTCCCCGTTGACTGGCGCAAATGTGCCGAGAATGCGCGCAGCGTCAATCCCGCCTGCGCCAGATTGAGACCCAAATTATGGAGAAATGCGGTCGGAACGGAGGCCGGTGCTGCGAAATCCCCTGCAGGTGGCATTTCCGCCCGCGATTGCTGCGGACATGCCATCTCCCCCGCTTGCACCAGCGCCAGGGGAGATGCGCAAGTTGATCCCCAGGGGGCTTGCGAGCGCTTTCCTGGAAAACCATGATTTGCCACGAAGCGAGTCATTTGCCATCGTCAAAGATGCTGCCCCGGCAGCCGCCATCGAACCCCGATCCAGCCCGCCACCTCGGACACCTGCCAATGTTCCAGACCTACGATCCGCCCGAAGCGGGCCAGAGCGGCACCGAGCGCGTCGAGAAGCTGCGCCGGCTGATGGACAAGGCGGGGCTCGATGCCGTGCTGGTGCCGCGCTCCGACGAGCATCAGGGGGAATACGTGCCGCCCTCGGCCGAGCGGCTCAAATGGCTGACGGGCTTCTCCGGCTCTGCCGGGCTGGCCGTGGTGGGCCGCACGGCCGCCGCGCTGCTCGTCGACGGGCGCTATGTCGTGCAGGCGCCGAGCCAAGTCGACACGCGCATCTTCGAGGTACTGCTGATCCCGCAGGCCAAGCTCGAGAGCTGGCTCGGCAAGCACGTGAAGTCGGGCGGCGCCGTGGGCTTCGATCCCAGGCTGCACACGGCCGCGATGATCGAGGACCTGGCGCGAAGCCTGAAGCCGAAGGGCATCAAGCTCAAGCCGCTGGCGGCCAATCCCGTCGATCGCGTGTGGGGTCGCGAGCGACCCGCCCCGCCGAAGGGCCCCGTGATCCCGCATGCGATGAAGTACGCGGGCAAGCCAGCCGAGCAGAAGATCGCCGAGCTGCAGGCCACCCTGCGCAAGGAGGGCGAGGACGCGGTGATCCTGACGCTACCGGATTCCATCGCCTGGCTGCTCAACATCCGCGGCAGCGACGTCGCGCACAACCCGGTGGCGCTGGCGTTCGCGATCGTGCCCGCGAGCGGCAAGCCCGAGCTCTTCATCGATCCGGCCAAGATCGGGCCGGAGGCCAAGGCGCACCTCTCCCCGCTCGCCAAGATCAGCGACCCCGCGACCTTCGAGCGGCGGCTGACGGCGCTCAGGGGCACGGGCAAGCGCATCCGGCTCGATCCGGGCACGGCGTCGAGCTGGTTCTTCCGCAAGCTCAAGGGCGGCAAGGCGACGATCGCGCGCGGGTCCGATCCGTGCCTGCTGCCCAAGGCGCGCAAGAACGCGACCGAGATCAAGGGCGCGCGCTCGGCCCACAAGCGCGACGGTGCGGCGGTGGTTCGTTTCCTCGCCTGGCTCGACCGCGAGGCGCCGTCCGGAGCGCTCGACGAGATCGCCGTATCGCGCCGGCTCGAGACGACCCGCAGCGAGACGCAGGCGCTGAAGGAGATCAGCTTCGACACCATCTCGGGAGCGGGCTCGAACGGAGCCATCGTCCACTACCGCGTCACCACCGCCACCAACCGCAAGCTGCGCCCTGGCGAGCTCTATCTGGTGGACTCGGGCGCCCAGTATCTCGACGGCACCACCGACATCACGCGCACGGTCGCCATCGGCACCCCGTCGCGCGAGATGCGAGAGCGCTTCACGCTGGTGCTGAAGGGGCATATCGCCATCGCCACCGCGCGGTTTCCGAAGGGCACGCGCGGCATCGACCTCGACCCGTTCGCGCGCCGCGCCCTGTGGGAGGCTGGGCTCGACTTCGATCACGGCACCGGCCACGGCATCGGCAGCTATCTCTCCGTGCACGAGGGCCCGCAGAGCATCTCCAAGCGCGGCATGGCCGTGCTGGAGCCAGGCATGATCATCTCCAACGAGCCCGGCTACTACAAGGAAGGCGCCTACGGCATCCGCATCGAGAACCTGGTGCTGGTGGGCGAGCCGGAGAGGGTGGCCGGCGGCGAGCGGGAGGTGATGAGCCTCGAGACGCTGACGCTGGCCCCCATCGACCGGCGGCTGGTGCTGCCGGAGCTGCTGTCGGTGCAGGAGCTGGCTTGGCTCGATGCCTATCACGCCCGGGTGCGCGACATCATCGGCCCCGAGCTCGGCCCCGCCGACCGCGCCTGGCTCGACGCCGCCACCGCACCGATCGGGTGAAGTTCGCGGCGATGCGTCCGCGGCCGTGGTTCGACAAGCTCACCACGAGGTTGGACGGTTGTCCTGGGTCGGCGAAGTTCGCGAGAAACGCCGCCTTCGTCCTGAGCCTGTCGAAGGACGGCCGCGTACTCCCTCAACGCCTACTTCTTGCGCGCCTTGGCGGTGCGATGGCGCTCGAACGCGATCTCGGCGCTGGCGTAGACTTCCTGCAGCTCGACGCTCCAGTAGCGCAGGTCGGGCAGCATGATCGGCTCGCCGGTGACCGCGCAGCGCACGAAGTCGCCGGGCGCCAGCACCTGGAACTCGCCGTCGAGCAGTCGCAGCCTAGCTTCGCCCTTCAGGCCGAGCAGCCGTTCAAACCGATTCATTCTCGTACAACCTCGGGCCCCTCGGGTCGGATGTCCGCGCAGCATACAGATGGCGCCTTGGGCGCGCCAGTGCGGCGAGGCGAAACAGCGTGGCGAGACGCTTGCAGCGGCATCAGAACAGCGACCCCTGGCTTCCGCCTCCGGCACCGCTCTTCGGGCGCGACGCGGTGCGCGCGGGCGGCTGAGGCTTGGCATCGTCCCTGGCGCCGCCGGAGAGCGCCTGGGCGTCCACGTGGCCATCGGCGAGCTCGATATCGAGCAGCTGGCCGGCGGAAACCTGTGCGGTCGAGCGCAGCGTGCGGCCCTCGCTGTCGCGCATCAGCGCGTACCCGCGCTGCAGGACGCCGTGGTAGCTGAGCGAGGCCAGCAGCTTGCCGCAGCCGTCGAGATGGCGCCGGTGGTCGGCCACGCGCGCGAGCACCGACCGGCGGGCGCGGGCGGCCAGCACCTCCACCCGCTCGTTGCAGCGGGCGATGCGCACGACGATGGGTTGCGGACTGAGCCGGCCCGCGACGCGCTCCAACCTGGCGCGACGCGGCGCGATCCGTCGTGCCATCGAGGCGTCGGCGCGCCGGCCCAGGGCGTCGAGCCGGTGGCGCGTGTCGGCAAGCCGGGCCGCCAGCAGCCGCGGTTGCAGCCGCAGGGCGCAGCGGGTCATTCGCATCGCATGCGCGCGGGTATTGGCGAGCAGGGCCCGGCCGAGCCGCCGGTCGACGGCATCGAACCGCTGCCGCGGCAGCGCCAGCAGATCGCCGCGACGTGGAAGCCCGCGAGCCGCCGCGCGAAGATGCGCCCGCATGCCGTCGATCGCGCGCCTGGCCGCAACGCCGAGCCGCAGCCCCAGCTTGCCGGACTGCTCCAGGAGATCGGCATACCTCGGCACCGCCCATTCGGCGGCCTTGGTGGGCGTGGGGGCACGCGCATCGGCGGCAAGGTCGATGAGGGTCCAGTCGGTCTCGTGGCCGACGGCGGAGATGATCGGGATGGCGCTGGCGGCGGCGGCGCGCACGACCATCTCGTCGTTGAAGCCCCACAGGTCCTCGAGACTGCCGCCGCCGCGGGCGACGATCAGCACGTCGGGGCGCGGCATGCGGCCGCCCGCCGCAAATGCGTTGAAGCCGCGGATCGCGGCCGCCACCTCGGCGGCGCAGGTATCGCCCTGCACGCGCACGGGCCACACCACGACGTGGGCCGGGAAGCGCTCCGTGAAGCCCGCCAGCATGTCACGGATCACGGCGCCTGTCGGCGAGGTGACGATGCCTATGACACGCGGGAGGAACGGCCGCGGCTTCTTCCTGGCCTCGTCGAACAGGCCCTCGGCCGCGAGCTTCTTCTTGCGCTCCTCCAGCAGCGCCATCAGCGCGCCGATGCCGGCCGGCTCCAGCGCGTCGATGACGATCTGGTAGGTCGACTTGCCCGGATAGGACGTGATGCGCCCGGTGGCGATCACCTCCAGCCCTTCCGCCGGCTTGAACCTGAGGCCCTGCACCGTGGTGCGCCAGATCACCGCGTCGATCTTGGACTTGTCGTCCTTCAGGCCGAAGTAGCAGTGGCCCGAGGAGTGGGCGCCGCGGAACCCGGAGATCTCGCCGCGCAGCCGCACGTAGCCGTAGGCGCCTTCCAGCGTGCGCTTGATGGCGGAGCTGAGCTCCGACACCGAGTACTCCGGCAGATTGGCGCCCCTCTCGGCATCTGGGCGGGCGGCGCGGGCTGGCTCGGCCACGAATGTCCTCTGGCTTTGTTCGGCTTCGCTTCGATGATACATGAGGATGGCGGATACGGGGCCAGCTCGGAGCGACTTTCCAGAGCTTTTGCGGGTTCTTCCTGTTGGTATGACGCGGACCTTTGCATCCTGGTGTCATCCCGGTGCTTGTCACCGGGATCCAGGCCGCCGCTGGCTCCGGCGCTTGGGGTTAACTGGATACCGGGGACAAGCCCCGGTATGACAACGGTATCCACTGATTGAGTCGCACCACTAGATGAACGTTCTCCTCATCGGTTCCGGCGGCCGTGAGCACGCCCTGGCGTGGGCCCTGGCGGCGAGCCCGCTGCTGACCCGGCTCTACTGCGCGCCGGGCAACGCGGGGATCGCCGAGGCCGCCACCTGCGTGGCACTCGACGTGGCCGACCACGCCGCCGTCGTGCGATTCTGCGGCGAGAATCAAATCGGCTTCGTGGTGGTGGGACCCGAGGTGCCGCTCGTGGCCGGCATCGTCGACGACCTGGTTGCGGCCAAGATCAAGGTATTCGGTCCCTCCAAGGCGGCGGCGCAACTGGAGGGTTCCAAGGGCTTCACCAAGGATTTGTGCCGCGAGTTCTCGATTCCCACGGGCGCCTACGGGCGCTTCACCGATGCACGCTCTGCCAAGGCCTACCTTGCGGCGCAGAAGCTGCCCATCGTCATCAAGGCCGACGGCCTGGCGGCGGGCAAGGGCGTCGTCATCGCCGAGACCGCCGCGACCGCGGAACAGGCGGTCGACGCCTGCTTCGCCGGCGCATTCGGGGCTGCGGGCGCGGAGGTCGTGATCGAGGAGTTCCTGGAGGGCGAGGAGGCGAGCTTCTTTGCCCTTTGCGACGGCGAGCACGTGCTGCCCCTGGCCACGGCGCAAGACCACAAGCGCGTCGGCGACGGCGACACCGGCCCCAACACGGGCGGCATGGGCGCCTATTCGCCGGCACCTGTCATGACACCCGAGATGACGCGCCGCACGCTCGACGAGATCATCGGCCCGACGGTTCGCGGGATGGTGGCGCGCGGCATGCCCTTCAAGGGCGTGCTGTACCTCGGCGTCATGATCACGAAGGATGGCCCCAAGCTCTACGAGTACAACGTGCGCTTCGGCGACCCCGAGTGCCAGGTGCTCATGATGCGGCTCAAGTCCGACCTGCTGGCGGCGCTGATCGCCACGGCCGACGGCGTGCTCGACACGTTCGACCTGCGCTGGCACGACGAAGCCGCGCTCACCGTCGTCATGGCCGCCAATGGCTACCCGGGCGACTACGCCAAGGGCACCGAGATCCGCGGCCTGGAGGCGGCGCGCAAAATTGCAGGCGTGGAGGTCTTCCATGCCGGCACGCGCCGCGACGGCGACCGCGTGCTCGCTACCGGCGGGCGGGTGCTCTGCGTCACCGCGCGCGGCAAGACGGTCGCCGCGGCGCAGGCGCGCGCCTACGAGGCGGTACGCGCCATCGATTGGCCGGGCGGATTCTATCGCACCGACATCGGCTGGCGAGCCGTGGCGCGCGAGAGGAGCAAGCCATGAACGCGCTTCCCGACCTCTTCCCCGGTTTCGCCGAGCATCGCATCAAGACTGACGGCGCCGAGATCTTCGTGCGCACCGGCGGCTCCGGTCCGCCGCTGCTGCTGTTGCACGGCTACCCGCAGACCCACGTATGCTGGCACCGAATTGCGCCCGAGCTTGCGCGCCACGTCACGCTGGTGCTGGCCGACCTGCGCGGCTACGGCGCCAGCTCCGCTCCGCCGGGCGACACCGAGCACAAGATCTACTCCAAGCGCGCCATGGCCGAGGATTGCCTGGCCGTCATGCGCTCACTTGGGCATCGGCGCTTCATCGTCGGCGGCCACGACCGGGGCGGGCGCGTCGCCTACCGGCTGGCGCTCGATCACCCCGACGCGGTGCGGGCGCTCATCCCCATCGACATCATGCCGACGGCCGAGATGTGGCGACGCATCACGGCCGAGCGCGCGATCGGCGGCTACCACTGGCAGTTCCTGGCGCAGCCCCATCCGCTGCCCGAGACCCTGATCGGCCACGATCCCGTCTACTACCTCGATCACACCTTGAAGAGCTGGACGGGTCCGCGCGATCTCTCCGTGTTCTCGGCGGCGGCACTCGCGCACTATCGCGCCCTGCTGCAGGAGCCCGCACGCGTGCATGCCGTATGCGAGGACTACCGGGCCGGCGCCGGCGTCGACCGCGCGCTGGACGAGGCGGACCTCGCCGCGGGACGGAAGATCACGTGCCCGACGTTCGTGCTCTGGGGCAGCGAATACCTGGGCCGGGGCGGCGCCAACCCGCTCGAGGTGTGGCGGGCCTGGTGCACGAACGTCGACGGCGTCGCGGTGAAGTCGGGCCACTTCCTCGCCGAGGAGAACCCCCAGGCCACGCTCGCCGCGCTCCTGCCGTTCCTCGCTGCCAACGCGGAGGCCGCATGATGGGTGTCATCCCGGAATTCGCGCGAGCGAATATCCGGGACCCAGGGGCAGCATGGACAGCGTCGCCATCGCGGCCCTGGGTCCCGGCTCTCGGGCTGGCGCCCTCGGCCGGGGTGACAGCGGCGCGGGCACCCTGATGAAGCCGACCGGTACAGCCCTGCAGGTGCGCAAGCCCACGCTTCCCGCGGTGCGGCCGTCGATCGCGCTGGCGCTGGGGGGCGGAGGGGCGCGCGGGCTGGCGCACATTCTCATGCTCGAGGTGTTCGACGAGCTGGGCATCCGGCCCAAGATCATCGCCGGCACTTCGATCGGCGCCGTGTTCGGTGCGGCCTATGCGTCGGGCATGTCCGCCGGGTTGATCCGGGCGCACACCGAGGAAGCGTTGAGCCAGCGCTTCGGCATCGCCCGCCACCTGCTCTCCGCGCGCTCGGAGCCGGTGCTGAAGATCCTCAATTTCCTGCCCATCCGCTCGTCCCTGCTCAACCCGGAATCGCTGCTGGAGCTCCTGCTTCCCTCGGGGCTGCCGCGCGATTTTTCCGACCTCGAGATTCCGCTCCGGGTCGTCGCCACCGACTACTATGCCCAGGCCCAGGCGATCCTGTCCGAGGGCCCGCTGCGCACGGCGATCGCGGCCAGCATCGCTCTGCCGGCGCTGTTCACGCCCGTGACGATCAATGGCCGGATGCTCATGGACGGCGGCCTCACCAATCCGCTGCCCTTCGACGTGCTCAACGGCGACGCCGACGTAACGGTCGCCGTCGACGTCAGCGGAGCGCCGGTGCCGATCAGCAAGCGGGCGCACCCGTCGGCCTTCGCCGCCCTGGTGTCGTCCTCGCAGATCATGCAGCGCACGATCATTCGCGAGAAGCTGAAGGTCCGGCAGCCCGACGTCTATATCGACGTCGAGGTGGACGAGTACTACGTGCTCGATTTCCACCGCTTCAAGCAGATCATGGCGGCCGCGGCGCCGGCCAAGGAGCAGCTGCGACGCCAGCTCGATCGCATCCTCGCCAGCCAGACGCTGGAGACCCTGCCGGCCGACGCGAGCACGGAGCCGGCGCCATCCCATCCCCCGCTGCGCAAGCGCCGGCTGCCCAGCCTCAAGCGTCTGCCGCCTTCGAGCAGGGATTGAGCATGCGCGACCTAGGCGCCAGCGCGGGCAAGCCGGTCAAGCGGGTGGCGCTGGCGCTCGGCGGCGGCTCGGCGCGCGGCCTGGCGCACGTGCTGATGCTGGAGGCCTTCGACGAGCTCGGCGTGAAGCCTGCCGTGATCGCCGGCACCTCCATGGGCGCGATCTGCGGAGCCGCCTACGCGGCGGGCATGTCGGGCGCGGAGATCAGGGCACAGTTCATCGCGCTGCTGGGCAACCGCGGATATTTCCTGAAGCACTTCGCCGGCAAGCTGCGCGGCAGCTTCTCCACGCTCTGGAGTGCGCGCGCTCCCAGCGTCGTCGACAACGTCACCTTGTTCGAGATGCTGCTGCCGGAGGCCATGCGGTGCGATTTCGCCGCGCTTAAGATCCCCTTTTTGGCTATCGCTGCCGACTTCTATGCCATGGAGCAGGTGGTGCTGGATCACGGACCGCTGATCCCGGCGCTGGCGGCGAGCGCGGCACTGCCGAGCCTCGCCCGGCCCGTCGTGATCGGCGGGAAGGTTCTGATCGACGGCGGTTTCGTCAATCCGGTGCCCTACGACGTGGTCATGGGCCGCGCCGACGTGACCGTCGCCGTCGACGTCACAGGGCAACCCCGGCGCCACCATAGCAGGAGGGTGCCGCGCACGTTCGATGCAATCTCGGGTTCGACGCAGATCCTATTCCGCTCCATCACGCGCGAAAAGCTCAAGTCGTCAGCACCCCACATCTTGATCCGGCCGGGGGTAGGGGCGTTCGGCGCGATGGATTATTTCAAGGTCGAGGAAATCCTCGCGGCCGCCGCGCCAGCCAAGGAAGACCTGAAACGCAAGCTTGATCAAATGCTTACTAACTCAAGTTGAGTTTTCCACAACAGAATTGCGACAACCAGTCGGAACTTGCTTGATCTTTGCCGGATTGTTAGGTGTACAGGCACCGTCATTAACCTTCTGTTTAGCAATGGTCCGGGGGGATCGGAGTGCCGCGCGCGAACAGCGATGGCTTTCGTATCGATCTCGATCTCGATCACGCGCGGCGTGAGGCCGAGCGTGTCGAGGGTATGCTGCAAGCCCTGCGGCGCCGGCACGACCTCTCGCGCTACGAATATACGCGTCTTGTGCGCATCGTCCCCGGCAGCGACACCTTCAGCCACCCGATCCTGACGCTCGGCAACCGCTTCGCCGAGAACGAGGACCTGCTGCTTTCCACCTATCTGCACGAGCAGATGCACTGGTATTTGTGGTACCTGGGTACGCCGGAGCGCGATCCCGTGGCGCCCTTCTTCGACGAGCTGGTGCGCCGCTATCCGGAAGCGCCCACCGAGCTTCCGGATGGAGCGCGCAGCTACGAGGCGACCTACCTGCATCTCGTCATCAACTGGCTCGAGGTGGCCGCGACGTCGGAGTTCATCGGCCGCGTGCGCGCCTGCGCGGTGGCCGAGACGCAGCGCACCTACCGCTGGATCTACCGCACGGTGCTGAGGGACTGGGACCAGCTGGCCGAGCTGTTCGACCGGCATGGCCTGATCCCCATCCGCAGCGCGCCGGAGCTGATCGCGGAGAATGCCAAGGCCGCCAAGCGGACCCTCAACGGCGGCGCGCGAAAAAGTCCCGCAGCAGCGCGGCGGCCCTCACCTCCTCGATCCCGCCGTAAAGCTCCGGCGCGTGGTGGCAGGTCGGCTGGCTGAAGACCCGGGCTCCGTGCTCGACGCCGCCTCCCTTGGGATCGCCGGCACCCCAGTAGAGCCGCCGGATGCGGGCAAACGAGATTGCCGTCGCGCACATCGGGCAAGGCTCGAGCGTCACGTAGATGTCCGCGCCGTCGAGCCTTTCCGACCGCTGCGCCGCACAGGCCTGGCGGATCGCCAGCATCTCCGCGTGCGCAGTCGGATCGGCCAGCTCGCGCGTGCGGTTGCCGGCACGGCCCAGCACGCTTCCGTCCGCGCCCACGATCACCGCCCCCACCGGCACCTCGCCACGCACAGCGGCCGCTTCGGCCTCGGCGAGGGCCGCCAGCATATGGCTCTGGGTCGGGCGAGGTGTCATAAGGGCTCCGCAACGCAGGAAGCCGCATTCCATGCAGAAACCCCAGACAGGTCAACATCGCAAGCCGGGAGGCCCCGGGGCGGAAGCGAAGACCCCACGCACGGGCCCCATGCGGATCGCCAAGGCGCTGGCCCGCGCGGGCCTCTGCTCCCGTCGCGAGGCCGAACGCTGGATCGAAGGCGGCCGCGTCTCCGTCAACGGCGAGGTCTTGAAGAGCCCCGCCCGCGATGTGTCCCCGGCCGACCGCATCATGGTCGACGGCAGCCCGCTGCCCGCGCCCGACCCGCCGCGGCTGTGGCGCTACCACAAGCCGAAAGGCCGGGTGACCACCCACAGCGACCCGCAGGGACGCCCGACGGTGTTCGAGGCTCTGCCCGAGGAGATGCCGCGCGTCATCTCGATCGGCCGCCTCGATTTCAACACCGAGGGACTGCTGCTGCTTACCAACGACGGGGCGCTCGCCCGCCATCTCGAGCTGCCTGCCACCGGCTGGCTCAGGCGCTACCGCGTGCGCGCGCACGGCGCTGTCACCCAGGAGGCGCTCGACAAGCTCAAGGGCGGCATCGAGATCGAGGGCGTGCGCTACGGGCCCATCGAGGCCGCGCTCGAGAAGGTGCAGGGCTCCAATGTGTGGCTCATGCTGGGCCTGCGCGAGGGCAAGAACCGCGAGGTGCGCAAGATCCTGGACACGCTCGGGCTGACGGTGAACCGTCTGATCCGCGTCTCCTTCGGGCCGTTCCAGCTGCTCGACCTGGTGCCCGGTGGCGTGGAGCCGGTGCAGCGGCGCGTCATGGTCGACCAGCTCGGCGCGGGCATCGCCCGCGAGCTCGGCCTGATGGACCCGGAACGAGAGACCCGCGGGCCCGCCCGGCGCGGCAAGCCGACCCATCAGCCGAACGCCCGGCGCCCGAAGAGAGGATCGAAGCCGTAAATGCCATGTACTCAGATGCCGGCCGATCGAGCGCCCACGGCCTTGGCACCGCCGATGTGCCTCGCTCTGTCCGGGGATAGTGTTCCAACAAGAGACGTGCTGTCCCTGCGCCAAATCCGAAGGACGCAGTATCATTTGAGGCCTATGTCGCCACGCGCCCTGGCGTTCCCCAAAAGATTTTTGGTGTGCGAAAGCCCATCGCCGTCCAGGCGGCGATTAACTTCCAAATCAGCTTGCCAGAGTGGCGGCTCATATTCGGAATGTCCGCCGGAAGCTCTGTGCCCGCGCGCCGATCCTTCGTCATGACACGCGTCTCCAGTGGCGGAGGATCCCGAAAGTATTTCCGATACATCGTAAGCCAGTGCCCTTTGGTGAAGTCGAGGAACATCGGCGCATTGCAGCATGTCGCGACGACGCGACGTGTCGGAGACCGAGGCGTGAGCCGGTGTTCGGCCAGGTGATCCTGACCCTTCGCGCATCGGACGCGATCCTTGCGACAGAGTATGAATTCTGTCCCGCCGTATTGATCGAGAAAGCGTTCCCCTCCGGGCAGTTGCTCGAACCGGCGTCCGGCTTCTTCGCAACTGGCGCAATAGCATGCACCCGTCGCAATCGGTGCCGAGCCTCGAACTCCACGTTGCCACATCGGCAGGTCGCGAAAAGGTACTTGTCTCCCTTCGGGCTCACGGAGCGTTCCCAATTTTGTCCCCATCACGATGCCAACATTGAGCGCTGAAAAAATGACCGCGATGAGTTCACGCGCCCGCATGAGCTGTATTGGACCGGCGCGTCAGCGGCACCCCGAACAGCGGACGGAACCGCTGCACCACAGAAATCGACAAATTCTGTGCCAGCCACCGCCCCATGCAACTGCTGCAACGTGCAGCACTATTCGACCACGTCGTCAGCTCTGGCGAGCAGCATTGGGGGAATATCGATCCCCAGTCCCTTCGCCGTCTTGAGATTGATGACCAGCTCGAACTTCGTCGGCTGCTCGACAGGTAAGTCGGCGGGCTTAACTCCCTTGAGGATTTTGTCCACGTAGGTGGCGCTGCGCCGATTCAAATCGCTGATGCTTGCTCCGTAAGCCATCAGCCCACCTAGGTCCACAAACTCCCTGCCCATGGCCATGGAGGGGAGGCGATTCTTAACAGTGAGGTCGACAATGCGCCTTCGTTCGCCAAAGAGCATCGGGCTAGGCAATACGATTAGGGCTTGAGCGCTCTCCTTGGTTGTTTCAGAGAATGCGCGCTCCAACTCGTCTGCACCCCTGCACACCGACGAGGCGAAGCTGCACCCCTAGAGTGTGGGCCGCGGCCTCTGTCTCCATCAGCATGTCGCGCATCGTGCGCTCGCCGTACGCGCCAGGATGCCAAAGAGCGGCCACTCGGGAAACCGAGGGGAGCGCTTCTTTGAGCAGGGCTAGGCGCTTGGGCACCAGTTCCGGGCCAAGGAAGGTTAACCCCGTGATGTTCCCGCCCGGTCGCGATAGGCTTGCGACAAGCCCGTCTCCAACGGGATCGCCCATAACCGGAACGACAATAGGAATAGAAGCGGTGGCGAGTTGTGCAGCACGAGCAGCGGGAGTGTTCGGCGCTACGATGACATCAACATTGAGACGGATCAGTTCGCTCAATAGATCCGGAAATCTTCTCCATCTTGCCGTCAGCGGATCGGTACTCAATCAAAGATGTTCGTGCCTTCCACGTAGCCCAGTTCGCGTAGTCCCTGTCGGAAGGAGTCGAACGCAGAGCTTGTTGATAGGACGCCAATCCTCGCAAATTTCTTCGGCTGCTGCGCGACCGACGATAGCGGGCACACCAGCGCCGCACCCAAAAATGCGATCAATTCCCGCCGCTTCACTGGACCCTCGCTTCCGAACTTGAGCCTCGTCAGAATATCAGATGTGGCCCACAAGGTTCAGGCATTCGATGTGCCGCAAAGAGTGCTTGGCGCGAGGTCTGTTGAGGGACAAACCCGGCGGGTCTCTGACGGGCGCAACGCTCCCGTCCTACGTCCAGCAACAGACGTGAGAGCGCCGCACCAAGCGTGTGGCCCATCGCTGGTCGCAGTCAGCCCCGCCGCAGCGCGCCGAGCACCACCGCGCGCAAGGCGCGGTCGCGCAGCGAGCCCGGCGACTGCAGCCCGAGCCGCGCGAGCGCGGCATTCTCCTGGGGCGAGGCGGGCGTGCGGGCGAGGCCGGCAACGAGCGTGCCGATCAGGTCGGCGTAGCCGGCCGACTTCAGGAACGTGAGCCGGCCGGCAAGCGTCTGCTCGACCTCTGTCATCTCGGTGCCCAGCGGGAACGCGGGCAGGAGGCCATCGCGCCTGGCGGGCGCCAAGGCCGCCTCGATCCTCTCCGCCCGGTTGAACCCCGCGTTGGGGAGCTTGAAGGAGGACTCCAGCTTGCCGGCATGGCGCGCCTGGTCGATCAGACCCGGCTGGAAGCTGCTGTCGGCCACCCCGAGCATCGCCGCCACCACGTCGCGGTCCGACTTGCCACGCAGGTCGGCGATCCCGTACTCGGTGACGACGATGTCGCGCAGCTGCCGCGGCACCGTCGCGTTGGCGTAGCGCCAGACGATGTTGGAGGCGGTGCGCCGGTTCGATCGCCGCGTGCTGCGCACGCCGATGATGGAGCGGGCACCCTCCAGCGCGTGGGCGACGCCGACGAGGTCGTGCTGGCCGCCGGCGCCGCTGACGACGCGGCCGTCGTCCAGCTGGTCGGAGGACACGGCGCCGAGCAGGGTCACCACCATGGCGGTGTTGACGAAGCGGGCGTGGGCTCGCTGCGCGCGCTTGGCCTCGGCATCGCCATCGAGCGTATTGGTGAAGGAGATCGCCGTCATGGCGACGAGATCGAGCACCTCGCGCGGCATCTCCCGCAGCTCGCGGTAGAAGGCCTGGTTGCCGACGAAGAAGCCGGCATGCAGCACCGCCTCGCGGCCGTCGGTGCCGGTGACGCGGCGGCGCAGGATGCCGGCGCGCAGCAGGGCGAGGAAGCCGTCGACCAGCATCTCGGTGCAGCCATAGAGGCCGATCTCGAACGGGCCGAGCTCCGCATCCGGCGGCAGCGGCACGCCCAGCTTGCCGAGCAGAGCCCTGAAGTCGGCATTGCGCGTGTGCCGCAGGATCAGGGCGTGCGTCAGCGCGTCAGAGAACGAGCCGATGCCGATCTGCAGCGTGCCGCCGTCCTTGATGAGGGTTGCCGCGTGCAGCGCCATGGCATAGTCGGCAAGCGACACCGGCTCCTTCGGCGGTGCGAACAGATCGTAGTGCGGGCTCTCCGCCTCCAGCACCACGTCGCACTCGCTCACATCCATCTCGGCCGCACCCGGCATGTACGGCAGGTTGGCATTGATCTCCACGGCGAGCGCGAGGGGCTGGCCCGCCTGCCGCCGCCGCAGGATGTAGGGCACCATGTCGAGGGTGATGTCGGTGTTGGAGCTGAGGCTGATGCGCGGCTCGCCCTGCGGATTGGGTGCCACCAGCTGGCCGAACACGTTGGTGCCGGTGCGCTCGAGGTGCCTTGCCACCTGCGAGTAGTTGAGGCTCGTGTAGCTGCGCTGCACGCGGGCGTTGGAGAGCCAGGCACCGGCCTGCAGGAAGAACTCGGTCACCTCGATGTTGGCCGGCAGTCCCCCCGCGCGCAGGTCCCTGGTGTAGTCGAGGTCGGGATAGCCGCCGCACGTGCGCTCGAGCAGCGGCTCGACGAAGCGGCGCTCCAGGCTGGTGCGGTAGGCCGGACGCACCAGCGAGAGGCCCGTGAAGATGCGCAGGCGGATGCTCCTGTCCGCCTTGGCCACGCGGTAGAGTGCATTCACGAGCGCGACCGGCTTGCCGACGCCGATCGGCATCGCCAGCGCAATATCGCGCCCCGCCCGATCTATGATGGCCTCGGCGCAGCGGATGGGATCGCTGGAGCGGATGGGCAAGGCGGGTCCCGTTCGGTTGTTGCGCGGCCTCGTTTAGCACGAACCGCGCCGCAGAACGCACCCCGCGTCTCCTCCCCTCCTGCGAGCATGCCCTTGCGGGGAGGGGCGGGGGTGGGGGTGCCTCGGCATGCACGCCGCGTGCGTTTCACCCCACCCCTAACCCTCCGTCATCATGCCGAAGGCGTGTCTTCGACACGACGGGAGGGGAATCCCGTCGAGCAAGTATCAGGCTTGCCCTTTACCAAGTACCCGCGCTTTTCGCATGACGATGCTCGGAGCGCCGGCCCTATCGCCCGTCAGTGCGAAAATGCTCTAACGTCGCGTACTACAATCACCGCCGAGCAACCGGATGACGCCGCAAGTCAAGATCGAGCAGGTGCCGCCGCGCGAGAGGGACGTGCTCTGGCGCTACCTGCAGTTCTACATCTACGACATGTCGCGGTTCACCGGTGCGCAGCCCGACGACGGCGTGTTCCCCTATCGGCAGTTCGAGGCCTACTGGAGCGAGGGCGAGCGGCGCTCGGCATGGTGGGCCAAGGTCGGCGGCGAGAGGGCCGGCTTCGCCCTGGTGCGGCTCGACAGCGCCGAGGCTCGCCACGAGGTGGCGGAGTTCTTCATCGTCAACCGATGGCGCCGGCGCGGTGTCGGCCTCTCCTTCGCGCGCCAGCTGATGTCGCAGTTCCCGGGCCCCTGGAAGCTGCACCAGCTTGCCAACAACACCGCCGCAATCGCCTTCTGGCACCGTGTGCTGGCGGGCTTCGCACCCTTCGCCGAGGCCCCCCTCGACTACGCCGACGGCATGGGCCGCATCGAGCAGCGCTTCGTCGTATCCTAGGCCAAATCGATCGGCTATATGGTCCCCAGAGAAATCCAGGGAGGCTCGCATGACTGCCGCAACCAAGCGTCACCTATCGCGCCGCGGCGTGATCAAAGGTAGCGCGGCGCTCGCCGCGGCCTCGACCGTCCCGGTCGGCTGGGCCATCGCGCAGGCCAAGCCCCTGAAGGTCGGCCTGATGCTCCCCTACTCGGGCACGTTCGCCAAGCTCGGCGAGAACATCAACTTCGCCATCGAGGTGCTGGTCGCGGAGAAGGGCGGCAAGCTCGGCGGCCGCGAGATCCAATTCATCAAGCTCGACGACGAGTCCAAGCCCGAGAACGCCCCGCAGAACGCCGACCGCCTCGTCAAGCGCGACCAGGTCGACGTGCTGATCGGCACCGTCCACTCGGGCGTGCAGATGGGCATCCACAAGGTCGTGTCCGAGAGCGGCACGCTGACGATCGTGCCCAACGCCGGCAACGTCGCGGTCACGCGCGAGCTGTGCGCCAAGAACGTGTTCCGCACCTCGTTCTCCAACTGGCAGCCGGCCTACGGTATGGGCGTCGCGGCCGCCAAGAAGGGCCTCAAGAAGGGCGTGTGGGTGACGTGGGACTACGCCGCGGGCGCCGAGAGCGGCGCCGGCTTCAAGGAGGCATTCGAGCAGGGTGGCGGCCAGATGCTGCCGAATCTCACGCTGCCCTTCCCGCAGACCAACTTCCAGCCCCTGCTGGCGCAAATCCCCGGGCTCGGCGTCGACGTGGTCGGCTCGTTCTTCGCCGGCGGCGGCGCGGTGCAGTTCGTCAAGGAATACGCGGCAGCCGGCCTCAAGGTGCCGCTGTGCGGCTCGGGCTTCCTCACCGAGGGCACGCTGGAGGCGCAAGGTGCCGCGGCCGAGGGCGTGGAGACCGCGCTGCACTACGGCGACGGCCTCGACAATCCCAAGAACATCGGCTTCCGCAGGGCGTTCAAGGACAAGGCCGGTCGCGACGCCGACGTCTATGCCGTGCAGGGCTACGATGCCGCGCAGCTGCTCGCCGTGGGCCTGGAGGCGGTCAACGGCAACATCGAGGACGAGGCCAACCTCTACAAGGCGCTGCGCGCGGCCAAGATCGAATCCCCGCGCGGACCGATCTCGATGTCGCCGTCGCAGAACGTCACGCAGAATATCTACCTGCGCAAGGCGGAAGGCGGCCAGAACAAGGTGGTCGGCATCGCCGTCGAGAGCCTTGCCGACCCCGGCACCGGCTGCAAGCTGGCGTGAGGCTGCGCGCTCCCTCCTCCCAATCTTCACGTACGGAGAGGGCCGGCGACGCGTTTTGCCTGGCCAGACACACCAGCCGTGGTTCGACAAGCTCACCACGGGGTTGGAGAAACCGCTCAGCACACGCCAACATCGTCCTGAGCTTGTCGAAGGACGTGCCGCATGGATTTCCCGGGCCTGCTCGCACAGCTCCTCAACGGCGTGCAATACGGCCTGCTGCTTTTCCTGATCGCAAGCGGGCTGACGCTGATCTTCGGCGTCATGGGCATCATCAATCTCGCCCACGGCTCGCTGTTCATGATCGGGGCCTATCTGGCTTTCCTGGTCGCGCGGCAGTGGGGCTCGGTGTGGCTCGCCCTGCCGGTCGCCGTCGCCGCCGGCATCGCGCTGGGGCTCGTGCTGGAGCGCGGGCTCTTTCGCTATTTCTACGCCCGCGAGCACCTCGACCAGGTGCTGCTGACCTTCGCCCTCATCCTGCTGTTCGAGGAGGCGCGCTCGCTCCTGGTCGGCAACGACTTCTATTCGGTGCCCGTGCCTTCGCTGCTCGATTTCTCGGTGCCGATCACGTCGGGATTCAGCTATTCCGCCTACCGCTTCGCCGTCATCGCCATCTGCCTCGGGCTTGCCCTGCTGATGTTCTGGGGCATCGAGCGCACCCGGATGGGGGCGATCATCCGGGCCGCCGCCGAGAAGCCCGAGATGGTCGACGTGCTCGGCATCGATGCGCGGCGCGTGCACATGAGCGTGTTCGCCATCGGCACGGCGCTGGCGCTGATCGCGGGCGTGCTGGCGGCTCCGCTCTACTCGGTCTATCCCAACATGGGCGACGGCTTCCTCATCATCTCCTTCGTCGTCGTGGTGATCGGCGGGCTGGGCTCGGTGTCCGGCGCCTTCTGGTCGGCGCTCATCATCGGCCTGGTCGACACGCTGGGGAAAGCCTACGCGCCGAAGCTGGCGGGGCTCGCCGTCTACGTCCTGATGGCCGCCGTGCTGCTGTGGCGGCCCTCGGGACTCTTCGGGCAGCGCTCATGAGAAAAGAGTAGCGACTCCGCGGCCGATGACGCGCGGGATGCCGCTTGCTACCATGTGCGCCCACCTGCACTCGGAGACGCGCGGCCCATGCAAGACCTGAAAGGCCTGATCCGCACCATCCCGGACTACCCCAAGAAGGGCATCATGTTCCGGGACGTGACGACGCTGCTCGGCAACGCCGCGGGCTTCAAGGAGACGATCGCGCGGATGGCTGCGCCCTTTGCCGGCGCCCGTGTCGAGGCCGTCGCCGGTATCGAGGCGCGCGGGTTCATCCTTGCCGGCGCCATCGCCGACCGGCTGGGCTGCGGGTTCGTGCCGCTGCGCAAGAAGGGCAAGCTGCCCTGGAAGACGATCGGCCAGGAATACACGCTGGAGTACGGCGTCGACATCATCGAGATGCACGAGGATGCGATCCGGCCGGGCGAGCGCATCCTGATCGTCGACGACCTGATCGCCACCGGCGGTACGGCGGAGGCGGCCGCCAAGCTGGTGCGCCGATCCGGCGGCGAGATCGTCGGCGCCTCCTTCATCATCGACCTGCCGGAGCTGGGTGGCTTGAAGAAGCTCGAGGCGCTGGGCGTCAACAGCCACGTGCTGGTGGCCTTCGAGGGGCATTAGCCCGTTGGGGGGGCCTAGTCACCGAGCGGCGCGCCTCCGCGGCGCAACGCGAAGGTCCTTCGCCGCTCAACTCCGAGCGCCGCTGACGCCGCATTGCCCGGCCAATCAGCACGTTGAGCTCACTTGCGGCAGGCGCGCCTCACTGTGTCCTGACTGAGACATGCGTCCGACGCATATTGCACCTGCGTTCGTTCCATATTGCATCGCAATATGGCATGCCACATACCATATCGCATCGCACAGGCGCGGACGACAGACGAGCACGCGCCAGCAAAGATGCGGAGATGATCATGAGCACCAGCACCCGCTACGGCAATGCCATCGACTTCCTTTCAGAGACCGGCACCCCGAGACTTGGACGAATATTCTCGAGCCTTCGGAGGACGTTGCAGGGGATCGGCGAAGGTTTTGCGGCATCCCGGCGCTACCACGAGCTGACAGCGCGCGGCATGACCCACGAGCAGGCCGCCTCCAAGGTATTCCTCGAGCACTTCGGCACTCGCTGACAATTCGGGCCGACCAGGACGCCCGTACAGCGCTCGACTCGGCATAGCGGCGGCACGACACGGTCCGCTGTCGTGCCGCAGACGGCGTCAGTCTCAGTCGCCGACGCAGTCGTAATACCGATCCCACCAGTACGAGCTGCCGGTCGCCAGGGCGCGCTGGTAGTAGTAGGCGCAAGTGCCGCCACCGTAGGCGTAGCCGCCGACGAACGGCGCATAACCGTAGACGCGACCGCCGCGGAAATGGCGGGCGTGTCGCTCACCCCCGCCCCGGTTCACGTAGCCGCGCGGACGCGATCCCGCAAACGAGCGTGCCGCCGGCGAGCCGCTGAAGCTGCGCGCGCCGGAACGCACGCCGCCGCCCGATCGCATTCCGCCGCCGGCCGATATCCCGTGCCCGCCGCCACCTCCGCCGCCATGTCTCTGCGCTGCAGCCGGCTCCATGCCGGCGAACAGGACAATTGCGGCAACGCTTGCCACCGCTGCTGCCGCGAACGATGTTCTTCGCATGCTGACCTCCAGGGCTTTCGCCTGATTTTCTCTGGAGGGTTAAGCATTCGAGGTGGCACGGAGTTCCCAGGCGCGGCGTGATCGCGCATCACACCGATGCGAACTGGCTTGGTCTTCGCCGGCTAGGCGACCGCGCCCATTTGGGCAGGCGATGTCTCAGTAGTAGCCGTTCACGCAGTCGTAGTAGCGCGACCACCAGTACCTGCTGCCGGTATCCAGCGCGCGATACCTGAGCCACGCGCAACCGCCTCCGCCATAGGCGTAGGCGCCATAGGCCAAAGGCACCCCGACGGCAAATGCGCGGCCGATGTGCCGGTGGCGATACCTGCCGTAGCCCCCATAGGCAAAATTCGGCCGCCCCACGAACCGCGCGCCCGCGAACGAGCGCCCAGAGAATGAACGGCCGGAGAACGAGCGGGCCGCGAAATGTCCGCCGCCGCCGGCTCGGAAACCGCCTCCGCCACCGCGCCGCGCCTCGGCGGCGTCGAAGGTGCTCGCAACCAGCACCAACGCGAGCGCGCTCACGCCCAGCGCTACCCATTTCTTTGCCATTTCAATTGCTCCACATGTCTTGGCGCGATCCCCGCACTCAGCTAATCCTATTGCCGACGGGATGCACAGCCCGGATGCAATCAAATCTTTGCGGCGGTAGCGGGATGGTAAGCTGCGCTGCACCGCATCATCGCAACTTTTAGAGAGTTTGCCGGCATGCAGGACAAGACGCCCGCTCGCGCCAAGGCCGCCGCCTTCAACTGGGAGGACCCTTTCCTCCTCGAGGACCAGCTCACCGAGGACGAGCGCGCCATCCGCGACACCGCCCGCGCCTACGCCCAGGAGAAGCTCGCGCCGCGCGTGATCGAGGCCTACCTGGAGGAGAAGACCGACCGGGCGATCTTCAACGAGATGGGAGCACTCGGATTGCTCGGCGCCACGCTGCCCGAGAAGTACGGGTGCGCCGGCGCCAACTACGTCTCCTATGGCCTCATCGCCCGCGAGATCGAGCGCGTCGACTAGGGCTACCGCTCCATGAATAGCGTGCAGTCCTCGCTCGTCATGTATCCGATCTACGCCTACGGCTCGGAGGCGCAGCGCCTGAAGTATCTGCCGCGGCTCGCCTCGGGCGAGTGGGTCGGCTGCTTCGGCCTGACCGAGCCCGACGCCGGCTCCGATCCCGGCTCCATGACTACCCGCGCCGAGAAGGTGTCCGACGGCTACCGCCTCACCGGGGCCAAGATGTGGATCTCGAACGCGCCGATGGCGGACGTCTTCGTTGTGTGGGCAAAGTCTGCGGCGCACGACAATGCCATCCGCGGCTTCGTGCTCGAGAAGGGCATGAAGGGCCTCTCCGCGCCGAAGATCGGCGGCAAGCTCTCGTTACGCTGCTCGATCACCGGCGAGGTCGTCATGGACGGCGTGGTGGTGCCGGAGGAAAACCTGCTGCCGAACGTGTCGGGCCTCAAGGGCCCGTTCGGCTGCCTCAACCGCGCGCGCTACGGCATCGCCTGGGGCTCCATGGGCGCGGCCGAGGACTGCTGGCTTCGCGCGCGGCAATACACGCTCGACCGCAAGCAGTTCGGCAGGCCGCTCGCCGCCACCCAGCTGGTGCAGAAGAAGCTCGCCGACATGCAGACCGAGATCGCGCTCGGCCTGCAGGGGGCGCTGCGCGCCGGCCGCCTGCTCGACGAGGGCAAGGCGGCACCCGAGATCATCTCAATCGTCAAGCGCAACAACTGCGGCAAGGCGCTGGATATCGCCCGCGTCGCGCGCGACATGCACGGCGGCAACGGCATCCAGATCGAGTACCACGTGATGCGCCACGCCGCGAACCTCGAGACCGTCAACACCTACGAGGGCACCCACGACGTGCACGCGCTCATCCTCGGCCGCGCCATCACCGGGCTGCAGGCGTTCTTCTGACGCCGATCAATCCTTGATCCGGCCGCGCCAATAGCGAGGTTGGCGATGCAGGTGCGCGACGGCAACGATGACGATCTCGTCGTCCCGCACCTGATAGACGATCGCGTAAGGAAATCGATGGAGCTGATGCTGCCGCGTGCGGGGGCTCAACGGCTGCCAGGCGTGAGGAAATTCGACTATGCGCCGCACCCCTGAATCGAATTCGTCCAGAAAGCTCGGCCCCGAGACCCACCCTTGTGGCATCGTACCATTCAGCAGCTTCCGCAAGCTCCGCCTCAGCCGCGGTTTCGATCCGCCATATCATGTTCTGTGTGGGAACCGCGCTCTCAGGCGAGACATGGCCCTTCGAGTGGTACCGCCTTCGTCTCGCCGCGCTCATAGGCGTCGAGACGCCGCTCTGCCTCCTCGGCCCACGCCTTCTCGATCTCGGGATCGGGCTCCCGGTAGGTGAGGACCAGCAGCTCGTCCATCAGATCCGCCTGCTCCTCGGGTGTGAGCTTGCGGATCTCCTCGGAGAGCTTCTTCACGCGTTCGTTCATGCACCACATGATAGCACGGCCGGGACCGATCCGCACCTTGCCGACCTGCGCTGCGGAGCCTTGGCGTTCGCGCGCATGCCCGCTCTGCCTCAGTCCACGTTGTTCGGGCAAGACGGCGGCGCTAGGCTGATGACTATGCTCGCTTCGGGCAGCAGAGCCGCCAGCCACGGGGGAAAAATGGCCGACCAGAAGGGCATCGTCACCTACCGGGGTGCCGTCTACGCCAGCCACTGCGACCACATCGGCCACATGAACATCGTCTCCTACGGCGCCAAGTTCGACGAGGCGAACTGGGTGTTCTTCTGCGAGATCGGGCTCACGCCGTCCTACCTGCGCAGCCCGAACTCACGGCATGGCCGGGGTGCAGCAGAACATCAGCTACAAGAAGGAGCTGTTCGCCGGCGACGTGATCGAGATCAGCACGCAGGTGCTGGAGGTGACCGAGAAGCGCATGTGCGTGCGCCACGAGATGCGCAACATCGAGACGGGCGCCGTGGCCGCCATCAGCGAGATCACCTCGGTGCACCTCGACAAGCAGGGTCACAAGTCGTGCCCGCTCCCACCAGCCGTTCGCCAGGCCGCCGAAGCCCTGCTGGCGGCGCATCGCTAGATGCTCGGCCCCGTCACGCTCTGCATCGTTGCCGTCACCGTCCTTGCAACCTCTTTCCTCTCCGGCATCTTCGGCATGGCCGGCGGGCTCATCCTGCTCGGTGTGCTCCTGCTCTTCATGGACGTGGCGCCCGCGATGGTGCTGTTCGGCATCGTCCAGATGGCATCGAACGGCTGGCGCGCGACGCTCTGGTGGCGACACGTCAACTGGAGCATCGTGTGGCGCTTCCTGGTCGGCTCCACGAGCGTGTTCCTCGTGATGCGCACCATCGCCGTGCTGCCGAGCAAGGCCACGCTCTACCTGACGCTCGGGCTACTCCCTTTCGCGGCCACCCTGCTTCCCAAGCGCTGGGATCCCGACATCACGCGCCCGGGCATGCCGTACGTGGCCGGTGCCATCATCATCGTGCTGCAGTTGCTGGCGGGTGCGGCCGGTCACATCCTCGATGTGTTCTTCCAGCGCAGCAATCTCGACCGCAAGACCATCGTCGGCACCAAGGCCGTGACGCAGGTGGCGGGACACCTCTACCGCATCGCCTATTTCGGCACGTTCGAGGCGGCCTACGACGAGACGGTCCCCTGGTGGGCCTACATCGCCGGCATCGGCCTGGCGATCGCGGGCACGTCACTTGCGGCGACGGTGCTCGTGCGCATGACCGACACGGGATTTCGCATGTGGAGCCGGCGCGTGACCATAGGCGTAAGCCTCACCTATCTGGCGCGCGGACTGTGGCTGGTGGCGGTGCCGTGAATGTCTCCCTCTCCCCGTCGCCAAGAGCAACGGAGAGAGGGAGAGCAACGCCCTCTTCGGTATTCCTCAGCGCCCGCCGCCCGAGTTGAGCGCGACGAAGTGCTGGCCCACATCGACGTGGATGTGGCTCATGCCGGCGTAGGTCATGGTGCCCCCGGACTTGTGGTTGGCGATCAGCCACTGCACCACCGCGCCCTTGCGGCCCCCGGCATTGAAGTCGATCGCCTCGCCGGAGGCATGCTTGGAGATGCGCCCCGATCCGGCAATGCGGGCACCCGGCCGGCAGGTCGAGATCAGCTGCATCGGGCCGAACTGGCCCTCGATGCGATCGAGCAGCGCCCGCGCGGCCGGCCTCAGGCAGCCGCGACCGTCGTTCCTGGCCTGGCGCTGCGGCGCCGGCTTGATGGCATCTGGCGTGACGGCGCCCTGCAGGCCGGGCCTGGCGATCTGCTGGGGCGGCATCACCGCCGCCAGCTGCAGGGGCTTCGCGGCTTGCCGAGGAATCGTCTTGCGCGCGGCCTGGGTGCTCTTTCGCTGCCGGGTGGCGCGCTGGTGTCGGCGCCGTTCACGGCGATAGCTCCGCGCCTCGTCGTCGTCGCGGTCGTAGCTGCGCTCGGATCGGTCGTAATCGCGTTGGCGATAGGTGCGGCTTCCGTCGTCGTCGTACATGTGAGGCTTGGCTTGCGCCGGTGCGGCGAGCGCGCACAGCGCAACGCCGATAGCCGCGGTTAGAAGCCGCTTGTTCATGTTGTCTCCTGCGTTCTGCTGAAGGATACGTGGGGCGCCGGAAGGCCTTCGCTCGACGGCGGGCCTTCGCGGCTTCGCGAGCAGACGCACGGCCTCATCCGCTGGCGCGGACCTCACCATTGCGGCTGCGGCCATCCCTCACGTGAGAGCAGTGCCCTGTGGAGCGGTGCGGTCGCCTATTCTCCCCGTCGTCCGCACCAGAGCGCCGCTCTCGGGAGGCGCTTTGTCGGCAGCGCCTGTGGCGACAATGAGGCCCGCTTTTCACGTTGAATTACAGCGTGTTTCTGTTCTCGATACGGAACCTGTGTGAAGAGGCCGGCATGGCATCTCCACTCGTCCGTGCGGACTGCGAGACGCTCACGCCAGCGTCGCGGCCAGCTCGGCGAAGTCGGCGACGATCAGGTCGGGCTGGTGCGGCGTCTCGCCGAAGGGGCGCTTGCGGCGGTCGATGAAGGCGGTGCGCATGCCGTACGCCTTGGCGCCGATGCAGTCGAAGGCGTGGTTGGCGACAAACAGGATCGACGAGCGGTCGAGCCCGATGATGGCCTCGGCCGTGGCGTAGGTCCGCCAGTGCGGTTTGAAGTATCCGGCCTCCTGCACGGAGATCACGTTGTCGAACGGGAAGCCGATGTGCGGGCCGGCGGCCTTCAGCATGTCGCGGTCGCCATTGGAGAGGATGGCGAGCTTGTAGCCGCCGCCTCTCAGCTTTTCGAGCGCGGCAATCACATCGGGGAAGGGCTTGAGCTTCTCGATCTCGCCGACCAGCCAACGCACCTCGTCCTGCGTATAGGAGATATCGCAGCGATCCATCACGTACGACACCGCACGGTGTCCGATCTGGCGGTAGGGCGTGTGGCCGCGGTCGAGCAGCGCGTCGATCATCGAGTTCTCGAAGTGCGTGCGCCGCCACCACGTCACGAAGCTGTTGGGCGATCCCTCCCAGCCCTTCTTCTTCAGGAACGGCGTGACCGCGACCGTCAGGCCCTTCTGCATGTCGACGACGGTGCCGTACTGGTCGAAGGCCAGCGCCTTGATCTCGCGCTTCAGGATTTCAGTGCGTTCCATGGCGGCTCTCGTGCTTTTGCGCTGGGGCGGGCGGAGGCTGCCATGGTGTAGCGCGGTCCGGCGACAAACGCACTCTCGCCTTTCGGGCGCCAGTCTTGAGGAAAGCGACACGCAAGAGAGCAGCGGGCTGCCGTGACGCAACCCGCTGCGATTGAATCCACCTCGCTATTGCCGTTCAGCGAAGCTCGTTGTGGCCGTTACTTCTGGGGCTTGGCCAACGGCGACTCGTTGCCGGTGCTCGGCTTCGCCAGCGGCGACTCCTGGCCCGGATTCTTCACCAAAGGCGATTCCTGCCCGGTATCCTTGGCAGCCAGGGGCGAGGATTGGCCCGTGTCCCGCGCGGCCAGCGGAGACGTCTGTCCCGCGTCGCGCGCCGCCAACGGCGAGGTCTGTCCGGGGTCACGCGGCGTCGGTGTCTGGGCGGAAGCCGGAAGCGCCAAGCTCAAGCCAACGGCGATCGTAGCGACGGTCATCAGCGATTTCATTCGCGTTTCTCCATTGTTGTGGAGGGCCGAGCGCCGAAGCTTGCGATCCTCCGTCCGGCGCTCGGCACCATGCAAGGCAAACGTCGCCGCGCGGCCTCCGTTCCAGCGATGTGCGGTGTTAGATGTGCGCGCGAGCTGTAGATGCGGCGCAATGGCGCGATGAAAGATTCGAACCCTTCGACAATTCCCACGCGATGTGGGTCGGGCCGGTAGCCGGCGTGCCGAAAACAGGTGGTGCAATCGTCGGGCTCATCCGCAGGTTGCCGCGACGCTCAAGCCCTGACAGGCCGTTTTGGACTCGCGGACCGATTCCGATAGTGTGGCGTCTCGGGAGCCAAGAAACATCTGCACCGGGACCGATCCGATAAATCCACGGCGTCATCGCGAGTTTGGATCCGCTATCATCACAGACACTCGGGGTCGGTTTCTGCTTCAGCAGCGCGAAGATATTCCTGGAATTCTGTACCCTGGCATGCTCGGCCTTTTTGGGGGGCATCGCGAGCGAGGCGAGACCTTTCTGGAGTGCGCAGTCCGCGAAATTCATGAGGAGATCAGCTACTTTGTGTCGCCCGAGCGCTTCGAGCGGCTGGCAAGCTACCGGGGTGTCGACGCAGACGGCTGCACTGTAAGCGGCGAATTCTTTGTCGTCCGCGACGTCCCCATCGACGCTGTGCGCATTACCGAAGGGCATCTTTTCATCGCCGAGCGCAACGAATTGTCCGCGCTCGCGGCCAAGATTCGAGCCTTCTGCCCAAGTGGCCATCGATACATTCCTCAATCAGCCAATTATCCAGATTACCAACTGACAACTCGCCCGCATGTTGTCTGCTGCCGCAATGCCCCTAAACTCTTTCGGTCGATTGCATTGGGGTGATTTTGGTATTGGCGGAGCGATGGGAATGCAACGTCCTCAAGCCCGATTCGTCCTGGACCTGCGGCCTCCCACGAAACTCTCGGCGATAATCTCGTTCAGAAAACGCGTCATCGAGCGATCTGGAGACGTTTGGCGCAAGTAACCAGAGATTTCGACGCAAAGCTTCTGATCCACGGCCAGGCGTCGGATCGCGTCTGCAAGCGCGGCTGCCGTAACGCCGGTTGCCAAAACGCCGGTTTTTCCATCCACCACCTGATCTACGATTCCGCCAACCGGCGTGCAGACTACCGGCATGCACGCGCCAAAGGCCATGGCCGCTACTCCCGATTGGCTCGCTTCGAGATATGGCAATGCCACGGCGTCGTAGCGAGCGAGCAAAGGGCCAACTTCATCGTACTCCAACCAGCGGTTGATCACTTCTGCACCGAGCGCCGTGAGCCGGGGAGCTTCCTTTCCCAGATCGCCCGCGCCGGCAACACCCAGTTCGACAGGTGTCCCTTCTCGGCGCAGCTGCTCGACTGCTTTCAGAAGCAACGGCAAGCCTTTGTATCGGAGTATCCGCCCAAAAAACAGTAACTTGAGCGGCCTTCTGAAATCACGTTCCTGGCCGATTGCGGTACAATCGTAGCTCAAGTCGGGATGAAACAGCGTAAGGGTCTTCTCTCGGCTCGCAATTCCCAGCTTCAAGAGTTGGTCGGCAACCGCGCGGCTCAGGGTTATTATCCGATCGGCGAACCGGCCTTCGCTTCGCAGCCAGCGGGTGATGCGACCGGTTTGATCGCCTGGATGGCGCAGCGCGTCGTGGATGACCGTGAAATATGGAATGCCGCGGCGCCTGATGTCGCGACCCAATAGCGGCGTCCACAAGTGGGGCATCAGCGTGACGACGACTTGAGGCGCATGGACATCGAGATAATTCATAAGTTGCCGGCGTGCCGAAAAGAAATTGCGCACGACAGCCATGGAAGCCGCACTCTCGAATGTCTCCAACAGAAGGACCGAACTTGCGCAACGTTCGACATCCGCTGCTATGCTATTCCTGCGCGATATGATGAATGTGGCGTCGATATCCGGGCGATCCCGGCAAGCTTGCGCCAACTCGAGCGTAAAGCGGCCGAACGCCCCCCGTCGGCCCAGATAGATGAAGTATATCCTCTGCCGAGGCCGGATATGGTTGTGAGTGTGGCGCGCCATCGGGAGTTGCGGAGCTCACAAACACCCCCTTGAATCGCTCTTGCGAACCCGAGACCAACGTCGACGATTGAGCATGGTCAATTGGGGTGCCACCATGGGAGATGCCGCAAAGCAAAGCGAGGGCGTTTCGTGCCGCCTACAGTCCGAGAGATAGCGCGATCCTGCCGTGAGAGGCCCAGCGATGACAACACCCAATTCCAGCACGGTTCTATTGAGACGGGCCGACGGGGCCATTCTGATGCAGTTGCGCGACGATGGCCTCGGCCGATCGATCCCCTATCCAAACACGTGGAACTTCCCCGGCGGGGCCATCGAGCCCGGCGAAAGTCCGCTCGATGCGGCAATTCGAGAGATCGAGGAGGAGTTCGGCATCAGGCTCGAACCAGCTGCGTGTCGCGAGATATGGAGCTACTCGCACGAGCACGCACCAAGCGATCACGTCTTCCTCTGTAACGTGCCAGACGATACAGAACCGCCGGTTCAGCGCGAAGGTGCTGCGTTTGCCTGGATGACCCTTGAACAAATCGGTAAGCTCGAGCTCGGCTTCGATCAAGCGAGAATTCTTCCTCAAATCCCATTGCGTTGAAAAACGCGTATGTGAGCTAGTGGTGGGTCGGCCCGTCTCTCGAGCCGCCGAGTGAGCTGGCGCCGTGGTCGTCGGAGTGGTCTCTGCCTGACGGTGGGACGCGGGTGACGCCGCGAAAGCCAATGAAGACCAGCGCAACGAGTGCGACGCCTCCCGCGATCGTGGCTATGTCACCCCAGCTCATCGGTGACCTCCGTGAGTGAACTCAAAGACCGCCGTCGTGGAAGACGCTCTCATCTCGTCAGCTCCTCGGCGACCGCGACCGCCTCATCGATGACGCAGGCCCACTTGCGTGGCGTGCGCTTGTGATCAACCGATCGCGCTAGAGGACAGCGCACCGCCGGTTCGCGGTCGCAGGCCGGTCGGCTTAGGTCTCCATGATACTCGAGAGGTCACGTGCTGCAATTGATGCAATGGGCGCGATCGGCCAGATGTGGAAGCTGGGCAGAGATCAGTTTTTTGAGCTTGCGGGCCGTAGCCGGGCGGCAACTCCTGCTGATATGGCCTTCGTAGTCGACGTCGCAGGCTTCGGGTAGAGTCTGGTGGAAGGAAGCGGCGGCTGGTCAGCAAGGTACGACGCGGGTAGTCACGGGGGCCAGCCTCCTGAGAAGGTCAAGAGCGCCAATGGTTTTGGGATCGGCATGGTCGGCAGGGGAAGCAGAAATGTCTTTCTGCCCATGACCAGCTATGACTCCACGGCCAGGGACGAGGGACGGAGGCAAGGACGGCCCGGATCGCCGATCGGGTCGTCGGCCGCCGCGTCGCCAAGTGGGGGCACAAGCGTCATGCGCGTCGAGCGGCAGCTGTTGTTCTGGGTGGCGGCCTTCGTCGTCCTGGTCTTCGCCATCGCCATGCTGCGGGACATCCTGCTGCCCTTCGTCACCGCCATGGTGGTCGCCTATTTCCTGAACCCGATCGCCGACCGCCTGCAGGCGCGCGGGCTGAACCGGGCCTGGGCGGCAATCCTGATCGTGGGCGTAGTGGCGGTGCTGCTGGCGTTCGCGCTGATCCTGCTGGTGCCCATTCTCACCGACCAGATACGGCAGATGGTGACGGCGCTGCCGACCGAGACGGAGCGCTTCAAGGCCTCCACGGAGCGCTTCGGCCGCGACTGGCTGGGCCCCAGTTTTCCTTCGTTCCAGGTGGCGCTCGACCGCACGCTCGCCGACCTGTCGCAGAACTGGACCGCCATGGCCGGCGCCGTCATGGCCTCGGTGTGGAGCCGCGGGCTGGCGCTGGTGAACTTCGTGTCGCTGCTGCTCATCACGCCGGTGGTCGTGTTCTACCTGCTGGTGGACTGGCATCCGATGCTGGCGCGCCTCGACGACGCACTGCCGCGCGACCATGCGCCGACCATCCGTCGCCTCGCCACCGGCATCAACAACGCGGTTGCGGCCTTCATCCGCGGGCAGGGCACGATCTGCCTTGTGCTCGGCGTCTTCTACGCCATCGGCCTGAGCTGGGCCGGCATCGACTACGGCCTGCTGGTGGAACTCACCACCGGCCTGCTCGCCTTCATCCCGATCATCGGCTGGCTGCTGGGGCTGATCTTCGCATCCGGCCTCGCCATCGTGCAGTTCTGGCCGGATCCCGCGCCGCTGCTGAAGGCCGTCGGAGTGCTGGTCAGCGGCATCGCCATCGACACCGCCTTTCTCTCGCCCCGCTTCGTCGGGCAGAAGATCGGGCTGCATCCGGTCTGGATGATCTTCGCGCTGTTCGTGTTCAGCTACCTGTTCGGCCTGGTCGGCACGCTGGTGGCGGTGCCGCTTGCCGCGGCCATGGGAGTGCTCGTGCGGTTTGCCGTGCAGCTGTACTTGGACAGCTCCGTGTACAAGGGCAGCAGCGCCACGACGAACCGCGATGCGGTGCCCGCAGCCAAGGACAATGCATGACGGCCGCGCCTAGTCAGCTGGTCCTCGATCTCGCGCACCGGCCGGCGCTTGAGGCGGAGGACTTCCTCGTCAGCCGGTCCAACCAGGCAGCCGCCGATTTCATCGACCGATGGCCCGACTGGCCGCAGGCATCCGCCGTGGTGGTGGCTCCGGCCCGGGCCGGCAAGACGCACCTCGCCAACGTGTGGCGCCTGAAGTCCGCGGCGTCCCGTCTCGAGGCCGGCCTGCTGGCCGAGTCCGACGTTGCGTGGACCGGCGGCGCGCTGCTGGTGGAGGACCTGCACGCCGGGATCGGCAACGAGCGCGTCCTGTTCCACCTCCTCAACCTGGCGCGCGAGCGCAGGATGTCGATGCTTCTCACCTCGCGGGCCCCTCCGGGCGAACTCGACGTGGCCTTGCCCGACCTGCGCTCGCGCCTGCGGGCGCTGCCCCTGGTCTCCATCTCGCCGCCGGACGAGACCCTGCTGAAGGCCGTGCTGATCAAGCATTTCGCCGACCGGCAACTCGCCGTGGAGCCGCACGTGATCAACTACTTGGCGCTCCACATGGAGCAGTCCATGGAGGCCGCGGCCGCCGTCGTGGCCGAGATCGACAGCGCCGCCCTCGCCGCCCATCGCAAAGTGACCCGATCCCTGGCCGCCGAGGTCCTGGCCCGCCAGCAGGCCGCCGGCCGGGGTTAGTGAGCCTACTGCCACCAAACTTTCATCTTGCTGTTGCACAGTGCTGCCTGTCCGTGCCATGTCAGTGGCATAATTGCCACAGCAACGCACCGTCTCTCATCGCGGGTCATCCATGAGCGCGCCAAAGACGAGACTGAAAGAACGCGTGCAGCCGGCCGAGCACCCGGCGGTCCCGGCGCCGCCCACCGGCCCCGCCCGCTTCTTCAATCGTGAGCTGTCCTGGCTGCAATTCAATCGGCGCGTGCTCGAGGAAGCGGACAACACGCGCCACCCACTGCTCGAGCGCCTGCGCTTCCTGTCGATCTCGGCCTCCAACCTCGACGAGTTCTACATGGTGCGTGCGGCCGGCCTCTACGGCCAGGTCGCCGCCGGTGTCACCCAGATGAGCCAGGACGGCCTGACGCCCGTCCAGCAGCTGGTCGAGATCAACCGCATGGCCGCCAGCCTCAGCGGCGACCAGCAGGCCCGCTTCGCCGCGCTGAGGGCCGAAATGGTCGCGGCCGGCATCCACATCGTCGAGCCCAAGGAGCTGCGGCCGGCCGAGCGCGAATGGCTCGACCGCCAGTTCAAGTCCCAGTACCTGCCGATCCTGACGCCGCTTGCCGTCGACCCGTCGCATCCGTTCCCGTTCATCCAGAACGGCGGCATCACCGTGGGAGTGGAGCTGCGGCGCGAGCGCGACGGCACGACCATGCACGCGCTGCTGCCGATCCCCATGCAGCTTGTCCGCTTCATCCGCCTGCCCCCGGAGGACGGCGCGCGGCAGGATGGGGTCGCCCCGATCCGCTTCATCCGCATCGAGTCCGTCATCGGCATGTTCCTGTCGCGCCTGTTTCCCGGATTCCTGGCGCGCAGCCACGGCGCCTTCCGCGTCCTGCGCGACAGCGACATCGAGGTGCAGGAGGAGGCCGAGGACCTGGTCGCGCTTTACGAGACCGCGCTCAAGCGCCGGCGCCGCGGCAACGTCATCCGTCTCGAGATCGACGGGCAGATGCCGACGCGGCTGCAGCGCTTCGTGGTGCAGGAGCTCGAGATCCGCGACAACTCCGTGTTCATCAAGGAGGGCCTGCTCGGCCTCGCCGACACGGCCCAGCTGATCGTGCCCGAGCGCCCCGACCTCGTCTTCAAGCCCTTCACCATCCGCTTTCCCGAGCGCATCCGCGAGTTCAACGGCGACTGCTTCGCCGCTATCCGCAAGAAGGACATCGTGGTGCATCACCCCTACGAGTCCTTCGACGTGGTCGTGCAGCTGCTGCGCCAGGCGGTGGCCGACCCGAACGTCGTGGCCATCAAGTGGACGCTCTACCGCACCTCCAACGACAGCCCGATCGTGCGCGCCCTCAAGGATGCGGCCGATCTCGGCAAGTCGGTGACGGCCGTGGTCGAGCTCAAGGCCCGCTTCGACGAGGCCGCCAACATCCGCTGGGCGCGCGACCTGGAAAGTGCCGGCGTGCACGTCGTGTACGGCTTCATCGAGCTCAAGACGCACGCCAAGCTCGGCCTGATCGTGCGCCGTGAAGGCGCCGACCTCACCACCTACTGCCACATCGGCACCGGCAACTATCACCCCGTGACGGCGAAGATCTACAGCGACCTGTCGTTCTTCACCGCCGACCCCGTGATCGGCCGCGACGTGACGCGCATCTTCAACTTCATCACCGGCTACGCCGAGCCGGCCGAGATCGAGGCGATGGCGGCGAGCCCGCAGGGCATCCGTACGCGCATCCTGGCCCACATCCGCGAGGAAATCGCCCACACCAAGGCCGGGCGCAAGGGCGCCATCTGGATGAAGCTCAACTCGCTGGTCGACACCAGGATCATCGAGGCGCTCTACGAGGCGAGCCAGGCCGGGGTGGAGATAGACCTGATCGTGCGCGGCATCTGCTGCCTGCGGCCGGGCGTGCCGGGCCTGTCCGACAACATCCGGGCGAAAAGCATCGTCGGCCGCTTCCTGGAGCACGGCCGCATCTACTGCTTCGGCGCCGGAGACGGCTTGCCGGCCCCGAAGGCCCTCGTCTATATCAGCTCCGCCGACATGATGCCGCGCAATCTCGATCGACGCGTCGAGGTCATGGTGCCGATCACCAACCCGACGGTGCACGAGCAGATCATGGACCAGATCATGGTTGCGAATCTGAAGGATAACCAGCAAAGCTGGCGCATCCGGGCGGACGGGTCGTCGGAGCGCATCCGGCCGGCCAAGGGCGAGGAGCCGTTCAACGCGCACGAGTACTTCATGACCAACCCGAGCCTGTCGGGCCGGGGGCAATCGCTGAAGGACAGCTTCCCGCGCCGCTTCAGCCTCGCTCAGGAGCAGTAACGAAAGGCAAGGCTGCGTGGATCGCGAGCACGACGAGTTCGGGCGCAGCGGGCTCGAGCCGATCGGCGTCGTCGACATCGGGTCGAACTCGGTGCGGCTCGTCGTCTACGAAGGCGCGGTCAGGAGCCCGACCCCGATCTTCAACGAGAAGGTTCTGTGCGGCCTCGGCCGCCAGGTCGGCTCCACCGGCCGCCTCGGCACCGAAAGCGTGACGCAGGCACTCGAAGCGCTGAGCCGCTTCAAGGCGGTCGCGCGCATCCTCGGCGTCAAGAACATCTGGGCGATCGCGACCGCCGCCTGCCGGGACGCCTCGGACGGGCCGGATTTCATCACCCGCGGCGAGCGGGCGCTGGGCGCACGCATCCAGATCCTGTCCGGCCAGCGCGAGGCGGAGCTCGCCGCCAACGGCATCATGATGGGCTTCCGCACGCCCGACGGCATTGCCGGCGACCTCGGCGGCGGCAGCCTGGAGATCATCGAGGTGAAGGGCGAGGCCTTGCGCCAGTCCGTCACCCTGCCGCTCGGCGGCTTGCGGCTGCTCGATGCGGCCGACGGCAGGATCGACGAGGCCGCCGACATCGCCGACGAGGAGATCGGACGCGTGGCGTGGCTCGACAACGGACGCAACCGGGCTTTCTACGCGGTCGGCGGCACCTGGCGCGCCATCGCCCGCCTGCACATGGAGCAGACCGGCTACCCGCTGCACGTCATGCACGGCTACATGATGCCGACCGAGGAGGCGATCGACTTCTGCGAGCAGATCCGCAAGGCCAAGAAGCTGTCCGCCATGCCCGGCATCGAGGAGATCTCCCGGCCGCGGCGCGAGGTGCTGCCCTATGGCGCGCTCGTGCTCGAGCGCCTGCTCAAGAGGCTGGAGCCGTCGGCCGTCCACTTCTCCGTGTTCGGCATCCGCGAAGGTCTGGTCTACAGCCTGCTGTCGGAGCGCGAGCGCCGCAAGGATCCCCTCATCTCCTTCTGTGCGGAATACGCGCGCCTGCGCTCTCGGTCCGCCGAGCACGCGGCCGAGCTCAGCGCCTGGACGGACGCCCTGTTCGAGCCGCCCGGCCCCAAGGAGACCGAGGAGGAGCGGCGCTTGCGCCACGCCGCCTGCCTGCTCTCCGACATCAGCTGGCGCGCCCACCCGGACTACCGCGGCGAGCAGAGCCTGATCCTGATCGCCCATGCGGCGCTGGGCGGCATCGACCATCCGGGCCGCGTCTTCCTGGCGCTTACCAACTACTTCCGCCACATGGGCACCGGCGGCAATCCCGAGAACGAGGGACCGGACAAGCTGTCCGAGCGCCTGAAGGCGATCGTATCCAAGAAGCTCTACAAGCGCGCCCGCATCATCGGCGCGGCGATCCGGGCAGCCCACATGCTCTCGATCAGCCAGGCTGGGATCATCGACGAGACCCCCCTCTCCTACGAGCGGGGCAAGATCGTGCTCACCGTCCCGAAGGCCTACGCGGCGCTCGACGGCGAGCGCCTGCGCCGCCGTTTCGCCGCCCTGGCGGAGCTCATCGAGCGGGAACCCGAAATCCGCGTGAAACAGTAGCTCTCCGCGCTCACCCGGCCTGAAAAAGCATGGGGAGAGGGAACGGGTCGCCCAGATTGGCGCACGCGTGCCACGATTGTTGCGCTAGGATGGGCATGCAGCTGGGCTGGATGGGCTAGCAACGAGATGGCCGAGGACCCTTACAAGGTGCTGGGAGTGCCGCGCGACGCTCCGGACGACGAGGTCCGCAGCGCCTACCGCAAGCTCGCCAAGCAGCTGCATCCCGACCTCAATCCTGCCAACAAGGCCTCCGCCGAGGAACGCTTCAAGAAGGTCTCCTCCGCCTACGACATCGTCGGCGACCCCGTGAAGCGCCGGCAGTACGACCGCGGCGAGATCGACGCCAACGGCGAGGCGCGGCGAGGCTTCCACCGCGCCCACGCGGGTGGAGCCGGACCCTCCGGCGGCCGCGCCGGCGGCGCGCGCTCGGGAGACGACTTCGGCTTCGGCGACATCTTCTCCGATCTCTTCGGCGGCCGAGCGCGCCGGGGCGACTCGGACGGCCCCTTTTCCGCCGCGCGGCCGCGACGTGCGCTACACGCTGGAGATCGACTTCCTGGAAGCCGCCGCCGGCGCCAAGAAGCGCGTGACCATGCCGGACGCTGGAGTGCTCGACCTCACGGTCCCCGAAGGCGTGTCGGACGGACAGGTGCTCCGCCTGAAGGGCAAAGGCTCGCCCGGCATGGGCAGCAACGAGGCGGGCGACGCGCTGGTCGAGATCAAGGTCAGGCCGCACGCGCAATTCCGCCGCGACGGCGACGACATCACGCTGGACCTGCCGATCACCATCGACGAGGCCGTGCTGGGCGCCAAGATCGAAGTGCCGACCGTCTCGGGCCGGGTGCACGTCACCATCCCCAAGGGCACCAGCTCGGGTCGCGTCTTCCGCCTCAAGGGCAAGGGCGTGCACAACGCCTCGGCCGGCCGCACCGGCGATCAGCTGGTCAGCGTGCGCATCGTGCTGCCCGAGAAAATCGACGACAAGCTCGCCTACTTCCTGTCCGAGTGGCGCCAGTCGCACAAGTACGACCCCCGCAAGTCGTAGGCCGGCCGGGACTCGCTCCCGCATCTCTTCACATCGAACTTTCCGATGCGACGGCACGCAGGAGTTCCTCTTTGGAACTGCTTCAATCTTCGTCACGGGCGCGTGACGCCGCCTTTTCCCGGCAGATCGCCCGCCCATATCATTCCCAACGAGACGCGGTTCCGACGTGTTGCACTGCAAGCCACGGGAATCGCAGGAGAAACCTATACAGCGGAGGACCGTCCTAGCGACGGCGGATGAGGTAATGGATCATTCGATGCGAATGGTGATCATCGCCGGAGTGCTGATGCTGGCGCTGCTGATCGCAATAGTGGGCTCGGTGGGCGCCGACGCCCCGATGTGGACATCTACGGCCAGCCCGGCGTACCAGATCAATCCGCGGATTTAGGGCAAATACGGCGGGTCAGCGCGATCAGCCCGTGACCCGCTCCTTGCGGGCGTCCTCGGGGGCGCCAAGCGTGAGCAGCGTGACCTCCCCGCGATCGGCCTTCAGGGCGAGTCGGCCCTGCTTGAGCTGCTCGGCGAACGTACCAAACATCTCGTAGCGCCAGCCCTTCATGGCGGCCACGTCGGGCGAGTCCTCGACGGCGATGCGCTCGAGATCGTCGCCGTCGGCGATGAGCCTGCGGCGCCACCTTCTGGCGCGCCGCGCACGCCTTGAGCAGCACGCGCAGCAAATCGACCAGCGCCAGCTTGTCCGCCGGCAAAGGCAGGCCGGTGCGCAGGGGAGGCACGGTCTTGGGATCGCGCGCGAGGCCCCGCTTCACCGCCTCGACGATTTCCTTGGCGCGCGACGACTTGGCGAAGCCTTCGCTCAGCGTGCGCAGCTCGGACAGCTGCGACACTTCCGTCGGAGCATGATTGGCGATGTCGTACAGCGTCTCGTCACGCAGGATGCGGTTGCGCGGCACGTCCTGGCCCTGCGCCGCCCGCTCGCGCCACGCTGCCAGCTCGATCAGGACAGCCAGGCCCTTGCGGTTCTTGACGCGCAGCTTCAGGCGCCGCCAGGCCTGGTCGGGATTGGCCTCGTAGGTGCCCGGCTCGGTCAGCGTCGCCATCTCCTCGTCGAGCCAGCCGGCCCGGCCTTCCCGCTCAAGCTCCGCCTTGAGATAGCGGTAGATGTCGCGCAGGTGGATGACGTCGCCCAGCGCGTAGGTGAGCTGCTTGGGCGACAGCGGTCGCCTCGCCCAGTCCGTGAAGCGGGAGGTCTTGTCCAGGTCGTGGCGCGTGACCTGCTTGACGAGGTTGACGTAGCTCACGGCCTCGCCGAAGCCGCACACCATGGCCGCGACCTGGGTGTCGAAGATCGGATGCGGGATGAGCCGCGCCTGGTTCCAGATGATCTCCAGGTCCTGCCGCGCCGCGTGGAACACCTTCACCACCCGCTGGTTTGCCATCAGCTCGAAGAAGGGATCGAGCGAGATGCCGGGGTGCAGGGGGTCTACCAGCGCATCGTCTTCGGGGCCGGCGAGCTGGATCAGGCACAGCCTGGGCCAATAGGTCTGCTCGCGAATGAACTCCGTATCGACAGCCACGAAGTCGTGCTGACCTAGGCGGTTGCAGATCCGGGAGAGTTCTTGGGTGGTTTCGATCAGGGGCATGGACGGGGCGCTTATAGCGCAGGCTTCGGCGATTGTCGCGCAAAAGGCGCAGGATTCGGGTACCGCGGTCGCGTGCAAGTCCGCCGTTCGACACGCTCAGGACGAGTGAGCCGCGATCGGCGGGGATGTCGACCGCGCGACACCGGGGCGGAGGGACCTCTCAGCGGGTCAACACGATGAAGTCGGTGTATTTCCCCATCTCGTGGCTCAAGCCCTGGTCCGAGACGATCAGCGAGGCGCCCGCCCAGAGCTTGTCGGAGATGAAAGCCTTGGTCTCGGGCGTCATCTCGAAGCGCTCGAGCGCGCCGGCGGCGGTCTCGCGAGGCCGTGCCGGTTGAGCCGCCGGCTGAGCCGTCCCCCGGTCGCCGCGCCGTGCGCCCGAGCGCGCGTCCGCACCCGGTTGCATACGGCGACAGGGAAACCGAGAGCCAGCGCATGGCCTTGCCGTCCTCAGACTTTTCCATTGCCACGTAAACGTGCGTCCCGAGCGGCAGCTCCGGCTCCTTGAAGGTTACCGGCGCCTCGTGGATCGGCATCCAGGCCTGGCGGATGTAGAGGCGACCCGTCTTCTTGCTGACGAACACCGAGATGGGCTCGGTGTTGCGCTCGCCCGAGCGAACGACGGCCGCGGCCGCGTCGCTCGCCTTCTCCGCATCCCAGGCCGCGCGCGCCGCGGCGAACGCTTCCTGGGTCTTGGCGGCCTCGGCGGCAGTTGCATCGGCAGCGACTTCGAGGAGCTCCTCGAGCTTGGCCTCAGCGGCGGCCTGCGCCGACTTGGCGCGCTCGATCGCCTCGGGCGTCTTGGCGGCCTCGACCGCCTTGATGGCGGCATCGACCTTGGCCTGGGCGCCGGCAACCGCGGCATCGGCGTTCCGCAGCGCGGCGATCGCCTTGTTGGCCTCCGACGCTCTCGCCGCCGAAGCCTCGACCGCTTCCCTGGCTTGCTTCGCCTTGGCCGGCGCCTCGGCGACGATCTGCAGCCGGGCGGCCTTGGCCCGCTCCAGCGGATCGAGGAGCTTTCCGGGCGCTGCCGTCGCCGGCTCGCGGCAGGCTTGTCGGCTGTCGATACCGGCACCACGGCGGAGGGCTTCGCGGACTCCGCGTCAGCGACGGGCGCGGGCGTCAGGGTGGGCACCGGCAATGCCGGGTGCGCGAACTCGACCGCCTGCACGTCCTCCGGCGCCACGACCACACGCGCGCCCATCCGGGTCATGCCCCACAGCTCGGAGGCGAAGCTGTGCGTCAGCCGGATGCAGCCGTGCGAGGCCGGGTAGCCCGGCAGCACGCCCGCGTGCAGCGCCACGCCGGACCAGGTGATGCGCTGCATGAAGGGCATCGGCGCGCCGCTGTAGATGTTCGAGCGGTGGTAGCGGTTCTTCTGGATCACGCTGAAGACGCCGGTCGGGGTCGGGAAGCCCGACATTCCCGACGAGACGCCGCTCTGGGTCTGGAAGCCGCCGGGGCCGTAGCACCGTGATGCGCTGCTTGGGGATAGAGACGACGACAAGATGCGCCAGAGGCGGGGCCTTGGGCTTCTCCTTCTCCACCTTCCCGGACGCATCGCCGGCTCTGGGAGGAAGCCCTAGGGCGACCCGCTTGGATTTCCATGTCCGGTTCGGGCGCGCATCCGCGTCGCCTCCTCCGGTCGCAAGCAGCGCCACGAGACCAGCCGCAAACACACGGCCAAGACGCCGAGGCAACCGCATGGGTCGGGAAGAGCTTGAAACCACGTGAATAACTCCCGCGAGCTGCACATCCGAATGGCTGCAAGCCAACGTTATAAGCGATGGTCCGCGAACCGACGTAACCCATTCGCAACACTTGTTTTGCAACGCGAAGTTCCATGTGAGACCATTACCCGCTTGGCGCTTCGTGCCGCACGCCCTGCAACCTTGACTTTCATTGGACCCCATGTGCTTTTCCGCGATTCGACCTGACGGGGATTTTCAGAGGCGGCTGGTCATCATGGCTGATACGGAAAAGACAAGGCGGGGCGCGCGGGCAAGACGGGCGGGTCATCCCCGTCCGGCACACTGCATCGCTACCGCTCGCACACCTGCGGGGCGCTGCGCGCATGGGGACGTCGGCGCGACGGTGCGTCTGTCGGGCTGGGTGCACCGCGTGCGCGACCACGGCGGCCTGCTGTTCATCGACCTGCGCGACCACTACGGCATGACCCAGGTCGTCGCCGATCCCGACAGCCCGGCCTTCAAGATCGCGGAGACGGTGCGGTCCGAATGGGTGATCCGCGTCGACGGCAAGGTGCGCGACCGGCCGATCCGACGGGAAGTCCACGGTCAACCCCGACCTGCCGACCGGCGAGATCGAGGTGGTCGCCAGCGAGATCGAGGTGCTGTCGGCGGCCAAGGAGCTGCCGATTCCCGTGTTCGGCGAGCCGGACTATCCGGAGGATCTGCGCCTGCAAGTACCGCTTCCTCGACCTGCGGCGCGAGACGCTGCACCGCAACATCATGCTGCGCAACGAGATCATCGCCTCGATCCGCCGGCGCATGCGCGAGAGCGGCTTCTTCGAGTTCCAGACGCCGATCCTGACCGCCTCGTCCCCCGAGGGCGCGCGCGACTTCCTGGTGCCGTCGCGGCTGCATCCGGGCAAGTTCTACGCCCTGCCGCAGGCGCCGCAGCAGTTCAAGCAGCTGATCATGATCGCGGGCTTCGACCGCTACTTCCAGATCGCGCCCTGCTTCCGCGACGAGGACGCGCGCGCCGACCGTTCGCCTGGCGAGTTCTACCAGCTCGACCTGGAGATGAGCTTCGTCGAGCAGGAGGACGTGTTCCAGGCCGTCGAGCCGGTGATGCGCGGCGTGTTCGAGGAGTTCGCCGGTCTGCCGAAGCGGCAAGGAAACCAAGCCGGTCACGGCGAAGTTCCCGCGCATCCCCTACGACGAGGCGATCCGCAAGTACGGCTCCGACAAGCCGGACCTGCGCAACCCGATCGTCATGCAGGACGTGACCGAGCACTTCCGCGGCTCGGGCTTCAAGGTGTTCGCCGGCATGATCGAGAAGGACCCCAAGGCGCGCGTGTGGGCGATCCCCGCGCCCGGCGGCGGCTCGCGCGCCTTCTGCGACCGCATGAACGCCTGGGCGCAGCAGCGAAGGCCAGCCGGGCCTCGGCTACATCTTCTGGCGCGAACGGGCGAGGAAGGCGGACGCGGGCGCCCGATCGCCAAGAACGCTCGGGCCCGAGCGCGCCGAGGCGCCGATTCCAAGAACGCCGAGCTCGGACCTCGAAGGTCGGCGATGCCGTGTTCTTCGCCGCCGGCAACCCGGACAAGTTCTACAAGTTCGCCGGCGAGGCGCGCACCAAGGTCGGCCGCGAGCTGAAGCTGATCGACGAGGACCGCTTCGAGTTCTGCTGGATCGTCGACTTCCCGATGTACGAGTGGAACGAGGAGGAGAAGAAGATCGACTTCTCCCACAACCCGTTCTCCATGCCGCAGGGCGGGCTCGAGGCGCTGGAGGCAGCCAAGTCGCAACGAGGACCTGCTCAAGATCAAGGCCTACCAGTACGACATCGTCTGCAACGGCGTGGAGCTGTCCTCGGGCGCGCATCCGCAACCACCTGCCCGAGATCATGGACAAGGCGTTCGCGATCGCCGGCTACGACACGGCGGTGCTCGAAGCCAAGTTCGGCGGCATGCTGAAGGCGCTGCAGTACGGCGCCCCGCCGCACGGCGGCATCGCGCCCGGCATCGACCGCATCGTCATGCTGCTGGCCGGCGCCACCAACCTGCGCGACGTCATCATGTTCCCGATGAACCAGCAGGCGCAGGACCTGCTGATGGGCGCGCCGAGCGAGGTCACGCCGAAGCAGCTGCGCGAGCTGCACATCCGCCTCGCGCCGCCGGAGCGCTGACGTGCTCTTCCTGAAGCTCGCGGTCGACCGGGTCCTCGGCTCGGTCATGCGCCGCATAACCTACCACTGGCACGAGTGGCCCTGGCGCGATCCGGGTGCGGCGCTGCGCAACGAGTTGCAGCGGCGGGCCACGCTCGCCGCGGCCGACTTCGTCACGACGCGCATGCCGAACGCGCTCTACTGCGGCGGGAAGCTCGATCTCCTCACATATGCGGTGCAGCACGCACCGGCCGGGCTGGCGCTCGAGTTCGGCGTGTTCAAGGGGACGACCATCAATCACCTGGCGCGCCAGGAGCCGAATCGCCATTTCTTCGGCTTCGACAGCTTCGCGGGCCTGCCGGAGCATTGGGCCGGTGCGCGCTACTCGCCCGTCAATTTCGATCGCGGCGGCAAGAGGCCGAGGGTGCCGGCTAACGTAACCCTGGTCGAAGGATGGTTCGACAAGACCCTGGCCGACTTTTTGGCGCGCGAGCAGCAGCCGATCGGGTTCATTCACGTCGATTGCGATATCTACTCCTCGACCAAGACCGTGCTCGATCTCACGATCCCCCGGCTGGCACCGGGCGCCATCATCGTGTTCGACGAGTTCTTCAACTACAAGGGCTACGAGCTGCACGAGTACAAGGCGTTCTTCGAAGCCGCGGAACGGTTCGACCTCAGCTATCGCTTCACCGCCTATGCCGGGCAGCAGGTGGCGGTCAAGATCGAGGCCGTGCGGCGGCCTATCCCGGCAGCGTGATCGCGCATCTCATAGCAAGTCGTAGGTTGGGTCGAGCGTCAGCGATGACCCAACGCAACTTGCAATTGCACTCGGTGTTGGGTCAGCGCTTCGCTTGACCCAACGCTACGATTTTCGCCGCCGCGAATTCCTGGATGACACGCCCCGCGAGGCCAGCGCGCGATCGACCATGGCCGGCGCGGAGCCCAGGTAGTTGACGGGGTCGGTGAGCTGCGCGAGGCGCTTGCCGTCGAGATGGCGCGTCACCTCGGGACGGCGCTCCAGCTCGGCCAGCAGCGTCGACCCCTTGTCGAGTGCGGCGCGGCAGGCGTCGTAGACCAGGTCATGCGCGGCGCCGCGCCCGGTGTGCTTGGCCAATGCCATCATCACGGCCTCCGCGACGATCAGGCCGCCGGTGAGATCGAGGTTGCGGCGCATGCGCCCGGCATCGACGATCAGCCCTTCGAGCATGAAGCGCGCCTGCCGCAGCGCCCCGCTCGAGGCGATGAACGCCTCCGGCACCGCCACCCACTCGAGCTGCCATGGACCGGTGGCGCGCTCGTAGTCCACGGCCATGGCGTCCAGCATCAGGCCGGCCTGCTGGCGCACCACCTTGGCGGCGGCGAGGATGTACTCGCACGAGATCGGATTGCGCTTCTGCGGCATGGTCGAGGACGAGCCGCGCCCCTGCATGAACGGCTCGAACGCCTCGCCGACCTCCGTCTGCATCATCAACATGACGTCGGTGGCGATCTTGGCCAGCGTGCCCGTGACGAGCCCCAGGAACGACACGGCCTCGGCGACGCCGTCGCGCGCCACATGCCAGGGCGTGGACGCACGGCCGAGCCCGAGCTCCGCCATCAGGGCATCGTGCACGGCAAGGCCCTTGTCGCCGAGCGAGGCGAGCGTGCCCGCCGCGCCGGCGAACTGGCCGACCAGGACGCGAGGGCGCAGCTGGGCAAGACGCTCTCGGTGCCGGGCGATCATGCCAAGCCACACGGCCGCCTTGTAGCCGAAGGTCACGGGCAGGGCGTGCTGCAGATGCGTGCGGCCCGCCATCACGGTATCGCGGTGCTTGACGGCCAACGCCGCGAGAGCCGCATCGAGGGCCGCCAGGTCGGCGTCGACGAGCGCCAGCCCATCGCGCATCTGCAGCACCGTGGCGGTGTCCATGATGTCCTGCGTCGTCGCACCCCAGTGCACGTAGCGCCCGGCATCCCCGCACTGCTTGGCGAGTTGATGCACGATGCCGACGATGGGGTAGCCGACGAGGTCGGTCTCGGCCTTGAGCTTGGCGACGTCGATGGCTTCCGCGCGCGCCAACCGCCTGATGGCGGCGGCCGCATCCTTGGGGATCACGCCGACGCTGGCCTCGGCGACGGCGAGCGCCACCTCGACCTGGACGTAGCGCGCGATCAACGCCTCGTCGCAGAACACAGCCCGCATGGCCGGTGCGCCGAACGCATCGCGGAAGATGTCTGAATCGAAGACGGTGGAGGGCATACCTGCGCCTGCTCGGACTGGGCGGGGATCGAAGAGCGATGGAAGCAACGAGTATGAGCCACCCGGGCCGCGCCGCCAATGGCAACAACGCGCCTGCTATCCGCTGCGCGACGGGCAGGCCCGCAATGCAAAAGGGGGCAGCTCTCGCCGCCCCCAGTGCTGCTTGTCGAACGTCTCAGGCCTTGGCCTGGTCCTCGACGCCAGAGCTCTCGGCGATATCGGTGTCCTTGGTCTCTCCGAGGAAGAAGAAGCCGATCACCACCGTCATGAGGGCCACCCCGATCGGGTAGTAAAGCCCGGCGTAGATATTGCCGGTCCAGGCCACGATGGCCGTTGCCAGCAACGGCAGCATGCCTCCGAACCAGCCGTTGCCGATGTGGTAGGGCAGCGACATGGAGGTGTAGCGGATCTTGGTCGGGAACAGCTCGACCAGGAAGGCCGCGATGGGGCCGTACACCATCGTCACGTAGAGCAGGAAGATCGTCAGGATCGTCATGGTCTTGAACCAGTCGATCTTGGCTGGATCCGCCTTGGTCGGATAGTTGAGCCCCTTGAGCGCGGCGTTGACCGCGGCGGCATCGAACTTGTCGATCCTGGCGGGTCCGATCTGGACCTGGTTGGACGCTCCATCCTTGTGCACGGTCTCGAACGAGAGGCCGGCCTTGGTCAGGAGGTCCTTTGCCCGATCGCACTCGGTGAACTTCGACCACGGCCCCACGAAGATGTGGAAGTTGCAGGTCGAGGTGTCCGTCGTCAGCGTCACCTTGTGCTTCTCCTGGAATGCCACGAGGTCCGGATTGACGGCCTGCGAGAGCATCTGGAACAGCGGGATATAGGTGATGGCGGCGATCAGGCATCCGACCAGGATGATCTTCAGCCGCCCGATCTTGTCGCTGAGCCAGCCGAACACCACGAAGAACGGCGTGCCGATAAGCAGCGAGAGGCCGACCATCGTATACGCGAGCAGCAGGTCGACCTTGAGGAACAGCGTCAGGAAGAACAGGGCGTAGAACTGCCCCGTATACCAGACGACGCCCTGGCCGGCGGTGGCTCCCAGCAGCGCCAACAGCACATACTTGTTGTTGGGAGCCTTGAAGAAGGAATCGATCAGCGGGCTCTTCGAGGCCTTTCCTTCTTCCTTCATCTTCGCCCAGATCGGCGACTTGTTCAGTTTCAGCCGGATATAGACCGAGAAAATGAGCAGGAAGAGCGACACCAGGAAGGGAATGCGCCAGCCCCACTCGGCGAACGCCTTGGCGTCGAACAGGTAGAACCGGCAGGCGCCGATCACGAACAGCGACAGGAAGAAGCCGATCGTGGCCGTGGTCTGGATCCAGCTGGTGGCGTAGCCGCGCTCGCCGGTGCGGGCATGCTCGGCCACGTATGTCGCGGCTCCGCCGTATTCGCCGCCGAGCGCCAGGCCCTGCAGCAGGCGCAGCGTGACGAGAAGGATCGGTGCGGTCCACCCGATGCCCGCGACCGGACCGATGAACGGCAGCGATTGCGTGCTGAAGGTCGGAAGCAGGCCGACGGCGAACGTCGACAGGCCCATCACGAAGATGGTGACGAGGAAGGTGTACTTGCGACCCACGAGGTCGCCGATGCGCCCGAAGATGACGGCGCCGAAGGGACGGATGAGGAAGCCTGCCGCGTACGTCGCGAAAGCGGACAGCAGGGCTGCCGTGTCGTTGCCCGGCGGGAAGAAGAGCGCCGCGAAGAAGGGGGCAAGCGTTGCGTAGAGATAGAAGTCGTACCATTCGAAGATGGTGCCGACGGACGAGGCCAGGATCACGCGCCGTTCCTCGCGCGTTACGCCCTCGCCCGTATGGCTCGTTGCCGAGACAGTTGCCATCTTGTTGCCTCCCGTGGTCGATTAGACTTTGCTGACTGCGACGCAGTACAGACGCGGACAATGCCAGACGTTTCAAATTTCGGCGCTGGGCCGATAGTCTATTGCACTAAAGTCGAGAGTTCAGACGCAAGCTCCTGAGGCGATGGCACGTGCCGGAGAAATCGCAAACCCGCCGCAACAGTCCGACCACGGCGAAGCGTCGCGCGCATGCGCGCGCCGCAGACACGCAGCGGGAGCTGCTGCTGGGTCGGCTGTTCAAGTTGAGCGAGAAGAGCAAGACTCAGCCCGGGTATCGCACGGCCTTCAGGCTGCTGAGGCGGCGGTACGACATCGCCGGACCGAAGGCGAAGATCGAGATCATCAAAGTCGCGAGCTTCATGATCTGGGTTCTGGAGAGGACGCTGGTCTAACCGGCAATTGGCTGGTGGCTTGCTCTGTATCCGCGGCTCGAGCTCTTGAAAATCAAGACTTCGAACCTCAGGCCATCAGCGCAAGCGTGCCGTAGCAACTCGCGAACGCCACTGCGAGCCCGGCGGCGCGCCATGGCATGGTCAGCAGCGTCGAAGGATGCGCCTTCAGGATGAGGCCGACCCCCATCTCGAAGGCGAACAGGCCCGCCACCAGCCACAGGAACGACGGTATTCCGAGCGCCGCAAAGGTCGGCGACCGCGCCGTCAAGGCGCCGATCAGAGCGCCGAACAGCGCGTTGAAGGCCAGCAGATGAATTACGACCGGTTGCAGCGCAGGCACGAGGGCTCTCCCGACTGGCGCAAGTGCGATCCTCCAATTGCAGGCTGCATGCGCCCGAACCGGATGCGCCGCCACGGCATGCCTAACACGCGTCCAGCAATCGGGTGAAGCCGGCTGGAAACGATCCGGATCAGGATGCCTGCTGCGAGCCCACGGGAGGCGGGCCGGACGACGGATGCGATTCGCTCCCCGCGTTGGCGGCCGCGAGCCGGTTCAGCAGCTCCTGGCATACGGCGCGCACCGCGACGCTCGACTCGCCCGGATACTTGGCCATGTAGGACCGCTCCACCGCGCTCAGGTGCGAGGCGTGCTGCAGCGCGCTGGTGCGCGGGATGGTCTGGGCGAACAGCTTGTTGTCGGGATTTTCGCCGAGCCAGCGCTGATAGTCCGCCTCCACCGGCGAATGCGAGTCCATGTTGATGATCACGCCGAGGTTCTCGGCAAATCCCATCTCCGGATTGAGCCCCTTGAAGCGGCGGAACACCTCGAGGCCGCAGGTTGACACGTAGTCGGGCTTGGTCGGCGAGAAATGGAAGTCGGCTTCCCGCAGCCACGATTCGGTAAGCACCGAGAGGCCCGGCGGACAGTCGATCAGGATGACGTCGAACACGCCGCGCACGTGATTGAGGAGGGCGCCGATGCTGGTGCGCAGCCGCGCGTGCAGGCTCTCCTTGGAGACCTCGCGCTCGAACAGGGTGAGCTGCATGTCGCTCGGGATCAGGTAGACCGTGCGCGCCTCGTCCACGTCGGAGACGCCGCCCACGACGAATCGCGGCCAGTCGACCGCCACGTTGTTGAGGACGCTCGCCACCAGCAGGTCGACGATGGTGAGGCCGTCCGATTGGAGGCGGTGCAGGTTGGTCGCCGACAGCAGCATGGCGCTGACGCTGGCCTGAGAGTCCGAATCGATGATCAGCACGTTCTTGCGGAACACGGCCGAAAGCGTCTCGGCGACGGTGAGCACCAGCGTGGACTTGCCCACGCCGCCCTTCGTATTCATGACAGCTACGGTGTTGCGCATGCCCCGCGATTGTCCATCCGTACGCCGCCCCATTGCGTGCCGCCCGGCCTCATTCGGCGAGCCCGGGGTGGTGTGCCGGCCAAATGTGGCAGACTCCAGGTGGCGCTTTCAAGGCCCGTCGGCAATTCTTCACTCGGCGCGGGAGCGGCGCCGCCGGGCATTGGATGGCTCGGCTGGCCGGCCGCCCGTCGGCGGACCCCGATGGGGAGCGGCATGGCCTGGTGCTTCGGGGGTCGTCTGCTCGCGCACTTGGTAGTGGTATTCCCGGTTCGGCTTCATGTCGGTGGCGGCCGCCATCCGGTTTGACATGTTGTAGAAGGCAGCGACTGCGGCGATATCCCAGATGTCGCGATCGTTGAACCCGGCCTTGCGTAGCGCTTCGCGGTCCGCCTCCTCGATCTTGTCGGGCGCCTCGGTGAGCCGCACGGAAAAGTCGAGCATCGCCTTCTGGCGCGGCGGCAGATCGGCGGCGCGGTAGTTCTGGACCATGAGCTCGCCCATCTCCGGGTCCTTGGCGCGCTGGCGCACCGCCGCTCCGTGCGAGGTGAGGCAATAGTGGCAGTGGTTGACCGAGCTGACCGCGACCGCGATCATCTCCCGCTCGAGTTTGGAGAGGCCGCTGTCGCCCAGCATCAGGTCATCGGACATGAGCAGGAATGCCCTGAGCTTGGTGTTGTCGAAAGCGTAGGCCTTGAACACGTTGGGCACGAAGCCGAGCTTTTCCTCGCACTTGGCAAAATAGGCCTGCATCTCCGAGTTCGAGCTCGGCATCCGGCCCGACGTCCAACGCCATCAATTTTGCCTTCTTCGCCATGCGGCGTCTCCTGGTTGGCCCTCGGGGGCTCGGCCGGCTCAAAGGATTGTCAACGGCCTATCACATGCATTGTCAATGCTGGCCGGTAGGTCCACAACTTGCCGCTTCGCTCGCCAAGGGAGGGAGCACAGATGGCTCTCGACGTCGAAACCGCGGCAGGCAGTCTCATCCGCAAGGTGCAGAAGGCACTAGGAAAGGGATCGCCGGCCGCCCTGCTTGCTCCGCTGCTCTACGCTCGCGATGGCCAGGGCGGGCTCGAAGGCCTGCCGGCCGACTGGCTTGCCGCCAATGCACGCGAGGCCCTGGAGTTCATCGCCGACAAGCCTCGGGGACGGCACAAGATTCGCGCCCGACGCACGCCGGCCGGCGGCAAGGGTGCGGTGGCGGAAGGCTCGGTCGTCGAGATCCTCAACGACGACATGCCTTTCCTCGTCGATTCGGTGCTGGCCGAGCTGCAGGCCCGCGGCATCGCCGTGCGCCTCCTGTTCCACCCGATCTTCAAGACCGAGCGCGACAAGGCCGGGCATCTGCAGACCATCACCGGAGCCGGCGACGGGAATTGGAGCGACGGCCACCAGGAAAGCTACATCGCCATCCACCTGCGCGTGCTGCCGGAGGCCGAGGCGCGCGATCTCGTGGCGGCCGTCTCCGACATCCTCGCCGAGGTGCGCGTCGTGGTCGCCGATTGGCGGCCCATGCTGCAGCGCCTCGAGGCTGGACGAAAGCAGCTGGAGCTGACGCACGCGAGCCTTGCGCCACAGGTGCTGGGCGAGGCCATCGCGTTCCTGCAGTGGCTGGAGCAGGCCAACTTCACCTTCCTGGGCGCACGCGAGTTCCAGCTCACGGGCGACCCGCAGAGCGGCGACCTGGCGCCGGTCGAGGGCAGCGGTCTCGGCGTCCTGCGCGATCCGGAGGTGCAGGTCCTGCGCCGCGGCAGCGAGCTGGTCGCCATGACGCCGGAGGTGCGGCGTTTCTTCTTCGAGCCGTCGCCGCTCATCATCACCAAGGCCAACGTCACGAGCCGCGTGCACCGTCGCGTGCACATGGACTACATCGGCATCAAGACCTACCACGCCGACGGCAGGCCGAAGGGGGAGATCCGCTTCGTCGGCCTGTTCACGTCGCAGGCCTACGTGAGCTCGCCGGGCCAGATCCCGCTGCTGCGCCACAAGATCGAGACCGTGCTGAAGGGCTCCGGCTACCCGGCCGCCAGCCACGCCGGCAAGGCGCTGCTCAACGTCCTGGACACGTTCCCGCGCGACGAGCTGTTCCAGATCGACGCCAGGGAGCTGCAGACCTGGAGCGAGGGCATCCTCGATCTGGAGACGCGTCCCCGCGTGCGCCTGTTCACGCGCATCGACCGGTTCGACCGCTTCGTCTCCGCGCTGCTCTACGTGCCGCGCGACCGCTACAATTCCGGCGTGCGCGAACAGATCGGCAAGTTGCTCTCGCAGGTCTACGAAGGCCGCATCGCCGCGTTCTATCCCTACTTCCCGGAAGGCCCGCTGGTGCGCGTGCAGTTCATCGTCGCGCGTCTCGCCGGACCGACGCCGCAGGCTGACGTCGCCGATCTCGAGCGCCGGATCGTCGAGATCGTGCGCACCTGGGAGGACCGGCTGGCCGACGCCATATGCGCGCTGGGCACTTCCCTGGGAGAAGACGCGGACGCGCTGCTGGCCAAGTACGGGACGGCGTTCTCCGCCGGCTATGCCGAGACCTTCCCGGCCGAGCGTGCGCTGGAGGATCTCAAGCGCATCGAGCGCCTGGGTGCGGAGCACCCCGTCGTCATCGATTTCTATCGCGTGGCCGGCATGCCCGAGCACCGCATCCACGCCGCAGTCTACGCCCTGGGCGCGCCGATCCGGCTGTCCGAGCGCGTGCCGGTGCTGGAGAACCTGGGTTTCTCGGCCATCGACGAGCGCTCCTATCACATCCGGCCGCGCTTCGAGGACGGCGAGCGCGACGTGGCGCTGCACGACATGGTGCTCGAGACTTCCGATGGCGCGCCAATCGCGCTCGAGCGCCACGACAAGCGGCTGGAGGGGTGCTTCCTCGCCGTGCTGCGCGGCGAGGCCGACAACGACGGCTTCAATCGCCTGATCGTCTCCGCCGGCGCCGAGTGGCGCGAGGCAGCCGTGCTGCGGGCCTACGCCGCCTATCTGCGCCAGCTCGGCTCGCCGTTCGGCCTGCGCTACCTCGCGGACACCCTGACGCGGCATGCCGGGCTCGCGCGCGATCTGATCGAGCTGTTCCACCTTCGCTTCGATCCGCATCGCGGCCTCGGCACCGCCCAGCGGCAGGCAGCGGAGGAGCCGGTCCGCCAGCGCATCGAAGGTGCGCTCGCGGCCGTGCCGAGCCTCGATGAGGATCGCATCCTGCGCCAGTTCCACAACCTGGTCGACGCCACGGTGCGCACCAGCTTCTACCAGTCCGATGCCGAAGGCCGCCGGTCGGCCACGCTCGCCTTCAAGCTCGACAGCAAGGCCGTGGAGGCCGCCCCGCAGCCGCGGCCCTTCCGCGAGATCTGGGTGTACTCGCCGCGCGTGGAGGCCATCCACCTGCGCTTTGCGCCGATCGCGCGGGGCGGCATCCGCTGGTCGGACCGGGCACAGGACTTCCGCACCGAGGTCCTGGGACTGGTGCGCGCGCAGCTGGTCAAGAATGCCGTGATCGTGCCGTCGGGTGCCAAGGGCGGCTTCCTGCCCAAGCTGCTGCCGCGCACGGGCGGCCGCGAGGAGATCCAGAAGGAAGGCGTGGCCGCCTACCGCATCTTCATCTCGGCCCTGCTCGACATCACCGACAACATCAAGAACGGCAAGGTCGTACCGCCGCGCCACGTGGTGCGCCACGACGGCGACGACCCCTATCTGGTGGTCGCGGCCGACAAGGGCACCGCCACCTTCTCCGACATCGCCAACGACATCTCGGCGGCGCACGACTTCTGGCTCGGCGACGCGTTCGCCTCCGGCGGCTCGGCCGGCTACGACCACAAGGGCATGGCGATCACGGCGCGCGGCGCCTGGGAGTGCGTCAAGCGGCATTTCCGCGAGATGGACATCGACATCCAGCACCAGCCGTTCCGCGTGGTGGGCGTCGGCGACATGTCGGGCGACGTATTCGGCAACGGCATGCTGCTCTCCCCGCACATCGAGCTGGTGGCGGCGTTCGACCACCGCGACATCTTCATCGATCCCAACCCCGGGGCGGGCGGCCTCGCCGAGCGCAGGCGCCTGTTCGATCTGCCGCGCTCGAGCTGGCAGGACTACGACAAGGCCAAGATCTCCAAGGGCGGCGGCGTATTCCCGCGTACGGCCAAGTCGATCCCGCTCAGCGACGAGATCAGGCGGCTGCTCGAGATCGAGGCCGCAAGCCTCGCCCCGACCGAGCTGATCCGCGCCATCCTCAAGTGCAAGACCGACCTGCTCTGGTTCGGCGGCATCGGCACCTACCTGCGCGCGTCGACGGAGACGGACGCCGATGTCGGCGACCGCGCCAACGACGCGCTACGCATCGCTGCCGCCGAGGTGCGGGCCAAGGTGATCGGCGAGGGCGCCAACCTCGGGGTCACGCAACGCGCCCGCATCGAGTTCGCCGTCCGCGGCGGCCGCATCAACACCGACTTCATCGACAACTCGGCCGGCGTGAACACCTCCGACCAGGAGGTCAACATCAAGATCGCGCTGGCGCCGGCCGTGCGCGCGGGGCAGCTCGCCCCCGAGGCGCGCAACACGCTGCTCGCGGAGATGACGGACGACGTTGCGGCCGCCTCGCTGCGCAACAACTACCAGCAGGGCCTGGCCTTGAGCCTGGCGGAGCGGCGCAGCGTGCGCGAGCTTGCCGACTATTCGCTGCTGATGCGGATGCTGGAGACGCGCGGGCTGTTCGACCGTCCTCTCGAGGCACTGCCCTCCGACTTGGAGCTGCAGGAGCGCGCACGCGCCGGGCGCGGCCTCATGCGGCCGGAGCTCGCCGTGCTGCTGAGCTACGCCAAGATCGCCCTGCAGCACGACCTGCTCGAGAGCCGCATTCCCGACGAGCCGGGACTAGAGACCTGGCTCGTCGGCTACTTCCCGTCCGCATTGCGCGAGCGTTTCGACGGCGACATCAGGAAGCACAGCCTGCGGCGCGAGATCATCGCCCTCGGGCTCACCAATGCGATCGTCAATCGCGGTGGCCCGCCGATGGCTGTGCGGCTGGCGGAGGAGACGCAGCGCGGCACCGCCGACGTCGCCTACGCCTTCCTGGCCGTGCGCGAGGTGTTCGAGCTGCCCGAGTTGTGGCAGCGCATCGATGCGCTCGACGGCAAGGTCAAGGGACTTGCCCAGCTCGCGCTCTACGAGGCGACGCAGGACCTCGTGAACGCGCAGACGCTCTGGTTCCTGCGCAATGGCGCGGCGATGTCGGATCTCGCCGGCACGATTGCCCGTCACCGCGCCGGCGTCGGTGCGCTGAAGCCCGTGCTCGCGGAGGTGCTCCCGCCTCGTCGACGGGCGCTGATGGAGGCGGAGGCGGGTCGGCTCGCCGCTGCGGGCATTCCGGCCGACCTGAGCACCGACGTCGCCGCGCTCGATATCCTCGGGCTGGCGCCGGCGATCACAGAGATCGCCGAGGACACCAAGACGCCGATGACGGATGCCGCGCGCATGTACCTCGCCATCGGCGACCAGCTGCGCATCTTCGATCTGGCGGCCAACGCGGGCGCCATTGCCACGCCCGACTACTACGACCGCCTGGCCGTCGCCCAGGCGCTGAGCCAGCTGGCAGTTGCCCAGGCCGCCTTCACGCGCGATGCCATCCGCTCGCGCGACGCCGGCGGTCCCGAAGCCTGGCTCGCCCGGCAGGACGAGCGGCTCGGACGCATCAGGGCAATGCTGGAGGAGATCGCCGGCGACGGCGCGCTGACGGTGTCGCGCCTGCTGGTCGCCGCCGGCCAGCTCGGCGATCTCGCCGGTGCTAGGGGCGCTGCTTCAGCATCAGCCAGGACGGGCCGAGCAGGCGGTCGCTCCAGATCCGCTGCCAGCGGAAGCCCGCCCGCTCGTAGGCCCGCGCGGCAGCCTCGTTCCTGATCGACACGGTGCCCGAGCACGCCACGGCCAGCGTGGTGGCGAACACTTCCTCGGCGAGCAGGGCCAGCACCGTGGATCCCAGATCGGCGCCGCCATGCTGCCCGGGGCCGAGGAAATAGCCGATGTGCCAGGTGCCGGGCGCCAGCTCGGAGGGGCGATCCTCGCCCCACAACCCTATCTCCACGGCTTGCGCGTAGCCTACCGGCACACGTTCGCTCTCGACGATGCGGCAGACCGAGGCGGCGCTGCTCATGGCCAGGTTGATCTCGGCCTCGGCACTGGCGGCATTGCCCCACCAGGCCTCGATCTCGGGATCGGCCATCCAGCGGCGGATGCGAAAGCGGTCCTCGGCCAAAGCCGGGCGCAGGCTGACCGCGACTTCGCTCGTCATGGGCGGGCGAACGCTGCCAATCGGATCACGCCTTCTTCTCCCAGCGCCCCTCGGGCGACTGCTGCCAGTAGGTGACCTCGCAGCCGGCCGCTTTGGCGCCTTTCCACTGCTCGCGCGCGCGCGCGACTGCGGCAGCGTCGCGCCCTTCGAACAGGTAGACGATGCGCGCGTAGGCGGTGAGGTCGGGAATCTCGGCGCCGTCGACCAGGAAGCGCACCGTGGCGCCGTTGGGATTCTCCTCGAGCATGGTCAGGTAGACGGGCTGCTGGGCCGGATTGCCGTCGCGCTTGGTGCCGTGCGGCAGGAAGCTCTCCTCGCGATAGGTCCACAACAGCGTGTCCAGCGCCTCGACGCGCTCGTCCGAGCCCGCCTGCACGACCGCGCGCCAGCCCCGCTCCAGCGTCCTTTCGACCAATGCCGGCAGCACCCGTTCCAGCGGCTGGTGCTCGAGGTGATAGAAGAGAACTTCGGTCATTGCCGCACGGTACGGCGTCAGACCCCTCGCCGCCAGCGCGGCGATATTTCGATCAACAGTCGCGAGGGGCGACCCGGGAGCGGACTTCAGGTCCGCACCGCGGGACGATATCGCTGCTCGGGCAGGCCGTACGTCCAGGCCACGGCCTCGCGTGCGGAGCGCATGTTGGCGGGCACCTGCAGGAAATAGCGCCTGGATGTGCCATCCGGCTCCGGCGTGCCGTTGACGACCTCCACGGCCGCCCACGCTTCCCAGCGCCACCGCTGCCGCCAGAGCACGCCGGTCTCGTCCTCAGCGACGCGATAGGCGCCACCGCCGGCGATGAACCGCTCAGGCGTCAGGATGTCGATCATGCAGCGCCGGATCTGCGGGTCCTGCGCGGAGGCGACGGTGCGGACGGTGACGAGGTCGGGGCGCTCGATGATCCAGCGGGGCACCAGCACGCCTTTCCAGGCGTACGCCGACCATTCGTCCCGGTACGTGACCGCCGGGCCGTCGGGACAATGCAGCCGCCCCCTCGGGTCGTGATGCACCAGCCTGGGGCGCTCCGCCAGCCAGCACACGTCGCGATGCGGGACCATCCACGAGGCATTGCGGGCGACCTGCCAGAGCCCGCTGAGCGCTTCCGTCTGGCGCTGCAGGCCGCACACGTCGTGAAAGTACTCGAGCGGACCCAGCGTCGGGGCCGAATGCAGGCTGAAACTGCTCGCCGCGTAGCTCAATAGGCGCCTGTGACGCCCGAATAAGCCGCCAAGGCGCGCGCGCAGGTCGGGGCGAACCCGCTCGCAGCCGAGCAGCACGGCTTCATCGATGCTGGAGCAGAACGAAGGGACGCGCGCAAGCCGCGGCTCGCTTGCAAGGCTCACGCGCACGGCCAAGCCGACTGCGCGGTCCACCGCGGCCTCGGCCTTGCGGCAGACGTTGTCGATGACGAGGGATCGCACATTGTCGCCCGCCGCGCCACGCGATCGTGCCCAGGCCTTGGCGATCTCGAACGGACCACCGGCCCAGACAACATCGCGCGGCGGCGGCAGGCCGGCGGCGGCGTAGGCCTTCACGACGCCGTCTTCCGCCGCCTGCCGGTCGCAAGGCGTGGTCGCCTCGCGCAGCTGCGACCACCGCTCGCCGTAGACGGTGAGCGCGGCCAGCTGATCGCTCGTCAGCCGAGGGACCTCAATCAGCGACAAGCACGGCGTCCTTGGGTTCGAGCTCGCGCTGGCGGCGCACCCGGTATGTGCCCTCGGCCAGGTTGATGGGCGCGTGCTCCTGGTGGTGGATCAGCGCAGAACCGCCTTCGACCTTGACGTGGCCGACGTACAGGCCGGTCGGGATCTCACGCGCCAGAGCGTCGTCCCGGAACATGGTCACCCGATCGTAAATGGCGTGGCGGTGGCCTGTAAGCTCGCCTTCCGCAAGCACGCAGGCACCCGTCGCGTCCGGGGCCAGCACGGTGCCGGAGGGTTCGACGTCGGCCACTCTCTCGATCAGCAAATCGCCCTGAGCAAACATCTCGTTCATGGGATCGCTCCTACTCAACGCAGTGCCGTCCGGCACGCTGTTCAAACCAACCCGATCTCGATCCCGCTGGTTCCATGCGAAACGAGATCGGATTCACGTCGCCAAATGCAGCGCGATGGCGCAATCGCCGCGCGACGCGGGGCCGTCGAAGCTTTTCCAGCGGCTGCGAACGGAAGTGGCGTAGATATGCGCTACGCTCACCCTCGAGCGACGAGCTTGCCGCCATGCGATCGAGTGGTCCTCGGTTCACGCTCGGTGCAGCCGATCCCCACTTGTTGGCATCATTGTGGTGGACACGCCGAGACCTGCAACGTCGATCCCGCAAGCACGCAGGCGATGCACTGTGCGGCAGAGCGGCTCCTCGGTTCTCTCTCCGCACCATCCGCCACAGTTGGTCCCATCACGGCCCAATCCTTGATCCAAATCTCGAGCTGGTCGTGCTTGCTTTACGCGCAGCAAAGGCCAAGCTCAGTCACGTCATTGTGACGACAGCGCAGAGGAACCTCTGGAAACGCCTAACGCTTAGGTGGTTTGCGGCAATGGTGACGCTGCGCGATGGTGCATCGCGGCGAGCGCACGCCTATTGGTGCATTGACCACCAAATCTTCCGCCCCTAACCTCCCCCTACAACCAAGCAACGTGGCTCTTGCTGCGATTGCGAAAAACGCGAGGGAAGAGCGACCGGACTCGGTCGCCGCAATTGGACGGGGGACGTGTTGAGATTTACGGTCGTTGGCCTCTTCGCGGGGCTGCTGTCCTGTGCCGTCGGCGCAGCTGCGGCAGGTGACGTCGCGAGCTTCAAGACCTTGCGGCTCGAGGGTAACGGGGTGCGCTGGCAATCGCCGGCCAAGGACCAGCCGCGCGTGCTGTCCTACGCCATCGTTGCCGAGAACGTCGAGTTCCCCGGCGCCCGCAACTGCGGGAAGATGACCAAGCTCGACAACCTGCTCTCGGCCTCCGGGATTGCGACGGAGACCATGCGTTCGGAGATCGCCACGGCGTTCGCCATGTGGGAGTCGGTCGCCAACGTCGCCTTTCGCGAGGCTGCAGATCCCGCCAAGGCCGACATCATGATCGGCGCGCAGCTGGAGCCCGAGGGCTGGGCGTTCGCCAACGTGTTCTACGACACGCTTTCGCCCGAGCCCGTGAAGCCGATCTCGCGCGCGCTCATCTGCCTCAATCCCGACAAGCGCTGGAAGGTCGGCTTCGATGGCGACCTGCGCACCTACGACGTGCGCTACACGATCGCCCACGAGATCGGCCACACCATCGGCCTCGACCATCCCAACGGGGCGGGCCAGATCATGGGCTACCGCTACGAGGAGACGTTCCGCGAGCTGCAGCCGGGCGACATCTCGGGCGCCGTCCTGCTGTACGGCAAGCGTCAGCCCGACAGTGTCGTTGCGGCGGCACACGAGGCGGCGGATCAATCTCGCCACCGTTCCATGTCCGGCATGCACGCCAAGCGTTGGGGAACCAGGGCCTTCACCGCACGTTCTCAGTGAGCTTGAACTTCACAGCTCACGGAGAAAGTTTCATGGGACGCGGCCTGTTGCTTTGGCTTGTCGGGATTCCCCTTCCCGTCATCTTCATCCTGTATCTGCTCGGCTACCTGCACTGAACCGGCCGGGCGCGAGGCAAAGCCCCAACCCCGTGCTGAGCTTTCGAAGCACGCTTGGAGTCCGTGGCCCGCCCTTCGACAGGCTCAGGGTGAGGTAGCGGTCGTCGGCCCGTTCAGCGCAGCTTGAGCGTGGCGAGCCCGACCAGGGCCAGCACCACCGAGATGATCCAGAACCGAACGACCACGGTCGATTCCTTCCAGCCCTTCTGCTCGAAATGGTGGTGCAGCGGCGCCATGCGGAACACCCGCTTGCCGGTGAGCTTGAAGGACGTCACCTGGATGATCACCGACATGGTCTCGAGCACGAACAGCCCGCCGACGATGGCGAGCACGATCTCGTGCTTGGTGGCGACCGCGATGGCGCCGAGCGCGCCGCCAAGCGCCAGCGAGCCGGTGTCGCCCATGAAGATCATGGCCGGGGGCGCGTTGAACCACAGGAAGCCGAGCCCCGCACCGATCAGCGCCCCGCAGATGACGGCGAGCTCGCCCGCGCCCTGCACGTAGTGGATCTGCAGGTAGCGCGCGAAGTTGGCGTTCCCCGTCAGGTAGGCGATCAGCCCGAAGGTGGCCGCTGCGATCATCACCGGCACGATGGCAAGACCGTCCAGGCCATCGGTGAGGTTGACGGCGTTGCCCGCGCCGGCGATCACGAGAATGCCCAGCAGTATGAACACGCCGCCGAGCGGCAGCACGACATTCTTGAAGAACGGCACGGTGAGCGAGGATGAGAAGCCAGCGCTCCCGACCCGCATGACCGCCCATGCGGCGGCTCCGGCGACCACGATCTCAGCCGCCAGCCGCAGCTTGCCGGAAACGCCGCCGGCCGTGCTCTTGGTGACCTTCAGATAGTCGTCGTAGAAGCCGATGGCGCCGTAGGAAACCATCACGAACAGCACGATCCACACGTACCAGTTGGCCCAGTTGGCCCACAGCAGCGTGGCGACCGTGACGCCCGACAGGATCATGAGCCCGCCCATGGTCGGCGTGCCCTTCTTGGCGAAGTGGGTTGCGGGCCCGTCCTCGCGGATGGGCTGCCCCTTGCCCTGCTTGAGGCGCAGCAGGTCGATGATGGCCGGGCCGAACAGGAACACGAACAGCAGCGCCGTCATGATGGCGCCGCCCGTGCGGAAGGTGATGTAGCGGAAGACGTTCAGCGGCCCGAGCTGGTCACTGAAGGTCACCAACGCGTAGAGCATCCCTCACCCTCCCGGCCGCCCCGGTCCGAAGCGCGCCAGCATGGCCGCCACCAGCGGCGCCATGCGTGTCCCCAGCGAGCCCTTGATCATTACCACGTCGCCTGCCTGCACGATGCCGAGCAAAACCGCCTCCAGCTCGGTGGAGGTCGGCGCCCAGGCCCGCCGCTCCGGCGCGAGATCGTCCAGCAACAGCCGCATCATCGGGCCACAGGCAAGAACCAGATCAGCACCGGCCGCGTCAACCGCTTCCTTCAGGCCGCGATGCAGGCTTTCGGCCTCGCCGCCCAGCTCCAGCATGTCGCCGAGCACGGCAACGCGGCGCGGGAAGGCCTCCCGCGGGGTGGATGCCATGGCGGCCAGCGCGGCCCGCACGGAGGCCGGATTGGCGTTGTAGCTCTCGTCGATCAGCAGGATCTGCCCGTCCGGCGCATCGAGCAGCGTGCGCGCTCCGCGCCCGGCGGGGGCGGCGACCCGCGCCAGCCCGGGCAGGCAGCGCATGGCATCCGCGCCGGCGGCGCCGAGCGTCGCCAGCACCGCGAGCGAGTTCCTCACGTAGTGCTCGCCGGGAGCGCCGACACGGTAAGGGAAGCGCTGCGAGCCGTGACCGGCGATGACGGCGGAGCCCTTGGGGCCCAGATCGACCTGCAGCGCGCGAAAATCGGCCTCCTCGTGGTAGCCGAAGGTGACGATCTTGGCGCCGACCGCGCTGGCGCGAGCGCGCAGCAGGGCGAAATGCGGGTTGTCGCGGGGGAGCACGGCAGTCCCGCCCGGCACCAGGCCCTGAAAGATCTCGGCCTTCGCCTCGGCGATAGCCTCCACCGACGAGAACTGGCCCAGATGCACGGGCTCCACCGTCGTGATGACCGCGACGTGCGGGCGCACCATCTGGGCGAGCGGCGTGATCTCGCCGGGATGGTTCATGCCGATCTCGAGCACGCGCGTAGGCGCTGTCGGGCGGCATGCGTGCCAGCGTCAGAGGCACACCCCAGTGGTTGTTGTAGGACTTCTCGGCGGCGTGCGTCGGCCCGGCCAGGCCCAGGCAGAGGCGCAGCATCTCCTTCGTGCCGGTCTTGCCGACACTGCCGGTGACGGCAACGATGCGCCCGTTGCCGCGGGCGCGCGCAGCCCGTCCGATGGCTTCCAGCGCTCGCAGCGGATCGTCGACGCGCAGCAGCGCGCCGCCGGGGTCGTTACGCGCATAGCCGCGGGAGACAATGGCGGCGGCCGCCCCGGCCTTGAAGGCGGCGGAAACGAACTCGTGCCCGTCGCGTGCGTCCTTGAGCGCGACGAACACGTCGCCTGGCCCGAGGCTGCGCGTGTCGATGGAGAAGCCGCTTATGCGCAGCGCAGGCGTGCCATCGCCGTCGCCTTGCGCCGCGGCCACCAGGTCTTCCCATTGCCAAAGGGGTTCAGACACGGATGGGGGTCTCCGACAGGGCGGCACGCACCGCCTCGTGATCCGAGAACGGCAGGACGGTCGAGCCGACGATCTGTCCGGTCTCGTGGCCCTTGCCGGCGATGAGCAGGAGATCGCCGTGGCCGAGCAGGCGCGCGCCGGCCTTGATCGCCTCGGCGCGGTCGCCGATCTCGCGCGAGCCGGGGCAGCCGGCGAGAATCTCGGCGCGGATCGCCTCCGGCTTCTCGCTGCGCGGATTGTCGTCGGTGACGATGACGTGGTTGGCGAGGCGCGCCGCGATCCGGCCCATGATCGGCCGCTTGCCCTTGTCGCGGTCGCCGCCGCAGCCGAACACGCACACCACCCGGCCGGGCGCGAACGCCCGCACCGCCCTGAGCGCGGCCTCGAGCGCATCCGGCTTGTGCGCGTAGTCGACAACGATGAGGGCGTCCCGCACCCGCCCCACGATCTCGAGCCGGCCCTTCACGCCGACAAGCTCCGCGAGCGTGGGCAGGACGCGGGCTGCGGGCTCGCCGGCGGCGATGGCGAGACCGGCCGCGAGCAGCGCGTTCGACGCCTGGTATTCGCCGGGCAGTGGCAGGCGGATGTCATAGCTCTTGCCGTCGTGCGCAACGCGCAGGAGCTGCGCGAACCCCTCGCGGCCGAGCGACTCGAGCTTCAGCCCGTCACCGCCGCGGCCCACGCTCAGCACGGCGCGCCCGCCATCGCGCGCGGCCGCGATCACCTGCGCGGCGTGCTCGGCGTCGGCATTCACGACGGCCACTCCGTCGGCCGGCAGCAGCTCGGTGAACAGCCGCAGCTTGGCCGCGAGATACGCATCCATGCTGGGATGATAGTCGAGATGGTCGCGGCCGAGGTTGGTGAAGGCCGCGGCCTTCAGCCGGACGCCATCCAGCCGGTGCTGGTCGAGGCCATGCGAGGAGGCCTCGAAGGCAAGATGCGTGACGCCCTCCCCGGCCAGCTCCGCCAGGGTCCGGTGCAGCGAGACGGGATCGGGCGTGGTCAGGCCGCCGTACACGCTGCCGTCGGGCTTCACCAGGCCGATGGTGCCGAGCGAGGCGGCCTTGCGCCCGAGGTGGGCGAAGATCTGGCGCGCGAAGTCGGCCACCGAGGTCTTGCCGCTGGTGCCGGTGACGGCGACGATGGTGCCGGGCTGCGCCGGATAGAAACGCGCGGCCATCATCGCCAGCGCGTGACGCGGCTCGGCTGCGCGCAACAGGGCCACGTGCTCCGGCGCGGTAATCTCGGTGTCGCGCGCGAGGAGTACCGCGGCGGCCCCCTTGGCGATCGCCTCCGGCACGAAGCGCGCTCCGTCCGCCTTGCTTCCGGAAATCGCCGCGAACAGCCAGCCCGGCTGCACCTGGCGGCTGTCGGCCGTGATGCCGACGATCTCGACGTCGCCGCTTGCCGCAGACGTGATCTCCGGACCAATCAGGGATTGGAGCTTCATTGCCTTGGTTCTTGGGTCGGACGCGCACTGGAAGTGTAGGCTGAGTCGAGCGAAGCGCCGACCCAACACAATTCGCGGTCTGCATCGGGTGTTGGGTCATCGCCGACGCTCGACCCAACCTACATGATCGCTTCTTATTGTGCCCCGGGTGGGGCGTCAAACCGGGCAGGCGCCGGCGGCTCGGCGCGCCGCGGCAGGACGCCCAGCAGGGGTGCGACGCGCTCGACGATGCGGGCCGTGGCCGGGGCCGCGTTAAGGCCGGCGGTGATCTTGTCGCCGCGACCCTCTCCGGTCTGCGGCTCGAACAGCAGCACCAGGACCACATATCTGGGCGCATCCATCGGAAATGCGCCGGCGAAGGATGAAATGACCGATTTCTCCCGGTAGCCGCCGCGGCCCGGCATCTCGGCGGTGCCGGTCTTGCCGCCGACGCGATAGCCGTCGGCCTCGGCGTGCCGGCCGGTGCCCTGGGCGTTCGTCACGTTGAGACGCATGATCTCCCGCAACCCGGCGCTGGTGGCCGCGGACACCAGGCGCGGCCGCTCGCCAGCCTCGCCCTCTCTCGCCAGCAGCGTGGGCGTCACCTTGAACCCGCCGTTCACGAGCGTGGCGAGCGCGGCGGCGAACTGAACCGGGGCCACTGCCAAGCCGTGGCCGTAGGCGACGGTGATGGTCTCGATCCTGCCCCAGTGCTTGGGGAGCTGTGGCATCGCCACCGGTCCCGCTTCCGTGCGCACGGGCTCGGTCAGCCCGAATCGCGCAAGGAATGCCCGCTGACGCTCCGCGCCGGCCTCCAGCGCCAGCATGCCGGCCCCGACGTTGGAGGAGTGCAGGAATATCTCGCGCACCGAGAGCGGTCGGCCCTGCGGATAAAGGTCCTTGATCACGTAGGGACCGGCGACGAGCGGCTGGCGCACGTCGTAGAGCTTGTCGAGGTCGGACGTGCCGGCCTCGAGCGCCATGGCGATCGTCAGCGTCTTGAAGATCGAGCCGAGCTCGAAGGTGCCGCCCGTCAGCTTGTCGGCATGCGCCGGGTCGAGCCAATCCGCGGGACGCATCGGGTCGGCTTCGGGCAGCGAGACGGCGCCCAGCATCTCGCCCGAGCCGGCATCGAGCACGAGGCCCGCGGCGGCGGATGCGGAGTAGCGCACGCAGGCCTGCTTGAGCTCCTCGGCGAGTGCGTGCTGCACGCCGATATCGAGCGCCATCCGCACCGCCGGGGTCGGCGTGCGGCCGGGGCCCTGCACGGCCTCGACGCGACCGGCCTCGTCGAGCATGCGCTCGATGCCGGCGATGCCTCGGTTGTCGGTGTTGACGGTGCCCAGCATGTGCCCGGCCAGTGGTCCCAGCGGATAGACGCGCTTGAGCTCGGTGCGGAAGGCGAGGCCGGGCAGGCCAAGCGCATGGAGGCGCTGCGCCTGTCGTGGCGTGAGGCCGCGCGCCACCCAGGCAAAGCGCCGGCTCCTGTCGGCCAGCGACTTGCGCAGCTCGGCCGCATCCAGACCCGGGAGCGCGGCCATCAGCTTCTCGATCGTCTCATCGACGTCCTGGACCAGTTGCGGGTCGGCGTAGAGCGAGTGCATGCCGACGTCGGTCGCAAGCAGGCGGCCCTGGCGATCGACGATGTCGGGCCGCGACCAGCTGCGCGCCAACGGCTCGGCCAGCGACACCTTGATCTCCGTCGCCGCCTTCGACGCCAGCCGCACCAGCTGGCCGCCGATCACGGCAAATGCCAGCAGCACGGCGCACAGCACCAGGCGAGCGCGCGCGCGCAGGCGCGCCTCCGCGTCTTCGGAGGTCTGCGTCGGCAGAGCGCGCAGGGCGGCGGTGTGCGCTGTCATGGGCCTTGCCAATTCGCGTCGTCGACAGACGCCGTATCGCGCTTTCGCTCGGCTGCGCTCCTTCCCTCGATGCGCAGGTATTGGGGGCTGGCAATGGGGGCGAGGCCGATGAGGCGTGCCAGGGGCTCGAGGCGCTCGGGGCGGGCGAGATGCGCGCGCTCGGCCGCCAGCACCGTCACGTCGCTTTCGGACTTCTCCAGGGCGCGCTCCTGCGCCTGTACGCGGGCCTCCAGGCGGCGGGTGTCGTACTTGACGGCGTAGAGCGCGAAGGCGGACGCGAGCGTCGCCAGCATCAAGGCCAGGTTGACCCCGCGAAGCATCACCGGTCCCGTCGCTACCCGTTGCGCGCCCCGCCGGAGCCCAGGTCCGAGCCCAAACGCGGGAAAGGGAGGTCGCCGCTGTCGTCGACCCAGGCCGGGGCATCAGTGCGCACGGCCGCCCTGAGCTTGGCGGAGCGTGCCCGCGGATTGGCGGCGATCTCCTTGTCCGTCGGGCTTACCGGGCGATGGTTAAGGAACCGGAAACTCGGAGCCGGGCGAGCGCCGGTCTGCGGGGGGAGATGGCGGGAGCCCTGCTCCTCCGGCGCCGCCCGGTCCTTGAGGAACCGCTTGACCAGCCGGTCCTCCAGCGAATGGAAGGCCACAACGACGAGGCGCCCGCCCGGTGCCAGCACCCGCTCCGCCGCCGACAGGCCGCGCGCCAGCTCGCCGAGCTCGTCGTTGACGTAGATGCGCAGGGCCTGGAACGTCCGCGTGGCCGCGTGCCGGCCGGCGATCTTCTCCCGCCCCAGCACGCGGGCGGCAAGCTGAGCCAGCTCCGACGTGCGTGTGAAGGGCTGCTGTTGCCGCCGCGCGACGATGGCGCGGGCGATGCCCCGGGCACTGCGCTCCTCGCCCAAATGGAACAGGATGTCGGCGAGGTGCGCCTCCTCCGCACCGTTGACGACGTCGGCGGCCGATGGCCCGTCCGCCGACATGCGCATGTCGAGCGGCCCGTCGCCCTGGAACGAGAAGCCGCGCGCGGGATCGTCGAGCTGCATGGAGGAGACGCCGATGTCCAGCACGACACCATCCGCGGGCGCGAAACCCGCGGTCGCCGCCAGCAGGTCGAGATCGCCGAAGCGGCCTTCGACCAGCTGAAGCCGACCCGGATGCTGCGCGGCCAGAGCCTGGCCCGCGGCAAGGGCGACAGGATCGCGGTCGATGCCGAGCACGCGCGCGCCGGGTGCGGCGGTCAGGATCGCCTGGGAGTAGCCGCCGGCGCCGAACGTGCCGTCAATGAAGCGCTCGCCGTCCTTCGGCGCCAGCGCCTGAAGCATCTGCGGAAGCAGCACGGGAATATGGCGCTCGGTCCCTCTCGGGGCACCCTCGGCCGGACGGGCGCCTCGCTCCGCCATTATTCCCGTGCTCCCCCGTCGCCGCCCCTATCCCCCTGATCGGGACGGCTCCCCGCGCCGAAAAGCTTGCGATGCTGGTGGACTTTCTCCCGCGCGCGGGCTCGCCGCTCTTCGAAGCGGCCGGGCTCCCACATCTGGAATTTAGCGCCGAGACCCACGAAAGCGACGTGGGTCGAAAGGCCGGCGTGGGCGCGAAGCCCGTCAGGAAGCACGATGCGTCCGTCCTGATCGATCGAGAGGATATGGACGTCACCATAGAGCGCGACAGAGAGCTCGTCGCGCTCGTCCGAATAATCCGGCAGGCCGTCGAGAAGCCCGTCGATCTTGCGCGCAAGGCTCTGGCCGCCTGCATCGAGCGCCGGAGCATCGAGCGAGGGGTAGCAATAGATTCCGCCGGCGGTTCCCTGGGTGTAGCCGTCGCGCTCGAGCACGGCGCGGAAGGGAGCAGGCACGGAGACCCGGCCCTTGGCGTCGATCTTGTTCGTGAACGTGGAGACAAAGCGGTCCATCCCTTTGCATGAGCCTCGCCTGCACTCCGACTGACCGACTTGCGCACTTCACCCGCGGCCACTGGCCGGCGGTCCCTTGCCGCCGCCGCACTCGTCTCGACGAGCGGGAGCGGTACCGGCGCTTGGGCATTTATGGGATTACATGGGAATAGATGGGAGTCAACGGGATCGCACACCTGCCCTGTGGGCAAAACGCATCGCCCAGTGGTTGTGGCCGACGGGCCGCACATCCAATTCGTATGTCCCGATGGCCTCAGAAGAAAATGCCCCGCTGCGGACATCATCCGGTCACGCCGTAGTATTTAGTGCCGGTTTTTTCAGCAAACCATGTGGATGGCGTGGCTTTCTGGTCACCATAATCCGTCCTCTCCTTATCATTCCAATATATTGATTATACATACATTTATCCGCTATCCGTGGACGAATTCACTCGATCGGCCCGCCCCTCGCGACCCTCTGGTGCCCGGACTCTTTGGGGGTTAGGAGCCCCTGTGGCTCAACGGATTGTGCAATTCTTAAGCGGGGTACGAACAGCCGTTGGCCGATAGAGAATGTCACACAGGGGAACGTCATGAAGAAAATCCGAGCCATTCTTGCCAGTCTGGCAATGGGCTCTGCGGCGGTACTGTCAGCAACAGCGGTGAATGCTGACGGATACTCCAGAAACAGCGTAAAAGACGCGCCGCAGTACTTCTCGTGGACCGGCTTCTACCTCGGCGGTCATGCCGGCCTGGTAACTGGCAACACCACCGGCGACCCTGGCCTCGGCGGCCCTCTGAGCACCGATTATTCGCTGAACGGTGCGTTGTATGGTGGCCAGATCGGATATAACTGGCAGACAGGCTCCACCGTGTTGGGGGTCGAGGGCAGCTTCTCGGGCGCCAACATCCAGGGCACCACCAACTGCGTCGCGATCCTCGAGTGCAAGCGCGACATTGATTGGCTTGCCACCGTCGTGGGACGTGCCGGCATCGCCATGGATCGCTCGCTTCTCTACGCCATGGCCGGCGTGGCCTGGGCCGACGTGAGCACCAATGTCAGCATCGTCGGCATACCGCTTCTCAGCGGCAGCGAGACGCATGTCGGCTGGGTCGCCGGCTTCGGCTTCGAGCACGCCTTCACGAACCGCGTCTCGACTCGAATCGAGTACTCCCACGTCGATCTCGGCAGCCAGGATACCGATCTCTCGCTCGCGGGCGGCGGCGTCGTGGTCACCGACAAAGTGAATGTCCGGCTGGACACCATCAAGCTCGGCGTCAACTTCAAGCTCAACTGAAGCTGAGCTGAGCAGAACAGACCGACGGACCGGGGCCGGGCAGGCGACTGCCCGGCCTCGTCTTTTCAGCGTCCACGCGTACGGGTTTCCCATCTCGCCGGGCTGGCTTATGTAGGCGGCCACACGCAAGGAGCCCGCCGACAGCATGCAGAGCCGCTGGAGTGATGCCGACGCCCTCGCGACGGTCGAGGTTCTCGGGGCCGCTGGCGCGAGCGAGGCACTGGCGCTGCGCACATACACCACCCGGCTGCTCGGCGGCGATCCGGCGCTCGTGCTGCACGGCGGTGGCAATACCTCGCTCAAGACCGAGATGGTCGATCTGCTCGGCGAGACGCACCCGGTTCTGTGCGTCAAGGGATCGGGCCGGGACATGGCAACGATCGATCCCGACGGGCTGCCGGCCGTGAAGCTCGAGCCGTTGCGCAAGCTGCGCCAGCGCCAAGACCTCAGCGACGCGGACATGCTGCGGGTCCAACGCGCCTACCTGCTCGATCCGGCCGCTCCGAGCCCGTCGGTCGAAATGCTGCTGCATGCCTTCATGCCGCACGCATTCGTCGATCACACGCACGCCAACGCCGTGCTCAGCCTGATCGACCAGCCCAACGGCGCCGAGCTGGCGCGGGAGATCTATGGCACCCGCCTCGGGTTCGTGCCCTACCGTCGTCCCGGGTTCGGCCTCGCCAAGACCGCGGCCGATGTGTTCGACGCAGACCGCCAGGTGGAAGGCCTGATCCTCGACAAGCACGGCATCTTCACCTTCGGCGCCACGGCGCGGGAAGCCTACGAGCGCATGATCGAGATGGTGACGCTGGCCGAGGCGCGTCTCCGACGCGGGCGCAGGCCGGTGTTCGCGAGCGCGCCACTGCCGCAAGCCACGGCCGCGCTGGCCGAGGTCGCGCCGATCCTGCGCGGCGCCTGCGCCTTGAAGGACGACAACATCGAGGGCGCATGGCGGCGGCAGATCCTCGAGTTCCGCACCAGCGATTCCATCCTCGCGTTCGTCAACGGCAAGGAGGTGGCGCGTTACGCGCGCGCCGGCGTGATCACACCCGACCACACCATCCGCATCAAGGGCTGGCCGCTGATCGTACCGCCGCCGGCCGAGGGCAAGCTCGCGGACTTCAAACGCGACGCGCATCAAGGCAGCGCAGGCATTCGTCGCGGACTACCGCGACTACTTCGCGCGCAACAATGCCCGCGTCGGCGGCGACAGGACGATGCTCGATCCCGCCGCCGCGCGTAATCCTGGTGCCGGGCCTCGGCCTCATCGGCCTCGGACGCACCAAGGCCGACGCCCGCATCGCCGCCGACATGGCCGAGAGCGCGGTGCATACGATCGCGGACGCCGAGGCGATCGGCGAATACCGCTCGATCGGCGAGGCCGACATGTTCGATTGCGAGTACTGGCCGCCGGAACAGGCCAAGCTCGCGCGGCGCCAAGCAGCTGCCGCTGGCCGGACAGATCGTGGCCGTCACGGGTGCCGGCGGGGCGATCGGCGCGGCGACGGCCCGCGCCTTCGCGTCGGCCGGGGCCGAGGTGGCGCTGCTCGACGTCGATCTGAGGCGCAGCCGAGGCCAGGGCGCGCACGATCGGCGCGAGCGCGCTGGCGGTTGCCTGCGACGTGACGGATGCCGCATCCGTGCGCGCGGCCTTCGACAGGATCGCCGAGACTTACGGCGGCGTCGACATCGTGGTCTCGAACGCGGGCGCGGCCTGGCAGGGGCGCATCGGCGAGGTCGACGAGGCCGTGCTGCGCAAGAGCTTCGAGCTCAATTTCTATGGCCATCAGCGCGTCGCCCAGGCCGCGGTGCGCATCATGCTGGCGCAGGGCACCGGCGGCTGCCTGCTGTTCAATGTCTCCAAGCAGGCGGTGAACCCGGGCCCCAACTTCGGCCCCTACGGCCTGCCCAAGGCGGCGACGCTGTTCCTGGTGCGCCAGTACGCGCGTCGACTACGGCGCCGACGGCATCCGCGCCAACGCGGTCAACGCCGACCGCATCCGCTCCGGGCTCCTCACCGACGATTTCATCAAGACCGCGCTCGCAGGCGCGCGGCGTAAGCGAGAAGGACTACATGAGCGGCAACCTGCTGGGCCGCGAGGTCACCGCCGACGACGTGGCGCAGGCCTTCCTGCACCAGGCGCTGGAGCTCAAGACCACGGGCGACGTGACAACCGTCGATGGCGGCAACATCGCCGCCGCGCTGCGCTAGGTGTCATCCCGGTGCTTGTCACCGGGATCCATCGTGCCGCATGCTCCGATGCTCGTGGATGGCTGGATACCGGGGACGAGCCCCGGTATGACAACCCGACTATTGTTTCGCCCGCGTCATAACCTGCTCGACAGCCAGAGGTGACACCATGCCCGAAGCCGACAAGGAAGGTGAACGCTACCAGGCCGACCGGCCGCAGCAGGCGCCGGGCTTTTTCCTGAAGGGCTCGCACCAGCTCGACTGGGGCATGAAGAACCGCCTGGCGCGCACGTTCAATCCGGCATCGGGCCGCACCGTGATGCTGGCGGTCGACCACGGCTATTTCCAGGGACCGACCACCGGGCTCGAGCGCATCGATCTCTCGATCGTGCCGCTGCTGCCGCAGTGCGACGCGCTGTTCTGCACGCGCGGCATCCTGCGCTCGCTGATCCCGGCCGAGTCGCAAAAGCCGATGGTGCTGCGCGCCAGCGGCGGCCCGAGCATCCTGCGCGAGGAGCTGTCGGACGAGCAGATCGCCATGGACATGGACGACGCGGTGCGCCTCAACGCGGCCGGCGTCGGCATCCAGGTGTTCATCGGCGGCGAGCACGAGACGCGCTCGGTGCACAACATGACCAAGCTGGTGGATGCCGGCCTGCGCGTCGGCATGCCCGTCATGGGCATCACCGCGGTCGGCAAGGACATGGTGCGCGACGCCAAGTATTTCCGCCTCGCCTGCCGCATCATCGCCGAGCTCGGCGCGCAGTACGTCAAGACCTACTACGTGGAGAAGGACTTCGAGACCGTCACCGCCTCCTGCCCGGTGCCGATCGTGATGGCCGGCGGCAAGAAGCTGCCGGAGCTCGACGCGCTCACCATGGCCCACAACGCCGTGCAGCAGGGCGCGGCCGGCGTCGACATGGGCCGCAACATCTTCCAGTCCGACGCGCCCAAGGCCATGATCGCCGCCGTCAACGCCGTCGTGCACAAGAACGCCAAGCCCGCCGAGGCGCTCGATCTGTACCGATCGTTGAAGGGCAAGGGGTGACCGTTTCGCGCAGGTCGGGTCGAGCGTCAGCGATGACCCGACACCTACGACGCCCGGATCACGCAGGCCGATACGGCTCGCGGCGTTCCGCCAGGATCTGGGTGGTGACGGCGAACACGATCTCGCCCTTCTGGTTGCGGGCCTGGATGTCGGTGGCGACGATGCCGCGATCGGGCCGCGACTTCATGTCGATCTTCCTGGCCAGCACGCCGCGATACTCGAGCGTATCGCCGACATAGGTGGGCTTGTACCAGGCGAGATTGCGGAAGCCCGGCGAAGGCCCATACGCCGCTATCCTGTCTCCCTTGGCACGAGCCGCCTCGTTGCCTCTCAGGCGCGAGCCGATGTTGCCGCGAATGCAATGGGCCGCCGTGTGCCAGCCCGACGCGCACAGCGCACCGAACAGCGATGCCTTGGCCGCAGCCTCGTCCAGATGGAACGGCTGCGGATCGAACTCGCGGGCGAACGCGATGATCTCGTCCTTGCCGAAGGTGTGCGTACCCATGTCCGTCAGCTCGCCGATCTGGCGATCGTCGAAGAAGTAGTCCGGACGCAGCGGGCTTGCCACGCCGGGCAGATCCCAAACGCTTGCAATCGCCTTGCGCTCGCGCTTCGCGCCCGTGATCGACCGGCGCGCGCCCCGGATTGCGCCGGCGCGTGAGCTGGTTGGTGCGCCAGTTCGCCATCGTCTCGCCCTTCTGGCTCAGAAGCTCCACCAGCACCTTGGAGACGCCGACATCCGGTCGCGACGCCAGATCCCGCTTCTCCTCGACCGTGTAGCGGCAGCTCAGCACGTCGCCGGGGCGCACCGGCACCATCCACCGCCCCTCGTCCACGCCGGGCGAGCCGAGCGAAGCGACGTGGTTGAGCATGCCGTCAGCGACCATGCGCATCATCATCGCGCAGGTATGCCAGCCCGAAGCGCACAGCCCGCCGACCAGCGTGGCCTTGGCCGCTTCCTCGTCGACGTGCAGAGGCTGGGGATCATAGGCCCGGCCGAAGGCCACGATCTCGTCCTTCGTCACCGTCCTCGAGCCGAAGATGTACGGCTTGCCGACCTCCAGGTCCTCGTGGTGCAGCTTGTCGCCGGCCGCGGCCCTGCCCAGGATTGCCTCGTCTTGCACGCGTCCATCCCTGCCGATGATTGCATTGCTGTGTGCCGCATTTCATACAGGCTGCACCGCCCGTTGTCAGCGGCGCTCTGAGGCCGGCCCGTCACGGGTGAGCGGTGGGCAGAGGTCGAGACCCCGCAGAGGGCAATGTAGAGGTAGGCTTTGCCAATGAAGGTGTCAGACGAGGCCAGCCAGACCGACGACGCGCAGATGCGCGCGGCCCTCGACGCCATGCCGCACAAGGTCTGGATGGTGCGGCCGGAGGGACCTGCGCTGTACTACAACCGCGCCATGCGGGCGTTCGCGGGCGAGGCGCTGAACCTGCCCGACCGGGCGAGCCGCGAGCAGGCGCTCGTTCATCCCGACGACCTGGCGGATTTCAGGTCTGCAGTGGCGCGCGCGATTGCAGACCCCCAGGACTTCGAACTGGAGATACGCCTGCTCGACCCCATCGGCGCGTGGCGCTGGCATCGGCTGAATTACTCCATGATGCGAAAGGGCGGACGCGTGGAGGCGTGGCTCACCACCGCGACCGACATCGACGACCTGCGCCAGGCGATGACGACGGCGCAGGAAAACAGCGACCAGCTCCGGCTCGCGGCCGAGGCCACGCAGCTCGGCATATTCAGACTCGATCTGAGGACCGGAGAGCGGACCTGGTCGCCGGAAATGAATGCAATCTTCGGACGGGCTCCAGGTGCACCGCCGCCTCGCGACATCATGCTAATTGTCCACCCCGAAGACCGTGAGCGCGTGCGTAACTGGCTGATTGCGACCTTGAACCCGGGCGGTCCCGCAACCGTCAGCAGCGAGCACCGCATCCTGCGTCCCGACGGCTCGGTCCGGTGGGTGCTGGTCAAGGGCGGCGTCTTCTTCACGAGCGAAGGCGCAGAACGCGAGCCCGTGTTCAGCGTGGGGTTCGCCATTGACATCACCGAGCGGAAAGTCGCAGAGCGGACGCTCGAGGCAAGCGAGCAGCGCTACCGCACCCTCATCGACAACGCCAACGACATCGTCGCCACGCTCGACCTCGAAGGGCGCTTCACCTCCGTCAACCCGATCGTGGGGCGCATCCTCGGATACACGTCGCAGGAGATGATAGGAGCGCCGCTCCGCCGCTTCGTCCCCACGGAGTTCCATCCGACCCATGAGGATGCGCTGCGCCGCAAGCTCGGAGGCGAGCCATTCACGCAATACGAGCTGGAGATGCTCGCGAAGGATACCGGCAAGCGCGTGACCCTCGAGGTCAAGTCCAGGCTGAACTTCGGCGAGGACGGCAAACCTCTCGGAATTCATGCGATTGGCCGCGACATCACCGAGCGCAAGGAGGCGGAGGCCCGGCAAGCACTGCTGGTTCGCGAGCTGCAGCATCGCACCAAGAACCTGCTGGCCGTGGTGCAGTCCATCGCCACCAGCACGCTCAGCCGGAGCAAGGACCTCAAGAGCGCGCTGGAGGCCTTCGTCGGCCGCCTGCACGCCCTGGCGCATGCGCAGGAATTCGTCGCCGCCGGACCCGGGGGGGGCGTATCGCTGCAGCGGCTGATCGATGCCGAGCTTGCCCCCTTCACGGCGCGGGCGACCGTCAAGGGCGAGCCGGTCGTGGTCGGCGGCTCATTCGCGCAGATGTTCGCCCTCGTGGTGCATGAGCTGGCGACCAATGCGGCCAAGCATGGCTCGCTGTCGACGCCGCGTGGCCACGTGATCATTGGCTGGAAGATCGACCGGTCAGGGCCAGAAGCCTTGCTGATCTTTTCCTGGGCGGAACGGGGCGGACCACCGGTGGGGCAGCCGAAAACCGAAGGACTTGGAACCCAGCTCATGTCCCTGCTCGGCAAATCGCAGGTCGATTTCAGGGAGACGGGCCTCGAATACGAGCTTCAGGTTCCGCTCTCCGAAGCCGCGCGCGGCACCGAGGGGAGCAAGCCGTTCGCGTCCGGGATACCTTGCTAGGCCTGGGTGTCGCCTCGACTGCAAGCGATCGCGCCGGGGCACCGAATCTGCGTGCATCGACGCGGCTTGCAGCGGCGCTCTTGCAAGCGCGCCCGGATCGGCGCAGATTGTGACAGTTCCAGGGGGGCCGGCGGAGCCGGCTGAGATGGCGCTGAACCCGCGCCGCCACCCTTAGAACCTGATCCGGGTCATGCCGGCGAAGGGACGGAACGTGGCGAACTCCAAGCTCATTGCCGGTTTCATCGGACCGCTGCTGGTCGCGATGGGCTGTTGCCATGCTGATCAATCGCGATCTCTTTCCGACCATGATCGAACAGTTCGCGCAGAACTACGGCCTGATTTTCCTCTCCGGTATCCTTTCGCTGCTTGCGGGGGTTGCCATCGTGCGCGTCCACAACGTTTGGAGCGGCGGATGGCGCATCATCGTTACCGTCCTCGGCTGGCTTGCCATGGTCGGCGGGCTCGCCCGGATGTGGTTCCCGCAGATGGCCGCCCCGGTCGCCACGACGCTCGGAAGCAATCCAAGGCTCTCGTCGCGGGAGGCCTCGTCGTCTTAGCCCTGGGCGCATTCCTCTCCTACAAGAGCTACATGTCCGACACCTGAGGTGAGCATGAACAAGATCACGCGCAGCAAAGACCTGATGATCCCCAAAGTCACCACCGGGCCGATCAGCGCCAGCACCAAGGTCTATTCGTCGCCCGACGGCCATGCCGACGTGCGCGTACCGTTCCGCGAGATCGCGCTGACCGAGGGCGCGGGCGAGAAATCCTTCCGCGTGTACGATCCCTCCGGCCCCTACACCGACGCGCACGCCGCCATCGACGTGGAGAAGGGCCTGCCCCGCATCCGCGAAGCATGGGTCAGGGAGCGCGGCGGCGTGGAGGAGTACCACGGGCGCGACATCAAGCCGGAGGACAACGGCAACGTATCGGCCAAGCACCTGGCGCGCGACTTCCCCAACAAGGCGCCGCCGCTGCGCGGCCTGCCCGGCAAGCCCGTGACGCAATACGAGTTTGCCCGCGCCGGCATCGTCACCAAGGAGATGATCTACGTCGCGCACCGCGAGAACCTCGGACGCAAGGTGGCGCTCGCCCGCGCCAAGGCCGCCGTCGCCGACGGCGAGAGCTTCGGCGCGGCCATCCCCGAGCACATCACGCCGGAGTTCGTCCGCTCCGAAATCGCGCGCGGGCGGGCCATCATCCCGGCCAACATCAACCACGCCGAGCTGGAGCCGATGATCATCGGCCGCAACTTCCTGGTGAAGATCAACGCCAACATCGGCAACTCCGCCGTCACCTCCTCGGTGGAGGAGGAGGTCGAGAAGATGGTGTGGTCGATCCGCTGGGGCGGCGACACCGTCATGGACCTCTCCACCGGCCGCAATATCCACAACACGCGCGAGTGGATCCTGCGCAACTCGCCGGTGCCCATCGGCACGGTGCCGATCTACCAGGCGCTGGAGAAATGCGACGGCGATCCCGTCAAGCTCACCTGGGAGATCTATCGCGACACGCTGATCGAGCAGGCCGAGCAGGGCGTCGATTACTTCACCATCCACGCCGGCGTGCGCCTGCCCTACGTGCCGCTCACCGCCAATCGCAAGACCGGCATCGTCAGCCGCGGCGGCTCGATCATGGCCAAGTGGTGCCTCGCGCACCACAAGGAGAGCTTCCTGTACGAGCGCTTCGACGAGATCTGCGACCTGATGCGCAAGTACGACGTCTCCTTCTCGCTGGGCGACGGCCTGCGCCCGGGCTCGATCGCCGACGCCAACGACGCCGCGCAGTTCGCCGAGCTCGAGACGCTGGGCGAGCTCACCAAGATCGCCTGGGACAAGGGTTGCCAGGTGATGATCGAGGGCCCCGGCCACGTGCCGATGCACAAGATCAAGATCAACATGGACAAGCAGCTCAAGGAGTGCGGCGAAGCCCCCTTCTACACGCTGGGACCGCTCACCACCGACATCGCGCCGGGCTACGACCACATCACGTCGGGCATCGGCGCCGCCATGATCGGCTGGTTCGGCACCGCCATGCTCTGCTACGTGACGCCCAAGGAGCACCTGGGCCTGCCCAACCGCGACGACGTCAAGGTGGGCGTCGTCACCTACCGCATCGCCGCGCACGCAGCCGACCTCGCCAAGGGCCACCCGGCGGCGCAGCTCAGGGACGACGCGTTGTCCCAGGCGCGGTTCGACTTCCGCTGGGAGGACCAGTTCAACCTCTCGCTCGACCCCGACACCGCGCGCAGCTACCACGACGAGACGCTGCCCAAGGAGGCCCACAAGGTCGCCCACTTCTGCTCCATGTGCGGCCCCAAGTTCTGCTCCATGAAGATCACCCAGGACGTGCGCGACTACGCCGCCAAGCTCAACGAGGCGCAGGTGGAACTGGCCGAGGAGACCACCCAGATCGACCCCGACTCACGGCCGCGAGGCCGGCATGGCCCAGATGAGCAAGAAGTTCCGCGAGATGGGCGGCGAGGTCTACGTCGACGCGGACCGGGTGAAGAAGAGCAACGAGGCGCTGAAGTAAGTCTGCACGCGGCGTATCGGTGTCATCCTCGGGCTTGTCCCGAGGATCCAGCTCCCGCGCAGAGCGCCGAGAACGCCGCCGCTGGTCATGTATGCGGTCCACACCGCCGCAAATATCTCCGCCACGGCCACCTCGATGCCCGGCGGCGCAAGCGTCAGCACGCCGTCGTGCACGATCGTGGTCAGGATGGTGCCATCGCCCTGGCGCCGGTGATGGATCACCGGCGGGCCGTCGGGGTCGACGATCAGGTAGTGCTGCACGCTGGGCAGGCTGAAATAGCCGGTGAGCTTGAGCGACGCGTCGACCTTGCGCGTCGAGGGCGAGGCGACCTCCACCACGATGATGGGGTTCGGAACTTCGATGGCGTCGCTAGACAACTCCGCCCCGCAATAGACCAGGGCGTCTGGCTCGTGCGCGACATGCTGGGAGACGCGAACGGTCGCCCCATCGGGCAGCATGTGACAGGGTAGACCGGCCTTGCGAATGCCTTGCACCAGCGCGGCCTGAACGGCGAATTTCACCTTGCCATGGCCCACCCGCTCCGGCGCCATGGCGTACGGCACGCCGTTGTAAAGCTCCCAGCGCCCGTCCTGTCCCTCGGCCCAGACCAGGAACTCGTCGACGGTCATCTTTCTCTGTGCCGGCGTGCTCATATCGCAATGCTAACATGCCCCGACATCCCTAGCCATCAGCCCCGCCCACCCACCTCGCAAAACACCCGCCGGCGCTACGCGCGACAGCGACGTGCCCAGTTGCAGTTGGAGCGGCGGGCGAGGCCGCTGAGAGGCCCGTCAAGCCACCCCATTCCGGCCGTGGCGCAGGTAGGCCGGGCGGAGGCTGAGGCGGTCGTAGTAGGCGCTGACGGCGGGGTAGTCGGGGCGGTCCGGAATCGGCGTCATGAACCAGCGGTTGACGGACAGGCCGATCGGCACGTCGGCCAGCGTGAAGCGGTCGCCGGCGACATAGGCCGCGGCCGCGAGCTGCGCGTCCAGGATGCGCACGTTGCGGGACCACGCGGCCACCGAGGCATCGATCTCGGCGGGGTCGGAGAATGCCGGATTGTTGCGCACCAGCGCCTGGAAGGCGTAGCGCCACGAGCTGTTGAACTCGGTCGCCTGCCAATCCATCCACTTTTCGACCTGCGCGCGCTCCCGTGGCGCGACAGGCAGCAGCTCGACGGCCCCGTGGGAGGCCGCGAGATAGCGCAGGATCGTGTTCGAACTCCCACAGGACGAAGTCGTCGATGACGACGACGGGCACCAGCCCATTGGGGTTGAGGGCGAGGAATTCCGGCGCGGCGGTGTCGCGAAAGCCGGACCCCCAATCCTCGCGCACGTACGGCAGGCCCATCTCCTCGCAAGCCCACAGGACTTTGCGCACGTTGATGGACGACGCCTTGCCCAGGATTCTGATCAAGGAGGGACCTCCCACGAGTGTCGGTCAATCCAATCGGGAGCGCGCATGCCGGCTCGCTCCGATGGCGCCCGCGTCAGCTCACGCGCGGCAGCACCTCGGTGTAGAAGCGCTCGATGGAGCGCATCAGCTTGGCGTGCGGCACCAGCGTGTTGTGGGTCCAGCCGAATATCCAGTTGACGGGCAGCTTCCGCTTCAAGGCCTCCAGGCTGCGCGTCACGGTGTCGACCGTGCCGACCAGCGCATAGCCCTTGGCGATGGCTTCCTCCGTGCTCGGCGCCTCGCCGGTCTTGGGATCGAGCATGCCGCGGCGGAACCCGAACGGCACGAACCAGGCGTTGCCGGCGAACGTCGCGGAGTCGACCCACAGCTGCCGCGCCTCCTCGTCGCTGTCGGCGATGATGATGTCGCGCAGCATGCCCACGCCTTCGCCCGGCTTGCGGCCCGACACGGATGCGTAGACCTCGAACAGGTTGCGCTCGTGGACCTCGTGCATGGGCGGCAGGATGGCGGTGACGCCGTTCTTGGCGCACCAGCGGATCGAGTTCTCCGAGGACGCGAACGGCTGGAAGATCGGCGGGTGCGGCTTCTGCAGCGGCTTGGGCACCACGCCGACCGACTTGAGGACGCCACCCTCGACGCCCTTGCCCCACTTCGCCGTGGTCTCGAGCGGCCAGGGCGTGTCGCCGGGCGGTATCTTCCAGAACTTGCCCTGGTAGGAGAGCATCTCCTCGGTCCAGCACTTCTTGATGATCTGGAAGCATTCCTCGAAGGCGGCACGATTGGCGGCGTCGATCTCGTCGTGCTGGTGCGGCAGGGCGCCCTGGATGCCGTGCGCGTGCTGGGCCATCACGTCGACCCAGCGGCGCTGGTAGCCGCGCGCGAAGCCGGCATTGGCGCGTCCGCCCGACATGTGGTCGAGCATGGCGATGTCCTCGGCGACGCGGATCGGGTTGGACGCGGGCAACACGATGCCGAGCTGGCCGACCCGGATGCGCTTCGTCTGCATGGCGATGTAGAGGTCGAGCAGGACGGGGTTGTTGGAGACCTCGAAGCCCTCGATGTGGAAGTGGTGCTCGGTGAACGCGACCGAATCGTAGCCCAGATCGTCCGCCAGCCGGCACTGCTCGGACACCTCGCGCAGCATCTGTTGGTAGAGATCGGGCCGCATGCCGGCCATGCCCGCCTCGATATCCGCCTTGCTGCCGAGCGACGGCAGATAGAACAGCGAGACCTTCATGCTCCCCCCAGGGTTGCTTCCTGTCATTGCGTGTAGACTGCCGCGCGGGGGCCGCGACTGCAAGCTACCTGGGCGGCTGCCAGCCTTGCGATCAGTGGCGTCAGTCGAGCTTGATGCCTGAGGCCTTGATCAACTCGGCAATGCGCGGGATTTCGGATTTTATCAAGGCCGCGAAGGTATCGGGATTGCTCTCGATGAGCTGGAACCCCCGCTGCGTCAGCTTTTCTCGGATCCCGGGATCGGCCAGCACTTTCACCATGTCGGCGTGCACCTTGCGAACGATAGCATCGGGCGTTCCTGCAGGCGCCAGAAGGCCGAACCAGGCGACAGCGTTGAAGCCCGGATAGCCCTGCTCGGCAATGGTGGGGATGTCAGGGGCAACGGCGGACCGCTCCGGCCCACTCAACCCCAGTGCCCGCAACTTACCCGCCTGCACCAGCGGCAGCGCGATCGTGATGTTCATGAACGAGGCATGCACGTGACCGCCCAGGACCTCGGGCGCGGTCTGGTCCTTGCTCGGAACGTGCACGATCTGAATGTCCGCCATCTTCTTGAGCTGCTCGATGCCCATGTGCTGAGAGGTGCCGTAACCCGAGCTGTTGAACTTGACAGTGCCGGGCTTCTCCTTCGCCGAGGCGACAAATTCTGCGAGAGTGCGTGCAGGCACGTCGTTGTTGACGACGAGGATATTCGGCGTCCGGCCGACCTGAATGATCGGTGCAAGCTCCTTGACCGGATCATACGGCAGGGATTTGTACAGGCTTATGTTGACCACGACGGCGGCGTCGCCGGACATGACGAGCGTGTAGCCGTCTGGCGCGGACTTCGCCACTTTCGCTACCCCGACCGACCCCGCTGCGCCGGCCACATTTTCAACCACCACGGTCTGGCCCCAGACCTGCTTGAGGGGATCGACAATCAAGCGGACGATTTGATCGGCAGGCGATCCCGCGGGAAATGGCGCAACGATGCGAACGTCCTTGCTCGGCCAGGGGGCTTGCGCCGCCACCGGCAGGGCAACTGCAATCGATGCCCACAGTACGCTTATCGCAAGAGTTGTTCGCCGCATCGCATCCTCCTCATCGTCAGAGGCCACGCCAGTGTGACAGACAAAGAGAAGGCGTCTCAAGGGCGGACGTTTGCACAGTAGACCGAATGGTACGGCGCGATTGCGGGGAATGTCCATCTCTGCTTTTGCCCAATCCTCATTTCACGTCTGAACAAGGCGCCGTCGCGAAATGGTGGACCAGGTCTGGGACGGCTCCCTGCTTGTGTGGCTGGGCTGGCATCGAGCCTGGCGACCTCATAAGCTCCGGCCGAGGATCGGGGCCCGAAGGCCCGCGTCTCAGCGAGAAGAGGCTATGTCCAGCAGCGAGATTCTGGTCGAGCGCGATGGGCCGGTCACGACCGTGACCATCAACCGTCCGCACGCACGCAACGCCTGCACCGTGGCGATGGTCAAGGCGCTGCACGATGCGTTTGCCGCATTCGAGGCCGATCCTACGGCGAGGGTCGCCGTGCTCACCGGCGCCGGCGGCTCGTTCTGCGCCGGCGCCGACCTGAAGGAGCTGGCGAGCGGCTCCGCGCTCGGCTTCTGCTGGGCAGGCGAGGACAAGGGCGTCACGCGGCGGATGCTCTCCAAGCCGGTGATCGCGGCCGTATCCGGCCACGCGGTTGCCGCCGGCCTCGCGCTGGCGGTGTGGTGCGACCTGCGCGTCGCCGACGCGACGGCCGTGTTCGGTGTGTTCTGCCGGCGTTACGGAGGGCCGATGCCCAACGGCTGCACGGTGCGCCTGCCGCGCCTGATCGGACAGAGCCGCGCGCTCGACATGATGCTGACCGGCCGGGCCGTCGACGCCAACGAGGCCTATGCGATCGGCCTCGCCAACCGGCTGGTGCCCGCCGGACAGGCGCGCGCAGCGGCGGAGCGCCTGGCGCACGAGTTGGCGTCGCTGCCCCAGACGGCCATGCTGTCCGACCGCGCTTCCCTGGTCGGACAATGGGACTGGCCGGAGGACGAGGCCATCCGCCGCGAGATCGCCGGCAGCGCCCCGGCTTTCGCGGAGGGGTTCCAGTCCGGCGCCAGCCGTTTCGTGACGGGCGACGGACGTCACGGCAAGGGTGTGGCGCGCGGATAGTCTCCGCTCCGCTTCCTTTGGGGACGCGACATGATCGGCCTGTCGAGCTTCATCCGCTTCCATGCCCTGCGCACGCCGGACCGCCCGGCGCTGGTCTATGCGGAGACCCGCATCAGCTACGCGGAGCTGATGCGCCGCATCGAGGTCACGGCCGGCTGGCTCGCCGCGCGGGCCATCGAGCCCGGCGACGTGGTCGCGCTGCTGATGAAGAACAGCGCGGCGTTCATCGAGCTGACGTTCGCGACCAGCCATCTCGGCGCCGTATCGCTGCCGATCAACTACCGGCTCGCTGCCGACGAGGTCGGCTACATCCTCGACAACTCGCAGGCGAAGCTGCTGATCTGCGATGCCGAGTTTGCGGGCACGGTGCAGGGTCTTGGCTGGGAGGTGGCCTACGTCGACACGCCGGCGCAGAGCGACAGCACGCGCCTCGCCCGGTCAGTGCAGCCGGCCAGGATGCACCCGTCGCGACCCGACGATCTGTTTCGCCTGATGTACACCTCCGGCACCACCGATCGCCCCAAGGGCGTGATGCACACCTATTCCAACCTCTACTGGAAGAATGCGGATCACGTCGTGGCACTCGGGCTGAACGGCGGCGACAAGCTGCTGGTCACCGGCCCGCTCTACCATGTCGGCGCCTTCGATCTGCCGGGCGTGGCCGTGCTGTGGGTTGGCGGCATGATGTGCATCGAGCGCGACTTCGATCCGGTGCGCGCGCTCGCCGCGATCACTCGCGAGAAGCTGACGGGGGCGTGGCTCGCGCCGGTCATGCTGAGTGCGATCCTCTCGCACCCCGGCCGCTTCGATCACGATGTGGGAAGCCTGCGCTGGGTGATCGGCGGCGGCGAGCGCACGCCGGAGGCACGCATCCGGGCATTCTCCGGCCTCTTCACCCAGGGGCGCTACATCGACGGCTACGGCATGACCGAGACCTGCAGCGGCGACAGCCTGATGGAAGCGGGGCGCGAGATCGAGAAGATCGGCTCCGTCGGCCGCGCCCTGGCGCATGTGGAGATCGAGATCCGCGACGCTGAAGGGCGGGTGCTGGGCCCATGCGAATCCGGCGAGATCTGCCTGCGCGGCCCCAAGGTCACGCGCGGGTACTGGAAGGACCCCGAGAAGACGCGAGCGTCCTTTTTCGGCGACTGGCTGCGCAGCGGCGACATCGGTCATCTCGACGGCGAGGGATTCCTGTATCTCACCGACCGCAAGAAGGACATGATCATCTCCGGCGGGGAGAACATTGCCTCCTCCGAGGTGGAGCGCGTGCTCTACGAGCTGCCGCAAGTGCTGGAAGCGGCCGTGATCGGTGTCGCCGACGAGCAGTGGGGAGAGCGCCCGGTCGCGGTCGTGGTCCTGAAGCCCGGAGAACTGCTTTCACTCGACGCGCTGCAGCAGCACTGCCGAAGCAGGCTCGCCGGCTTCAAGGTGCCGAAGGAGATGCTCGTGCGTACCCAGTTGCCGCGCAATCCGTCAGGCAAGATATTGAAGCGCGTTCTCCGCGACGAGATCGCTGCCGAGACGAGAGGTTGACACCCGAGCAATGGCCAGGCGCACCATCAAGCTTTTCACCGACTACAAGAGCCCCTACGCCTACCTGGCGAAGGAGCCGGCCTACGCGTTCGAGCGGGAGACCGGCGTGCAGATCGAGTGGCTACCGTACACGCTCGACATCCCCGCCTATCTCGGCAGTGCCAAGGTCGATGCCCGCGGCAGCGTCCTGGAGGAGACGCGCAACGCGCATCAGTGGCGGCGGGTCAAGTACAGCTACATGGACTGTCGCCGCGAAGCCAATCGGAGCGGCCTCACCATCCGAGGCCCGCAGAAGATCTTCGATTCATCGCTCGCCAATATCGGCATGCTCTACGCCAAGCAGCACGGCGCCTTCCGCGACTACCACGATCGCGTGTTCGAGCGATTCTGGAAGCGCGAGCTCGACATCGAGAGCCCGACCGCCCTCGCAGCGGTGCTGACGGAATGCGGTGCCGACGCGGCGGGGTTCCCGGCCTTCCTCGAAGGCGAAGGTCGCCGCCAGCTGGAAAGCATCCGGCGCGAGGCGGAGGCCGCGGGCGTATTCGGCGTGCCGAGCTTCCTGCTCGAGGACGGCGACCTCTATTGGGGCCGCGAGCACCTGCCGCGCATCCGCGAGCTGCTGGCCTAGGAGGCAAGCGCGCGCGGAAGCCTCAGCTGACGCCCAGATAGGCCTGGCGCACGCGGTCGTCGGCGAGCAGCTCGGCACCGGTGCCGGCCATGACGATACGCCCGTTCTCCAGCACGTAGGCGCGCGAGGCGAGCTTGAGGGACGCGACCACGTTCTGCTCCACCAGCAGCACCGTGAGGCCGCGCTGGTTGAGCGCGCGGATGGTGCGGAACAGCTCCTGCACCATGGCCGGCGCCAGCCCGAGCGAGGGCTCGTCGAACATGATGAGCTCGGGCTTGCCCATCAGGCAGCGACCGATCGCCAGCATCTGCTGCTCGCCGCCCGACATCGTGCCGGCAGCCTGGTTGCGGCGCTCCGCCAGGCGCGGGAACAGGCCGAACACTTCGCGCATGGTCTCGGCCATTGCCGCGCGCGCCCGCGGCAGGAGCGCGCCCACCTGCAGGTTCTCTTCCACGCTCAGCGAGGGGAAGATCTGCCGTCCCTCCGCGACCTGGCCTATCCCCAGATTGCAGATGCGGTGGCTGGGCAGGCCCGTGATGTCACGGCCGCGAAAAACGATCCGGCCCGCCCGCGGCGTCTCGATGCCGGCGATTGTGCGAATCAGGCTCGACTTGCCGGCGCCATTGGCGCCGACGATGGCGACCAGCTCGCCCTCCTCCGCACCGAGCGAGATGCCGTCCAGCGCCTGGGCGTCACCGTAGTAGAGCTCGACGTTCTCGGCTTGGAGGATCACACCGGTCCCTCGAACCAGGCGCGCGCGAGATCGGTCTCGTGCAGGACGACGCGGATCTTGGCGAGACCCTTGCCGTCCTCGCCGAGCGCGCCGCCCTTCGCGGCCTTGGCCATGGCATCGAACACATAGCGGCAGAGATACTCCGTGGTCGTGAGCACCCCCTTGAACTGCGGCAGGGCGTCGAGGTTCTGATAGGCCAACGGCTTGACAGTTTTGTTCAGCACGTCGAGCGCCGCGCCGATATCCACGACCACGTTCTGCGCGGTCAGCTTCTCGCGGAAGAAGGCGACGTCCACCACGAAGGTCGCCCCGTGCATGTTCTGCGCCGGCCCGAAGAACGGATCGGGCAGGCTGTGGGCGATCATGATCCGGTCGCGCACCTCGACGGCGTACATATGTGTCACTCCTGCTCGATCAAGCCTCGGAATAGCGGATGACGGGGGCGAGGCCTCGGCCTGCCGGCCCCAGGATGCGGGGCAGCTCGCGGGCAGCGTCCTCGAAGGCGATCTCCTCGGCGACCAAGGCGTCGAGGGCGGGGATCTCGGCCAGCAGGCCAACGGCGGTCTCGACGCGACGGCGATGGGTCCAGCGCGGCCGGTGGCCCGCCGAGACGTGCCCGACCTGCGATGAGACAAGCTTCAACCGCCGGCTGTGGAACGCACCGCCGAGGCCGACCTGCACGGGCTTGTCGCCGTACCAGCTCATCTCGACGATGGTGCCCTCGAAGCCCACGCAGCGGATCGCGGTGTCCAGCCCCGCCGCCGCGGCGCTGGCGTGGAACACGATGTCCGCATCGCCCGGCGCCTCCTGCGGCTGCGCGAACTTCGCGCCGAGAGACAGCGCGATGGACCGGCGGGTCTCGTCGACATCCACGCTCGTCACGTCCGCCCCAGGCAGTCGCGCCGCCAGCGCCGCAACCAGCAGCCCTACCACGCCGGCGCCCACTACGACGATGCGGTCGCCCGGCCCGGCTCCGCTGTCCCACAATGCGTTGAGCGCCGTCTCCATGTTGGCGGTCAGCGTTGCCCGGCGCGCGGGTACGCTGTCCGGCACCGGCACCAGGCTCGCGACAGCCGCATTGAAATGGTCCTGGTGCGGATGCAGGCAGAACACCGTTCGCCCGATCAGCTCGCCGGGCCCGACCTCCACGACTCCCGTCGCGCAGTAGCCGTATTTGACCGGGAACGGGAACGCACCCTCCTGGTTGGGGCAGCGCATCCGCTCCCACTCGCTGCGTCCCACCTCGCCATTGAATACGAGACGCTCGGTGCCCCGGCTGATCCCACTGAAAAGCGTGCGCACCACCGCCTCGTCCGGCTGCGGCCGTGGCAGGGGCGCGGCCCGCAACTCCACCGCGCCCTTCCTGGCGTACCAGACAGCCCGGGCCACGCGCGTCTTGCCGGTGGACCGGCGCGTCATCGTCTTACCTCGCGCGCCGTGAGATGCATCGTCCGCGATGGGCCTATTCGAGAGACGCAGGTGTTTCCCACATGCCCGGGCGCATCGCAACACGTCGTCCAAGGGTCACGCTGATCAGAACCGATGCTTGATCGTCCCGCGGATCTGCATATCGGATGGCGCGGACCTGTCGTCGGGGCGCCCGACGGGGGGCTCATTGGCGCCGTAGAGCAGTTCCAGGCCGAAATCGAGCTTCGGCAGCGCGCCAACGGAGCCGACGCCGGGGATGCGCACCTCTATGCCGGCGCCCTTGCCGGCGGCAGCGTCAGGCACGCTCAGCTCGAGACTTGGCATCTGCAGGTTTGGCGGACCGATCGCCGCCTTGCCCGGCGGGTTGCCTCCGACCCACTGCTCCTGGAAAGCAAGCGAGGGCGTGGCCTGCCCGGCCAGCGCTGCCCCGACCGCGATCAAGAGCATGAGCCTACGCATGGACGATCCACAATGCCGTTCGAATGTGCCGTGAACGATTGTTACGATAGCCGAGATTGCGGCACAATGATGCGCTAATAGCTTGCAGCATCCGCTCGGGCCGTTCATCGACCCTTCAGCCGCGCTCCCCTAGTACCCCCGAGCCCGCCACGGCTGACAGCCGCCCGACGGAATGCCAAGCCCTGACAGGGTCCTGGCTGCCCGGGAGCGGCCAGGTTCTCCAGAGGAACATCTACGACCCCCATGAGCGACAGTCTGGATACCCCGACGCCGGGACCTTTGCCCGCGTCCGTTCTGACCCTCACGACGCCAGCCGGCCTGCAGTCCGTCGACGAGCTGACGCGGCGGCGGCGGATCGTTTTCGCCCTCAACGTCGTCACCTACGTGGCCATGCTGATGGTGGCCGCGCACGTCCTGGGCGCGGGCGGCTGGACCCTGGTGGACGTGATCCTGTTCATCTGCTTTGCCGCCGGCACGCCGTGGACCGTGCTCGGCTTCTGGAACGCTCTCATCGGCCTGTGGCTCCTGCATTTCCGCAAGGACGCAGTGGCCGAGGTCGCGCCCTTCGCGGCGGCGGGCGATCAGCCGGTGCCGCTGCGCGTCAAGACCGCCATCTTCATGACGGTGCGCAACGAGGACCCCGAGCGGGCCATCCTGCGCCTGAAGACCGTGAAAGCCAGTGTCGACGCCACCGGTGAAGGCGGCGCCTTCAGCTACTTCGTGCTGAGCGATACCAACGATCCAGCTGTCGGGGCAGCCGAGGAGGCCGCCGTCGCCGCCTGGAGGGCCGCCGATCCCGATCGCGACCGCATTGTCTACCGCCGCCGCACCGACAACACCGGCTACAAGGCCGGCAATGTGCGCGACTTCTGCGCCCGCTGGGGCAAGGACTTCGCCCTGATGCTCCCGCTCGACGCCGACAGCCTGATGTCGGGCGATCAGATCGTGCGGCTTGTCCGCATGATGCAGGCGCACCCCAAGATCGGCATCCTGCAGAGCCTGGTGGTCGGCATGCCCTCGGCCAGCGCGTTCGCCCGCATCTTCCAGTTCGGCATGCGCCACGGCATGCGCTCCTACACCATGGGCCAGGCCTGGTGGGTGGGCGATTGCGGACCGTTCTGGGGCCACAACGCGCTGGTGCGCATCAAGCCGTTCCACGAGCAGTGCGACCTGCCGATGCTGCCCGGAAAGCCGCCGCTCGGGGGCCACGTGCTCAGCCACGACCAGGTCGAGGCCACGCTCATGCGTCGCGCCGGCTACGAGGTGCGCGTGCTGCCCGTCGAGCGCGGCAGCTGGGAGGAGAACCCCCCGACCATGCTGGAGTTCGCGCGCCGCGACGTGCGCTGGTGCCAGGGCAACATGCAATACCTGAAGCTGCTGGATCTGCCGGGCCTCTATCCCATGAGCCGCTTCCAGCTGGTTTGGGCGATCCTGATGTTCATCGGCATCCCCGCCTGGACGCTGATGATCGCGCTGCTGCCGGTAGCCGCCTGGGAAGGCCGCAGCGTTCCCGATTTTCCCACCGGCCTCGCCAGCGGCCTCTACGTCACGTTCTTCGTCATGTACCTGATGCCGAAGATCGCCGGCGTGCTCGACGTGATCCTCACCAAGGGCGGCGTCGCGAGCTACGGCGGCTGGCTGCGCTTCGTGCCCGGCGCGGCGCTGGAGCTCGTGTTCTCGTTCCTGCAGGGCGCCGTGTCGACCATCCGCACCTCGATCTTCATGATCGGGCTGCTGTTCGGCAAGTCGGTGGTCTGGGGGGGGCAATCGCGCGACGCGCAGGGGCTGTCGTGGAGCACGGCGGTGCAGAACCTGTGGCCGCAGATGCTGTTCGGCGTGATCGTTTGCGGCGCGCTGCTGGCGATCGAGCCGGCCGTGCTGTGGTGGAGCCTGCCGTTGACGGCCGGCTACCTGCTGGCCGTACCGTTCGCGGTTCTAACCGCCGATCCACTCCTGGGCCGCACCCTGCAGAAGCTCGGCGTGTGCGGCATCCCCGAGGATTTCAAGGCCCCTGCCGAGGTGGTCACCGTGATGGGAAAGCTGGGACATTGATGGCAAATGCAACGTCAGTGCAATGGGTCGTGCACTCTCGAAATCGGTGATAGAATTCACATATGAACCAGCGTGTCCGCATGATTGTCGATGAAGCCCGCAAGCTCTCACGGGAAGAGCGGAGGGAGATGTTCGATCTGCTGGAAGCCGAGTTCGCCGGTGACCAGGGTGATGGCACGCCCGGGGAAATCGAGGCTGCCTGGCTCGAGGAAGTCCGGCAGCGCATCGCAAGATCCGAGCGCGGCGACGCGACCTTCGTCGACGCTGACGCAGTGATAGCTCGAGCACGCAAGCTCATTCGCTAGCCATGCGCGTTCGCTTCATGTCGCAGGCCGAGGAAGAGGTCTTGCAGGCAACCGCGTACTATGTCGAACGATCCGATGAGATCGGCGGACCAATTCCTCGCCGCACTTTCCGATGCGACAGATCTCCTTCTGCAGTTTCCGAGCGTCGGCTCGCCCGTTGAAGGCGAAGCGCGGCGCATCATCCTGAAGACCTTCCCTTACCAACTCGTCTATCGTGCGGAGGGTGACGAGATTCGCGTGTACGCCGTTGCCCACCTCAAGAGGAAGCCCAACTACTGGACCGGTCGCCTGCGACGATGATTGGGCTGAAATGGATGTCGAACCTGCACCACCTGTTTGACGTGGCTTTGCCATGAATGCTACTGCCGCACTTTCCCTTCGCGCCGACCCGGCCTTCGCGTCGCTGCGTCGCTCGCTCGACGTCTACTACGGCGACGCGGCGCGGGACGCGGCTATGGATGCGCTCTACGCCCGCTTCCTGCGCGCGGGCGATCTCGCCTTCGACATCGGTGCCCACGTCGGCGACCGCACGGGAAGCTTCCGGCGGCTCGGCGCACGCGTGGTGGCGCTGGAGCCGCAGCCGCTGTGCGCGCGCGCCATCCGCGCGATCTATGTCGGCGATGATGGCGTGACGTTGCTCGAGGCGGCCTGCGGGGAGCAGGCCGGCACGGTGACGCTGCGCGTCAACTCGGCCAACCCCACCGTCACCACCGCCTCGCACGATTTCGTGGCCGCCGCCGACGGTGCCGGCGGCTGGGAGGGCCAGGTCTGGGACACCCAGGTCGAGGTGCCCTGCACCACGCTCGACGCACTGATCGCCGAGCACGGGCAACCCGCCTTCGCCAAGGTCGATGTCGAGGGCTTCGAGGCAACCGTGCTGGCCGGCCTGTCGCGGCCGCTGCCCGCACTCTCCTTCGAGTTCACCACCATCCAGCGCGACGTGGCGCTCGCCTGCCTTGACCGCCTGTCCGCGCTCGGACGCTACGGCTTCGACGTTGCGCTCGGCGAAAGCCAGGCCCTGACGTTCGATTGCTGGGTGTCCGCCGACACCATGGCCGCCCACATCGCCGCTCTGCCCCACGCCGCCAACTCGGGCGACATCTATTGCGTGCTGCAGGGGTAGATCTTTCACTCAGACGGGAGGAAGCTGGTCATCCCGGCGCTTGCGGGACAAGTCCCGGGATGACAACGCCGAGCTAGCCCAACGTGCGGCGCATCGCGGCGACGAGGCGATCCACGTCCTCCTCGTCGTTGTAGACGTGCGGGGAGATGCGCATGCGGCCGAGCCGCGGGGCCACGTAGATGTTCTCGGCCGCCAGCTTCTGGATCAGGCCTTCCGGCATCCCGCCGGGGAAGGCCGGGCACAGGATGTGGGGCGCGCGCACGCGGGGGTCGGGAATGATGAGGTCCAGGCCGCGCAATCCGTCGGCGAGCCGCGCGGTCAGCATGGCGAGCCGCTCGACGACTGCCGCGCTGCCCCAGGCCGTCATCATCTCGATGCCGATCGATGCCATCTCCAGTGAGATGAAATGGTCGCGCTCGCCCATGTCGAAGCGCCGGGCGTCGGCGACGTAGCGCGTGTCGGCGAAGTAGGTGGCCTGCTCGGCGCGCACGGAGCGTCGCCCGTGGCTCGTCTGCTCCAGGGGCGTCTTCTCCTGGTGGCGCTTGGCGACGTACAGGAAGGCGCGCCCATAGGGCCCGAGCAGCCACTTGTAGGTCGGGAAGATCACGAAGTCCGGATCGAGCGTGCGCACGTCCATGGCCATCACACCGGCGGCATGCGTGGCGTCGACCAGCAGGCCTGCACCTTTGGCGCGCAGGGCCGCGACGACCTTGTCGAGGTCGATGAGGCCGCCGTCGGACCAGTGCACCGAGGAGATCGAGGCGAGCGCCACGGGAGCCGCCCCGCGCCGGTCGATGGCCGCGACGACGGCCGCCGTCCAGTCCCCGTTGGCGGGCCGCGCCACCGTATCGACGGCGAAACCGCCCTCTCCGGCCCGCGTCATCCACTCGAGGACCGGCGAGGAGTGGTCGTCCTGCAGCACGATCACGCGCGAGCCCGCCGGGACGGCGAGCCCCTTGGCCGCCGTGGCCACGCCATAGGCCACCGAGGAGATGAGTGCGACGTCGCCGGCCTCGGCATGGATCAGCTGGGCGGCGGCGCTGCGGGCGCGCTCGTATTGGTTGGCAAAGAATGTCTGGTCGACCAGCCACGGCCGCCCCTTGCGGGCGACACCCCGGCGCCCTGCCTCCTGGACGGCGAGCGGCAGAGGGCTCCAGGCTGCCGCGTTGAGGTAGCAGACCTCGCGCGGGATATCGAACAGCGCGCGTTGCGATGGCAGCATGAGGCGGATCCCCGGCGTTGATGAGTCGTTTCGTGTGTATGTCAGTAGAACGCGAACTCCGATGCGCCCTCAACCGGATTCGGGAGAGTTGCCAGCGGCGCGGGAGAGAGCAGCCCCGCGCAAACGCAAAGCCCGACGGATTTGGCGGGTCCGCCGGGCTCGGTGCGGCCACCTGTGCTTGCGCACAGGCGCCCTGATGGGTGGGCTCTACGCATCGACGCTGGAGCTGCCGGAGGACGTTGGATGACAAGCGCTGTCTCGCTTGTCGCTCCTGTCGCGGCTACATCTCCGTTCTGCTGGCCCTCCTGATCGCTAGATCAGGTCTGACGGATCTGTTGCGGCGCCGTTGGCCTGAGTGTTTTCTTCGAGAGGGCGCAACGAACTCCTTTCTCGAGCCCCTTGTACCCAGCACAGCCCAAGCTTAGCGCCAAGATCCGCTGCAACAACTCTGATTTTCGGAGCTGCCGTCCTGCGCGTCAGACGAGATGCTCGCGCTTCAAGACGGCTTCGAAACTGCCCGGCGGAGACATTTTCTTAGACCTCCTTTCGAAGATTACTTGGAAATGTGCGCTCCGAAGCGGTGTCCGTCAAATCACAACTGGGATCACTGTCCGCGAATTTTCCATCTGTACCGCTCGGTGCAGGCGGCACCTGCAGTAGAGAACGCATTAACCATGCGTTGGTTCGCCGCTGCTACCCTGCCGCCGATACTGATCGTGTCGGCCTCCTGCCGATCGGGCATGCAGCGCAAAGGTGTCCAATGCACCGGTTATTGGGGTTGCTGGCTTTGATGGCCGCCGGCCTCGGCTTGTACCTGCTGTTCGGACCTGAAGCCGAGCCCAGGGCAAGCGGGATGGGCATCGAAAGCACACCCATCGCCTACAGCGGTTGGGCGCTGGGCCTCGTCATGGGATTGGCGCTCGCATGGCTCGCCGGCGTCGACTGGTCCAACCTGCCGGCGCGGGTCGTCACCTGGGTGAGAATGCAGCGCCGCCGGCTATGGCTGGCCGTGCTCGGCAGCGTGTTTGCCAGCATTCTATTGCTGTTTTGAGCTGATTCCACTCGGCACGGACAAATGTCCGCGTCGATGCGCAGGTCACCTCTAGAAGCGACCCTCAGTCGGTCGAGCGCTCTTTCATCACGCGAAAATAGTGCTCGGCGTGCTGGTAGCAGTTCTCCATCTCGACGTTGTCGCCGCTGAGAGCTGCCTCGCGCGCCAGGGCAATATACCGCTCATAATTGCGTTGCGCGTTGTTGCCGGACCCATTGCCGTGCTGCCGGCCCTGGCCTGGTCCGGGGCGCTGCCGATACTTCGGAGCCCCGCCGTTCCGGTCCCCCTGGGGTCGCGGCCGATTGCTCCTGAAGTTCTTGTTGCGGATCTCATTCATGCAACGCAGTCCCCATCCCAACCTCCTGCTGATGCGTGCTGGCCCAGGCTACAGCTCACGCCCGTCCCTCGCGGGGACGGCGAGCTTTGGCGTAGCCCTCTCTGGTAGCCGTCTTTAGAAGATTAGGCGCCGGCCCCACTTCTGGAGTGCGGGGGGCCAGCGCCCCGCATGACGCGCACGACTTACATAGTATGCGTCGTCCGGGCCGCAAGGGGGTGGCAATTCCGGCGCATGGCGCCTGGAATGTGTGAAAAGGAGCTATTCGCGGGGCCATGACGCGCGCGCTGTGCAGGGATTGCTGCGAGATCGTCGACGGCCCGGTTGACGCTTGCGTCAAGTGTGGGGGCGCGCGCCTGCTCGCCCACCGCGAGATCGAAAGCCTCGGCATCGCCCACATCGATTGTGACGCCTTCTATGCCTCGGTGGAGAAGCGCGACCGGCCGGAGCTTGCCCGCGAGCCTCTGATCGTAGGACATGCCGGCGGCCGCGGCGTGGTCGTCACGGCCTGCTACATCGCCCGCACCTTCGGGGTCCGTTCGGCCATGCCGATGTTCCAGGCGATCGAGTTGTGCCCGCAAGGCACCGTGATCCAGCCGGACATGGCCAAGTACAAGCGCGTGAGCGAGCAGATCCGGGCGATCTTCGCATCGGCGACCGATATCATCGAGCCGCTGTCGCTGGACGAGGCCTATCTCGATCTGACGGACGATTTTCGCACCGAGGCACCGCCCGCCGCCGAGGCGCTGGCGATCATCGCCGGACGGATCGAGGACGAGATCGGCATCACGGTCTCGATCGGCCTTTCCTGCAACAAGTTCCTGGCCAAGCTTGCTTCCGAGCTGCAGAAGCCGCGCGGCTTCTCGGTCATCGGCGGCGCCGAGGCCAAGGACTTCCTGGCGCCGCTGTCGGTGCGCAAGATCCACGGTGTCGGCGCGGTCACGGCGCGGCGCATGGAGGAGAGCGGCCTCAAGACCATCGCCGACCTGCAGGCGTTGAAGGAGCAGGAGCTGGTGGCGCGGTTCGGCAAGTTCGGGCAGCGGCTCGCGCAGTTCGCGCATGGGCATGACGACCGCTGCGTCACGCCCTACCGGCCCGTCAAGAGCATCTCCGCCGAGACGACGTTCCGGCAGGATACCTCCTCGGGCACCAGGCTGTGCGAGGTGGCACAAGGGCTCTGCGACAGGGTCGGCGCCCAGCTCGTGCGCAAGGGCGTCGCGGGCAGCAGCATCGTCCTGAAGCTCAAGACCTCCGATTTCCAGATCCTGACGCGCAGCCGGCGCCTGCCGCATCCGACCCAGCGGGCCGCCCTGATTTTCGAGAGTGTCGCGGCCCTGATCGAGCGGGAAGCCGACGGCCGCACATTCCGGCTGATCGGCGTAGGCGTCGCCGACCTCGGTCCGGGCGCGGGCGCCGACCCTGCCGACCTCTTCACCTTCGCGGGCGATGCGGGCGACACGGCGCAAGCGAAATGATGATCGCACTGGGGGGAATGAAGGTGAGGGAATGACGGTCTTCGTTCCGGTGTTGCCCAAATTGGGCTATAAGCGATTTGTGCTCGCGTAGGTCGCTCGACGCGCGAGGCGGCCAGGGAAAACGCATGGCGCGACGGCTCATCATGGCGCTCCTCCTGTGCGCGCTGGCGGCATCGCCGGCGGCGGCGCAGGGCGATTCGGCCCTGCTGCGCGTGCGCGAGGCCGCCGCGGCGCTGGTGCGCGGCAACGTCGACCAAGCCGTCACGATCTACACCGAGGTGCTCGAGGACAAGTCGCTGCCGAACGACCGGCGCGCGACCATCCTCAACGATCGGGGCGTCGCCTACTCGCGCCGCCAGCAGCAGAAAGAAGCGATCGACGACTTCAACCGCGCGATCCAGCTCTATCCGGAGTATGCCGCCGTCTACAACAACCGCGGCAACGTCCTCCTGGGCCTCGGCGCCGTGAAGGAGGCGGTCAAGGACTTCGACCGGGCGCTGCTGCTGGCGCCGGGCTATGCCGCCGCCTACAGCAACCGGGCAGGCGCCTACATGAAGCTCGGCCAGTCCGAGCGGGCGATCGCCGACTATTCCAAGGCCGTCGAGCTGACGCCCAACAGCGCTGCGGCGCTGAGCGGGCGGGGACGCGCGCACCTGGCAGCCTACCGCCCGCACGGCGCCATCCGCGACTTCACGCGCGCCGTCGGGCTCGACGCGCGCTTCAGCGCCGCCTATCGCAGCCGCGCCGAAGCCAAGATGGCGATCGAGCGCTACGAGGAGGCGATCGAGGACTTCAGCCGCGCCATCGCCTTCGAGCCGCGCAACCCGGAGATCTACGCGCTGCGGGGCGCCGCCTACCTGGAAGCCGACAACGCCGCCTCCGGCATCAAGGACCTCGCCAAGGCGATCGAGCTTGGGCCGACTGTCGCCGCGTTCTACGCCACGCGCGGGCTCGCCTATGCCAAGGCCGAAGCCTACGAGGAGGCACTCAACGATCTCGGCCGCGCCATCGAGCTCGAGCCGCGCTCGCCCAAGGCCTACGCCTATCGCGCCTGGACCTATCGGCAGCAGCAGCAGGTGGAGCTCGGGATCAAGGACGTCGAGCGGGCACTGAAGCTCGACGACAAGAGCGCCGAAGCCTACTGGGCCCGCGGAGAGATCAGCGAGGCGCTGGGGCGGGCCGAGCTGGCGGTGCCGGACCTGCGCAAGGCGCTGGAGCTCGACCCGCGCCTCAGGGTTGCCGCCCAGGCCCTCGAGCGCCTCGGCGTCAGCACGCGCCCGAGCGAGGCTGAAGTTGCAGAAGCCGGGTTCGACCGGTGGCGGGTGTTCCAGAAAGGCCGCCAGTTCGTCGCCACCAACGAGGAGTTCCCGCGCCTCAGGATCAACCTCGAGATGATGGGCAAAGGCCAGCCGCGCATCCTGGAATGGGACGTCAAGAAGCCGCCGTTCACGGGCATCGCCGTGCTGCGCTTCCACGCCGGCGTCGTCGACGGGCCGAAGGGCCCGGAGGAGGTCGAGCACGCGGTCGTCGTCGACCTGCAGTCGAGCACGGTGGTGTCGGTGGAGGTGCAGAAGCAGGGCGAGAAGCTGGCGCAGTGGACCTGGGACGACGGCAAGCTGGTGGTCGCGTCGGCCGACGGCATCACCGACGAATTCCAGCTGCGGCAGGGCAAGCCGAAGGAGCTGCCCCCGGCAGTGCAGCCCAATCGCACCGCCGAGCAGCGCCAGCGCAAACCAAGAACGCTGTTCGAGCTGCTGTTCGGCTTCTGAGCGCAAAGCGCCGCGAAGCCAGCGCGACGGCCGCTTCAGCCCGTCCGCCAGCCGGCAACTGCGAAACCCACGCCGGCCGCGATCAAGCCGATGCCGATTCCGATACGCCAGTATCGGGCGCCGGGCAGAAGCTTCTCGGCCGTGACCAGGATGGTCAGAGCCGCGACCCAGCGCAGGTCCATGACGGCGACAGCGAACAGCAGCACCATCAGGGCAGCACAGCAGCCCATGCAGAACATGCCGTGCCGCAGCCCCATCACCACGGCGCCGAGCTTGCCGTCGCGCCACTCGCTCAGGATGAAGCTGTCGGGCGTCCGGCAATAGGCGAGACACATCTCCTTCAGAGGGCTGAACTGGTAGAGACCCGCGGCGAAGAAGAGCACCGCCGACCAGTAGTACGACGCCGACTGCATCATCGTGGTCAGCAGGCCGGTCGCCTGCAGCAGCCATTGCAGGGCTGTGGCTATCACCGAGAAGCCGGTCCAGGCGATTAGATAGCCGAGCAGGAAGACAGCCGTTGGCACGTGCGGCGCACTGCGCAGGCGGCGCCGACGGTTGATGGTCGCGAACGCTGCGACCATCGGGCTTGCGCCCGGCACCATCATCGCCGCCATCATGGCCGACCACATCACGAACAGCAGCGCCGCGTCGACCGCCGTCCAGGACGGCTCCATGCCGTTCATGGACATGTTCATGTCGCGCCACATGGCGGCTTCCATCTCGTCCATCAGGATCGCCTGATGCACGGTGAAGGCCCACGCCAGCGCGGCGACCAGCACCAGCAGGGCCGCAACGACGATGCGATCATGGGACGGGTTCGCGTCGGCCGAACCGGAATCCGGCTTCATGGGCCTTTCAGCGGCTGGCGCCAGCTGAACGTCTTCGGCCCGCGCAGGTCGAACGCGATGTGCTTGGAGGATCGCTGCGACCAGTCGAAGAAGCGGCCGAAGGCGCCGGTGACGATGTTGCGCTTGGCCTGGCCGACGGTGAGGAAGCCCGGCACGACTTCGGGCCGTGGCGCATTGTAGATGCGGCAGGTGTCCCCGTCCGGCACCATGTACTTGCGGAACGGACCGCCGAGGCCGTCGACCAGCCCGGGCACGTCGACCCGCCAGTTCTCGGCATCGTGCGTGACGGTCATCGGCACGAACTGGACGCCGTCGAGCCTCAGGGTCAGGTCGCGCCAGGCCTCGAAGGCGCCGCCGGCATAGCCCGTGAAGATCTTCTCGAGGGCCGCCCGTTCCTCGGGGCTGGCGCGGTCATCGATGAGGAAGCCGAACTCCCGGTTCTTCTCGAAGACATTGCCCTCCCAATGAATGATGAGGACGACGGCAAGGTCCTTGGTGATCGCCAGGTCGCCGTAGTTGCCTTCGCGGATCAGCCAGGTCAGCACGCCCTCGCAAAAGCCGTACGTCGGATTCGAGCCGAAATTGCAGGGGCAGCCGATGGCGCAATTGCACAGATCCCACCAGTCCCCGGTGAGGCGCCAGTCGGGAATGATGTCAGTGCCTGTCGCCATCGAGGTGCCGTCGCTCCGATGCGCCACCCAGCTTCACGCAAAGCAGCAAAACGGTACTGCCACGCGCCCATGGCTGGCAAGCGCAGCCGTGCTCGAGGCGGACCGCCGCTTGCACGCCGGCGTCACTCCAAGGCCGGGTCGACGGGGACGCGGTAGCCGTTGGCCAGCCGGTTGGTCTCGTTGGCCATGCCGACGACGCGACATCAGCTCGCCGAACATCGCCTCCGTCATGCCGGCCTTGCGCGCGCTGGCGGTATGGGTGGCGATGCAGTAGGCGCAGCCGTTCGTCACGCTGACGGCGACATAGAGCATCTCCTTGGTGAGGGGATCGAGCGCGCCCGGCGCCATGATCTCCTTGAGGCTCTTCCATGTGCGCTTGAGGAGTGCCGGGTCGCGCGCCAGGTATTTCCAGAAGTTGTTCACGTCGGGCACGTTGCGCGTCTTCTTGATGTCGTCGAACACCGCGCGCACCTCGCGCGAGGCTGCGGCGTACTCGATCGGCTGCGGCTTGCTCATCTTGTCCTCCATCCGGATTCGCGTTTCGGCCGCCAATGTAGTGCATCCGGCGCAGTGGGCCAGCGGGCGGCCACATTTCGCGATGCCGGATCAGATCGCCGTATAGCCGCCGTCGACCAGCAGGTCGGATCCGGTCACGAAGCTCGAGGCATCGCTGGCGAGGAAGATGGCGGCAGCGGCGATCTCATCGGGCTGGCCGAGCCGCTTCATGAGATGCAGCGGCCCCGAGGTCTTCCGCGCGGTCTCCATGTCTCCGAAGCGCAGCACCATGCGCCGCGTCTCGACCGCGCCCGGAGACAACGTGTTGACCCGGACGTTCTGAGCCGCGTGATCGGCAGCCATGGTCTTGGCGAGCTGGATCAACGCGCCCTTGGTGGCGGTGTAGGCCGGGCGTCCCGCCGCGCCGACGCGTCCCATCTGCGAGGCGATGTGGATGATGCTCCCGCCGCCGGCCGCGATCATGTGCGGCAGAACGGCCCGGCTCATCAGATAGGGACCGGTCAGGTTGACGGCGAGCACCTTGTCCCACCAGGCGGGCGGCAGCTCCAGGATGGTGCCGGTCGGATCGTCCGCGGCAGCGCCGTTGACGAGGATGCGCGGGGCTCCGCACGCGGTCAGGAACCGCGCGACGGCAGCGTCGACGTCGGCCTCGCTCGTCACGTCGCACGCGATCGCTTCGGCCTTGCCGCCGGCGGTGGCGATATCGCGCGCCGTCGCCTTCGCCGTCTCCTCGGATCTGTCGACGCAACCCACGATCGCGCCAACCGAGCCGAACGCGATCGCAATGGCGCGCCCGATGCCGGAGCCGGCTCCGACGACCAGGGCACCGCGGCCGTCAAGACGAAACAGGCGCTCATCCATGCGTCGGGTCCTCATCGCGGGAATTGCTGCACCGCCGTCCCTCGGCGGTGCCGCTGGCAGGCCGAGCATGCTACTCCCGCGGAAGCCGAGCAAGGTGCAGGTCGTGCAAAAGAAAGCCGCGATGCCGCAGAACAACGTGCTGCCGACGCTGGCCATGCTTGCGGCGGTCTTCCTGTGGTCGTCGGCGACGCCGGGCAGCAAATTTGCCCTGGCGGATATCCCGGTCGCCGAGTTCGTGGTGGTCAGGCTGTCGCTGGCAGCCGTCGCCCTCTGGCTGATCGTGCTGGCGACGCGCACGAGCGCACACCTGCGTCACGTCGGCTGGCGCCCGCTCGTCATGGGATTGCTGGAGCCGGGCCTCGTCACGTTCCTGGTCTCGGTCGGGCTCACCATGACGTCGCCGGTGAGCGGCTCCGTATTCTGGGGCCTCACGCCGCTGATCGTTCCGATCCTCGGCCGCGTCTTTCTCGGCGAGCGGATCGAAGCCGTGGTGCTGGGGGCGGCCGTGATCGCCTTCAGCGGGACGCTGCTCCTGGTATGGGGCCAGAGCCATCATGGCGGCGGCAGCGTGCTGGGCGACCTGTTCGTGGCCAGCGGCGTGCTCGCCTCGTGCATCAATGCCCTGCTGTCGCGGCGCAATGCGCAATCCGGCGCCAATCCGCTGGTGACGTCGAGCTGGCAGCTGACCTCGGCTTGCTGCGTGGCGAGCCTGCTGCTCCTGGTCATGCCGGCGAGCGATACGCACACGGCCGATGCAAGCGCGGGGTCGATTGCCGTGCTGCTGTATCTCGGCCTCGTCGTATCCGTCGGCGTCTACATCCTGTCGAACTACGCCGTGCGCCATCTCCCGGTCGGCCGCATGAGCCTGCTGGGCTGTCTCACCGCGCCGCTGGGCGCCTTGTTGGCGGCCGTGCTGCTCGGCACCAAGGTGAGCGCTCTGGACCTGTTCGCCGTCGGGCTCGTGATCTTCGCCGTGTCGCTGCCGGCACTGGTTCAGCTGCGACGGGCCGCAGCCATCAAGCCGGAAGAGCGCTGAGCGTTCCGGTCCATGCAATTCAGCCGCGCTGGGGCCGGTTCACCAGGAAGATGCCGAAGGCGATGAGGGCCAGTGCCGCCGCGAAACTCGGAGTGAATGCCTCGCCCAGCATCAGGCTGCCGGCCACCACGCCGAACACCGGCGAGAGAAAGGTGAAGGCCGAGATGCGCGTCGGAGGATAGTTGCGCACCAGCCAGAACCAGGCGACGTAGCTGGCAAAGGCGACGACCACGACCGTATATGCGAACGCCCCGAGCACGGGCACACTGAGGTCCGTGATGCCAGGCTCGCCCATCAGGTAGGACAGCACGGGCAGGATCGCGGCCGATACCGCCAACTGGTAGAGCAGGACCTTCTCGGGCGGAGAGCGCTTCAGTGCGCTCGAGCGTATGAACACGGTGGTGGCGCCCCACGTAACCGCCGCCATCAGCGACAGGAGATCGCCCAGAAGGGTCGGCCGGCCCGGCGCGGCGAGCCCCTCCCACATGGCGACGGAGAGCCCGGCCAGCGCTGCCGCCAGCCCCAACACCTTGGTCACCGAGAGGCGATCGCCGGGGATGAGATAATGCGCACCGAACGCCACCACGAACGGCGCCAGGTAGAGCAGCACGACGCCGCGCGAGGCTGTGGTGTGCATGAGACCCACGTACATCAGCACGAATTCGAGGCCGAACAGCAGCCCGGCGACGATGCCGGACCACAGCGTGCGATCGCGCTCGAACAGCCGCACACCGCGGGCTCGCGCCCACGCAAACACCAACACCAGGGCGAAGGCCGACCTCAAGCCCACCTGCAGGACCGGGGAGATGCCCACATTGGCGATCTTGATCGCCACCTGGTTGATGCCCCAGGAGGCGCAGCAAGCGGTCACCGCAAGCACCGCGGCCGCGTCGAGCCGGTCGGCTGGGCGGTCGGCTGGTGCGCTGGCTCTGTCCGTCACGGTCATCTCGAAGCTCTCATTCGCCAAGGCTGCGGCGGCACCTAGCTAGACCGCTGCCACTTGCTTTCCGCCGCCAAACCGGGGATCGTCCTCGCATCCTCGCGGATTGGCCTGCTTCTTGCGCCCCCGAGGCGGAAGCTGTCGAGAAGGGATACGACACCGATGATGCGTCTTTGCCTGGCTGTTGCGGGCTTGCTTACCGTTCTGGGTCTCGCCGCCGCGCCCGCGGACGCGGGCAAGAAGGACGACACGCTGGTCTGGGCCACGGATCGCGACAACCCGATCGCCGATCCCTACTACCTCAATACGCGCGAGCTGGTCGTGATCGGCCACCAGGTCTGGGACACCCTCGTCGTCATCGACCCGAAGACCACCGAGATCAAGCCGCTGCTAGCGACCAAATGGGAATGGGTCAACCCCACCGCGCTCGAGATGGAGCTGCGCAAGGGCGTCAAGTTCCACTCCGGCAAGGTGATGGACGCCGACGATGTCGTCTACACCCTGAACCACGCCTCCAACAAGGAGAACGCGATATCCAACTTCGCGCTCCTTGCCTGGATCAAGAACGCCGAGAAGATCGACGACGGCAAGGTGCGCATCAACCTCAATCGGCCGTTCCCGCCGGCGCTGGCCTACCTCGCCGGTCTCGGCTTCATCATGCAGAAGGGGCACTACGACAGCGCGCCCGTGAAGCCCGACGGCAAGAAGGACTTCGGCGCCGTCAAGCCCAACGGCACCGGCCCCTACAAGATCACCGAGGTCAAGCCCGGCGAGTCGATCTCGATGGAGAAGAACGCCGACTACTTCAAGGACGGGTACAAGGGCGATCCCAAGATCTCCAAGATCAAGTTCCGCACCATCAAGGACGGCAACACGCGCACCGCCGAGCTGATGACGGGCGCGATCGACTGGATCTGGGACGTGCCGAAGGACCAAGCCGAGCGCATCACGGCCAACCCCGCCATCAAGGTCGAGAACGCCAAGACGCTGCGCATCTCCTATCTGCAGTTCGATGTGAATGGCGTGTCGGGCCAGAAGTTCTTCACCGACAAGCGGGTGCGGCAGGCCGTTGCGCACGCGATCGACCGCAATTCGCTCACCAAGAACCTGGTCGGGCCGGCGTCGGTGGCGATCAACTCCGCGTGCCATCCCGATCAGTTCGCGTGCGCGACCGACGTCGCCAAGTACCCCTACGATCCCGCCAAGGCCAAGGCTCTCCTGAAGGAGGCCGGCTTTCCCGACGGTTTCGAGTTCGATCTCTTCGCCTATCGCGACCGCGAGTACACGGAAGCGGTGATCGGCGATCTCGCCAAGGTCGGACTGCGCCCCAAGCTCAACTACGTGCAGTACACCGCCTACACGGAGAACGTGCAGAAGGGCCGCACGCCGATCGCGCACGGCACCTGGGGGTCCAACTCGGTTCCCGACGTTTCCGCCTGCACGGGCCAGTTCTTCCTGCACGGGCCGGACGATCTCGCCAAGGACCCAGAGGTCAAGGCGCTGATCGACGAAGGCGACAGCATCACCGACCCCGAGAAGCGCAAGGCCGCCTGGCAGAAGGCGCTGGCTCGCATCGCATCTGAGGCCTACTGGGTGCCGCTGTTCACCTACGCCAAGTACTACGCCTACTCGAAGGACCTGGACTTCACGCCGACCTCCGACGAGATCCCGCAGTTCTTCGCGGCGAAGTGGAAATGAGCAAGCCAGCGACCCGCGTGGTGCCCTTGACGAGCCCTGAGGGTTGCGCCCGCGGACGTCCTTCGACAGGCTCAGGACGAGGGCTGTGCACGCAGCGGGGTTTCCTCCGACCCAGTGGTGAGCTTGTCGAACCACGGCCGGCGCGCGCGGGCCGTCCTTCGACGGGTTCAGGACGAGCCGGAGTTCGCGGCGAGCCGCTCTCGAACCCAGTGGTGAGCTTGTCGAACCACGGCAACGCGGAGTGGGCGGCCGTCCTTCGACAAGCTCAGGACGCGGACGGCGATTGCGGCAGGATCGTCACCAGAGCCACCCCATAGGCGCTGCCCATGCTCGCCTTTGCCGCCAAACGCCTGGGTGTCGCGGTCCTCGTCGCACTGACCGTCTCGCTCATCACCTTCTCGATGATCTACGTCTCCGGCGACCCGGCGCTCGCCATCGCCGGCGAGGGTGCCAGGCCCGAATCGATCGAGGCGATCCGCAAGTTCTACGGCTTCGACCGGCCAATCATCGTGCAGTACCTGGACTGGCTGGCCGGGGCCGTGCGCGGCGACTTCGGCCGCTCCTACACGCTGCGCCAGCCCGTGGCCGACGTGATCTTCGCGCGGCTGCCCGTCACCATGATACTGGGGGCGTCGGCCATCGCCTTCGCCTTGGTGCTGGCCATTCCGCTGGGCGTGCTGGCGGCGGTGCGGCCCAACAGCATCTTCGATCGCGTCGCTCTCTCCATCGCGGTCATCGGACAGGCGATGCCGACCTTCTGGTTCGCGCTGACGCTGATCCTGTGGCTCGGCGTCGTGTGGCGCCTGCTGCCGATCACCGGATCGGACAGCTGGAAGAACTTCGTCATGCCCGCGATCGCGCTGGGCTACTACGTCACGCCCGCGGTCATGCGGCTCACGCGCGCCGGCGTGCTGGAGGTGCTGTCCTCCGACTACATCCGCACGGCGCGCGCCAAGGGCTTGCGGCCGATGACGGTACTTTTCAAGCACGCGCTGCGCAACGCCATCATACCCGTGGTATCGCTGGCGGCCGTGCAGTTCGGCTTCATGCTGGGCGGCTCGATCGTCATCGAGACCATCTTCCAGATCAACGGCCTGGGCTACCTCGCGTGGGAATCGATCCAGCGCAAGGACCTCCCCACCATGCAGGCGATCGTGCTGGTGCTGTCGGTGATCTACGTCCTGCTGACGCTGGCCGCCGATCTGCTGAACGCCTTCCTCGATCCTCGACTGAGGGTGGCGTGATGGCCGAGACCAGCATCCCCAGGACCGGCATGATCGGTGCCGCGGAGATCCTGGCGCCCACCCCGGGTGCGCTGCTGCGCCGGCGCATATTCCGGCACTGGGGGCTGATCATCGGCGGCGTCATCCTGACCGCGATCGTGCTGATGGCGCTGCTGGCCCCGCTGGTCTCGGCCTACGACCCCTACGACCAGCAGCTGGCGCGCAAGCTGATCCCGCCGATCTGGCACGCCAGCGCCAAGGCGACCTGGGCGCATCCGCTCGGCACCGATCACCTGGGGCGCGACTACCTCACGCGGCTGCTCTACGGCGCCCAGATCTCGCTGCTGATCGGCTTTTCGGCCATGCTCATCTCCGGCGTTATCGGCACCACCATCGGCGTGCTGGCGGGCTATTTCGGCGGCCGTGTCGACATGATCATCACCTTCATCGTCACCACCCGCCTGTCGATGCCGGTGGTGCTGGTGGCGCTGGCTGTCGTCTCCCTGGTCGGCTCGTCGCTGACCGTGGTCATCTGGGTGCTGGGCCTGCTGATCTGGGACCGCTTCGCCGTCGTCATGCGCAGCGCCACCCAGCAGGTACGCTCGCGCGAGTTCGTCACCGCGGCGCAGGCGGTCGGCTGCTCGACGCCGCGCATTCTCCTGACCGAGATCGCGCCCAACGTCCTCAATCACCTGATCGTCGTCGCCACGCTGGAGATGGCGCATGCCATCCTGCTCGAGGCGGCGCTGTCGTTCCTCGGGCTCGGCGTGCAGCCGCCGACGCCGTCGTGGGGCCTGATGATCTCGGAGGCCAAGGGGCTGATGTTCTTCGATGCGTGGCTGATCTCGATCCCGGGCATCGCGCTGTTTCTCCTGGTGCTGGCCATCAACCTGCTCGGGCGACGGCCTGCGCGACGTCACCGCACCCGAGAACCGCGGATGAGATCGATGCAACCGTGCGCTGAGAGGCAAACAGCGAGCTGTGTTCGTCAGAGCGTAACCGACGTGGGCTCCCCTCCCCCTTGCGGGGAGGGGTCGGGGGTGGGGGTATCGATTGCGCGCCCGTTGCGACCCGAAATCCACGACGCCCCACCCCTGGCCCCTCCCCATCAAAGGGAGGGGGACCTCTGTCGGCGGGCACGGCATGAGCGAGCGGGTTCTCACGGTGGAGGGGTTGCGGGTGGCGCTGCCGGTGCCGGCGGGGACGCTCAATGCGGTGCAGGGCGTGTCGTTTCACGTCGATCGCGGCGAGACGCTGTGCATCGTCGGCGAATCGGGCTGCGGCAAGACGCTGACGGCGCTCGCCATCATGGACCTGTTGCCCGCCCGGGCCCGCCGCACGGCGGCGCGCCTCGAGCTCGAGGGCCAGGACATGACGGGGGTCGGCGAGCGGGCCATGTCGGACGTGCGCGGCAACCGCATGGCGATGATCTTCCAGGAGCCGATGACGTCGCTCAACCCGGCCTACACCATCGGCAACCAGCTCGAGGAAGCACTGCTGCGCCACCGGCGCGTTTCCCGCGGCAAGGCGCGCGAGCGGGCCGTCTACCTGCTCGACCGCGTCGGCATCACGGCAGCGTCGAGCCGGCTCAAGCAGTATCCCCACCAGCTGTCGGGCGGGCTGCGCCAGCGGGTGATGATCGCCATGGCGCTGATGTGCGGGCCATCGCTGATCCTCGCCGACGAGCCCACCACGGCGCTGGACGTCACCATCCAGGCGCAGATCCTCCACCTCCTGGCGGAGCTGCAGCGCGAATTCGCCATGGGCCTGGTGCTGATCACGCACGACCTGGGCGTCGTCGCCCGCATCGCCACGCGCGTGGTGGTCATGTATGCGGGCGAGGTGGCGGAGGCCGGTCCCGCCGCCGCGATTTTCTCCGACCCCGCGCATCCCTACACGCAGGGCCTGCTGGCATGCATCCCGGTGCCCGGCCGGACGCGACGCGGCGATCATCTGGGCACCATCCCCGGGCTTGTCCCATCGCTGGTGGGCGAGATGCGCGGCTGCCATTTCGCCGGACGCTGTCCGCACGTCGCCGAGGCGTGCAGGCAGTCCGACATCCCTCTCGAGGCCGGCGCAGACGGCGCGCGCCTGGTGCGCTGCATCCGCCATGCCGAGATCGCGGCCTCGGCCGGCCACCGGGCGAGAGAGGCGGCGCCATGAGTCTCGCTGCGCCGACCATGATCCGCACGGCGGATCGCCCACCTCTGCTGGAAGCACGCGACGTCTCGCGCACCTTCCAGATCTCCGCCGGCATGCTGCGCGCCAGGCGCACGCTTCGTGCCGTAGACGGAATCAGCCTTGCCGTCAGGCCGGGCGAGGTGCTGGCTCTGGTCGGAGAGTCCGGTTGTGGCAAGACCACGCTGGCGCGCATGCTGCTGGGGTTGCTGCCGCCGTCCTCAGGCGAGATCCGCATCGACGGCAGGCCGACAGGAGAGCTTGGCCGCCGCGAGATCGCCTCGCTGATCCAGCCGGTGTTCCAGGACCCCTACTCCTCGCTCAACCCGCGCAAGCCGATCGGTGCCATCATCACGCTGCCCCTGCGCGTGCAGGGCGCCTCCAGGCCCGACACTTGGCGCGCCAAGGTCGAGGATATGATGGAGCGCGTGGGGCTGGCGCGGACCCTCTACGACAACTATCCGAGCCAGCTGTCGGGCGGACAGCGCCAACGGGTCGCCATCGCGCGCGCCCTCATAAACGGGCCGCGCATGGTGATCTGCGACGAGCCGACCTCGGCGCTCGATGTCTCCGTTCAGTCGCAGATCTTGAACCTGCTGCAGGACCTGCGCCGCGACCTCGGCCTCACCTACCTGCTGATCAGCCACAACCTCGCCGTCGTCGAGCACATGGCAACGCGCGTCGCGGTCATGTACCTCGGCCGGATCGTGGAGGAGGCAGAAACGGACCGCTTCTTCCACGCCCCCAAGCATCCCTACGGCTCGGCGCTGCTCGCCTCCGTCCTCACGCCGGAGCCCGGGCTAGGCGTTCCCGACACGCAGCTGGGTGCCGCCTATCCCGATCCGCTGAACATGCCGGCGGGCTGCCGCTTCCATCCCCGCTGCGCGCGCGTGCTGCCGCAGTGCAAGACAGTTGCCCCCAAGCCGATTGCGAGCGACGGCGGCTTCGTCGAATGCCATCTGTATGATCCGCCACCGCAGCCAGGAGTACCCGCATGAGCGAAGCCAGTTCCAAGGGCACCCGCGCCGGCGCCACCGCGCGGGCACGCACCTATGTCGAGAGCGGAGCCTTCGAGGCCGACCTCGCCCGACGCGTCGCCTTCAAGACCGAGAGCCAGCTGCTGCCTGCCAGCCTGCCCGAGCTGCGGCGCTATCTGGAGGCGGAGATGACGCCCGCATTCGCGCGGCTCGGCTTCACCACGCGCATCTACGACAACCCGCTACAGGGACAAGGCCCGGTGCTGCTCGCCACGCGCATCGAGGACGCGAAGCTGCCGACCGTGCTCGGCTACGGCCACGGCGACGTCATCCGCGGCCTCGAGGACCAGTGGACCAAGGGCAAGGGCCCGTGGGTCACGGCGCGCGACGGAGAGCGGCTCTACGGCCGCGGCACGGCCGACAACAAGGGGCAGCACACCATCAACATGGCGGCGCTCGAGGCGGTGCGCGAGGAGCGCGGCGGGCGGCTCGGGTTCAACGCCAAGTTCATCATCGAGATGGGCGAGGAGGCGGGCTCCAAGGGGCTAGCCGAGCTGGTCGACGCCCACAAGGCGGACTTCGCCGCCGACGTGCTGGTGGCGTCGGACGGACCGCGCGTGAAGCCCGAGCGCCCCACCATGACGCTGGGCTGCCGCGGCGCCATCAACTTCGACCTCGTGTGCGATCTGCGCGAGGGCGGACACCACTCGGGCAACTGGGGTGGGCTGATCGCCAATCCGGGCATAATCCTGGCGCATGCGCTGGCGTCCATCGTCGGCCCCAAGGGCGAGCTGCTGGTGCCGGCGCTGGCCGCGCCGACCATGTCCAAGGCGGCCAAGGAGTGCCTCGCCGACGTCGAGATCGACGGCGGAGAGGCCGGGCCGCAGGTGGACGCCTGGTGGGGCGAGCCCGGGCTGACGCCAGCCGAGCGCGTCTATGCCTCCAACGTGTTCAACGTCCTGGCCTTCACGACCGGCACGCCCGGAAGGCCGGTCAACGCCATCCCGCCCAAGGCCGTCGCCAACTGCCAGCTGCGCTTCGTTGCCGGCACCAAGGTCGACACCATCATGCCGGCGCTGCAGAAGCATCTCGATGCCAAGGGCTTCACCAACGTGAAGGTGGTGCCGCCCCCAGCGGTCAACGACGGCCGCTTCGCCGCCACCCAGACCGAGCCCGACCATCCCTGGTCGCAGTTCGTCGCCGCCTCGCTGCAACGGTCCGCCAACGCCAAGCCAGCCATGCTGCCGGCGACGGGCGGCTCCATCTGCAACGACGTGTTCACCGATATCCTGGGGATGCCGACGATCTGGATCCCGCACTCGTACGCCTCGTGCTCCCAGCACGCACCCGACGAGCACATCCTGATGCCGTCACCCGCTCGGCCATCGCGCTGATGGCGGGCCTCTACTGGGATCTCGGCGAGGGCAAGACGCCTGCCAGGGAGGCCTGACAAATCGGCCGCCAGCGGGTGAGCTTGCAGGGCGGGCATACCCAGCGCAAAGTGACGGCCACTATGGGACCGCCGGGTGGCCTCGGCTACCCGCGCGCAAAATACGAACGACTGGGAGAGTGACATGCTCAAGGGGCTGGCGAGCCTTGCGCTCGCGATGCTGGCATTGGCCGCGCAGGCTTTGGCGCATGCGCCCAACCAGGCACCGCACCAACTCTACAAGATCGGCGACTTCAAGCTCGAGAGCGGCGAGGTCATCAAGGACTTCTCCATCTCCTACGTCACGCACGGCAAGCTCAACGCCAAGAAGTCCAACGCGATCCTGATGGTGACCGCGATCAGCGGCAACCATCATCGCCTCGACTTCATGATCGGCCCCGGCAAGGCGCTCGACAGCGACAAGTATTTCATCATCTGCACCGATGCGATCGGCAACGGGCTGACCACCTCGCCGAGCAACAGCACCGCGCAGCCGCGCATGCAGTTCCCCAAGTTCCAGATCCGCGACATGATCGCCTCGCAGCACCGATTGATGACCGAGCATCTCGGCATCAGCCATGTCGTTGCCGTCGTCGGCCCGTCCATGGGCGGCATGCAGGCGCTGCAATGGGGTGTCAGCCATCCCGGCTACATGGACAGCATCGTCGCCATGGTGCCGCTGGCCAAGACGCCGGCGTGGAGCGTGGCCGTCATGGAGGCGTCGCGCAAGGCGATCATGCTCGACCCGGAGTGGAAGGGCGGCAACTACACGAGCCCGCCGGAGGGCGGAATCCGCTTGTGGCGCGACATCCTGGGCTTCCTCGCCGCGCGCACGCCGGAGGTCTATCGCGACCAGTTCCCCAACAGCCAGCTCGACGTGCTGCCATGGCTGCAGCAGCAGGAAACCAATCTGATCAAGGTGTTCGACGCCAACGACTGGATCTACCAGACCTGGGCCTACGACCGCCACGACGTCGGCACCACGCCCGGCTTCAACGGCGATACCGCCAAGGCCCTGCAGGCAATCAAGGCGAAGACGCTCATCCTGATCGGCACCAAGGATCTGCTGAACCCGGAGTGGGAGCCGCAGGAGGCCGCCAAGAATATTGCCGGCGCAAAGGTGGTAACCATCCGGCCGGGCTCCATCACCGGCCATGCCGCGGCCGGCGGCGCGTTCCCGGCCGACGTGGAGTTCCTAAACCGCGAGACGGGGGGCTTCCTCGATCTGGTCACGGATGGCGGCAAGAAGCTCGACTAGCTTGCATCATCTGGACCTGATCGAAGGCATCGAATCGGGGCGCGCCCGACCGGCGCAATGATTAATCGCGCCGGTTGGCGCTCCGATGCCGCGGGCGAATCGCATATAGCCGCGCCCGGCGCGAAGATTCGCCGGGCGCGCGGGAAATTGCGTTGGCCGGAACCGCGTGTTCCTCGTGAAACAGCGGGACGGCGGGGGCCCGGATAATGGTTGCGCGGTTGGGTGCCCATGCCTTGTGCTGCGACGCGCCCCGGTCCATAAGATGAGGAACTAAGCCATGCGAGCGGTGGGCATTGCCATGTCGGCGGATAAGCAGATGGCGGGCGCCCCGCAAGGAAGCGGAATGGCCAGAAAAGTCGCAATCGTCGCCGGTCTCGGATCGCTGTGCCTCGCCGGCTTTGCCGTCGCGGTCATGCTCACGGGCAGCTATCCCCTGCAGATCCGGATGTCGACGTCGGGATCGGATGCATCCGCGTCCAATTCCTCCTCGCAACAGCAATGGATCGCCTCCGCGCCTGGACGCGTCGAGCCGCGCTCGGGCCTCATTCGTCTCAGCAGCAGCCTCCCCGGCAAGGTGGAGGCGGTGGCCGTGAACATGAACGACAAGGTGGCCGAAGGCGAGGTGCTGATCCGGATCGAGGACAAGGAGGCGCGCGCCCGCCTTTCCGCCGCCGAGGCCAAGGCCGCCACCACCAAGAAGGACCGCGATGCGGTCGCGATCCCTGCCGGGCGCGAGAGCGTCAGCAAGGCCGAGGACGCCGTATTCTCCGCCGAGCGGACCGTCACCAGCGCCCGCTTCGAGCTCGATGACGCGCTTGCCGTCAATCGCAAGAACGCCAACAACCCCAATGCGCTCGTCAACGCCCGCCGGCGCCTTGCGGACGCCAACGACAGGCTGCGTCAGGAGCAGTCGGCCTTCGCGACCGCCCAGAGCAAGAGCGGCGTGCCTCCGCCGAACGGGCTGGAGACCGCGCTGATCGCTGCCCGGTCGGACGTGACCCTGGCGGAGACGATGCTCGACAAGACGCGCATCCGCGCGCCCATCGCCGGCACCGTGTTGCAGATCAACGCCAGGCTCGGCGAGCTGGTCGCACCCGCCGTCGAGATGCCGCTCGTCGTCATGGGCGACATGTCGATCATCCGCGTGCGCGCCGAGGTTGACGAGGCCGACGTCAACAAGATCAAGAAGGACCAGCGGGCGTTCGTGAAGAACACCGCCAACCCGAACAAGGAGTTCGAGGGCAAGGTGGTGGAGCTTTCGCCGTCCCTCGCCATGCCCCGCATGGGCTCGCGCGGCGTCCGGCGGGCGACCGACATCGAGGTGATGGAGGTTCTCATCGATCTCGACGGTGGCGTGCCGCTTCTGCCGGGCATGCGGGTCGACGTCTTCTTCCGCCGGTGACGGACAGCTGGCGCGAAGCGGTTCGACGCGCATTCATCTGAGTGGGTGGATACCTCACCGCGAGTTCTTCCTCGTCCTGAGCCTGTCGAAGGACGGCCGCATCCGCCTCGTGGTTCGACAAGGTCACCACTAGGATGGAGGAGACTTTCCGCACGAGCAGAGGCAAGCGGGAGCGCCCGACCGACAGCGCGCACGACGTACTGGCGATGCTCATCGCCTTCACCGCCCCCGCCGCCATAGCGTTCCTGGGAATCGGCCTGGTGCTGGCAGCCGGCCTCTACATGCTGCATCGTGAGCGGTCGAGCCTGGCATCGCCCGCCCCGCGCCGCAGAGGAGTTGAGCGCAATGAAGCCCAACCGCATGAAGGAGAAAATCGCCCGCGGCGAGCCGGCGCTCGGCTGCTCGGTGATGTTTCCGTCGCCACAGGTCGTGGAGATGCTGGGCTATGCCGGCTTCGACTGGGTGCTCATCGACTGCGAGCACGGCAGCATCGGCCCGGCCGACATCGAGGTGATGGCGATGGCTTGCGATGCCGCCGGCGTCACGCCGATCGCGCGGCCCAGGACCAATTCGGCGAGCGACATCCAAGGTGTCATGGACCGCGGCGTGATGGGCGTGCAGGTGCCTCACATCAACACGGGCGAGGAGGCGCGCAGGGCGGTCGCGTCGGTCAAGTTCGGTCCCGGCGCAGCCCGCGGGCTGGCCGCCGGAACGCGTCCCGACGCATGGGGCATGGGCGCGCGCATGCCCGACTTCACGCAAGCCGCCAACGCGCAGTCGCTCGTGTGCGTCCAGCTGGAGCACGAGGCGGCGCTCGCCAACATCGACGCGATTCTCGCCGTCGAGGGCATCGACGTGTTCTTCATCGGCCCCTCGGATCTCTCCCAGTCGATGGGCTACCCCGGCAACCCGAAGGCTCCGCCCGTCGCCAAGGCGATCGAGGCGGCATTGGCCCGGATCGTCGCCGCGGGGCGCGCGCCCGGGATGCCCGCCACCGCCGAGAATCTCGGCGATGTCCTGGGGAAGGGCTGCAAGTACGTCTATACGCATCTGCCCCGGCTTCTGAGCGTAGGCGCTGCCGGGTTCTTGCGGCGCTAGCCCGAGTCCTTCACGCGAGATCGCGCTCGCGATGGCAGGCGAAGGTATGCGTCGGGCTTGCGCGGCGGACGGGCGGCGCCTCGCGATCGCAGACGTCGCCGACCCGGGCATGGCAGCGGCCGGCGAATACGCAACCCGCGGCGTCCTGGCCGTGCCGGGGCTCGGTGGCGAGACGTATCCGCTCACGCGGGGGGCCTTCCACGCTGGGCACCGCCGACAGCAGCGCCTCCGTGTAGGGATGTCGCGGCTGCCGTGACACCTCCTCGGCGAGCCCCTCCTCCACGATCTTGCCGCGATACATGACGGCGATGCGGTCGGCGAGGTGCGCGACGACGGAGATGTCGTGCGAGATGAAGAGATAGGCGACGCCCAGATCGTCCCTGAGGTCGGCGAGCAGGTTGACGATCGCCGCCTGCACCGACACGTCGAGCGCCGACACCGGCTCGTCGCACACGATGAAGCCGGGGCCGGTGGCGAGCGCGCGGGCAATGCCGACACGCTGCTTCTCGCCGCCGCTCATCTGGTGGGGATAGCGCTCGCCATAATGGGCGGGCAGGCGGACGAGGTCGAGCAGGGACCTCACGCGCGCGGCCACCTCGGACGGCGGCAGGATGGCGAAGCGCCGCAGCGGCCGGCCGATGATCTCGGCCACGGTCTTGCGCGGATTGAGGGAGGAGTCGGCGTTCTGGAACACGATCTGCGCGGTCCGCCGCATCGACGCCAGTGCGCTCTGCGGGACGCGCGTCACGTCCTCGCCAGCAATGCGGATGCTGCCGCGGTCGGGCTCCTGCAGGCGCAGGATCAGGCGGCCCAGCGTCGACTTGCCCGATCCCGAACTCGCCGACCAGCCCGACCACCTCGCCTGCGGCGACCGTCAGCGCCACGTCGTCGACGGCGCGGATGCGCGTCGGCCGGTAGCGCGGCCGCCAGCCCTCGAAGACGAGAGCCGAGAGGCCGCGCGACAGCGTGAAGGTCTTGGCGAGGCCGCTGGCCGCAACCACCGGAGTGCCGGAACGCGGCGCTGCAAGGCTCCGCGACGCGGTGCGCTCCTCGGCAGCAACGGGCCACCTCGCGTCGCCGAGATCGCCCGATGCGATGGCATCGCACGGAACGGCCCTCCACCGGCCGAAGCGCCTGCGGAGAGGCGCACGCATCGACAGCGAAGGGACAGCGCGGCTGGAACCGGCATCCGCCAACGGCTTCCCGCAGGTCGGGCAGCCGCCCGGGAATGGAGGCCAGCCGGCCGCGGCTCGTGCCCAGGCGCGGAACGGCGGCCAGCAGGCCCTTGGTGTAGGGATGCAGCGGCCGCGCCAGCACGTCGGCGGTCGGCCCCTGCTCCACGACCTGGCCGGCGTAGAGCACGGCGACCTCGCCGGCGATGCGACGCACCACGCCCAGGTTGTGGCTGATGAACAGCGTGGCGAGCCCGCGCCGGACTTGCAGCTGCTCCAGCAGATCGAGGATCTGCGCCTCGATGGTGACGTCGAGCGCGGTGGTCGGCTCGTCGAGCACCAGCAGGTCGGGCTCGGCCGCCAGCGCGCCGGCAATCAGCGCGCGCTGGCGCATGCCGCCCGACAGCTCGTGCGGATAGGCGGCGGCCACGGCGCGCGGCTCCGCGATGCCGACCTCGCGCAGCAGGTCGACCGCGCGCGCCAGTGCCGCCTCGCGCGTCAGGCCACGGTGGTAGACGAGCCCTTCGCCGATTTGCGCGCCGATCCGCATCGATGGATTGAGCACCGAAAACGGGTCCTGGAACACCAGCGCCATGCCGGCGCCGCGCAGCTTGCGCCGGCTCTCGCGGTCCAGCGTCAGCACGTCATGTCCCTGGAACAGGATGCGGCCCGCGGCAACCTGCGCCTCGGCCGGCAACAGGCCCATGACGGCCAACGCGATGGTGCTCTTGCCCGAGCCCGACTCTCCCACCACCGCGAGCGTCTGCCGCTGGGCAAGCGCCAGCGATACGTCGGCCAACGCCGTCACGTCGCCGCCGGCTGTGCGGTAGCGGACAGTGAGGCCTTCGATCGTCAGCGTCATCGCATCAGGCCTTCGCCACCTGGCGTTGCAGGCGCGGATCGAGCCGCTCGCGCAAGCCATCGCCGATCAGGTTGATGCCGACGACGAGCAGGCACATGGCGAAGCCGGGCGCGAGTGCGATCCAGGGCGCGCGGTCGATGAACTGGCGCGCCTCGGCGATCATCAGTCCCCAGTCGGAGCTCGGCGGCTGCGCGCCAAGCCCGAGGAAGCTGAGCGCGGAGCCCAGCAGGATGGCGTAAGTGACGCGCAGGCTGGCCTCCACGATCAGGGGCGGCCAGGCATTGGGCAGGATCTCGCGAAACAGAATGTAGCCGGGCCCCTCGGCGCGCGCGCGCGCGGCCTGCACGAAGTCCTCGCCGGCGAGGCCGAGCGTGACGCTGCGCGCCACGCGGGCGATCAGCGGGATATAGACGAAGCCGACCGCGAGCGCGGTCTTCCACAGCGCCGGCGGCGTCACGGCCAGCACCAGCAGCCCCAGCATGATCGCGGGGATGGCCATCAGGACGTCGGCGGCGCGCATGAGAAGCTCGTCGACCCAGCCGCGGAAGTAGCCGGCGGCGAGCCCCAGCGGCACGCCGATGGCAACGCTGAACAACGTGGCGCCGATCCCCATCCCCAGCGACAGCCGCGCGCCCATCAGCAGGCGGCTCAGCACGTCGCGGCCGTAGTCGTCGGTGCCGAGCCAGTAGGTGGCATTGGGCGGCTGGAAGCGGGTGCGGATCGAGATGGTGTCCCACGGATGCGGGGCGATCCAGGGCGCGAGCGCCGCCAGCACGGTGATGACGCCGACGATGAGGAGGCCGGCCCTGAGCTGAAGGGGCCAGGGCCGCGCGCGGGCACTCGCGGGGGCCTCAAGCGACGCTGCTGCCATATCGGATTCTCGGATTGAGCCAGGCGTACAGCAGGTCGGCTGCAAGGTTGGCGAGCGCGTAGACCGCCGCCACCACGAGGATCGCGGCCTGCAGCGTGGGGATGTCGCGCGACTGCACGGAGAACACCAGCAGCCGGCCGAGACCCGGATAGGCGAATACCGTCTCGATGACGACGATGCCGCCCATCAGCCGGCCGATGTCGAGCGCGAGGACGGTGATGGTGGGCAGCAGTGCGTTCGACAGCGCGTGCCGCAGCACCACCACGCGCTCGGGCAAGCCTTTGGCGCGTGCGGCGGTGACGTAGGGGCTGCGCAGCGTCTCGATCATGCTGGAGCGGGTGAGACGGGACACGTGCGCGAGATGCGCGAACACCAGCGTCAGTGTGGGGGCAATGATGTGCTGCAGCCATATCCAGAAGCCCGCCGAGATCGGCTCGTAGCCAGACGCGGGCAGCCACCCCAGCGTCGCCGCGAACACCAGGATGACGACGATCGCCCAGAAGAACTCCGGCACGGCGATGCCGAGATAGGTGCCGACCGAGATGGCGTGGTCGAGCGGTCCGTTGTGGCGCAGTGCCGCCAGCACGCCGAGACCCACGCCGATGACGGCGACCAGCACGAAGGATACGAGCGTCAAGGTCAGCGAGCGGGCGAACGCCTCGGCGATCAGCGGGTAGACGGGGCGGTCCATCAGCATCGAATGGCCGAAGTCGCCGGTGGCAAGACGCGAGGCCCACCGCCAATACTGCAGCCACAGCGGATCGTTGAGGCCGAGCTTCAACTCCAGCGCCTTGACCTGCTCAGGAGGAGCGAACGGCCCGAGGATCAGGTGCGCGACGCTGCCGGGCAGGATGGCCGTGATGGCGAACACCAGCATCGACACCGCCACCAGCACCACGCCGACGAGCACGAGCCGCCGTATCACGTATCCCGTCATGACCGCCCTCCGCATGCTTGCGAGGGAGTTCCACGCGGGCTCTTACAGCGATCAACGATGCAGCGAACGCGGTTCCCCTCCCCTTGATGGGGAGGGGGTAGGGGTGGGGTGAACCCACAAGGGCAAGTCACGATCTGTTGCGGACGCGGCCCGCCATGTCGCAGCCGTTGGTCCCGCGGGATACCCCGCACCCCCAACCCCTCCCCACAAGGGGGAGGGGGGACACTGCGGCTCGCAAATCGAGAACATCTGTATCGCCAATCGCTCCAACCCAGTGGTGAGCTTGTCGAACCACGGCAACGTGGGGGTGGCCGTCCTTCGACAAGCTCAGGACGGGGGCGGCGTCCGCGGCTGGGTATCACAAGCTCATTCGCCAGCCTCAGCGCTTGAGGCTGACGGCTTTCAGCTCCAGCCACTGCATCGGCGTGGTCTGGAAGCCCTCGACCTCCTTGCGCACGCCGTTGGCGTGCAGCGCGGAGTAGGGGATGATGCTCGGCACCGTATCCTCGACCACTTTCTGGAACTCGTCGAAGATGGCCTTGCGCTTGACCTCGTCGTTGGTCTTGCGGCCGAGATCGAGGAGCTCGTCGACGCGCGCGTTCTTGTAGAGCCAGAGCTGGCGGTTCCAGCTGCCGCTCGAGTGATAGAAGGGGTAGAGCGCGGTATCGATGGTGGGCCTGGCGAAGTAGCCGTCGACGTACATCTGCGCCTTGCCCGCCACTTGCGCCGCGTAGGAGGCGAACGGCACGCGCTCCACGTTGATGCGGATGCCGGCCGCCTTGGCCATGTCGCGCACGGCGACGCCGAGCCGCACGCGCTGCTCGCGCTCCTGCGGCACCTGCATCGTCACCTCGAAGCCGTCGGGCAGGCCCGCCTCGGCCAGCAGCTTCTTGGCCTTGGCGATGTCGGGCTTCTTGAAGCCCAGCTCCTTGTTGAAATAGGGATGGCTCGGCGGGATCGGGCTGTGGGTCGGCGCGCCCTGGCCGAACAGCGCCAGCTCCACCAGCGCCTCGTGGTCGATGGTGGCGGCCAGCGCCTGGCGCACGCGCACGTCGTTGAAGGGCGGGCGCTCGTTGTTGAGGATGACGCCGTCCCAGGTGGCGGTGGAGGTGCCGTCCGCGCGCACGCTTGCGATGGTTCTTGAACTTGTCGACCGTCTCGTAGGGCAGGTTCCAGAGGATATCGATGGCGCCCGAATTCGATGGCCGCCACGCGCGCGGCGGTCTCGGGGATGATGCGCATGGTGACGCCGTCGAGCTTGGGCAGGCCCTTCTCGAAGTAGTCGGGGTTCTTCTCCAGCTCCATGCGGTCGCCGGGCGACCACGACTTGAAGCGGAACGGCCCGGTGCCGATGGGCTTCGTCGAAATGTTGGCGATCTCGTCCTTGGCCAGGATGCGCAGCTGGCGCTCGCCGAAGATATCCTGGAAGCCGGCATAGGGGATCTTGAGCGTGAAGCGCACGGTGAGCGGATCGACCGCCTCGACCTTCTCGACCATGGCGATGTTGGCGCGCGCCCGCGAGCCAGTGGCCGGATCGAGGATGCGCTGCATGGTGGCCACCACGTCGTCGGCGTCGAGCGTCCGCCCGTTGTGGAACTTGACGCCCTCGCGCAGCTTGAAGGTCCACACCTTGAGGTCGTCGGAGGCGGTCCAGCTGACGGCGAGGTCGGGCTTGGTCGTGAGGTCGCGATCGATGCGGGTGAGGCCGTTGAAGACGAGGTGCACGAAGATGTACTCGTCGCCGATGGTGGTCTTGGCGGGATCGAGGTTGTTGAGCGTGCTTCCGACCGCCACGCGCAACGTCCCCTGCGCCAGCGCCGGCCCCGCGAGACCCGCCGCAAGCAGCGCGGCAATCAGCATTCGACGCATGCCATTTCCCTCCTGAGCACCGCCCGAACCTTAGCTTCCGCCCGCTGCCGACGCGAGCTTGAATATTGAGCAGCATCGCCCCGATTTGCTGCAGGCGCAGCACTGGCCATCGACCGGTGCAAGCGTTTCCCAGCAATCAGAGCTCGCGCCTTCCCTCTCCCCTTTGGGGAGAGGACGTGAGGCCATGACTTACGGCCGCATCCATTGCGCTGACCACACGCAATCGCTCGATGGCGCGGTCGTAAGTCATTCGGCCGAACTGGTGAGGGGGAACTCCATTCGCGGTAGTGAGGCCCCCCCTCATCCGGCCTTCGGCCCCTTCTCCCCAAGGGGAGAAGGGGCACACGGCTCGCGCGGGAGAAGCTCGACAGGGAGGTGGAGCCTTCAACCCGACAGATACTCTGCCGCCGACAGGGCGTGGGTGCGGACGATGTGGAGGTATTCGTCGATGGCGACCCATTCGTCGGGCTTGGCCATGTTGGTGGGGGTGCAGCCGTAGACGTAGCCCGGCACGCCGCGGGCGCGCCAATGCTTCATGTCGGTGGCGCCGAGGCTGACGCTGGCGACCGGCTCCGTGCCGATCAGGCCCTTCACGGTCGCCTGCAGGATCTTCATCATCGGATGGGCTGGATCGCACACGGTGGGCTCGGCGGAGTGGGTCCACACCGGCTTCAGCTTCACCTCGGGGTAGCGCGCCAGGAGCGCCTCGATCGCGGCCATCAGCTGGGCATGCGTCGTGCACACGGGCAGGCGGATGTCCGACCTCCAGCCGGCAGTGGCCGGGCAGCATGTTGATCTTGACGCCGCCCTGGATCACGCCGACCGACACCGTGAAGCGGTTGAGGATGGCACCGCCGCCCTTGCCCAGCGCGCTCTCGATGGCCGGCACGGATGCGGCAATCGCCCGCTTGATGTCGTCGGGCTGGCTCACGGGCAGGTCCTCGAGCTTGTAGAGGTCCTGGATCAGGTCGCTGGCGACCTTGATGGCGTTCTTGGAGATGTGCGTGTAGGCGCCATGCGCGCCGGGCGTGTCGATCTCGAACACGAGGCGCAGCGTGCCCTTCTCGCCGAACCGGACCATGCCGGGCGTCGAGGGCTCGCCGTTCAAGACGCAGTCGCCGCGGAACTCGTCCGGGAACTCGTCGATCAGCCACTTGGCGCCCCAGGTGCCGCCGGTCTCCTCGTCCGAGACGCAGGTGAGGGTAAGGCGGCCGGCGAGCTGCTCGCGCAGGCGGTGCAGGTAGATGTAGGTCCACACGGACGCCGCCGTGCCGCATTTCATGTCGACGACGCCGCGGCCGTGCACCCGGCCGCCTCGACGGCGCCGCTCCAGGGATCGCGCGACCAAGTCTCGGCCGGGCCGGCCGGGAAACACGTCGATGTGCCCGTTGAGGACGAGGTGCGGGCCTGTGCCGCGGCCGCTGAACGTGCCGACCACGTTGGGCATTTCCGGCTTCGCCGTGCGGTAGGAGACGGGCACGCCGTGCGCCTTCAGCTGATCGTGCAGGAAGGCCGCACCGGCGCGCGTGTCGCCGGGCGGATTGGGGCTCGGCACGCGCACGAACTCGGAGAGGAAGCCGACGAGCGCCTCCCGATCCCGATCGATCCAACCGAGGATGGTCTCGCGCACACTTGCCATTTTCGCCCTCTCTGCGATGCAACTGGACAGGTGCACTGTCGCAGGAAACACTCAGCGTCAGCCATCTCGTCGGCGGAGAACCTCCCATGACCTACTCGATCGCCGGGCGCTGCGCCCGCACCGGCATGCTCGGCACCATCATCACGACGTCGTCGATGGCAGTCGGCAACCGTTGCCATTTCGTCAGGTCCAACCTGGGCGCGGTGCTGACCCAGCATCGCACCGACCCCCGCCTGGGGCCTCTCGGCCTCGAGTTCCTGCAGCTCGGGCTCTCGCCGGAGGAGACCATCAAGGCGCTGGTGGCATCCACGCCGCATCACGGCTGGCGGCAGCTGGCCGTGCTCGACGCGAAGGGCCGCTCGGCGCACTACTCGGGCGGCAACATCCGCTCGATCCACGCGGGCGTATCGGGCAAGGACTGCGTCGCCGTCGGCAACGTCATCCGTTCCACCGAGGTGCCCGCCGCCATGGTGCGAGCGTTCGAGGAGAAGCCGGAGAATCCCCTGGGCGATCGGCTGTGCGCGGCGCTGAAGGCCGGACACGACGCCGGCGGCGAGTTCAAGCAGGTGACCTCCACCGGCCTGCTCGTGTTCGCGGATCATCCCTTCGCCTACGTCGACCTGCGCGTCGACGATCATCCGGACCCGATCACGGAGATCACCAGGCTTTGGAAGCAGTGGGCTCCGGACGCGGACAACTACGTCAAGCGGGTGTTCGAGCCCGACAGTCCGCAAGCCAATGCCTTGTCCGTGGGCTACCTGACCGCCGAAGAGGCAAAGGCCGTGCTGGCCAAGGAGAAGGCCGGCCGCTGAGCGTCCGGATGGGCGCTTGTGCGCCTTGAGCGGTGACGCCGCATTTGCCACAGTCGCGCCTCGTCTTTCGCTCTTCGTCACAACTCGAGGGATTGCAGATGATCACCCGGCGCGACCTGGTTCTGGGCTCCGGCGCGAGCCTGGCGCTGGCGGGGCTGCCATTCGGCGCATCGGCGCAGCAGCCGGTGAAGGGCGGCGTGCTGCGGATGCTGCTCAACGTCGAGCCGCCCTCGCTGGTGTCGGCCGTCAACTCCTCGCTGTGGATTGCCTGCCTGTCGACCAAGATGCTCGAGGGCCTCTGCACCTACGGCCACGACATGACGCTGCGTCCCGGCCTCGCCGAGAGCTGGGAGTTCAATGCCGACGGCACCGTCCTCAAATTCAACCTGCGCAAGGGCGCCACCTGGCACGACGGCGAGCCGTTCACGTCCGCGGACGTGAAATACTCGGTCGAGGAGGTCTGGAAGAAGGTCCATCCGCGCGGACGCACCGTGTTCGCCGCCGTGGAGACGGTGGAGACCCCCGACGCCAGCACCGCCATCCTCAAGCTCACGCAACCCTCGCCCGTGGTGTTCTCGTTCCTCAACAGCTACGAGGCCCAGATCATCCCCAAGCACGTCTACGGCACCGGCGACATCCTGCAGAACCCCAAGCTCAGCGCACCCGTCGGCACCGGGCCGTTCGTGTTCAAGGAGTGGAAGAAGGGGCAGTACGTCGAGATGACCCGCAATCCCAAGTACTGGGACGCGGGCAAACCCTATCTGGAGGGCATCGTCGCGCGCATGGTGCCGGACGGCGCCTCGCGCGTCGCCGCGTTCGAGACGGGCGAGGTGATGTACGCCCCGTTCAGCCCCGCGCCCGCCTCCGACGTCGCCCGCCTCAAGGGCAATGCCAGCCTCGTCATCGAGACCAAGGGCTACGAGTTCTACGGCTCCTCGCAGGTGATGGAGATCAACACGCGGGTCGCGCCGTTGGGCGACGCCCGCGTGCGCAAGGCAATCCGGCATGCGATCGATTCCAAGTTCGTCGCCGAGAACATCTGGTTCGGACTGGCCGATCCGCAGATGGGCCTGGTGCCGAGATCAGCCTCGTTCCGCGCGCCGGATCTGGAGGAATTCGGCTTCAGTGTGCAGAAGGCCAACGATCTGCTCGATGCCGCCGGCGCCAAGCGGCCGGCCGCCAACCAGCCACGCTTCTCAGTCCGCCTGCTGCACGGCCAGACCGGCGAGAACCCGCGTACCGCCGAGTACATACGCCAGGCGCTCGCCCGCGTCGGCATCGAGGCCAAGCTCGAAAGCGCCGACCTCGGCACCTTCATCCGCCGCATCTACACCGACCGTGATTTCGACCTGACGATCAACACCTTCTTCCTGTCGCAGGACCCCACCATCGGCATGCAGCGATTCACCAATCCGACGCAGGCCCTCAAGGGCGCGCCTTTCGGCAACGCCGGCGGCTACGAGAACGCGGCCGCGACAGCCAAGTGGGAGGCCGCGCGCAAGGAGCCCGACCCCGCCAAGCGCACCGCGATGTTCCAGGACGTGCAGCGCCTGCTGTGGCCGGACATGCCCATCGTCAACATCGTCGAGCAGAAGTTCTTCACCATCGCCAACAAGCGCTTCGTCGGCCACACCAAGCAGGCCGACAGCCCCTACGACACCTTCGCCGACGCGTGGATCGAGCAGGGGTGAGGCGGATCCTCAGCGCGCGACCAGCGGATAGCGCCAGAAGTCGCCCTTGGGCGTGACGATGCGCTCCAGGATGGGGATGCGTATCTGGGGTCTCTCGCCGGCCTGCAGCAACCTGCCGATATCGTCCAGCAGCACGCTCTTCTCGGCGTAGGAGGAGTGGTTGAGCGCCAGGTAGTCCGTGCTCGTCAGGCTCACGTCGATGGTATCGATGCCGGCCAGCACGATCGGCCCCTCGGCCGGCACATCGCCGGCACGAGGCACGCCGCCCGCGACCCGCCGCGCCGCGGCCATCGCCCGGTCGTTGGACGAGCAGTAGAGTGTCACGCCGCGTCCGTATTGCTTGATGTTGGCAGCCAGGTTCTCGAACAGGTTGCGGTCGACATCGGGCGCCGCCAGGATGATCTGGTTGAGCTGCACGCCCGGCGGCAGGCTCGGCCCCAGCGACTGCAGCACGCGCAGCAGCGGCATGTTGCCCATGCTGTGCGCGATCACGCTGACGCTTTTCGCGCCGGTCTCCCTGACCACCATCTCGATGTATTCGCGCAGGTAGGGCTCGGCCTGCTCGGAGCTCTCGCGGTCGTATCCGTAGCCCGTGAAGCCGGCGCCGGACGGCCAGCTGTAGAGGAACGATGCGCCGTCGAACTTGAGGTCGTAGGCCATCTGCGCGGTGCGGAACAGCGCGTAGTCGAAGCTGGTGTTGTAGCCGTGCACGAACACCACCGCCTGGTCCTTGAAGGAGGTGCTGCCGCCGATCCGCTCGCGCACCAGCGCCAGGAATTCCTCGCGCGTCAGCGACTTCAGCTCGCGGATGGTGAAGTGCTGCTTGGGGTCCTCCGCCTGCTGGTAGATGGTGACGTTGGTGAAGGGCACGCGGATGGCGAACGGGCGCTCGATGTTGGGCACCTGGTGCGACTTGGGCACCGTGATCAGCGCGCGACCGAGCTCGAGGCGGCGGGCGCGCTCCCCGGTATAGCTGATGCGCTTGGCTTCCTCCTTGCGCACGCGGTCGGTGCCGTAGAAGACAGGCACCACGTCCCACTCGCCCTCGGGCTGTGCGGGCACGCCGGGTGGCGGCGCCGGCGGCTCCGGAGTGGCGGATCTCGTCGGGGGCGCCTCGGCCGAACGCGCGGTCGGCGGCGGAGTGGCTGCTGGCGGCTCCGTTGCGGGAGGAGGTGGCGGTGGGGCTGTGGGGCGCGAGGAGCGCTCGGCCTTCGCCTGCGCCTCTTCGGCCGCGCGCCGCTGAGCGTCGGCCTCCGCCCTCTGCCGTGCCGCCGCCTCCGCCGCGCGACGCTGCTCCTCGACCGCGGCCATGCGCCGCCCGTCCTCCTCGCGGCGCGCCTCCGCCTGGGGTGCGCTGCCGGCCGGCGGCGCCTGGGAGGTCACATCCATCCGCGAGCCCGACAGGGTGGCGAAATAGATCATCGCCGGCACGAGGAACCCCAGCGGCACCAGCCGGGCCAGGATCTTGCCCGCCCGCGACAGGTTGCGCGACGCAACCCAGATGAACGCGTAGAGCAGAGCCGCAGTGACGGGGACAGCGATCTCGATGAAAGACGGCGTAAGCCCAGCCATGACGGCACTCCCCCTGCTGCGCATCTGCGAGCGTGCTCGGCGGCATTGGCCGGCAACTACGGCAGCTGCCGACGCCCCCAGACCGCCCACGTTCGGGCGTGCTTGCCAGGAAGTTTTGACGAAGCCGTGACGACGCACGCAATCGCCCACCGGAGAGCTAAGGTGGGCCTATGTCGCTCCGCCTCCTCGCCGCCCTCTCCCTCGTCGCCGCCATGGCCCTCACGGGCTCCAACGTCGCGTTCGGCAAGACCATCGTCGCGGCCGTGCCAGTCTACATTTTCGTGCTGTTCCGGTTCGTGGTGGCGAGCCTGGCGCTCGCTCCCATGGTGCGCAGGGAGCCGGGACCGAAGCTGTTCCAGATGACCCTCTCCGAGTGGCGCGACGTGGTGCTGATGGCATTGCTGGGCATGGTCGGATTCACGGTGCTCATGCTGGAGGGGCTCAAGCGAACGGCCGCTGCCGATGCCGGCATCATCACCGCCACGCTGCCCGCGGTGGTGGCGGCGCTGGGCGTGCTGTTCGTGGGAGACCGCCTCTCGCGCACGCAGGTGCTCGCAGTGGGCCTGTCCGTCGCCGGCCTGATCCTCGTGCAGGCCACGAGTGCGGCCGCCGGTGGCGGCACGTCGCTCGTCGGCAACCTGCTGGTGGCGGGGGCCGTGCTGTGCGAGGCGAGCTTCGTCATCCTCGGCAAGCGGCTGGCGCCGCCGTACCGCGCGCTGCGCCTCGCACTCGGGGTCAACGTCGCCGGACTGGTGATGGCGATCCCGCTCGCTCTGCTCGACGCGCCGACGTTCGATGTCCGCTCCGTCACGCCGCAGATGTGGGCGCTCGGCACATGGTATGCGCTCTCCGCCAGCGTGCTCTGCCTCTGGCTGTGGTACAGCGGACTGCCCTACGTCGAGACTTGGCTGGCCGGCCTGGCGACGGCGGCCATGCCGGTCGTCGCGCTGGCGATGTCCGCCGTCTACCTCGGCGAGCCCATCGGCCCGGCGCGGCTCGCCGGTGCCGCTCTGGTGATCGCCGGCATCGTGCTCGGCGCGCTGTCGCCCCAGGCCGGCAAGGGCACGGGGCCGGGTGCCCCGCCGGCGGCGTAGCGGTGCGACTGCGCGGGGACTACCGCGTGCCGTATGCGCGGTCGCCGGCATCGCCGAGGCCGGGCAGGATGTAGGCGCGCTCGTCGAGGCCGTCGTCGACCGCCGCCGTCCAGATCGGAACGTCCGGATGGATGCCGCGCAGCCGCTCGAAGCCCTGCGGCGCGCCCAGCAGGCACACGAAGCGGATGTCCTTGGCGCCGCGCTCCTTGAGCCGGTCGATGGCGGCGACCGCCGTGTTGGCAGTGGCGAGCACGGGGGCCACGACGATGACGAGACGCTCGGCGAGATCGGCCGGCGCCTTGAAGAAATACTCCACCGCCACGAACGTCTCGGGCTCGCGATAGAGGCCGATGTGCGCCACCCGCGCCGTCGGCACCAGGTCGAGCATGCCCTCCACGAAGGTCACGCCGGCGCGCAGAACCGGCGCGAACACCAGCTTCTTGCCGGCAATCTTCTGCGCAGCCGTGCGCACCAGCGGCGTCTCGATCTCCACCGTCATCATCGGCAGGTCGCGCGTCACCTCGTAGCACAGCAGCATGCCGATCTCCTTGAGGAGCTCGCGGAACGACTTGGTCGATCGGTCCTTGTCGCGGATCAGGGTCAGCTTGTGCTGCACCAGCGGGTGATTGACGACCGTGACGCCTTCCATGGCATGCCTCGATGCTCGAGCTCAAAATACCGTGCCGTCGCTGACGACCCTGATCGGCGGCGAGCCGTCGGCGCGGCGCGCGCGCGCGATCTCGCGGCCGGCCGTCCACGTTCCGCCTTGCAGGACCTTGGCGAGCGGGAACGAGGTGGCGTCCTGGCCCAACCGCGCGCGCACCATCTCCGCGAGCCGGTCGAGCAGCGCCACGGTGAGCGCGCGCCACTCGACAACGAGGGTCGAGGCGACGTCGTGCTCGACTTCGGCCTGGCGGGGATCGCGCAACTGCAGGACGCCCGTGTCGACGAGCAGCCCGCCATTGCGGTACTCGGCCAGGCCCGTCAGGCCGTCGATGTCGGTCACCTCGATGCCGGCCGCCTGCAGCGGCTCGATCAGCGAGTAGGCGAGCCACTGCGACAGCTTGTGCAGCGGCACGAGCCCCGTCGTCGCATCGCTCGTCTCGAGCGCGGGATGCCGCCAGCAATCGCCGAGCGGCACGCCGCCCAGCTCCAGCCGCGACGGCCAGATCGGACCCAGATAGCGCAAGACAGCATCCAGGATGGAGGGCGCCGGCAGGCGTCCGCCATCGGAAGCAGTGGCGAGAGCGTCGAACAGGCCGCCCGGGCGCGCGTCATCGACGCGCGCGAACACATCGGGCCTGGCGGCAGCGGTCGAGCCGAGGCGGTGCAGCAGATCGGCACGGCCGTGGAGACCCGCCAACGGATTTGCGTCGGCCACCTGGAAATGGCGACCGAGGTCGGCGGCGGCCAGGCTTTGCAGCGCTGCTGCATCGGCGCGCAGGGGGCGGCGCGGATCGGAGGAGAATGCGCCGTCGGCGAACATGGCGAGGCTCGCCAGCGCCAGCCCCTCCGAGCGGCCGACGCTCGCACCCGTCTCGGGATCGCGATAGGACCAGCGCGGCCCGGCCCCGGCGTCGAGCAGGACGCTGAGAATCGCGAGGTCGAAGGCTGCGCGCGCGCGCTCGCCCGCATCGCGCCATGCCGTGGCGCGGTCGATCGCGGCCCAGCGGTCGCGGCCGTCGACCACGAAATGCCGCCAGCGCGCATGGAACGGCACGTCCAGCGCGGGGTAGGCCGCTCGCGTCGTCGCGACCACGAGGTCCGCGGCGGCGTCGAGCCGGCCGAGATCGATGCGGAAATGCTCCAGCCCGTCGCCGAGCCCGATCCCCAGCAGCCGGTGCGCGCGCTCCCTGACCGCCTTGGCGCTCAAAAGGGAAATTGCTGCCGCCGTCTCGGGCTTCACGCGCGCACGTCCGGTCTGGAAGGGATCAGTACTTGTCGAGCGAGCGGCCGACGGCGCCTGCCAGGTCCTGCGGCTTGGGCGCCTCGGGGGTGTAGTAGCCGGCGGCCTTCTTGGCCACCATCTCCACCTGCGCGTCCGCAGGTACCAGCTCGTCGGGGATCGGCACCCGCTCGACGATCTTCACGCCCTGGCCGACGAGCGCGTCGTGCTTCATGTCGCTCATGGAGACGAAGCGGTCGATGCGGGCGATGCCGAGCCAGTGCAGCACGTCGGGCATCAGCTGCTGGAAGCGCGCGTCCTGCACGCCGGCGACGCACTCCGTGCGCTCGAAGTAGGCCGCCGCCGCGTCGCCGCCTTCCTGGCGCTTCCTCGCATTGTAGACCAGGAACTTGGTGACCTCGCCCAGCGCGCGGCCCTCCTTGCGGTTGTAGACGATGATGCCGAGGCCACCGGCCTGCGCCGCGCGCGCGCACTCCTCGATGCCGTGCACGAGATAGGGCCGGCAGGTGCAGATGTCGGAGCCGAACACATCCGAGCCGTTGCACTCGTCGTGCACGCGGCAGGTGATCGGCGTCGCGGGATCGGCGAGCTTGGCCACGTCGCCGAACAGGTAGACGGTCATGCCGCCGATGGGCGGCAGGAACACGTGCAGGTCGGGCCGCGTCACGAGCTCGGGGAACATGCCGGCCGTCTGCTCGAACAGAGTCCGGCGCAGGCTCGTCTCGGTGGCGTTGAAGCGCTCGGCGATGCCGGGCAGGTGCCAGACCGGATCGATGGCGATCTTGACGACGGACAGGCTGCCGTTGGGCTGCACCACCGCTCCGTCGTTGGCGAGCCGCCCCTTGGCGATGGCCTCCTCGATCTCCGGCAAGTCGAGGCGCGCGCGCGTCACGGCGATGCTGGGCCGAATGTCGATGCCTTCGGCGATGCGCTCGGCGAATGCCTCCGTCACCATGTGACCCCAGGGGTCGAGCGACACGATCTTGGCGGCGCTGCGCCATTGCTCGAAGGGTCCCACGCGCACCGCCGGGCCGGTGTTGGTGAGGTCCGCGCGCTGGATCGGGACTCGAGCGCGCCGGAAGAGACGGCGAGTGCGCGATAGAGGGCGTACGAGCCGCCGTGCGTGCCGATGACGTTGCGGTCGAGCGGTCGCGACACCGTTCCGACGATGGGCCCGCGCTCGAGCGCCGTCGGCGCACCCCATACGATCGGAAAGCGCGGCTTGGCTCCCGGGGCGGGATGGGAGGTGAGCCGAATATGATCGGTCCGGTTGGGACGGGTCATGGTGTCCCCAAAAACGGCGATGGCCCGCCGGTGCGACGGGCCGCATCGTCAAATCATGCCTAGTTATCGTGCAGGCCCGCACCGAATTTCCGACCGGGCCGCCGACGATAATCATTATAGTCCCGCTTCGGGCAGAAACAATGGCATGCGTTCCCGATGCAACACCAAACGGCTGCAACCGGCCCGTTTCGTGCTAGATCTCCGACATGACAGCCCTGACCGCCACCGACGCCAAATTCCTGCGCATCGCCTACGAGGAGGCCCTCGCCGGCTTCAACGAAGGGGGCTGCCCGATCGGCAGCGTGCTGGCCGAGGGCGAGCGCCTGATCGCGCGGGGGCGCAACCAGCGCGTCCAGCAGGGCGATCCGATCGCGCACGGCGAGATGGACTGCCTGCGCAAGGCCGGCCGCCAGAAGTCGTACCGCCGCATGACGCTCTATACCTCGCTCTCGCCTTGCATGATGTGCACCGGCACGATCCTCCAGTTCGGCATCCCGCGCGTCGTGGTCGGCGAGGCGCAGAACTTTCCCGGCAACCCCGATCTGCTGCGCGAGCGCGGCGTCGAGGTGATCCTCGCCGACGACCCGGACTGCATCGCCCTGATGGCGCGCTTCATCCGCGAGAAGCCGGAGCTGTGGAACGAGGACATCATGGAGGGCGACTGATTGAGCGGCCTCGTCGTCATCGATCATCCGCTGGTGGCGCACAAGCTGTCCTTGATGCGCAACAAGGCGACGCCCTCGGCGCAGTTCCGCACGCTGCTGCGCGAGATCTCGCTGCTGCTGGGCTACGAGGTGCTGCGCGACCTGCCGACCGAGCTGCGCGACATCGAGACCCCCGTCGGCCCCATGCGAGCGCCGTTCCTCAAGGGCAAGAAGCTGGTGTTCGTGCCGATCCTGCGCGCCGGCAACGGGCTGGTCGACGGCCTGCTCGATCTCGTGCCCTCGGCGCGCGTCGGCCACATCGGGGTCTTTCGCGATCCCGCCACGCTGGCCGCGGTCGAATACTACTGCAAGCTGCCCGAGGACATCGCCGAGCGGCTGACCGTGGTCGTCGATCCCATGCTGGCGACGGGCAACTCCGCGGTCGCGGCGATCACGCGGCTCAAGGTGCGCGGCGCCCGCGACATCCGCCTCGTCTGCCTGCTGGCTGCGCCCGAGGGGATCGCGGAGGTGGCGCGCGCCCACCCCGACGTGCGCGTCTTCACCGCCGCCCTGGACGAGCGCCTCAACGACCACGGCTACATCGTCCCCGGCCTCGGCGACGCCGGCGACCGGCTGTACGGCACGAAGTAGCGCTTCGACACCGTGGAGAGCCTGTCGAACCACGGCTGGAGCGCACTCTGTCGCCCGCCCTTCGACAAGCTCAGGGCTGCGGGGGCAGCCCGCCCTCACCGCACGTTGGAGCCGGCGTAGCGGAAGGAGGGCGGGGACAGCTCGTCGATGCTGCGGCCGGCCCAGTCGCGCGAGGGGACGCCGGCCAGCGCCCGCTTCTGGCTCTCGTTCACGCCGGCGGCGGCTGCCGCGTAGTCCATGGTCAGCACCTTGCCGTTCTTGACCACCTGCCGGCCGGCGACGAACACGTGGCGCACGGCCCGCTCGGCGGCGGAGTAGATCAGGCTGCGCAGCGGCTCGCGGGTCGGCTGCATCATCGGGTGCGTGAGGTCGACCAGCACCAGGTCCGGCTTGGCGCCGACGGCCAGGCGGCCGATGTCGCTGCGCCCGAGCAGCCTGGCGCCGCCCAGGGTGGCGCAGCGGAACACATCGCCGCTGGTCACGTTGAAGGGCGTCTCGGCGGTGATGCGGGCGTAGACGCCGGCGTGCCGCATCTCTTCGATCATGTTGTGCGGGTAGGTGTCCGTGCCGATGCCGACGTTGACACCAGCCTTCAGGTAGCTGCCGAGGTCGCGCAGCGTCACGCCGCGGCGCGCGAACACGGTCGGGCAATGGGCGACGGAGGTGCCGGTCTCCGCGAGACGGGCGAGGTCGGTGCGCGTCCCCCAGCGCACCCACGGATGGTGATCGAGGAAGATGCCGTGGCCGATGGAGGCGCGCGGGCCCAGGTAGCCGAGCTTGTCGAGCCACTGCACGGCCGTCAGCCCCGTGCGGCGCACGATCTCCTGGAACTCGCTGATCGACTGTGCCGCGTGGATCTGGATCGGCATGTCGCGCTCGGCCGCCGCCGCGATCGCGTCGCGGATCAGCCCCTCCGTGCAGGTATCGATCTGCGCCGGGCAGATGAGGCCGCCGAGCCGGCCGCTCGGATGCCTGGCCGCCGCATCGACCACCGCCAGCGCCGCATCCATGGACTTGCGGCCGGCCGCCTCGTCGAGGTCGTACTCGACCACGTAGCCGTTCTTGGTGAACCAGGGCCCGTTGCGGAACATCGGCGCCAGGATGAGCCGCAGCCCGGACTCGGCGGCCCGGTCGATCCATCCCTCGCTCGGGAACGACAGGTCGACCAGCGTCGTCACGCCCGACATCAGCAGCTCGGACCACGACATGCGGTTGGTGTGGGGGATGCCCTCGGCGTCGGCCCGGAACAGCCACAGGTACTCGTAGAGCGAGGTGTTGTAGAGCCTGGGCGAGCCGACCTCGTCGGTCAGGCCCTTGTTTCCCGGCCTCGCTGCCGGGATGGGAGTGCACGTTGACGAGGCCGGGCATCGCCATGAAGCCGCGGCCGTCGATGGTGGTGTCGGCGGCGCCCTGGAAGCCGGGGCCGACATGGACGATGCGGGCCTCGTCGAACACGACGTCGCAGTCGCGGTGGTAGACGTGCGTGTCCTCGGCGGCATCGTAGGCGATGACGAGATCGGCGTTGGCGATGCGGGTCGTGGTCATACGGTTCCTCCAGACAGGACGGGTGCGGCATCCCAGGGCCGCACGAGCGACTGCTCGTGATCCCCCGTGACGCGGTGACAGGCGACTGCGCGGCCGCTGCCGCCGATCGACCGCAGCGGCGGCACGGCGGCGGAGCACGCATCGCGCGTGTGCGCGCAGCGGGTGTGGAAGCGGCAGCCGGCGGGCACATCGAAAGGGCTGGGCGGGTCGCCCTCGAGCACGATGCGGCGGTGGAGGCGGGCGGCGTCGGGATCGCCTGGCGGCACGGCCGAGATCAGCGCGCGCGTGTAGGGGTGCGCTGGCGCCTCCAGCACGCGATCGACCGGGCCGGCCTCGATGATCTGGCCCAGGTACATCACCAGCACGCGGTCGGCGACATGGCGCACCACCGAGAGGTCGTGCGAGATGAACAGCATGGCGAGCCCGCGCGCCTCCTGCGCCTCGGTGAGCAGGTTGAGCACCTGCGCCTGCACGGAGATGTCGAGGGCCGACACCGGCTCGTCGCAGATCAGCAGCTCCGGGTCGAGCGCGAGAGCGCGGGCGATGCCGATGCGCTGGCGCTGGCCGCCGGAGAACTGGTGCGGATAGCGCTCCAGCGCCTCGGCGCCGAGCCCCACCTGGCGCAGGAGCTCATCCACCCGCGCGCGCCGCTCGGCGGCGGAACCCTGCGCGTGCACGATCAGCGGCTCCTCCAGGATGCGCCCGACCGTGGAGCGCGGATTGAGCGAGCCGAACGGGTCCTGGAACACCATCTGCATGATGCGCCGATGCGGCCGCATGGCAGAGCGCGGCAGCCGCGTGACATCCGTGCCCTTGAGCCGGATCGACCCGGCATCCGCCTCCTGCAGTCGGTAGATGGTCTTGGCGAGGCTGGTCTTGCCGCAGCCGGACTCACCGACCAGCGCCACCGTCTCGCCGCGCGCGATGTCCAGGTCGACGCCCGCGAACGCCTGCACGGCGCCGCGCCGCGTCCGATAGCGCTTGGCGAGCCCACGCACCTCCAGCACGGTGTCGCTCATCGCGCGCCACCCGCGGCCGCCTCGGGAATGCGGATGCAGGCCGCCGCGTGGCTTGGCCCGGCGTCGACCAGCGGCGGGCGGGCGCGCTGACAAGCATCGATGGTATCGGGACAGCGGGGCGCGAAGGCGCATCCCTCCGGCAGCTCGTGCAGCGGCGGCACGGTGCCGGCGATCTCGGCCAGCCTCGCCCGCCGGCCGGCAATCTTGCCCGGCCGCGCGCGCGTGGCGAGCAGGCTGCGGGTGTAGGGATGCGCGGGCGCGCGGAAGAGCTGGCGGCTGTCGGCCTCCTCGACCTTGCGACCCGCATAGAGAACGGCCACCCGGTCGGCCATGTCGGCGACCACGCCGAGATCGTGCGTGATCAGGATCAGCGCCATGCCGCGTTCGTCCTTCAGCCGCTTCAAGAGCTCCAGGATCTGCGCCTGGATGGTCACATCGAGCGCGGTGGTCGGCTCGTCGGCGATCAGCACGGCGGGGCGCGCGGCGATGGCGATGGCGATCAGCGCGCGCTGGCGCTGGCCGCCCGAGAGCTGGTGGGGATAGTCGTCGAGCCGGCGCCCGGCATCGGGGATCGCCACCTCGTCCAGCAGCGCCTTCGCCCGCCGGCGGGCCTCGGCGCGCCCGAGCGACTCGTGCGCCTGCAGCGCCTCCACGATCTGGTCGCCGATCGAGAACACCGGGTTGAGGGCCGTCATCGGCTCCTGGAACACCATGGCGATCTTTCGCCCGCGCACGCCACGCCAACCCCCGGCATCGAGACCGACCAGCTCCGTGCCGTCGAGCACGACCGATCCGGTCACGAGCGCATCGGGCGGGGCGGCATGCAGGCCGAGCAGCGCCAGCGCGGTCGCCGACTTGCCGCAGCCCGATTCCCCGACCAGCGCCAGCGTTCCTCCCGCGTCGAGATGGAGGTCGAGGCCGTCGACCGCCGTGACCAACCCGCGACGCGAGCCGAACTGCACCGTCAGCCCGCGGGTGATCAAGAGCGCGCTCATCGCTGCCGCAGCCTGGGGTTCAGCGCATCGTTCAGTCCTTCGCCGACCAGGTTCAGGGCCATCACGGTCACCATGATCATCACGCCGGGGATGGCGACCAGCTGCCACTCGGTGCGCAGCATGTCGCGGCCGGCCGCGATCATGCTGCCCCACGACATCACGTTGGGGTCGCCGAGCCCGAGGAAGGCGAGCCCGGACTCGGTGAGGATGGCGGTGGCGACCTTGATCGAGGCCGTGACGATGATCGGCGCGGCGCAGTTGGGCAGGATCTGCGTCGCGACGATGCGCGCGTCCGACATGCCCATGCCGAGACAGGCCTGCACGAAGTCGCGGCCCTTGAGCGACAGGAACTCGCCGCGCACCAGGCGCGCCACCGGCGGCCAGGTGACCACGCCAATAGCAAAGATGACGGTGCCGACGGATGGGCTGAGCAGCGCGACGATCACGAGCGCGAACACGAAGAACGGCATGGTCTGGAACACGTCCGTCAGCCGCCCGGCGACGTCGTCGATCCAGCCGCCGTACCAGCCCCCGATGCCGCCGATGGCAATGCCGAGCACCACCGAGATCAGCGTGGCAACCAGCCCGATCGAGAGCGACACGCCGGCTCCGTAGAGGAGACCCGCGAGCACGTCGCGGCCGAGCGCGTCCGTTCCGAGCGGCCGTGCCAGGCTGGCGAAGGGCCGCAGCAGCGGCCGCGCCACCATGTCGTGCGGCCCGTCGGGAAAAACGACGGGCGCCAGCACGGCCATGGCCACGATCAGCGTCAGCACGGCGAGGCCGGCGAGGGCCGCGTTGTTGCGGGCGTACCGCCCCCAGAAATCGAGGAGCCCGGTCATCCGACCTCGATCCTGGGATCGAGCCAGGCATAGAGCAGGTCGACCACCAGATTGATGGAGATCACCAGCAGCGAGGAGATCAGCAGGATGCCGATGAGCAGGTTGTGGTCGCGCGTGAAGACGGCCTCGTAGGCGAGCCGGCCGATGCCGGGCCAGGCGAACACGGTCTCGACCAGCACCGCGCCGCCGAGCAGCGTGTTGATCTGCACGCCCGTCATCGTCACGGTCGGCAGGATGGCGTTGGGGAGCGCATGGCGCAGGGCGACGCGCGTCTCCGAGACGCCCTTGGCGCGGGCGAGCTTGACGTAGTCCTGCGACAGCGTCTCGAGCATCGAGGCGCGCGTCAGGCGGGCGTAGACGGCGAGGTAGAACAGCGCCAGCGCGACGGACGGCATGGCCGCGTGGCGGGCGATGTCGAGCGCGCGGGCGAGCCCGCCCTTGGCGACGCCCAACGTCTCGAATCCGCTCGACGGCAGCCAGCCGAGCTCGACCGAGAACAGCACGATCATCATCAGTCCGATCCAGAACAGCGGCGTGGCGTAGCACAGCAGCGCCACCACCGAGATCACCGTATCGATCGGCCGGTTGACGAAGCGGGCGGCGACGACGCCCAGCAGCGTGCCGACCACCACCGCCAGCACCGTGCTCGCCGCCATCACGATCAGCGTCGCCGGAATGCGTCCGCCGATCAGCTCGATTACGGGCATGCCGTGACGCTGGGAATAGCCGAGGTCGAGCGTCGCCGCCTTGGCGAGATAGTTCCACAGCTGCAGCCACACCGGCTGGTCGAGCCCGAAGCGGGCGCGCAGCTCGGCGGCGTATTCCGGCGTCGTGGTCCCGGACTCACCCGCCAGGATGTCGGCGATGTCGCCGGGTGCCAGCTTGAGGATCAGAAAGCTGACGATCGCCACCCCGATCAGGACCGGGATGGCTTGCGGCACACGGCGGGCGACGTAGCGGAGGATGCGCACGGGACTGCGAGCCGCCCTTCCAGGTTGCGTTCCTCCGCCGGCCTGCTTGACGCGACGCCGGCGCAGGGCCCACGCTTGGCGCCTCGGCTGGCACGTGAGGAGGACCGACGGTGACCGGAAAAAGCGTAACGCGCCCCTCTCTCATCCGCAACGCGTCATGGGCGATCGTCTGGGAAGGCAGCCGCGGCCATGTCTACCGCACCGACGTCGATGTCCGCCTCGCGAATGGGCAGATTGCCGAAATCGCATCCGGCGGCACGCTGAAGGCCGGGGCGGACGACAGCGTGCTGGAGGGGCGCGGCTTCCTGTTGATGCCGGGCCTCGTCGACATCCACTCCCATCCCTCGACCGAGCCGTCGTTCCGCGGCATTCGCGAGGACCACGGGGTGCCCGAGCAGTACATGACCGGCCTGCACGAGCGCTCGCAGGCCTTCCGGCTCGACGCGCCGGGGCGCAAGGCCGCAACCGTATTGGCCTATGCGGAGATGCTGTCCTGCGGCGTCACCACGGTGGCGGACCTGTCGGTGCCGTTCGAGGGCTGGACCGACGTGATGCGCGCGTGCGGCCTGAGGGTCTACGCCGCGGCCGGCTACGCACCCGGGCGCTGGGGCATGTCCTCGCAGGCGGTCGTCACCTGGGAGTGGGACGAGGCAGCGGGACGCAAGGGCTTCGAGCAGGCCAAGAAGATCCTCGACGAGCTCGATGCCGACGCCTCGGGCCGGCTCAAGGGCGTCGTCTATCCGCTGCAGATCGACACCGTCACCGAGGAGCTGTTCCGCGAGTCCTTCGCTTATGCCGAGGCGACGAAGCGCCCGTTCATGAGCCACCTGGCGCAGACGGTGGTGGAGGTGCGCGAGATGATCCGGCGGCACGGCATCACACCCGTCGAATGGGCCGCCAACATCGGCATCCTGAGCCCGCGCACCACCATGGGGCACTGCATCTTCCTCGACGACCATCCGCAGATCGGCTGGCATACGAAGCGCGACCTGGCCATCCTGGCCGAGACCGGCATGACGGTGGCGCACTGCCCCTCGCCGTTCGCGCGCTACGGCGCCGCGCTCGACTACTTCGCCCGGTATCGCACCGCCGGAGTCAACGTGGCGCTCGGCACCGACGTCGCCCCGCACAACCTGATCGAGGAGATGCGCACGTCGATCCTGGCGGCTCGGCTCGCGAGCCGGGACATCCGCGCGCACGATCCGAAGTCGGCACTGCATGCGGCGACGGTTGCCGGCTCAAGGGCGCTGGGCCGCGACGATCTCGGCCGCATCGCCGTCGGCGCCAAGGCAGACCTGGCGCTGGTCGACCTGAGCCATCCGCTGATGCAGCCCGTGCGCGATCCCCTGCGCTCCCTCGTCTACCACGCTGCCGACCGCGCGGTGCGTACCGTGCTGGTCGACGGCGCGGTAGCCTACGCCGACGGCAAGGCGCTCGGCCTCGACGTCGCCGCCGCCGCCGCAACGCTGGCCGAGGCGCAGGCACGCATGCTGCACGATTGCACCAGGCACGACTACGCTCACCGCCACGGTGACATCATCTCGCCGCTCAGCCTGCCGATGGCGTGAAGGCAGACGGCTCGCAACTCGGCCTTGTCTTGCGTCCATCCGGAACCCATGCGGGTGGCGGCGGGCGGTGCCGTCCGTGTGGCTGCGCCGCGTCCCTAGCCTGGTGAAAACCGGCCCGAAGACCGTGCAGCGCTCCCTTCGGGGTTTCGCCCCGCCATCGCTTCGTGTATGAGCCAACTATGTTGGGGAAATCACCCCCAGCCTAGCGACATGAGCTTCGGCGCCACTCCTGCTCATGCCTGCCAGGCCGGGTGATGCACTTCTCAGCGAGAGGGAGATCGGCCTTGGCAGTCGATGCTAAGAAGGTGTTGATCATGGGCCTGCCCGGCGCAGGCAAGACGACGCTCGCCAACCTGCTCGTACCCCGTTTGAACGGCGTGCATTTCAACGCCGACGCGGTGCGCGCGAACGTCAACAAGGATTTGGGCTTCAACCACGCGGACCGCATCGAGCAGGCGCGGCGCATGGGCTGGCTCTGCGATCGCGTCGTAGAGGCGGGCACCTACGCCATCGCCGACTTCATCTGCCCGACGAGCAAGACGCGCGAGGCCTTCGGCGACGCCTTCGTGGTCTGGGTCGATCGCATCAAGCAGAGCCGCTTTGCCGATACTGACCGGCTTTTCGAGCCCCCGCCGCATTGGGACATTCGCGTCACGCCGGAGGGTACGCCCAGCTATTGGGCCGAGACGATCTGCGACCGGCTGCTGCCAACCTTCGACCCGCAGGCGCCGACGGCCATGTTCATCGGGCGCTACCAGCCCTTCCACGACGGCCACCGGAAACTGATCGAGGAAGGCCTCAGGCGCGTCGGGCAGGCCTGCATAGCCGTGCGCGACACACACGGCACCGATGCCAAGAACCCGCTGGCGTTCCATGCGGTCAAGGCGCGCATCGAGTCGGCGCTGTGGCAGCACCGCGGGCGCATACAGGTGGTGCAGCTGCCCAACATCACCAACGTCTACTACGGCCGCGACGTCGGCTATTCGGTCGAGCGGCTGGTGCTGGACGAGGAGACGGAGCGCATCTCCGCCACGCGCATCCGCCGGGAGCTGGCCGCGCCGTTAAAATAGCTTTGCCGGCGGCTCCAGCGAAGCCGGAACGATATCTGCAGCGCCATCGTGCACTCTGCGATACTTTCGGACGGCTGCGGACGCCGCTCCGAACCATCCGCCACGAGGACCCGATGGCTGCCAGACCTGATCCGATCGCGCTCGAGCTGTTCAAGAACGCCATCTTCTCGATCGCCGACGAGATGGCGCTGACGGTGTTCCGCACGACCTACTCGGCCGTGCTCAAGGACAACATGGACTACTCGACAGCCTTCGCCGACGGCGACGGGCGGCTGGCCGCGCAAGGCCTGACGCTGCCGGGCCACCTGGGCTCGGTGCCGACCGCCATGGAGGCGATCATGCGCCACTATGGCGACGACATGGCGCCGGGCGACGTCTTCATCATGAACGATCCCTTCGACGGCGGCATGCACCTGCCCGACATCTTCGTCATGAAGCCGCTCTACCACGAGGGCGAGCGGCTGGCCTTCGCCTGCACCGTCTGCCATCACACGGACGTGGGCGGTCGCGTCGCCGGCTCGAATGCCTCAGACTCCACCGAGATCTACGCCGAAGGGCTGCGCATCGCGCCCCTGAAGCTCTACGAGGCGGGCAAGCTCAACAAGACCATCATCACGTTCCTGGAGAAGAACGTACGCGTGCCCGTGATGGTGCTGGGCGACCTGCGCGCGCAGCTCGCCGCCTGCCACATCGCCGAGAAGCAGTTCGCCGAGCTGGTGGCGCGGCACGGCCCCGCGCAGACCAGGCAGTACCTGAGCGAGATCATCGACTACTCCGAGCGCCTGACGCGGGCGGCGCTGCGCGACCTGCCGGACGGCGAGTGGAGCTTCGAGGACTGGATCGACGACGATGGCGTCGACGTCGGCAAGCCGATCCGCCTGTTCGTCACCATCCGCAAGACCGGCGACCGCATGGTGGTCGATTGGACCGGCACCAACCCGCAGGTGCGCGGCGCCATCAACAACACGCTGTCCTACACGAAGTCCGCCTCGTACACGGGCATCCGCTCGGTGCTGCCCAACAACATCCCCAACAACGAGGGCGTTTTCCGCGCCATCGAGGTGATCTGCCCGCCGGGCACCGTCGGCAACGGCGTGCTTCCGGCGGCCTGCGCCGCGCGCGGGCTCACCGGCTTCCGCATGGTCGACTGCATGTACGGCGCGCTCGCCATGATGCTGCCCGACAAGGTCAAGGCGGCGGGCGACGGCGGCAACAGCGGCATCTCCATCGGCGGCTACGACACCGACCGCAAGCCGTTCGTCTACGTGGAGTTCACCTGCGGCGCCTGGGGCGCGCGGCCCTGGGCCGACGGCCTCAACGGCAACTCGCACATGTTCGCCAACCAGTCGTGCCCCTCGGCCGAGATCATCGAGGCCGAGCAGCCGGTCTCCGTGCTCGCCTACGAGTTCGTGTCCGACAAGGCGGGCGCCGGAAAATATCGCGGCGGCGTGCCGTTCCAGCGCCAGTACCGCCTCAACGAGACCGAGGCGACGATGTCGGTGCGCTCCGACCGCAAGACGCATCGGCCCTTCGGCCTCTACGGCGGCAGCCCCGGCCTGCCGTCGGAGAACTACCTGAACCCGCAGGCCGACAAGCAACCGCTGCCCTCGAAGGTGACGATGCAGCTGAAGCGCGGCGACGTGTTCTGCCACATCCATCCCGGCGGCGGCGGCTGGGGCGATCCGCTGGAGCGCGATCCGGCAGCAGTGCTGAAGGACGTGCGCAACGAATTCCTGTCGGCCGCCAAGGCGGAAGCCGACTACGGGGTGGTCGTCGACACCAAGGTCTGGACCGTCGATGCCGCCGCCACCGCGCGCCGCCGCGCCGAGATCCGCAAACGCCGCGGCTGGAGCGAGGTGCCCAAGGTGCAGTGGCACGACCCGCAGCTCATGCAGCGCGCGGCGGAGTAGAGCGCATGGCCGGCAAGACCACCTACCGCGTCGGCGTCGACATCGGCGGCACGTTCACCGACATCGTGCTGCTGGGATCGGACGGCGCCATCCACACGCAGAAGATCTCCTCCAGCGTCGACAACTACGCGCGCGCCATCGTCGAGGGCCTGGCTGACGTGTTCCGTGACAGGGGCGTCTCGGCCGGGGCGATCGAGGAGATCCGCCACGGCACCACGGTCGCCTCCAACGCCATCCTCGAGCACAAAGGGGCCAAGGTCGGCCTGATCACCACCAAGGGCTTCCGCGACGTGCTGGAGATCCGCACGCTGCGCATGCCCCGCCTCTACGACATGGCCTGGGAGAAGCCGCCGCCGCTGGTGGATCGCTATCTGCGGCGCGTGGTCGACGAGCGCGTCGACGCCAAGGGCCATGTCGAGCGCGCCCTGGTCGCGGCCGATGCTGCGGCGCAGGTCGAGGCTCTGCTGGCCGAGAACGTGCAGGCGATCGCCGTGTGCCTGATCAACTCGTTCGCCAATCCGGCGCACGAGCTGACGATCAAGGACATCGCGCGGCGCAAAGCCCCGAACCTGCCGGTGTGCATCTCCTACGAGGTGCTGCCCGAGATCAAGGAATACGAGCGCACCTCGACCACCGTCATCAACGCCTACGTCATGCCGATCGTGGCCACGTATCTGGCCGCCATGCGCAAGGGCCTCGACGCCGCCGGCATTCCGGCGCGGCTCCTCCTGATGCAGTCGAACGGGGGGCTGACCACCGACACCGCCGCCATCGAGCGTCCCATGAACATCATCGAGTCCGGACCCGCCGGCGGCGTGGTCGGCGCGCAGGCGCTGGCGCGCACGTTGAAGCTCGACAAGATCATCACCTTCGACATGGGCGGCACCACCGCCAAGGCCTCGATGGTGGAGCACGGCGAGGTGATGCGCGCGCACGAGTACGCGGTCGGCGCCGGCATCATGATCGGCTCGCGGCTGCTGACGGGCGCCGGCTACACCCTGAAGGTCCCCGCCATCGACCTCGCCGAGGTCGGTGCGGGCGGCGGCTCGCACATCTGGATCGATGCCGGCGGCGCACTGCAGGTGGGCCCCGAGAGCGCCGGCGCCGTGCCCGGTCCCGTGTGCTACGACGCCGGCGGCGAGGTGGCGACCATCACAGATGCCAACGTCATCCTGGGCTACCTGAACCCCCAGCACCTCATCGGCGGCGCCCTGAAGCTCAACGCGGCGAAGGCACGGCGGGTGTTCGCGGCCAGGATCGCCGAGCCGCTGGACCTCGCCATCGAGGATGCCGCCTACGGCGCGCACCAGATCGCCGCCTCCAACATGATCCGCGCCATCAAGGCGGTGTCGACCGAGCGGGGCCGCGATCCGCGCGAGTTCGCGCTGTTCGCCTTCGGCGGCAACGGCCCGCTGTTTGCCTGCGGCATGGCCAGCTCGCTCGGGATCGGCCGGGTGATCGTGCCGCCGGCGCCGGGCCTGTTCTCGTCCTTCGGGCTGCTCTATGCCGACGTCGAGCATCACTACTCGCGCACCTTCCGCCGCCTGCTGCGTGGCGCGAACCTCGCCGAGATCGACGCCGCCTGGGCCGACCTGTCGCGGCAGGCGAGGGCCCAGCTCGAGATCGAGGGCTTCACGGGCAAGGATGCGCGCCTGCGCCGGTCGGGTGCCATGCACTATCAGGGGCAGAGCTTCGAGCTCACCGTGCCGGTGCCGGACGGACCGTTCGACGCCGCCATGGTGGCGCACCTGGAGGAGGCCTTCGGGCGCGAGCACGAGACCACCTACGGCCACCGCGCCGGACCGGAGGAGCCGGTCGAGCTGGTCTCGATCCAGGTGATCGGCCAGGGGCTGCGCGAAGGCACGGGCGTGCCCAGGGGCATGCTGCCGAGCCACTCCGAGACGGAGCCCGCGCCGCCCCGCCGCGCCTACTTCGGGGCCACGCACGGCTGGATCGAGACGCCGATCCTGAAGCGCTCCGACCTGGCGACGAAGCAGGCGGGACCGCTGATCGTCGAGGAATACGACGCCACCTGCCTCGTCCCGCCCGGTGCCGTCGCCGAGATCGACGCCGACGGCAACATCATCATCGAGCTTTGACGCCCACGTCGTGCCCGCGTAGGCGGGCATCCACGCCAGCTGATTTCGATACTTGCGTGGGTCCCCGCCTTCGCGGGGATGACGATGTGGCGGTATTACGTGACCGATCCGGCCTGGCCGAGGCGGGCCTTGGTTTCGGCGGTCCAGGCGGCGAAGCGGCCGGCGGCGATGGCTGTGCGCATGGCATGCATCAGCTGCTGGTAGAAGGCGACGTTGGCCCACGAGAGCAGCATCGCGCCCAGAAGCTCTTCCGATTTCACGAGGTGGTGCAGGTAGGCGCGCGAGTAGTCCAGCGCCGCGGGGCAGGAACTGGCCGGATCGAGCGGGCTCCTATCCTCGGCGTGGCGCGCGTTCTTGAGGTTGACCTTGCCGGCCCAGGTGTAGGCGAGGCCGTGCCTGCCGGCGCGGGTCGGCATGACGCAATCGAACATGTCGGCGCCGCGCGCCACGCTCTCGATCAGGTCGTCCGGGGTGCCGACGCCCATCAGGTAGCGCGGCTTGTCGACGGGCAGCCGCAGCGCGGTCAGCGCCAGCGTGTCGAGCATCTCGTGCTGCGGCTCGCCGACGGCCAGGCCGCCGATGCCGTAGCCGGGGAGATCCATCGCCACCAGGGCGTCGGCGGAGCGCCGCCGCAGGTCCGGATCGATGCCGCCCTGGACAATGCCGAACAGAGCCTGCCCCGGCCTCGCCAGACCTTCCTCCTGACTGCGCGCGAACGCGCGCTTGGCACGCTCCGCCCAGGCGAGCGAGCGATCGACGGCGCCGCGCGTGTCCTCCGGCGTCGCCGGCAGCGCGATGCACTCGTCGAGCTGCATCTGGATGTCCGATCCCAGCAGGCACTGGATCTCGACGGCCCGCTCGGGCGTGAGGCTGTGCGTGGAGCCGTCGATGTGCGACTGGAAGGTGACGCCGTCGTCCGTGATCTTGCGCAGCTTCGACAGGCTCATGACCTGGAAGCCGCCGGAATCCGTGATGATGGGGCCCTTCCACCGCATGAAACCGTGCAGGCCGCCCAGCCGCGCGACGCGTTCCGCGCCCGGCCGCAGCATCAGGTGGTAGGTGTTGGCCAGCACGATGTCCGCGCCGGCTGCCACGAGCTGGTCGATGTACAGCGCTTTCACCGTGGCGGCGGTTCCCACCGGCATGAAGGCCGGCGTACGGATCACCCCGCGCGGCGTCGCGATCTCGCCGAGCCGGGCGCCGCCGTCGGACTTCAGGAGCGTGTAGGCGAAGCGGTCCGTCATGGCGAAGCCGGCGAGGGATGGAGCAGGCAGGCGTCGCCATAGGAATAGAAGCGGTAGCCGGAGCGGATCGCGTGCGCGTAGGCCGCCTGCATGGTGTCGAGGCCGCTGAAGGCCGCCACCAGCATGAACAGCGTCGAGCGCGGCAGGTGGAAGTTGGTCATCAGCAGGTCGATGGCCTTGAAGCGATAGCCCGGCGTGATGAAGAGCGCCGTTTCGCCGGCGAACGGCCGGATCGTGCCGTCCCCGGCCGCGGCCGTTTCCAACAGCCGCAGGGACGTGGTGCCCACGGCCACGATGCGCCCGCCGCCGGCGCGCGCGCGATCGAGGGCGGCGGCGGTCTCGGCGGAGATCTCCCCCCACTCGGCGTGCATGCGGTGTCCGGCGGTGTCGTCGGACTTGACGGGCAGGAACGTGCCGGCACCGACGTGCAGCGTCACGTGATGCCGGGTGATGCCGCGCGCGTCCAGCGCCGCCAACAGCGCGGGCGTGAAATGCAAGCCTGCCGTGGGAGCCGCGACGGCGCCGTCGTGGCGGGCGTAGACGGTCTGATAGCGCTCGGCATCCTCGGGCCGTACGCCCCGCTTGGCCGCGATGTAGGGCGGCAGGGGAGGGTCGCCCAGCGCCGCAATCGCCTCGTCGAGATAGGCGCCGTGCAGGCTGAACGACAGCTCGACCTCGCCCGCCTCGCCGACCTCGTCGACGGTGGCGTCGAGGCTGCCGAGCAGGCAGACCCGGCCGTCATGGCCGAAGCGGATGCGGTCGCCCGCGGCGAGCCGCTTGGCCGGCCGCGCGAACGCGCGCCAGCGGCTCTCGTCGACGCGCCTGTGCAGGTTGAAGGACACCAGCGCCCGGTTGTCTCCGCGCACCCGCTCGCCCTGCAGGGCCGCGCGGATCACGCGCGTGTCGTTGAACACCAGCGCATCGCCGGGACGGAGCAGCTCGGGGAGATCGCGCACAATGCGATCCTCCAGCTCGCCGTGTCCGCGCAGGCGGGCATCCACGCCGGCACGCGCGCATCGGAGCTTGCGTGGGTCCCCGCCTTCGCGGGGATGACGTCGGCGCGTGGGGGTAGGGGTGCACCACAAGCAGGCGCGCGGCATCGCGCGGGGAGGTGGGCTCCAGCGCGATGCGGTCGTCGGGCAGATCGAAATCGAACAGGTCGGTGCGCATGGGACGCTAGGTGGTGTCAGAACCTCTGGAAGACCTCTGCAAACCTGGGCAGTTTGTCTGGCGATTAGAGACGACTGGACGGTTCGGAGTTGCGGAGGAGGTCAACCGGACGGTCTGCCACCTATCCGCTCTGCGCCGGCTCGGTGGCGCCCAGCACGCCCAGCAGGCGCTCGCGGATGGCGGCGTGGCGCTGCGGGCTGGTGATCTTCTTGTTGGTGAGGTCGGTGACGTAGAACACGTCGACGGCCTTCTCGCCGAAGGTCGTGATGTGCGCGGAGGTGATGTCGAGGTTCAGGTCGGACAGCGTGTTGGTGAGCTCGAACAGCAGGCCCGGACGGTCGAGGCCCGACACCTCCACTACCGTGAACTGGTTGGACAGCGCGTTGTCGACGAGCACCTCCGGCGCCACCGTGAAGGCGCTGGAGCGACCCCGGCGGTCGCGCCGCCTGCCGATCAGGGCACTGAGCCGGGTCTCGCCCTTCAGCAGCTTCTCGATGGTCTCGGCGATGCGGCGGGCGCGACGCAGCTCGTCCTCGTCGAGGTTGAACTCGCGCGCCAGCAGGAAAGTGTCGAGCGCGAAGCCGTCGCGGGTGGTGGAGATGTGCGCGCCCGAGATGTTGGCGCCGGAGGCGGCGCAGGCACCCGCGAACAGCGCCAGCAGGCGGGGGTGGTTGGGCGCGAACAGCGACAGCTCGGTGATGGCGGTGAAGGCGTCGGTGGTGAAGGTGCTGGCGAGCTTCTCGCCCGCCCGCTCGGCGCCGGCCACGAGCTTGAAATGCTCGACCACCTTGCGGGTGTCGGTGCGCAGCCAGTAGTCGGGATAGTGCCGGCCGACGAAGTGCTCGACCTCCTCGGGGGGCCAGTCGGCGACGGCGGCGCGGAAAGCGGCCTGGGCGGCGGCGATGCGGTCGCGCGCGGCAAGCTGCGTGTGCCCGCCCGCCACCACCGGCTCGGTCTCGAAGTAGAGCCCGCGCAGCAGCGCGCCCTTCCAGCCGTTCCACGCGCTGGGCCCGACGGCGCGGATGTCGGCCACCGTCAGCACCAGCAGCAGCTTGAGCCGTTCCGGGCTCTGCACGATGTCGGCGAAGTCGCGGATCGTGCGGGGATCGCTGATGTCGCGGCTGAAGGCGATCGCGCTCATCAGCAGGTGGTGCTCGATGAGCCAGACGACGGTCTCGGTCTCGGCCGCGCTCAGCCCGAAGCGCGGGCAGAGCGTGCGTGCGATGAGGGCGCCCGTCAGCGAATGGTCCTCCGGGCGTCCCTTGGCGATGTCGTGCAGGAACACCGCCACGTACAGCGAGCGGCGATGCTGGATGGTCTTGAAGATGGAGGTCGAGAGCGGATGCGGCTCGGCCGCCGCTCCGTGCTCGATGTCGGACAGGACGCCGACGGCGCGGATCAGATGCTCGTCCACGGTGTAGTGGTGGTACATGTTGAACTGCATCATCGACACGACCTTGCCGAAGTCGGGCACGAAGCGGCCGAGCACGCCCGCCTCGTTCATGCGGCGCAGCGTCGCCTCGGGGTTCTTGTCCGAGCACAGCATGTCCAGGAAGATGCGGTTGGCTTCGGGATCGTTGCGCAGCTTGTCGTCGATCAGCCGCAGCGACCGGCGCAGCAGCCGCACGGCGTTGGGATGGAAGAAGGCGCCCGTCTGCTCCGCCCTGGCGAAGAAGCGGATGAGGTTGACGGGGTCGCGATTGAACACGTCGGCGTCGGCAACGTTGAGCCGGCCGTTGTCGATGCGGAAATCGCTGCTGGCGCGGATGCGGCGCCGGGTGCGCCAGGTCAGCGGATTGAGCAGCTGGGTGATGCCCGGCGAGGGCTTGACCTGCTCGATCTCGAGCGCCGAGCACAGGATCGTCGTGAGGTCGCCGACGTCCTTGGCCACCAGGAAGTAGTGCTTCATGAAGCGCTCGACCGCGCGCAGGCCGCGGCGCCCCACGTAGCCCAGCCGGTCGGCCATCGCCGTCTGCACGTCGAAGGTCAGCCGCTCCTCCGCGCGCCCCGCCAGGAAATGCAGGTTGCAGCGCACCGACCAGAGGAAATCCACGCAGCCGCGGAAGGTGGTGTACTCCTCGGTGGTGAACACCTGCGCTTCCACCGTCGCGGGATTGACGCCGTCGCCGTAGAGGTACTTGGCGAGCCAGTGCAGCGTGTGCAGGTCGCGCAGGCCGCCCTTGCCGTCCTTGATGTTGGGCTCTACGCGATAGCGCGACTCGCCGGCGCGGCGGTGGCGCTCGTCGCGCTCGGCGAGCTTGGCCTCGACGAACTGCCGGGCGGTTCCGCTCACGACCTCGCGCCGGAAGCGCCGCGTCAGCTCCTCGAAAAGCCCCTGGTCGCCCAGGATCAGCCGCGAATCGAGCAGCGCGGTGCGGATGGTGATGTCGGCGCGGGAGAGCTTGAGCGACTGCTCCACGGTGCGCGTGGCGTGGCCGACCTTCAGCCCGAGGTCCCAGAGCAGGTAGAGCATGTACTCCACCACGCTCTCGCCCCACGGCGTCTGCTTGTAGGGCAGCAGGAACAGCAGATCGACGTCGGAGTAGGGGGCGAGCATGCCGCGCCCGTAGCCGCCGGTGGCGATGATGGCCATGTGCTCGGCGTCGGAGGGATTGGTGGCCCGGTAGACGTTGGCGACCGTGTAGTCGTAGACGAGGCGGATGAGCTCGTCCTGAAACGCGGAGAGACCCTCGGCGCAGCGCCGCCCCTTGCCATCGGCGGCAAGTTGCCGGGCGGCCTCGGTGCGCGCGGTGCGCAGCAGCTCCTTGAGCTTGTCGAGCACGGCCGGCCGAGCCTCCAGCACGGCACCCTTGCGCGCCTCGAGCAGGACCATCAGCTCGCGGCCGACCTCGCCGGCGTCGAAATAAGGGGCGTTGCTGGAGATGCTCTTGTCCATCGGGCTCGATTGGCGGGCGGCGGGGTCGGGACCGATCGGCCCAACCCGGGTCTGGGCAGTCTAGAGCAGGTTCGCTTCGGATTGAACGGCTTTGCCCCGGCGTTAGGGGGTAGCCGAGGCGTGAATCCTGCCCGTTTCAACGGGTTGAGATCAAGTCCCCGTGCGCCCGGCGCGATCAGTCGGCGATCATCGCCAGGGCCGCCCGCCGGTCGCTTTGCTTCAGGCGGAGGAACAGAGTGCGGGCATTCTTGATGTCGCGCTCTGTTCCGCTTTCGGCGGCCGCCTTCAGGGCGACAGTCGTGGGATGCTCGGCCCCGCAGATGAACGCCAACGCCTTGGCCAGCCGCCCCATTGCCTCGCGGTCGATCGCCGTCTCATCCATTTACAGGTCCTCGATAGCCGAGCGGCTCCGGACGGCCGCTGCTGGAGTGCAATCGTAGCATAGGTAGTCGGGCAAGCTTGAAGCCGGTCCAGTCGCGGGCTCACCCTTTGTCTTTGCGCGCCAGCTGCTTCAGGCGGTAAAGCGCCTCCAGCGCGGCTTTGGGTGTCAGCTCGTCCGGGTTGACGGCGGCGAGGGCCTCCTCGACGGGGGAGGGGCCGGCGGCGGCCGGAACATGCGACTTGGGGCGGGCGGCGGCGAACAGGGGCAGGTCGGTGAGGAGGGCCTCCCCGTCGGGTGCCTTGCCCTGGGTCTTCTCCAGCAGCGTCAGCACCTCGGCCGCCCTCGCGGTGACCGCCCTGGGAAGGCCGGCGAGCTTGCCCACCTGGATGCCGTAAGAGCGGTCCGCGGCGCCGGGCTTGACCTTGTGCAGGAACACGATCTCGTCGCGCCACTCGCGCACATCCATCGTGACGTTGCCGATTTCCGGCAGGCGGCCGGCGAGCGCGGTCAGCTCGTGGTAGTGCGTGGCAAACAGCGCGCGGCAGCGGTTCACCTCGTGCAGGTGCTCGACCACCGCCCAGGCGATGGAGAGGCCGTCGAAGGTCGCCGTGCCGCGCCCGATCTCGTCGAGGATGACGAGCGAGCGGTCGGTCGCCTGGTTGAGGATGGCCGCCGTCTCCACCATCTCCACCATGAAGGTCGAGCGCCCGCGGGCGAGATCGTCGGCGGCGCCGACGCGCGAGAACAGCCGGTCGACGATGCCGATGTGCGCCGACCGCGCCGGGACGAACGATCCCATCTGTGCCAGCACGGTGATGAGCGCGTTCTGGCGCAGGAAGGTCGACTTGCCCGCCATATTGGGACCGGTGACGAGCCAGATGCGCGCCTCCGTCACCTCGTCGAAGCCGGTGGGCATCTCGGGGCGCGCCGCCGCCAGCAGGCAGTCGTTCTCGATGAACGCGCCCGATTTGCCGGCTGCCAGCGCCTGCTCGACCACGGGATGGCGCCCGCCGCGGATCTCGAAGGTGATGGTCGCGTCGAGCGAGGGCCGCACGTAGCCCTGCTCCGCGGCGAGCTCGGCAAGGCCCGCCTCGCAGTCGAGCTCAGCCAGCGCCGCGGCGACCGCGCCCAGCGCCTGCTCGCGGGCGGCGACGGCCGCGGCCAGCTCGGCGAACACCTCCTGCTCGAGGCCAAGCGCGCGATCCGCCGAGGCGACGATGCGGCTCTCGGTCTCGACCAGCTCCGCGGTCGTGAAGCGGACGGCGCCGGCCATGGTCTGGCGATGCCGGAAGATCTGCGCCAGCGGCTCGCTCAGCATCGGCTTGGCCTGCGCGGCCGGGACCTCGATGTAGAAACCCAGGATATTGTTGTGCCGCACCTTCAGCGACTTGATGGAGGTCTGCTCGAGGTACTTGGCCTCCAGCGCCGCCATCACCTGGCGGCTGTCGTCTCGCAGCGCGCGCGCCTCGTCGAGGTCGGCGCGGAAGCCCTGGCGCACGAAGGCACCGTCGCGGCGCTGGTGCGGCGGGTCATCCACCAGCGCACGGCGGAGCAGGTCTGCAAGGTCGCTGCCGCCTCCCGCCAGTCGCCCGGCAATGTCGGCGAGCGCCTCGGGCAGGCCGATGCCGCCGGCCCCATCGCGCAGGAGGCGCGCGCATGCGGCAGCGGTCGCCAGGCCGTCGCGGACCGCGCCGAGGTCGCGCGGTCCTCCGCGCTGGAGGGCGAGTCGCGAGATGGCACGCGCGATGTCGGGCGCGGCGCGCAGCGTACCGCGCAGGTCGATGCGCAGCGTCTCGTCCTCGCGCAGGAAGGAAACCGCGTCGAGCCGCGCGCCGATCGCTTCCGGATCGCGCAGCGGGCTCGAAAGCCTGGCGGCCACCTCGCGGGCGCCGGGGCCGGTCGTGGTGCGGTCGATGGCGGCGAGCAGGCTGCCCTGCCGCTCGCCCGAGAGCGCCCGCAGCAGCTCGAGGCTGGCGCGGCTCGCCGCATCGATGACGAGGCGGTTGGCGGGGCCGGCGCGGCGCGGCGGACGCAGGCATGGCATCTTGCCGAGTTGCGTCAGCTCCACGTACTTCAGGAGCGCGCCGACCGCCGCCAGCTCGGAGCGCGAGAACTGGCCGAAGGCTTCGAGATCGGCGACGCCCAGCCGCGCCTTGAGAAGGCGCTCGCCGGCGAGACTGTCGAAGGAGGCGCCCGCGACCGGCGTGGCTGCCGCGCCGGCGATGCCGATCCATTGCCGCACGTGCTCGTCGGCCAGCAGCCGGTCGGCGGCGATCACCTCGCTCGGCGAGAGCCGTACGATCTCGCCGGGAAGGTCGCCCGCCGGCACCTCGCCCACCTCGAACTCTCCGGTGGAGATGTCGATCGAGGCCAGCGCGATCATCGCCGAGCCGGCGGCGCCGGCTCTCGGGCCGTCGAAGAGTGCGGTCAGGTAGTTGCGCGACTTGGCGTCGAGCAGGCTGTCCTCGGTCAGCGTGCCCGGCGTGACGAGGCGCACCACGTCGCGGCGCACGACAGCCTTGGAGCCGCGCTTCTTGGCCTCGGCGGGGTCCTCGAGCTGCTCGCAGACGGCGACGCGGAACCCCTGCCGGATCAGCCGCTGCAGGTATTCGTCGGCGCGATGGATCGGCACCCCGCACATGGGGATGTCCTCACCCAGATGCTTGCCGCGCTTGGTGAGGACGATCGAGAGCGCCTGGGCGGCGGCGACGGCGTCCTCGAAGAACAGCTCGTAGAAGTCGCCCATGCGGTAGAACAGCAGGCAGTCCGGGTTGGCCGCCTTGATCTCCAGGAACTGCGCCATGGAGGGCGTGACGCCGGGAGGAGTGATCGCCGGGCCGGCGGTGCCGGCGCCTCTCTCGGGTGGGGCGGGCGGAGCGCCGTCAGGCCGCTGCAGCACCACCGGTCCGTCCGGCGTCGCAGCCGGGGCAGGCTGCTCGGGCGGGGCTGTTGCCCCGCGCCGCTTGCGCTCTTTGTCGCCTCGGACCATGCCCCGCCTTCGCCGGTTGCGCCCCGAGCGTAGGCATAGCCTGTCCACCGTTGGCATGGAACCGCGCGGTCGGCTCGACGCCGCGCCGGGCCATGCCTGCAGATTGCTGCCGCTCAGCTCAGGACGCCGTTCGCCTTGAACCAGGCAGTCAGTTGGGCCCAGGCGTCATCGGCCGCTTCCTTGCGGTAGCTCGGCCGGTAGTCGGCGTGGAAGCCATGGGGCGCGCCCGGATAGATCTTGAACTCGGCCTTCTTGCCCGCGCCCTGCAGCTTGGTCTTCATCGCCTCGACCGTCGGGACGGGAATGCCCTGGTCGGCCTCGCCATAGAGCCCGAGCACGGGCGCCTTCATCTCGGCCGCGAGATCGGTCGCGCTCTTGGGCCAGATCGCCTTCTGCCCCTCGGGGTCTACCAGCGGCCCATAGAAGGCGACGCCCGCTTTGACGTTGGGGGAACTGCCCGAATAGATCCACACCGTGCGCCCGCCGCGGCAGAAGCCCATGATGCCCAGACGATTGGTATCGCCGCCCTGCGCCTTGGCCCATGCTGCGGTGGCATCGAGGTCTGCGACCAGCTCCGCGTCCGGCTTGGAGTTGACAATCGGCAGCAGCTTGGGGATCTCGGTGATCTTGGTGAGATCCTCGCCCTTGCGGAAATAGTAGTCGGGCGCCACGGCAAACGCGCCGAGCTTGGCGACCCGCCGCGTCACGTCCTTGATGTACTCGTGCAGCCCGAAGATCTCCATGGCGATGAGAATCACCGGCGGGTTCTGCACGTTGGCCGGCCTGGCGAAGTAGCCGGGCATCTCGCCGCCGGCCACGGGGATCTTGGCCTCGCCCACGGTGATGCCGCCGGTATCGGTGGTGACGACCTGGGCGCGCACCGGGCCTGCGGCCAGCGTGTAGCCCGCGGCGCTCGCGGCTGAGGCCGTCATGAATCCGCGACGGGACAGCGGCGCAGTCTTGGTGAGGCCGACAATGTCGGCGGGAAGGTTGCTTTGCACAGCCATGGCCTACTCCGTTGAATGACGCTCGTCAGATCGGCGCTTCTGCCCGATCATTGTTGCACGAATACGGTGCACCTCGCTCCTCCCCACGGTGCATTGCAATGTCGCGCACAATCGACGCTCCAAGAGCAGCAACCGTGCGGCAAGGTGTCTGACCCCCGCTCCTCGCGGCATCGCGGTTGTGCCATCCCGGCGGGGGGCCTATCGTGAGAAAACCAACACGAGCAGGCGGGGGAAGCCGGAACGCCCATGTCCATCAAGTTCGCTGCTGCGCGCTTCACGGAGCAGGAAGCGCTCGCGTTCCACAGCCAGGGCAAGCCCGGCAAGCTCGAGATCACCCCTACCAAGCCGCTGACGACCCAGCGCGACCTGTCACTGGCCTATTCGCCGGGCGTTGCGGTGCCGGTGCTCGCGATCGCCAAGGATGCGCGGCTCGCCTACGACTACACCAACAAGGGCAACCTGGTGGCCGTGGTCTCCAACGGGACGGCGATCCTGGGACTTGGCAATCTCGGCGCCCTGGCGGCCAAGCCGGTCATGGAAGGCAAGGGCGCGCTCTTCAAGCGTTTCGCCGACATCGACGGCATCGACATACTCGTCGACACGCCGGACCCCGAAGCCGTCATCAACTGCGTGCGCTACCTGGGTCCGAGCTTCGGCGGCATCAACCTCGAGGACATCAAGGCGCCCGACTGCTTCATCATCGAGGAGAAGCTCAAGGAGCTGCTCGACATCCCGGTCTTCCACGACGACCAGCACGGCACGGCCATCATCGCCGCCGCCGGCCTGCTGAACGCGCTGGAGCTGACCGGGCGGTCGCTTGCCGACTTCAAGCTCGTCGTCAACGGCGCGGGCGCGGCGAGCATCGCCTGCATGGATCTGCTGGTCGCGATGGGAATGCCACGGAGCAACATGCTGCTCTGCGACACCAAGGGCGTCATCTACCGCGGGCGCAAGGAGGGCATGAACCAGTGGAAGTCGGCGTTTGCGGTCGAGACCAAGGCGCGATCGCTGGCTGACGCGCTGAAGGGGGCGGATGCCTTCTTCGGCCTGTCCGCCGCCGGGACGGTGAGCAAGGAGATGGTGAAGTCGATGGCCGCCAGGCCCATCATTTTCGCCATGGCCAATCCCGACCCCGAGATCACGCCCGAGGACGTGGCCGAGGTGCGCTCGGATGCCATCGTGGCTACCGGGCGGTCGGACTATCCCAACCAGATCAATAACGTGTTGGGATTCCCCTTCATTTTCCGGGGCGCGCTCGACGTGCAGGCCTCGACCATCAACGAGGCCATGAAGATCGCCGCCGCCAAGGCGCTGGCCGCGCTCGCCCGCGCCGACGTGCCGGACCTGGTGGCCGCTGCCTTCCTCGGCCGGCAGGTAACGTACGGGCCCGACTACATCATTCCGGCCCCCTTCGATCCGCGCCTCATCACCCACGTTCCGCCCGCCGTGGCCAAGGCGGCGATGGAAACGGGCGTCGCGCGCAAGCCGATCCTCGACATGGATGCCTACGTCGCCCAGCTTTCGGGCCGGCTCGATCCGGTCGCGGGCTGGCTGCACAGCATCTTCGCGCAGGTCCGCAACGCGCCCAAGCGCATCATCTTCGCGGAAGGCGAGCAGCCCGCGATCGCGCGCGCCGCCAACGCCTTCCACAACGCCGGGCTGGGCCGTCCGATCCTGATCGGCCGTCACGCGCCGATCAAGGAGGCGTTCGTGGCGGCCGGGATCGGCCTCACCGACGTGATCGAGATGCACGACACCAGCCTCGACGACCGGCGCCAGGAGTACGCCGAGTTCCTCTTCAGCCGCCTGCAGCGCAAGGGCTATCTGCTGCGCGACTGCCAGCGCCTCGTGAACAACGACCGCAACGTGTTCGCCGCCTGCATGGTGGCGATGGGCCACGCCGACGGCATGGTCACGGGCGTGACGCGCAACTGGACCACGGCCTACGAGGACGTGCGCAAGGTGCTGGACGCCAGGCCGCGCCGGCGTGTCATCGGGGTGTCGATCGCCCTCAGCCGCGGCCGCGCCGTGCTGGTGGCCGACGTCGCGGTGCACGACATGCCCGACTCGGAGCAGCTGGCCGACATCGCCGAGGAGGCCGTGCGCGTCGCCCGCCGGCTCGGCATGGAGCCGCGCGTCGCCTTCCTCGCCTACTCGACCTTCGGCCATCCGCGCGGCGAGCGCTCCGACCGCGTGCGCGAGGCCGTCTCCATCCTCGACAAGCGGCAGGTGGATTTCGAGTACGACGGCGACATGGCGGCCGACGTGGCGCTGAACCGGGACGCGATGAAGCAGTATCCGTTCTGCCGGCTCTCGGACACGGCCAACGTGCTGATCATGCCGGCGTTCCACTCGGCGGCGATCTCGACCAAGATGCTGAAGGAGCTGGGCGGCGCGACGCTGATCGGGCCGATGCTGGTGGGCCTCACGCACTCCGTGCAGATCTGCCCGCTCGGGGCCAAGGACAGCGACGTCGTCAACATGGCCGCGCTCGCCGCCTACGACGTCAACGGGTGAGCGTTGTCATCCCGGCACTTTGTTGCCAGAGTCTAGCTCTCCACCGACTCCGAATCTCGGGAGAGATGGATCCCGGCGACAAGCCCCGGGATGACCGTGGGGCCTGTTGCAACGCCGCGGCCTCGCGCAAACGCGGGCCTCCGGGCGTAACACTTGCTGCGCGGCCACTTTTCCCACAGTCGGCGCGTCGACTTCACATCACCTACACACGCGGCTAGTATGGCCTCGCTCAACTAAGTGCGAGGTTGATTCGGTTAGGGAAAAGTGTACGGGATCGCAAACCCTTGAACGCCTACGCAGCCACACCCGAAGCCTTCCCGGCGCTGGTCCTGAACGCCGATTTCCGGCCTTTGAGCTACTATCCCTTGTCGTTATGGAGCTGGCAGGAATCGGTGAAAGCCGTGTTCCTCGACCGCGTCAACATCGTCTCCGAGTACGACCGCTTCGTGCGCAGCCCCTCCTTCGAGATGCGGCTGCCCTCGGTCGTCTCGCTCAAGACCTACGTCAAACCCGCGCTCTATCCGGCCTTCACCCGGTTCAACGTATTCCTGCGCGACCGCTTCATATGCCAGTACTGCGGGGCCAAGGATGACCTCACCTTCGACCATCTGATCCCGCGCTCGCGCGGCGGCCAGACCCGGTGGGACAACGTCGTGACCGCGTGCGCGCCGTGCAACCTGAGCAAGGGCGGGCACCTGCCGCATCACGCCGGCATGCAGCCCAGGCAGATGCCTTACCGGCCGACGGTGTTCGAGCTGCACCGCAACGGCCGCCTGTTCCCGCCCAACTACCTGCACCAGAGCTGGCTCGACTACCTCTACTGGGACACCGAGCTGGAGCCTTGATCTCGCTCATGCCGGCTGATCCGCGCTACGGCGCGGGCCGGCTCCGCGGGGGCGCGCGAAGGCGCGGCGGCCATTCGGCCGCCCATGATGTGGCGTTTGCCCTCGAGGTGACCAAGACCGGCCGAGGAGACTCACGCCGCCTTGCGCAGCGCTCACGCCAGCTGATCCGCGCTTTGGCGCGGACCGGCTCAGCGCGGGCGCGCTGAAGCGCGGCGGCCATTCGGCCGCCCATGATGCGGCGCGTGCCCTCGAGGTGACCAAGCCGGTCGCAGGGGACTCACGCAGCCTTGCGCAAGCCCGAGGCGCACAGTGACTGGGCGATGCGGTCGACGGCGATGCTCCAGTCGGTTGCCGAATTGGCCTGGGCGAGGCCGAAGGCGCGGACGGCTTCGGCGGGGTTGCCGCCATCACGGAAGATGCGGGCGCAGGCCTGGCGCGCATAGCCCACCGATTGCTGCCACTGGACGGGGTTGATGTAGCTGGGGGACATGTTCTTCGCCTCTGGATTTTCTTGTTTGCCGGGGGGGACGCCACGCAACGGGACACGAAGGGGCGGCAGACGCATCCAGCGAGATTGGCTTCACGACGCAAAACCCTGTCACGTGAAACCGTCAGTGACATGCGATGTCGCAAGCTGGATACGCCTGCCCCAAGGAGGGCCAAGGAACGCAGGCCCGCCAACGCTGGGTACAAAACGCGACGCTACGATGCTCGAAACTCAACGCTGAAACGCAACACCGAACTCAACGCCAAGCATCCAAACGCCACGCACTCGACGCAACACACTCAACTCTTGCGACGCTCCTCCTGACTTGGGCCTTCCGAATCTGGGGAGGCCGGAGGCCGGATCGCGCTCATCAGCGAGCCGACTACGTCACGCAACGCAACCCACGAGCTGTTTTGTGACACGGGGCTCACTGCAGCTGCTGCCTCGGCCGATCCGCCGCGAGGCGGGCGAACCGCCCGGCGATACGCTGGCACTTCTTCGCCAGGGCGGTGCGCCGCAACGATTGCAACGCGGGGGCTAAAGCGACTCTGGGGGACTCTTGCAACGCAGACGCAACAGGACACGGGGATACGCGATACGCGGGTACGCACGACGCCAGGGACTCGACCGAACGCTTTGCTACTGACGCAGACGCAACGGAACGCTGTTTGACGCTACGCAACACGGACGCAACAGAACGCGGGGACGCAAACTCGACGCAACGACGCTGATACAAACCAACGCGAGACAGCTCTGTAACGCTCGGAACTCCCATGGTGGGAAAACGCTTGACTGTCGTTTTCATGCCGATCACGGATTCGTGAACTGTGGATAAACCCGCAACCGAGCTACGCGAAAACACGCTTGGCTGTGAACTCCGGACCGACATCTGAACCCACCCGATGTTCTCTTTGCGTTCTGATCAGTTAACAGTCGCGGCAAGGCAACACAAAGGCACAAAACAGGCGATTACAAGAAAATCACCTTGACAGTTGATGAACGAAAAAAGGGGCTCGACCGATTTGGTCCGGCCGGGAGGCCGACAGCTGCACGTGCGCACGCAGCAGCGCGTCCGCCCCCTGAGGAGATCGCTACGTAGGTGCGGCCTGTCGCGGCCTGAAGCGGTGCCTATCCGTCATTCCACGTGGAGAATGATGCGCCCCGGGCAGGCCGCTCCTGCCAGCTTCCGACAGCAAGCCTTCGGCGCTCGACTTGAACCGACGGGTCCCTCCGACGCGCAATGCGCCGCAGTTGAGGAGAGGGGGCTGCCCTATCGCGGTGCCGAGAGTCCCATACGCGCGCGAGGGGAGGCGAGGAGGTCAGCCGCCAAACGCAGCCAGCGGTCGCGGCTCTGGCGTGGCGGCGACAATGGCGGCCAACGGGCCTTTCACTTCATACACCACGCCGCCTCCGGCAAACTCAAGGTGCGGCGGCGTCGTGGCGTACTCGGCCATCACCTGCTCGAGGACGGTGCTGCCGAAGCCTTTGCGCAGCGGCTGCGCCACGGCCGGGCCGTCGTACTCCTGCCAATGCAAGGCGAATTCGCCGCCCCCATCCGACTGATCCACCGACCAGCCGATCACGACCCGCCCGGACGGCGAGGACAGGGCGCCATACTTGGCGGCGTTGGTGGCAAGCTCGTGCACGGCGAGCGCGAAGCTCTGCGCGGCCTGGGGATTCATGATCAGCGCGGGTCCGCTCACCGTCACGCGTTCGCTGAAAGGGCGCATCTCGCCGCTCACCAGCTCCCGCAGATCGGTGCCGTGCCATTGCCTGTCGACCAGCAGGATGTGCGCCTGGCCGAGCGAATGCAGCCGGTCCATCACGGCCGTCTGCGCTTCCTCGACCGTGGCCTTGCCCGCGAAACTGCGGGAGACGACGGCCTGCACCACGGCGAACAGGTTCTTGGTGCGGTGGTGCAGTTCGCGCGTCAGCAGCCGCTGGCGCGCCTCGGCCTCCTTGCGATCGGAGATGTCGCGCGCGATCTTCGAGGCGCCGACGATGCTACCCGCCGCATTCTTGATTGGCGAAACGGTGAGCGAAATGTCGAGCAGGCTGCCGTCCTTGCGGCGCCGGATGGTCTCGTAGTGGTCGATGCGCTCGCCGCGCCGGAGGCGCTGCAGTATGCCGGGCTCCTCGTTATGGCTGTCGGACGGCATGAGGACGGTGACGGATTGGCCCACCACCTCCTCGGCCCGGTAACCGAACAGCCGCTGCGCCGATGCATTCCAGCTGGCAATGATGCCGTTGAGGTCCTTGCTGATGATGGCGTCGTCGGAAGATTCGACGATCGCGGCCAGGCGCTGCGCGGCGTGCTCGGCGCGCTTGCTCTCGGTGAGGTCCATCAGCATGTTGACGGCGCCGATGAGCCTGCCCGATGCATCGTGGAGCGGCGTCGGGTACGGCATGAACGGCACGCGCGTGCCATCTGGCCGCTCGGCCACGGCTTCCACACCGCGCACCGGCTGGCCAGTCTTGAGGGTCACCGCCATCGGGCATTCGTCGTGCGGCAGCGGCGTGCCGTCGGGATGGTAAAGCTTCCACGAGCCGCACCACTCGCTCTTGCCGATCTCCGGCTCGGTCCCCCAGAGGGCGGCGGCGGCCTCGTTGAAGAAGGTGATCCGGCCGGCGGTATCGGTCATGTAGATGGCGGTGGGGAGCGCATTTACCAATTCGCGCCAGCGCAGGTCTTCCAGGGCGCCGGCGGGTGGGCTCGCGATCTGCGAGGGCGCTTCGCGCGCCGGCTCAGCATGCATCGCATCCGTCACGGCAATCCCCCCGATGTCGGACAACTGAGCCGACGAGTGGCACGAAATGGCGGTTGTCCCGATCACGCACCAGCAACGTTCGAGACCCGGATTTGTTCCTGCAGCGCCGATTGTTGCCTAGTCGGAGCACATCCGCAAACTCGCCGGCTCGATGGTCGAGCTGTTTAGGGAGCCGCCGGGGCGGCCGAGATGCGCTTGAGGTCGGCGTTGAGGCGCAGCGCCGACTCCTGCTCGCCGAGCCGGGCGCGGTAGACCTGGATGTTGGAGAGCACCTTCTGCACGTACTCCCGCGTCTCCTCGAAGGGGATGCGGTGGATCCAGTCGATCGGATCGACCTTGCCGTCGCGGGGATCGCCAAATTCCTTGATCCATTCGCGGGCCCGGCCCGGGCCGGCGTTGTAGCCGGCCAGCGTCAGCACATAGGAGCCGGTAAACTCGTCCATGCGGTCGGAGATGTAGGCGCTGCCCAGCATGGTGTTGTAGGCAGGGTCCTTCATCAGGCGGGGAATGTCGCACTTGAGCTTGTAGTCGCGGCACACGTGCTTGGCCGTCACCGGCATGACCTGCAGGATGCCCCGCGCGCCGGCCCCCGAAAGGGTAACCGAGTTGAACTCGCTCTCCTGGCGCGCAATCCCCAGGATGAACGCGGGCTCGGGCGGCTTGCGCAGCGGCGTGTAGGCCGGCAATGAGTGGATCGGATAGGCGTAGTAGACGAGGTTCAGCCCCCGCGCGATGGCGGCCTTGCCGATGCGCACGGCGGTCTGCGTGTCGCCCAGCGCCTCGGCCAGATGAGCCACCATGGCCACCTCCGCCTCGCTCTTGAGGTGATTGCGCAGGTGATAGAGGAAGGCCCTGGAAAGACTGATGTCGAGACCGGCCTTGCGTGCGATCACGGCGGCCCGCACCGCGTCGGAGCCGTTGAAGCGGGCCACTTCCTCGTCCGTGGGCGCGGCCGGCGGGGCAATCTTCAGGGCATGCGCGGTGGCATTCACCTTCAGCCGCGCCAGCTGGCCGTGGAAGGTGTCGAAGTAGGCCGAAGCCGCCTTGTAGTGCTCCTGCGCCTTCTCCTTGTCGCCGAGCGCCTCGTACGTGCGGCCGAGCCAGTATTGGCCGCGCGCATGGCTCAGCGGGCCATCGGCCGCCTTGGTCAGGGCCTCGAAGTGGCCGAGCGCAAGCTTGTTGTCGTGCAGGTGGCGCAATGCCAGCCAGCCGGCGAGGAAGTATGCGTCCTTGGCCGCGTTGACCGAGAGGGGGCCCGGATTGCGGACGAGATCGTAGGCCGTCTTGGCCTGGCCCTTGCGCAGCGCCGCATAGGCATTGGCGCGCCGCTCCTCCCACCAGCCGTCCGGCGCCTGTGCCGTGGAGCCGGGATCCGCCAGCAGGATCTTCCAGGCCTCCTCCTCCTTTTTCTGCCGCCGCAGCGCCTGGGCCTTCTGGACGGCAAGACCCCAGTCGCTCTCGGCCTGCGAGGGCAGCTTGGACAGGAGCTGGCTAGAGTTCTTGGCGCGCAGGAACACGGCCAGGCGCGCCTCCGCCTTCTTCTTCTCGTCCTCCGACAGCAGCGCGATCACCCGGCGGATGACGACCGCGCGGTCGTTGCGCTCGCCGGTCCAGCGGCTGTCGTTGGACAGCAGGCGATCGAGGCGGCGCTTATGATCGGCTTCGGTGAGCAGCCCGCCCATGCGCCTGAGAAACGCGGGCTCCAGGCTCGCGGGCACGTCGAGATCGATCCACGCCTTCTGCGCCAGCGCCTTGGCCTTGGCTTCGTCCTTCTCGGCCAGGTGCGCGGTCGCCAGAGCAGCGTAGCCGACGGCGGTGCGGGGCTGGTTGCCGCCGAAGAAGGCGCGGACTTCACCGGCGCCGGCGGCGCTATTGAACAGTGCCTCCTCGGCGCGCTGGGTCAGCAGCCCGCGCTCCGGCCAGGCCGGGTTGGTCTCAAGAAAGGCCCGAATCTCCGACGCCGTGCCATATCCGCCACGATAGACGAACCAGTCGACCAGCTTGCGCGCGGCGGGATCGCTGATCCTGTCACGGATCGCCTTGGCCTCGGCGAGCTTGCCGCCGCCGCCAGCCGACATGGCCTCGCGCAGGCTCGCGGCGTCTGCGCTCGAGAGCGGATGGTCGCGGGCCGGCGTGATCGCCGCATCGTAGCGGGCGACATGGGCAACCTCCTCCGCCATCGGCTGGCTGACCGCGACCGGCTGCTGCGCGGGCGATGGGGACGACGACGGCTCGGGCGCCGGCTGCGGCGCCGCAACGTGCGCGGGCTTGGGAACCGTCTTGACGGGAGCCTTCGTCTTCGGCGCCGGTGCGGGCGGAGCCTGGGCTGCTGCCGGCTCGACGCAGATTGCTGCCGCCAGCCAGACGAGAGCCAGGGTCGGGACGGTCTTCGAAATCGGTCGCATCACGTCCAATCTGATGATCGCGTGTGGTCTGGCTATCCGGCGGAGGAGCGCATTCACCCCTAAACAAGGCATCAACATGACCGGTGCAAAGGCTCGCGGCGTGCCTTGCCCGGCTCCCCCACCGACGGCATAGTCCTATTCGGCCCGTAGTGCACGTTTTTGCGCAATTCCACTATTGCGCGGGCTGCGAAAAAGCTATCAAGGGGTGGTGCGGCGTTCAAGGCAAAGCGGGGCGTCGCCGATGGAGCGAGGACCCCAAGCTCGGGAGCAACCCATGTTCAAGGGTTCATTCACAGCGTTGATCACGCCCTTCACGAAGGGCGGCGAGGTCGACGACAAGGCGTTCCAGCAGATGGTCGAGTGGCAGATCGCGGAGGGCACGCACGGGCTCGTTCCGGTCGGCACCACGGGCGAGAGCCCGACGCTCAGCCACGAGGAGCACAAGCACGTCATCGAGCTCTGCATCAAGACGGCCAAGAAGCGGGTGCCGGTGATCGCGGGAGCCGGCTCCAACTCCACGGCCGAAGCCATCGACTTTACACGCCACGCCAAGATGGCCGGCGCCGACGCGGTGCTGCATTCGACCGGCTATTACAACAAGCCGACGCAGGATGGCCTCTATCGCCACTTCAAGGCGATCAGCGAGGCCGTCGACATCCCCATCTTCCTCTACAACGTGCCCGTGCGCACCATCGTCGACATCCAGGTGCCGACCATGGCGCGCTGCGCCAAGCTCCAGAACGTGATCGGCGTCAAGGACGCCACCGCCAATGTCGGGCGCGTCACGCAGCAGCGCCTCGCCTGCGGCAAGAACTTCATCCAGCTGTCGGGCGAGGACGGCACCGTGCTCGGCTTCATGGCGCATGGCGGCCATGGCTGCATCTCGGTGACCTCCAACATCGCGCCGCGCCTGTGCGCCGACTTCCAGAACGCCTGCCTCAAGGGCGACTGGAAGACCGCGCTCGAGCTGCAGGACCGGCTGATGCCGCTGCACGACGTGCTGTTCGTGGAGACCAATCCGGCGCCGGTGAAGTACGCCGCCTGGCGGCTCGGCATCATCGACTCGCCGGAGTGCCGCCTGCCGCTGGCGCCGCTCATGGACGTCGACCAAGAAGGCGATCGACGACGTGCTGGCCCGCGTCGGCCTGCTGCAGGCCAAGGCCGCCGAATAGCGGCCTTAGCCGAGCATACGTCGCGCACACCAGGGGTCCCGCCATGGCCGCCGACAAGGACGACGGCCACAAACGCATTGCCGAGAACCGCAAGGCCCGGTTCGAGTATCGCATCGAGGACACCTACGAGGCCGGCATCCAGCTGACCGGCACGGAGGTGAAGTCGCTGCGTGCGGGGCAGGCCAACATCGCCGAGAGCTATGCCTCGGCCGAGAACGGCGGCATCTTTCTCATCAACGCCTACATCCCCGAGTACAACAACGCCGGCGCCTTCTTCCAGCACAACCCGCGCCGTCCGCGCCGCCTGCTGCTGCACAAGAAGGAGATGCACAAGCTCGCCATCGCCGTGGACCGGCAGGGCATGACGATGGTGCCGCTCGAGCTCTACTTCAACGCGCGCGGCCGGGCGAAACTGAAGCTGGCCCTGGCAATGGGCAAGAAGCTGCACGACAAGCGCGAGGACACCGCCAAGCGCGACTGGCAGCGCCAGAAGGCCCGCCTTCTGCGTGGCAAGGGATAACCGGCGCGAAGCGCGTCTTGGGGCTGTCCGCCTTACAGCTTCACGACACCTGCGGGCCCTTGGGCAGCGCGGCGAGCAGCCGCTCGAGCGTGGTGATGGTGGACTGGTCGATGCGGCCGTCGACGCGCTCGGGCCGGAAGTGGCGCTGGAAGGCCTTGATCACGAACTCGGTCCGAGGGTCGAGGCCACCCGTCGCCTCGACGCCGTAGCCGTAGTCCGCCAGCAGGGTCTGCACGGCGGCCACCAGCGGTCCGGCGGCATCCCGCGCGATGCCCGGGTCGGCCCAATTCACGGGCTCCGGCTCCACCCAGTGGCCGATGCCCACCGCCGCCAACCGCGCCCAGGGGAATTTCTCGCCCGGGTCGATCTTGCGCGGGGGCGCGACGTCGGAGTGGGCGAGCACGCGCTCGGGCCGGATGCCGTGGCGAGCGATGATGTCGTGGCACAGCGCCTCGAGCACGCGCAGCTGCGCCTCGGGGAAATCCGGGTATCCGAGCTCGTGGCCGGGGTTCTGCACCTCGATGCCGATGGAGGCCGAATTGATGTCGGTCTCGCCGGCCCAGACGGCCAGGCCCGCATGCCAGGCGCGCTTGTCCTCGGCCACCAGCTGCGTCAGGAAACCGGCCTCGTCGAGCACATAGTGCGCCGAGACCTTGCTCTCGGCCCGCGACAGCCAGTCGATGGCCTTGGCGGCGGTGACCACCCCCGTGTAGTGGAGCAGCAGAATGCTCGGCACGCCCGAGCCGCGCCGGGGCTCGAAGTTGGGCGAGGGGTGGAACTCGCCGACGAGCGCGCTGTCCGGCTTGCCGCTCAAAGCCCGCGTTCCCTGGCGATCGTCTCGTAGGCGACGTTGATGGCCGCGAGCTTGCGGGTCGACAGCTCCAGGAACTCCGCCGGCACGCCGTTGGCCATCAGGCGGTCGGGATGGTTGTCGCGCACGAGCTTGCGATACTGCGCCTTGACCTCGGCATCGGACGCTTCCGGACTGAGGCGCAGCACGTCGTAGGGGCTGCCGTTGTCGATCACGAAACGGGCACGGAAAAAGCGGAACTCGCTGTCGGAAAAACCGAACTGGGCGGCGACCGACCTGAGGAACTCGTCCTCCTTGGGATGCAGCATGCCGTCGGCGGCCGCCACGTACATGAGACCTTCGAGCACGTGCTGCAGGAGCTTGCGGTCCTCCTTGAACAGGTTCGCGATCTGGCCGGCGTACGCCTCGTAGCCGGCCACGTCCTGCTTGGCCAGGTTGAACACGTGCTCGACGCTGGCGGCCTGGTCGGGCGCGAAGCGGAAGACCTCGGTGAAGGCATCGTGCTCCAGGGCCGAGACGACGCCGTCGGACTTGGCCATCTTGGCGCTGAGCGCGACGACCGCGATCGTGAAGGCAACGTCCTTCTGCGGTTCGTCGCCCTGGCGGTTGAGGCCGAGCGCGCCGGCGAGCCCGCCCAGCAGATCCCCGCCTGCGTCGCCGACAGCCGTCGCCAAGCCGGAGATCTTCTGCCAAACCGTCATGGCCAAAACGCTAGTGCCCCAGGTGCCCGCCGGAGCGAATGCGCCGCGGCGATCCGATGGCTAATCCCGAGTTCCGCTCGATTGTCAAGGGAACACCCATGCAAACACCGGCATCTGACGAGGTCTTGATCCGCCGGGAGGGCAGGGCGGGACGGATCACCATGAACCGCCCGCACGCGCTCAACGCCCTGACGCTGGCCATGGTCCACCAGATCTCGGATGCCCTCAAAGCCTGGAGAACGGATCCCGCCGTCGAGCTCGTCGTGCTCGATGGGGCAGGCGATCGCGGGCTTTGCGCCGGCGGCGACGTACGCGCCCTCTACGACAGCCGCGAGCAGGGCTCGGGCCTCGCGCGCACCTTCTGGCGCGACGAGTATCCGCTCAACGCGCTGATCGGCCGCTACCCCAAGCCGTTCGTCGCCGTCCAGGACGGCATCGTCATGGGCGGCGGCATCGGCCTTTCCGGTCACGCGCGGGACCGCATCGTCACCGAGCGCTCCCGGCTCGCCATGCCGGAGACCGGCATCGGCCTCGATCCCCGACGTGGGCGGCACGTGGCTGCTGGCGGACGCGCCGGGCGCCGTCGGCATCTACCTGGGGCTGACCGGGGAGGCGATGCGCGCCGCCGACGCCATCTACGCCCACTTCGCCGATGTGTTCATCCCCTCGGCCAAGATCTCGCGGCTGGTGGAGCGGCTGGTGGATGCCAAGGGCGGGCCGGTGGGCGCCGCCATCCGCGCGCTGGCCGAGGACCCGGGGCCCTCGCCGCTGGCCGACCGCCGCGCCGACATCGACCGTGTCTTTGGCGGCGACAGCGTCGAGGCGATGCTTGCGGCCCTTGCGGCGTTGCCCGGGCGAGTGGGCAGCAGAAGACCGCCGCCACCCTGGCGCAGAAGTCCCCCAAAGCCCTGAAGCTGACGCTGGCCGCCATTCGCAACGCGCAGGCGCTGGGCTCGCTGGAGGAGGCGCTCAACGTCGAGTTCCGCCTGTGCGTGCGCCTGTTCGAGGACGGCGAGTTCATCGAGGGCGTGCGCGCGCTGCTGGTCGACAAGGACCGCCAGCCGAAATGGAGACCGGCGCGGCTGGAAGACGTGCGACCGGGCACGGTCGCCGCCTACCTCATGCCGCTGCCACGCCACGAGGAGCTGGGGCTCAAGCCGCCGAAAGGCAGCTCGCGGTAAAGGGGATGCGCCGCAAGCCGGTCTCCTCGAGCATGATCGCGTCGGTCGGGTACGCGGCCAGGAGCATGCTCTCGAGATCGAGTTCGTATCAGGCCGGATCAATCAATATCTTGCAGTGGGGCGAGCGACCCGTGACGCGCTGCTGAAGGCGCCCTCGCTCGGCACATATTTCGGTACGCACATCAAAGACGAGTATTCGTTCGTCCGAATTGCGCAACCTCATTTTGCCGCGACGTGGCGGCGAGAGGGTTCGGGCACCGGACGGCCAAGTGCGCGGGCTTCTTCGATCCAGGCTGCAACCGCATCGCGCACGTTGGCAAGAGCCTCCTCGGGCGTCTCTCCGTCGGACATGCAGCCCGGCAGATCGGGTACAGTCGCAACGAAGCCGCCGCCATCCTCAGCGGGCAGCGGTTCGACCAGCACCGGATAGTCAAGCCTCTCCATTGTTTTCTCCGGTCACCCCATCGATGAAGCGCACGAGCTTGCGAATGTATACCGGCTTTATGGGGCGCCGGCTCGGAATTGTTAGAATATCCTGCCTCGAAGGATGGGAGACCTTGTAGTGCGAACCACCACCGCTCGGCGGCCTGCATCGCACGTCATGTTCCCGGCAAACCGCCTCAACATCGGCGATAGTCCAATCGCCCGCAGGGCTCCGACGCATGCGATCGAGGCGGTCGCTCATGCGACGATGTCCTTGTGAAGGTGCGGCACAGGCACGGGCAAAGGTTCGAGCCGAGCGGGCAATCGTGATCTTCCCCGTCTCGGCAGCAGCGATCCTAATCCTGTTGAGCGGCTTGACCAGCTGCCAGACTGCCTAGCGAACCGCGTTGCATGAGCGGGCCTGGGCGCATAGCATTGGCGGCTCGAGAAGGACGGCCGTGGGTCGCCTCTCCTTGCCTGCAACAAACCACCCCTAGGGAGATCGGCCATGGCGACTTACAACATCCTGATGATGGGCGCGTCCTACGGCTCGCTGCTCGCCTCCAAGATGCTGTTCGGCGGGCACAAGATCCATCATGTGTGCCTGCCGGCCGAGGCCGACCTGATCAACGCCGAGGGCTTCCGCGTGCGCCTGCCGGTCAAGGGCCGCAAGGACCCGGTGATCCTCGACTCGCGCAAGCTGCCGGGCAAGGTCACGGCCGGCGGCGCGGCCGGCATCGATCCCAAGAACTACGACCTGATCGGGCTCGCCATGCAGGAGCCGCAGTACCGCTCGCCCGGCGTGCGCGAGCTGCTGGACGCGGTGGCGAAATCGCGCGTGCCGTGCATGTCGATCATGAACATGCCGCCGCTGCCCTACGTCAAGCGCATCCCCGGCCTCGACTACGAGGCGCTGAAGCCCGCCTACACCGACGCCGAGCGTCTGGGACAACTTCGATCCGGGCTCGCTCACGCTGTGCAGCCCCGACCCGCAGGCGATCCGCCCGCCCGAGGAGAAGGTCAACGTGCTGATGGTCACGCTGCCGACCAACTTCAAGGTGGCGAAGTTCGACAGACGACAAGTCGACCGGCATCCTGCGCCAGCTCGAGAAGGACGATCGACGCGGTGCGCTTCGATCACGCCGACGACAGGCAAGATCGAGCTGCCGGTGAAGCTGCGCGTGTACGACTCGCTCTTCGTGCCGCTCGCCAAGTGGTCGATGCTGCTGGCCGGCAACTACCGCTGCGTCACCAAGGACGGCATGCGCACCGCGCAGGAGGCCGTGCACAGCGACATCGAGACCTCGCGCTCGGTCTACAACTTCGTCATTCGACCTGTGCGTCAAGCTCGGCGCCAGCGCCGGGCGACCTCGTGCCGTTCGAGAAGTACGCCGCCGCCGCCCAGAGCCTGGTGCGTCCGGCGTCGGCGGCGCGCGCGCTGCAGAACGGCGCCCCCAACATCGAGCGCGCCGACAAGCTGGTGCAGCTGATCGCCAAGCAGAAGGGCCTGAGCCACCCGGCCATCGACGCGCAGGTGGCGCTGGTCGACGAGCGGATCGCGGCCAACCGGAAGAAGGCGGCGGCGTAGCGTCATGCCCGCGAACGGAGCGGCTCGGGGATCCCCTCTCCGCGCCCGCTTCATCGTGACGTCCGCAGATTTCTTCACACGCTCAATGGCGGGCATCCACGCCAGCGAGCCGGTCGCGCTTGAAGAGTTGCGTGGGTCCCCGCCTTCGCGGGGATGACGCCGGAGGGGAGCATGCCCTCCGTCTATGCCGCGTCACGAGGGTGTATCGATGTCTCTGAAGATCGACGGAACGCTGCTGCTGGCGGGTGCCGGCAATATGGGGCTGGCGATGCTGGCGGGGTGGCTCGAGGGTGGCCTCGATGCCAAGCAGGTCATCGTGCAGGACCCCTCGCCGCCGCCGCGCGGCAAGGAGCTGCTCGGCAAGCACGGCATCGTCGCGCAGAGCGCAGTCGCCTCGTTGCCGCAGCCGCCGGCCGTGATCGTGGTGGCGGTCAAGCCGCAGGTGATGGACGAGGTGTTCCCGCCGCTGGCAAAGCTGGCGGGCAAGGGCACCGTGGTGCTGTCCATCGCCGCCGGCCGCACCATCGCCGGCTTCGAGAAGCATCTGCCCAAGGGCACGGCGGTGGTGCGCTCGATGCCGAATACGCCGGCGGCCATCGGCCGGGGCGTCACGGTGTGCGTCGCCAATGCCCACGTCACGCCGGCGCAGCGTGCCGCATGCGACGCGCTGCTGCGCGCGGTCGGCGAGGTGGCCTGGGTCGACGACGAGGGCCTGATCGACGCCGTGACCGCCGTGTCCGGTTCCGGCCCGGCCTATGTGTTCTACCTGGCGGAGTGCCTGGCCGAGGCCGGCGTGGCGGCCGGGCTTGCGCCGGAGCTGGCCGAGAGGCTGGCGCGCTGCACGGTGGCGGGTTCCGGCGAGCTGCTGCACCGCTCCGACCTCGGCGCCGATGTGCTGCGCCAGAACGTCACCTCGCCCGGCGGCACCACGTTCGCCGCCCTGCAGGTGCTGATGGCGGAGAAGGAGGGGCTCGCCAAGCTGATGCGCGAAGCCGTCGCCGCCGCCACCCGCCGCTCCCGCGAGCTGGCGAAGTAGGCCCGTCGTTGCGTTTCGTCGAAGCACTTCGCTTCGATCACGAGACGTGAATCTTCCTCTCAAGCCATGAGCTTGCGGACGCCTGGATCCCGGGCGCAAGGCCCGGGATGACACGATCTTGCTCTAATCCGCGAGGTCGAGGATGTGCACGCCCATGGTGGGCTTGGTGCGCTGGCGCCACTTGCGGTGGCGGAGCGTGCGGCGCATGTCGTTGCGGCCGGCCTGCCAGTGCTCCTCGACCGAGTAGCGGGAGAACTCGTAGTCCTGGGCGTGCGTGTCGTAGGCAGCCTTGCGATAGATCAGGTGCACGATGGTGACCGCGGAGTCGCAGGCGAACTTCTGCAGCAGCTCCCAATCCTGGTCCGGCTGCGGTGGCGGCGACCTCTTGTCGAGCATGCGACGCACGGCGCGGCGGATGGTCTGCGTCTCCTGGAAGGCATCGGTGTTGAGCCGCGTGCGGCTGGAGTAGCGGATCTCCTTCTCGCGCTGCGCCACCTCGAACAGGTTCTGCGGCATCGCGCCCCGCGCGCTGAACAGGTCCACCTGGAAGATGCACTTGTCGCTGTCGTCGTCCGTGTAGTCGAGGATGTACTGCAGCGGCGTGTTGGAGACGAGCCCGCCGTCCCAATAGGGCTCGCCGTCGATCATCACGGGGGGGAGGCCCGGGGGCAGCGCGCCCGACGCCATGATGTGCTCGGGCACGATGTCCGTGTGATCGTAGGAATCGAAGTAGATGAAGTTGCCGGTGCGCACGTTCACCGCCCCGACGCTGAGGCGCACGTGCTTCTGCGCGATGTAGGGAAAGCTCACGAGCTCGGCCAGCGTCGCCTTCAGCGGCGAAGAATCGTACACGCTGAGCGCCGCCAGCGAGCCCGGCGGCATCACCGACGCCGGCGGGATGCGCGGCTCGAAGAAGCCGGGCACGCCGACGGTCGAGACGGCAGCGGCGCTCATGTAGTTGAACATCTCGCGGTACTGCGTGCCTTCGAACGGCGGATCGCCCTGCAGCCACGAGGAGGCCTGCTCCCAGAACACACGCAGGCGGCCGACACGCGCATCCGGCGGATTGCCGGCGATGATCGCCGCGTTGATGGCGCCGATCGAGATGCCGGCCACCCATTCCGGCAGCAGCCCGATCTCGTCGAGCGCCTCGTAGGCGCCTGCCTGGTAGGCGCCGAGCGCGCCGCCGCCCTGCAGGACGAGGACGAACTTCTCCTTGTCAGGCGTTGCTGACGGCTCGCTCATGACATTGGGCTCCGGTGCATCCGACCGATTCTGTCTTGCCGATACCGTGATCCGCCCGGCCGCCGCGAGCAAATGAAAGCTTGCCATTGGCCGTGCGCATGGTGAATGGCGTCTACATCCTATCGCATCTGCACGGCTGGAATGCGTCTACCACGTCGGGGATGGCGCAGCCCACGCCGGTCGTGCTCAAATAAGGTGCATGGGATGTGAACTTTCGGGGCGGAGCGGGCGGGAGGATGGTCGCGCATCATGGGCAGTGAGAATCTCATCGTCGACACGGCCACGCGGATCTTCGCCGATTTCTGCGATCCGCAGACGATCAACCGGGCCAAGGACGATGCCTGGCAGGCGCCGGCCTGGAACGCGCTGGAGGAGGCCGGGCTCACCCTCGCGTGGGTGCCCGACAACCTCGGCGGTGCCGGAGCGGAGCTGGCCGACGGCTTTGCCGTGCTGCGCGAGGCCGGGCGTTTCGCCGCTGCCCTGCCCCTGGCCGAGACACTGCTCGCCGGCTGGCTGCTGGCACGCGCCGGCATCGCCTCGCCCAAGGGCGCGATGACCTGCGCTCCAGTCCGCGACGGCGAGAAGCTGACGCTGTCCGGCAACGGCACCTTGAACGGCTCGCTGCGCTCGGTCCCCTTTGCCAAGGGCGCCAGGCATCTCGCCGTGCTGGCGCGCCGCGAAGCCGGTGGCGCGGCCGTCGCGCTCGTCGACGTCGCCCAGGCCCGCATCACCGAGGGCACCAGCATCGGCGGCGACCCGCTCAACGCGGTGAGCTTCAACGCCGCGCGCCCGTCTGCCATCAAGGACGCCCCGGCAGGCCTCGATGCGCAGGACCTGCTGCTGATGGGAGCCGCTGCCCGTGCCATGCAAATGGCCGGCGCGCTCGAAGCGATCCTCAACCTGGCCGTCGGCTACGCCAACGAGCGCGTCGCCTTCGAGCGTCCGATCGCCAAGTTCCAGGCCGTGCAGCACAACCTGGCCCGGCTCGCCGGCGAGGTGGCCGTCGCCATTGCCGCCGCCGGCTCCGCCGCGGATGCCATCGCCACCGCCACGGCGTTCGACGAGGCGGTCTTCCTCGAGGCAGCCTCCGCCAAGATCCGCGTCGGCGAGGCGGCAGGCGAAGGCGCGGCGATCGCCCATCAGGTGCTGGGAGCCATCGGCTTCACGCAGGAGCACACGCTGCACCGCTTCACGCGCCGCCTGTGGGCCTGGCGCGACGATTTCGGCAACGAGAGCTTCTGGGCCGTGAAGCTCGGCAACCTGGTCGCGGCCAAGGGCGCCGACGGCCTGTGGCCCATGCTGGCGGCGCGGTAAGGGGGAATCCATGGCAACTGACCTGACATTCGACGCGATCCGCCTGCCGCCCGAGTGCGTGGCGCTGCGGGCCGAGGTACGCGCCTTCCTCGCCAAGGAGATCGAGGCCGGCACCTTCGATCCGCACGGCGGCACCGATGCCTACAGCGAGGAGTTCAGCCGCAAGATCGGCGCCAAGGGCTGGATCGGCATGACCTGGCCCAAGAAATACGGCGGGCACGAGAGGAGCTTCCTCGAGCGCTTCGTCGTCACCGAGGAGTTTCGCGTCGCCAACGCTCCCGTCCGGTTGCACTTCACGGCCGACCGGCAGAGCGGGCCGGTGATCATCCGCTACGGCAGCGAGCGCATCAAGAACGAGGTTCTGCCGCGCATCTGCAGGGGCGAGGTGTGCTTCGCCATCGGCATGAGCGAGCCGAACTCGGGCTCCGACCTGTTCGCGGCCAAGACCAAGGCCACCAAGACCAAGGGCGGCTGGCTGATCAACGGCACCAAGATCTGGACCAGCAACGCGCATCAGGCGCACTACCTGATCGGCCTGTTCCGCACCTCGCCGGCAACCAAGGAGAACCGCCGCCACGGCCTCACCCAGTTCGTGGTCGACATGAAGACGCCCGGCATCACCATCAATCCGGTCTACCAGATGACCGGCCAGCACGACTTCAACGAGGTGGTGTTCCAGGATGCCTTCATGCCCGACGACTGCGTGGTCGGCGAGATCGACGGCGCCTGGAAGCAGGCGACGTCGGAGCTGGCCTACGAGCGCAGCGGCCCCGAGCGGTTCCTGGAGACGTTCTACGTCCTGACGCAGCTGGTCGACGTGCTCGGCGAGAAGCCCGACACCCGCGGCGCGGAGGGCATCGGCCGGCTGGTGGCGCAGGTGCACGCGCTGCGCCGCATGTCGGTGTCGGTGGCGGGCATGCTGCACGCCGGCAAGGAGCCGGTGGTGGAGGCCGCCATCGTCAAGGACATCGGCACCATCTGGGAGCAGAAGCTGCCCCACAAGGCGCGCGACCTCGCCGCCTTCGCGACCCCGGAATCCGCCAACCACGCCACCTTCGAGCAGCGGCTCGAGTACGCCACCATGATCGCCCCCAAGCTCACCATCCAGGGCGGCACCACGGAGATCCTGCGCGGCATCATCGCGCGGGGGTTGGGGTTGCGCTGACGAAAGGGCCCGGAGCCATGGTGCTCTTGATAAAAGAGACGATACGCCAGCTCGAGGAGATGCGTTACCGCGCAATGCTCGATGGTGATGTCGAGACGCTGGACAGCCTGCTGGACGACGAACTCACCTACACCCATTCGAGTGGCGTGGTGGACACGAAAGCGACCTATCTCGCAGGTGTGCGCGACAAGGTATGGGAGTACAAGCACATCTCACGCGAGAACGAGAGGGTGATCGAGCGCGTCGGTTGCGCTCTCGTGTTCTGCCGGCTGCGGATCGAACTTTTTGTCCGCGGCACCCCGAGAAAAGTCGACAGCAACGCGCTGGCGGTTTGGGCGAATGACGAAAACCAGTGTCGGCTCATTGCTGTGCACTCATCGCCCGCTGCGATCTGACGCCATTTACCCAGGAGGGAATCACATGGGCCCATTCAGTGATATCGCGGTCGAACTCGACAAGGACATGGTGGCGACCATCGAGATCCGCCGCCCGCCGCACAACTTCTTCGACATCGAGCTGATCCGCCAGATCGCCGACGCCTGCGAGGCGCTCGACAAGGACGACAAGTGCCGCGCCATCGTGCTGGCGGCGCAGGGCACGGCCTTCTGCGCTGGCGCCAAGCTCGGCGGCGGCGCCGACGTGCAGGACATCCTGGTCAAGAAATCGGAAGCCGGCCAGGCCGGGCATCTCTACATCGAGGCGGTGCGCCTGTTCCGCACCGCCAAGCCCATCGTCGGCGCCATCCATGGCGCGGCCGTCGGCGGGGGGCTCGGCCTCGCGCTGGTGCCGGACCTGCGCGTCACGTGCCCCGAGGCGCGCTTCTCGGCCAACTTCACGCGGCTGGGCTTCCACCCGGGCTTCGGGCTGACCCACACGCTGCCGGCGCTGATCGGTCCCTCCCGGGCGGCGCTGATGTTCTACACCAGCCGCCGCGTCACCGGCGAGGAAGCCTATCGCATAGGGCTCGCCGATGCGCTGGTGCCGCAGGCGGAGGTGCGCTCCGCGGCGCAGAAGCTGGCCGCGGAGATCGCGCTCGCCGCGCCGCTCGGCGTGCTGGAGACGCGCGCGACCATGCGCGCCGGCCTCGCCGACAAGGTGCGCGCCGCCACCGACATCGAGCTCGAGAAGCAGACCCGCCTGCGCAAGACCGCCGACTTCAAGGAAGGCGTCGACGCCACCAACCAGCGCCGCGTGCCGAAGTTCGTCGGGCAAGTAGGCGCGGCGACATCGCGCGCCCTGCCTGCCCGGGATTTCGTTTGAAGATCGAAGCGCGCTTGGAGTCCGCGATCCGCCCTTCGAACGGTTCAGGGCGACGTTGCGTTTGCGGGCGATCCCCGAGATGGGCGTCGCTCCGCGCGGTGATCGTTCGACCCTAGCCCTCCCTGGCACCGCCACAATTTGGTGCTGCCGTCGACCCGGTGCGGGGTCCGTTGGGAGGTTGTCATGCGTTGCACGGCCCTGTTTCTCCTGCCTGCTCTCTTTGGCTCATCGGCGGCGCTGGCGGACAGCCAGCGCGACTGCGCGGTTCATGCGGACAACTCCGCCCGGATTGCGGCCTGCTCCGAGTTGATCCGGAAAAATCCGCGCGACGCCGGCGCCCACCTGAATCGGGGCAGCGCCTTCCGCGCCAAGGGCGAGTTGGATCGGGCCCTGGCGGACTACGACAAGGCCCTCGAACTCCGGCCCAACTACGCTGCAGCCTACGAGAGCCGCGGCGCGGCCTATGCCGCGAAGGGCGACTACGTGCACGCAGTTGCCGACGTGACGCGAGCGGGAGAATTGTCGAAGATCCCCAGGGCCACTCCAGCCTCCGCCAAGGCAGCCCCGGCTGCCTCCGCCAACGTAACCCCGGCCTCCGCTAAGCCCCCGCCGCTCCCGCAGCAGACGGCCGGCGTTTCCAAGCCGAAGCCGCCGGCCAAGCCTCATGCGCAGACCGTTCCTGCGGGTGCAACGGCAGAGACCTTCTCTATCTCGGTCTCCAACCCGAGCGTCCAGTAGCCGCGCTCCCCGAGCTGCGTGTCACATATTCGGCGAAAAGTGCCGCCGGCCATCCGCCCGGCCCAACGCCAGCGGGCTGGCACCTGCTGACCGCAGATGTCAGTGACGGAGAGGGGCGGCGGGGCGGCTGAGCGCCGCGTATTGGCATTGGCAAAGAAGCGGCGTCTCCACCGCCGCGCGCAGGATTTTTGGCTTGAGCGCCGCGTTCAAGCTCACTGGGCATCCGGGAGTTTCACCCGAGACCGCGACGGGGAGCCCCGTTGCCGACGGTTGCGTGACCGCCGGCTCGGCTGCAGCCCGCCCTCGCCACAGGACGCCTCCGGAGACGACCCCTCTGATGGAGCGGGATGGCCCATTGTCGTCGCGCTCCGCAAGCCCGGGATAACTCGCCGATGGGTTCGTGCGCGCATGGTGAACGGCGCAGCGCATCGCGGCATCCGATGCCGAAATCCGCGCCCGCCAAATGATTTCTAATGCAACTGCGCGGGATGATCTTCCGTTGTTAGCGCCTGCGGTTGCTTCCCGGAAATGATGTCGGGCAACTCAAAATCGCTGCCTCCCCAATATTCTATTTCGTTCATCGAGATATACGAGGCATCGATTGCAATCGCATCAGAAGGTTTAGATGATCTTTCTGACCGGCAAGAGTTACCCCGGCCTTTTCCGCCAAAAACAAAATCGATTGCGCCCGGACTGTTTCGCATTTGCATAAGCTTCATAATGAGCGATTTCCGGGGGCCGATCTCAACCTGCAAAGGATCGCGATAAAAATCGCCATCTTCAAGCATTGGCGGCCGCAAGTAAAAGATACGGCAATATTCATTGCTGCGCATCGTGCGAATAACAATTCTCCTGTTGGCGCGTATTATTCGAATGTCGAAACCCTTGTCCTCGCGTGGCGGACGCGGCAGCACGCCTTCCACGTAGTCGATCGTGAAAGCATCCGCGGAGATCGTCGCGTCGACAACAAGGGGTTCCAGCGGCTCTGGCGCCGATGCGCCGGGCTTGGGGGGATCGCAATCGGGAGCGTGGAAATCGATTTTGAATATCGTGATCAGTATCGTGCGGGGCGCACGTCTGTCGCGCCGGAAGAAATAGAAGACCTCGCCCTCGGCAAGCCATACCGAGGTGCGGCGGGTGCGCAGGAATCTCGTCTGCACGGCGCGTATGGCCACATGCACCAGATCGGCAGCGATCTCATGCAACGCCGCCTGCCGCCGCTCCGACCAGCGCTCTCGCGCAGCCGCGAGTTCGGGCGTGGCCCAGACCTTGATGGTCCACATCGGGTGTCGGGGCGATGGGAAGTAGCCGTCGAGTGCCATCGGTTTACGCACGCTCCCGCATTACGTACGGATGCAGGCGCATGTGCCTGCGAAAAGTGGCGACGAAGTGTTCTGTGACGAGAACGGCCGTGCAGTTATCGCCGAATTGTGCCCTCTCGTGTCATGGCGGCCACATCTGCTAGGCTGCGCCGTCACCCCGCCAGGAGACGTCCAATGCACCGCCAATCTCTCGTCGACTACGGCAAGCCGCTGCAGGCTACTGAGGCACCGACGCCCGCGCCACAGGGCAGCGAGGTACTGCTGCGCGTCTCCCACTGCGGCGTGTGCCACTCCGACATCCACCTGCAGGACGGCTATTTCGACCTCGGCGGCGGGCAGAAGCTCGACGTTCGCGGCAACCGTCCCATGCCCTTCACGCTGGGCCACGAGATCGCCGGCACCGTCGAGGCGGCGGGGCCCGATGCGCAGGGCGTGACCAAGGGCAAGCGCTACGCCGCCTATCCCTGGATCGGCTGCGGCAAGTGCGGGCTGTGCGCGCGCGGCGACGAGCACCTGTGCAATGCGCCCCGCGTGCTCGGCGTCACCGTCGACGGCGGCTATGCCACTCATGTGATGGTGCCGCATCCGCGCTACCTGCTCGACGTCGAGGGCATCGCGCCCGAGATCGCGGGCGCCCTGATGTGCTCGGGCCTCACCGGCTACGGCGCCATCAAGAAGGCCGTTCCCTATCTGCGCGCCGGCCCGCTGATGATCGTCGGCCTCGGCGGCGTCGGCATGATGGGCCTGCAGTTCGCGCGCGCGCTGACAGACAAGCCGATCCTGGTGGCCGACATCGACGCCTCCAAGCGCGAGGCGGCCCTGAAGCTGGGTGCCGCCGAGGCCTTCGACCCGGCCGACGCGGGGGCCCGCAAGGCCATCATGAAGGCCACCGGCGGCGTCGGCGCGGCGGTCGACTTCGCGGGCTCCGACAAGTCGCTCGCCTTCGCCCACGGCCCGGTGGCGAAGGGCGGCGCGGTCGTCATCGTCGGCCTGATCGGCGGCAGCTTTTCCATTCCCGTGCCGATGTTTCCCCTGCGCGCGCTCACCATCATGGGCAGCTACGTCGGCTCGCCCGCGGAGGCCCGCGAGATGCTGGACCTCGTCAAGGCCGGCAAGGTGGCGCCGATCCCGGTCGAGCTGCGGCCGCTGGAGCGCGCCGGCGCCTCCCTCGACGACCTGCGCGCCGGCAAAATCGTCGGCCGCGTCGTCGTCACGCCGTGATGCCGCAGTGATGTGGAAATCGTAGGTTGGGTCAAGCGAAGCGCAGACCCAACACACCACGCGCCGACACAACGCAATGGGATCAACTCGTGCTGGGTCATCGCTGACGCTCGACCCAACCTACGGTACGTGATTGGCAACGCGGACACGATAAGTCGCGCAAGGAGACCTGGAATGAAAATCACGGTGATGGGACCCGGCGGGGTCGGCGGGTATTTCGGCGCGCGGCTGGCGGCGGCCGGCAACGAGGTGACATTCGTGGCACGCGGCTCGCACCTGGCGGCGATGAAGAAGAACGGCCTGCGCCTCGACAGCGACATCGGCAAGCTGCACCTCGATCCGGTGCAGGTGGTCGCCGACGCCGGCGAGATCGCCGCCGCCGACGCCGTCATCTTCGCCGTCAAGCTGCAGGACACCGAGAGCGCCGCGCAGAGCCTGAAGCCGCTGGTGGCCAAGGGCGCCACCATCTTCACGTTCCAGAACGGCGTCGAGAGTGCCGAGCGCATCGGCAGGATCGTCGGCGCCAAGAGCGTGGTGCCGGGCGTGGCGCGGATCGCCTCCCACATCATCGAGCCCGGCGTGATCCGACAGGCCGGCAACTTCGCCAAGATCGAGTTCGCCGAAAGCGACAATAAGCCGAGCGCCCGCACCGCCGCCTTCCACGAGGCGTGCAAGAAGGCCGGCATCGACGCCACGCTCTCGGCCAACATCGGGCGCGAGCTGTGGATGAAGTTCGCCATGCTGGCGCCGCACGCCGCCACCACCGCGCTGACCCGCGGCCCCATCGGCCCGGTGCGCAGCAATCCCAAATCACGCGAGCTGCTGCAGGCACTGGTCGAGGAGACCGTGGCCGTCGGCATGGCACTGAAGACGGGACTGGAGCCGGCCGACACGGCCAAGATCATGCAGGGCTACGACGGCATGCCGAAGGGCTTCCTGGCGTCGATGGCGCACGACATCCTGGCCGGCAAGCCCATCGAGGTCGACCATCTCTCGGGCGTCGTCGTCAGGCTCGGGAGCCAAACCGGCGTGCCCACGCCCGCGCACAAGTTCATCACCCAGGCGCTCGCCCCGTTCGCCGCCGGCAAGCCCGTGGTGTAGGCGCCGGTCCGGTTTGATGCTCGACCGGAATACATCCGCCGCACTCGTCATCCCGGGACGGCCAGGACGGCCCCGGCATGACAACGGCGTTCGTTTGGTTTTGTGTTGGAGCATGAACGATATGAGCTGGTGCGGCTCCTGCATCATCGCGGGTGGGCGGCAATGCGGACATTGCTGAGCTGGAGCACGGGCAAGGACTCGGCCTGGGCGCTGCACGTCCTGCGCCAGCAGGGGCAAGCGGACGTGGTCGGGCTGGTCACGACCGTCAACGCCGCCTTCGATCGCGTCGCCATGCATGGCGTGCGCCGGGCGCTGATCGAGGCCCAGGCAGAGGCGGCCGGATTGCCGCTGCATGTGCTGGAGATCCCCTATCCCTGCCCGAACGAGGAGTACGAGCGTGTCATGGGCGCGTTCGTGGCCCGGCAGGCCGCAGAGGGCATCGAGGCCATGGCGTTCGGCGATCTGTTCCTGGAGGACATCCGCCGCTACCGCGAGGAGAAGCTCGCCGGGTCGGGGATTGCGCCGCTGTTCCCGCTGTGGGGGATCGAGACCGGTGCGCTCGCGCGCAGCATGATCGCCGGCGGGCTCGAGGCCTACGTCGCCTGCGTCGATCCGCGCAAGCTGCCTGCGAGCTTTGCCGGCCGGCGGTTCGATGCCGCGCTGCTGGCGGACCTGCCGCCCGGCGTGGACCCCTGTGCCGAGAACGGCGAGTTCCACACCTTCGCCTGCGCCGGCCCGATGTTTCGCTCACCCATCGCGGTCGAGGTCGGCGAAACCGTCACCCGCGACGGCTTCGTGTTCTGCGATCTCGTTCCCTCAGACGATCATGCCCGCGCAGGCGGGCACCCACGCCACTATCGATGCGCGCCAAGGGACTTGCGTGGATCCCCGCCTGCGCGGGGATGACGGACGCATCGTCAGCCTGATCGCCAGCGCCACGGAGATCGTGTGCGCGCTGGGAGCGCGCGGCCGGCTGGTGGGGCGCAGCCACGAGTGCGACTATCCCGTAGACGTGCTGCAACTGCCGGCGCTGACGGAGCCCAAGTTCAAGGTCGAGGGCACCAGCGCGGAGATCGATGCCCGCGTGCGTGCGATCGTGCGCGACGGCCTGTCGGTGTATCGGGTCGACGGGGAGGCGCTGAAAAGCCTGGCGCCCGACATCATCGTCACCCAGGACCACTGCGAGGTGTGCGCGGTCAGCCTGAGCGACGTGGAGGCCGCGACCTGCACGTGGACCGGCCGGCCGGTCGAGATCGCATCGCTGAAGCCGAACTCGATGGCCGACGTCTACGCCGACATCGCGCGCGTGGCGGGCGCGTTGCGGGCGAAAGCGGCCGGCGAGACGCTGGTGCACGACATGCAGCGCCGGCTCGACGCGGTCCGCGCGCAGGTGGCCGGACGCGGAAGCCGCGCGTGGCCTTCATCGAGTGGGTGGAGCCGCTGATGGCCGGCGGCAACTGGATGCCCGAGCTGATCGAGATCGCCGGCGGCCACAACCTGTTCGGGCAGGCGGGCAAGCATTCCGACTGGATGCAGTGGGCCGAGCTGGTCGCAGCCGACCCCGAGGTGATCGTGGTGGGCCCATGCGGCTATGGCCTCAAGCGCTGCCTGCAGGAGCTTCCCCTGCTCGAGGCCAAGCCCGGCTGGGCGGAGCTGTCCGCCGTGCGCAACGGCCGTGTCTACTTCGCCGACGGCAACGCCTACTTCAACCGCCCAGGCCCCCGCCTCGCCGACAGCGCCGAGATGCTGGCGCAGATGATCCATCCGGAAGTGGCCGCGCCGGAGCACGAGGGGACGGCTTGGGTTGTGAAATCGTGAGTGGTCAGTGGTCAGTCGTGAGCTGGCAATACCCTCGAGCGGATTTATAGACCCTTCGTCACGATCCAACGTCATGCCCGCGGAGGCGGGCACCCACGACACCGGGTCGCACGTTTGCGGGTAGTTGCGTGGGTCCCCGCCTTCGCGGGGATGACGTCACGGTTGTTCAAACGCAAGTCAGACTTGCGGTCGCCGGTATGAGTGGATCGAAGGGTATGATCGGCCGTGACAACCCACTCACCACTGGCCACTCACCATCTCACGCCGCGTCGGCGCCGTAGTAGAGCATGGCGACGTGCTCGGCCTCGGCGAAGAACAGCCAGCGCTCGACCGCCAAGCCAAGCGACATAGACAGGACCGCCAAGAGGGCGCCGATGATGCCGGCGCCGGGCACCAGCGACAGCAGCAGGCAGGCGATGGGCACGGCGAAGGCGAACACGAGCACGGCGTTGCGCAGCTTCAGCGCGTGCTTGCGGGCGACCTTGTAGCCCATCTCGCGCATGACGAAGTTGGGCTGGCTGTGCGGCGGCTCGAGCGGGCGCACCTTGCCGAGGTAGCCGAGCCCCGTGGCGGCCCCGGCGGTGTAGGTGCGCAGCTCCCCGTCGATCCGCAGCCAGTAGGCCCACTTGAGGGCGGCACAGACGACAAGGCCGACGATTGCCAGCCATGCCGACCACGGGTGCGCTTCGCTGAAGATCGCCAGGAGCAGGCGCATCAGCACGGCGCCGCTGGCCAGCCCCAGCGCGACGTAGATGGGAGCCGTCAGCGGCTGGTACCACTGCCGGATGGTACGCAGCGAGGCGTAGATCATGCCGGTCGAGTAGAGGGTGAGGAGGGCGCAGACGGCTGCCAGCAACGCGGCAAGCGCGAACAGGCCGTTCACGCTCTCGAGCAGCACCCATCCGATGGCCAGCACGCCCGCAGGCAGGACGGTGGCGACCGCCATCACGCCCTCGCGTGACAGCCAGGAGGTGCGCCACTGCGAGAACGCGCGCCACGCACGCTCGGGGCGGCCCAGATGCGCGGTCGACGCGACGAGCCCGCCGGTGACCAGGACGAACGCGCACATCAATCCCGCCAGGCCCAGCCAACGCTGGGCGGGAACGGCATCCAGCAGGCCGAGCAGCGCCAGCCAGGCGAGGAGCCCGAGGCCCGCGCCGGAAGCGGTGGTGAACAGGATGACCGAATAGGCGGGATGCATGGGGCCGCGCGCTCAGGGTTCCGGGTCTTGGGAAACAACGCCGACCGCTCGTTTGGCCGTCTCGATGCGCTTTCTCCGGCGGATAGGCCGGGGCGTCAAGACGCGTCTGCCACGGCGTGACCGCCGTGCGAAGCCGGCATCGGCCCGGCCTCGCAGCCGCCGATCCGGCTCAGCCGGCCACGGCCGCCTTTTCCACCAGCGCCCTGAGCGCGGGATCGATCGACGGGCTCTCCGTCTTCAGGAACATCAGCAGCGCGCGCTCGTTGGGCGTCATCCCCCCGTCCCTGCCGATCCGTGCGGCGAGCCAGGTGGCCTCCGCCGCGGTCACGGCCTCGCGCGTGATGATCTCGACCTTCTGTTGGGTGAGGGCGGCGATCGCGCGCTCCTCCGTCGTCTGCTCGCGATAGCCGCCGAACAGACCCTTCAGGCCCGAGGCCATGCCGCCCAGGATGGCGTCGAGGGAGAGCTCGCCGCGGCGGTCGAGCCAGGCGTCGCGGGCAAGCGCGACCTCGCGAGGCGGGGCAGCGTAGCCGGATGCCGCCATCACGCAGCTGGCGATCGCCTTGACGAAAAGATCGGTCCAGGCCGGGTGGTTGTCGCGGCCCGAGGTGGCCTCGTCGATGTCGAACAGCACCTCGGCTTCCGCCTGGGTGATGGCGATGCTGCCGTCGCTGCCGGCGCCGTAGAGGATGCGGCGCAGCAAATCGACGTCGGTCTCCGACACGATGCCGGGCTCGAGCTTCTTGCCACCGCGCAGCGGCCCGGTGCCGGTGATCACCGCGGTCTTGACCTGCTCGAGGGCGAAGCGAACCAGGCTCTGCGGCACCCAGCGGGCCTTGTCGATGACGTTGACCAGCAGCTCCAGCTCGGTCTTGCTGTCGACCCGGCCATCCCTGCCGATGCGCTCGATCAGCCACTGCGCGTTGTCGGCGGTCAGGTAGCCCTGGGGCTCGGCCTGGTCGACCAGGTAGTCGGTGATGGTCTCGATGAAGCAGTCGGCCCAGGCCGGATCCTGCACGGGGCAGGCATCGTTCAATGCGAAAATGACGTCGGCCTCCTCGGCGGAGATGCTGCCGTCGTCGTAGTAGTTGCGGCGCAACTTGAGGACATCGGCGTCCTTGATGCTGCCGCGCGCCTTGATTTCCGCAATCGAAACCGCGTTCAACACTGCCATAGCCAGCTCCCGGCCAATCCGGTGGAAAGCTACGGTGTTGTGGTTACCATCCGGCTAATGCCGTGTCGCGGCAAGCCCGAGCGCGCCCCAACTGCCACACTTCCGCGCTTCCAGTGACACGCCCGATGTGCCGCGATATGAGCGCGGCATCCCCTTTCGGCTACGCCGCCTCCCGACCCCATGAGATACCGCAAGGAGATCGATGGGCACGCCGTTGCTTCGGGCGCTGGCGGTATCGATGGCTGCCGTATTCCGGGGTCCGGGGGCCATCTCGCTCGCCGCCTCGGTCGTCATGGTCGGCTACAACAAGGCACGCCCTCGGAGCGCCTCACGCGGCGGACAGAGGAACTCTCCGCTCGAAAATTGACGAGACTTTATAGGTCCGATCCGTGATGTAGAAGGGAATAAGCGGCAGCACCCAGCTGCGTTTCTGCGTGCCCCGCTTGGCCGGCTTCAGTCGAAGACGGTTGCGCCAGCCATAGTAGATTGCACGCCAGTGCCGCGACACAGGAACGAACCCGGCCTCGTCCATCGCCTGCCGGATAATATCGGGGTCGAACGCCGTGACGCAGAGCAGGCGGCGGGTGTAGCTGGCCATCCGCCGAATGGCGACCACCTGCTGATCGCTGGAGACGTACGTCAAAGAGTTCAACGCAAGCACGATATCGTAGGATTGTTGCGGCTCGAACTCCAGGAAGGAAGCGGCTGGCAGAAACCGCACGCTCTTGGCTAAGCCCTGATCAATCTGCACGGATTCCTTGGTATCGTGGATGAAGAAGTGGCGGGCGGCTGGGGGCACAGACTGCAGCACTTCGGCACCGTAGAGACCCTCCCGGGCGACATTCACAAATCGCGGCTCGATGTCGGTTGCATCGATCGCGATCCTGGCGAAGTCTGGGTGAAGGCCGCTCATTCGCAGCTCCATGGCGAACGAGTACGGCTCGGCTCCCACCGAGCACGAATGGAAGAGGATGCTGAGCCCGGACTCGGACACAGGCAATTCCTGGAGAAGCTCAATCAGGCAGGCGTTGAAGGCGCGGTTCCTGAAAAACGCCGTGGTGCCTATGTGTCGGCCGCAGACAGGGCGCAGCGTCGTTGGCTCGGACATTGGGGCTCGAAAATCGGTGCGTTGTCCCATGCGTCATAGCGCCAGCAGCCGCTCGGCGGCAACCCTCATCCGTCGGCGCCCCAGTCGTGACCCGGGCTGGGCTGCTTTCCTGCTGAAGTCGGGACGTGCGCGTCGGCGGGTCCTGTAATGCGGCAAGGGAGAGCGACCAGCTCATTGCGTCTCGCCTCGCGCCGAGGCTGCTATGCGTGGCGGGGGTGGAGCACGCTCTCAACCTTACGGAGGCTGAATATCGAGCGTTTCCAACAGGGATCGGCAAGCCGATAGGTCGTCCGTCAAACTGTAGATGATCTGCTGCAGTGCGCGCTGCCGGCGCGCGCCTCTTTCCGGCCCTGCTATAGCCGTTATAGTGCGCTGCTTGGCTAAGGTCCGAGGACAGCTCCAGCCATCATCAAGACCAGACAATGAAAGCTGTCCTGATCAATACCAGCTTCCAGCTCGGCCATCACGGCTGCACGCTGGTGGACCGCCAGCTCGACATCCTCGCCGCCGGCGCCGGTCTCGATATGGTGGCGAAGCTTCCGCTGCATAGCGACTGGCAGAGGCTAGCGCCCGCGAACTTCGACGTCGTCATCGTCAACGGCGAAGGTGCGCTGCACCACGACAGCAAGGCAGCGAGGCGGATCGCCGAGGTGCCGGAGTGGGCGCAAGCGCGCCGAAGGCCGGCCTTCCTGGTCAACTCCGTCTACGAGGCGAACGGCCCCGAGATCGCGGCCGGGGTCGCGCGCTACGACGGCGTGTTCGCCCGCGACGAACTCAGCCGGGAGGCGCTGGCCGAGGCGGGGATCGCCGCCACTGTGGTGCCGGATCTGACGCTCAGCTGGGAGCCTCCCCTGACCCGCGGCAAGGGGCGCCAGGTGGTCGTCACCGACTCGACCGTGCAGGGCACGAATGCCCGCCTGCACACGATGGCGCGCGTGATCGGCGCGCGCTACCTGCCTCTGATGGCCCGTCCGCCGCAGCCCATCGTCAAGGCCCACGCCGATGCGCCGCGCTGGTGGCGCTATGCGGCAAAGCGCCTGTTGGCGCACATGGCTCCGCCCGGCCTGTGGCGCGATCGTTGGCGCGGGCTGATCCCGGATTTCGACGACTACATCGCCTGGATGGCGGAGAATGCCGGTCTGGTGGTGGCAGGGCGTTTTCATGGGATCTGCATTGCCCTCGATCTGGGGATTCCCGTCTTGGGGGTCGCGTCCAACACCTGGAAGATCGAGGCCGTGCTTGCCGGCGCCGGGCTGGAGCACCGGCTGGTGTCGAGCCTGGAAGAGTTGCAGCGGCGCCTGATCAGGGAGGGCATCGAGCCGTTCCAGTACACCGACGCCGAGTTCGAGCGCATCGGCGCATTTCGCGAAAGGGCCCGGACAGGCGCGCGCGCCATGTTTCAGTCGATCCGCGAGGCTGCGCACGTACGTCCGCGCTAGTTCGTTCGGCCGCCACCGCAGCGGCGGCTGCCCGGAGGCAGCCGCCGCTCGCCGTCGCGGAGGGAAGACGCGGCCGTTCAGTTGTGGTGCAGGCGCCAGGAGAGCACGCGCAGGCGCGACTTCGCCATGCCGATCCGTGCCTTCTCCCACAGGCTGACGTGGCCATCGTGGCGCGCGTTGCGCTCGATCGCGCGCAGGTGCGCGTGGTTGCGTGCCAGGACAGACCGCTCGTGCGCGGTCAAGGATGCGGCCTGCGCCGGCGCGGCGAGCGCGATGCCGGACAGAAGGGCGAGGGCCGAGGCGCTGAGTGCGATGCGTTTCATGGGTGCGAACTCCTCTCATGATCATCCCGACTTCGGGACCAGCCGCCCGCCGGCTTTCGAGCGTCCGGCATTGCGGGCTGGCAATGAGCGTCGGGGAAGCGCGCAAGGCAGCGTCCGTCCGTTAATTAACGGCAAGGTAGGGCGATCGTCGGAGAACGGCGTTGATGGACGAGCCGTGGACAACCACGAGCCGGTGATCATCACTCGCGAAGGCAAGTCGCCGGTGGTGCTCGTGTCGCTCGAGGATTGGAACAGCCAGCAGGAGACCGAGTATCTGCTGCGCAGCCCGCGAACCGCAAGCGGCTTCAGCGCTCGATCGAGCGCGGCAAGGCGTTCGCCAGCGAGACCTCGAGGAGCTCGACCGGATCGCGAAGCGGAATGAAGATCGCCTTCCGCCCGATGGACAGACTCACGAGGGATCGACGATCGCAAGAAATCAATGCCCTCCTGAAGAGTGCAGCGCAATCCCTTCGGCGGCGTCGGGAGCCTGAGGCCCTCGCACGATCTCCGGCTGGTGGTCTCGCAGGATCGACAAGGAGCACCGCCTCGTCTACCGTCTCGACCCAGAAGGCGAGCAGGTGCTCGAGATCGCCCAGTGCCGGCCCACTATGAGGGAAGCGGCTCGCCTGACGGCACGGCGCAGCGCCGCGCGCGCCAGCAGGCGCGTGGAATCGAGCGTCGGGAGCGCAGAGTTCTCGTCGCTGATGATCAGCGGGATCTCGGTGCAGCCGAGCACGACGGCGTCGCATCCGGCTGCGCGCATGCGGTCGATGACGCCCTGAAGGTAGCCGATCGCCTCGGGCTTGAAGACGCCGCACACCAGCTCGTCCATGATGATGCGGTTGATCTCGTCGCGCTCCTGCGTGCTCGGGCGCACATACTCCAATCCGCGCGCCGCGAGCTTGTCGGGATAGACCTCGCCGTCGACGAGCCAGCGCGTCCCGGTCAGACCGAGGCGCTTGAAACCGCGGCCGGCGGCTTCGGCGGCGACCACCTCGGCGATGTGCAGCCAGGGCAGCGGCGAGCGCGGAGCCACGGAGGGCAGAGCCTGGTGGATCGTGTTGTCCGGGCAGATCAGGAAATCGGCACCGATGCGCGCAAGCTTGTTGGCGGAGGCCAGCATCAGCTCGCCCACGCCCTGCCAATCGTCGCGATCGAGGCATCGCACGTATTGGGCCAGCGAGGGCGTGTGCATCGAGACTTCCGGATGCGCATGCGCCCCGAGCAGCTCCGGTCCCTCCATGCAGATCGTGCGATAGCACAGGGCCGCGCCTTCGGCGGAGCAGGCGACGATGCCGATGTGCTTGGCCATGCCGGAACCTTAGTTCGACGAGGGGGCGCGCACCAGTGCGCCTTTGGGAAGTGTCGACGGAGCCTTGTTGAGCGTCTCTATCGCCAGGCCGGCGGCCGCCTTGTAGCCCGCCATGAACCGTGCGCGCTCCTCGTGCGGGATCACATCGTCGATGTTGTCGAAGGTGCCGCCGCAGCGCTCGTCCACCATGTTGAGGAGCCCGAACGGCCCGGCGCCGCGATTGCGCAGCACGAGCTGCGAGATGGGGCCGCACAGCTTGGCATCGTAGGCGGCAAGAGCGGCCGGCGTGACGCCGTGCTCGACCAGGGCCGCTCCCAGCACGCGGGCGTCGACAATGGCCTGGCTCGCCCCGTTCGAGCCGGTCGGATACATGGCGTGCGCGGCGTCACCCAGCAGCGCCACCGGCCCGTCGACCCAGGTGGGCACGGGATCGCGGTCGATCATCGGGTTCTCGAAGGCGCAGTCGGCTTGGCCGAGCAGCGACGGCACGTCGAGCCAGTCCCAGGTCCAGCCCTCGAAGTGATGGGCGAACTCGTCGATGCCGACGGGCCGGAACCAGCCGCTCTGCTTCCAGCCCTCGGAGTTGTCCATGGTCACCTCGGCGATCCAGTTGATCATCGAGAGGCCGGTTTTCGGGTCGGGATGGGAGATGGGGTAGAAGACGACCCGTTGGCGATGGGTGCCGAGGCCGACGAAGGAGGCGCCCGTGCGGATCGGCTTCGCCCACGTCGTGCCGCGCCACATGATGGCTCCGCCCCAGTGGATCGGCGGCTGGGTCGGGTGCATCTGAGCCCGCACCGCCGAATGTATGCCGTCGGCGCCGATCAGAAGCGTGCCTTGGACCTCGGCGGTAGAGCCGTCGGCGTGCTCGACGGCCGCGCTCATGCTGCCGTCGGAGTTCTTGCGGTAGCCGGTCACCCGACATCCGAGCCTCACCGTTGCGGGCCCGATCCGCTCCACCACCTTGTCGTAGAGCAGCATGTGGAAGCGGCCGCGGTGCACCGCATACTGCGGCCACTCGTAGCCGGCGAGCCGCCCGCGCGGCTCGGAATAGATGTCGTTGCCGTTGAGGCCGACCAGCGCCCACTCCTTCGCCGGCAGGCCCACGCGATCGAGGTCGGCCTGCGTGATGCCGAGATCGTAGAGCTCGCGCACCGCATTGGGCTGCAGGTTCACGCCGACGCCCAGCGGACGCATCTCGCGCACCGCCTCGTAGACGAGGCACGGCACGCCGATCTGGTGCAGGGTGAGGGCCGTCGCCAGCCCGCCGATGCCGCCGCCGGCGATCGAGGATGGGGTTGTCCGTCATGTGATGATCTTATCCTCGCACTCAGGGTAGTCTGCTGTCGAGAGAAGTCCGGGTCATTGTTTCAGCATGCTGGAAGGCAGTCCCTGGCTCCACTCAAGACCATCGGATCGCACTGCACAATGAGCCACGCCTTCAATCGCAGACATCCCATGAACCTTATTTGCGGCAGGTAAGAGCGCCCTGATTGCGATAGGCTTGCGGGTTTGTCCCGATTGCCGCTGGAAGCGAAACCTGAGAAAGCTCGCTAGAAGGTCCGGCAACTAATGCAATGCAGCGGGGGATCGCAAACCTGGGAGCTCAGCACCAAGGGGTTTCGGCCCAGCCAAAAACTTTCTCCATTGGCGAGATAC
>CAVZEC010000023.1:0-57973 GCA_963774165.1 uncultured Alphaproteobacteria bacterium | reverse complement strand
AACTGGAAAGGGTTTTTCCGACAAGGACGCCTCCCAGAACATCATCGCCTTTGCCGCCATGCTAAGTCCCGACTTGTTCCGAAGCGCCGTGGTGATGGGAGCCAACCTCAAGTTGGATTTTTTCTACCTCTGGCTGAGCCGGATGAAGAAACAGACCTTTGCCGAATTCAAGGGCATTGCTGACGCAATGCCCGCCAACGCCAAGGGCATTGAAGGCGGGGAGAGGCCCGGCTGGGAAATGGAACTCTTCTACCTTTTCTGGCACTCCCGGTTTTCCAAGAGCCTACGCGACAAAGACGACAACTTCGCCAAAATGAACGAGGCGGTTCAAGCCCTGGAAATCCCTAAGGATGAACTGCTCATTGTAGCCAACAAGGACAAGCACAAGGAACTTCGCCTGTTGGACTTCGGGACCGTCCTGGAGAAGACGGATACGAGGGGCCTCAACGGCTTCCGGGGCTTCAAGGCCATCTATGCTCCCATGGCCCTCAAGTCAAAACCGAATGTCGGTAACCTCTTCAAGACCCTGGGTTTCACCGTGGACGAGCTGGTTACATCCCGGGAGGTGAGTCCTGGTTTTTCTACCAGACGGCTGGACGGCTTCCGATACGGGATCGGGACTTCCAGGGCAAGGTCAAGATGATCGTTCCCGACCGCTTTACGGCCGAAGCCCTCCAGGCCATCTTTGAAAAGGAAGGACGGGGGAAAGTTGTCTTGAGGCCTCTGAACTCCAGGCTTGTTGAGCCCAGGAGGTTCAAACCCTTCACAAGATCACAAAGAGAACAAAGGACAATCGCCCGATGGTTCCAGGACCAGCTATTTGAACCAAAAGACGCCTCTTCCTCTATAGAACTCTATAGAGACGGAGGTGGTTTTCGGTTCGGAACCAACCAAGGGACCAGACCCAATATCGGGGAAGGCGATTATCCATTGATTGTGATTTTTCGTAAGAATCTGAACGACTATCATGTCTCAAAGTTTGTGAAAACCCATTATCCGATCCAGGATTTCATCGCCCTTACCCGTGCAGTCATCCAAGACCGTGGTTGAGACCAAGGAAGAGTTGTTCCTCTTCAATCCAGCGACCTTCCGATTGCCCGAGGGAGAAGAGTTAGGACTTCGCCGCCAGGAGAACTTCGTTCAATCGTCGGCCTTGGTGCTGGACTTTGACAACGGCTGTCTATCGCCGGAGGCCTTTGAAGATATCTGTGACCCGCCGAAGGTTTCGCGAAGCGAACGGCCCCTGTCATTCCTGATCTGTAACACCTTCAACCGCAGTCCCGAGCAACCCAACCGCTTCCGGGTTGTGGTCTTCTACTCGGAGCCAGCCAACAGCATCCGGGCTCACCAAGGCGTCCATGAAGAGATTGTTCGCCAACTGGAGGCCGCTGGTTACTCCAAGGACATGACGGGACTGGATACGGGATGCCGCTCGGGCGTCCAATCGTTTTGGATGCCGTCAACCAACCGGGCCTATCCGGACGCTTGGTTCTTCCGTTGCCACAACACCAAGACCCATGAGCTGAAGCGGCATGCCATCAACCCGAATGACTATGCCGTCCTGGATAATATAGCTCCCGAGGAAGCCATGGACGAGCCCCGACGCCGAGAGCCTGTAACGCCCGAGATGATAGAGGGCTTGCTTGCTCCAATACGGTCTATGCGGGAAGGAAGAGAGGACATTGCCCGGAAAGCCTTCCTGACGATGTACTACCGATACGGGATGAGCTTTGCGGAGATCAAAGTCTATTGGAACACGCTCGGCCGCGATGCCAGCATACGAAGGAAGTTTGACCGCAATGTCGCTTTGGTTCGGAGGAATGAGAAGACCGGCTATGTCTTCCGAGGCTAAGGCAAAATCTAAATGCGCACTTTGCCGATGGCCGTCGCTGGGCCGAGCTCCTACGTAGCGCCATGGCGTCAAAACGGCGCGCAACTTTCCGCGATTGGATGGGGCGGCCCGCGCATGTACTCGTGCCGAGCTCGACTCGGTCGTGGTGGTCATGGCATGTCTTACGACAATCCGGTAGCCCAGCCGATCGTCGGAGAGATCATCCGCCGGATTGCAAGCTCGGTCGCCGTCCAAATACTCCATATGGCACACCAACGACTCCGCGGGGGAGGACGGTGCTTGACCCTTTCATGCGAAGTGGCTGCCACGATCTACGTCACCACGCGGGCTCGATGATCGAGGACGTGCACCACGGTGGCCTTGGTGCTCGGCAACTGGCCAGCCGCGCGTCGCAAGGGATCGGCGCAAGGAACCTCAGATCTGGCCCCACCTCGTAAAATTCGTCCGGTGACCTGATCAGGTCGGGGTTGAGGCCATAATGGCGGCCTACTTCATCAGCCGAGCAACTTGACCCATCCAAGCCGAGTCCGTTTATTCGACGATCTTTAGCTTGTTGACATAATCTTGAAGCAACGGAAGGTTAGTGCCGCCATACCTTCCCGTCATGCTTTGAGCATGACCGACAAGACGGTCCTGTTCATTTTCTGGAATGTTGGCGACTCTCATCGCATCGATAAAGGTATGTCGTAGGGAGTACAGAACATATTTCCTGGTCGGGTCGGAAGAGGCGATTTGACAGTCGTTCCGCAGGAAATCGGCAAAACGAGTGCCGATGTAGTTGATACGGCCAAACTTCAGGTTCCAACTGAAGCACCCGAAGATAAAGTCGCCGGGGCCGAACTTGGCCGCGTAGTCAAAGAAGTCCAGTATCTCATTATGGATGGGCACATCCCGTGCGTTGTTTTTCTTCTGAGGGACTTTTGCGGATGGCGTTGTCCCGTTATGGCGTCCGTCTGTCGGATGCGAATAATCTTTACCCCATTCTCTTCGCGAACATCGCCTCCCTGTAGCTGGGCGATTTCATTTGGCCGGGCTCCCGTGAACGCGATCACCCGCAACAGCAACAGGACCTCGGTGTTGCGATCCTGACCGAAGCCGGTTGTCTGGACCATTTCGAATATCGCCCTAACTTGACGCGGGGAGAAGGGGAGAACCTCTTTCACGGCAGGTTTTTCGCCCAACAATCTTATCCCGGTCGCAGGATTGGGCATCCCATGAAATGGGCTGTCGGGTTCTTGACTTGCTCCCGAGAACATCGCCTTTATCTGCTTTAGCCGAGTATGCACCATGCCCCGTGTCGTGTCGGTAGTCAGAAGATGGTCCCGGAACTTGGCGATTTCCTGGGGCGTAACCTTTCGACAATCGCGTTCCCCGAAATAATCTTTCAGCAGATGAATAGTAACCTCTTGGTCTCGGGTCTGCCTGGGGGTCCGAACGCGTTGCCATTCCGTGAAAAGAGCATTCCAAGAGTGCTCAAACTTGAGTGGCTGGGCTTTTTTTTCCTCAATCGCGGTCTGGACGCCGTAGGCCAACAACTTTTGCCCCGATAGTTTGGTTATCGCTTCATCCGTCAGTGAACCTTCGCGCTGCACCGCGTAAAAGTCTGTGTTCCAAAGGGTTCTAAGGCCGCCACCTTCCACGATGAGCTCGCGTCCCTCCCTGGAAAGTTCCAGACAGCTTGCGATGGTCGCGGCGTCTTGAACGGCCCACTCGCGAGCCATGGCTGCCGCCTCTCGTCTCGGCATTCTTGGCAAGTAGCGGACGAAGGCAGTCTTTCCATCGAGCATCGGTCGCAACGCCACAGGGATATGGAGCTGATACCTCCAGCCGCCGCCGTGGTGCTCGGTGATGTAGTCGGGCATTTCATCTTTCCGTGGGATGGCTCCTCTCCTATGAGAGGGCCGCTCAAGACCAGTGTCAAGACCAAATATGAGCCCACAAACAGGCCATTTTTCAAGGATTGCGGGGGTTTTAAGTCAAAAAGACGCTTTCCTCCTGGGAGTTTCTTGCTCGGAAGCCGAGTGAACCGCGCGCATCATAATACGACTAGAGCACTTTCCGCTCTGGCGGAATCGGAATGGGGATTCCCAAAGGTGGGCAAATCATGATTCACGCTGGGGGCTGGTGCAGGAGGCCAGCCCTCATGACCAGGCCGCTGTCGTTGGACCTTCGCCACCGCATCATCCGGGCCGTGGCGGAGGAAGGGATGAGCCGGCGGGGCGCCGCCACCCGTTTCGGGGTCGCGCCTTCGACCGTCGTCGAGTTCATGCGTCAGTGGAAGGCGACCGGCAGCTGTGAGGCGCGCCCGCAAGGCGGCGACCGGCGCTCGGCCAGGATCGAGGCACATTCAGCGCAGCTCCTGGCTTTGGTGGAGGCCAGGCCGGACATCACGCTGGGCGAGATCGCCAGCCATCTTCTCGAGGCGCACGGCGAGCGGTTCGTGCCGAGCGTGCTGTGGCGGTTCTTCGATCGCCGCGCCATCACCTTCAAAAAAAACCGCGCACGCCAGCGAGCAGGATCGCCCGGACGTGGCCGCGCAGCGCGCCGCCTGGCAAGCTCTTCAGCCTGAGATCGACATCGATCGGCTGGTGTTCATCGACGAGACCGGAGCCTCGACAAAGATGGCGCGGCGCTACGGCCGCGCCCCACGCGGCAAGCGCTGCGTCGCACCCATCCCGCACGGCCATTGGCAGACGACCACGTTCGTCGGCGCGCTCAGAGCCACCGGCATGACAGCGCCCATGGTGCTCGACGGCGCCATGGACGGAGCGGCGTTCGAAACCTACGTGAAAGAAATCCTCGCCCCGACGCTGAGCCCCGGCGACATCGTCATGATGGACAATCTGCCCGCCCACAAGCGTGCCCGGATCCGAGCCGCGATCGAGATCACTGGCGCCCGGCTCACCTACCTGCCGCCCTATTCGCCCGATCTCAATCCGATCGAGATGGCGTTCGCCAAGCTCAAGGCCGCTCTGCGCAAGGCCGCAGCCCGCTCGGTCGAAGCCCTTTGGACCGCCATTGCCGACGCCCTGACAGCCTTCACCCCACGCGACTGCGTCAACTTCTTCGCCGCCGCAGGCTACGATCGTGTCTGAGCGGAATCTGCTCTAGTGTGATGATCGAGAAGTCCGCACCGTCGCTCTGGGCTGGGTTGGTGAGCGGACTTCTCGATCTGAATCACACTAGAAGCCTTATTTTGCTAGTGTCCTTCAGATCGCGAAATTCGCTCCGAGGGTGCCGCACAATGAGGCGAATTTCGCGATCAGGACACTAGGCGCCGTCCTGAAACCGAATGGCCGAACGCGCGCTCGCGCTCATGCGAACACGCCGTGGACGAACCATTGCGGGGTGGGGCCGCCGCTCTCCCCGTATAGGCCGTCGCGGTAGAGCCAGAAGCGGCGCCCCTCGACGTCCTCCACGATGTAGTAGTCGCGCGTCCTCTCGGCCGTCCGGCGCCACCACTCGGGCGCGATGCGCTCGGGACCCTGCGCCTCGGCCACCTGATGCAGCACGCCGCGCCAGCGGAAATGCCTGGGCGGGCCGTCGGGTACGACTGCCAGGACCTCGGCCGTCTCGGGGTGCTCCAGCATGAGCAGCGGGCGGGGGGCTGATGGTTCTCTCCACGCTTGCGCTGGAGCGAGCGTCTGCCCCTCTTCCCGTGAAGAACGGGGAGAGGGAGAAGAGGAGGCAGGGCGTGCGCTGCACGGTGCGCTCGGGGACATGGCTCTGGCGCGGATGCAGCTGCCGCACGGCACCCCTGCCCAGGCGCTGCTGCAGCCTGTCGATCAGCCGTGCAAGCTCCTCCGGCGGGACGCGCGCCTCCGGCACATGTCGATCCCGCGCCTCCGGCACGTGCTGATACCGCGCCTCCGGCACATGCTGATACCGCGCCTCCGGCACGAGACCGAGCCGGTCCTGGCGCTCGGCCAGGCTCTCGGCAACCAGCACATGCACAGCCGCGGCCTCGAAGCCGAAGTCCGCTTCCAACTCGCTCCCGAGGCGATGCAGGCGCAGTCCGATCAGCTGGGCGATATGACGGGCGTCCCGGCTCGGCGCCGCGAGCCCCAGGTCGAGCGACAGCATTTCGCCATCCACTCGGAACAGCAGCAGCCGCAGCAGGCGGGCGCCGACGGCGGCGCGCTCCAGGTCGCGGACGAGGGTCTCGAGCAGGCGCGTCGCGGCCTCCAGCACATGCTCCTGGGACATGATCGGCTCGACGAAGGTGGCCTGCGCGCGATAGACGGGCGGCTCGATCACGGGCACCAGCGGCTCCGGCGCATGCCCCAGCGCCTGGTCGAGCCGGAGCAGGAGATCGGCATGGAAGCGTGCGGCGAAGGGCGCGCGCGGCTGGCGCATCACCTCGCCGATGCGGCGCAAGCCCAGCCGGCGCATGAGGAGCCTGGCGTCCTCGTCGAGGCGGAGCGCGGCCAGCGGCAGGGCCTGCAGGGTCGCCTTCTCGCCGCCTGGGGCCACGATTGCGCCGCCCTCCTCGCCGTAGTGCGCGACCGCCCAGGCGGCGCCCGCCGTGCCGGCTAGCCCCAGGCGCGGGACGAGCCCGAAGGCGCGCAAGCGGGCGGCGAGGTCGGCCAGCAGCCGCTCCTCCCCGCCGAGCAGGTGCGCGCAGCCGGTGATGTCGAGGAACAGGCCGTCGGCTCCGGCGGCCTCGTCCCACGTCGCCGCGATGGGCGTATAGCGCAGGCACCACAGCGCCAGCCGGCGCAAGGCGGCGGCATCGGCGGCCGGATCGGCGTCGCGCGTCTGCAGGTCGCGGACCTTGGAGCGGGCGTTGGAGAGAAGCTCGCCCTGCGCCAGGCCGGCGTGCTGCGCGGCCCTGTTGAGCGCGGCGATGCGCGTCCCGCCTTTGCCGGGGGCAACGAGCACCAGCGGCCGGCGCCGATCGACTCTTTCAGCCGGCGAGCCGGACGCCTGTACGCTCAGCAGGCGCGCGATCGGCCATGCCCTCAACCAGACGGAAACGATGCGCGACATGATCCCACTCGATAAGCCACTTGCCTGTACGTCCGTTGCGGCAGCGCTCCAGCGCCGCGTGCCATCGCGGGTGCGCGAACGCGCCGAAGCGGTCCAGCGCCGCCGGTGCCGAGGCGATGCGCCAGCGCGTGGCCGCGGCGCTCGTGCCGCCGGCGGTCGCGGTGCCGGCAGGACCGCGCAGCAGCGCGAGCGGCGTGGCATGGGAGCCGGCGGCGAGGTTCAGCCGGCGGCTGGTGGTCAGGTCGAGGCTGCCCGCGAGCGCGCCGGCGACCATGGCCGGCCGCGCCGGCGATCGCAGCGACTCTTCGAGCGCCCACAGGGCGTCCTTGTCGCTCCCGGTCTCGATCAGCAGCAGGCGGCCGGCATCGAGGCCGAGCTGGACGAGCCCGTGTCCGTAGGGCGCGCCGAAATCGGCGAGGCAGCGCCGCTGGGCGACGAACACGGCAGGTCCGGGGCGCGCATGCAGCGCTGCAGCCGTCAGCGCGAAGACGAAACCGAATGCCGCGGGACGGTCGCCGTGCGCGGCGGCGGCGATCTCGTGCAGCACGCCGCAGGCAAGGCCGGGGCCCGGCAGATGGGCATGCACTTGCTCCACGCCGAGCGACAGATACGCGGGTTGCTCCGAATGCGCACGCTCCAGCCGCGCCATGCCTTGGCGCAAGGCGGCGATGCGTGTCGCCTTGGCGGCGTCGCGATGGCGCGGCGGCAACGCATCCGGGCGAGCCGGCGGAGGGGCCGGCGCGGGGAGAGGAATGGGGCCAGACCCTCGGTACGCCACCTCGTCTCGGTCACCGGTAGAGCAGGTGGGCCTGACCCCATAGCCGATCTTATGCCGCCAAGCCGCCTCACCCCAAGCGAGGAGAGGGCCGTACGCACCGGACGCCTCGGAAGCGCCCTTTCTTCGGATGGAACGCATGTGGAATCAGTGGCTTGGCTGGCATGAGATTGGTTTTCAGAGCGCAACCCGATCATAAGAACAAATACGGAACAAGTCAACCCATGTGTGGCCCTTGGAGCGCAGCGAAGTCGCACGCGGCGGGAGAGGAGCAATCCTCGTGGTGAGCTTGTCGGAGCACAGCAAGGCGGGTGCGGCCGTCCTTCGACCCTCGGAACAAGTCCGAGGGCAGGCAGGCTCAGGACCGAAGTCGACCGAGCGGCAGGCGGCGGTTAGGACGCCTGCCCCTGAGAGCAGGTGGAGTAGCGTGAAACGCTCACGAGCCGGAGGCAGCCGACTGTGCTCGCCGGTGTCAGCCGGCATTACCGCAAAATCGACCACCACCGCTCGGGCGCACTTCAGAAGCGCGAGTTCCGCCAGCTTCCCTGATAACCGGGTGATGACGCGGGAAGATCGCTCGGAGGCGGAGAGGAATAGGTGGAGACGGCAGGAGGTGCCGAGTAGTACGACCCCGCCGGGGCAACGTAGGACTTAGCGGCCGGCGGCGCTGCGTAGTACATCGCGTTGGGCGATAGATAATAATTCTTCACAACAATTGGCGTCTTGGACTTTTTCTGCGCCGCCGCCTCGGTGCTGCCCAAAGCAATAAAGCCGAGCGCCAATGCCAGTCCAACTGGAACACGAATGTACATTGAAGCCACTCCTACAATAAGCGTAGGCCCGATGTCCCGCCGAGGGATTAACCCTACCCAGCGCGCGTCGACCACCGCACTCGGGTGAAACCCTCCATTTCCGTTCGACGTCACCGCAATGTCGGGGAGGCGTGCCCTGGATGGGAGACAAGGCGAAGCACTCGCAGGCGGAGGGCGCGCCTCAAACGAGAACGCGAGTATGCGCTGACGTAGGATTTTCGTTACCCCAGCCGGCTCCGCTCCGCGGCGGAGACGATCAAGCTCTCGAACAGAGGCGCCGCTCGAAAGGCTCGATTTCAACTCGGGTTGGACGGCACGCCGATGAACCGGACTTACCTGCGTCCGCCTTATCCCCGCTCCGTGCGGCTGGCGTAGATTGATGTCGCCCCGCTCACCGAGGGTCGCTCCATGGAAGCGTACCGGAGAGTGAGAGCGGGGAGCAGCCGGGCCGTGGTCACGCAAACCGCGGCAACGGGGCTCGGCGTCGTAGCCCTGATGCGCGCGATGAGCTACGGCTCCCGCAACTCAGGCACCCCGGAGTGGGCCAAGCGCGACGCCTAAGCCGAAAACTCTGCAGCGGGGGTGGTGGCAGCCGCCTCACATTGATGCATCGGATTGCGGCAGCCTCTGCCCCCGCTCCCTCGACCACGCAACCTCTCGAGCGCCACGCGCTGCGGGACGGATGTCGTTGTTCTGACTATCCGCTAGCGCGCCTTCCGACGTAGGTTGGATCAAGCGAAGCGCAAACCCAACGTCATGGCGGGCCGCGTTTGTGCTGGGTCATCGCTGACGCTCGACCCAGCCTACGGCTGCTCTGGCTGGCCGGTGCCCGTGAGGCGGGACCCGTCAAACCAACCGGCTCTGCTCCACGGCGGCGGCGATGAAGCTGGCGAACAGCGGGATGCGGATCGAAGGGGCGGGACTTGAGCTCGGGGTGGAACTGGACGCCGATGAACCAGGGATGGTCGGGCAGCTCGATGATCTCGGGCAGCAGGCCGTCGGGCGACATGCCGCAGAAGCGCATGCCGGCTTCTTCCAGCCGCGCGCGATAGCGGGTGTTGACCTCGTAGCGGTGGCGGTGACGCTCGGAGATCTCCGTGCTGCCGTAGATCTTCGCGACCTTGCTGCCCTTGGCGAGCTGGGCGACATAGGCGCCGAGCCGCATGGTGCCGCCGAGGTCGCCGCCCTGGCGGCGCTTCTCCAACTCGTTGCCGCGCATCCACTCGGTCATCAGGCCGACCACCGGCTCCTCGCTCGGGCCGAACTCGGTGGAGCCGGCCTTCTTTATGCCGACGAGGTCGCGCGCGGCCTCGATCACCGCCATCTGCATGCCGAAGCAGATGCCGAAGTAGGGCACCTTGCGCTGTCGCGCGAAGCGGGCGGCGAGGATCTTGCCCTCGGAGCCCCGCTCGCCGAAGCCGCCGGGCACCAGGATGCCGTGCACGTTCTCGAGGTAGGGCGCGGAATCCTCGCGCTCGAAGATCTCGCTCTCGATCCACTCGAGCTTGACCTTCACCTTGTTGGCGATGCCGCCGTGGAACAGCGCCTCGTTGAGCGATTTGTAGGCGTCCTTGAGGCCCGTGTACTTGCCGACGATGGCGATCGTCACCTCGCCTTCCGGGCTGGCAATGGCGCTGGAGATGCCGTTCCAGCGGTCGAGCTTCGGCGCCGGCGCATCGGCGATGCCGAAGGCGGCCAGCACCTGCGCGTCCAGGCCCTCGCGGTGATAGGCGAGCGGCACGTCGTAGATGGAGGCGACATCGAGCGCCTGGATCACCGCCTCCTCGCGCACGTTGCAGAACAGCGCGATCTTCTTGCGCTCGGAGACGGGCACGGGGCGGTCGCAGCGGCACAGCAGGATGTGCGGCTGGATGCCGATGCCGCGCAGCTCCTTCACCGAGTGCTGCGTCGGCTTGGTCTTGAGCTCGCCGGCGCTCGGGATGAAGGGCAGCAGCGTGAGGTGGATGAAGACCGAATCGCCCCTCGGCAGCTCGTTGCCGAGCTGGCGGATGGCCTCGAAGAACGGCAGGCCCTCGATGTCGCCGACCGTGCCGCCGATCTCCACCAGCACGAAGTCGAGCCCCTCGTTGCCCGAGGTCACGAACTGCTTGATGGCGTCGGTGACGTGCGGGATCACCTGCACGGTGCCGCCCAGGTAGTCGCCGCGCCGCTCCTTGGCCAGGATGTCCTGGTAGATGCGGCCCGTGGTGATGTTGTCCGACTTCTTCGCCGGCACGCCGGTGAAGCGTTCGTAGTGTCCGAGGTCGAGGTCCGTCTCCGCCCCGTCGTCCGTCACGAACACCTCACCGTGCTGGTAAGGGCTCATGGTGCCGGGATCGACGTTGAGATAGGGGTCGAGCTTCCTCAGCCTGACCGTGTATCCGCGGGCTTGGAGAAGCGCTCCCAGGGCCGCCGAAGCCAGCCCCTTTCCGAGCGAGGAGACCACGCCGCCGGTGATGAAGATGTACCGCGCCATGGGCCTGCAGAATACATGGGACGGCGCCGATTCGAAGAGCCTTTTTTGATGCCATCCACGGAGTTTCCATCCGTCGCATGAGATGGCGTTGCAAGCATGACACCCGTCATCGGCCGGAGCGCGTCACGCCGGAGAGCATGTCTTCGGCTTGACGCGGAGAGCCGCGACCCCAGGACCGCAGACCGCGCGCTGGTGCCGCTACTGCGACTGGGGCACGCGCGGGCCGCTCGGCGCCGGCGGCGACAGCTTGTCGAGGACGCCGCCGCGCGGGGCGGTCGGCTCCGGCGTGCCAGGCTGGGGCCCTGGGCCCGGTACCGCCGGGGCGCTCTTGGCCGGCACCGAGGAGGCCGGGGTGTCGAACACCGATGGCGCGCGCTCGGTGCGGGTGGCGAGCAGCGTCAGCAGGATGCTGGTGGAGAAGAAAGCCGCCGCCAGCCCGGCCGTGACGCGGGTGAGAAAATTGGCCGCGCCCCTGCCGCTCATGAAGCCGCCTCCGCCGCCGCCGATGCCGAGCGCGCCGCCTTCGGAGCGCTGCAGCAGCACGACGCCGACCAGCGACGCGGCGATCATGAGATGCAGGATGAGCAGGACGGTGATCATGGCCAGTCTTCCGGACGTGCTTTTCTTGTGGGTGAGGCTTCGCGGCGAGGCTTTTACACCCGCCGCGGGCCCTCCGCCAGAGCCGTCCGGCGGCCGGTCACTTCTTGGCCGGCGGTGCCGGACCGGAAAAGGGATTGAAGAACCAATCGGAGTTCGCGGCCTTGTTGGCTTCCTCGGCCTTCTTCTTCGCCTTGGCCTTGGCGGCCTTGATGGCCGCCGCCTTCTTGTCCTCTTCTTCCTTGGACAGCGGCGGCGGAGGCGATGCGGCCGGGGCGACTGCCGGCTGCGGCATTGTGTTCGACGCCGGGGTCACCGCGCCGGTCACCGGCGGGGGGGCAGGCGCCACCGGGGCGGCTTCCTTGACAGGGGTCGCGGCGGGAGCAGCCGCAGGAGATGGCGCCGCATTCGCTGGCGGAGCTGCCCTGTAGCCCGGATCGGCGGGCAGCGCGGACGCCTTGTTCGACGGTGCGACCTTCTTCTTCTCCGCGTCCGGCGCCTTCTTCACGGCCTGGGGCGGCTTGGCCGCCTTGGCAGGCGGACCCTTGGGGCTCTCGACCTCGCGGGCGGCCGGATCCGGATCGCCGTTGGGCAGCAGCACGAGCGGCCGGCCGCCGCAGCGGAACAGCAATTGCTCGTCCACCTCGATCAGCCGGCGAATCACCTCGAGCTTGTCGGGTGCGAGGTTGGACTTGGCCCACTCGGGGCCCCGGACCATGCTGCCGCGCGTGCCGCCCTGCTCGAGCTGGCCCTGCTCGGTCTTGAGCTTGGCGCAACTGTCCTTGTCGAGCTGCGCGGCGCGCGTTGCAGGCGCGTGCAGCAGCAAGGCGGCAATGACGAGGCTGAGGCCAATTCGCGTCATCGAGGTCCGGCCATCTCCGTTCGCTGCGGGCAAGCCAGTCCGCTCGGCACTAATCCCTTTCGGGCGCCGCGGTCAAGCGCCGCAGGCCGCAATGATGGCGATAAAGTCGTTGGCTTTCAGGCTCGCCCCGCCGACCAGGGCGCCGTTGACGTCGCCGACCGCCATCAAGGCGCGGGCGTTGTCGGGCTTCACCGACCCGCCATAGAGGATGCGCATGGCCTCGCCCTCCGCGCCCAGACGCTCGGCGAGCCTACGGCGCAGGAAACCGTGCACCTCGGCCACGTCCCCCACCGTCGGCGTGAGGCCGGTGCCGATCGCCCACACGGGCTCGTAGGCGACGACGGTGTCGGTCGCCTTCGCGCCTTGCGGCAGCGAGGCGGCGAGCTGGCGTGCGACCACCTCGAGCGTCAGGCCCGCGCGGCGCTCGCCCGCCGTCTCGCCGATGCAGACGATCGCCATGAGGCCGGCGCGATGCGCCGCCAGCGCCTTGGCCTTCACGTCGGCGTCGCGCTCGCCATGGTCGGCGCGGCGCTCCGAATGGCCCACGATCACGGCCGCGGCGCCTGCGTCCTTGAGCATCTCCGCCGAGATGTCGCCCGTATGGGCCCCGCTGACGGACGAGTGGCAGTCCTGGCCGCCGACCAGCAGTCTCGACCCCTTCGCCTCGTGGGCAAGCGCCGCGATCAGCGTCGCCGGCGGGCAGATCATGGCGTCCACGCCGGCGGCGAAGCCCGGCTCGCCCAGCCGGTCACGCACCCGGCGGGCCTCTTCCAGGGCGGCGCTGAGCCCGTTCATCTTCCAGTTGCCCGCTACCAGCGGCCGGACGTGCAAAGCCATGGTCTGTTGCCCTATCCCAGGGTGCGGCAGATCCCCTCCCCCCGAGAAGCAGGAGACGGGGGCGGAGTGAGCCTTGCAGGCCCGACCCGGGGTTCATAATATGCCGCGCGTCCGCTTCAAAGTGCGGAAAAATCGCTTACGACCGTCCTCGCCTGGCAACGCCGAAGCTTTGCTCCGGCAGGCTGCTGCAACCCGGAACGACCCATGCTCGATGCAATGCGACGCGGCGCGGTGAACTGGATGGCCAAGGCCCTGCTTGGCCTCCTGATCGTCGCCTTTGCGCTGTGGGGCGTGGCCGATGTCTTCCGCAACTATGGCCGGGGCACGCTGGCGCGCATCGGCAACACCGAGATTTCCATCGATGAGTACCGCCAAGCCTACCAGGAGGAGATGGCGTCGATCTCGCGCCGTCTGGGAGGCCGCCGTCTGACGGCAGAGCAGGCCAAGATGCTGGGCGTCGAGCAGCGCACCCTGTCGCGCCTGATCGCCACGGCGGCGATCGATGCGCACGCGCGCGAGCTGCGGCTGGCGATCTCCGACCAGGCCATCGCCGACATGATCCGCAGCGATCCCGCGTTCCAGGACGCGGCCGGCAAGTTCTCGAGCGAAAACTTCCGCTTCGTGCTGCGCCAGAACGGTATCGGCGAGGCCCGCTACATGGCCTCGCGGCGCAAGGACGAGGTGCGCGAGCAGCTGACCGACACGCTGTTGGCCGGGGTCTCGCCGCCCCAGTATCTGATCGACCTGCTGCACCGCTATCGCGACGAGACGCGCGTGATCGAGTTCTTCACGCCCGACTACGACAAGCTCGTCAAGGTCGCCGAGCCCGACGAGGCCAAGCTCAAGGAGTTCTACGAGCAGAGCAAGCGCCAGTTCATGACGCCCGAGCTGCGCAAGGTCAACGCGCTCCTGCTGACGCGCGCCGACGTCAAGGCGCGGCTGCCCGTCACCGAAGAGGAGACGAAGGCCTCCTACGAGCAGGACAAGGAGAAGTTCAACGTCCCCGAGAAGCGTCGTGTGGTGCAGCTGTCGTTCCCCGACAAGGCGGCGGCGGAGAAGGCCTACACGGAGCTTGCAGCTGCCCCCAACCTGATCGAAGCGGCGGCCAAGCTGGGATTCAAGGAGAGCGATATCGATCTCGGGCTGCTCGCGCGCAAGGACATGATCGACTCCAAGATCGGCGACGTGGCCTTCAGCCTGGGCAAGGACGAGCTGTCGAAGCCGATCGATGGCCAGTTCTCGACGGCGCTGGTGCGGGTCACGGACATCGTGCCTGGCAAGCAGCGCCCTTACGACGAGGTCAAGAACGAGATCAGGGACCGGCTTGCGGAGGAACGCGCCAGCCAGGAGATCCAGGCGCTGCACGAGAAGGTCGAGAGCGAGCGCTCGGCGGGCAAGTCGTTCAAGGAGATTGCCGAGAGCCTGAAGCTGCCGTTCCTCGAGATCGCGGAGACGGATCGCGCGGGCAAGACCTCCGCCGGCAAGCCGGCGATCGAGCATGCCGAGGCTGCCAAGATCGCGGAGGCCGCGTTTGCCGGCGCCGTCGGCCTGGAGGCGGAGGCCGCCGACCTCGGCGATGGCGGCTATGTCTGGGCCGAGGTGCTCGGCGTCACGCCGGAGAAGCAGAAGTCGTTCGAGGAGGTGAAGGCGGAGGTCAAGGCCGGTGCCATGGAAGCCGAGCGGCGCAAGGAGGTTGTCGCCATCGCCTCCAAGCTTGTCGAGCGCCTGTCCAAGGGCGAGAGCCTGGAAGCTCTCGCGGCCGAGACCGGCGGCAAGGCCGAGAAGACGCCTGCCGTGACGCGCAGCACCTCGCCGCCGGGCCTGCCCCAGAACGCCGTGCAGCAGGCATTCGCGCTGCCCAAGGGCGGGGCCACCTCGGCGCCGACCGTGGATGGCAAGGCGCGCATCATCCTGCGTGTCGCCGACGTCATCCCGGCGCCGCCGCCGACGCCGGAGCAGACCGAGCGCCTGAAGAACGAGGTGGCGCGCCAGATGCAGCAGGACGTGCTGGCCGAGTATGTCTCGGGCCTCGAGGCGCGCTACGGCCTCTCCGTCAACGATGCGGCCCTCAAGCAGGCGCTGGGAACCCCGGGGCGCGAGCAGACCGACGAGTGAGCCGCCGAGCGCCTCCGGCAGGACAGGAGCCCATGACCAAGCTCGACGTGACCACGACGCAATTCGAGGCGCTGCCTGCGCGTGCCGCCTTCAGCGAGCGCTATCGCAAGGGCTCGGCCCAGGTGGTGTGGACGCGGCTGGTCGCCGACCTCGAGACACCGGTGTCGGCAGCCCTGAAGCTGAGCGACGGGCAGACCATCAGCTGCCTGCTGGAATTGGTGGAGGGCGGCGCCGTGCGTGGGCGCTACTCGATCATCGGCATTGCCCCGGACGTGGTCTGGCGCGCCTTCGGCGGCAAGGCCGAGATCAACCGGCGTCCGCAATCCGATCTGGCCGCCTTCGAGGTCGACAAGCTGCCAGCGCTGGAATCGCTGCGCGCCCTGCTGGCCCAATCGCGCATCGAGTTGCCGCCCGACCTGCCGCCGATCGCCGCCGGCGTCATCGGCTACATGGGCTACGACACCGTGCGGCTGATCGAGCACCTGCCCAACCAGAGGCCCGATGCGCTCGGGGTCCCCGACAGCGTATTCGTGCGTCCGACGGTCATGGTCGTGTTCGACGCGGTCAAGGACGAGATGATCGTCGTCACGCCCGTCTATCCGGAACCCGCGCGCGACGCCCATGCCGCCTATGCCGATGCGCTGGAACGGCTGCGCCGGGTCGTTGCCGCGCTCGATGAGCCGCTGCCGCATGCGACAGCCATGTCCGGCGTCGCGCTGGCACTGCCGGAGCCCGTCTCCAACACCACGCCAGAGGAATTCATGGGCATGGTGGAGCAGGCCAGGGAGTACATCGCCGCCGGCGACATCTTCCAGGTCGTGCTTGCCCAGCGCTACTGCGTGCCATTCACGCTGCCCTCCTTCGCGCTCTACCGGGCGCTGAGGCGCACCAATCCCTCGCCTTTCCTTTTCCACCTGGACTTCGGCGCCTTCGCGCTGGTGGGCTCGAGCCCCGAGATCCTGGTGCGCGTGCGCGACGGCGAGGTGACGATCCGGCCGCTGGCCGGCACGCGCCGCCGCGGCGCCACGCCCGAGGAGGACAAGGCGCTCGAGGCCGAGCTGCTGTCGGATCCCAAGGAGCGCGCCGAGCACCTGATGCTGCTCGACCTGGGCCGCAACGACGTTGGCCGGGTCGCCGAGATCGGTTCCGTGCGCGTCACCGAGAGCTTTGCCGTCGAGCGCTACAGCCACGTGATGCACATCGTCAGCCACGTGCTGGGCCGGCTGGACAAGAAGCACGACGTGGTCGATGCGCTGATGGCGGGCTTTCCGGCCGGCACCCTCTCGGGTGCCCCCAAGGTGCGCGCCATGCAGATCATCGACGAGCTGGAGAAGGAGAAGCGCGGTCCCTATGGGGGCTGCGTCGGCTACTTCTCGGCGGACGGCGAGATGGACAGCTGCATCGTACTGCGCACCGCGCTGGTCAAGGACGGCATGGCCTACGTGCAGGCGGGCGCCGGCATCGTCGCCGATAGCAACCCCGAGGCCGAGCAGCTCGAATGCCAGTACAAGGCCAGGGCGCTGTTCAAGGCGGCCGAAGAGGCCGTGCGGTTCGCCGAGCGGGCCAGGCGCGGCAACCGGTAACGCGTTCTGCGCTTGGAGCGCGTGCAGCAATCTCCAAAAAGCTCGAGGGCCGAGACTTGCGTCCCGGCCCTCGAGTTTTGCGCGGTGGCTGATCCAGCCGCTTACTTCATGGGAGGCGCGGCGTAGCGGCCGGGGATGTCCCACTTGTAGGTCAGGCGGAGCGCGATCGTGTCCACGGTCGCATTCTGGACCAGGTTCTCGAGCGGCACGCCCTGCGGCGGCTGAGCCGTGAACGTCGTCGTGGACGCGTTGCCGAAGTCGTAGTGGCGATATTCCAGACCCGTCGTCCAGCCTGGCGCTACGACCATGTCGAAGCCGCCACCGATGTACCAGCCGTCGTTGCGGGTGCGGCCGTCTTCGACCGCGAGAGGCGCGGCAGTGTTGGCCCGGAAGCTGAACGACGAGCTGGCGTAGCCGCCGCTGACGTAAGGCATCCAGTGACCCATGGCCCAACCCAGCCTGCCGCCGACGCTGAGGATGTCGTCAATCCGCGACGTGCAGGTCAGCGCGGCATTGGGGCACGCGGTAGAGCCGGGATTGTTCACGATCATGCTGAGCCAGTTGCCCTCGACGCCGAGGACGACGGCGCCGATCTGGTGCTGGACGCCGAGCATCAAGCCCCAGGCGAACTCCGTGTCGTGATCGACGCTGAAGACACCGGGACCGGCCAAGTCCCGGGACCGCCCAGAGTTCCATCGATCTGAGACCAGGCGAAGCCAGTCTGGGTGCCGACGTAGAAGCCGCTCCAGTTATTGGGAGCCACTACGGCTGCAGCCTTGGGCGCCATGCCGTCGGCATGGACGACCGGCGAGGTGACGGCAAACGCACTCGCTATCATTCCACCAGCAAACAAATATTTCGCTCCGGCGAGGAGAAGATTCCTGCGGCGCATGGTTGTGTCCTCCAAAGGATCCGTGGCCAGCCCATACGCGCGACTATTTGTGCGATCGAAGTCGTTCAGGTGAGTCACGCCAATCGTCGTCGACGCACCACGACAACGAGTGCACGGGACTCAGCACGCTAACAACTGCAGCGACATCAGTGGTTCAGCCGAGGGCCTCGGCATTCATCCTTGCCCTCGAACCCTCCACATTCGTGCTTGCGCACGATGTTTTGGGTGAACGCCACTCGAAGCTGAGCCGTAGGGTGCACGCGACTCGGCTTCGTGCCCCTGTTGTTGAGGTGAGTCGCGACAAATGTCATCGAGGCTCGGTCGGGACAGGGTGGAGAGAGGTTGGCAGGGGGGTCGACCAGAAATTATTTTTATTTATCAATATATTGAACTGGAATTCGGGAGGCGCATATGCCGGTTGTAGCCTGTTGTGGAAGTGCAACTGGAACACACTATTGCGAATTGTTTGGGCACACTTGCTCGCGCAACTCGGAAAATGCCGCTCAAAAATCAGCCTACGAGCTAACGACTGGCGGGCGTAAATCGTGCTCGATGACGCGCCTCTCCTGGCAGCTTGCGCGGTATCGGCTATCCTTATGCAATGCTCACCCTCTCGCTTCTGCGCCACGCCAAGTCCAACTGGGACGATCCCGCGCTCAAGGACTTCGATCGGCCCCTTTCCAGGCGTGGCGAGACTGCAGCCCCGCGCATGGGAGCGTACATGGCCGCCCAGGGGCTCGCGCCCGACCTCGTCCTATGCTCTCCCGCCGTTCGCGCGCGCCAGACGCTCGATCTGGTGTTGCCCAGCCTTCCCGGCGGACTGACCGTCGTCTACGAGGACAGCTTCTATCTGGCAGCGCCCTCCGTGCTTCTCGGCCGTATCCGCAGGATCGAGGCCAAGGTTCGCCACGTGATGATCGTCGGCCACGACCCGGGCATGCACAGCCTGGCGCTCGAGCTGTCGGGCTCGGGGGAGGCCGGGAAGCTGCAGGCGCTGGCGGTCAAGTTCCCGACGGCCGGCTTGGCCGTGATCAGCTTCAAGGCGCGCGACTGGTCCAAGGTCGGACCCGGCAAGGGCCGCCTCGAGCAGTTCGTCACGCCGAAGACGCTGGCTTGACGGCCGGGTGGGCGGGAGCCCGCCTTGACCTGGGGCGCAGCGCTCCCGTAAACCTCACCCCATGCTGGTCCTGATCGATAACTACGACAGCTTCACCTATAACCTCGTCCACTACCTGGGCGAGCTCGGGGCCACGTGCCAGGTCTTCCGCAACGACAAGATCAGCGTCGCCGAGGTCCTGAAGCTGGCCCCCAAGGGTATCGTGCTGTCGCCGGGGCCGTGCACGCCCAACGAGGCCGGCATCTGCCTGGAGCTGATCGAGAGGGCGGGTCCGTCGATCCCGCTGCTCGGCGTGTGCCTCGGCCACCAGGCGATCGGCCAGGTCTACGGCGGCAAGGTGATCCGCGCGCCCGTGCTCATGCACGGCAAGCTCTCCAAGATCGCCAACAAGGGCCAGGGGCTGTTCAAGGGCCTGCCGAAGAAATTCGAGGTGACGCGCTATCACTCGCTGATTGTGGAGCGTTCGAGCCTGCCCGATAGCCTCGTGATTACGGCCGAGACGGGCCAAGCATCGGGCGGCAAGCCGGGCGGCGGCCTGATCATGGGCCTGCAGCATAAGGTGCATCCCGTGCACGGCGTGCAGTTCCACCCTGAAAGTATCGCCTCCGAGCACGGCCACGCGCTGCTGGCCAACTTCCTCGAGATCGCCGGCATGAGCCCGCGCCGCCGCAATGCGCGCGCCCTCCGCCACGCCGCCTGAGAGTCAGCCGATATGGATGTCCAGCCGTCGCAGGAATTGCGCGCCCTGATCCAGAAGGTCTCCGGCGGCGCCACGCTGACCGAGGAGGAGATCCGTACCGCGCTCGACCAGATGACGGCGGGCGCCGCCACCCCGGCGCAGATGGGCGCGTTCCTGATGGCGCTGCGCGTGCGCGGCGAGACGGTGGAGGAGATCACCGGCGCCGCGCAGATGTTGCGCTCGCGCATGAACCGCGTCGAGGTCGCGCCCGACGCGATCGACGTCGTCGGCACCGGCGGCGACAGTCACGGCACCTACAACGTCTCCACCTGCGCGGCGCTGGTCGCGGCCGGCGCCGGCGTCAAGGTGGCCAAGCACGGCAACCGCCGCGTCTCCTCCCGCTCCGGCGCCTCCGACGTGCTGGCCGAGCTCGGCGTCAAGCTAGACGTGCCGTTCGACACCATCTCGCGCTGCGTGGCGGAGGCCGGGCTCGGCTTCCTGTGGGCGCCGCAGCACCACCCGGCCATGAAGCACTGGGCCGCCATCCGCGGCGAGCTCGGCATCCGCACCATCTTCAATCTGCTGGGGCCGATCTCCAATCCCGGGGGCGTCAAGCGCCAGGTGGTCGGCGTGTTCTCCTGGCACTGGGTGGAGCCGATCGCCCACGTGCTGAAGAACCTGGGCGCCGAGCACGTCTGGGTCGTGCACGGTCACGACGGTCTCGACGAGCTCACCACGACAGGCGCAACCGATGTCGCCGAGTTGAAGAACGGCCGGATCGAGGTGTTCGAGGTGACACCGGCCGATGCCGGGCTCGCCCCCGCAAAGCTCTCCGATCTCAGGGGCGGCGACGAGAAGGACAACGCCGCCGCCATCCGCGAGGTGCTGGCCGGCAAGAAGACGCCCCTGCGCGACATCGCCGTGCTCAACGCCGCCGCGGCCCTCATCGTCGCCGACAAGGCCGCCAACCTGCTCGACGGCGCGGCGCTGGCGGCGCACTCCATCGAATCCGGTGCCGCCCAGGCGGCGCTGGACAAGCTGGTGGCGATAACCAACGGGCGCGCATAGCGTTCAGCCGGCTGCCCCCAACGAAGCGCGTCAGCGTCGCCACAGCGTCCCAATCGACCGTCATGGCGGCGGAGGCTCGTTGCGTTCGAGCGCCATCCTCAGTAGGATGCAGATTGCGTTAGCGCTGACACTTTTTCTTCCTGCCATTTTATTCGAGCAGACTGGTTGAACGTTTTTTTGAAGGATATTGCCATGACGCGTTTCGAAAAGGTGATCCAGATTCTCGACCTCGCCGTGGGCGGACCCGCTGCTCCCGTCGGCTTTCACAGCGCATTCTGGCGCGGCCTGAGCCGCAACGAGTTCGTCGCCAAGAAGGTGCTTGGGCTGTCGCTGATCTCGGTTGGCAATGGCGCAGGCTCCAACCTCGTCAAGTCCCTCAAGGGAGAGACACCCTTCGGCGCCGATCTGCCGGACGCTGCGCCGGACGCAACGACCAGCCGCATGCCGTCCGGGCTCGCGCCCGTGGACCCGGCCGATATCGCGTTCATCCAGAAGTGGATCGACGAGGGCTGTCCCGAGGACGCCGTCGCGGCAGCGGCGCCGTCGGCGCCCTTGCAATGGCGCAGAACCAATGCGCCCGAGGCCAGCTCGCGCACCGACGACATCTGGTTCCTGGATTCCAACACGGGGTGGGCGGTCAACAGCGACGGCAAGATCCTCAAGACGACCGACGGCTTTCGCACCTTCGTGGAGCAGCATTCCGCGCCGGGCGTCTATCTGCGGTGCGTGGGCTTTGCCAACGCCTCGGTCGGCTGGGTGGGTACCCTGAGCCGGGGGCACCGCCTGTTCCATACCGCTGATGGCGGTAACGCCTGGGCGGAAGTGACGAACTTGCCCGGTAACGCGCCTGTTGCCATCTGCGGGATTTCGGTCGTCTCCGATCGTGTCGTCTACGCCTCGGGTACCAACCGGCCGACCGATCTGCCGCGCATGATGAAGACCGTGGACGGAGGCCGGACGTGGACCGCATGGGAAATGTCGGCCTTTGCCTCGATCCTGATCGACACCCACTTCACCGATGAGAACCACGGCTGGGTCGTCGGCGGCAAGGCGAGCGGTCCAAACCCGACGATCCGCGATCGGCTCAAGCCGGTGGTGCTCGAGACGTCGGATGGCGGTCTCACCTGGACCAACCGCCTCGCCGGGCAGGAAGCCGGCTTTCCCTTCGGCGAATGGGGCTGGAAGATCCAGTTCCTCAACCGCGACGTCGGCTTCGTCTCCTTGGAGAACCTGGTGGACGGCGCCATTCTGAGGACCGTGAACGGTGGCGCGAGCTGGACGCGGCTGCCGGTCAACGATCCGCAACGCAACGCCAACCTGGAGGGCATCGGCTTCATTGATGAGAGCCGGGGCTGGGTGGGCGGCTGGGGGTCGGCAGACTTCACGGGCGGGTTCACCAGCGCGACCCAGGACGGCGGCAATGCGTGGAAGAACGCCAACGAGATCGGCAAATTCCTCAATCGCTTCCGATTTTTCGGTTCGCCGGTCTCGGTCGGCTACGCGTCCGGGGACACGGTCTATAAGTACTCCGCCGAGCCTGCAATGTCCGCCATTGCACGGGCCTCGCGCCCGCGAGCGCTCCTGCCGCAAGCACAGCTCGTATCGGCCGCTCTGCCAATCGCCATCCCCATTGAGGTTCCCGCGGGAACCAAGCGTCTGACGCTGCACGTGTGGGACCGCTTCGGCGTCGATATCGGTTGCGTGCTGGACGAGATCCGGCCGAAGTCCGGCAGCCGCATCTTTGCGTGGGATGGCACAGGCGCCGACGGCAACGTCGTTCCCGCAGGGAACTACATCGTCAGGCTGACCGCGGACGACGCGGTCGCCAGCAGTATCGTAACGCATCGCTCTGCGCCGCGCGGGTTCGCCTCGGCTGCCGCGGCAGCGCCGGCGCGCATGCGGGTTCTGTCCGCCAACTTGCGTTCGGGCCGACCCACGACCGTTGCCGCGTTGATGCGGCAGGCCCCTCCCGCCCGCGACTTGCGGTGGCTGCAGGACGCATTGCAGATGGCGATCCAGCTGGAGCTTGCGACGCTTCCCCCATACCTCACAGCGCGTTGGACCATCGAGCCGCTGCTGGACCCGGCGGCGAAGTCGATCTTCGAGATCCGCCGCGAGGAAATGCTGCATTTCGGCCTGGCGTGCAATCTGCTGGTGGCGATAGGCAAGTTGCCGGTGATCGCCGATGCGAGCGTCGTTCCGACATACCCTGGCCCGCTGCCCGGAGGTGTGCGTCCGGGACTCGTGGTGTCCTTGCGGCGGTTCAGCCGGGAGCAGGCGGGCGTCTTCATGGAGATCGAGTTTCCGCAGGACGGACCCATCGCCACCGCCGCGATCTCGGAGACGTTCAACTCGATCGGGCAGTTCTACGCGGCGATCCTATCGGCCTTCCAGGCCCTCAACCCTCCTCTCGACATGTCGCTCCAGATCGAAGACTCGTCGGTCGGCCTGTTCAAGATCGATACCGTTGCCAACGTGAAGACGGCGATCGATCTCATCAATCTGCAGGGCGAAGGATCGAACATCTCGCCCGAGGAAAAGCCGGGCGACCTAGCGCACTACTATCGGTTCGGCGAGCTGCATCACGGAAAGAGGCTGGTGCAGGATCCGGCGAGCGGCAAGTGGACGTTCACCGGTGCCGACGTTCCCCTGCCGACGGTGATGCCAATGGCCGATATTCCCGTGGGCGGCTATCAGAAGGCCGACGTTCCCGATCCGGCAACTTGGGATCTGATTGCCACGTTCGACAACCAGTACTCGGAGATGCTACGCACCTTGCAGTCCGCTTGGCAGCACGGCGACTCCGTGCTTCTGAACAACTCAGTCGATCTGATGCGCCAGATGGGCCTCACCGGCCGCAAGCTCGTCCGAACGCCGATACCCGGAAGAGGCGAAAACTACGGCCCGTGCTTCCGCTATGTACCGCCCGCGTCCCCTTAGAGCGTCATATGCCGAAAACCCCGGCTACTGAAATCAATGTGCTCTGCTCCGGCGCGTTCAAGGCGGCCTTCGAGATGCTGGCGCCGGGGTTCGAGAGCGCCAGCCGGCACAAACTCAGCACCGCCTGGGGCAGCTCGGTGGCGGGGGCGGCGACGTCCATCCCCAATCGTCTCGAACGGGGCGACCCCGTGGATCTCGTCATCATGGCCGGGGAAGGGCTCGACAAGCTGATCGGTGCGGGCCGGATCGTGCCCGGCAGCCGCGTCGACCTCGCGCGATCCGGCATCGGCGTTGCGGTGCGGGCGGGTGCGCCGCGGCCCGACCTCGGCTCGGCCGAAGCGTTCACGCGCGCACTGATGGGAGCTCAATCGCTTGCCCATTCGTCGAGTGCCAGCGGCATCTACATCAAGGCCCTGCTGCAGCGGCTCGGTGTCACCGAGGCGTTGGGGAAACGCATCCGGCAGGTCGAGGGCGAGCCGGTCGGCCGCGTGGTGGCGAGGGGAGAGGCCGAGATCGGCTTCCAGCAGATGAGCGAGCTTCTTCCCGTCAAAGGCATCGACATCGTCGGTCCCCTGCCACCGGAGCTGCAGCACGTGACGGTGTTCTCTGCCGGGCTCGCCGCGCATGCCCGGAGTGCCGGATGCCGCCCGCGCGCTCGTCGCCTATCTCACCGCGCCCGCAGCTGCGCCGATCATCCGCCAGAGCGGGATGGAGCCCGCCTGAGGTATCGTCACCGCCGCGACGCACCGATCGATCCGGAGATGCCGACGCCCACGCCGAGCAGGATCAGCGCCAGCGCCGCAATCAGCGTCAACGTCGGCTGCTCGCCCAGCAGTCCCATCGATACGACGATGCTGACCGCGGGCGTGGCCATCAGGCCGAGCGACGTGGTGGACGCGGGCAGCTCGGAGGAGCTCACGGCCGCCGCCCAGTAGGCGAGCGCGGTGCCGGGGATGCCGGCGAACAGCAGCAGCAGCGCGGAATGGGCGTTCCACTGCACCGCGGGCGCGCCCTCGAACACGAGAGCCACCGGCGTGAGGATCGCGGCCGCCAGCAGTGCCTGCCAGGGCGCCAGCTGGAACGGCGTCGAGCGCCACGCGTGGCCGCGGTTGTGCACGATGCTCGCGCCCCACAGCATGGCGGCAAGCAGGATCGCGGCGTTGCCGAATACGGCGGCCCGGTTGCTCCAGTCGAACGTCGCCGGGTTGAAGATGACGATGAGGCCGAGCACGCCCAGGCCGAGCCCGAGCGCCCGCCGCAGCGACAGCCGCTCGCCGAGGAACAGCGCCGCAAACAGCGGGGCCCAGAGCACGCTGGTGTAGGCCAGCACGGTCGATCGTCCCGCCGGCACGAACTGCAGGGCCAGCTGCGTCAAAATGGTGAACCCCACCATGTGCAGCAGCACCATGCTGACCAGCACGGGCGCATCGCCCCTTTTCGGCACCGCAACGCCGGTCATGAAGATCGAGATGGCGAACAAGGCCGAGGCGGAGATGTAGGTGCGCAGCGCGATCGACCAGACCGGCGTCATGTAGGCTAGCAGCGCCTTGTTGACCGGCCACATCGTGCCCCACGCCAGCACCACGACGGCGAGCAGCAGGACGCCCCGGGTGGTTCGGTTCCGCGCGGCTACGGTTTCGGTCATGATGGCGCTGTGTGACAGGGCGTGGCCATCCCCGCAACCGCCATACCTCCACGCCAGTTGTCCACGGGCCGGGACAGCGGCATAGCTCCCCGGCCGCCAGGGGCTAGGTGCAGTGCAGCAATCCATGCCAAGAAGGGACGCTGCTCGCGGAATCGAAAGGTAGTGGAACGAAGCCAATGCTGACCAAGACCGACAACCCTCCCCTGGTCTTCCCGGTGGTCGAGCCGCCCGCTCCGGGGCAACTCGTCGAGATGGCACCGGGCATCCTGTGGGCGCGCATTCCCCTGCCGTTCCGACTCAACCACATCAACGTGTACCTGATCGATGACGGCAAGGGCTGGGCCGTCCTGGATACGGGCATCGGCAACGATGCGACGCGCGCCATCTGGGACGCGCTCACTGCCGGGCCCCTCGCCGGTCGGCCGCTGACGCGCCTGATCGTGACGCACTTTCATCCCGATCACATCGGCCTAGCCGGCTGGCTGTGCGAGCGCCACGGCATTGCGATGCTGACGAGCCAGACGAGCTACCTCTCCTGCGCCAACATCTCGCTCAGCCCCGGCGCGCTCGATGCCAAGCCCTACCGCGACTTCTACCTGCGCCACGGCCTGGATGCGGCGACCACGCAGCGCGTGGCCACGCAGGGTCACGGCTACCTGAAGATGGTGTCGGGACTGCCGCCGACGTTCATCCGCCTCGTCGCCGGCGACACGCTGAAGATCGGCGGGCGCAGCTTCGACGTGCTGACCGGCAACGGACACGCGCCCGAGCAGGTGATGCTCTACTGCGCCGCCGACAACATCTTCCTCGCCGCCGACCAGGTGCTGGCGAGGATCACCCCCAATATCAGCGTGTGGGCAGTCGACCCTGAGGGCGATCCGCTCGGCCTCTACATGCGTTCGCTGAAGGAACTCAAGCAGCAGATCCCGGCCGACGCGCTGGTGCTGCCGGGCCACCAGCTGCCGTTCTACGGCCTGCATACGCGCAGCAGCGAATTGATCGCCCACCACGAGGTGCGCTGCTCGGCGATCGCCAAGGCGTGCCGCGCCGCCCCGCGGTCAGCCGCCGAGCTGGTCCCCGTGCTGTTCTCGCGCGAGCTCGATCCGCACCAGATGAGCTTCGCCTTCAGCGAGGTGCAGGCCCACGTCAACTACATGCTGCGCAAGGGCGAGCTGGCCTGGGTCGAAGGCTCCGACGACGTCGAGCGCGTCGTCTCCGCTGGGTGACTCCGCCTGGGCAAACGCAATCCACCGATTGCCGTGGTTCGACAGGCTCACCACTAGGTTGGAGGAACCCTCGCCGCGTACACCACCTTCGCTCTGAGCTTGTCGAAGGACGGCCACGTATTCCGGCCGCAACGCACCTTCACGTTCCGTCACATCACCGTCAGGAGCATGGTTTTCCCCTTCCACGCCGAGGGCCGCACCTCTATTTCTGACTCGCCGCCAGGAACGAGGTTCACGGACATGCTGACCCGCCGCCCCTCCGATATCGCTCCCTCCGAGATCACGCCGCGCGAGGTGTACCTGCGCCGCAGGGAGTTCATCGCCGGCGCCGCGGCGCTGGGGCTCGGCGCGGGCCTGTCGGCGGCGCTTCCGGCATCGCGCGCGCGGGCCGCGCCGCTGCAGGCAGCCAAGAGCCCGCTCTCCACAACCGACGAGCCGGTCACGCCGCTGAAGGACATCGCCAGCTACAACAACTTCTACGAGTTCGGCACCGACAAGGGCGATCCGGCCAAGAACGCCCACACGCTGAAAACCAAGCCCTGGACGGTCAAGATCGACGGCCTCGCCGGCAAGCCGGCCGACTACGATCTCGAGGACCTGATCAAGCCCGCGCAGCTCGAGGAGCGCATCTACCGGATGCGCTGCGTCGAGGGCTGGTCGATGGTGATCCCGTGGATCGGCGTGCCGCTTGCCGAAGTTCTCAAGCGCGTCGAGCCGCAGGGCGGCGCCAAGTACGTGGCGTTCGAGACGCTGGTGCGTCCGGCGGAGATGCCGGGGCAGCGCGGCGTGTTCCAGCCGCTGCCGTGGCCCTATGTCGAGGGCCTGCGGCTCGACGAGGCGATGCATCCCCTCACCATCCTGGCCGTCGGCATCTACGGCGAGACGCTGCCCAATCAGAACGGCGCGCCGATCCGGCTGGTGGTGCCGTGGAAGTATGGCTTCAAGAGCATCAAGTCGGTGGTGCGCATCAGCCTCACCGACAAGGAGCCCAAGACCTCCTGGAAGTCGCAGAACGCCAGCGAGTACGGCTTCTATTCCAACGTCAACCCGTCCGTCGACCATCCGCGCTGGAGCCAGGCGACCGAGCGGCGCATCGGCGAGAGCGGACTGTTCGCCAAGCGCCGGCCCACCCTGCCCTACAACGGCTACGGCGAGCAGGTGGCGAGCCTCTACGCGGGGCTGGACCTGAAGGCCAACTACTGACATGCCCGGCGCGCGCGCCCTCGTGCCGCCGTGGCGGCGCTTCCTGCTCGGGTCCGACCCGGTGCGGCGCGCGATCTATATCGTCGGCATGATGCCGGCGGTATGGACGTTTTATCTCGGCATCATGGACCAGCTGGGCGCCGACCCGCAGAAGACGCTGGAGCGGACGCTCGGCCTGTGGGCCCTGCGCTTCCTGATCCTGGGCCTCGCCATCACGCCGCTGCGCCGCCTCGGCGGTCCCAATCTGGTGCGCTACCGCCGCGCCATCGGCCTGCTCGCCTTCTACTACGCGGCGCTGCATCTGACCGTCTACATGCTGCTCGACCAGGGATTGGACCTTGCCGCCATCTGGGCCGATATCGTCAAGCGGCCCTATATCACGGTCGGCATGGGGGCGTTCGTCGTCCTGGTGCCGCTCGCCGTCACATCCAACGCGGCGATGATCCGGCGCCTGGGCGGGGCCGCATGGCAGCGGCTGCATCGCCTTGTGTACGTCGCCGCCGCAGCCGCGGCGGTCCATTTCGTCATGGTGGTGAAATCCTGGCCGCCCGAGCCGCTCATATACGCCGCGCTGGTGGCCGCGCTGCTGCTGTTCCGGCTGCTCGTCCGGATGCAAAAGCGCTTGCGTCCCGCGCCCGGCAGATCGCGACAACCCGCCCGCGCCTGACGCGTTGCGTGACGCGGGGCGCAATATGCGTCCGCCGTCTTGCGCCGCTGCGCGGGTGATCGGCGCAAGGCGCTTCGCTCTTGCGCCCGAGGGGTCACGCAGCTAAGGACCGGGCGAGGCGGGCGGGCCGTTGCTCTGCTCGCTCCGGGAACCGGCATGAAAGACGACGTCGCACCGACACCCTCCACCGGCCGGCTTTTCCTCAAGGTCTTTCCGTCGATCATGCTGCCGATGTTTCTGGCCATCGTGGACCAGACCATCGTTGCCACCGCTCTGCCGGCTATTGCAGCCTCTCTCGGCAGCATCGAGCGCGTCTCGTGGGTCGTCGTCTCCTACCTCGTTGCCGGCACCATCGCCGCGCCGGTCTACGGCCAGCTGCGCGATGTCTATGGCGGCAAGCGCATGATGTTCGTGGCGCTCGGTATATTCCTCGTTGCCTCGGTGCTGTGTGCGTCGGCCGACAGCGTCGAGATGCTCGCGGCCGCGCGTATTCTACAGGGACTGGGCGGAGGCGGCCTCATGACGCTGTCTCAGGCGCTGATCGGCGAGACTGTCCCGCCGCGCGAGCGTGCCCGGTACCAGGGCTACCTCGCCGGCGTCATGGTCACCTCGTCCACCTTCGGGCCGGTCGCCGGTGGGCTGCTGACGCACTACTTCGGCTGGCGCTCGGTGTTTCTGGTCAACATCCCGCTTGGGCTGGTCGCTGTACTGCTCACATTGCGCCTCGAGCCGCGCGCCGTCCGCGATCAGCCCTGGACATTCGACGGTCCAGGGCTGGCTCTGTTCGTGGCCTTCATCGCCCCGCTGCTGCTTGCGCTCGACCAGGTCCAGCGCATGGGTGCCGGGACACTGCCGCTGTTCCTCGGCCTGATGGGGGTCAGCGCCGCGGCATTGCTGGCGCTGGTTTTCCGCGAGAAGCGCGCCATCTATCCACTCCTGCCGACGCATCTGCTGAGCCAGCCCACGATCTGGCGCAGCGATGCGCTCGCCGCCTGCCATGGCGCGATGCTGGTGTCTCTCGTGACCTTCTTGCCCATCTACCTGCGCGTGCTGCGCGGCACCTCGCCCTACGAGACAGGCATCCTGCTGCTGCCACTGATGTTCGGCATCGGCGCCGGATCGATTTTCACAGGACGCGTCGTCAGCCGGACGGGGCTGACCATGGTCTTCCCCGGCACGGGGCTGATCGTCGTCACCGCGTCCCTGATCCTGATTGGGCTGTTTGCAAGTCATCTGGGTCCGGGGCAGCTGACAGCCTTCCTATTCTTCAACGGCTTGTTCATGGGCACTGTAATGGGCGTCGTGCAGGTGACGGTGCAGAACGCCGCCGGATCGGCCTCGCTTGGTTCCGCTGCCGCTTCCGTACAGTTGTCGCGCTCGATCGGCGCGGCCGTCGGTACCGCACTCGTCGGCAGCGTGCTGTTCGCCACCCTCGCTCTCAGCGACCCGGAGGCTGCGCCGCTTTTCGCCAGCCTCGTTCAGTTCGGCCCCGTTGCCCTCGAGACCCTGCCTGCACCACGTCAGGCCGTGATCCTGGCTGAGGTCGCCGTCGCCTTCCGCAATGCCTTCCTGACCATTGCGCTATTCGCCGCCCTGGGCGCGGTGCTCGCCTGGACCATCCCGACGCGGCGGTTGACCTGAACGGCTTTTGCTATCCGCCTTCCGATGACTTTGCCGCCGCGCTGCGACCCCGCCGCGACACCAAACGACGCCGCTTCCTCTATAGTCGCGCGGGCTCAGGGCACAGGGGGAGTTGGCATGGCCGAGACCAGGGCGGCACCGCGAATGGGCTGGGGCCGGGTGGCCGACTATCTGTTCGGGCGCAACGCGCTGATCGGCGTCGCCTCGTTCATGCTCCTCATCATCTCGGGCTATGCCACCTGGCATGGCATGCGCGACTTCATCATCGGAGTCTCGTCCACGCCCACCAGCCAGGGGCAGATGCTGCCCGGCGGCATGTCGATCTCCAACGATGCGCTGGTGATCGCGGTCGTCGTCGCGCTCACCTTCCTGATGTGGCTGATGCTGCGCGAGACCTTCGCGGCCAAGCGTCACCTGCGCGAGCGGCTCGTCACGTTTCCGCTTTATGTGTTCCTGGCGGTCTGGTCGATCGGCTTCGGCTACGGCTTCTGGTGGAGCCTGATTTCCGGCGAGGAGGCGACCCGAACCGGCCTTGCCGGCCTGCAGGAGGATGCCCGCGATGCCAGCTCCGTGGTGGCGGCGCGGCTCGATGCCGTGCGCGGGCAGCTCGACAGCGTCGTGAGCTGGTCCGACGGCCAGATGACGCGCGAGGAAACGAGCGGCGGCAGCTGCGGCACGCCCTCGGGCGCCGGGCGCGGCCCCCTGTACAACTCCAGGCGGAGCGTGCGCGATTCCATCAACACCCTGCGCGAAGGCATGACGCGGTCCTGGTTCGGGCCGCTGCAAGCCGACATCGAGCAGCTCAAGCAAAGCGCCGCCGCGCTCGGCGGAGCGACTGTCGAGGAGCGGCAGAGGGCTTTCGAGACGAGGGCATCCGACATCCGCGGCCGGGCGCGCAACATCGCGGCGCGCAGCAACCAGCTCGGCAAGTCGACCGCCGCCGAGATGCGTGCCATCGCTGCCGCCGTGGCCGTGGCGCCGGGCGGCGCCGGCTTCTCCTGCTACGACCCGACGCTGGCGGAGCGCCTGCGCCAGGCTGCGGCGCAGGCCGAGCAGCCAGCCGAGCTCAAGCTGCGCGAAGCCGTCTTCAACGAAGGCCCGGCGGGCGTGGCCAACGCGGTCAAGAACCTGTGGCGCAACATCGGCGCCTACGGGACCAGCCTCGCGGCCTACCTGTTCTCCGGCGGCAGGCAGGCCGCGGGCCACACCGATACCGGCGAGCCGATTACGGGACGCGATCTGATCGCGCTGCTCGCCACCATCGGCATCGATCTGGGATTGCTGGCGCTGGCCATCCTCAACCCGCCGCAGGAGCCGCCGTCGATCCGGCCCGTCCGGCGCGCTCAGCCGGCAGATCAAGGAGGCGATCGATACCGCCATTGCCCGGTCGGGCGTCGACCACGAATGGGTGCATCGGCATTTCGTCCATCACAACAAGGCGTCCTACCTGGTCATCCCCAATCTCTACAGCTGCGATTCATCGAACAAGGACGAGTCCGCCCGGGGGCTGGCCATGAACCAGCTGTCGGGGGTGCTGAGCGATCTCGGGCTGGTGACGTGGCCGGACAAGGGGAGGGGATGGGGTCGCCTGCGACTGACGAAGACCGAGCTTGAACGTCTGCGCGAGGACGAGATGGCGACCAGCGTCACGGATCTGACCGACGTGCGCAAGAAGTGGCTCGAGGAAAAGGGCCTCGACCCGGCGAAAGCCACGCGCCCGCACAGTGACCGTCCGATACGCAACCATGGCCTGTTCTCCAAGGCCGAGCGAGCGCTCGAGATGGCCGACTGGAGCGAGGGCGCCCGGCGGGACGTGGAGATCTTCCGGCTGGTGCAGACCGACGGCCTGACGCCGCTGCTGATGGTTCTCAACGAGTCGCGGCCGTCCGGTGGTACCGCGGCAGCTCCGGCAAGGCAGGCCCAGACGGTCGCCTGACGCAGCGATCCGGCGCCCCGAGGGTATCGCCCGGCACGCTTGATTAATCCTTCCAAGGCATTGTTCCAGCCCCAGAAACGCGGGACTGGGAATGCGCATCTTGTTAACCCAACTCGTTCGTTCCAGGTCCGGTCTGGCGTTGGCGATGTACCTGGCGTTCGCCGCCATCGTCAGCGTCGGCGTCGGCTATGCGTTCTATCATTCCAGCCTGAACACGTTCCGGGCACAGAAGTCCGAGGAGAAGACGACTGCCCTGCGGCTGATCGATGCGTTCGTGATCACCTATTCGTCCATGCGCTCGCAACTGGGGCCGGACGCGCCCGTCCCCTCCACCTTTCGCGCCCATTCGATCGAGGCGTTCAGCAAGCAGGTGGGCCCGAACCGCGACTTCCTCCTGCGCTGGGTCGGACGCCCGGGACGGGAGATCGCGACGCCACCCGCCGACGCCGAGATGGCGAAGACGATCGAGGCGTTCGCCGCGCAGGCCGATCCAAAACCGGTGTCCGAGCTATCGACGATCGATGGCCGACTGGTGTTCCGGACCGTCTATCCCTCGCTCGCCCGCGAGCAGAGCTGCGTGAATTGCCACAACCAGCTGCAACAGGGCATGCAGCCGTGGCAGCTCAACGACGTCATGGGCGCGTTCGCGATCGACATTCCCGTGGGTGCGTTTCTGCGGGAGATCCGAACGCAGAGCTATCAGCTGGGTCTTGGCCTGTTCGCGGCGCTGGCCGCGATCGGCCTGGCGATCGCCGTGCTCCATTTCCGGCAGGCGAGCGAGCGCGAAGCCGCGGCCGCCGAGCTGCACGCCCGGAACATGTGGCTCGACGCCGCGCTCAAGAACATGTCCCAGGGCCTGTGCCTGTTCGACGCCGAAGAGCGTCTTGTGATCGCCAACGGCCGGTACGCCGAGATGTACGGCCTCACGCCCGAGCAGGTGAAGCCCGGGACGACGCTGCGCCAGATCCTGGAATATCGCATCGCGCTCGGGGCCTACACGGGCAGTACCCCCGAGGACTACGTCAACGAGCGGCTGGCGGCCGTGCGGGAGAAGACAGAGGCCACCAAGATCCACACGCTCGCCGATGGCCGCGTCTTCGCCATCGCGCACAAGCCGATGGCAGGCGGCGGCTGGGTCGCCACCCACGAGGACATTACCGAGCAGCATCGCAGCGAGGCACGGATCGCGCACATGGCCCTGCACGACGGGCTGACGGACCTGCCCAACCGCACGCTCCTCAACGAGCGGCTCGAGCACGCGCTGGCGCGCGTGAAGCCAGGCGAGCTCGTCGCCATCCATCTGCTGGACCTCGATCTCTTCAAGAACGTCAACGACACGCTGGGCCACGCAATCGGCGACAAGCTGCTCAAGGCCGTCACCGAGCGGCTGCGCGCGGTCGTCAGGGAGGAGGACACGATCGCCCGCATGGGCGGCGACGAGTTCGCCATCGTGCAGCCTGCCCTGGCCCAGCCCTCGGACGCCGCCACGCTTGCCGCGCGCGTCATCGAGGTGATCGGCCGACCTTACGACGTCGAGGGCCACAACGTCACGATCGGGACCAGCCTCGGCATCGCCGTGGGGCCGGCCGACGGCGCGCTCTCGGATCAATTGACGCGCAACGCCGACCTCGCGCTTTACCGGGCCAAGAGCGAGGGACGCGGCACGTTCTGCTTCTTCGAGCCAGGCATGGACGTGCAGATGCAGGCGCGGCGCGAGCTGGAGCACGATCTGCGCAAGGCGCTGGCGTCCGGCCAATTCGAGCTGCACTACCAGCCCGTGCTCAATCTCGCCAGCAACGACATCACCGGCGCGGAGGCTCTCGTGCGCTGGCATCATCCCGAGCGGGGCATGATTCCGCCGGGCGAGTTCATCCCGCTGGCCGAGGAGATCGGCCTCATCCTGCCGCTCGGCGAATGGGCGATCCGCGAGGCGTGCGCGACGGCTGCCATGTGGCCTGGAGACTTGCGTGTCGCCGTCAATCTCTCGCCGGCGCAATTCCGCAGCCCCGGACTGGTGCAGGTGGTGGTGAGCGCGCTCGCCGCGTCGGTCCTCTCCCCGGGACGGCTCGAGCTCGAGATCACCGAGAGCATCCTGCTCGACAACAGCAAGACGACGCTCGCCATGCTGTTCCAGTTGCGCGAGATGGGCGTGCGCATCGCCATGGACGACTTCGGTACGGGCTATTCCTCGCTCAGCTATCTGCAGACGTTCCCATTCGACAAGATCAAGATCGACCGCTCCTTTGTGAAGGACATCACGCACTCCAGCGGCTCGCGCAACATCGTGCGCGCCGTCGCGGCGATGGCGAAAGGCCTCGGCATGCAGACCACCGCCGAGGGCGTGGAGACGCAGGCGCAGCTGGAAGCCGTCAAGGCCGAAGGCTGCACCGAGATGCAGGGCTTCCTGCTCAGCCGTGCGCTGCCCGCCGCCGAGATCGCCAGGCTCCTGGCCGCTGCCGACGCCACCCGCAAGGCCGACGCCCAGGACGCGGCGTAAGTCCGGCGCTGCGGCTCAGCTCGAGCTTCGCTCCTTCGGAAAGACGTGACGGGAGCTCCCGGGATCATCGCAACTTGCAGGCTGCACGGCATTTTCCCGTCATAATGGGCTGCAAACTGTAGATCGAATCGGAGCTCGGGGGAGCACATGATGCGGGACTATCGCTTCTTGGCGGCCGTGGATGGCCGTGTTTGCGCTGATCATGGGTTGCCTGATCTCGGCAGCCACGGCTCCTGCAACGGCGCAGTCGGTGCGCGACTTCGACGAGCCGCTCGCTCCCTACGGATATTGGGTCGATGACCCCACCTACGGTCGCGTGTGGCGACCGCGCAATACGCCGGCCGAGTGGCGCCCGTACACCTACGGAAGGTGGGCGTATACGAGCGAGTACGGCTGGGTGTGGGTGTCGGAGGAACCCTGGGGCTGGGTCGTCTACCACTACGGCCATTGGGTCTGGACCAGCCAGTACGGCTGGGTGTGGATCGCTGGTGACGTCTGGGGGCCGTCGTGGGTTGAGTGGTGCTCAGGGGGCGGATACGTCGGATGGACGCCTATGCCTCCGGATCCCTACTGGCAGGGCGGCTACTACCACGGAATCTACGACTGCTCCTCGCCTCGCTACTATTCGCGCGCCGTCTTCGTGTCCGAGACCTACTTCGCGAGCCCCCGTGTCTCCACGCACGTCATGGCCCCATCGCAGAATGCCGTCGCCGCGCGTGGTGCTGTCAATGTCACGAGCTACGCACGCTCCAACGGCGTCATTGCCAATCGCAGCATCGACATCGTCAAGCTGCAAGCCGCGACCGGACAGCACATCAAGGCGCTTCGGGTCGTGCAGGCCAAGGGTCCGGTTCCCGTCGGCACATCTCGTGCGGAACTGCAGGAGCTGCGCATCTATCGGCCCGCGGTGGCCGCTTTCGGGGAGCCCAGGCTCGACCTCGGCAAGACTCCCAAGCTCGATTTGGAGCCGGACCTGAAGAGCATCCCGCTCACACCGGCTCCGCTCGACACCGGTGCTCTCCGCGCACCGGCCCTGAACAAGCCGATCGAAAGCCCGTCGCTGCCGTCTCTGGGCAGCGGCGGCATTCCCAGTCTCGGCGGAGGCGATCTGGGCGGCGGCGTCCTTGGTGGCGTGCGGGGTCGATTGGGCAGGTAGCCTTCCGCCGACGGCACGGCGATGCGGCCAATGCGGGTCCGCAGAGCGCAGCCGCTGGTTTTGCGCGGCGCGGGTCAGACGGCCACCGGGACAAGCCCGAGGGCTGGCGCGAAGTCGCGGGATGACCGGTGGCGCTACCGCGCTCGCAGCGGCGCGAAGCCCAGGTGCGAGCCGGCATCGACCAGCAGCGTCTCGCCAGTGATGCGCCGCGACGCGTCAGAGATCAGGAACATGGCGGCATCAGCCACGTCCTCGGCGGTCGAGACCACCTGCAGCGGCGTCGACTTCCTCACGTTCTCGCGCTGCTTCTCGGCCGTCTCCTTGTCGTAGGCGTCCCTGAACCAGCGCGTGTCGATGAAGCCCGGGCAGATCGCGTTGACACGGATCTTCGGCGCCAGCGCGCGGGCCAGCGACAGCGTCATGGTGTTGAGCGCACCCTTGGAGGCGGCATAGGCTACCGAGGAGCCGCCGCCCGTGACGCCCGCGATCGAGGACGTCATGAGCACGCTGGCGGCGCCCGAGGCCTCCAGCAGGCTCCGGCAGGCGCGGATCATCTGGAAGGGCGCAACCGTATTGGTCGCATAGATGCGCAGGAAATCCTCCTTCGAAAGCGCGTCGAGATCGGCATGCTTGGGCGCGTGCTTGGTGGTGCCGGCGTTGTTCACGAGCACGTCGAGCCTGCCGTAGGGCTCGGCGGCGGCGGCGATTTTGCGGCAATCGGCGTCCTCGCTCACGTCGCCCTGCACCAGCACGGCCTCGGCGCCGGCGGCCTGCACCTCCTTGGCGGTCGCCTCCGCCTCCTTGCGGCTCTTGGAGTAGTTGAGCAGCAGGGTCTTGGCGCCGCGCCTGGCCGTGCCGATGGCGATGGCCGCTCCTAGGCCCGTCCCGCCGCCTGTGATCAGGATCACCTTGCCGTCGAACTCAGCCATGCGTCTCTCCCATCCACTGTGCCGACCCGGAGGGTCGGACATCTATGCACGCAGCCTGCGCCGCGCGTCGCTGACGATCCTCGCATGGTCGAATGCGAGCTCCAGCTTCCACCAGTCCTCGACCCATTCCGCCGCCGCCGCGTCGTCGCCGGCTTTGGGCGTCGCCCGCGCCACGCGCGTCAGATAAACCACCGAGCAGGTGTGGCCGCGCGGGTCGCGGCTCGGATCGGAATAGACGCCGAGAAGCTCGAGCTTGCCCGCCTTGATGCCGGTCTCCTCCATCAGCTCGCGCCGGCAGGCGTCCTCGATCGTCTCGCCGATCTCCGCGAACCCGCCCGGCAGCGCGTACTTGCCCTTGAACGGCGGACGCCCGCGCCGGATCAGCAGCAGGCGCCCCTTGGCGTCGATCACGACGCAGTCCGCGGTCAGCGCGGGAGTCTTGGGAAACGGCATGGGAGTCTCCGGAGGGTTGGCACCCTCATATCCCCAGCGCCGCCTTGACGTGCTCGAGGCCCTCGTGATGCGGCGTGAACTGCTTGCCGCCGAGCACGCCCCCGTCGATCACGATATCAGTGGCGTTGACGAAGGTGGAGCGATCGGAGGCCAGCCACAGCACGCACTGGGCGATGTCGTCGGGCAGGCCGGCGCGCGGGATCGGCTGCGCCTTGGCGAAGATCGTCTTGATCGTATCCGCCGTCTTGTCCGCCTCGGCGGTTCCCATGCCCAGCGCCTTGGGCAGGATGCCCGTCACGATCGCCCCGGGCGACACGGAGTTGACGCGCACGTTGTGCTCGCCCAGCTCCATGCCGACGCAGCGCGACAGGTGGTTCACGGCCGCTTTGGCCGCGCCATAGATCATCGACGTGGAGTAGCCGGTCTGATGTCCCGCAATCGAGCCGTTGTTGATGATGCTGCCCGAGCGCTGCTTCATCATGATGGGCGCGGCGTGCTTCATGCCGAGCATCACCGAGCGCACCAGCAGGGCCATGGCCGCGTCGAAGCCATCGACCGAAACGGAGGCGATGCTGCCGGTCGGGGCCGGGCCGCCGGCATTGTTGAAGACGTAGTCGAGGCGGGGACCGAATGCCTTCGCCGTCTCGGCGATCACGCGCTTCCAGTCGTCCTCCAGCGTGGCATCGGCTTGGACGAAGCGCGCGCTGGCACCGAGCCTCTTGGCCAGCGCCTCGCCTTCCGCTTTGCGCCGGCCGGTGAAGACGACCCTGGCACCTTCCTCCACGAACAGCTCGGCCGTGCGCGCGCCGATGCCGCTGGTAGCTCCGGTGATGATCCCTACCTTGCCGTCGACCATGCCCATGGCTGCCCTCTGTCCAAGAGGGGGCCAGGCCCCCTGCCTCTGCGTGCGATTGAAACTGCAGTCGCTCGTGCCCAGGGGACTGCCCGACCCCTCGGCGGCATACTAGCAAAACAAGGATTCTAGTGCGATCCAGATCGAGAAGCCGCTCACGAGCCCAGCCCGGCGCGATGGCGGGGACTTCTCGAACACCACACTAGGCAATCGCGTCCAACCCTTTCGACTTTTCGCACCAATGGCAGAATAACGATGTCAACGTCAGCGGACTCGCAAGCGCGTCGCGCATCCAACGGCATATCGTTTCGCCTCGAAGGTCAGGGTGAGCCGCTGCTTCTTCTGCACGGCCTGCTGGCATCGGGAGCGATGTTCGACCCGCTGATCGAGCTTCTGAGAGGCCGGTTCCGCATGCTTGTGCCGGACCTGCGCGGCCATGGGAAAAGCGGTAGCCTAGATGGTCCCTACGACGTTCCGGCACTGGCTGCCGATTTGGGTGTCGTGCTGGCGGAGGCAGGATTTGAGCGAACGGCCGTCATGGGCTATTCGCACGGCGGTGCGGTCGCGCAGCAGCTGGCGCATACCCGGCCGGACGTGGTCGCCAAACTTCTCCTGGGCTGCACCTATGCGTGTAACGCCTCGACCACGAGAGAGCGGCTCGAAGCCGGCGTGCTGGTGGCTCTCCTGCGGCTCTTCAGCCTGGGCACGATCGGAAAGCTGATGCTGTATGCATCGAAGCCGAAACCCGGCGAAGCCGTCGCACTGACCCCGGATCAGGCCAAGTGGGTGCAGTCGATCCTGGCGGCCAATCGCGGCGAAGCCATGCGTGGCGCTGCCAGAGGGATGATTGCATTCGACAGCCGGCCCTGGCTGAGCGAGATCAAGGCGCCGACGCTGGTTGTCGGAGGCACCCATGACACAGGCGTCCCCCGACATCACTTCGATACGCTGGTGAACGGGATACCCGGCGCTTCCGGCCGCTTGGTCGAGCGCGCCGGCCACACCCTGGTGTGGACCCACACCCGAGAGCTCGCCCAGATCATGTCCGAGCAGTGGTGAAGGCGCGTTTGGTGTATCGGCGCCGGGCTAATACTTGCGTCCGACAACGACCTCGGCGCCATCCGGACCGATTTCCTCCGAATGGTCGAGGCCTGCTGCGACCGAGAAAACCTCTCCGGGGCGATAGGTCTTCGTGAGGTTGTGCTGCGTGACCGTGAAAGCCCCCGACAGCACGAGGCCGCGTACCGCAAACGGATGCCCATGCTCATCATTCACAGGGCGGGGCGGCAGGAACTTGGCCTCTATCTCGATGTACCCGTCTTCCTTGAGCCGCGTTTCGAATTCTTGCCTGTTCACGAGTGCTCCTCCTCTGAAGCCTGGCGCACTTTAGTGCAATGACTGCGACCCGCGAAGAGCCCGCGGCTCGGCGTTTCCGCACCCGTCTTCCGAGGTGGATCGCCGGCCGCCGTTCGGCAGGTCTAGAACGACACGCACGAGAGCCCATCCACGCGCATCACGCTTTCCTGGCTGAACTGCGCCTTGTAGGCTTGCCTGATGGCCTCGATGTCGACCTCGCCGCCGGCTCCCCGCCGATGCCAGATCACCAGGACGCGGGAAGGTTCCCTGGCGATCTCACCCGAGCGGCCGCGCCATTGCCCGTAGGCGGTGAGCACGGTCAGGCCATCGGGGAAGCGCGGGGTGACCTCCATCTCGATGAAGGCGCGCCATTCCTCGTCGCTGACCTCGCCGCCGCCCTGCTTGCCCAGTCCGAACAACAGCTCGAGCCGCGTATACGTCGTCGCGCCGGTCCGGCATGTGGCGCCGGGCTCGGTGGCCGTGAGGCGGTAGGCGGCAACCGCGCCCGCGCCGAGACTCGCGAAGGCGACCGCAATTGCCGGCAGTCGCAGATATTGCATCATCTGGTCACCAACCGGGCTCGATGGTATGCGCCGTCGCGGACATGCTAGCTTGACCTGACGCCAGATCCGAAGGAGGTCGCGCCGTGGCGCAGTATAAACTCCATTGCTTCTCCCAGTCCGGCAACGCCTACAAGCCGGCACTGTATCTCAACTGCGCCGGGCTCGATTGGGAGCCGGTGTTCGTCGACTTCTTCAAGGGGCAGACGCGCGATGCCAAGTGGCGCGCGAGCGTCAACGCCATGGGCGAGGCGCCGGTGCTGGAGACGGCAGGCAAGACGCTCACCCAGTCCGGCGCCATCCTCCTGTACCTGGCGGAGATGACGGACAAGTTCGCGCCCGAGACCGACGACGAGCGCAACGAGGTGCTGCGCTGGATCCTGTTCGACAACCACAAGTTCACCAGCTACTTCGCGACCTACCGGTTCCTGTACTCGCTCGCCCCCCAGGCACCCGACCCGGCCGTTCTGGCGTTCCTCAAGGGTCGCTTCGATGCGGCCGCCGCCATCGTCGACAAGCACCTGGCCGGCTCGAAGTTCATGGTCGGCGGCAAGCCCACCATCGCCGACTTCTCGCTCGCCGGGTACATGTTCTATCCGAGCGATGAGCACGGCTACGATTGGGCCAAGACCCATCCGGGGATCCATGCCTGGACCGAGCGCATCCGCGCGCTGCCGGGCTGGAAGGACCCCTACGGCCTAATGCCGGGCGAGCGTTTCAAGCCGGTCAGGTGAGCAGGCTGCAGATGGCAATCTCTACGCGATTGACGCGGCGGCTGGACATCATCCATCCCGTCATCTCCGCGCCGATGGATGTCATCGCCGGCGGCAAGCTGGCGGCGGCGGTGTCGGGGGCCGGAGGCCTGGGCCTGCTCGGCGGCGGCTACAGCGATGACGAGGGCTGGTTCGAGCGGGAGTTTGCCGCGGCCGGCAACCAGCCGGTGGGATGCGGCTTCATCACCTGGTCGCTGCGGCAGCGGCCGGAGCTGCTGGACCGTGCGATCGCCCGCAAGCCGAAGGCGATCTTCCTGTCCTTCGATGACCCCGAGCCGTTTGCGGCTCGCGTCAGGGGCGCCGGCATTCCCCTGTTCTGCCAGCTGCAGACGCGCGCCGATGCCGAGCGCGCCATCGACTGCGGCGCCGACGTCATCGTCGCCCAGGGCACCGAGGGCGGCGGGCATGGCGGCGACCGCGCGACCCTCACGCTCGTGCCGGAGATCGCCGACCTCATCGCCAGGCGCGCGCCGCAGACGCTGCTGTGCGCGGCCGGCGGCATCGCCGACGGACGAGGACTGGCGGCTGCGCTGATGCTGGGAGCGGACGGCGTCGTGGTCGGCACACGGTTCTGGGCCTCGCAGGAGGCGCTCGTGCATCCCAACCTGCACGCCGCGGCCCTTGCCGCCGGTGGCGACGATACGGTCCGCCAGAGCGTGCTCGACATCGTACGCGGGCGCCCTTGGCCGGCCCGCTACACCGGGCGCGTGCTGGCGAACGACCTGGTGCGCGAATGGATCGGGCGCGAGGGGGATCTGCGGGCGGCCCGGGACGAGCAGGTCGCGCGCTACCGCGATGCGGCCAAGACCGGCGACGCCAGCGTGGCCGCGACCATCGTGGGCGAGGCGGTCGGGCTGATTCACGCCATCGAGCCGGCGGCTGCGATCGTGGAGCGCATCGTCAGCGAGGCCGAAGCGCTCCTGAAAGGCGCGCAAGGATTGCTCCGCTAACGGGCCGCCAGGGATCAAGCGGCGCGCTTGCACGCCACCAGCGCCGCGCCGAACGCCTCGAACAGGGCGCGGTTCACCGCGTTGCCGCGCGGATCGTGCTCCGCGTGCCATTGCACGCCGAGCGCAAACCCCGGCGCATCGGCGATGCGGATCGCCTCGATGGTGCCGTCCTCCGCCACGCCCTCGACCACGACGCGCTTGCCGAGATCTTGAATGCCCTGGCCGTGGAGCGAGTTCACGCGGATGGTCTCCCGGCCGAGGAGCCGCGCGAAGGTTCCGCCCGGGACGAGCCGGACCTCATGCCGGTCGGCGAAGATGACGGCGGGATCGGGATGGATCTCGCCGTTTGCCAGGCGCGGCATGCGATGGTTCATGCGTCCGGGGATCTCGCGGATCTCGGGATGCAGCGTGCCGCCGAAGGCGACGTTCATCTCCTGCAGGCCGCGGCACACGCCGAATATCGGGATGCCGCGGGCGACGCACGCCTCCACCAGCGGCAAGGCGACGGAGTTGCGCGCCTCGTCGTAAGGTTCGTGCTTGGGGTGCGGCTCGGTCTGGAAGCGGGTCGGATGCACATTGGCGCGCGCGCCGGTCAGCAAGATGCCGTCGACCACGTCCAGCAGGGCGCCCATGTCCGTGATCTCGGGCGCTGAGGCAAACATCAGCGGCAGCGCGCCGGCCACGTCCGCGATGGCGCGGAGGTTCCTCTCGCCCACGGCCTGGACGATGAACCGGTTCTCGATGCGGTGACCGTTGCCGATCACGCCGACCACGGGTTTTCTCATTGCCCAGCTCTCATCTGCTCGCTCGCAAATCCCCGAACGCGTCCTCGAGCCGCCCGAGCGCCTCCTCGAGGATCGGGCGCGGTGTGGCGAAGTTGAAGCGCAGCCAGCTCTCGCCGCCCGGCCCGAATTGCGAGCCGGGGCTGGCGAAGATGCGCGCCCGGTTCTTGACCCTGCCGGCAACGTCCGCCGGCGCCAGACCCGTCTTGGAAAAATCGACCCACGCGAGGTAGGTGGCCTCGAGCCGCATCGAGCGGGCGCCGGGCGCGGCGGCCTCGATGCGCGCGTCGAACAGGTCGCGGCTGCCGGCGAGATAGACCAGCAGCGCGTCGAGCCATGCCTCGCCGGTGCGCCAGGCCGCCTCGGTCGCGATCATGCCGAAGCTGTTGTAGGAGCCCAGGCCCGTGGCCATGATGCGCGCGTCGATCTGGCGCTTGTAGGCGGCATTCGAGGTGAAGCAGGCTCCGACGTGAGCGCCGGCGAGATTGAAGGTCTTGGTGGCGGCGACGCAGGTGATCAGGCGGTCCGCGATCTCGGGCGCGGCGGCAATCGTGGGTGTATGCTTGGCGCCGCCGAAGACGAGATCGCAATGGATCTCGTCGGACACCAGGATCAGATCGTGCTCGGCGCAGAAGGTGGCCAGCGCGCGAATCTCGGCGACCGACCAGACGGTCCCGCCCGGGTTGTGCGGGCTGCAGAAGAAGACGATCTTGGTGCGCGGCGTCAGCTGCGCGCGCAGCGCATCGAGATCCATGGCATAGCGGCCCCGGGTCTCGACCAGCTGCGCATCGAGGATGCGCCGCTCGTTGGCCACGATGATCCTGCGAAATGCGTGATAGGCGGGCGGGAACACCACCACCTCGTCGCCGGGCGCGGTCAGCGCCTGCAGGATGAGGCCCAGCCCGGACACCACTCCGGGCGTCGGGCTGACCCAGTCGGGGTCCACGCGCAGGCCGTGGCGGCGCGCCATCCACTCCGCCAGCGCGGCGGCCCAGGTGCCCGTGTTGGCGTAGTAGCCGTGGGTGGCGCGCTCGACCTCGGCGGTCAGGGCCTCGGTCACGCCGGGCGGCGCGGTGAAATCCATGTCGGCGACCCACATGGGGATCGCATCCGGCGCATCGATACCCGACAGCTTGGCCATGTTGTCCCACTTCGACGCGTGCGTGCCGCGGCGCTCGATAACGCGATCGAAGTCGAACATTGGATGGCGGCTCCGGGATGGGCCTAGTGTGGTGACCGCCCATTGAAGCGGGTGGCAGCGCGGCCGGTCAAGCGATGCGATCGCATCACTCCCGCGTTAAAGCGCCTTTCGGACGGGTTATCAACGGCATCGATCTCCTCCCTGGCCGGACGCGAGGGCCGCCGCAACCCGATGCACGCCTGACAGGCCCGCTTCGGTCGGGCTTGCGGCCAACCCTCTTAATGTGCACATGAAGGCAGCGGATTGCCGCATCGGAGCGCATCCGCGCGACGCAAGCGAGCCGTCGACTTCTGGGCTCGGGCCGCGCAATCGGAGCGGCGCGAGCCCGCCGCCGGAAACCGGACTTGGACCGCCCATGCACTTTGCGCTGACGGAAGAACAGGCCGCCATCCAGGAGACCGCGCTCACCTTCGCCAAGGAGCGCATGGCCCCGTTTGCATCCGAATGGGACGAGAAGAGCCACTTTCCCGTCGACGTCATCCGGGAGACGGCCGCGCTCGGCATGGCCGCCATCTACGTGCCGGCCGAGCAGGGCGGCTCGGGGCTCTCCCGCCTCGACGGCGCGCTCATCATGGAGGCGCTGGCGTATGGCTGCCCCGCGATCTCCGCCTACATCTCCATCCACAACATGGTCGCCTGGATGGTAGGCAAGTACGCGTCCGACACCCAGCGCAACGACTGGATGCCTAAGCTCGCCAGCATGGACTGGCTCTCGGCCTATTGCCTGACCGAGCCGGGCGCCGGCTCCGATGCCGCCGCGCTGAAAACCTCGGCCAAGCGCTCGGGCGACCACTACGTGCTCGACGGCAGCAAGCAGTTCATCTCGGGTGCCGGGGCCGCCGACTTCTATTTCGTGTTCGCCCGCACCGGCGGGGAGGGTGCGAACGGCATCTCCGCCTTCGCCGTCATGAAGGATATGCCCGGTCTCTCCTTCGGCGCGCTGGAGAAGAAGATGGGCTGGAATGCCCAGCCGACGCGCCAGGTGATCTTCGACAACTGCAAGGTGCCGGCGGCAAACCGCATCGGCGAGGAGGGCCGCGGCTTCCGCTTCGCCATGAGCGGCCTCGACGGCGGGCGCATCAACATCGGCGCCTGCTCCGTCGGCGCCGCCTGGGCCGCCCTCGACAAGGCGCGCCAGTACGCCACCGAGCGCAAGGCCTTCGGCCGCGCCATCGCCGACTTCCAGGCGCTGCAGTTCAAGCTCGCCGACATGGCGACCGAGCTCGAGGCCGCACGGCTGATGATCTACCGCGCCGCCGATGCCATCGATCGCGCCGACCCGCAGGCCTCCATGTACTCGGCCATGGGCAAGCGGATCGCCACCGACCTCGGCTTCAAGATCGTCAACGACGCGCTGCAGGTGCACGGCGGCTACGGCTATCTGAAGGACTACGGCCTGGAGAAGCTGGTGCGCGATCTCAGGGTGCATCAGATCCTCGAAGGCACCAACGAGATCATGCGCGTCGTCATCTCGCGCAAGCTGCTCGGCGGCAACCGCGGCTGAGGCATTACCTCTTCCGACACCCCCGTCCCCAGAGTTCCCCAAGAGCCCTTCTATGCCGGCCGAGCCTACATCCGCGCGCAACCGGCAGGCCCTGCTGCTCGGCCTCACGGGCGTCGTCATCTTCGGCCTTACGCTGCCGGCGACGCGGCTGGCGGTGGCCGACTTCGATCCGCTGTTCGTCACGGCGGGGCGCTCGCTGGTGGCGGCGGCGCTGGCCACCGTCGCGCTGCTCTGGGTGCGGCCGCCGCCGCCGCTGCGCCGCGAGTGGCCGCGCCTCGCCGCGTTCGCCGGGTTCTCGATCATCGGCTTTCCGCTGCTGATGGCGATCGCCATGCAGTACGCGCCGGCTTCCCATGGCGCGGTGGTCCTTGCCGTGCTGCCGCTGCTGACCGCCATGGCCGGCGCCCTGGTCGGCGGCGAGCGTCCGTCCCTCGGGTTCTGGGCCTGCGGACTGGCGGGAACCGGCAGCGTGCTTGATCTACTCGCTCCTCGCGGGAGGGGCTTCGGGCGACCTGCACTGGGCCGACCTGCTGCTCGCCGTGTCCGCCATCGCCGCGGCCATGGCCTACGGTCTCGGCGGCGAGATGGCGCGCCGCATCGGCGGCTGGGAGGTGATCTCCTGGGCGCTGGTCTTCTCCGCTCCCGTCATGCTGGTGCTGGTCATGCTGTCGGGCCCGATCAACTGGGCCGCGAGCGCCTCGGCGTGGGCCGGCTTTCTCTATGTGTCGGTGTTCAGCATGTTCCTGGGATTCTTCGCCTGGAACAAGGGCATGGCGATGGGCGGCATCGCCAAAATAGGTCAGATACAGCTGCTGCAGCCGTTCGTGGCGCTTGCAGCCTCCGCCGCCCTCCTCGGCGAGCGCGTCGGGTGGCTCGAGATCGGTTTTGCCGTGCTTGTGGTCGCCATCGTCGCCCTGGGATGGCGCATGCGGGTCGCGCGGCCCGACTGATGTCCGGGAGTTGCCCCGCAGGCGCCGCAGTCGCGCCCGAGGATGGGGTCGACAATCGCTCAGATGGGGAGACGATCCATGGTGAGGATATTGCGTGCAGCGAGCGCGGGCGTGCTGGTCCTGGCGCTTGCATGTGGACCGGCATCGGCGCAATCGGCCGACGACGCCTTCGGTCTGTGGCTGAACCCCGAGAACGGCTCCAATATCGAGTTCTACAAATGCGGCGGCGAGGGCCTGTGCGCCAAGGTCACCAAGGTGACCGACGGGCAGAAGACGGACGACAAGAACCCCGACCCCGCCAAGCGCAGCCAGCCGATTGTTGGCCTCGTCATCATGGAGAACGCCAAGAAGTCCGGCGCCAAATGGTCGGGCACGCTCTACAACCGCGAGAACGGCAAGAGCTATTCGGGCACCATCACCGTCAAGAGCAAGGATGCAGTGGACCTGTCGGGCTGCGTCGCCGCCGTGCTTTGCAAGACGGTGACCTGGACCCGCATCAAGTAACAGGCCGCCGCGTCACGCCGCGGCGCGCTTTCGGCAGACCAGCATCACGTAGTTCCCGCAGTAGACGGCAAGCCCTGGGAAGTTCACGTCCAGCCACGCGATGGACTTCCACAGTAGTCTGCCGAACGGCTTGAATTCGGAAACGTTCTGATAGAACCCGACCGTTGCGATCCCGGCTGTGACGAGGTCCACGGGGCCGCCGCGCTCCAGGCGCCGGCGCATCCATCCGATGGGCATTGGCTTGAAGGGGAGCGGCTGCTTGGTGCGAAGCCGGTTCAGCGCCGGTCCGAGCACGGGCGTGTCGGCCACCAGGCGCCGCAGCATGCGTCCCGGAAACGCCAGCGGGCGCGGATTGCCGGTGATGATGATCACCACCCCGCCTGGTCGGACGACGCGCAGCATCTCAGCCAGCGCCAGCTCCTGAGCGGCGGGGTCATCGATGTGATAGATCATGTGCGCGGAGTAGGCCGCGTCGAACGTGCCCGACGGAAAAGGGAGGGCGCAGACATCGGCCAGGCGGAATTCGTGAGGTACCTTCACGTCGGCAAATGACGACCGAGCCACTTCGAGGCCCGTCGTCGAGAAGTCGACGCCCGTGTAGCGTGCGCAGAGGGGCAGCAGCTCCCGCCGGGGGTTGCCCCCGCATCCGCATTCCAGGAAGTTCAGCGGGAGACCCGGAGCCGAGGCGGCTTCCTTTACCCGGTCAATATGCAGATTTTGCAGAGCCAGCCGGATGGGGCCCAATTCCTTGGGGCCGAACAGCTTCTGGTCGAGCGTCGCACCATGCTCCTTCTTCCACCCGCGATCATCGTAGAAGCGGCGTGTCCGTTCAGAGCCACTCATGATTGACAAGACGCCCTCCGGCCACCCCAGGGCCAATCAACATGTTAATTTCGGATATGATGAACGTCGGTTGGTTGCAACGCGGTAACCGCAACTTGGTAAAGGCCCGATCGGGGGATGCGCGAGCCCACGGCTAAGCGCCTGCTATCGGCAATCGACGGTCCCATCACCATTGGGCAGGTTCCCAACGGGGCACCCCGAGGCACAGCTGCAAGGCTCGGGTCGCCTACGTCGGTTCTGCTGCATGCCGGCTCCGCCGCGGCCGCATGGGGCGCAACAATGTTGCGCGCGCGAGCGGCTGCGTGCGCTGCACGCATGCAAATCCCCCCGCGGGCGTTCCGCTAGCGACTGGCGATTGCGTCCATCGGCCGCCGCGCCCATGTTAGTTGGGAATGCAGGGAGACGCGGCGAGGGCGGACAGGTTTGCGGTTGGCGGTAGACTCTGGCATCTCTGATGCACATACCGCTGGATTGGCCGCCGGACTTGGCCGCAGCACTTGCATGAGGCCGCCGCCGCGGACCACGCCCGGAGTTTGAGCCCGCCATGCCCAAGCATACCGTCAGCCTCGACGACAAATATGCCCTCGACGAGAGCCGGCAGCTGCTGACCGGCACCCAGGCGATCGTCCGCCTGATGCTGACCCAGCGCGCGCGCGACGTGAAGGCGGGCCTCAACACGGCAGGCTACGTGACGGGCTACCGCGGCTCGCCGATCGCCTCGCTCGAGGCGGCGATGCTGCGTGCCAGGGGCATCCTCGAGCCCAACCACATCAAGTTCATGGCCGGCCTCAACGAGGACCTGGCCGCCACCGCGCTGTGGGGCTCGCAGCAGGCCGAGCTGAGGGGCGAGGGCAAGTACGACGGCGTGTTCGGCGTGTGGTACGGCAAGGGCCCCGGCCTCGACCGCACCGGCGACGTGTTCCGCCACGCCAACCACGCCGGCACCTCCAAGAACGGCGGCGTGCTCGCCCTGATGGGCGACGACCACACCTGCGAAAGCTCCACCAGCGCCCACCAGTCCGAGTTCGCCTTCGTCGACTACATGATCCCGGTGCTCAATCCGGCCGGCGTGCAGGAGATCCTCGACTACGGCATCCTCGGCTTCGCGCTGTCGCGCTTTGCCGGCGTGTGGGTCGGCATCAAGTGCGTCAAGGACAACATCGAGGCCACCGCCACCGTCGACGGCCGCATCGACCGCGTGCAGATCAAGATCCCCGACGATTTCGTGATGCCGCCGCAGGGCCTCAACATCCGGCTCGGCGATCAGGCGCTCGACAAGGAAGCGCGCCTGCACGACTACAAGCGCGCGCGCCATCCTGGCCTTCGCGCGCGCCAACAAGCTCGATCGCATCGTCACCAGCGGCGGAGCGAACCCGAAGATCGGCATCATCACCTGCGGCAAGAGCTATCTCGACGTGCGCGCGGCGTTCGACGAGCTCGGCATCGACGAGGTGAAGGCCAACCAGCTCGGCCTGCGCCTCTACAAGGTCGGCATGACCTGGCCGCTCGAGCCGCAGGGCGTGCCGAAGTTCGCCGAAGGCCTCGATCTGATCCTGGTCATCGAGGAGAAGCGCTCGCTGATCGAGACGCAGGTCAAGGAGCAGCTCTACGATCTCCCCAACCGCCCGCGCGTGCTCGGCAAGAAGGACGAGAACGAGCAGTGGCTGTTCCCGGCCAAGTACGCGCTCGATCCCAGCGACATCGCCATCAAGATCGGCGAGCGGCTGATCCGCAACGGCGCCGGCGACGACATCAAGGCTCGCGTCGCCGAGCTCAAGCGCCTCAAGGGCAACCAGCCCATGTCCGCCGAGGCGGCCACCCGCATCCCCTATTTCTGCCCGGGCTGCCCGCACAACTCCTCGACCGTCGTGCCCGCAGGGCTCGCGCGCCTATGCCGGCATCGGCTGCCACTACATGGCGCACTGGATGGACCGCAGCACGGAAGGGTTCACCCAGATGGGCGGGGAGGGCACCAACTGGATCGGCGAGGCGCCCTTCTCCAAGACCCCGCACGTGTTCCAGAACATCGGCGACGGCACCTACATCCATTCGGGCAGCCTGGCGATCCGCGCGGCGCGGGCGGCCGGCGTCAACATGACCTTCAAGATCCTCTACAACGACGCCGTGGCCATGACCGGCGGCCAGTCGCTCGACGGCGGCATGACCGTGCCGATGATCGTCTCCCAGGTGCTGGCCGAGGGCATCGAGAAGGTCGTCGTCGTCACCGACGAGCCGCACAAGTATCCCTTCGGCGCCATCCCGCAGGGCGTGCCGGTGCATCATCGCCGCGAGCTGCAGAGCCTGCAGAAGCAGCTGCGCGAGGTGCCGGGCGTGTCCGTGCTGGTCTACGACCAGACCTGCGCGGCCGAGAAGCGCCGGCGGCGCAAGCGCGGCCTGTTCCCCGATCCCGACAAGCGCGTGTTCATCAATCCGGCCGTGTGCGAGGGCTGCGGCGACTGCGGCGTCAAGTCGAACTGCGTCGCCGTCCTCCCGCTCGAGACCGAGCTCGGCACCAAGCGCGCCATCGACCAGTCGGCCTGCAACAAGGATTTCTCCTGCCTCAACGGCTTCTGCCCGAGCTTCGTCACGGTGCACGGCGCCAAGGTGAAGAAGGCGCGCAAGTCCGTCGGCGACAGCGGCATCGCCAGCATGCTGGCGAGCCTGCCCGAGCCGAAGCTGCCGACGCTCGATAGCCCCTACACCATGCTGGTCACGGGTGTCGGCGGCACCGGCGTGGTGACGCTGTCGGCCGTGCTGGGCCAGGCCGCGCACCTCGAAGGCAAGGGCTTCGGCTCCATCGACATGACGGGCCTCGCCCAGAAGGGCGGCGCGGTCGCCTGCCACATGCGCGTTGCCAAGACGGCCGACCAGATCCACGCCATCCGTGCGGGCGTGGCAGGCGCCGACCTGGTGCTCGGCTGCGATCTCGTGGTGACCGCTTCCAACAAGGTGCTCGAGACCATCAAGCCCGACCACACCGCGGTGGTCTACTCCAGCTACGAGATGTCGACCGCCGACTTCACGCGCAACCCGAACCTCAAGGTTCCCGGCGCGGCGCTCAGGCACGCCATCGAGGAGCGGGCCGGCAAGGCGCCCGTGCATGCCTTCGACGCCCACACTACCGCGGTGAAGCTGTTCGGCGACTCGATCGCCGCCAACATGTTCATCCTGGGCTATGCCTATCAGCTCGGTCACGTGCCCATCGGCTCGGCGGCAATAGAGCAGGCCATCGAGCTCAACGGCGCGGCCGTCGAGATGAGCCGCAACGCCTTCCGCTTCGGCCGGCTGGCCGCGCGCGAGCCCGGCGCCGTCGCCCGGCTGATGGGTGCCGACACCACCACCCCGCCCAAGCCGCAGACGCTGGAGGACATCATTGCGTTCCGCGCCGAGCAGCTGACGCAGTACCAGGATGCGGCGCTGGCCCAGCGCTACCGCTCGCGCGTCGAGCAGATGGCGGAGATCGAGCGCAAGCTGGCGCCTGGACGCAGCGGGCTCGCCGAGGCCGTCGCGCGCAGCTACTACAAGCTGCTGGCCTACAAGGACGAGTACGAGGTCGCCCGCCTCTACGCGAGCCCGGCTTTCGAGAAGGCGCTGGGCGAGCAGTTCGAGTCCCGCCGCAGATTGGAGTTCCACCTGGCGCCGCCGCTGCTGGCGCGCCGCGACAAGGACACCGGCGAGCCGCGCAAGATGCGCTTCGGTGCCTGGATGCTGCCGGTGTTCCGCCTGCTGGCCAAGGGCAAGCGCCTGCGCGGCACGCGATGGGACGTGTTCGGCTATTCGGCCGAGCGCAAGCTCGAGCGGCAGATGATCGCCGACTACGAGAAGCTGATGAACGAGATCGCCCAGCGCCTGACGCCCCTGACGCACGCCAAGGCCGTGGCGCTTGCCTCGCGTGGCGCTCGACATCAAGGGCTTCGGCCACATCAAGGAGCGCAACTACAAGACGGCCAAGCAGCGCGAGACGGCCCTGCTCAACGACCTGCGCAACCCCTCCCCCACCGCGCTGAAGGCCGCGGAGTGAAGGGGTAGGGCGCAAGACAGGCGTATTGCGCCTACTTTCTCCACCGCAGTGGTCAGCTTGCCTGCCCTCGGACCTGTTCCGAGGGTCGAACCAAGGCAACGCGTTCGCGGCCGTCCTTCGACAGGCCCAGGACGAGGGAGGTCTTCGCGGCGAGGGGCTGCCGAGGAAGTGCGATACCTGCCGGCCGCCGACTTCGCCCGCGCCGGTCGGTTGGCGGGTCGCCGCGGTTCGTTTATGTTGTTGGCACTCAATCCGGATTCCGTGCGGGTAGCGGAGCCGGCCGGGCTTGAATGGCAGGCGAGCTCCGGCTCAGCGCGCGGCCCCGGGTGCCGGGGCGGGGATTCATGCAGTGGCAGCCATGATCACGGGCGTTACGGGCGCATTTTCCGACGATATCGCGATCGACCTCGGCACAGCGAACACGCTGGTGCACGTGGTGGGTCGCGGCATCATCATCGACGAGCCCTCGGTGGTGGCCGTGCAGGTGCGCGGCGGCCAGCGCGTGGTGCTGGCGGTGGGCCTGCGAGCCAAGGCCATGCAGGGCAAGACGCCCGAGCCCGTCGAGATCGTGCGGCCCATGCGCGACGGCGTGATCGCCGACTTCATCGCCACCGAGGAGATGCTGCGCCAGTTCATCCAGCGCGCCAAGACCATGCTGGGCTTCCGCCGCCCGCGGATACTCATCTGCGTGCCGGCCGGCGCCACGCCGGTCGAGCGCCGCGCCGTCTACGAGACGGCCATGTCGGCGGGCGCGCGCAAGGCCTATCTGATCGAGGAGCCGGTGGCGGCTTCCCTGGGAGCGGGACTGCCCATCGATGGACCGCAGGCGTTCATGGTGGTCGACATCGGCGGCGGCACCACCGACATCGCCGTGCTTTCCAAGGGCCAGGTGGTGCAGGCGCGCTCGCTCAGGGTCGCCGGCAATGCCATGGACGAGGCCATCATGCGCTACGTGCGGCGCCGGCACGGCCTGGTGATCGGCGAGGGCAACGCCGAGCGCATCAAGATCGAGGCGGGCACGGTGCTGGCGCAGCCGAACGGCCGGCAGGTCGAGATCCACATCAAGGGCCGCGACCTCAAGCAGGGGCGGCTCAAGACCGTGGTGCTGGGGCCGCGCGACATGGCGGAGGCGCTGAGCGGCGCGGTCGGTGAGATGGCGGAGTTCATCCAGCGCGCGCTGGAGGACCTGCCCGCGAGGATCGCCGACGACGTGATGGCGCGCGGTATCGTGCTGACGGGCGGTGGAGCCCTCCTCGACCGGCTGGACCAGGCCCTGACCCAAAAGATCGGGGTGCCCTGCCTGGTGCCGCAGAGCCCGATGCACTGCGTCATCAAGGGCACCGCGGCCGTGCTCGAGTCGCTCGGCGAACGACAGCACCTCCTGATCGGGCCGTGACCGCGGCCAGGCCGGCCGGCCCTTGCCGCCTGGACAGCCCCCGGCCGCGATGATACATGATCGCGCCATCGGGGCCCCCGGGCGTTCGCGCTGAGGGCCCCGTTGCCGCTATGGCATGCCCGTATCGGCATGTCCCGGTGGCGCGGGTGTATAGCTCAGTTGGTAGAGCAGCTGACTCTTAATCAGCGGGTCGCAGGTTCGAATCCTGCTACACCCACCACTTCCTAAATCCATGCTGGAAAAGAATAAAAGCCTGTCATCTGGACACGGCACAGCGGCAAGTGTTTGCCACTTCATTCGTCCTGTTTGCCACTTTCTGGTTCCGTTCCCGTTCCCTCGAGCTTACCGATCGCGGCGGAGGCCAGCCGCTTTTGCCGTGCCCCCTTGGTGTAGTGCTCCACCATCTGCAAGGTGCGGTGACCTGTGATCGCCTGGATCTCGTGGCTGCTGCACCCGGCTTCCGCCAGGGCCCGGCCTGCCGTGTGACGCAGCCCGTGGAAGTGCAGCGACTTCAGTCCCACACCATCGAGCGTCGTCCGAAATTCTTTGGAGAACGCCGTTTCCTCAATTGGGCGACCGCCGCCGTCGACGACGAACAGCAAGATTCCTTCGGCAAGTTGTCCAGGTAAGCCTTGAGTTGGCGGTGCACGCGTATCACCACGGGCTCGTCGGTTTTCTCCTGCCGTACCTCCAGCGAAACGCCGTCATAGGCTGTGCGCGCCATCCTCAAGACGTCTCCGCGGCGCTGACCCGTGAAGCGGGCGATCATGTACGCCGTCATGATGTGGGCTGGCGGCCGCGCGTCCTCGAATGCGGCGCAGTGCGCGTCCGACCAGGGCACGTAGGACTTGGCCTTGCCCATCCGCTTCATGCGCGCGGCTGGGTTCAATGAGCAGTAGTCGTTGTCGATCCCGAAATTGAACAGTGCGCTCGCGACCTGGGTGAATAGCTTCTGAGTTCGCTCCTTGCCTGCAAGCGTCTTGCGCAGTTCGCGGATGTGCCGGCGGCGCACCGCCTCGGCGGGGTGCTGGTCGATGGGCGCGAAAATGTCGAGCATGCGCCCATAGTCGTGCTGGGTCTTTGGCTTGAGCGCCAGAAATTCGTCGGCGCCGCGATAGTCACGGATCATGGCGGCGACGCTGCCCTGGACGACGTGGCGGGGAGCGGGGTCGTGATCAGTCTTGCCGAGGAGTTCCAGGTAGGCGGCGTTGAATTCCGGGCTCCCCGGATCGCCAGGCAGCGGCCACCGTTGGCCGTGGCGGCGGAAATACAAGTAGACCGAGCCCTTAGCTCGGACCGCCTGAACGTACCGGGGCAGATTGGGCCGCATGGATCGCCGCCAAGATTGGGTCTTGCTTAAGGTCATTGATTGCCATCCCGCTGACCTTGTCTAGATGCCGGTCGAGCGCGACCTTGTCCCAGAGCAGCCGCCTGCCGTGCTGATTGGGCTGAGGGAGACGGCCGGTGGCAACTTCGTCACGGAATTGCTTGACACCCAGGCCCAGATAGGCAGCCGCAACTTCCTGCGGATAGCCGCGGACCGTGGCTCCGTGCTGTTGGAGCCATTCTAAGGCCTGTGCCTTTGTTTTGTTGCCTGGCATGGCCACTGGCGTAGCCAAACCGGCATACGGATTGAAGTAGGGCAAGGCATTAAATATTGGCCCTCGCCCTGCCAACGGGGGATCTCATCGCGCTCGTGGCAAGCCTGACCTGCGCGGTTTGAGAGCTCGGTCGACGGTCCCGGGGGCCGTAGGATGACCGATGATTGTCAAAAAGCGAGCGCCAAATCGTGCAAAAGGACCTTGGCCGTTCCCTGGACGTCTTCCGTAGAGACGGTTGAAGCAGATCGCCAACGGGCCCCTCACAAACTCCTCGAGGTTCTTATACATTCGTTGGTAGCCTCGATCTTGATAGCTTTGCTCTTGAGTTCGGATTGCCCCTACCAACTCTGCGACACTGGTCGCAAAAGTCTCGGCAGCCTCAAAGGCTGCAAGCGTGCCGCTAAGATCATCTCCACAACCGCTTCTCTTGATCAATCGATGTAACGATTGTTTAGCCGACTTTGACCTTTTGGCGGCAAGATTTGCCAGTCCCAACGTTTCCTTCGAATAGAGCTTGTCAAGCTTGGTGCCAGGAAAGGCTTGAAAAGCTTCATTGAGAGCGAAATAGACGTCACAAGGCTTTGTGATGGTGGCGTCGAGGGTCCGCTCGCGCCAAGCTGCCATATCTTCTCCGAGTTTCTCCGCCTCCTCCAAGGTTAGAGTCTAGAGGTTCTTCGAGCCGTCTGTACTCCCAAGGCGCGATGATGCACTGACAATTCTTGGGCTCTGGGAGCCAGTCAAGGACCGGTACGCGTCGCTGTCCAACCAGCGGTAAGCGAGCTGCACTGATGATGTCGAAGGCGCTTTCCCGAGCGAAAAAAGATAGCGGCAGATATGCAGCTCCATGGCGCCGATGGGGTCGCCACGCATTCAGCATACCTGGGAGGATACCGAATCCAAGGCGGACCGGCGACTAGAGCAGCCGCGGTAAGCTTAGTGCGCGCCACGTCTTTCTCCTCCGACACGGGGCAGCTCTGAATTTTGATGCTCATGCCCCACTTACTGGCAACTGTGATTTACGTAGATTGACCTGCGTCCGTGTAGATGGTGTTGCCGAGCAACGGAACCACCCCATGCTGTCAAATAGACCCGTTGAAGAGCCGCAGTGGATGTCGTCGGAATCGGCGGCTGCATACATCGGCTGCACGACTGCGACGTTGAAACAATGGAGGCACCTCGGCAGTGGCCCAGCGTTCTACCGTGGGCTCGCCCGAGGAATTCGATACCGGCGCGAAGATCTAGATGGGTTCATCGAGTTCATGTCGCATGCAAGCAGCGGTCCCGCCGCCTGCCGCCAGGAGCGCTGCGTGAGCGCTGGCCTATCCAAAAAATTTGGCCGCCCGGGTCGTGAGCCCGCAGCGGCCGAATTCAAATCAGCAGATGGATGCAATGTAGCTCGTGATGCTCGGCATTTCAACCGGGCCGCCATCGATAACCACAACGATGATGGCACCCGTGCGCGACACCGAGACCCTCTGCTCCGTTGACTTCACGGACTACACCTGGCCCGAGGACGAGCTCGCCAGCCTCGCGGCATGCATTGCGAGCCGCCCAGCGTGCGAGCCATCAGCCGGCCTAGATGGATCGTCCCGCAAGCACTACGCAATCGGACAGGAAGCGCCGGCTGCGCCGGCGGCCCCTGAGATAGGTCACAACAAGCCACCCAGGCTCGAGGATACAGATCTCGCAGAGCAGATCGAGGCGATCGTCGACTCCACCTACACGGGGCCGCAGAAGCTGGTCCTGATCAAGATCCGCCTACGGTCCGATCACGGCACGCTCAAGGGTGCCTTCCCGAGCTACGCGACGCTATCTCGGGCAGCGTCCGTCAAGGATCCTCGGACAGTCAAAGAGGCCGTCGAACTCCTGGTCGATGAGGACGAGGAGGGGAAATCAGCGTGACATCCTGACCCGCAAGTATCGGAAGGGCGAAAGCCCCGTCTACGGGTTCTGCAAGGAGCGCCTGCAGGCACTGATAACCGACTGGATTAACCGCAGCCGTGAGAAGAACGGACCCCCCTCATTGGATGTACCCCCTACACCCGGTGAGGGGGGTAGCCCCCCCTCATCCCATGTACTCCCTACACCGGACCCCCCCTCATTGGATGTACCCCTACCTTCTCTCTCTCTCAGAGGAAGAAACGGTAGGGGGGAGAGTGCAGCAGCAACTCGTCCTGCTGCACCACACCTCACTGCCGACGCCTTCGTCATCAGTGCCGAGCATGGGCTGACGGTGCCGATGCAGAAGGTGCAGGAGTGGCGCGAGCGCTTCCACCACATCCCTGACCTCGAAGCCGCAATGACCGGTCTAGCGACCACCATTCTCACGAAGGGGAGGATGCACGCGGGCTGGACCAGTCCGGAGGGATGGATGGTCAAGCCCCTATCGGAAATCAACCAGGAGGCCGCCGACAAGAAGCGGATCACTGCGGCGCGGGTTGACCGGGCCAAGACACCCGCAGGTGCCCCGTCACCCCGAGGGAAGAGCAGGAGCGCCGAACTTGACCAAGCCTGAAGAGCTCTCCGATCGCGAACTTGAGCGAGCGTTGCTCGCAGCACTGCTGGCCGACAACAGCGGGTTCGACCGTCTCGGGCAGTTGGAGCCCGATGACCTGGCCGATCCGATGCACGCCGCTGTGCTGACCGCAGCGCTCGACCTGCGGGCCGAGAACCGTGCCGTTAGCCCCACCACGCTGCGAAGCAGGTTCGCAACGGTGCCGTTTGGCGATGAAGGTAGCGTGCTGGACTACCTGAAGGGCTGCGAATTCGGAGGCACCGCGCCAGATGTCGGCGACATGGCGGTGGCGCTGCGGGAGTTGTCGCAGCGTCGCGAGATCGTGGAGCTCGGCGAACGCATCGCGGGGTCGGTGCACGACCATGCCGTAGGTCCTGGCACGCTGCTGACTGATGCAGCCCGGTCGGTCGACGACTTGCTGGCCAAGTGCCGGCCGGCGGGCAAAACGCTGTGGGCCATGCCTGAGGCGGTCCAGGATCTGCTCTCCGCCGGCGACGACAAGGACCTGTGCGTTCCAACGGAGCTCACGGATTTCGACAACGCCACCAGTGGCGGGTTCCGCCGTGGCGAGCTTGGGATCATCGGCGGCCGACCCTCGATGGAAAGAGTGCTCTGGCGCTGTCGATTGCTCGACGGGTGGCTCGCGCCGGCTACGGCGTCTTGTTCTACTCGCTGGAGATGCAGCGCCGCGACTGCATGCGCCGCATGGCTACGGATGCATGCTGGACGCGGGAGCATCCCGTTTCCTACCAGGCGGCTCGGGCCGGCAAGCTCAACGAGAGAGAGCAGCGGGCCTACGAGCAGGGTGCGAGGACCCTGGCTGATCTGCCGCTGCTGATCGAAGAGGCCTCGGGCTTGCTGCTCTCGCATATCGCTTCGGGCACGCGGCGCACGGCGGAACGCTTTGAACGAGATGGGAACCGGCTCGGCCTAGTGGTTGTGGACCACATCGGCTTCATAGCGCCGACCAACCGCTACAAGGGCAGCAAGGTTCATGAGGTTTCTGAAATCACGTCTGGCCTGCAGCGCTTGGCCAAGTCGGAGCAGATAGTGGTGCTTGCGCTGCATCAGCTTAACCGGGAAGTCGAGGGTCGCGACAACAAGCGCCCTGTGTTGAGCGATCTGCGCGACAGCGGCAGCGTCGAGCAGGATGCGGACATTATTTTGTTCCCGTACCGCGCCGCCTACTACCTCGAGCGCATGAAGTTCGACGACGC
>CAVZEC010000022.1:0-313005 GCA_963774165.1 uncultured Alphaproteobacteria bacterium | reverse complement strand
CCGAAACAGATGAGGCGGAAGAGGCGCATGATCAACGCTTTATGCGCATTGCCTCATTGTGGGACAGCTTTGTTCCTGACACCATTCTGTCAGGAATTGGGGCAATTCCGGCGATTGTGGCGGTCGTTGAGGACATGGCTTTGATTGGGGCAAGGCGCCGTAGCGCGCCAAACATTGAGTGGCCGACAGTTGCTCTCATCATCGGTTGCTACGGGGCGTGGGCGGTTGCCGGGCTGGTGCTCTGGCCGGCCTATCCGATCGCCGCGCTTGCCATCCTTGCCGTCACCGTCGGCGCTGCAATCCTCGATCATGCACGAAGTGCTGCACGGTCATCCGACCCGCAACGCGCTGGTCAACGAAGCCTTCGTCTTCCTGCCGATCGGCCTGGTCTGGCCGTTCCGCCGCTTCAAGACGATGCATCTGCGGCACCATGCCGACGAGCGGCTGACCGATCCGCTCGACGATCCGGAAAGCTACTACCAGGCGCTCTGGCAGCACGAGGAACTGCCGCCGCCGATGAAGTTCCTGCTCAAGATCAACAACACCATGGTCGGCCGTTTCGTGCTCGGCCCGTGGCTGTCCTGCATCGGCTTCTTCCTCGACGACGTCAAGCAGATGCGCGCCGGGCGACAGGCGATCCGCAAGGCCTGGGCTGCTGCATGCGATCGGCCTCGCCATCGTGCTGCCGATCGTGCCGTTCGGCTTCGGCATCCCGCTCTGGCTCTACGTCCTGGTCCCGGTCTGGCTCGGGCCAGTCGCTGATCTCGATCCGCACCTTCGCCGAGCATCAATGGTCGGAGCAGCCGGAAGGCCGCACGATCATCGTCGAGCGCTCGCCGCTGTCGTTCCTGTTCCTCAACAACAATCTGCATTTCGTCCACCACAAGAGCCCGACCGTGGCCTGGTACCGGCTGCCGCAGACTGTTTCGCGAACGCCGCGACGAATGGGTGCGGATGAACAATGGCTATGTCTTGCCGAACTATTTCGCGCTGATCAAGGAATATGCCTTCAAGGCGAAGGAGCCGGTCGTGCATCCGGTGCTGCGGCGCGCGCCGGAAGCCGGGCGCGCCTTCAAGCCGCGCGTCATGCGCGCCCGCAACATCAGCGGGCTCGGCACGCGCGCCGGTTCCGGCCGAGCCGCCGAAGGAATGATTGCGGCAACGGCTGTCGCCAACTGCCTGCGTCGGTTTGCATCCAGATAGGCTGATCGGCATGAGCGAATCGATTGCCGCCTTGCCGATGTATGACTGGCCCGAAGACGCGCGCCGAGATCGACGCCGAATGGGCGCGGTTCTGCGCGATGCCTTCCGGCGCGCCGGCATCGACGCGCCGCAGACCATCGTCGCGCCGCAATGGCGACCTGCCGCCGGTCCCGGGCGGCATCCGCGACGCCGACGGGCAATTGATCGCGCCGGATCCGGCGACGCTGCCGCCGGACGAACTCGATTTCCAGACGCTTTGGCTGCATCCCGACCTGCTGTTCGCGCAGACCTGCTGGGGACCGATGGAGCTGGGCCTGTCGAGCCATGTGCAGGTGGTCGGCCAGCCGAGCTACGACGGCTTCGAAGGCGGGCAGGGGCGAGCTCTATTCGAGCGCGATGGTGATGCGGGCAGGCGAGGCGGCCTGAGGTTCGATCGCCTGCGGACGGCAGCCCGCTCATCCCGCTCGATCTGCATCCGCGGCAAGCGCTTCACCTTCAACAGTCTCGATTCCATGTCGGGCATCATCGGCGCTGACGCGCGACCTCGAGGCGATGGGCGAAAGCCTCGACATCTTCTCCGAGCGCATCGAAAGCGGCGCGCATCGCGCTTCGATCGTCGCCGTCGCCGAGGGCAGGGCGGATGTCGCGGCGATCGACTGCCGCTAGCTGGGCGCTGGCGCAAGCGTTTCGAGCCGACGGCGCAGAAGGTCGCAGGTCGTCGGCTGGACCGGGCTGCGCAAGGGCCTGCCGTTGATCACCGCGCGCCACACGCCGGAAGAGACGTCGCGAGCAGCTGCGTCGAGATCCTCAGCTCGCCCTGAGGCTCAGCCGAGCAGCCTCGCATCCAGCGGGTAGGTTCGAAAGCTGCTCGTTGCCGGTCTCGGTGATCAGGATCTGCTCCTCGATCTTGACGCCCTCGCGCCCGCCGAGCCGGCCGATATAGCTTTCCACGCACAGCACCATGCCCGGCTCCAGCACGCCGTCCGGCGTGTCGTCGGTCCAGTCGGCGGCATGCGGCAGCGTCGGGTATTCGTCGGCCAGGCCGACGCCGTGATAGAGCACGCCGTAGCGGGTCGGGAAGCAATCGCGGCGGCGGGTTCTGCCGAGCGTTCGACGAGATCGCGGAAGCGAGATGCCGGGCTGCATCAGTGCGCGTGTTGTGGGCGATCTGGTCGGCGGCGATGCGGAACAGGTCGCGACTGCTCGTTGCGTCGGCTTGCCGTCGCCGCACAGCCAGGTGCGCGACAGGTCGGCGCAGAAGCCGTAGGGGCCGATCAGGTCGGTGTCGAAGGCGACGAGGTCGCCGGCCTCGATGATGCGCGACGAGCATTCCTGGAACCACGGATTGGTGCGCGGGCCTGACGACAGCAGCCGCGTCTCGATCCATTCGCCGCCGCGCGCGATGTTGCCGCGATGCAGTTCGGCCCACAGCTCGTTCTCGGAGATGCCCGGCTTCAGCGCCGCTCCATCTCGCCCATCGCCGCCTCGCAGGCGACGATGGCGCGGCGCATGGCAGAGGATCTCGTCCGGCGACTTGATCAGCCGCGCATTCTCCATCACCGCCTCGCCATTGCCGATCGGCAATGCCGAGGCGGGCGAGTTCCGCGACGCCTTCGCGGATCGAGATGGTCGACCGCGATGCGGCGGTTGCCGCCGCCATGTTCGCCTGACCAGATCGGCGATGCCGGCCGCCCAGCGCCGACTCGTCTGCTCGGTCAGCTCGCCGCCATAGAGATACATCCACGACACGGCCGGCCGCACCTCGTCGACGACGCCGGAATGGTCGGACAGGTGCTCGCAGGAGAAATAGTCGAACAGCACGACCGGGCCTTCGGTGGCGACGAAGCAATGCCGCGTCGGATTGTGCGCGACCCACAGCTGCATGTTGGTGGAGTCGGTGGCGTAGCGGATGTTGACGGGGTCGTAGAGCAGGGCGCCGGCATAGTCGCGGCGCTTCAGCTCGGCGCGGATGCGCTCCAGCCGGTATTGTGCGCATCGCCGGCAAGATCGGGAGCGGCAATGCCTGCCGCCGCCATTCGGCCTCCGCCTGCGCGCCATAGCCCAGCACGTGCTGGTTGAGCGAGGCCGCCTTCTGCGCGGGAGGCGTCGCGCAGTCGCCTCGATCGAGCCGGGCTCGAACGGCATGATCTTGCGATGGCGGCCGAAGCTGCCCTTTGGCACGCCGCGCTCGTCCATGGCCGCACGCTCAGGTCCGCATCTTCTCGCCGCTCGGATCGAACGGCGGCTCGACATTGATGCGGGCCGGGCGGCGGTGGCCGAGGATCTCGATCTCGAACAGGCCGGCGCTCTCGTCCTCGGCCAGCGCCGCCGGCACATAGCCCTGCGCCATCGACTTGCCGCACGTAGTGGGCATAGCCGCCCGAGGTGACCCAGCCGACCACGCGCCAGTCGCCGTCGATGATGCCGCGCACGGCGGACGCGCCTTCGGCGGCCTTGGAGCCGCGCACCTCCTTGCCGGCCGCGTCGAAGCGCGGCGCGCCGTAGCCATGCGGCTTTTCGACCGTGCCGTAGTCCTTGCCGTCGACCTTGGCCCAGATCGGCTCGTCGCCCATCACGTCGGCGTCGGCCGCATCGACGACGAAGGAGACGCGGCGCAGTTTCGGCCCGCTCGGCCTGCTCCTTGGCGGCGGCGTCGCGGCCGATGAAGTCGTTCTTCTCCAGCTTGACGAAGCGGTCCATCCCGCCTTCGAACGGCCCGTAGATCGGCCGGAGCTCGCGGAACCAGGTCGGGAAGTTCTTCTCCAGCCGCATCGACAGCAGCGCGCGCATGCCGAAATCGACGAGGCCGAATTCCTCGCCGGCCTCCTTGATCGCCTGGTAGACCAGGCGCTGGTAGGCCGGCGCCATCCAGATCTCGTAGCCGAGATCGCCGGTGTAGGTGACGCGGTTGACCAGGCAGGGCGCGCCGCCGACCGCCATCTCGCGGAAGTCCATGAAGCGGAAGGCCTTGGTCGAGACGTCGTCGTCGACCAGCTTCTGCAGCAGGTCGCGTGGCTTTCGGCCCGGCGATCGACAGGCCGACCAGCGTCTGGTCGAAGCGGTGGATGCGCACCGAGCCGTCCTTCGGCAGATGCTTCTCGAACCAGCGCATGTGGTATTTCTGCGCGGCCGACGAGCCCCAGATCATGAAGCGGTCTCGTCGCCGGCCTTGGCGATGGTGAAGTCGCCGATCAGCTTGCCGAACTCGTTGAGCATCGGCGTCAGCACGATGCGGCCGGTCTTCGGCATGCGGTTGGTCATCAGCCGGTTGAGCAAGTCCTCCGCGCCCGGGCCCGACACCTCGTATTTGGCGAAGTTGGCGATCTCGGTGACGCCGACGCGCTTCGCGCACGGCGCGCACCTCGTCGCCGACATGCTCGAAATCGTTGGAGCGGTGGAAGGAGACGATGTCCTTCGGCTCGCTTGCCCTTCGGCGCGAACCAGAGCGGCGTCTCCAGGCCCCAGGTGTCGCCCATGACGGCGTTGCTGGCCGACCATCGTGTCGTAGAGCGGCGTCGTCTGCGCCGGGCGCGCCGCCGGCAGTTCCTCGTTGGGGAAGCGGATCGAGAAGCGGCGCGAATAGTTCTCGCGCACCTTGGCGTTGGTGTAGCGCAGGCTCGCCCATTCGCCGAAGCGGGCGACGTCCATGCCCCAGACGTCGAAGCCGGGATCGCCATCGACCATCCAGTTGGACAGCGCCAGGCCGACGCCGCCGCCCTGGCTGAAGCCGGCCATGACGCGCGCAGGCGCACCCAGAAATTGGTCAGGCCCTGCACCGGGCCGACCAGCGGGTTGCCGTCGGGCGCGAAGGTGAAGGGGCCGTTGATGATCTGCTTGATGCCGGCCTTCTCGATGCCGGGGAAATGCCGGAAGCCGACCTCCAGCGACGGCGCGATGCGGTCGAGGTCGGGCGGCAGCAGTTCGTGGCCGAAATCCCACGGCGTGTTGACCGGCGACCACGGCTTGCAGGCCTTCTCATAGGTGCCGAGCAGGATGCCGTTGCGCTCCTGGCGGGTGTAGATCTCGCCCTTGAAGTCGAGCACGCCGATCATCTCGCGGCCGGTCGACTTGTTGAACTCCTCGACCTCCGGCATCGGCTCGGTCAGGAGATACATGTGCTCCATGGCCAGCACCGGCAGCTCGACGCCGACCATGCGGCCGACCTCGCGCGCCCACAGGCCGCCGCAGTTGACGACATGCTCGGCCTTCACCGTGCCCTGCTCGGTGACGACGTTCCAGGTGCCGTCGGCCTCCTGCGTCAGTTCGACGACGCGGTTGCGCAGCACGATCTCGGCGCCGAGCTTCTTGCGCCGCCTTGGCATAGGCGATGGGTGGTGCCGGACGGATCGAGATGGCCTTCGACCGGGTCCCACATGGCGCCGACGAAATTGCGTCTCGTCCATCAGCGGGAACATCGCCTTGGCTTCGGACGGCGTGATCAGCTCGGTGTCCATGCCGAGATAGCGGCCCTTGGCGTGGGCGAGGCGCAGGAAGTCCATGCGCTCGGGCGTGTCGGCCATCATCACGCCGCCGGTCAGGTGCAGCGAGCAGGACTGGCCGGAAATCTCCTCGATCTCCTTGTAGAGCTGCACCGTGTAGGCCTGCAGCTTGGCGACGTTGGGGTCGCCGTTCAGCGTGTGGAAGCCGCCGGCCGCATGCCAGGACGAGCCGGAGGTCAGCTCCGAGCGCTCGATCAGCATGACGTCGGTCCAGCCGGCCTTGGCCAGATGGTAGAGCACCGAGCAGCCGACGACGCCGCCGCCGATGACAACCGCTTTTGCATGAGATTTCATGAAGATAGGTCCGTTTTTGCGAGATTGAATCGAGTGGGCTGAGATCAGGCGGCGATAGCCTCGATCTCCAGCAGCCATTTTCGTCGAAGATGCCGGATGATCGTGGTCAGCGACGCGGCGGCCCCGAGCGCCTCGTCGCGGCGCGGTAGTCGCGATGTATTTGCGTCGACAGAAGATCGTCACCTTGACCAGATTGTCGAGGTCATGCGACAGCCGCAATTGCGCGATCGAGCCAGGCAAGCCGGCCTGGTCCTTGCCGGGACCGCTGGGTCGCGCCGATTCTGGCTGCGCACGAAGACCGTCGCTGCTCGCGCCAGCTTCCTCCGGCGCAGAGGTCGGCGCTGCGCGCTCTCACGTCGATCGGGAGCGAGCGTCTCGACGGAGTGGGAGCGACTGGCATCAGCAACGTCAAAAATCCGTCGGCGCGCCGCCTTCGGCCTGCGCTTGTCGACGAAGGCGTTGAGCTCCTCGCGGATGGCCGGGTCCATGTAGGGCTCTCGTAGGTGCCAGCCGCTCCTTCCAGACCGGTTGGCCTTTTCGATCGCCGTCGGCGAGCCGGCCTCGCCCAGGTCTCGAAATTGCGCCAGTCGGAGATGATCGGCGAATAGAAGGCGGTCTTGTAGCGGTCCTGCGTGTGCTGGGTGCCGAAGAAATGGCCGCCGGGGCCGACCGCGCGGATGGCGTCGACGCCGAGCGCATCGTCGGACAGGTCGAGCGGGGTCAGGAACTCGGCCACCATCTGCAGCAGGTCGATGTCGAGGATGGTCTTCTCGTAGGAGCAGCGCAGGCCGCCTTCGAGCCAGCCGGCGCCGTGCATGATGAAATTGCCGCCGCCCTGGATCGCGCCCCACAGCGAGAACACGCTCTCATAGGCGGCCTGCGCGTCGACCGTGTTGGCGGCGCAGGTGTTGGAGGTGCGGTAGGGGATGTTGTAGCGGCGCGCCAGCTGGCCGCCGACCAGCTGCGCCTTCATGTATTCCGGCGTGCCGAAGGCCGGCGCGCCGGACTTCATGTCGACATTGGAGGTGAAGCCGCCATAGCCGACCGGCGCGCCCTTGCGCACCATCTGCGTGAAGGCGATGCCGGCCAGCGCCTCGGCGTTCTGCTGCACCAGCGCGCCGGCGATCGGTCACCGGCGCCATGGCGCCGGACAGCGTGAACGGCGTGACGATCGACCACCTGGCCCGTTGCCGACATCTGGATGATGCCTTCCATCATCGGCACGTCGAGCTTCAGCGGCGAATTGGTGTTGATGATGGTGAAGACCGACGGCTCTTCGAGCAGCTGCTCGTGGCGAGATGCCGCGCGCGATGCGGGCGATCTCGATGCCGTCGACATTGCGCTCCTTGCCGAGCGAATAGATGTGGAACACCTTGTCGGTCAGCATCGCTGAGATCGCGGATGCATTCGAGATGGCGGACCGACGGATGGATGTCGACCGGCTCGACCGGATAGCCGCCGGTGCATGTTCAGGATGTTGTGCATCTGCGCCAGCTTGCAGGAAGTTGCGGTAGTCCTCCTGGTTGCCGGGCCGGCGGCCGCGATCGAGGTCGGAGCAGTTGGGCGCCGACGCCATCTGCGAGATGATCAGATTGTTGCCGCCGAAGCGGACATTGTGCGCCGGGTTGCGGGCATGGATGGTGAATTCCGACGGCGCAGTGCGCGACCAGCTCGAGGATCATGTCGCTGTCGAAGCGCACCCGCTCGCTGCCCTCGCGCACGTCGGCGCCATGCGCCTTCATGATGCGGCGGGCCTCGTCATGCAGCACGTCGACGCCGATCTCCCTCAGCACGCGCAAGGAGGCGAGGTGGATCGATTCCAGCTCGTCGTCGGAGATCAGCTTGGTCGGCGAGCGGAATCTTCAGCTGCCGGAACGGCGGCTGCTCGAACGCCGCCGAGCCGCCGGCGCGCTTTCCGGCGCGGCCGCCGCGACGCGCGCGGTCGGCGGGCTCCGCGGTTCGACGGGCTCGGTTGCAACGGTCATGAAATTCCTCGTGCGACGACGCATTCGCCGGCATAATGGACCGCGGCCTCGCCCGTCAGTGCGGAGGCGACGACCACTAGGGCGAGGGAAGCGACATCGCTGAGACGGCATTCGATCGGGCCGAGAGAGCCGCCGCCCGCAATTGCCGGTTGCACTTGCTGAGGACGCCACTTTTCGGCTAGTCTCGGCAGATGGCGAAGTCCACCGCTCACCAGCCGTCCAATGCGCCGACCCCGTCGCGCCGGACGCGCCGCGCCGAGCTTCTGCGGCTCTGCGCCCGCATCGGCTATTCGCCGCCTGCCTGCCTCTGAACCCGCCCCGGCTCGCCGGATTGATTCAAGGGAAGATCAAACCCATGACCTATCAGAACTATTCGCTGAAGCAGCTTCAGCAGATCGACGCCGCGCATCATCTGCATCCGTTCACCGACCACAAGGAACTGCGCGAGCGCCGGCTCGCGCATCATCACCCACGCCAACGGCCCGTTCATCTACGATTCCGAAGGCAACGAAATCCTCGACGGCATGGCCGGGCTGTGGTGCGTCAACATCGGCTATGGCCGCGACGAACTGGCCGAGGCCGCCTACGCGCAGATGAAGGAACTGCCCTACTACAACTCCTTCTTCAACTGCTCGACGCCGACGCCGGTGCTGTTGTCCAAGAAGCTGGCCGAGATCGCGCCGAGCAACGTCAACCAGGTGTTCTACGGCTCGTCCGGTTCGGAGGCCAACGACACGGCGTTGCGCCTCGTGCGCCACTACTGGGCGCTCGAAGGCAAGCCGGAGAAGAACCGCATCATCTCGCGCAAGATGGCCTATCACGGCTCGACCATCGCCGGCACCTCGCTCGGCGGCATGGATGCCATGCACAAGCAGCTCGGCGGCGCGGTGCCCAACATCGTCCATGTGATGATGCCCTATGCCTACGAGCTGGCGCTGCCCGGCGAGAGCGACCATGATTTCGGCCTGCGCGCGGCAAAGGCGGTCGAGGACGCCATCCTCGAAGCCGGCGCCGACAAGGTCGCCGCCTTCATCGGCGAGCCGGTGCATGGGGGCGGGCGGCGTCAAGATCCCGCCGGCGAGCTACTGGCCGGAAGTGCAGCGCATCTGCCGCAAATACGATGTGCTGCTGATGCTCGACGAGGTCATCACCGGCTATGGCCGCACCGGCGAATGGTTCGCCGCGCAGACCTTCGGCATCGAGCCCGACACCATCACCACGGCCAAGGCGCTGACCTCCGGCTACCAGCCGCTGTCGGCGCTGCTGGTCGGCGACCGCATCGCCGCGACGCTGGTCGAGAAGGGCGGCGAGTTCAACCACGGCTACACCTATTCCGGGCATCCGGTGGCCTGCGCCGTGGCGCTGAAGAACCTCGAGATCATCGAGCGCGAAGGCCTGGTCGAGCGCGTCAGGAACGACACCGGGCCGTATTTCGCCAAGGCGCTGCAGGAGCGCATCGCCGGGCATCGATCTGGTCGGCGAGGTGCGCTCGATCGGGCTGATGGGCGCGATCGAGATCGTCAAGGACAAGGCGACCAAGGAGCGGTTCCTGCCGTCGGGAAGTGCGGCGGTGACCGTGCGCGACCACGCGATCGCCAACGGCATGATGCTGCGCGCCACCGGCGACACGATGATCCTGTCGCCGCCGCTGATCTGGACCGCGCGACACGATCGACATGGCCTGCGAGCGCATCGCCAGGGCGCTCGATCTGGCGCAAGCGGATCTGCGCAAGCGGTAGCGAGACTACGCCGGGCGTGCCGCGATCGGCGCGGCCTCGAGAGACATCGGTGCCAGTCCGAGAACGAATAGCCCGCGACGGCGTAGTGTTCGCGGCGGCCGCACAGGCTGCATTTCAGGGCGACAAGCATGACGAACCGGCAGGGCGCTGGAAGCGGCCGCGATCGGCGACTGATGCTGGCGCCGATGGTGGCGATGATGCGGCTGCCGCTGATGGCGGCCGAGGCGCAAAACGGCCGCGGCCGCTGGGGCCCGAGACCGCACGGCGGTGAACGAGAAAGCCGGCAGCGATGGCGGAAGGCGCGTTTGCGGCGCAGATGTCGCTCGCTGCAGTCGGCTGCGCGCTTCTGGCCGGAGCTCCTTGTCCGGCCGCACGCCGTCGCTGTTCAACGGGCGCAGCGGCAAGCGGTCGATCAGCGCCGCGCTGAAGCCGGCCAGCCGGCGGGTGAAGGCGAATTTCAGCCGGCTGTCGAAGCGCAAGGCCTGAGGCGCATCGCCGGGCGAGCGCGCAAAAACCGTGCTCCACTGCAGGAACACGGCTTTGCCATGAACGCATGGCCGCTCTCGCTACGGAACACTCTCGCGAAACTTACGGGCTCCGGTACGCGAGACCTGATCCGGAGCGCCGGGCGGATGCGATATGTCCGCCTCGCAATCCGTTCTATACGCACATCGTTACCGCGAGGTTATCGAGAGCTTAAGCAAACCTAAATTTGCGGGTTTTCTGCTTAAACATCGACAAGACGCTGCAGCATCTCGCAACTCGCCATTGCCGCGCAGAAAATTGATGATGCCGGAAAAATCGCGCCGCCATGCCCTGGCGCGTTGAACAGCGCGTAGAGCTGGGCGGCTTCGGCGCCGAGCGGCGTCACGGCGCCGGCGCCTTGAGCCGCTTCCTGCGACAGCTTCAGATCCTTCAGCATCAGGCCGCGGCAAAGCCCGGCTGATAGTCGCGGTTGGCGGGCGAGGTCGGCACCGGGCCGGGCACCGGGCAATAGGTGGTCAGCGACCAGCATTGGCCTGACGAGGTCGAGGCGACGTCGAACAGCGCCTGGTGCGACAGGCCGAGCTTTTCGGCCAGCACGAAGGCTTCGCCGACGCCGATCATCGAGATGCCGAGGATCATGTTGTTGCAGATCTTGGCCGCCTGGCCGGCGCCGTCGTCGCCGCAATGGACGATGCGCCCGGCCATCGGCTTGAGGATCGGCTCGGCCCGGGCGAAGGCGTCGGCCGCGCCGCCGGCCATGAAGGTGAGCGTGCCGGCGGTCGCGCCGCCGGTGCCGCCCGAGACCGGCGCGTCGATCGACAGCAACCGGCGCGCCTGCGGCGATGCGCGTGCGCCTTGCGGGCCGATTCGACGTCGATGGTCGAGCAATCGATGAACAGCGTGCCCTTTGCCGCGCTGCGGCGACGATGTCCTCGTAGACTCGACAGCACGTGCTTGCCGGCCGGCAGCATGGTGATCACCGACCTCGGCGTCCTTCACCGCCGCCGGCGCGTCGGCCATGATCGCGACGCCGTGGTCGCGGCGCCGTTTCGAGGTTCTCCGGCACGAGATCGAAGCCGTGCACCGCATGGCCGGCCTTGACCAGGTTGGCGGCCATCGGATTGCCCATATTGCCGAGGCCGATGAAGGCAATGGTGGTCATCGAAGGATCTCCACAGGTCGGGCGTCGCGTTCAGCGGCCGAGCAGATGCGCGCGCGATGATGACGCGCATGATCTCGTTGGTGCCTTCGAGGATCTGGTGGACGCGCAGGTCGCGCACCAGCTTCTCGATCGCCGTAATCGTGCAGATAGCCGTAGCCGCCGTGCAGCTGCAGCGCGTCGTTGGCGACGTTGAAGCCGGTGTCGGTGACGAAGCGCTTGGCCATCGCCGACCATTTGCGCGGCGTCCGGCGCCTTGCGGTCGAGCTTGGACGCGGCGGCGTAGAGCAGCAGCGCGCGCCGCCTGCGAGCTCGGTCTCCATGTCGGCCAGCTTGAACTGCAGCGCCTGGAACTCGGTCGATCGTCTGGCCGAAGGCCTTGCGCTCGCCGGTGTAGGCCAGCGCCTTGTCGAGCGCCGACTGCGCGCCGCCGAGCGAACAGGCGGCGATGTTGAGGCGGCCGCCGTCGAGGCCGGCCATGGCGATGCGGAAGCCCTCGCCTTCGCCGGCCAAGCGGTTTTCGACCGGCACGCGGCAGTCGTCGAAGATCACCTGGCGGGTCGACTGCATGTGCCAGCCCATCTTGTGTCTCGTTCGGCGCCGAAGCGAGAGGCCGGGCGCATCCTTCGGCACGACCAGCGTGGAGATGCCCCGCGGCCCGTCCTCGCCGGTGCGCACCATGACGACATAGAGGTCGCTGTCGCCGGCGCCGGAGATGAACTGCTTGGCGCCGTTGAGCACATAGTCGCTCGCCGTCGCGACCGCGCGCGTCTTCAGCGCCGCGGCATCCGAACCCGAGCCCGGCTCGGTCAGGCAGTAGCTCGCCAGCCACTCCATCGCGGTCAGCTTCGGCAGGCAGCCGCTGCCGCTGCTCGTCGTTGCCGAAGCGGTCGATCATCCAGGCGGCCATGTTGTGGATCGAGATGAAGGCGGCAAAGGCCGGGCAGGCCGCGCGACAGCGCCTCGAAGATCAGCACCGCATCGAGCCGGCCCAGTCCGGAGCCGCCGACATCCTCGCGGACATAGATGCCGCCGAAGCCGAGCGGGCCGGTCGCCCGGATCACGTCGGCCGGGAAATGCGCTTCCCTGTCCCATTCGAGCGCATTGGGCGCGACCCGATCGGCGGCGAAGGCGCGGGCCATGTCCTGGATCGCACGCTGCTCCTCGGTGAGCTCGAACTGGCCGATGGCTGCATCGACGGCGGCGTCCATGGCGTTCTCCCTGATGCGTCTTGGCTAAAGGCGCGCTCCAATCTAGACCAATGCTTGCGCCGCGCAAACCGAGCGCCGGAAGCCGAGCGAGCCAGCCCGCCGATGCCCGATCCAGCCGATCTCCTCTCAGCCATCGGGCTCTACCTCGAGCGCCGCGGCAACGACATTCCGGCGCGCTTCCTCGACGGGCTTTGCCGGCCCATGCCGCGCCGGACGCTGTCGCCGCGGCCGCTGCCCTGCCTGGCCTTCCTGCCGGCCGCTGTCGCTGCGGCCGCAGGGGCGCACCAGCCACTGGCCGCCTGCCTCGCTGCCGCGGCCGGGCATTTGGCCTGGGGCCAGACCTATACGGCGGCCGATTTCGGCGCGGCGTTCCTGGACGGCTACGGCTGGGTCGAGCTTTGCGGCAGCCGCGGCCACTTCGCCAACGACAGCATCGCTGCCGGATTTCTGCTGCTCGGGCCGCGGCTCACCTACCCCGACCATCATCACGTCGCCGAAGAGATCTACGTGCCGCTGACCTCGGGCACCGCCTGGCGGATGGGTGACACGCCGTACGCCGACCGTGCGGCGGGGACGGTCATCCACCATCGCTCGGAGGTGAGCCACGCGATGCGCACCGGCGACGTTCCGCTTCTGGCGCTCTATGTGTGGCGCGGCGGGTCGCTCGATCAGCGTTCCGAAATCGGCACGACGGCAACGCAGAGGAACGGGTGATGGCGCGGGCGATGATGCTGCAGGGCACCGGCTCCGATGTCGGCAAGACCGTGCTCGTCGCGGGGCTGTGCCGGCTGGCGCGGCGCCGCGGCCTCGACGTGCGCCCGTTCAAGCCGCAAAACATGTCCAACAACGCCGCCGTCGCCGACATCGTCGGGGGAGGGTCAGGTGAGATCGGTCGCGCCCAGTGGCTCCAGGCGCTCGCCTGCGGCGTGCCGGCCACGGTCGACATGAACCCGGTGCTGCTCAAGCCGCAGAGCGAGATCGGCGCCCAGCTGATCGTTCACGGCAAGGTCTTTGGTGAGGCCAAAGCGCGCGACTACCAGGCGCTGAAGCCCAGGCTGGCCGAGGCCGTCATGCAGTCCTGGGCGCGGCTTGAGCGCGGACGCCGAGCTGATCGTGGTCGAAGGCGCCGGCTCTCCGGCAGAGATCAATCTGCGCGCCCGCGACATCGCCAATATGGGCTTCGCGACGCGCGCCGACGTGCCCGTCGTGCTGGTCGGCGATATCGACCGCGGCGGCGTCATCGCCTCGCTCGCCGGCACGCATCTGGTCCTGGCCGAGCCGGACCGACGGATGATCGTCGGCTATCTGATCAACAAGTTTCGCGGCGACGTCAGCCTGTTCGACGACGGCGTCGAGGCGGTCGGCCGCTTCACCGGCTGGCCCTGCCTCGGCATCGTCCCCTGGCTCACCGCCGCGGCCAAGCTGCCGGCCGAAGATTTGGTGGTGCTGGGCCGCCTTGCCGGGGCGAGGGGCGGGCCGTTCAAGATCGCCGTGCCGATGCTGCCGCGCATCGCCAATTTCGATGACCTCGACCCGCTGCGGGCCGAACCGGGGGTCGACGTCGTGTTCGTGCCGGCGGGCGAGCGGCTGCCGGCCGATGCCGGGCTGATCGTGCTGCCGGGGTCGAAGTCGACGATCGCCGATCTCGATTTCATGCGCCGCCAGGGGTGGGACCGCGACCTCAAGCGCCACCGCCAGCGCGGCGGCCACGTCGTCGGTCTGTGCGGGGGCTACCAGATGCTCGGCCGGCTGGTCACCGATCCGCACGGCATCGAGGGCCTGGAGCGCAGCACCGAAGGCCTCGGCCTGCTCGACGTGGTGACGGCAATGGAGCCGGAGAAGATCGTCCGCAACAGCCGCGCACACTCGCTCGTCTACGACACGCCGCTCTCCGGCTACGAGATCCATCTCGGCCGCACCAACGGCCCCGATTGTGAGCGCGCCCCGGTGCTGCTCGGCGGCCATCCGGACGGCGCGGCCTCGCCGGACGGCAAGGTGTTCGGCACCTATCTGCACGGGCTGTTCGCCGCCGACGAGTTCCGCGCGCGCTTCCTGGAGAGCCTCGGCGTGAGCAGCGCCGCGGCCGGCTATCTGCAGGCCGTCGAGACCGCCCTCGACGAGGTCGCGGAAGCGCTGGAGCGGCATGTCGACTGCGACCGGCTGCTGGCCTTGGCGCGTTAGGCCCTGCCGCAGCAATCAACGGGATGACGGCCTGGCCAGCGATACGCTAGGGTCGATCATCGGGTTTTCGGATCGGCGCCCCCTCTAAGCCTTTGTTTTCCCGCAATTCCGGACGGAAAATCGTTGCCACTTTTCCTGGAATTGCTCTAGGCTCGGCGCCGCGCGCGCGAAGGGGATGCCGATGCTCGACACCGTTCTGGCCAGGGTTCGAACCATGATCGAAGGAGATCCGGGGATCCGCAAGGTTGCCGACGACCCGGTGCTGTCGGCCGAGCTGTTGCTGCTGTTTCGGATGATTCTGGCCGACGGCAAGGTCGACGACAGCGAGATGAAGGCATTCCGGCGGATCTGCCGCGACTCCTTCGGCATCGAGGAGGACAGCATCGACGGCGTCGTCGACTACCTGAACGACTACGGCTACGAGACCACCGGCACCCAGGCGGTGGCGCTGTTCCGCGACCTCGACCTCGACCGGCGCAAGCAGCTTGCCCTGCATATGGCCGAGATCGCCAAGGCCGACACCGAACTCGCCCAGCAAGAAATCCGGCTGCTGCGGCGCACGCTGGAGCTGCTGGGCGTGTCGGCGCGCGAGCTCGCCAGCCCGAACAGCGCCTGATCGCAGCGCCACGGCGAGGCCGTCGATTTCGGACGGAGAAACGTTTTCCGCTTTCTCCGGGAATTGCTTCAGCCCTGCTCGCCGAGCCGCCGGGCGATCGCCCGGTGGAGGTCGGGTGCTGCCCCGACCAGCGCCCGCGCCGCCGCCGAGCTCGGCTCGGCGAACACCGCCGCCGTCGGCCCGCGCTCGACGATCTTGCCATCCTTCATCACCAGCACGTCGTCGGTGATCGCGCGGACCACCGTCAGGTCGTGGGAGATGAACAGGAAGGAGATGCCGAGGCGGTCGCTGAGCTCGGCGAACAGGTCGAGGATCTGCGCCCGGATCGAGACGTCGAGCGCCGAGACGGGCTCGTCGGCGACGATGAGCTTGGGCCGGGTGATGATGGCGCGGGCAATCGACGAGCCTTTGGCGCTGGCCGCCGGAGAACTCGTGGATATACTTGTCGAGGTCGGCGGCCGGCAGCCCGACCTCGGCCAGCGCGGCCGCAACGCGGCTGCGGCGCTCGGCGCCCGTCAGCCGCTCGTCCAGCACGTGCAGCGGCTCGGTCACCAGCGTCTCGACCCGGTGGCGGGGATCGAACGAGCCGTAGGGATCCTGGAACACCACCTGCATCTTGCGGCGGGCCTGCCGCAGTGCCGCTTCGGACTGCCCGGTCAGCGACATGCCGTCGAAGCGGACCGTTCCGGCGCTCGGACGGTCGAGCGCCAGCACGGCCGGGCGAGGGTCGACTTGCCGCTGCCGCTGTCGCCGACGAGCGCCACGGATTGTCCGGCCCGGATCTCGAAGGAGACGTCGTCGACCGCGTGGACGGGAGCGCCGCGCCCGAACAGCGAGGTCCGCCGGCCCGGATAAATGCGGGTCAGGCGCTCCACCGAGAGCAGCGCGCCGCCGTCCGCCGGCTTGAGCCGATGGCGGCTCGCGGGCCGGGACGTGCATGGAGGCCTGCGACAGCTGGCGGGTATAGGGGTGCTCCTGGCGGGAGAGGACGGCCGCCGTCTCGCCGCTCTCCACCACCTCGCCGCCGCGCATCACCACGATCTCGTCGGCCAGGCCGGCGACCACCGCGAGGTCGTGGGTGATGAGCAGGAGCGCCATGTCGTCCTCGTCGACCAGCTCGCGCAGCAGCTCCAGAATCTGCGTCTGCAGCATCACGTCGAGCGCGGTGGTCGGCTCGTCGGCGATCAGCAGCTTGGGCTTCAGCGCGATGGCGATCGCGATCACCACGCGCTGCCGCTGGCCGCCGGACAGCTCGTGCGGAAAGCGGTCGCGCGGGAACCGCGATCGCGGCAGGCCGACGCGGTCGAGCATCTCGGCGGCCCTGGCCTCGGCCTCGCGGCGGCTCAAGCCGGGTGTGCCAGCCGATCCCTTCGGCGACCTGCGCGCCGATGGTCTTGAGCGGATCGAGCGCCGTCATCGGCTCCTGGAACACCATTCCGATGTCGTCGCCGCGCAGCCGGTTCATCTCGGCCTCGCTGGCGCCGAGCAGATCGCGTCCGTCGAAGGTGATGCGGCCGCCGGCGCGGGCGTGCTCGGGCAGCAGACGCATGACCGAGAGCGCCGTCATCGACTTGCCCGAGCCCGAACTCGCCGATCATGCCGAGGATCTTGCCGCGCGCCAGGCTGAGGTCGACGCCGTTGAGGATCGGCACCGCATCGATCGACACGCGCAGACCGGCGATTTCGAGCAGGCTCATCGGCGCCCGCCGCAGCCGCGGATCGAACATGTCGCGCAGCCCGTCGCCGAGCAGATTGAGGCCGAGCACGGTGAAGACGATGGCGCAGCCGGGGAAGATCGCGAGCCACGGGCGCGAGCGCCATCCAGCGTCTGGCTGTCGGCCAGCATCCGGCCCCAGCTCGGCATCGGCGGCTGCGCGCCGAGCCCGACATAGGAGAGCGCGGCCTCGGCGAGAATGCCGAGCGAGAACTGGATCGTCACCTGCACCACCAGCGTGCTGACGATGTTGGGCAGGATGTGCTCGACCGAGATCCGCGTCTGGCCCTTGCCGGCGACGCGCGCGGCGAGGATGAAGTCGCGCGTCCACAGCGCCAGCGCCGCCGGCGCGCGCCAGCCGCGCGAACACCGGGATGTTGAAGATGCCGATGGCGATGATGGCGTTGATCGCGCCCGGCCCGAACACCGCGGTGATCATGATCGCGATCAGCAGCGCCGGAAAGGCGAAGACCAGATCGTTGGCGCGCATGATCACCTCGTCGAGCGACGCCGCCGCGCGCCGCGGCCCAGAGCAGCCGAGCGGCACGCCGATGCCGATGCCGATCGCCGACCGCGACGAGCGCGACGGCGATCGAGGTGCGCGCGCCGACCATGATCATCGAGAACACGTCGCGGCCGTACTGGTCGGTGCCGAACCAGTGCGCCGCCGACGGCGGCTGCAGCCGATCGGCGATGATCCTGCGCGGCGTGAGTCGTAGGGCGTCCAGACCAGCGAGGCAAGCGGCGGCGAGGGCGATCAGCGCGGTGATCGCCAGGCCCAGCGTGAACGAGCTTGGCGAGCGCGCGGCGCCAGCAACGCCGGTGCCGCGTCCGGCGACGGCGCCGCTCATCGGCGCCGCCTCAGCCGCGGGTCGACCAGCGCGTAGCTGAGGTCGACCAGGAAATTGACGAGGATCACCGCGAAGACCAGCAGCATGACCACGGATTTCGACCACGATCAGGTCGCGCTGGGTGATCGCCTGGAAGATCAGCCGGCCGAGGCCGGGCAGGAAGAAGACGTTCTCGATGATGATCGCGCCGGCGAGCAGGAAGGCGAACTGCAGGCCCGACGATGGTCAGCACCGGGATCAGCGCGTTGCGCAGCGCGTGGCGCCAGAGCGCGGCTGCGCCGCGGCAGGCCCTTGGCGCGCGCGGTGCGGATGTAGTCCTCGCCGAGCGTGTCGAGCAGCGCCGAGCGCATCACCCGCGCGAGGATCGAGGCCTGCGGCAGGGCCAGCGCGATCGCCGGCAGGGTCAGCGCGCGAGCGCCGGCCAGAAGCCCGTGTCCCAGCCGGGAAAGCCGCCGGCCGGAACCAGTGGAGGATCACCGCGAACACCCAGACCAGGAGGATGGCGAACCAGAAATTGGGCACGGCGACGCCGAGCTGGGTCACGCCCATCACCGCGACGTCGTCCGAAAGGCGTCCGCGGCGCGAGCGGCGAAGATGCCCGCGGGAAGGCGATCGCGCATCGTCAGCGACAGCGCGAATCACGGCGAGCGGCAGCGACACGCCGATGCCGCTCGCGCGATCAGCTCGCTCACCGGCACGCGATAGGTGTAGGCTGATGCCGAAATCGCCGTGCAGCATGCCGCCGACCCAGCCGAAGTAGCGGACGATCAGCGGCTGGCATCGAGCCCGAGCTGGCTGCGCAGCGCCGCGAGCGTGTCGGGGCGGGCGTTGATGCCGAGCATGAACTGCGCCGGATCGCCGGGCAGCACCTCGAGCACGACGAAGATGACCACGAGGCGACGACCAGGCTGAGCGCCAGCGCGATCAGCGCCGCTGAGGAGAAAGGCCGTCACCGGGAGATCCCAAGCGGCCGCGCGTGGATCCCCATCCCCCGTCGCGAGTGGCGAACCGACAGCGATCCGGCAGTCGTTGCCGGTTGGCGGGATCGGTGAAGCCGCTGCGGCGGCTGCACGCCGACCGGCAGCCCCGCGGCCGGCCTCAATCGGCCCAGTTCACCTTGGTCAGATCGGTGGCCTGGATCGGCGCGTTCTCCCACAGGCCGTCGAGCTTGGCTCGCCACACGCCGATCTTGGGCAGCTCGAACAGAAAGCCGACGACGGCGTCATCGGCGAGGAGCTTCTGCGCCTTCGCAGAAAGCTCCTTGCGCTTGGCGTCGTCGGTGGTGACGTTGAGGTCGGCGACGAGCTTGTTGAAGTCGGGCTTGTCGTAGTTGAAGTAGTAGTCCTTGCGCGAATAGATGTCGATGTCGTTCGGCTCGGTGTGGCTGACGATGGTCAGGTCGTAGTCCTTGTTCGTGAAGACCTTGTCGAGCCAGTCGCGCCCACTCGACGTGGACGATCGTCGACCTTGATGCCGACGTCGCGCAGCTCCGGGCGATGATCTCGCCGCCGCGCGCGCGCATAGGAGGGCGGCGGCAGCTTCAGCGTGGCCTTGAAGCCGTTCTCCAGCCCGCCTCGGCGAGCAGCGCCTTGGACTTCGTCGGGTCGTGCGGATAGACGCCGGTCAGATCGACATAGGCCGGGTTGCGCGGCGAGAGAAGCGTGCCGATCGGCGTGCCGTAGCCGAACAGCGCCCCGTCGATGATCGCCTTGCGGTCGATCGCATGGGCGATCGCCTCGCGCACCTTGACGTTGTCGAACGGCGGCTTGCCGTTGTTCATCGCCGAGAATCGTCTCGCCCTCGGTCGATGCCGACGATCGACCTTGAAGCGCGGGTCGGCCTGGAACTGCGCGACGTGCTCGGGCGCCGGGAAGTCCGGAAAGGCGTCGACGTCGCCGGCCAGCATCGCCGGCGACGGCGGCGGCGTCGGATCGGAGATGAACTTGAACGTCACCTTGTCGAGCGTCGCCGGGGTGCCCCAGTAGTCGTCGGGCTTGCGACGAGCGTGACTGAGGTCGCCCTTGACCCAGTCGCCGAACTTGAACGGGCCGGTGCCGACCGGGTTGGTGCGTTGGTGTCGGCCGTCTTCGGCGAGACGATCACCGCGTCGCCCCAGCCCATGTCGTAGAGGAAGATCGCCCTGCGGCTGCGTCGAGCGTCACCTTGACGGTGGCCGGATCGACGACGTCGACCTGCGTCGATCGCTGGCGAAGAGCTGCTTCTGCGCGTTGTTCGAATCGTCGGCGCGGGCGCGGTCGAGCGAGAACTTGACGTCGTCGGCGGTGAACGGCGTGCCGTCGTGGAACTTGACGCCGGTCGTGCAGGTGGAAGGTGTAGGTCAGGCCGTCGGCCGAGATCGTCCCAGCTCTGCGCGAAGGTCGGGCTGCGACCTCGCCGCCGGCGTCGATGCGGGTCAGCCCCTCGAAGACGTTGGCATAGAGTGACCTCGTCGATCGCCGCCGCGGCGCCGGCGGTCGGATCGAGATGGGGCGGCTCGAGCTGCATGCCGACGACGAGGTCGGTGCGGCGGCGCCGCATGGCCGGTCAAGGCGAGCGCCAGCGCTGCCGCTGCCAAGCAGGGATTTCCAGGCGCCCATCGAACATTCTCCCTCCAACGAAGGGCCGGATTGAAGCCCGATTTCCCTTGCGAGTAAATCGCCATCGTGCCGCGCCGGGGCAGCGGCGCGCGGCAGCTGCCCCGGCCTCGCTATCTGCCGCCCGCAGCAGATCATCGAGCGCTGAGCGCCATCACCTTGGCGGAGTCGACCATGTCGTCGATGCCGACGTACTCGTCGGGCTGGTGCGCGAGATCGAGGATGCCCGGGCCGTAGGCGATGCAGTCGTCGCAGGCGGCCGATGCGGTCGATGTGCTTCTGGTCGTAGGTGCCGGGCGAGACGACGATAGTCCGGCTCGCGCCCGAGCACGCTGCGGATCGCCGTCTGGCCACCGCCGCGGCGACCGGCGCGTTCGGCTCGGTCAGCGTCGGCAGCACCTCCATCAGGTCGCGGAGCTCGTAGCTGAAGCCCGGCCGCTCGCGCCGCCAGCCGCTCGAGCAGATCGACGCACCTCCTGCCTTGACCGCGCTCGATGTCCTCCTCGATCAGGAAGCGGCGGTCGATCACGATGCCGGCAGCGAGTCGGGCACGCACGGGGCCGGGCAGGCCGGCGATAGCCGTCCTCGGTCTGGCCGCCGTGGATGGAGTTGATGTTGAGGGTCGACGGCGCGCGCGCCTCGCGGCACCACCGGCATGCGCCGTCCGGCGCGTCGGCCAGCGCCGGGCAGAGCTCGCGCTCGATCTCGTCGAGCACCGCCGCCATGTGGCGGATGGCGCAGTCGCCGAGGAACGGCATCGAGCCGTGGGCGATGCGGCCGATGGTCTCGATCTCGGCCCACCAGACGCCGCGATGGCCGAGGCAGATGCGGTCCTTGTTGAGCGGCTCGGGGATGATGACGTGGTCGACCCGCGGCTGCGAGAACAGCCCCTGCCGCGCCAGATAGGCGACGCCGCCGTAGCCGCCGGATCTCCTCGTCGGCGGTGCCGGAGATCTCGAGCGCCCCGGGAAAGCTCGGGGCAGCTCTCGAGAAGGCGTCTCGACGGCGACGATCGAGGCGGCGAGCCCGCCCTTCATGTCGCAGGTGCCGCGGCCGATAGACCTTGCCGTCGCGGACCTCGCCGCCGAACGGATCGACGGTCCAGCCGTCGCCGACCTCGACCACGTCGATGTGGGAGTTGAAGTGCACGCAGGGCCCGGGCCGCCGCCCTCGCGGCGCGCGACCACGTTGAAGCGCGGATAGTGGTCGCTGTCGCCCGGCGTCCCCTCGGCGCGGAAGATAGCGCACCGCAAAGCCGCGCCGGCGAGCCGCTCGCCGACCAGCTCGCACATGGCGCGGTAGGCGTCGCCGGGCGGATTGACCGTCGGGATGCGGACGAGCTCGGCCGTCAGCGCGACGAGCTCGTCGGTGCGGGCTTCGACGGCCCTGCGCAGCCGGTCCTTCATCGGCCCAGTTGAACGCGCCGCGGCTGCCTTGGCAACTGCCTGGCGCCCGCCTCTCCCTGACGCCGCAATCTGCAAGTCCGAAAAAGGAATTCCTTAAAGAACCTCGTGTAACGTCCACGATCTCTACATGGAGGCGAAGTAGAAGCACGAGGGTTCTTGCGAATGAAGAAGTCGATGCTTGCGGGCCTGGCAATGGCCGCATTGCTGTTCGGAGCTGCGGGCGAAAGTGCCGCTGCCGGCCTGGTGGCGCGCATCAGCGTCTCCAGCCAGACGATGACGGTCAGCCATTACGGCCGCGTGATCCACACCTGGCCGGTGTCGACGGCGCGGGGCGGCTACTTCACGCCGCGCGGCAGCTATCGCCCGACCCGGCTCAACCGGATGTGGTACTCGCGCAAATACCACATGTCGCCGATGCCCTATTCGGTGTTCTTCCGCGGCGGCTATGCCGTCCACGGCACCGGCTATGTCAAGCAGCTGGGACGTCCGGCCTCGCACGGCTGCGTTCGGCTGGCGACCGGCAATGCGGCGATGTTCTATTCGCTCGTCAGGCAGGTCGGCCCGGGCAACACCCGCATCGTCGTCGTCAACTAGGCGCTCCGGCAAATCCGGCCCGACGGCCTCGAACCATCCCGAAATTGTGAGCCGGGCGGCGTCGCGTGACGCCGACGGCCATTTTCTTTCGGCGGCCCGCCCTGTAGGAGCAGGGAGGATGACGAGCCGAGAAAATGCCTGAGCCGCGCCTGGAGCTGTCCAAGCCTGTCGCCGACGAGGTCCGCAAGACGACCTGCTACATGTGTGCCTGCCGGTGCGGCATCGACGTCCATCTCAAAGACGGCGACATCCGCTACATCGAAGGCAACCGCGATCACCCGGTCAACCGCGGCGTGCTTTGTGCCAAGGGCTCGGCCGGGATCATGCAGCAATATGCCCCGGCGAGGCTGTCGGCACCGTTGTTGCGGACCGGGCCGCGCGGTTCGGGCCAATTCAGCAGATCTCCTGGGACGAGGCGCTCGCTTTGGCGACCGACTGGCTGGGCGAGGTCCGCGCGCAGCGATCCCCGGAAGCTCGCCTTCTTCACCGGCCGCGACCAATCGCCAGTCGCTGACCGGATACTGGGCGCAGCAGTTCGGCACCCCCAACTACGCCGCCCATGGCGGCTTCTGCTCGGTCAACATGGCCGCCGCCGGCATCATACACGATCGGCGGCGCGTTCTGGGAGTTCGGCGCGCCGGATTGGGAGCGCACGAAGCTGTTCGTGCTGTTCGGTGTCGCCGAGGACCACGATTCCAACCCGATCAAGATGGGCATCGCCAAGCTCAAGGCGCGCGGCGCACGGTTCGTCTCGGTCAACCCGGTGCGCACCGGCTATTCCGCCGTTGCCGACAATTGGATCGGCGTTCGCCCCGGCACCGACGGGCTCCTGATCCTGTCCCTGGTGCACGAGCTCCTCAAGGCCCGGCGAATCGATGTCGACTATCTGATCCGCTACTCCAACGCGGCGTGGCTGGTGATCGACGCCCCCGGCTCGCCCGAGCATGGGCTGTTTGCCCGCGAGGACGGCAAGCCGCTGATCTACGACAGCCGGGCGGGCGCTGTCGCTGCAGCAGCGCCCGGCCTCAAGCCGTCGCTCTCGGGTCGCTTCCAGCTCGCCGACGGACGGAATGTGGTTCCGGTCATTCGAGCTTCTTGCCGAACGCTATCTCGATTCCGCCTATTCGCCCGAACAGGTCTCGGCCCGCACTGCGGCATGCCTGCCGAAACCATCCGCGGCTTGGCAGCCGAGCTCGGCCGGGTGGCGTTCGACGAGGCGATCGCGGTCGAGGTGCCCTGGACAGACATGGCCGGCGAGCGCCACCCGCGCTTCATCGGCCGCCCGGTCTCCTTTCATGCCATGCGCGGCATCTCGGCCCATTCCAACGGCTTCCAGACCGCCGCGCGCTGCACCTCCTGCAGATGCTGCTCGGCGCGGTCGAGTGCCCGGGCGGCTTCCGCTTCGAGCCGCCCTACCCGAAGCCGGTCGAGGCCCGTCCACCCCGAGGCCGCACCACAAGTCGACGCCCGGCAAGCCGCTCGACGGGCCGCATCTCGGCTATCCGCGCGGCCCGGAGGATCTGGCGATCGACGGCGACGGCCGGCCGAAGCGGCATCGACAAGGCCTTCTCCTGGGAAGCGCCGCTCGCCGCCCACGGCATGATGCACATGGTGATCGCCAATGCCCATGCCGGCGACCCTTACCCGATCGACGTGCTCTTCCTCTACATGGCCAACATGGCCTGGAACTCGTCGATGAACACGGCCGGCACCATGGAGATGCTGAGCGACAACGGACCCGGCGACCGGCGAATACATCATCCCGAAGATCATCGTCGCCGACGCCTATTCCTCGGAGATGGTCGCCTATGCCGACCTGGTGCTGCCCGACACCACCTATCTCGAGCGGCACGACTGCATCTCGCTGCTCGACCGGCCGATCTCGGAGCCGGACGCTCGCCGGACGCGATCCGCTGGCCGGTGGTCGACGCCCGGACCGCGACGTGCGCGGCTTCCAGTCGGTGCTGCTCGACCTCGGCGCGCGGCTCGGCCTGCCGCGGCATGGTCGATCGCCGACGGAGCGCCGCTCTACCGCGACTATGCCGACTACATCGTCCGCCACCAGCGCCGCCCCGGCGTCGGGCCGCTGGCCGGCTGTCGCGGCCGGACGGCGAGCGCAGCGGCCGCGGCGCGAGCCAACCCGCATCAGCTCGAGCGCTACATCGCCAACGGCGGGTTCTTCTCGGCCCACGTCCCCGAGGAGGCGCCGTTCTTCAAGCCGGCAACCGCGCCTATCAGGACTGGGCGGTCAGGATCGGCTTCTTCGACAGCCGCAGCCCTAACTCTTCCAGCTCTAGCCGAGCCCCTCCAGCGCTTCCGCCTTGCGGCGGAGGGCCTGACCGCGCCGAAGCCGCCGGACAGCCATCGCGAGCGGCTGCTCGCCGCCATGGACCCGCTGCCGGTCTGGTACCGGCCGCTCGGCGAAGCGGCGGTCGATCCGCTCCGCTTTCCCGTATCATGCCGTCACCCAGCGTCCGGCGGCGATGTATCACTCCTGGGGCTCGCAGAACGCCTGGCTGCGGCAGATCCATACCCGTGCCCCGCTCTACGTGCCCGGCCCGGTCTGGGCGGCGCTGGGGTTCGCCGACGGCGACTGGGCCTGCGTCGATCTCCGCGCACGGCCGCATCACCGTCGCGGTCGCGCGCAGGAGCGACGCCGTCAACCCGCGACACGGTGTGGACGTGGAACGCCATCGGCAAGCGCGCGCGGCGCCTGGGCGCTGGCCTCCGACGTGCCCGAGGCCCGCCGCGGCTTCCTGCTCAACCATCTGATCGGCGAGCTGCTGCCGCCCAAGGCGGACGGCAGGCGCTGGTCGAACTCCGACCCGATCACCGGCCAGGCCGCCTGGTACGACCTCAGGGTGCGGCTGGAGAAGGCCGAACCGGGCGAGCTCAGCGAACCGCATTTCAAGGCCGTAGAGGCGCCGCCTGGCCAAGCCGGGCGCCCGGCCGTGCTGCGCTATGGCGAGGAGTGGTCGACATGACCGCCTTGCCGGCCGATCTCCGGCCAAGTCGCTCGGCCTGGTCATCGACCTCGACGTCTGCGTCGGCTGCCATGCCTGCGTGGTCAGCTGCAAGGAATGGAACACCGGCGGCTATGGCGCAGCTCTTTCCGACCAGGACCCCTACGGCCCCAACGTCTCGGGCACCTTCCTCAACCGGGTGCACAGCTTCGAGGTGGTGCCCGAAGGCGGCACGGTGGTCGGCGAAGCCGGCCAGGCGCGGATCGTCCATTTCCCGAAATCCTGCCTGCATTGCGCCGATGCGCCGTGCGTCACCGTCTGCCCGACGGGCGCCTCCTACAAGCGCGGTGCCGACGGCATCGTTCTGGTCGACGAGGCGAAGTGCATCGGCTGCGGCCTGTGCGCCTGGTCCTGCCCCTATGGCGCGCGCGAGATGGACCTTGCCGCGGGCGTGATGAAGAAGTGCACGCTCTGCATCGACCGGATCTACAACGACACCCTTGATGAGGCCGACCGGGTGCCGGCCTGCGTGCGCACCTGCCCGACCAACGCCCGCCATTTCGGCGACCTCGGCGATCCCGCCTCGGCGGTATCGCAAATGGTCGCCGCCCGCGGCGGCATCGACCTGATGCCGGAGCAGGGCACCCGGCCGGTCAACAAATACCTGCCGCCGCGGCCGCGCACCGCGCTTGCCGACCAGGCGCCGCCGGACCGCGCCGCCGAAGACGGGACGGCGACGGGCTTCTTCGCCTGGCTGGACGGCGTGCTGGACCGGATGTGAATGCATCCGGCGCTGTCGATCATCGCCTTCACCACGCTTTCCGGGCCTCGGCTACGGCCTGGCCGCCGTGCTCGGGCTCGGCCTGCTTGACCCTGCGGCGCTCGCCGGCAAGGCGGCGTATCTGATCGCGCTCGCGCTGATCGGCGGCGGGCTGCTGGCCTCGACGCTGCATCTCGGCAATCCGCAGCGGGCCTGGCGCGCGCTCAGCCAATGGCGCACGAGCTGGCTGTCGCGGGAAGGGGCGATGGCGCTCGCCACCTTCCTGCCGCTGGCCTGGCTGACCGTCACCGCGTTGTTTCCACCGGCATCAGCCGCTGGCAGGCGCGTTGACCGTGCTCGGCGCGGCGCTGACGGTGGTCTCGACCGGCATGATCTACGCCTCGCTGAAGGCGGTCGATGCCTGGCACACGCCGCTCACCCCGGCCTGCTATCTCGCTTTGTCGCTGCAGGGCGGCGCCCTGCTCGGCACCCTTTTTGCCGTGCTCGGCAGCGGGGGCGGCGGGCAGGGGCCGGCGTGGCTGGCCCTTGCGGCGACGGCTGCAGCCTGGCTCCTCAAGGCCGCCTGGCTCGCCCGGCTCGATCGCCTCACCCCCACCTCCTCGCCGGAAAGCGCCACCGGGCTCGGCGGCATCGGCCGGGTCAGGCTGTTCGAGCCGCCGCACACCAACCCCAACTACCTCACCCGCGAAATGGGCTTCCGGGTCGCCCGCAAGCACGCGGCCAAGCTCAGGCGGCTGGCGTTCGGCTTCGGCGCCGTCGTCCCGGCGCTGGCGGTGGCTGCCGCGCTCGCGGCGGGCTTCAAGGCGCCGGCGGCCGGCCTGCTTGCGGTGGCCGTCCTTGCCCAGCTGCTCGGCACGGTGATCGAGCGCTGGCTGTTCTTTGCCGAAGCCCGGCATGCGATGGTGAATTTCTACGGCGGCTAGTCCGATGCGGGCACCGCCTTGCGGCCCGCCTTTCCGGCCTTGGGGCCCGTGATCTTCCAGCGCTTGTGAAACCACATCCATTGGCCGGGATCCTCGCGCACCCAGCGCTCGACCACGTCGGTGAGCAACTGCGCGGTCGCCGCGAGGTCGACCAGCCCGTCGCCGTCGCGCGGCAATAAAAGCTTTTCTTCAAGTTCCAGCCGGAAGCGGTTGCCGGGCAAGCGAATTGTCCGGGCAGGATAGACGTCGCATTCATATTGACGCGCCAGCTTGGGTACGAGCGGGCTGGTCTCGCACAGCCGGCCGAAGAAGCGGGTGGGAATGCCGCGCGAGAACTTCTGATCGACCAGTACGCCGACATTGCCGTTGGCCTCCAGCAGGCGGGCAAGCTGCAGCGCCGCGCCGGCGCGCGACGGCAAGAGCGCGCCCATCGAGGAGCGCCGCGCCGACATCAGCGAGCGGGCGATGTAGGGATTGTTGGGCGGCCGGAACATCGCCGTCACCGACAGCCCGAACGCCGAAGCGGCGACCGGCAGCAGCTCGAAATTGCCGAGATGGCCGGTGAACAGGATGTGGGGCCGGTCGGTTTCGGCCGCCAGCCGGAGAAAGGTCGGCTCGCCCGACACCTCGATGCGGCCGTCGGTCTTGACCCCCGGCACATAGTCGAACAGCTGGTCGAGGAAGATGTACTCCGCGGACAGACGGGCCATGTTGCCCCACATGTCGAGCGCGATCGCGGTGATCTCGGCCTCAGACTTCTCCGGATAGGCCTGGCGCAGATTGTCGAGCGCCACCCGGTGGCGGCCGAGCAGAGGGCCGACCCGCCGCGCGCTCTTGTCGACGAAATCGAGTGCGCGGTCCGGCGGCAGGGTGCGCAGCGCGGCCAGCGCGCCGAGCGCCAGCTGCGCCACCGTCCATTGCTGGGCGCTCCTCAACGCGCGCGCCGATCGGGCGATCACCGGCCGCATGCGGGCTTCAGGCGACCCGGAGCACGATCTTGCCGAACACGTCGCGGCCTTCCATCCGGCGCAGGGCCTGGTCGATCCCGTCGAAGCCGATCTCGGCGTCGATCACCGGCCTGACCAGCCCGGCAGCCATCTTCTGCATGGCATCGGCCATGTTTTCCATGCGGCAGCCGAACGAACCCAGGATTTTGAGCTGCTGCTGAAAAAGCTGCATCAGATTGATCTCGGTGGACACGCCGAGAGGTCGAGCCGCAGGTGACCAGCCGGCCCCCGCGCTTGAGGCTCAGCATCGAACCCGCCCAGGTGTCGGCGCCGACATGCTCGAAGACGACGTCGACGCCCTTCTTGCGGGTGAGCTTGCGCACCACGCCTTCGAACCGATCGGTTCGATAATTGATGACATGATCGGCCCCGAGCGCCCGCGCCTTGTCGATCTTGTCGTCGGAGCCGACCGTGGTGATCACCGTCGAGCCGGTCTTCTTGGCGAGCTGGATCGCCGCGCTGCCGATCCCCGAGCCGCCGGCATGGACGAGCACGGTCTCGCCGGGCTCCAGGCGGGCATTGTCGAACAGCATGTGCTCGACCGTGCCGAAGGTGATCGGCGTCAGCGCCGCGGCGACCGCATCGACGCCGGGCGGGGCCGGCACCAGCAGCCGGGCCGGCAGATTGATCCGCTCCTGGGCGAAGCCGTCGAGATGGAAGCCGTGCACGCCCGCCACATGCTCGCACAGATTGTCGCGGCCCTCGCGGCAGGGCCGGCAAAGCCCGCAGGTGCGGGCGCCATAGATGGCGACGAGCTGGCCGGGCAGCAGCCCGGCGACGCCCGGCCCCACCGTCTCGACCGTGCCTGCCGCCTCGGCGCCGATGACCAGCGGCAGCTTGCGCTTGGCAAAGGCCATGCCGCGCCAGCCCCAGACATCGATGTGGTTGAGCGCCACCGCCTTCACCGCAACCGTGACCTCGCCCAAGCTGGGCGCCGGCGGCGCCGGCAGGTCGGCGATCTCGAGGCGGCGGTCGGTGATGAGCTGCAGGGCGCGCATGGTCAGGCGAATGGTGAATGGTGAATGGTGAATGGTTCGAAGAGGTCGCGCATCAATGAATCCTGAAAACCAGCAGACTTGGACACAACCATTCACCATTCACCATTCACTATTCACCGCCTTCATCACCAGACACGTGTTCTGCCCGCCGAAGCCGAACGAGTTGGAGAGCACGGTCCGGGTCGTGGCGGCACGCTTGCGGTTGGGCACGACGTCAAGCTCGATCGCCGGGTCGGGGTTGTCGTAGTTGATCGTCGGCGGCAGCACGCCCTCGCGCATGGTGAGCAGCGAGAACGCCGCCTCGACGGCGCCGGCGGCCGTCAGCGTGTGACCGATCATCGACTTGTTCGACGACATCGGGATCTTGCGCAGGCGCTCGCCGAACACCGTGGCGAGCGACAAGTGCTCCATCTTGTCGTTTTCGGGCGTCGAGGTGCCGTGGGCATTGATATAGTCCACCGCATCTTCGGCGATGCCGGCATCGGCCAGCGCGGCGCGTACCGCCGCGATCGCCGGCGAGCCGTCCGGCTTGGAGCGGGTGCGGTGAAAATCGTCGGCGCGCTCGCCGCAGCCGGCGAGGATGCCGAGCACCGTGGCGCCGCGGGCGCGCGCGCTGTCGAGCGATTCCAGCACCAGCGCGGCCGACCCTTCGGCGAGCACGAACCCGTCGCGGTCGCGCGAGAACGGCTTGGAGGCTTTTTCGGGATGGTCGTTGCTGGTCGACAGCGCCGAGAGCAGCGAGAAGCGGATCAGCGCCTCGGCCGTGGCCGAGCCGTCGGCGCCGATCGACAGCGCCCGGTCGCATTCGCCGCGGCGGATCGCCTCGACCCCAAGCTGGATGGCGGTGGCGCCGGAGGCGCAGGCCGTCGACAAGGTCACCGGCAGGCCCTGGCTGCCGAAGCGGTCGGCGAGCCGGTCGGCGATGCAGCCGAACTGGGCGGACTCGAAGATCTCCGGCGAGGTCAGACGGCGGCCGACGGCGGCCAGGCGCAGCGCGCCGTCTTCTTCGGCGGACTGCCGGTAGAGCTCGAAGCGGTCCTTCCAGTCGATCTCGACCGGCGGCGAGGCCAAGAACAGCGGCCCGGCGAAGCGGCCATCGTCGAGCCCGGCCTCGGCGAGCGCCTCTTGGGCTGCGGTCTCCGCCAGCTCATAGGTGAGGGCGGCGGCGCCGCGGCTGCTCGACGGCAGGAAGTCGACCGTCCCGGCGATCCGGGTGTTCAAGTGGTCGATCGGAAAGCGGGTGATCGGGTGGATGCCGGAGCGGCCGGCCGTCAGGGCGATCCAGTTTTCGGCCTTGCCGACGCCGAGGGAGGTGACGACGCCGATGCCGGTCACCGCGACGATCGGCCGGCCGAGATGGTCTTGCGATGGGGTGGTCATGACATCCTCATGGCGCAGTGATGAGGGCAGCGCCTTCGAAGCGATGATAGCCGACCGTGGTCACCAGCACAGCCTCGAGGTCGCCTGCAAAGGCGGTTTCGGCCGGTGACAGGAACGGCGGCAAGGCCTGGCGGTGGTGAATGGCGAGCGCGGCAAGGGCGATGGCGAACGGGAACTGCGCCTCCTTGATATGGCCGGTGAGCGAGCCGAAGGCGCGGACCGCCAGCGGCCCGGCGGCGTCGAGCGCTGCCTGTTCAGCGGCGGTCGCCTGGTGGCCGCCGGAGGCCCCCGAGACGGTCAGCAGCGGCCGCGTGGCGCCGCCGACGGCAGCGATCAGGGCAGCGATCGCGTCGGGCAACCCCGCTTCGCCCATGTACCGGGGATAGCGGCCGCTGGCGACCGCCTCGATCACCGCGTAAGGCCGCCGGCCGCGGCCGGCCGCGTGCTCGCGCAATTCCAGCACCAGGAAGGCCGCGCCCGACCCGGTGACCACGCCGCCGCCCTCCATGCCGGCCCGCTCCCACACCGGATGCCAGGCCTCCCGGTGGAGGTAGCCGCCGAGGTCGTAGGCGAGCAGCATGTCGGAATGCTCGGTCTGGAACGCGCCGCCGACCAGCGCATGGCTCGACTGGCCGGCGCGGATGCGCGCGGCGGCCGTCTCGACGGCGGCAATTCCGGCGCCTTCCTCGCCCATGAAGGTGCGCGAAGAGCCGGTCACCTTATGGACGATCGAGATGTTGCCGGCCACCAAATTCGAGAGCTGCGCCAGGAACAGCGTCGGGCGCAGCTCGGTGGTGAGCTTCTCGTTCAGCAGCACGTCGCGGTCGTTGCGGGTCGCGGAGGCGGCGAGGATGCCGGCGTCGACAGCCTCGTCGCGCTCGCCGCCGCCCGCCGCCACGATCATGTCCATCGTCGCGCAGAGAGCCTCGTCGTCCTTGATGCCGGCGTCGTCGAGCGCCAGGCCGGCGGTGTAGGTGCCCAGCCGCTGCCAATTCTCCATCTGCCGCTGGTCGCCGCGCTTGGCGATCTGCGCGTTCCAGTCGATTTCGGGCATCGGATGGACGGTGTAGGGGGCGTAGCGCTCGGCTTCGAGCACCGGCCGCGCCGGCCCGGTCGCCATCGCCTGCCAATTGGCGGCATGGCCGACGCCCTGCGAGGATACGAGGCCGATGCCGGTGATGACGACGTCGCGAGGGGCCATGGCCGAGGGGGAGACCGTCGTCGCCGGTCTCAGGCGGCGTTCTTGGCCGCGACCAGTTCGTCGATCTTGGCGCAGAGGTTCTTCATGACGAAGTACTCCTCGGTCGAGACTTTGCCGTCATTGACCTCCTGGGTCCACTTCTCCAGCGGCACCTTGATGCCGAACTCCTTGTCGATGGCAAACACAATGTCGAGGAAATCCAGGCTGTCGATGCCGAGGTCGTCGATCGTGTGACTTTCCGGCGTGATCTTGTCGATATCGATCTCGCTGGTGTCGGCAATGATCTTGGCGACTTTATCGAATGTCGTTGTCAAGACGATTTTCCCTCGGACCACTGGGCGAATAAGAGGCTGAACGCGGGCTGTCTAATCGGTTTTGCCGGATAGGAAAAGGGCGAAGTGAGCAAATCGGGGCGTTCCGCCGGCCGCCGCCATGCGCGCCCGCTCGGCGGGCGCGTCAGTTGAAGATGATGCGGCCGAGCACATGGACGCTGCCCTGGTCGGCGCGCACGATGACGGCCTCGCCCTCGCGCGGAACCTGCCCGGTGAGCGCGGCGATGTTCTCGCCATGGGTGATCAGCACCATATTGCCGGATCCGGCGAAGCCGGCGAACAGCTTGCGCATGGCGGCAAGCTGGGCCTCGCGCCCGCCCTCGTCGGCCGGCAGCGGGTCGAGCGCCGGCTCGGCTTCGGCCACCCCCTCGCCGAAGGCGAAGCGGGCCGTGTCGAGGCAGCGGCAGTAGCGGCTGGAGAGCACCCGCTCGACCGGCGCCGCCCGGGCAGCGAACAGGGCGCCCATCTTGCGGGCCTGCAGCTTGCCGCGGTCGGAGAGGTTGCGCTGCGTGGCGCAATTGCCGATGTCGAGCCCGGGCGGGTCGGCAGTGCCCGCCGTCAGCGCATGGCGGATCAGCACCACTTGGCCGCCTTCCCTCAAGAGCGCCCAGCCGGCCTCGGTGGCCGCTGCCGACGAAGCAAGCAGGACAAGCAGCGCCGCGCCCGCCAACCGAGAAATGCCCAAGCGAAAAATCTCCATCCCGCCGCTATATCGGCGTTAACCGGCCGCGAGTGCAAGCCGCCGGGTCGCAACGGGAACACTTCGCGCCACCGCTCGTTCCTCGTCACCCCAGCCGCAACGGAGAAGCGATATGGCGCACCCACCCCATAGCCAACTTTCGGCCTCGGAGGCGATCGACCGGATCTGGCAGCTGATGGACGACATCGGCATCTGCATGTTCATCACCTGGGACGGCGAGCGCCAGCGGGCGCGGCCGCTTGCGGCGATGGCCGACAGAGACGAGCACGCCGTCTATTTTCTGACCGATGTCAGCGGGCTGAAGGACGACCAGGTGGAGCGCTTCCCGGTGGTGACGATGGCCTTCGCCAACACCGGATCGAACAAATATGTCAGCGTTACCGGACACGCCACCGTCTCCGAGGACCGCGCCAAGATCAAGGAACTGTGGTCGCCGATGGCCAAGGCCTGGTGGGACTCGGCCGATGATCCGGCGATTCGCCTGATCACGGTAAAACCCGACGATGCCGAATTGTGGGACAGCCCCAACCGGTTCGTCGCCACGGTGGCGATGCTGACGGCAGCCGTCACCGGCAGCACGCCCGCCGTCGGCGACAACAAGAAAGTGACGATGTAGCTGGGCCAGCGCCCGGTTCGGGGCTGTCGGCTCGATCCCTGCCGCTTTTCTGCTATGAGCGGGGCCGATGTCCCCACTCACGGAAACGGTCCTGTTCGTCTTCGGCCTTGTCGCGCTCGGCTACGGCGCCGGCGCCAGCGGCTATCTGAAACCTTCGGTCGGCGATGCGCTGTCGGAGTTCGCGGTGGGCGTGGCCATGCCGCTGCTTCTCTTCCAGACCATGGTGCGTGCCGATTTTCACGGGGCGGCGCCGTGGTCGCTGTGGACGACCTATTTCGTCGCGGTTGCTGTCGCCTGGACCGCCGGCCATCTGGTCACCACGCGGCTGTTCGGCCGTGACAGCCAGGCCGGCGTCGTCGGCGGCGTCGCTACCGCTTTCTCCAACCTGGTGCTGCTCGGCATTCCCTTCATGCTCGGCGTATTCGGCCGACAGGGGTTCGAGATCCTGTCGCTGATCGTCTCGGTGCACCTGCCGAGCATGATGGCGGCCTCGATCGTTTTGTTCGAACTGTTCGGCCGGAGCAAAGAGGCGGCCAAGCTGCATCCGCTCGACATGCTGCGCACCTTCGCCCGCCGCCTTGCCGGCAATCCGCTGATCGTCGGCATCCTCGCCGGCTTGGCTTGGCGGATGCTCGGCGTGCCGATGCCGGCGCTTGCCGGCCGCTTTGTCGGCGCGCTGGCCGACATCGCCGGGCCGCTGGCCCTGTTTGCCATGGGGCTCGGCCTGCGCAAGTTCGGCATCTCCGGTCAGCTCGGCCCGGCGATCGTGCTCTCGGCGCTGAAGCTCATGCTGATGCCGGCGGTGGCGCTCGCCATGGCCTGGCTGGTCGGACTGCCGCCGCTGCCGGCCAAGGTCGCGGTGGCCGCCGCCGCGCTGCCCTCGGGCGTCAACTCCTATCTGATCGCCACCCAGCTCGGCACCGGCCAGGCGCTGGCCTCCAACCAGATGTCGATCGCCACGGCCTGCGCGGTGGTGACCACCGCGTTGTGGCTGCAGCTTGCCGGCGCGGTGTTCGGCTGACGCCGCCCAGCGCCATCCGCAATTGATCCGGCAGGCGGGGAGCGCTAAAGCAAGCCGAGCTCGCCGCGTCTGCGACGCGGCAAGGCCGAGTGCCACAGGAGGCCGAGACGATGCTGCAGAAGACGAGCCCGTTCATGCGTGAGGCCAACCTGATCGACGGCGCCTGGGTGCAGGCTGATTTCGGGCGCGACGATCGACGTGATCAATCCGGCCAACGGGCTGAAGATCGGCACCGTGCCGAAATCCGGCGCCGCCGAGACCCGGCGGGCGATCGCGGCGGCGGAGGCCGCCTTCGCCGGCTGGAAGAAGACCTCGGTACTCGAGCGCCACAAGCTGTTGCGCAAGCTCCACGACGCCATCATGGACAACCAGCAGAGCCTGGCGGAGCTGCTCACCACCGAGCAGGGCAAGTCGCTGGCCGAGGCTAAGGGCGAGATCGCGATCTCGGCCGCCTATGTCTTGTGGTTCGCCGAGGAAGGCCGGCGCACCTATGGCGACGTCGTGCCGTCGCCGTGGGCGGATCGGCGTATCCTGGTGACCAAGGCGCCGGTCGGCGTGGTCGCCGCGATCACGCCGTGGAACTTCCCGTCCTCGATGCTGGCCAGAAAGATCGCGCCGGCGCTTGCGGCCGGCTGCACGACGGTGGTCAAGCCGGCATCGCAGACGCCTTACTCGGGCCTGGCCTGGGGCGCGCTGTGCGAAGAGGTCGGCTTCCCCAAGGGCACCGTCAATGTCGTCACCGGCTCGGCGGCGGAGATCGGCGACGAGCTCTGCGCCAACCCGCTGGTCAGGAAGATCACCTTCACCGGCTCGACCGAGGTCGGCAAGGTGCTGATCGCCAAGTCGGCCGGCACGATCAAGAAAGTGTCGATGGAGCTCGGCGGCAATGCGCCGTTCATCGTCTTCGACGACGCCGATCTCGACCGTGCGGTCGAGGGCGCGATGGTCGCCAAATACCGCAATTCGGGCCAGACCTGCGTCTGCACCAACCGGTTCTTCGTCCAGGACGGCATCTACGACCGGTTCGTGGAGAAGTTCGCCGCGGCGAGCCGCGCCTTGAAGGTCGGCTCCGGCCTCGACGAGGGCACCCAGCAGGGGCCGCTGATCGACGCCAAGGCGGTCGACAAGGTCGAAGCCCTGATCGCCGATGCCGAGGCCAAGGGCGGCAAGGTGCTGACCGGCGGCCGGCGGCACGCGCTGGGCGGCAGCTTCTTCGAGCCGACGGTGATCACCGAAGCCACGCCCGAAATGCGCTTCATGAAGGAGGAGATCTTCGGCCCGGTGGCGCCGGTGTTCCGTTTCGGCGCGGAAGAGGAGGCGGTGCGTCTCGCCAACGACACCGAGTTCGGCCTCGCCTGCTACTTCTACACCAGCGATCTCGGCCGCGCCTTCCGGGTGATGGAGGGGCTGAAATACGGCATGGTCGGGGTCAATGAGGGGCTGATCACCACGGTCGAGGCGCCGTTCGGCGGCGTCAAGGAATCGGGCCTTGGCCGCGAAGGCGGACACCAGGGCATCGACGACTATCTCGACACCAAATATGTCTGCCTCGGCGGTCTCGGCGCCTAGGTTGTTGACGATGATCGCCGGCGAGGTATTCGGACAGACGAGCGACGGCGAGGCCGTTCACCGTTTCAGCATCGAGGGCGGCGGGCTGAAGGCGAAGGTGATGACCTTCGGCGCCTGCCTTCAGGACCTGCGGCTCGACGGCCATCCGGCACCGTTGGTGCTGGGCTTCGACAACTTCGCCGACTATCCAGCCCACTCGCCGTATTTCGGCGCCAATGTCGGCCGCTACGCCAACCGCATCCGCGGCGGCCGCTTCACCCTCGACGGCCGGCGCTATCAGCTCGACACCAATTTCCTCGGCAAGCACATCCTGCATGGCGGCAGCCGCGGCTTCGGCAAGCAGCTCTGGGACGTGGCCTTGCACGGCAACGATTATGTCACCTTCTCGCGCCATTCGCCCGACGGCGAAATGGGCTTTCCCGGCGCGCTCGACATCACCTGCACCTACCGGCTGAAGATCCCCGGCACGCTTTCGATCGAATATGTGGCGACCAGCGACGAACCGACGCTTTGCAACTTCGCCCACCATTCCTACTTCAACCTCGACGATGGCGGCCTGAGCTCGACGCGCAGCCACCGGCTGATGCTCAATGCGCTCGCTTACCTGCCGGTCGATGACGAGCTGATCCCGACGGGCGTCGTCCAGCCGGTCGAGGGAACGCCGTTTGATTTTCGCCAGGCGCGGCCGATCGAGGCGGGCGGGGCGGCCTATGACCACAATTTCTGCCTGGCCGCCGCGCGCGGCGCGCTGCACCAAGGCGCCTGGGCGCAAGGCGCGCAGTCCGGCGTGGAGATGGAAGTGTGGACGACCGAGCCCGGCATCCAGTTCTACGACGGCGAGCGGGCCGGCCGCGACGTGCCCGGCCTCGAAGGGCGCCGCTATCCGGCGCATGCGGGCTTTTGCCTGGAAGCCCAGGTCTGGCCGGATGCGCCCAACCGCCCGTATTTCCCGCAGGCGGTGCTGTGGCCCGGCGCGATCTACCGGCAGACGACGGAATATCGGTTCCGGCTGCCCTAAGTCTTCAGCGGTCGAAGGCGATCTTGAGCAGGTCCGGTGGGGCGAGTGCGCCGCGCACCTGGACCACGGCCGCCGCCACATGATGGGCGCGTTTGGCCGCCTCGGCCGGCGCAATGCCGATCAGCCGGCCCGAGAGATAGGCGCCGTTGAAGGCATCGCCCGCACCCGTCGTGTCGACCGGGGTCTCGACCCGGCTTGCCGGCACTTCGACCGTCTTGTCGTAGTGAGAGACCACCGCCGGGCCGTCGCCCTGCTTGACGACGATCTCGGCAATCCCGGCGGCCTCCAGCCGGGCGAGCGTCGCCGCAATGTCGGCATCGCCGAACAGCTCGGCTTCATCGGCTTGCGTCGGCAGGACGATGTCGCAGACGCCAAGCGCTGCATTGATCGCGGCGCGAGCTTCGCCGCGGTCGGGCCAGAGCCGCGGGCGATAATTCGGGTCGAAGGCGATGTGCGAGCCTTTGGCGCGCTCTGCGGCAATCGCGCCGAGCAGCGTACGCCGGCCGTCTTGGTCCAAGATGGCCAGGGTAATGCCGGAGAAATAGATCAGCGCCCGGTTGGCGAGGCTCTTCGCCAGCCCGGCCGCATCGCTTGCCAGCCGCCGCGCGGCCGAATCGCTGCGCCAATAGGTAAAAGCGCGTTCCGCGCCGGTCAGCGTGATCGCATAGAGCCCGGGACGGGCGCCGGCAATGATCGGGCTCTCGGCAATGCCGATCCCGTGGTCGCGCAGGAAGGCGATCTGCGCCTGCGAGAACGGATCGTCGCCGAAGGCCGAGACGTAGTCGATATGGTGGCCGGGCGACAGCGCCCGCATCGTCCACAGCGTGTTGAGGGTGTCGCCGGCATAGCCCATCCGCCAGATGTCGCCGGTGTGGCCGGACAGTTCGAGCATGCATTCGCCGACCGAGGCGACCGCGAGTGTCATCAATGTCAGCTCCTTCCGGCGACGTCCTCTATAGTAGTCTAGATGGCGACGGCGGCTTGGCAATCGTCGCCCGGCCATCGTTTTGCCCAGGCTGCGGGACGAAGTCGGTCTGCTCGGTCGTTGACCGGGACGGCGGAAGATGATGGGCTCACGCAGAAACAATAGGGCAAGGAAGATGGGCCGCGGGCGGTTCGTCGGGGCCACGGCAGGAGGGCTCCTGCTCATCGCGGCTGCCGGCCTGCCGGCCGTCAACTCGCTCGGGGCCGCGCCTCAGCCGCCGTTCACGCCGGCCGAGCGGGCGGCGATCGGCTCGCTGGCGCTCGCCGCACTGCCGCCGCTGCCGGCCGATCCGACCAACCGCTTCGCCGACGATCCCGCTGCGGCGGCGCTCGGGGCGACCCTGTTCTTCGATCAGCGGCTCAGCGCCAACGGCAAGGTGGCATGCGCCACCTGCCACAAGATCGACCGCCAGTTCCAGGACGATCTGCCGCTCGGGGAGGGCTTGGGCACCGCCAACCGGCGCACCATGCCGCTCGCCGGCGCTGCCTGGAAGCGTTGGTTCTTTTGGGACGGCCGCAAGGACAGCCTGTGGTCGCAGGCGCTCTCGCCGCTGGAAAATGCCGCCGAGCAGGCCGGCAACCGCACCGCTTACGCTCATTTCATGGCCAGAAATTTCGGTCCCCGCTATGAGCGCATCTTCGGACCGATCCCCGATCTCGGCAGGCTGCCCGCCGACGCCAGTCCGCTCGGCACGCCGGCCGAGCAGGCGGCATGGGCGGCGATGAGCGAGGCCGACCGGCGCGGCGTCGACCGCATCTTCGCCAACATGGGCAAGGCGATCGAAGCGTTCGAGCGCGCCTTGCCCTATCCGCAGACGCGGTTCGACCGCTTCGCCGCCGCGCTGGCGGCAGGACAGCCGCCGGGGCCCGCCGATGCGCTGTCGGCGCAGGAGACGCTCGGCCTCAAACTGTTCCTCGGCAGGGCCAATTGCGTGACCTGCCACAACGGCCCCGGGTTCAGCGACGGCGGTTTCCACAACACCGGCATTCCGGCAGTCGCCGGCCTGCCGCCCGATCTTGGCCGCGAGACCGGCGTGGCCGAGGTCGCCGCCGACCGGTTCAACTGTCTCGGGCCGTTCAGCGACGGCAACCCCCAGGCCTGCACGGCGCTCGCCTCGCTTGCCGGCCGTGGCGCCGGGCTCACCCGCGCCTACAAGACCCCATCGCTGCGCGGTGTCGCCGGCCGGCCGCCCTATATGCATGCCGGGCAGATGCCGACGCTCGAAGCGGTGCTCGACCACTATTCGCGTGCGCCGGTGAGCCCTGGCGGGGTATCCGAGGTCAAGCCGCTCGACCTCAGCACGGACGAGCGCAAGGCGCTTGTGGCGTTTCTCCAGACGTTGGACTAGTGATCGGGTGTGCTTGCCAGCGAGGCGCCGATGACAGACCAGCCGCTCGATCAGATCCGCCAGGAAATGCGGCGCAGCTACCTGCCCGACGAGGACCAGGCGCTTGCCCGGCTGCTCGGCGCCGTTCCGCTGGCGGCCGGCGACCGGCAGGCCGTGTCGGCCCGGGCGGCGGATCTCGTCGAGGCGGTGCGCCGGTCGGCCGAGCCACGGCTGATGGAAGCCTTCCTCGCCGGCCTATGGGCTGTCGACCAACGAAGGGCGTCGCGCTGATGTGCCTGGCCGAGGCGCTGCTGCGGGTGCCGGACGCGGAGACGATCGACGAGCTGATCCGCGACAAGATCGCGCCGCCGACTGGGGGGCGCATCTCGGCGGCTCGACCTCGATCTTCGTCAACGCCTCGACCTGGGCGCTGATGCTGACCGGCCGGGTGCTCGACGACGAGGCCGACACCGGCATCGGCGGCACCGCTGCGCGCGGCGATGCGGCGGCTGGGCGAGCCGGTGATCCGCACCGCCGTCGGCGCAGGCGATGAGCTGATGGGCGAGCAGTTCGTGCTCGGCCGCGACGATCGAGGAAGCCATCAAGCGCGGCCGCAGCGACGCTCGAGGCGCAAGGGCTACCCTACTCCTACGACATGCTGGGCGAGGCGGCGCGCACCGAGGCCGACGCGCTGCGCTATCGCGCGGCCTATGCCGAGGCGATCGCCGCGATCGGCGGCGCGCGCTGCACGCGGCGACGTGCGCGACAATCCCGGGGATCTCGGTCAAGCTCTCGGCGCTGCATCCGCGCTACGAGATCGCGCACAGCGCGACCGCGGTGATGACGAGCTGGTGCCAGCGCGCGCGGGCGCTGGCCGTGCGGCGCGCGGCGCCGACATCGGGCTTCAACATCGATGCCGAGGAGGCCGACCGGCTGGACCTGTCGCTCGACGTCATCGAGGCGCGTGCTCGCCGACCCGGCGCTCGCCGGCTGGGACGGCTTCGGCGTCGTCGTCCAGGCCTACGGCCGGCGTGCCGGCTGCGGTCATCGACTGGCTCGACGCGCTGGCCGCGCAAGCTCGACCGGCGGCTGATGGTGCGGCTGGTCAAGGGCGCCTACTGGGACACCGAGATCAAGCGCGGCGCAGGTGCTGGGGCTGCCGGGCTATCCCGGTGTTCACCCGCAAGGCCGCGACCGACGTCAGCTACTCGCCAATGCGCGGCAGCTGCTCGGCATGCGCGACCGGATCTATCCGCAATTCGCCACCCACAACGCCCATACCGTGGCGGCGGTGCTGGCGATGGCCGGCGGGCGACCGGCAGCGCTTCGAGTTCCAGCGGCTGCACGGCATGGGCGAGGCGCTGCACGAGATCGTGCGCGAGCGAGCGAGGGCACGCGCTGCCGCATCTATGCGCCGGTCGGGGCGCACGCGCGACCTGCTGGCCTATCTGGTGCGCCGCCTGCTCGAGAACGGCGCCAATTCGCTCCTTCGTCAACCAGATCGTCGACGAGCGAGTCTGCCGGCCGAGGCGGTCGCGGCGATCCGATCGCGGCGGTCGAGCTCCGGCGACCGGTCGCCAACCCGGCGATCCCGTCGCCGGCCGAGCGTTTTTCGCGGCACGCGCCGAATTCGCGGGGCTGCGACTCACCGACCCGCTCGATCGCGGCCGCGATCGCGGCCGAGCGCGCGAGCTTGCCGGCACGCACCGTTGGATCGCCGGGCCGATGCTGGCCGCGGGCGCCGGCGACGGCGGCCGAGCCGCGCACGATGCGTCAACCCGGCCGACCGGAGCGACGTCGTCGGCGACGGTCGCTGAGGCGGCTGCGAGCGACGTCGCGGCGGCGCTCGCGGCGGCGCCGGCGGCGCCGCGGCTGGGCGGCGCGGCCTGTCGCGGAGCGCGCCGCGGTGCTGCGGCGCGCCGCCGACCTCTACGAGGACCACGCGGCCGAGTTCTTCGCGCTCGCTGCGCCCGCGAGGCCGGCAAGACGCTGGCCGACGCGGTCGCCGAGGTGCGCGAGGCGGTCGACTTCCTGCGCTACTACGCGGCCGAGGCGCGGCCGAGGCCGGCGACCGCGCGCCGCGCGGGGTGTTCGTCTGCATCTCGCCGTGGAACTTTCCGCTGGCGATCTTCACCGGCCAGATCGCCGCCGCCCTGGTCGCCGGCAATGCGGTGATCGCCAAGCCGGCCGAGCAGACGCCGCTGATCGCGGCGCGCGCCGTCGGGCTGATGCAGCGAGGCGGGCGTTCCCGACGGGGTGCTGCAGCTGGTGCCCGGCGACGGCGCCGAGGTCGGGGCGCCGCTCACCGCCGACCCGCGTATCGCCGGCGTCGTGCTTCACCGGCTCGACCGAGGTGGCGCAGGCTGATCGACCGGCGCGACTCGCCGCGACGGCCGCGCCCGACGCGCTGCTGATCGCCGAGACCGGCGGCCTCAATGCGATGATCGTCGATTCGACCGCGCTGCCCGAGCAGGCGGTGCGCGACATCCTGGCGTCGGCGTTCCAGACTGCCGGCCAGCGCTGCTCGGCGCTGCGCGTGCTCTACGTGCAGGAGGACGTCGCCGAGAGATGCTCGAGATGCTCGAAGGGCGCCATGGACGAGCTGCAATGTCGGCGATCCCTGGGATCTGCGACCGATGTCGGCCCGGTGATCGACGACGAGGCCGAGCAGGCGATCAGTGCCTATGTCGCCGAGATGGCGGCCAAGGGCGCCGGTGCTCGCAACAGCTGCCGGCGCCGCGCAGGCGGCCGGTTCGTCGCCGCCGTCGGTGTTTCGAGGTGACGGCATCGGCGACGCTCGACGAGGAAATCTTCGGGCCGGTCCTGCACGTCGCGAGCTTCGAGGCCGAGCGACCTCGACGAGGTGATCGCCGCGATCAACGCGACGGGCTACGGGCTGACCTTCGGGCTTCACACCGCATCGACGCGCGGGTCGCAGCAGATCACCGACACGGTCCACGCCGGCAACATCTACGTCAACCGCAACCAGATCGGCGCGGTCGTCGGCTCGCAGCCATTCGGCGGCGAGGGGCTGTCGGGGACCGGGCCGAAGGCCGGTGGCCCGCATTATCTGCGGCGCTTCCGCAAGGCCGGCGGATCCGCCCCGAAGACCGCCGCCGCAGGCCGGCCCGTGGCGCGTGCCGCACTCGAGTTGCATTTGCCGGACCCGGCGGCCGGCGGCTGGTCGCGCCGTCCGGAGCGCATCGCCATCCTGCGCAAGCATCTGCGCGGCAAGGGCGCTGAAGCGATCGCAGCAGCGGCGGCGCTCGATTTCGGCCCGGTCGATTTGCCCGGCCCGACCGGCGAGGCCAACGCGCTGACCCTTCACCCGCGCGGCCGGGTGCTGGCGCTCGGCCCCGACCGGGACAGCCTGCTTGCCCAAGTGGTGCAAGCGCTGGCGGCCGGCAACGCAGTCTTGGCCGTGGCGCCGGATGCCCGCGCCGCGCTCGCGGCCTTGACTGGCAAGGGACTGCCGCTCGAGGCGCTGGACGGCACGGCCGACCCCGCCGATGCGGCAGCGCTGTCGATCGACCTGGTCGCTTCCGCCGCCGGCGCGGAGAGCCTGCGCCCGCTGCGGCAGGCGCTGGCTGCACGCAGCGGCCCGATCATTCCGATCGTCAGCGAGCGCATCTACCCGGCTGCCTATGCCCATGAACGGGCGGTCTGCGTCGACACCACCGCAGCCGGCGGCAATGCCAGCCTGCTGGCTGCCGCCTGAGGCCGCAGCGCCCGCTAGCGCCGGCCGCGGGGAAGGCGCTCTTGCCGACGGCCATAAACATGATAATCAGTCAGGTTTTATCTTGTCCGCCCAGCCAGCCCTGGCGAGCCCGGCGTGCGCAACAAGGGGTTCGTCACGATGCATGATCATTCGCCGCGGTTTGCAGATCGCTCGAGCTTGGGACGGGAAAGAAGCGCACCCCCGCCGCCTGCGGCCCTGGGCGGGGCGCTGCCGCGCGTCTTGAGCAGCCAATCGCTGTTCCTGGGGCTGCACGAGATCGGCATCGAGCATCAGGGGGCGCTCTACCGGCTGAAGATCACCCGGCAGGGCAAGCTCATTCTCAACAAATAGGCCGGCCCGCGTTCAGCTGGCGAGTGCCGGGCGCTCGACCGCCTCCAGACCGAGCAGGCGGTGCAGATCGGGCCGGGTGCGCACCAGGCCCTCGATCGTATAGCTGGACAGGACGGCGAAGAAGGCGTTCAGCGCCTCCTTCAGCGCGGCATTCAAGGTGCAGGCATCGACCAGCGGGCAGTCGACTCCGTCGCTCTCGAAGCATTCGGCCATGGCGAAATTGTCTTCGGCGGAATACGGTACCATGTTTACTGCCCCGGCGTGCCGCTACGTATTGCTAAGAATCCGGAAGGAGGTCGTGGAGAACGGCAAGACCGCCAAGACATTCTGGATCGAGCCGAAGGGCGCCGAGTTGTGCTTGTGGAACGAGGATTGCCTGAGAGAGCCCTCAGACGCGCCGCTGATCATCACGGAGGGCGAACTCGACGCCTTGTCGTTCCTCGCGGCGGGGGCGACGCACGTCGTGTCCGTACCTAACGGGGCGACGCTCGACAAGCCCGGTGAGGGCGACATCGTCCCGAGGGACGATCGGGCGTTCCGCTACCTGTGGGATGGCGTCAAACTGAAAGCCGGCTTGCAGCCACTTCCGCAAGATCATCCTGGCGACCGACGACGACCACAAGGGGCGCATCCTCCGTGACGAACTCGCGATCCGGCTCGGCCGGACGCGCTGCTGGTTCGTGACCTACCCGGAGGGCTGCAAGGACGCGAACGAGGTGCTGGTCAGGCACGGCGTGAAAGCGCTCCAAGACATGATCGCCGAGGCCAAGCCGATGGTGCCAAGTCGACTGGTACCGTTCTCCGAGGTCCCCTCGCGCGAGGACGACAAGCGCTTCTCCTCGGGGTGGCGCGAGTTCGATCAGCATTTCATGCTGGTGCCACCTCAGCTCATCGCCGTGACTGGGAAACCGAACCACGGCAAGAGTCAGTGGACGCTGGCGCTGGTTGCGAACTTCGCGCGGCTGCACGGGCTAAAGGGCGCCATCCTCCAGTTCGAGGACAACCCGCAACGCAATCGCCGCGATCTGCATCGCTACGCCAAGGCATGGCGAGGGCAAGGACGCGACGGCATCGCCGAAGAGCCGGTCGCTTGGCTCGACCTGATGTTCAGGACGATTTCGCCGAGCGAGGACCTGGATGAGGAGCAGGACTTCAACCTTGATTGGCTAAAAACGACTATTGAGGAAGCCGCCACGCGCCACGGTTGCCGTTGGGTGCTGATCGATCCGTGGAACGAGATCGAGCACCTGTGGGGTCGGCAGGACACCGAGGCGACCTACCTCAACCGCGCTCTGCGCGAGCTAAAGCGCTTGGCCCGGCGCTTTCAGATCGTGGTCATTGTGGTGGCGCATCCAACCAAGGAAGGCGGCAAGGTGGGCTCGGTCGAGGAGGCCACGCTGTACGACATCAACGGCGGAGCCGTCTGGAACAACAAGGCCGATCTCGGCGTGATCGTCTGGGCCGATGACGTGAACCAGCCTGACCGATTTGTGAGGGTCGCCAAGTCCAAAGATTTCGCTCGCATGGGCCAGCCCGGGACGGTGCGCATGAGGTTCAATCCCCTGTCGGCGACCTACCAAGTTGTTGGAGGAAAGTCATGAAAACGGCTGCCACCAGCCCCGGCGAGGCTTGGCCGCGTTTGATGCGTGCCGAGGCGGCCGCTGCGTATGTCGGCGAGAAGTCCGTCGAAGCCTTCCGTCGCGCCATCGGCACCCTGTATCCTGCGCCCATCAAGATCCCGAGAAAGGGGGACCGATGGCTGAAGGACACTCTGGACGAGGCGATCGACCGTCTAAGCGGCTCGACCGAAACAATCCGCGACATCGCCGACGAGCTGTGAAGCCGATGAGCTGGCCGCGTTACATGATCGAGAAGCAGCTCCCGAGCGGCAGGATGGGGTACTATTGGAACCCGCCGAGCCGCGATTTCAAGTCGGGCTTCGTTCTTCATCGTGAGGCGCTTGGGTCCGACTACGGCGCAGCCATCGCGCGAGTTGCCGAGCTTAACCGTCACCTAGACGACTGGCGGAGCGGCAAAGGAAGCACGAAGTTACTCGATCTCCAACCTGGTTTCGGCACGCTCGAATGGTTGGTGGAGCGTTACAAGCGCTCGCGTGCCTGGGAGAAAGTCTCGAAACGATCCCGCTACGAATACGAGCGTGCCTTCAAGCTGGTCCTCACTCACACGACGAAGAAGAGCGTCGAACTCGGTCGGGTGCCGCTCTCCTCCGTCTCAGCGCGCGGCGTCGACAAGCTCTACGAGGCCCTGCAGAAGGGCACTAGGGTGGAGCGGCGCCTGCGACAGGCCAATATCTGCATGGCGCGCATGGGACGGGCCTGGGATGCGGTGCAGCGCCTCTATCCGCAATCGGTTCCTGTCGAGAACCCCTTCCGCGGCCTCGAACTGGAGCACGGCAAGGGCACGACGCAGCCGGCCTCGCGCGCTGCGGTGTACGCCCTCCACGATGCGCTGCTGGCGGCGGGTGAGCCACATCTCGCCGCCCTCCCGCTGATCTGCTTCGAGTGGCACCAGCGCCCCGAGAACGTGCTGGCGGGCCATCTCACCTTTACGGATTATCGTCCGCCCGAGCGCCCCAACGCGGTTCGCATTTTCCATCACAAGACCGGGGAACTAGTCTGGCTGCCGCTCTCCGATCACGAGGGGCCGCTGTTCCCGGAGCTGACATCTTACCTCGATAGCTTGGAGCGGCTAGGCGTGCCGATGGTGCTGATGCGCCCGAAGCGGGAAGGCGCGCCGGCACGTCCCTTTCCTGGTCCGCACGGCGCGAAACCGGGTGCGCGCGGCTGCACGGAAAGCAGGCTTACCTGAGGATCTGACGCTCGCGGCCTGTCGGCATGGGGGCCTCACCGAACTCGGGGACGCTGAGTTGACCGAACAGGGCGTGATGGCTCTCTCTGGTCACCGGACGCCGGAGGCCGCCCGACTTTATATGAAGCGAACCGACATCCAGCGCGGAGCCGCCGCTAGGAAGCGTCGGGCCTGGGTCGAAGCTTCTAAGGAAGAACAGGAGGGGGTCAAGAGTCAGAAATCAGCCCCTGCCGAGGAGTCAGAAAATGCAGCTAAGTAGTGGTCGGGGCAGAGGGATTCGAACCCCCGGCCCCCTGCTCCCAAAGCAGGTGCTCTACCAGGCTGAGCTATGCCCCGACACGAGAGAAATCCGACGCCCGGTTGTCTGCCTGCGCGGTGCAACAGGTACTCGAAAGGCCTTTCAGGCGCATTCCGGTCGGCGCTTGGTTCCGGCGTCGCTCGCCGGGGACTTATAGGCGCCGGCATCGGCTTTGTGAAGCGAGCGGCGACGCCGACACACCATCCGTGCCGGGCGATTGGCGAATGGCCGGTTCAGTGCGGGTGGAGCATGCCGGCGCCCTCACGGGTGGGGCGGCTTGCGCAGCGCGTGCATCGACCGGGCCAGATGCTCGGCGTCGATCCGGTTGAGACGCAGGCGGTCCCTGCGCCGACGACGGGATCGCACCAGCGTCGCGCCGGTTGCCGGCGGGCGCATCAGTCTAGGCGTTCCGGATCTTGGCGTATTCCTCCGGGCGGGTGCCGGTGGGGACATGCAGGGCGGCGCGCAGGCCGACGTCGTCCCATTGCATGCCGCTGCCGAGCGCGCGCGTGCGGGCGAGTTCCGCCGAGCGGGCCTGCGTGTGATCCGTGAGCCCGCGCTCCTGCGTCTCCCAGCGTCGCAACGCGGCTTCGATCGGCGATCCGTCCGACACGTTCACCGCCAGGCTCAAGGCATTCATCATGGCGCAGCAGGCCCCCTGGGCGAGTGTCGGCGGCATGGCGTGGGCGGCATCGCCGACAATGGCGACGCGGCCGGACGACCAGTTTTCGAGACGCGTCGTCTCGTATACGTCATGTCGCCCCCGCGACCCGATCAGCTTCAGGGCCGAGGCAAACGCTGGAAACGATGGGGCCCAGACCTCGGGATCGATCGGCAGGGTCGAGGCGTCCTTGGCCTCGACCGGGGCCATCATCCCGAAGTAGCGCCGCGTGCCCTCGCAGGGCGCGTAGAGGATGCGCAGCGTTCTCGGGGTGAACGCCCAGAAGTCGATCACGTGGTTCCAGTAGCCGCCCACCAAGTCGGTGCTTTCGAGCAGCACCCTGATGATGCCATCCTGGTATTTGCGCCGCTCGCCGACGAGGCCGAGCGAGTCGCGCACGCTCGATCGCACGCCGTCGGCCGCGATCACGAGATCCGCCGGCAGGCTGCTGCCGTCCGCGAGCAGCAGCGCGCCGTCAGGACGCGCACCGACCGCCTCCGAGTGCGTGCGGATCTCCACGCCCTCGCGCCGCGCCGTGGCGAGGATGCCGCCGTAGAGGTGCTGGCGTGTCATGGTCAGCAGCCGGAAGGGGTTGCCTCCATTCACCTTCTCGAAGGCTGTGATGGCGCCGTCGCGACGCGACTCGTAGGCCGGGGCCTGATGCGCGCCCCGCACCACGTCGTCGTAGGCGCCGAGCGCATGCAGCACGCGCAGGCCGTTCTCCCAGACGAAGATGCCGGCACCGAAGGCGCGCAGCTCCGCCTCCTTCTCGTGCACGCGCACGCTCCAGCCGCGTTGGCGCAGCGCGATCGCGGCGGCCAGACCGGCGAATCCCGCACCGGCAATCTCAACGTGCATGGATGGAACCCGGCTCCGGCGGTTGCAGCCTCAGGCGTGACTTCTTCGGTCGACCTACACCTGCACCGAGTAGCCGCCGTCGACCGGGATGGCGGTGCCGGTGACGAAGTCGGAGGCGGCGGCGGCGAGGAACACGGCGACGCCGGAGAGGTCGTCGGGCACACCCCAGCGTTTGGCAGGCGTGCGCATGAGGACGAGACTGTTGAGGCCCGAGACCTCCACGCGCGCTTTCTGCGTCAGCTCGGTGTCGATCCAACCGGGCAGCACCGCATTGACCTGGATGTTGTCCTTGGCCCACGCGGTGGCGAGCGACTTGGTGAGCTGCACCAAGCCGCCCTTCGAGGCGCCGTAGGCCGGCGCGAAGGCGGCGCCGAAGATCGACAGCATCGAGCCGATGTTGATGATCTTGCCGCCGCCAGCGTCCCGCATCACGGGATAGACTGCTTGCGAGCATGTGAAGACGCTGGTCAGGTTCACGTCGATGACCTGGCGCCACTCGGCGAGCGTAAGCTCGTGCGCGGGCTTGCGGATGTTGATGCCGGCATTGTTGATGAGGATGTCGAGCCGGCCAAGCTGTTTGACGGCGTCGGACACCATCTTGCGGCAGGCGGCCTCGTCGGTGACGTCAACCTCGAGCACTGCTGTCTTGACGCCCAGCTTGGCAAGCTCGGCCGCGGCCTCCGCGGACTTCTTGACGTTGCGGCCAGCGATGGCGACCGCGGCTCCAGCCTGCGCGAGGCCCCGCGCCATGCCGAGCCCGATGCCGCCGTTGCCGCCCGTCACGACCGCGACGCGACCTTTCAGATCGAAAAGTGCCATGTCTCCTCCAACCGCATTGATTTCTCGTGCGTCAAGCCGGCGGCCTTGTCCAGTCGAGCCGCACTTACCCGCAGAATTCTGTGCCACACCGCGTGGACACCTCGTTTCGGAGCGGGTTTTGCACCCTGGTCGGTGCACATTTGCAGCAGCGTGGCCCCATATGGCAAGGTACACTTGAATTTCACTATCCGGTCAGTTGCCGGCTTTTCATGCCTTCAATATTGTGCGTTCCGTCTGGGTACCTACCGATCCGCAGTTGGCGGTTCAGCGCCTTGGCTGGCCTGACGCGCATCGAAAGGTAGCCGACGCAAGATCAGATAGCCGAATTTGGGATAGCACGCATGATCGACAGCGATGAGTTGGCGCGATCCGTCCCCCAGTTGCGGCGCCTGGCGCGGCTGCTGGCCGGCGCCCAGGAAAGCGGCGACGCGGTGGTAGCGGCCACGCTGGAGACGCTGGCGGATGGAGTCGAGGAAGAGCCGGACGCGGACGCCCGCGTTGCCATGTACCGCATGTTCTGCCGCTTCTGGAACGGCCCCCTGGGGCAGCGAGTGCGGGTGCTCGCGACGCCCAGGCCGAGCGACCTCACCTTGCAGCGTCGTTTGCTGGCGTTGACGCCGCGGTCGCAGCTGGCCTTCATGCTCCTGACGTTGGAAGGCTTCACGCTCGAGGCCGCCGCGCAGATCCTGGAGGTATCGGTGCCGGAGGCCACGGCATTGGTGGAGACGGCCCGGCGCGAGGTCGCTGACCAGATCGCTACTGACATCCTCATCATCGAGGACGAGCTGCTGATCGCGGCGGATCTCAAGCGGCTGATGCTGGAGTTGGGCCATCGTGTCACTGGTGTCGCACGCACACACAAAGAGGCGGTGGCTCTGGCGAAGGCCCAGCGACCCGGATTGATCCTCGCCGACATCCAGCTGGCCGACGGCAGCAGCGGCATCGACGCCGTGAACGAGATTCTTTCGTGGCGGCGCGTTCCGGTCGTGTTCATCACGGCCTACCCCGAGCGGTTGCTTACGGGCAAGCGTCCCGAGCCGACGTTCCTGATGCCGAAGCCGTTCCATGTCGACGACGTGCGAGCCGTGGTGAGCCAGGCACTTTTTTTCGAAATCCGTCCCGATGTGCAGGGAAGTAAGCGCGCCGGCTGAGGCTGGCCGCGACTGGTCCGGTAGGCGGTGGGTGCCCTCCCACGCCCGTGCGCAGATGGCGCAGGTGCATTTGTCCGTGGGCGGGTTGTGCACCGGCCTTCGAAGTCCCACCTTGCGTTTCTGTAATGATGCGAACAAGCTTGCGATGGGCCAAAAGAGGTAATTAAACGATGTTCTCTGCTGGAGTGCCGCAGAAATCCGCAGCTGTCCTGCAGGGGCTAGCGAACTGTTCTTCGGAGCGCGGGGCGTCGGCGACCGGGGCTATGCAACCTGTCAGCGTTGTCTGCGGAACTATTGTTTCCGTGCGCGCGTTGTCTTTTGCTGCCTGATTGGCTTGGGGGAAGGGCTGCGCCGATCGCCATGTCCAGCGACCAGAAATTCTCGATGCGCCCGCTGTATTTGCAGGTGCGGGACCTCGTGCTGGAGCGGATCACGGGTGGCACCTGGAAGCCGGGGGCCATGCTGCCGGCCGAGGTCGATCTGGCCAGAGAGCTCGGCATCAGCTCCGGCACCGTGCGCAAGGCCCTGGACGCGTTGGAGGCCGAGCACGTCGTGTCTCGCCGTCAAGGCAAGGGCACGTTTGTCAACGACAGCAAGGCGCTCGCGTTGGCCTGGCGCTACGAGAACGTGCGCGGCAAGGACGGGAACCGGGTGTCAGGAGCGTTGCGCACGAACCAAATGAGCCTGGAGCCCGCCGGCAAGACCGAGCAAGAGCGGCTCAAGCTGCCCGAGGGGGAGCGCGTCGTGCGCATCCGCCGCGTGCACGTGACGGGGGATCGCCCTTACATGTACGAAGAGGTCTCTCTGCCGGAGCGCCATTTCGCCGGGTTGGCCGAGCGCAATCAGGCACCGCAGCGGATTGCGGACCTGTCTCAGGAGTTCGGGCTCGTACTGGGCAAAGGCATCGAGATCATATCGGCCAAGGCCGCGACCGCCGCGGTCGCCGATAGCCTGTCGATCATACAGGGCACGCCGGTTCTCGAGCTTGATCGGGTAGTGTTTGCAATCGACGGCCGCCCTGTCGAGTGGCGTGTCGCCAGCTGTCACTTGGTCGACGAACGCTACATGACAGAATTCGATTGAGGCTCCGTCGCGGGGCAACTTGCAATCCGCGACCTGAGCCGCCGCGTCGACCCACCCACATATGCCGAGGATGAAGCAGCCCCGATTGGCCACGGCAAGGCCCGCGGTGCTATGGTCGCCGCGCCATGGACACGCCCCTCGACCTCAGCGCCGATGCCTTCACGGAACCCGGCTTTCGCGCGCGCGCGCGCAGAGGCCTGCTTCCCGCCCCCTCGCAGGCCATCTTCGATCCGCGCTCGGGTCGCGCGCTCGGCCCCAGCGACTGGGATCTGAGCCCCGAGTTCAAGGACGATCTGGCACTGATGGCGCCGCCGCGGCCGGCCGCCGTGCTCGTTCCCATCGTGCTGGGCGACCCGCTGACCGTCATGCTGACCCAGCGCTCCCACGACATGCCGAGCCATCCCGGCCAGATCTCGTTCCCCGGCGGCAAGATGGAGGCGTTCGACAGGACGCCCGTCGATTGCGCGCTGCGCGAGGCGCAGGAGGAGATCGGCCTGGCGGCCGAGTTCGTGGAGACGCTCGGCTTCCTCGACAGCTACCGCACCGGCACGGGCTTCCAGATCAGCCCGGTGGTTGCCTTCGTGCGGCGCGGCTTCGAGGTCGCGCTCGACCCTCGCGAGGTGCTCGAGGTATTCGAGGTGCCGCTGCCGTTCCTGATGGACGAAGCCAACCATCAGAAGCATGCGCGTGAGTGGCGCGGCAAGCAGCGTGCGTTCTACGCCATGCCCTACCAAGGGCGCTACATCTGGGGCGCCACCGCCGGCATGCTCAAGAACATGCACCAGAGGCTGTTTCAGCGATGATCCGCGTCGTCATCGAGAACATCCTGCTGTTCCTGCTGCCTGCGGCCGCTTACCTCGCCTACATGCTGCTGATGCGTAGCGACAATGCGTCCGCGGGCGCCGTCGTCAACGAGGCGCCGCTGGTGTGGCTGTTCGTCGCCGGAGCGCTGCTGGTCGCGGCAACGCTGATCTACTATGCCACCGTCACGCCCGGCGGATTGCCGGGACAGACCTACACGCCCCCGCGCATGGGCAAGGACGGGCGCATCGAGCCTGGCCAACTGAAGTAGCGTGGCCCGCATGGCCGATCCTTCCCCGACCCAGCAGCTGCCGAGCCTTGCGGGGGCCGACTGGCTCGCGCGTCGCGAAACGCAGGCCGTGTTCGCCGCGCTCGCCGCCGGGGGCTTTCCGGCACGGGCGGTTGGTGGCGCGGTGCGCAATGCGTTGCTGCGCCGGCCGGTGGTCGACGTCGACATCGCCACCCCGGCGCGGCCCGCGCAGGTGATGGCTGCCGCGCGGGCTGCCGGCCTCGCTGCAGTGCCGACCGGCGTCGAACACGGCACCGTCACGGTGATCGCCAGCCACGTCGCTTACGAGGTGACGACGCTGCGCGAGGATGTCGAGACGCACGGCCGCCACGCCACGGTGGCCTTTACGGACGACTGGGCGGCGGACGCGCGCCGGCGCGACTTCACGATCAACGCGCTCTACTGCAGCCCCGACGGCGAGGTGTTCGACCCGTTGGGCGCGCTCGGCGACCTCGCGGCGCATCGCGTGCGCTTCATCGGCGAGGCACGGCAGCGCATCCGCGAGGACTATCTGCGCATCCTGCGCTTTTTCCGGTTGACGGCCGAGTATGGCGAGGGTTCGCCCGACGCCGAGAGCCTCGCCGCCTGTGTTGCTGAGCGCGAAGGGCTGGCGCGTCTGTCGGCCGAGCGTGTCCGCCAGGAGCTGCTGCGTCTGCTGGCGGCGCCCCGGGCGGTGGAGCTGGTGCGGGCGATGCAGGACTATGGTGTGCTCGCGTGCGTGCTGCCTGCCGCTCCGCGGCCGGGGCTGCTAGCCCAATTTGCGTCGCTCGAGGCCGCGCTCGGCCTCCCCGGCGACCCGATCCTGCGGCTCGCGGCCCTGGCGATCGAGCTGCCCGAGGACGCGGACCGGTTGCGCGAGCGCCTGCGTCTTTCCAACGAGGAGCACGCGCGGCTCGTGCGCGCTGCCGAGCGCACGCCCGAGGTCGGTCCGGCATTGGCCGAGGGCGCCGCCAAGGCCTATCTCTATGCCAACGGTGCGGCGGCTTACCGTGAGCGCGTGCTGGTGGCCTGGGCGCGCTCCGGCGATGGGCCCGCCGATCTCGCCTGGCGCGATCGCCACACCCTCCCAGAGCGCTGGCAGCCGCCGTGGTTCCCGCTCGGCGGCGCCGATGTAATGCGGCTGGGGGTGCCGCCCGGACCACGGGTCGGCGAGTTGCTGCGGGCGCTGGAAGCGTGGTGGATCGCCGGCGACTTCGCGGCTGACGAGACGGCGCTGCGCGCCAAGCTGCAGGAGATGGTCGCCGAGGGCTGAGCGGACGCGCCCCCCCACAGTTGGCGCGACGTCATGCCCGCGCAGGCGGGTACCCACGCAAGTCTCGGCATGCGCAACGATGGTGGCGGGCCCCTCCTACGTGGTATGACGTCGACACGACATTGTGTGCGACGGCGTTATTGGGGATGACGCGTGGCGATTTGGCAAGAGGAGCGGATGGCAAACGCTGGCGAACGGGCACCTCCGCGCGCGCCTTCATTCGCGTGGCTGTTCCTGGGCAAGGTCGTCCTGCTGTTCGTGACGATCCTGGTGGTGTGGATCATCTACGCCTACCTGCACGCGTTCCGATTGGAATGGCTGGGCTGGTTCTATTCCAAGCTGTTGCCGCTGACGAACGGCCTCTACGCGCTGGTCGAGAACTATTTTCCCAGCGACGTCAAATACAAGGTGCGCGGCGCCATCACCGACGACCTGGGGCAGCGCTCGATCTTCCTGCTTCTCCTCACCGCCACGGTGGAGCTGTCGCTCTACAGCCTGTTCAAGCTGGTGAAGGCCCTCGCCGCGAGCCTGCGGGAACGGCGCGCCAGCGCTTAGCAGCCGGCGCGGCCGATTGGAGCTGGTGCCGTCAGGCGGCGGCCTGGTCGACGGCGACGCGGTTACGGCCGGCGCACTTGGCCTGGTAGAGCTTCTCGTCGGCGCGCTGGACCAACGTGTCGGCATCGTCGCCCACGCTGAGCTCGGCGATACCGAAGGAAGCCGTGACCTTGCCGATCGCCTGCCCGCTGGCGTTGAGGGCGAGCCGCATGCCCTCGAGCTGGGTGCGCATGCGCTCGGTGATCTGCAGGGCGCGCTCGACCTCGGTCTCGGGCAGGATGACCGCGAACTCCTCGCCACCGTAGCGGGCGACGGTATCGCGGGCGCACACGTTGTCCTTGAGCACGCGCGAGAACATCTTCAGGATCTCGTCGCCGATGGTGTGGCCGAAGTGGTCATTGACCTTCTTGAAGTTGTCGATGTCGGCCAGCACCAGACACAGCGGCGTGCCGTGCTCGCGCGCGTCGGCCAGCTCGCGCGCCAGACTATCGTCGAAGCGACGGCGGTTGCTGAGCGAGGTCAGGGGATCACGCATGCTGACCTCCTGGGCCTCGGCGAGATGTGAGCGCAACTTGTCGATCTGCGATTTGGACTGCTCGAGGCTCTTCTTCAGCGAGCTCGCCTCGTTCTGCATCTTGGCGTTCTCGGCGAGGAGAAACTTCACGATGATCCCGATCTCTTCCGGGCTCGCCGATTTCGGCAGGTTCCTGCCCGCCTGCGCGAGGGAGACGGAATAGCGCTCGCCGGCATCGATATAGGTGCGCACGATGTCGAGGATCGAGGTCGCCTGGTTGTCGAGCTGCAGCGCTGTCGTCGACAGACCGGCTGCGGATGCCGGTGCGGCGGCGGCCGGCTTCGGCCTTGACAGCTTGTCGCGCCAGGCAAGGACGCTGAACCCGACGAGGCTCAGGACCAGCAGGCCGATAAGGCATGCCTCGGCCGATATGAGACCTGGGATGAACAACTTACCACGCGCCCCCAACTTGCCGGCCGCCTCGACGCGATGCCTCGCGAATACCGTTCGCGAGAGAGGCGGCCACCCCCCACAGGCTGGACGCGATAGTGCCGTGGATTAACTCCAATCCGGTTAATAGGCTGCCGGCGGAGCAAAGCTCCGGCGGCGCCGTTCCCCGACAGGGGCCGTCCCGGGGCCTGCTTACGCGGCGATCCGGTACACGCCGCGCTCGAAGGCGTCATGGAGCGCCAGCGCTTTTCGGTCGGCGAAGGGCAGAAACTGCATCAGGATCACGCCGGTGATGCCGCGCGCCCGGTCGATCCAGAAATAGGTGTTGTTGATCCCACCCCAGCTGAGGCTGCCGGCGGAGCGTTTGCCGGGGATGGTGTCGGCCGTAATCAGGAAGCCGAGGCCCCACTTGTCGCGGCCGTCGGCGATGAAGGAGAAGTCCTCGCTGCGCTCGGGCAGGGCGGTCTTCAAGGCGGGCACGCCGATGGATCCGATATGATTTTCGGCCATCGTGTCCACCGACTTGGCGGAAAGGATGCGGGCGCCGTCGAGCGCGCCAGCGTTGAGCAGCATGCGGGTGAAGCGGATGTAGTCCGCCGCGGTCGACGTCATGCCCCCGCCGCCGGTGCGCAGGAAGCCCGTCGTTGGCGCCTGCACGGCCTCCTTCGTCAATGATCCGTCGGGTCGGCGGCGAAGGACCGTGACGACGCGGCCCTCCTTCTCCCGGGGCACGTAGTAGTAGGTGTCGGACATGCCCAACGGATCGAGGATGTGTTGGCGAAAGTACTCCTCCAGCGGCTGGCCCGAGATCGTCTCGACCAGGCTTCCGAGCCACTCCGTGCTGGTGCTGTAGAGCCATTGCTCGCCCGGCTCGAACGAAAGCGGACCGACTGGGTAGGCCTCGCCGGGACGCGGCTTGAAATCGCGCACGATGGGACTGGTGAAGGCGTAGCCAAGCCCGGAAGTGTGAGTGAACAGGTGTCGCGCGGTTATGGACTTGGTGGTGGGCCGCAGCTTGTAGTCGCCGGTCGCGGCGTCGAACGACTCGAACATCGGCAGCCCCGCCAGTTGCGGCAGGTATTTCTCCGCGGGATCGTCGAGCCCCAGCCGTCCCTGCTCGATGAGCTGCATGGCAGCAACCGAGGTGATGGCTTTGGTCATCGAGGCGATGCGGAACATCGAGTCGAGCTTCAGGGGGCGCGCCGGCGCGAGGTCGGCCAGTCCGAATGCCCCCTGATAGAAGACGCCGCCTCGATCCGCCGCCATGGCGACGACGCCTGCGACTTCCTTGCGCTCGACCGCCCCCTGCAGGGCATCGTCGACGATCCCGGATCGTTGTGCGTTGGCGGCCATCGGCAATACCATCCCTTCAATATCCTCTGGAGACCTGCAGCATCGAGGCCGCCGTCACACCGCGACCGGCAGCGGTGCCTGCTCGCCGACCTGGAACACGCGGCGGTAGCGGGCAAGCTCGGCGGGCGGGCCCATCGCCTTCATCGGGTTGTCCGACAGCTTCACGGCGGGACGATCGTCGGCCGAGATCACCTTGCAGACGATGGAGAAAGGATCAAGGCGGCCATCGGGTCCGAGCCCGCGGAAGTCGTTGGTGAGCAGAGTGCCCCAGCCGTAGCCGACCCGAACGCGACCATGGAAATGACGGTGGACGCGCTCGATCGCGTCCACGTCGAGGCCGTCGGAGAAGATGAGCAGCTTCTGGCGCGGGTCCTGGTTGCGGCGCTGCCACCAGGCGATGGCGATCTCGCCGCCCTCGATGGGATCGCCGGAATCGATGCGGATGCCGGTCCAGTTCGTCACCCAGTCGGGCGCACGCTCCAGGAAATTGCGCGAGCCATAGGTGTCGGGCAGCATGACGCGCAGGTTGCCGTCGTAGTCCTGCTGCCAGTCGGCCAGAACCCGGTAGGGCGCCTCGGCAAGCTCGCGGTCGTTGCCGGCGAGCGCGGAGTACACCATCGGCAACTCGTGCGCGTTGGTGCCGATCGCCTCCACCTCGCGCCGCATGGCGATCAGGCAGTTGGAAGTGCCGAGGAACGCGGGGCCGAGCCCCTCGATCATCGCCTGCACGCACCAGTCCTGCCACAGGAAGCCGTGGCGCCGGCGGGTGCCGAAGTCGGCGATGCTGACGCCGGGGAGGAGCTTGAGGCGGCCGATCTTCTCCCACACGCGCGTCATCGCGCGCGCGTACAGCACCTGCAACTCGAATTTGCCGAGGCCCTTGGTGACAGCCCGGCTGTGCAGCTCCATCAGAACGGCGAGTGCCGGGATCTCCCACATGGTGGTCTCGATCCAGGGGCCCTCGAAGGTGAGCTCGTACTGGTCGCCCCGGCGCTCCAGGTGGTAGGGGGGAAAGCGGAAGGCCTCGAGCCAGGCGATGAAGTCGGGCCCGAACATCTGGCGCTTGCCGTAGAACATGTTGCCGCGCAGGAAGGTCGATTCCCCTCGGCTGAGCGACAGGGTGCGGATGTGATCGAGCTGCTCCTTGAGCTCTCCGATGTCGATCAGCTGCGAGAGCTTGACGGAAGCGGTGCGGTTGAGAATCCCGAACGTGACCTTCGCGTTGCGGTGGCGGCGGAAGATCGTCTGGCTCATCAACAGCTTGTAGAAATCCGTATCGAGCACCGAGCGCACGATCGGATCGATCTTCCAGTTGTGATTGTAGACGCGGGTGGCGATATCGGTCATGGGCGGTACTGCCGGTCGCCTGGGCTGCTGGCGTCGCCGTATGCTACCCGCTCATGCCCGGCCGGCGCAACGGACGCCCGCAAGACCTGGCGGCATGGCTGGTGTTCGGTTAAGGGCGATGGCAGAAGAAGCCGCAGCCGGGGTGCGGGAACGCAAGCAGGGGGACGGCATGGCGGCGCCCGATGATGGTCACGAGAGCAGGCTCGACGACCGCGCCGTCGACCGGCTGGTCTTCTTCTCGGACGCGGTCATTGCCATCATCATCACGCTGATGGTGCTGGAGGTTCGTCTGCCGACCTTGCCGGAGCACTCCAGCGATGCGGAGGTGCTGCGTGCCCTGGTGGCGATCTGGCCGAAGTATCTGGCGGTCGCCCTGAGCTTCCTGGTGATCGGCCTGTTCTGGACGCTGCACCACCGGCGCTTCAACTGGGTGCGCCGCGTCGATCCCACGCTCGTGTGGCTCGACCTGGTCTACCTGCTGGTGCTGGCTTGCGTGCCGTTCGCGACCGCGCTGACCGCGGAGCATCCCGGCCGCACGTCCGCGATCGTCTATGCCAGCGTTCTGGGCGTGGCCTCGCTGATCGCTGCCCTGTTGTGGTGGCACGTCGGCCGGCGTCCGGAGATCGTCGCCATTCCCGCTGCGCGTCGCGAGATGCAGCTTGCCGTGCAGATGTCGGTCGTCAGCGCCGCCGTGTTCGGCGTCTCGATCGGCGTGGCGTTCTGGAACTCGGTTCTGGCCCAGTATCTCTGGGTGCTGGTGTTCTTCGCCAATCGCGCCCTGCGCAAGGCCTACCACTGGCGCCATCCGGCCGAAGCGGAAGCGCGGTTGGAATAGAAACGGCCCCGGCGCGAACGCCGGGGCCGCGTGCTATTGCGGTGTGTGGCTGGACCTTAGAAGTCCATCCCACCCATGCCGCCCATTCCACCCATGCCGCCGCCGCCCGGAGGCATCGCGGGGCCGGCTTCCTTGGGACGCTCGGCCACCATGGCCTCGGTCGTGATCAGCAGGCCGGCGATGGATGCCGCGTCCTGCAGGGCGCAGCGCACCACCTTGGCCGGGTCGATCACGCCGTCGGCGACGAGATCGCCATAGGTCCCGGTCTGGGCGTTGTAGCCGAAGTTGTACTTGGAGTTCTCCAGGATCTTGCCGACCACCACCGAGCCATCGTCGCCGGCGTTCTGCACGATCTGGCGTGCCGGGGCCTGCAGGGCCTTGCGCACGATGTTGATGCCGATCTTCTGGTCGTCGTTGTGGGCCCGGAGGCCGTCGAGCGACTTGATGGCCCGCAGCAGGGCTACGCCGCCGCCCGGCACGATGCCTTCCTCGACCGCGGCGCGGGTCGCGTGGAGGGCGTCGTCGACGCGGTCCTTGCGCTCCTTGACCTCGGTCTCGGTGGCGCCGCCGACCTTGATGATGGCCACGCCGCCGGCCAGCTTGGCCAGCCGCTCCTGCAGCTTCTCGCGATCGTAGTCGGAGGTGGTCTCCTCGATCTGCGCCTTGATCTGGCCGACGCGTGCGGTGATGTCGACCTTCTTGCCGGCGCCGTCGACGATGGTGCTGTTGTCCTTGTCGATCGACACGCGCTTGGCGCGGCCCAGCATGTTGAGGGCCACGTTCTCGAGCTTGATGCCGAGGTCCTCGCTGATGACGGTGCCGCCGGTGAGGATGGCGATGTCTTCCAGCATGGCCTTGCGGCGATCGCCGAAGCCCGGAGCCTTCACGGCTGCCACCTTCAGGCCGCCGCGCAGCTTGTTGACGACGAGGGTGGCGAGCGCCTCGCCCTCCACGTCCTCGGCGACGATCAGCAGGGGCTTGCCGGCCTGCACCACCAACTCGAGCATCGGCAGCATCGGCTGCAGGGTGGAGAGCTTCTTCTCGTAGATGAGAATGTAGGGGCTCTCGAGCTCCACCAGCATCTTGTCGGCGTTCGTGATGAAGTAGGGCGAGATGTAGCCGCGGTCGAATTGCATGCCCTCGACCACGTCGAGCTCGGTCTCGAGGCTCTTGGACTCCTCGACCGTGATGACGCCCTCGTTGCCGACCTTCTTCATGGCCTCGGCGATCTTGGCGCCGATCTCCTTGTCGCCGTTGGCCGAGATGGTGCCGACCTGGGCGACCTCGTCGTTGGAGGTGACCTTCTTGGACTTGGTCTTCAGCTCCGCCACGACGGCGGCCACGGCCATGTCCACGCCGCGCTTCAGATCCATCGGATTGGAGCCGGCAGCCACGGACTTGGCGCCCTCGCGGATGATGGCCTGCGCCAGCACGGTTGCCGTCGTCGTGCCGTCGCCGGCGATGTCGGAGGTCTTGGAGGCGACCTCCTTCAGCATCTGCGCGCCCATGTTCTCGAACTTGTCCTCGAGCTCCACCTCCTTGGCGACGGTCACGCCGTCCTTGGTGATGCGCGGGGCGCCGAAGCTCTTCTCGAGCACGACGTTGCGGCCCTTGGGCCCCAGCGTCACTTTCACGGCGTTGGCGAGAATGTCGACGCCGCGCAGCATGCGCTCGCGGGCGTCTTGCGAAAATCTTACGTCTTTGGCTGCCATTGTCGGCTACTCCAGGGTGGGGGATCGTCAGAGGGGGTCAGACCCCTTTTGCTGACGTTGCGGGAAGAAGTCGCGGCCGTGGAGAGGGGTCTGACCCCTCTCGCAGCCGCTCGCGCGATCAGGCTGCGGCGCGCACCGATACTTTTCCCTCGATGACGCCGAGGATGTCGCTCTCCTTCATGATGAGCAGATCCTGGCCATCGATCTTGACCTCGGTGCCGGACCACTTGCCGAACAGCACCTTGTCGCCCTTCTTGACGTCGAGCGGCACAAGCTTGCCGCTCTCGTCGCGGGCGCCGGGGCCAACGGCAATGATCTCACCCTGCATCGGCTTCTCCTTGACCGTATCGGGGATGATGATGCCGCCGGCGGTCTTTGTGTCCTCTTCGACGCGGCGCACGACCACACGGTCATGCAGAGGGCGAAATTTCATGGCCTCTACCTCACTGTTGCAGAACGGAATTTTCCAGTTTTCGGGTTGATGCGGAGCGCCCGCCGTTGCATGTGGGCAGGGCTCCGGCACCGCGCGCCAAGCTATATTGGAGGGCTGTTAGCAGTGTCAAGCGGAGAGTGCCAGAAAAGGGCGCGGACTTGACCCAAGGTGGACGACCCCTATCTGTGCTTGCGCGGGGACGGCCTCGCGATCCCCTGTAAACCATGAGGACGGCCTCATCGTGACGATGGAGATGGGGCATGGCGTGGCTCGTTCTGATTTTGGCAGGTGGTCTCGAGATCGGCTGGGCGATCGGCCTCAAGTACACGGATGGCTTCACACGCCTCGTGCCGACGATCGCGACGCTGGCCGCGATGGCGGTGAGCATGACGCTGCTGGGTCTCGCCGTCCGCGTGCTGCCTGTTGGAACTGCATATGCCGTCTGGACCGGCATTGGCACTGTCGGAACAGTGCTGCTCGGCATGTTCCTGTTCGGTGAGTCCGCCGATCCGATGCGGCTTGCATTCATCGCCATGATCGTGATCGGCATCGTTGGCCTCAAGATCGTGACGCCGTAGCCACGCCCGATTGGCGAAATTGCTGCCGCGCGTCGTGCCGCCGGAACCGTCAGCGGAACTGGATTGGGAATTGCTTCGTTGCCTACTCGTACCGCCGCGAGCGGCGCGGGACGATCGGAGCAACAGAGGCGGGCCACATCCATCGGATCCCGCATCGACGAATGGAGGCTGTGGGAACAATGCAACCCAGGAAGCGCGAATCGCGGCTAAGTTTGCGACAGGTGCGCGTCAGCGGGGTGAGGTGACGCCCATGACCGCTACGAGAACTGACCCGGGCTTCCGTGCCCAGCTTGCGGGCTTCAGCCTGACGACGGCGGAGATCCTCTACCGCCTGCCGGATCATCCATCCCTGCTGCAGAGCTACATCTGGCAAGACTACGACGAGCATCCGCGCTTCCCGCGGCTGCGCACGTTCCTCGACTTCTGGTCGCGCAATCTCGACGGCAAGCTGTTCGGCGTGCGCGTTGCGCACAAGAAGCTCATCACGCCGGCCGAGCTGCGCTTCGTGGGCGACGAGTTCCGGGTGCACTGAGCCATCGCGTAACGTGGGACGCATACCGCGTCGCGCGACGCGGTATGCGGGCCCGCGTGGGTTCGATGGGCTCGTGCGTTCGCTACGCCGGGCGCCCAGAATCATGCAATGCACCTTGCGATCTGCTCACGCGTTTGCGTTCGGGCGTGCGTGATCGCCATGCTCGACTTGCATGTATAGGGCTGTCGATGGCTGCATCTGCCGAACCGCGCTTGGCGCCGCAGACCGTCGCCTCCATACAGGAGGCGTTGGCCGCGAGGCGCCGGCCCATCAATCAGGCTGCTGCCGTCGCGCCTGAATTGCGCGCCAGCGAACAGCTGCTGGCCTCCATGCGCACCGTGAAGGCGGCGCGCTTCAACGCGGCCGAGCGGCTCGAGCGCAAGCACACACTCTCCCTGTTCGCGATGTCGATGGTGTCGCTCTACTTCGTCGGGCTCTCCGTGTGGCAGGCGGTCTACGCGCCGACCATCGGTGAGGCGGCAAACCGGCTGATCACGCTGGTCTCGATCATGTCGTCGATTTTCTCGCTCGTGCTGGCGCTGATCGAGTCCATGAACGACTACCGCATGAAGGCGCATCACATGCACGCCTGCGCGCTGGCCGTGAACGACCTCTATCACGAGCTCAAGCTGGTGCGGCCCAGCGAGCCCGGCCAGCTGCAGGAGTTCCGGCATCGCTACAACGGGGCGGTGCGCCGCTGCCCCTACAACCACACGCGCATCGACTACCTCATGGCCAAGGCGGAGGGCAGCGACGTGCCCTGGTCCGACAGGGCCTGGGCACGGCTGCGCTACGCGCTCGACGTCTATGCGCTCTACGGGCTCGCACTCATCGTGCCGCCGCTGGTGCTGGTGTTCTGCGGGTAGCGCGTTGCGCCATCATGGCTCGCGCCGCCAAGACCCCGGCACGGCTTGCGCGCGCGGACGGTCGCCCCCGCAGATCAGAAATCGACGAGGGAGGGCCACAGGCGCCAGGAGGCGTCCATCAGGGACGGGTCCTCTTGCCACGACCGCGAGGCGACGGCTGCCTTCTCGGCCGGGGCGCGATAGGACCGAATGAGTGCGGCTCGCGCGCTCGTTAATCTTGGGTGCATGTGCAGCCGCGCATCGGGTGGATCGGTGTGGGGAGCGGTTGCCTGGATCTCCGTGCCGGTGACGGGAGCCCCGCTCTGTGCTGTGGACGGCTTGGGCGCGGCTGCGATCACGAGCAAGGCTGACAGTACGGCCGACAGGCCGAATGCGATCTTTTGCATGACGCTGGGCTCCAGGGTCCGATCTGCGCGGGCTCGGCGCATGCCCGCCCGCTCGATCGGTACTGGAGCCTGTCAGGGTAGATCCCGGCGTTAGGCCGCCGTTATCGGCGCGTGAAATCCCGGCCGACGCGGAGCCAACGCTCTTCAGCGGCGCCCGGACGACGATCGGCACGAGGCGTCCGGCTGCCGCGCGGGCCGAGCGCCTCAGCGCTTGGTGCCGACCGTGCCGCCCGTGATCGCCTCGGTCGCGACATCGGGGCCGAATGCGTTGGCGCCGTCGATGCCGAGCAGGTTAGCAAGCTTGATGCGCGCCCGGTTCACGCGGCTCTTGATGGTGCCGACCGCGCAATGGGCGATCTCGGCTGCCTCCTCGTAGGACATGCCGGCGGCGCCGACCAGCACCAGGGCCTCTCGCTGATCGGGCGGCAGCAGATCCAGCGCCTTGCGGAAGTCCTGCATGTCGACGTGGCCCTGCTGGGCCGGCGCGACGGAGAGGCTCGCCGCCTTCTTGCCATCGCTATCCTCGACCTCGCGCCGGCGCTTGCGCATCTCGGAGAAGTAGGAGTTGCGCAGGATCGTGAACAGCCACGCCCGCAGGTTCGTGCCCTCCTGGAAACTGTCGAGGTGGCCCCACGCCTTCAGCAGGGTTTCCTGGACCAGGTCGTCGGCCCGCTCGTGGTGGCCGCAAAGGGAAATCGCGAAAGCCCTGAGGTTCGGGATCAGCGCCAGCAGATCTTCCTTGGTCTTGGGGTTGGCGGCGGGGCGCTGCTTGTCCTTGGCGGCTAGCGCGGCCAGCAGCTCCAGGAACCGCTGCGGCAAGGGCTCGGCCGGCTCCGCGAACATCTCCCGCAGCTTCTTGCCGAGATGGGCATGAAACTCGAGCACCGCAGCCGGATGAACCGGCGCATCGCTATCCTTGCCTGACACAGCGACTGTTTCCTTCCGTTCACCGGCCTGGGGCCATGGATTGCGATGCCGGTTCCGCCGAGCACCAACTCGGCCTCACGTCCCCTCCGCCACCGGGTTGCCGGCGTCGTCGAGGTAGGCGATGCGCACCATGTTGGTGGTGCCGGGCGAGCCCAGGGGGACGCCCGCGACGATGATCACGCCGTCGCCGGACTTGGCGAAGCCCTCGTCGAAGGCGATGCGGCAGGCCTTGCGCACCATCGCGGCCTGGTTCTCGGGGTCGCTCGTCAGCACGCAGTGCATGCCCCAGGCGGCCGCGAGCTTGCGGGCCGTCGCCAGCACCGGTGACAGGGCGATGACCGGCAGGCCCGGACGTTCGCGCGCGACGCGCAGGGCGGTGGAGCCGGTTGCCGTGTAGCAGATGATGGCCGCCAGCTTGAGGGTATCGGCGATGGTGTGGGCGGCGGCGGCGATCGCATCGGCCGCGGTGGGCTGGGGCGGCGTGCGCGTGGCGTGAACGATGACGCCATAGCTCGGGTCGTTCTCGGCCTCGATGGCGATGCGGTCCATGGTGCGGATCGCCTCGATCGGGTACTGGCCGACCGCGGATTCCGCCGACAGCATGACGGCGTCGGCGCCGTCGAACACGGCTGTTGCCACATCCGAGACCTCGGCTCGCGTCGGCACCGGCGAAGAGATCATGCTCTCCAGCATCTGCGTGGCCACCACCACCGGCTTGCCGGCGGCGCGCGCCTTGCTGACGATCTGCTTCTGCAGCCCCGGCACCCGCTCCACGGGCAGCTCCACGCCCAGGTCGCCGCGCGCCACCATCAGACCGTCCGAGTGCATGATGATGTTCTCGAGGTCGGCGATGGCGGCGGGCTTCTCGATCTTCGACATCAGCCAAGCGCCCTGGCCGACCAGCTGGCGGGCGAGCTTCACGTCGTCGCCGCGCTGCACGAACGACAGCGCGACCCAGTCGACGCCGAGGCGCAACGCGAAATCGAGGTCCTTCTTGTCCTTCTCGGTGAGGGGCCCGATCGGCAGCACGGTGTCGGGCAGGCTGATGCCCTTGCGGCTGGCGAGCATGCCGCCCACGAGCACCTTGGCATCGATGCCGGCGCGGTTTTTGTCGACGACGGTCATGCGGATCTTGCCGTCGTCGAGCAGCAGCGTGTGGCCGGGCTCGACGGCCTCGAAGATCTGCGGATGCGGCAGGAACACGCGTTCGGCCCCGCCCTCGCTCTCGGTGGTGTCGAAGCGGAACGTGGAGCCCGCCGTCAGCGCCACGCGCTCGCCGCCGATGTTGCCGACACGGAACTTGGGTCCCTGCAGGTCGCACAGGATGCCGATGGGCCGCCCGAAGTTGGCCTCGGCCGTGCGCACGGCCGCATGCACCTTCTTCACCAGGTCGTGGGGCGAGTGGCTCATGTTGATGCGGAACACGTCGACGCCGGCCTCGAACAGGCGCTCGATCATCTCGGGGGCGTACGACGCGGGTCCCAGCGTGGCGACGATCTTGACGCGCCTCGTGCGTCTCATATGGCCCGTCTCATGAGCTAGCGTCCCCTTTCGCTGGGATCGGTCAGGCGGATGGTCCAGTCCTTGGCTTCCTGGGTGTCGACCTCGAAGAAGCCGGTGTTCTTATAGCCACGTCGGCCGCAATCCTGAACCCCCCTGATCGTGAACGTCTTGTCGCCCGTGCACATGAAGGATTTGCCGGCCCATTCCCCGCCGCGGTCGTAGTCGATGGCGTGGATGTAATAGAAACGGCTGGAAAGAGTTCCCTTGTAGATCGTCTCGCAGGTCTGGGCGGAAATGTTCCACCAGCCCTCGGTGGTCCATCCGGTGGGGTCCTGGTAGCCGACGGCGACGCCAATGCGGCTCGAGGTGGTGTTGCAGAGCTTGAGGTCCGCCAAAGCGGCCGTCGCCAGCGCGAGGCCGCTCGCGATCACGCCGGCTGCGCTCAGCGCAAGCACGTTCAGGAAGGGCGGCACGGCGGGCATGGGATCAAGGTTTCAGGTCAGGCGTCGATCAGGATGACACGGAAATCGTTGACGTTTGTCTGCGTGGGACCTCGGACGATGAGCCCGCCGGCGGCCTCGAAGAAGCTGGTCGCATCATTGTTATCGAGGAACTTCTGGGCGTCGAGGTGGCGTGCTCCTGCAAGAGTTGCCGCGTCGATGGTGGCGCCCGCGGGATCGGTGACCTGGCCCGTGCCCCCGTCGATGCCGTCCGTGTCGGCGGCCAGCGCCGATACGCCATCGAGGCCCCCGAGCGCCACGGCCAGCGCCAGCGCGTACTCCTGGTTGCGCCCGCCGCGGCCCTGGGCGTTACGCACCGTCACCGACAGCTCGCCGCCGCTGATGATGGCGGTTCGGCGGCCGGCGGCTTTGGCCTCGCGCGCCAGCCGTGCGTGTGCATGGGCGATCTCGCGTGCCTCGCCGACGAGGCCGTCGCCCAGGTCCACCACCTCGTAGCCCTGGCGCTTGGCGAGCGCAGCGGCGGCTGCTAGCGACGCCGCGGGGGTGGCGATGATGCGATATTCGGCGCTTGCGAAGGCGGGGTCGCCGGGTTTCGGCGTCTCGTTGGCGGGATCGGACAGCGCCGTGTCGACGGCCGGAGGCAGGGTCAGGCCCAGCGCCTGCATGGCGGAGCGGCGGTGGGCGAGCACGGCGCGGGCATCGGCAAGCGAAGTGGGATCGGGGACGGTCGGGCCGGAGCCGATGGTGGCGGGGTCGTCACCGGGCACGTCGGAGATCGCAAGCGTCAGCATGCGCGCAGCCGTGGTTTTGCGCAGCCTGCCGCCTTTGATGCGCGAGACATGCCGGCGCACCGTGTTCATCTCGTGAATGTCGGCGCCGCACTTGAGCAGACCGCGCGACAGTCCCGTCTTGTCGGCGAGCGTGAGACCGGCTGCCGGAGCGGCCCACAACGCCGAGGCGCCGCCCGACAGCAGCACGAGGACGAGATCGCGATCCGTCGCCTTCGCCACCAGGGCCAATGTGCGCTCCGCGGCCTGAACGCTCGCCGCGTCCGGCGTGGGGTGCCGGGCCGAGACGATGTCGATCACGTTGGGGCGAGGCCCGGCCAGTGCCTCAGGCGTGCCGTGCGGGGCGGTCGTGAAGCCGCTCACGCGGCCAAGGACACCGAGGCCGCGGTAGTGCGCTTCGGCCGCAACCGCCATGGCCGCCGCTGCCTTGCCGGCCCCTACAACATAAAGTCGCCCGTGCTCTGGCGGGCGCGGGAGGTGGAGGGGGAGACACACGTCGGGGTGGGCAGCGGCGACCGCCGCATCGTACAGCGCCAATAGCTTGGCGCGGGTTCCGGGTTCTGCTCCGCCGGGTGCCATTGATCGCGCGTTCCCCTGTGCTGGGCTCATTTGCGCGTAGCGGGTAGGTTGGGTCAAGCCAAGCGAGGGCCGAATGGTGGCCACGAGCAAGACCCGCGTTGTGTGATCGCTGCAGCTCGGCGCCACCAGCGCGCTTTGCGCTCGTCCAGATGGGAACTATAGTTCAGCCATGGCTCACGACGCATCGCCGGTGCGCGGTATCCGCGCGGAGGAGCACGACAGCTATTGCGTCCTCGAGGGTCGTGCGGACGCGGGCCTCATCCTGCTCTGCGACCATGCCGGCAACGCCATTCCCCCCGCCTACGGCACCCTGGGGCTGCCCGCCGATCAGCTGCAGCGCCACATCGCCTACGACATCGGGGCCGCGCAAGTGACGCGGAGCCTCGCCGCCGCATTGGGCGTACCCGCGCTGCTGACGCGCTATTCCCGGCTGCTGATCGACCCCAACCGCGGTGCCGACGACCCCACTCTCATCATGCGACTCTCCGATGGCGCGGTAATCCCGGGCAATCGCCACCTGGACGACGCCGAGCGCGAGCGGCGTACCCGCCTCTATTACGCGCCCTATCATCGCGCCATCGACGCCGTGATCGACCGGTGCCTGGCCACCGGCGTGCCGCCGATGCTGTTGTCGGTCCATTCCTTCACGGAGAGTTGGAAGGAGACGCCGCGGCCCTGGCACGTCGGTGTGCTCTGGGACCGGGACCTGCGGCTCGCCAAACCCCTGCTCGACGGCTTCTATGCCGAGGGCGACCTGATCGTGGGCGACAACGAGCCCTACTCGGGCCAGCTCGAGGGCGACTGCCTGTGGGTGCACGCCACCGAGCGCGGGCTGATCAACGCCCTGATCGAGATCCGCCAGGACCTGATACGCGACCTGGCTGGCCAGGAGGCCTGGGCACGCCGCCTTTGCCGTATTGTCCGGACGATCCAGAGCACTACATCTTCTGGCAAGGCGCCGGGGGTCGCCGCAGGTGCGGCCCTTGCCGCGACACGTGACGGACTTAACGGAGGTGGGGCCATGACCAAGATCGACAACACGCTGGTGACGGAGCTGGAAGCAGCTGCGTTCCGCCGCCTGGTGCAGCATCTGCGCGAGCGCGCGGACGTGCAGAACATCGACCTCATGAACATGGCCGGCTTCTGCCGCAACTGCCTGGCCAACTGGTACCAGGAGGCCGCCAACGGCAAGGGGCTCGAGCTCACCAAGGAGGGCGCCCGCGAGGTGATCTACGGCATGCCCTACAAGGAGTGGCAGGCCCAGCACCAGAAAGAGGCGACGCCCGAGCAAAAGGCCGCCTTCGCCGCTGGCAAGCCGCACGGGCACTGACGCATGGGGTGGGGCGTGTCCGAGCTGACACCGACGTCGGAGGCTCGCGAGGAGCCACCTGTGGCGCTCTATCGGCGGCTGACGCGGGCCTGGTCGAGCGAGACCAGCAGCACATGGCGCCGGGACAATCCCGCCTGCGGCCAGTGCAGCGTGACCGCGCTGGTCGTACAGGACGTGCTCGGCGGGGAGCTCCTGAAGACCCGGGTTGCCGGAGCCTGGCATTTCTACAACCGCATCGACGGTCGCAGATGGGACCTCACTGTCGGCCAGTTCGCGACACCCATCGGCTACGACGATCTGCCCAGCAGCAGGCAGGAGGCGCTGGCCGATACATCGAAGCAGAGATACGTGACGCTGGTGGAGCGGCTGGCACGCGCGTCTTGAAGCCCTTGGCCTCAGCTAATCCAGCAGCTGGCGGATCTTGCGGGCGAGGTCCTGCTGCGTATAGGGCTTGCTGAGGAGATTGACGTTGGGGTCGAGGCGCCCGTGGTGGATGATGGCGTTGCGGGTGTATCCGGTCGTGAATAGCACCGGCAGGCCTGGCCGCAGCCGCAGGATTTCGTCGGCCAAATCCCGCCCGCTCTTGCCGCCGGGCAGCACCACGTCGGTGAAGAGCAGGTCGATCCTGGGGGCGCCTTCGAGCAGGCGCAAGGCCTGCGCGGCGTCGGCTGCCTCCAGCACGCGATAGCCGAGCTCCTCGAGCGTCGATTTGGTGTAGGCGCGCACGCCGTCGTTGTCCTCGACCAGCATGATCGTCTCTTGCGGACGTGCGCGCGTTTCGCCGGCGGCGGGTCGCACCGCGGCCGGTACCGCCGAGACTTCCTCGCTCTGCATGAGGCGCGGCAGATAGATCTTCACGGCCGTGCCGTGGCCCTGCTCGCTGTAGATGCGGATGTGCCCTCCCGACTGCTTGACGAAGCCGTGCACCATGGCGAGGCCGAGCCCCGAGCCCTTGCCCACGCCCTTGGTCGTGAAGAACGGCTCGAACGCCCGTTGCAGCACCTCGGGGGAGACGCCGGTGCCGGTGTCCGACACGCTGAGCAGGGCATATTGGCCCGGCGACACATCGCCGAATTGGGAGGCGTACTCCTCGTCGAGATAGGCGTTGGTGGTCTCGATCGTCAGTCGGCCGCCGTCGGGCATGGCGTCGCGTGCGTTGACGGCGAGGTTGATCACGGCGTTCTCGAGCTGGTTGGCGTCCGCAAACACCGGCCACAAGCCGCCGGCCAGCACGGTCTCCACATTGATGGTCTCGCCGAGCGTCCGGCGCAGCAGCTCGGACATGCCCTTGACGGTGCTGTTGAGATCGAGGCGCTTTGGCTCGAGGGCCTGGCGGCGCGAGTATGCCAGCAGCCGGTGCGTGAGCTGCGCGGCACTGCGGGCGCCCTGCAGCGCATGCTCGAGCGGCTCCTTCAGCTTGGCGACGAGGTCGCCGGCTTCCTGCGCGATGCGGCGCTGGATGGTGTCGAGATTGCCGAGGATGATCGTCAGCAGGTTGTTGAAGTCGTGCGCGATGCCGCCGGTGAGCTGGCCTACGGCTTCGAGCTTCTGCGCTTGGCGCAGGGTTTCCTCGGTCTCGCGTCGCAGCTTCGACTCGGCCTCCAGCCGCCCGACGTAGTGCAGCATCGAGCGCAGCGTCAGCAGGGCGAGGATCATCGCGGTGAGAAGGCAGAGGCCGATCAACGCGAGCACCCAGCCGCGCAACACACGCGCGGTGACCTGGCGCCCCGTCAGTAATTCCGTTTCATGGACAAAGATCGTGTCGAGATCGGCCCTGATCGCGTCCATCAGGTCCCTGCCCACGCCCGTCTTGATGACCGCAATGGCCTGTTCTTTCCGGCCTTGGCGCACAAGCTCCACATTGTTCCGGAGCTTAGCCATCAGCGCTTCGATTTTCGGGATGAGGATGCCCAACCGCTTCAGCTGCGCGGGGTTGTCGGAGGTGAGTGTCCGGATCTGGTCGATGCCGGTGGGGATCGATCTTTGGGCGCGATCAAACGGCTCGAGGAACTTGGGGTCTTCGCTCAGCACGAAGCCGCGCTCGCCCGTTTCGGCGTCCAGCAGCTGGACCAGCAGGACGCGAGCGCTCCTGCGCACATCCATTGTGTGCACGATCCAGCGCTCCGCCTCGGCGGCGCGGTTGGCCATGTCCCATGCGCCGAGCCCAGCAGCTATCAGCAGAGCGAAGCTGACGCCGCCGAGGATCAGCATGCGCAGGGCGAATCCGTCAGCCCCTCCGATGCGCGCACGAATGGATTCGACGAAAGTCACCCGCCCCCGCTTCTTGCCCACGTCTAGGTATACTTGCGCCGGCGTGCTAATGTGAACAGATATCCAGCAGGGGACAACCATGCCGGCCGTGCCACGCGTCTTGGTGCTCGAAGACGAGCCGCTCATCGCGGTCATGATGCGGGATTGGCTGACCGAGCTTGGATGCGAGACCGTCGGGCCGGCTCAGACGGTACCGAGTGCGCTGGCATTGATCGAGAATGGCCCGCTCGACGGCGCTATTCTCGACGTGAGCATCGGCAATCAGGACAGCAGCGCAGCTGCCGATGCGCTGCGCAGCAGGGGCATCCCGTTCGCGTTCGCAACGGGCCGCACCGGCGACGGGCTGGCCGCGCGCTATCCCGACGCGCCGTCGCTGTCGAAGCCATACGATTTCGCCGCCCTTCGCGGCGTGGTGGCCGAGCTGCTGGGTACTCCCGCGCAGCCTTAACGGTCGGCTTCCGGCGCACTCCCTGGCACTCTCCCCTTGACACTGCCAGCCGTCCGCCTAAGTAGGCGCGGCGGGACGCTGCACTGGGTAGGGCAGCGCCCTACCGTCACACCCCTCTTTGCCAAACAGAAAGTGCCACAATTGCGCTTGGTTCGGGTTCATTTGGTTGGCACCGGCATGCAAGACCGAAGGAGGAAAGCTCAATGGCGGTCTTGATCGAGGCTTCAGGTCTCGAAAAGCGCTTCGGTGACATCGTCGCCGTGAACGGCATATCGCTCCGGGTCCAGCAGGGCGAGGTGCTGGGCTTCCTGGGCCCCAACGGCGCCGGCAAGTCGACCACCATGAAGATGCTGGCGGGCTTCCTGGAGCCGGACGCCGGCAGCGCGCGGATCGCCGGCGTCGATGTGCTCGGGTCCCCCAAGCTGGCGAAGCGGAAGCTCGGCTACCTGCCGGAGGGGGCGCCCTGCTACGGCGACATGACCGTGCGTGCGTTCCTCACCTTCATCGCGGAGATCCGGGGTTTCGACCGCGAGGAGGCCAAGCGGCGGGTTGCCGCCGCCGTCGACAAGACGCAACTCGCGTCCGTCCTCGAGCAGAGGATCGAGACGCTCTCGAAGGGCTTCAAGCGCCGCGTGGCGATCGCGCAAGCCATCCTGCACGACCCGCAGGTGCTCATCATGGACGAGCCCACCGACGGCCTCGACCCCAACCAGAAGCATCAGGTGCGCAAGCTGATCGCCGACATGGCCGCGGACAAGGCCATCATCGTCTCCACCCATATCCTGGAGGAGGTGGAAGCCGTCTGCTCGCGGGCGGTGATCATCAACCGCGGCCACATCGTCGCCGACGGCACGGCCGAGGACCTCATGCGCCGCCTGCCCTATCACAACACCATCGCGCTGGATGTCTCGGCTGGCCGTGCAGAGGCCGTCGTCAAGGCGCTTTCCGAGTTCTCGGCGATCTCCAAGGTCGAGACCCTGAGCAAGCAGAACGGCAAGGTGCGGCTGCGCGCGCTGCCCAGCGCCAGTGCGCCCGCTCCGTCCGAGCTGGCGTCGCTGATCCGCGCGCGGCTGATCGAGGCCGAGGAGGTGCACGTCGAGCGCGGCAACCTCGACGACGTGTTCCGGCAGATCACCACCTCGGACGCGGGGACCAGCCATGCATGAGCTCGTGCGCAATACCTGGATCATCGCCAAGCGGGAGTTCGTCGCCTACTTCTCGACGCCGCTGGCGACCGTGTTCCTGATCATCTTCATCGCGCTGACCGGTGCCTTCGCGTTCTACGTCGGCGGCTTCTTCGAGCGCGGCCAGGCCGATCTCGCGCCCTTCTTCCAATACCACCCGTGGCTCTACCTGCTGCTGGTGCCGGCAGTGGCCATGCGGCTGTGGGCCGAGGAGCGCAAGTCGGGCACCATCGAGCTGCTGATGACGCTGCCGATCTCGCCCTGGGAGGCGATCCTGGGCAAATTCTTCGCCGCCTGGGGCTTCATCGGCGTGGCGCTGCTGCTGACGCTGCCGATGTGGATCACGGTCAATGTGCTGGGCAACCCCGATAACGGCGTGATCCTCGCCGGCTACATCGGCAGCTTCCTGATGGCGGGCGCGTTCCTGGCCATCGGCTCGTGCATCTCGGCGCTGACCCGGAACCAGGTGATCGCCTTCATCGTCTCCTCCGCCATCTGCTTCCTGCTGGTCATGAGCGGACTGGAGCTGGTGCTCAACGTGCTGCGGGCCTGGACGCCCGGCTACATCGTCACCGCCGTGTCGTCCATGAGCTTCCTCTCCCACTTCGATCGCATCACCAAGGGCGTGCTGGATCTTTCGGCCATCGTCTTCTACGTGTCGCTCATCGTCTTCGCCCTCTTCGCCAACCGCATCTTCGTCGAGCTGAAGAAAGCCGACTGAGGGAGGAATCGTTGCGCAGCTTTCTCGAACGGATCACTAACCTCTTTCTGCCGGCCACCGACTGGCTGGTCGATAGGTGCTCGCGGCTGCCCCGCCACACGCTGGCCTGGGCCAGCATCGGGCTGGCCTTCGTCCTGCTGCTGAGCGTCAACCTGTTTGCCGGCAGCGCACTGCGCAACGCCAAGGCCGACCTGACGCAGCAGCATCTGTTCACGATCTCGGACGGCACGCGCGCCATGCTGCGCACGATCGACGAGCCGATCAGCCTGCGGCTGTATTTCTCCAAGCGGCTCGGCGAGGCGGCGCCGGTGTATGCGCGCTACTTCGAACGGGTGCGCGCGCTGCTGCAGCAATACAACGATATCTCCGGCGGGCGCGTGGAGTTTGCCGTCTTCGATCCGGAGCCGTTCTCGGATTCCGAGGACAAGGCGGTGGCCGCCGGACTGCGCGGCGTGCGCCTCAACCAGGAGGGCGAGGTCGGGTATTTCGGCCTGGTCGGCAGCAACTCCACCGACACCGACGCCACCATCCCGTTCTTCACCACCGATCGGGAGGCCTTCCTCGAATACGACCTCACCAAGCTGATCTTCACGCTGGCCAATCCCAAGAAGCGCGTGGTCGGGCTCATGACCAGCCTGCCGCTCGACGGAGGGCCGATGAATCCGATGGCCATGATGGGCGGTGGCCGGCAGCAGCCGCCGCAGATGATCATGGAGCAGATCCGCGACTTCTTCGACGTCAAGACGCTGGCGCAGGATGTCAAGGAGATCCCGGCCGACATCGACGTGCTGATGGTCGCCCAGCCCGACAAGCTTACACCCGAGGCCGCCTACGCCATCGACCAGTACGTGCTCGGGGGAGGCAAGATCCTCGCGCTCGTCGATCCGGTTGCGGAGATGGGCGGCCGGCCCGGACCGATGGGTATGGCGCCGCCCAGCGCAGTGAGCCCCGAGTTCATCAAGCTCTTGAAGTCGTGGGGCATCGACTTCGATCCGACCAAGGTCGCAGGCGACATCGCCACCGCCCGTCGCGTGCAGTTCGGCGGCGGCGCCCGGCCGACCGTGACGGAGTACGTGGGCTGGCTCGGCCTCGACCGCCGCAGCCTCGACGAGAAAGACGTGCTCTCCGGCGGCGTGGAACGGCTCAACCTCGCCTCGCCCGGCTTCCTGTCGAAGGCCGAGGGTGCCAGCACGCAGGTGACGCCGATCCTGCTGACCAGCCCGCAGGCCATGCAGATCCCGGCCGAGAAATTCACCGGCGCGCCCGATCCGGTCGCCCTGCTGCGCGCCTACAAGCCCGAGGGCAAACCCCTGATGCTGGCGGCACGAGTCGCCGGTACCGCCAACACTGCCTATCCCGACGGCGTGCCCAAGCCCGTCAAGACGGAGGCCGACGACAAGTCCAAGCAAGAGGGTGCGAAGCCCGACGGCGCCAAGCCAGACGAGGCCAAGCCGGATGCGGCCAAGGAGGCCAAGCCCAAGGACGACAAGGCGGATGCCGCCAAGCCGCAGAAGACCTCGGGACGCATCAACGTCATCGTCATCGCCGACACCGACCTGCTGTCGGACCAGTTCTGGGTCGACGTGCGCGAGTTCCTCGGCCAGCAGGTGGCGATCCCCAACGCCAGCAACGCGGCCTTCGTCGTCAACGCACTCGACAACCTGTCGGGCTCGGATGCCCTGATCGCTCTGCGCGGGCGCGGCGCCGAGGACCGCCCCTTCAAGCTCGTCAACGATCTGCGCCGCAACTCCGAGCAGCGCTACCGCGAGAAGGAGCAGGCGCTCACCGCAAAGCTCAAGGAGGTGCAGGACCAGCTCGCCAAGCTCGAGAAGACCGGAGAGGGCGGCGAGGGAGGCAACCTGATCCTGGGCGAGGCCGACCGGCAGGCGATCGAGAAGTTCCGCGGCGACATGCTGGCGATCCGGCGCGAGCTGCGCGAGGTCAAGCGGGCGCTGCGCGAGGATATCGACCGCCTCGACGGTTGGCTCAAGTTCGCCAACATCGCGCTGGTGCCGCTGCTGATCGGCTTCGGCGGCCTCGGATGGGCGGCCATGCATAGGCGGCGGGCGAGCGCTCCTCCCGCCAAGCCGGGCGCCGAAGGAGGGTCCAAATGAAACCGCACTCTTTCGCGGCCCTGGCGGTGATCACGCTGTTCGCGGTGGCGATCTCGCTTTCCACCTACGCGTCGCAGAACCGCTGGTCCCAGACCCAGGTCTCGGGCGCGGTTCTCTTCCCGGGGCTCGGCGCTCAAGCGGGCCAGATCGCCAAGATCGAGATCAAGCAGGGCGACAAGACGGTGGCGCTGGCCCGCGACAAGGACGCCTGGACCCTCGCCGACCGGGGCGGCTATCCGGTCAAGGCCGAGGCCGTCCGCGCCCTGCTCGTCAAGCTGGCGGGCGCCGAGCTGGTCGAGGGCAAGACGCGCAACAAGGATCGCTACGGCCTGCTGGAGCTCGAAGACCCGAGCGGCAAGGACACCAAGTCGCGACAGTTGCGGCTGCTCGACGACAAGGGCGCGGTGATCGCCGAGGCCGTCGTCGGCAAGAAGCGCTACGACGCGTTCGGCGGCAGCAAGAGCGGCACGTACGTGCGCAAGCCCGGCGACGCGCAGACCTGGCTCAGCAACGCCGATCTGGACCTGGCAGTGAACGTGAAGGATTGGGTGCAGGCCAACGTTCTCGATCTGCCCGTGGCCAAGACCGCCAAGGTCACCATTGATATCCCCGGCGAGGAGCCGCTCGTCATCGCGCGCGATGCGGGCGACGCCACCAAATATGCACTGGTCGGCATGCCCGAGGGCAAGAAGCTGAAGGAGGGCGCCGGCATCGATGCGATCGCACGCGCGGCCGGCAACATCGACCTGGAGGACGTGCGCAAGCCCCCTGCCGCGCCGGCGGGCGATGTCAGCACCGCCAAGATCGAGGCCGACGGAGGCCTTGCCGTCACCGTCCGGCTGCGCAAGGAGGGCGAGGACACCTGGGCGTCGATCGAGGCAACCGGCGCCGACGGCGACGCCAAGAAGGCTGCCGAGGACATCAACAAGCGCACGCAGGGCTGGGAGTTCAAGATCCCCGCGTTCAAGGCCCAATCCATCCTCAAACGCCGCGCCGACCTGTTCGAGGCGAGCTGATCCAGTCGTCTCCATCTTCGCCGCTACAAGGGGAGAAGGGATTCGTGGCCATCGGGGAAATCGTCAATTCGCCGGCGCGTTGCTCTCGACGGTGCTGATCTCGTTGCCGCGCCAGGCGTAGCCGTCGCTGAGCCAGGCGTGCATCCACACCAGCGGCAGGAGTGCGTCGCGGAGCGCCCAGGCGAGAGGTGACCACGGACTCAGGTGCCAGCCGGCGGCACGGGCCAGCAGCGCCTCGCAGCCCAACCAGATCGCGGCCAGCGCGGACACCAGGGCGGCAGCCGGTACATCGAGCGCGTCGGCGACAATGGCCGCGGCGGCGAGCGGCAGCAGGCAGCCCGTGAGGATCTCGGCCCCGAAGCAGCCGGGGAAGCTCATGCGGCGCAGCCGCGACCAGCGCGTCTGGCGGTCCCAGACCTGCCGCGCGGTGCGCTCGCCCAGCGGCTGGCCGAAGGGTGCATCGACCAGGTTAGCGCGCAGACCGAGGCCGCGCACCAGCTTGGTGGCGGCGGCGTCCTCGGCGATCTCCTCGGCCAGGGCATGGATGCCGCCTGCCCGCGCGAGGTCGCGCCGGCGCACGAGCATGGTCTTGCCCTGGGCGAAGCCCTGGCCGAGGCTGTCCGCCGCGTACTGCCAGCGGGCCTGGTAGGTATTGAGGAAGGCGCATTCCAACTCGGCCCAGAACCCTTGCGGGTGGCACGCGATGGGGGGCGAGCACAGGATGCCGGTGTCGTGGCGCCAGCCGGAAAGAAGACGCTGCAGGTAGTCGCGCGGCATCAGCACGTTGCTGTCGGCGAAGACGATCCAGTCGCTGCCGGCTGCGCGCCAACCCTTGACGAGATTGTTGAGCTTGGGATTGGCGGAGATGGCGTGATTGCCGATCAGCAGTCGCGCCTTCACGCCCTGATTCCGAGCCATCAGGCGGCGGACCAGCGCGACCGCGGGGTCGTTCTCGTCGGCACAGCAGAAGATCAGCTCGAAGTCGGGGTAGTCGAGCGCGAACCCCGAGGCCAGCGTCAGCTCATCGGTGCTGTCGACGCCGCGCACGGGGCGCAGGACGCTCACGGCCGGGGCGCCCTCGGGCGCGGGCAGGAACGCGTCGCTCCGGCGACAGCGATGCATCGCCAGCGCGGTGGTGCCGATATGGAGGGAGGTGGCGGCGATGCAGAAGACGATCAGCAACCAGTCGAGCGGCGTCATGCGAGGCTCCCTCGTGCACGCAGGTCTTGCGCGCCGGAAGCTCGCCGAGTCCCATAACACGGCTATGACAGAGGCGATCCGGGGGGCTGTCTATCGCCGTTTTCGCCTCGCCAATCTTGTCGCGGACCAAGGGAGGCGTGGGTCCATTCGTTTGGGCGCATCCTCCGGGACACCGAGATCGGTTTCTATGAAATCGTGTTCACGTTCATCAGCGCGCGATCGATGATGTCGTCATAGATCGCCCACTCCTGTCGCGAGTTCTCGATGCTTATCTTCGGAATATCGAGTTCCGCAAATAACTGGTCAGTGAGCGCGCGGTACTCCTGATAGAGGGCGATGAGCCCGTCAAGACCGGCCAGGCCGCGCCTCTTGGCGTACGGCGACTCCAGTTTCCAGTTGACCTGATAGTTTACCCATCGCTCGCCTCGCTGTGTCGAGACGAGGCGAATTGCGCTCTCCACGTCGTTTTGGCGGAAGTAGATGAGTAGCGGGCGCAAAGGCCGGATGACCGCGACAATATCCCGACAGTAGGCGGCCATCGTGTCCACGTCGGCTTCGAGCAAAAGCAGCGCGGTCAGGCCGCCGTGGAAGAGTTGCCCGTCAACAATCGAGATGCGCTCTACAGTCAGAGAACTGGCAACGAACGAGCGCCACTTGGCGATACCTGACTTGGCGAGTTCTGCTGGCGGCATCTCACTCCAAGGCAGGTCCCAATCGAAGCGGATCGGATGTGGATCAACCCCTTCGGTTATCCCGATAGCGGAGATTCCGGACGCTTCCAATCTGTGAGCGATGCTCAGGGTGGTCGTGGATTTGCCGGAACCCATGATCCCTTCGACGATCACGAGCCTGGGCCAGACGTTGCTGAGGCGCGGGGTCATGTGGAATCAGAGACCTTCCATCGGGCAAGCTTGTCCCGGCGAAAACATCACCCGGAGGGCACTTCGCCTCAGGCCCAGAAGCGGGGGAGCGAGTCGAGCTTCTGCCAGCCCTTGTGGGCGTCCTTCCACGCGTGGGCGGCCCGGGCATTGTGCCAGCCCAGCACGAAGCCAGCCGCGCGCTGTGCCTCGCGGCTGTCGGCACAGCCCTCGTGGCAGATCGCGTTCAACCGCTCGGCGGCGACGACGTCGTTGAGATAGCCGAACACCTCCTGCAGCGCCCTGATCTCCTTGATGAACTGGCGCGTGGCGTGCTCGGGATAGAGGCTGGCGAAGAACTCGGCCGTGTAGCGAAGCGTCTTGAGCGCCTTGCGCATGGCGTGGCGCTGCTCGACGGTCAGGTCGTCGAGCCGCTTGCCGCTGTCGGCGACCTTGCGCCAGCGCTTCTTCAGGGCCGAGCGTGCGAACTTGGCGACCGGCGTGGCGAGCTTCTTGGCGCTCTCGATCGTGCGGGGCCACAGCGCGAGGTAGAGCTGGAGCGTCGACCACTGCTCGCCGCACAGCTCCTCCCGGACGCGCCGGCGCATGTCGTCGCGATGCGTCAGCAGCGCCTCGCGCACCCGGGGCAGCCCCGGATCAGCGCGCATCATGCCGGCGACCGGCGCGTAAATCTCCTCGATCAGGACGTCGGCGTCGCGCAAGTCGCCGACGCTGCGGGCCAAGCCCCGTGCGTGGCTTTCCAGATCGCGCAAGGCAGGCGTGTCGCTCAAGGGGCGAAAGGCAAGCAGCGCGCTGCGCAGGCGCCGCAGGCCGATGCGCAGCTGGTGGGCGGCATCAGGGTCTTCCGTCTCCAGCACAGCTGAGCGATTGGCGGCGATCTGTTCGGCGGCCGACCGCATGATGAGGGCGAAGGCTTGCGCGCAAGTGGTGTCGCTGGTGAGTCGCGGCAGCTCGGCGCGCTGCGGGGCGACGTGGGCGCTGGACTTGCCGAGCGCCAGTCGGTAGCCGCGCTCTGCCTCGCCGCCCGTGGCCAGCCGGACAGGCGCGGCGGCAAACAACCGGGCGGCCGTCTGCAGCAGGCACTCGGGGCTGCCCGACGTGAGCTCCAGCTCGGCTTCGCACAAATTCGTCTCCGTGCGGCCGGCACGCACGACGCCTTCGTCGAGAGCCAGCTCCAACTCGCCTTCGGCGGAATGCAGATGGCGGGTGGTGCGCTGGACGACGGTCTCGAACACCGGCTCCAGGATCGACCGCGACACCGCCTTCTCGATCCTGCGGCGGATGCGGCGGTCGCCGATGGCCTGCAGGTCAGGTTCCGGCCGCTCGACCTTGCCCTCGGCCATGCCGGCCTCGCGATGTCCCGCTGCCGCCGTCCGCTTCGGTTTCGATCGTCTGCAGCCAGCCGTCGCCTTCCGATCGCAGGCGGAAGGAGATGCCCAGCGCCTTCAGGCGGTAGTCGGGCGTGTCGAAGTAGATCGAGCGCAGCGTGCGCGTCTCTGGCTCGCCGATCGACAGGCTACCGAGCACGGGATGGGCGCGCACGCGCTGCAGCTCCGCGTGGGTGAGCTCGAGCTTGAGCTCCAACTCACTTTCCCTGGCAACGCGCATCGTCAACTCCCTGACGCAACGCCCGCTCCCGATCGCCGGCGGCTATGGTGAGCGAACGCAAGTAGCTCGTGAATCCCGCCGCGCGGCAGTCAATGTCCAAGGCAGGGTTATCCACAAGATAATCTGTGCCCCTCGGCCGGCCTTGGGAGAGACTGCGCCTGCAGATGACGCCTCGCACCCGTGACGCCGGTGGCATACCAGTGCTAGCGTGCGGTTGGGGTGACTGGGAGGTCACGCAGCCCAACAAGGACGAGCAAAGGAAATACGTGATGCGCAGCAAAGTGTTCGTTGCAATGCTGGGCGTGCTTGTGGCCGGACTGGCACAGAGTGCCGTGGCCCAGACGTCCTATCCCAACAAGCCCATCACTGTGATCGTGCCGTTCGCCGCGGGCGGGCCGACCGACGTCGTGGCCCGCATCATCGGCGAGCACATGACGCGTACGCTGGGCCAGCAGCTGGTGATCGAGAACGTCGGCGGCGCCGGCGGCACCACGGGCATGACCCGCGTCGCCCAGTCCGCGCCCGACGGCTACACGATCGCGGTCGGCAACATGGGCACGCAGACTGCCGCCCCTGCGCTCTATCCCAACCTCAAGTACGACCCGTTGACCAGCTTCGAGCAGATCGGCCTGTGCAACTTCACGCCGCAAGCGATCGTCGCCAAGAAGGATACCGCCTCCACCAATCTCAAGGAGTTCCTCGACTACCTCAAGGCCAACAGCACCAAGCTCAGCTACGGACACGCCGGCGTGGGGTCGATCTCGCACGTGTCCGGCACGCTTTTCAACGCGCAGTTCGGCTTCAAGCCGGCGCTGGTGGCCTATCGCGGCACCAATCCCGCGCTCAACGACCTCGTCGGCGGGCAGATCGACTACATGGTGGACCAGTCGCTCAACGTCATCCCGCAGATCAAGGGTGGAACGATCAAGGTCTATGCGATCGCGGCGCCTGTGCGATTGGAAAGCCTGCCCGACGTGCCCACCACCAAGGAAGCCGGCGTCGATTTCATCTTCAGCGCGTGGAACGCGATGGTGGCGCCCAAGGGCACACCGAAGGAGGTCGTCGACAAGCTCGCCGACGCGCTGGGCAAGGCGCTCGACGATCCCACCACGAAGCAGCGCTACGTGGAGCTCGGCAGCACAGCCCCGCAAGGCACTGAGCGTGGCCCGGCGGCCATGTACAAGCTGGTCGAGAGCGAGATGGCCCGCATAACGCCAGTCCTCAAGGAAGCCGCTGCCGCAACGACGACGAAGTGATGGCGAGTGCTGTGGCGTAACCTCGCGTCCTCTCCCCCGGGGGAGAGGCGAAAGGGTGGGCGCCGCGAGGTGCCGAAGGGTCAGCTCTTCAGTTTCGGATCGAGCCAGTCGCGCAGGCTGTCGCCGAACAGGTTGAAGGCGAACACGGCGAGCGTGATGGCGACGCCCGGGAATACGATCATCCACGGTGCCGTCTGGTAGAAGTCGGCGCTGGTGCCCGACAGCATCAGACCCCAGGCGGGCGTCGGCTCGGTCACGCCAAGGCCGAGGAACGACAGGCTCGCCTCCAGCAGGATCGCCTGCGCCATGGAGGCCGACACCATGATCAGGTAGGGCGCGACGATGTTGGGCAGGATGTGGCGCATGATGATGCGCTTGTGCGAGAACCCCGCCGCGCGCGCCGCATCGATGAACGGCATGGCCACCAGCGACAGCGTGGAGGCACGCGCCACCCGGGCCATCCTGGGCACGATCGGCAGCGTGATGGCGGCGATCAGATTGAAGTCGATGCCGAACAGGGTGCGCTTGCCCAGCACCGCCACCACCACCATGGCCAGCACGATGATGGGGAACGACAGCATGATGTCGACCACGCGCTGGATGGCGTTGTCGATGCGGCCGCCGAAGTAGCCGGAGGTCGCGCCCACCAGCGCCCCCAGCGTGCAGCCGGCGACGGCCGAGAGGATGCCGACCGCGAGCGCCGTGCGCGAGCCGTAGACGATGCGCGAGAACACGTCGCGGCCGTACTGATCGGTGCCGAACCAGTGCTCGGCGCCGGGGCGCGATAGCATGGCCGCGAAATCGATGGCCTCGGGATCGTAGGGCGAGATCCAGGCCGCCCCGAAGGCGCAAATCACGTAGACCAGGATGATCAGGAAGCCCATCAGGCCGAGCGGCTGGGACTTGGTGAACGTCCAAAGCGCGTTCGGCCGCTTGGGAAGCGTGTCGACGGCGGTAGGGGAGGTCGCGACGGTTGCCATGGCTGTGGCCCTCAGGTCAGGCGGATGCGTGGATCGAGCCAGCCGTACAGCAGGTCCACGAGCAGGTTGACGAGCACGAAGATGGTGGCGATCAGCAGCACCAGGCCCTGGATCAGATTGAAGTCGCCGCGGGCGGTGGCGTCCACGAACAGCTTGCCGATGCCGTTGATGTTGAAGACCTGCTCGGTGACGACCAGGCCGCCGATCAGGAAGGCGAACTCGAGCCCGATGACCGTCACGACAGGCAACAGCGCATTGCGCAAGGCGTGCCGGCGCATGATGAGGTTCGTCCACACACCCTTGGCGCGAGCGGTGCGGATGTAGTCCTCGCGCATCACCTCGAGCAGGGACGAGCGCATCATGCGCGTGGCCACCGCGGCATAACGATAGCCAACCGAGACGGCGGGCCAGATGGTCACCGCCAGATTGGTGACGGGGTCCTGCCAGAACGGCACATAGCCGATCTTGGGCAGCCAGTTGAACAGCGACAGCAGCGCCAGGATGATCAGCATTCCCAGCCAGAACGAGGGGATGGCCAGCCCCGAGACGGCGACCACCCGCACCGTGTGGTCGATCCAGGTGTCGCGGTAGAGCGCCGATATGGTGCCGAGCGGTATGGCGATCAGGACCGCGATCAGGCCCGCCATGATGGCGATCTGGAAGGAGACCGGCATCCTCAGCGCGATTTCCTTGGTGACGGCCTCGCCCGTCCACAGCGACTTGCCGAGGTCGAGACGCGGCAACCCGGCCATGTAGTCCAGGAACTGGACGTAGAGCGGCTGGTCGAGGCCGAGCCGCTTGCGCTCGGCCTGGATCGTCTCCTCGGAGACGGCGGCGCCGTCCGCCCGCAGCTTCACCACGACGACGTCGCCGGGCATGACCCGGATGAGGAAGAACACGGCGATGGCGACTCCGACCAGCGTCGGGATCACCAGGAGGAGGCGGCGGATCACATACCAAACCATGGGTCCGTACAACCTGAGCTGGGCACCGGCGGCGACAGGAGCCGCCGGCGCTCCGTTGCGAGCTACTGATCGAGCCAGACCGTCGTCAGGTCCTGCCAGAGATAGTGGCTGGGCGTCATGTACCAGCCCTGGATCTTCTTGTGGTTGACGATGATGCGCTGCCACCACAGCAGCGGCACGCTGTAGGCCTGGGTCAGCGCGTAGCGATCCATGTCGCGCACGATCTTGGTGCGCTCGGCGACATCGATGGTGCGCCGCTGTTTCTCGTACATGTCGTCGATCTTGGTGTCGGTGTGGCCGGAGTAGCCGCTGGGCGAGGCCTTCTTGGTCAGGAGCTTGGAGAACTGCGCTGTCGGATCGTCCATGAAGTCGGCCTGGAACTCGATGGCGACGTCGAAGTCGCCCGCCGCCACGCGGTCCTGGTAGAGCTTGGTCTCGAGCTGCTCATGCTCGGCGACCACGCCGATCCGCCGCCACTGATCGATCGAGTAGACCGCGCCGGGCGTGTAGGGCTCGGCGATGTTGCGGTTGAGCAGCTTGAACTTGAGGTCCTTCACGCCGGCCTCGTCGAGCAGCTTCTTGGCCTCCTCGCGCGACTTGGCGATGTCCTTGCTGAAGCCCGGCAGCTTGACGAGCTCCTCCTCGGGCAACGCCATGGAGTAGCCGGGGCGCATGACGCCGCCGACGTACTTCAGGACCGAGATGCGCGAAAGCGCGTCCGAGCCGCCCCAGCGGTCGATTGCCAGGCTCAGCGCCTGTCGCACGCGCACGTCGTCGAAGGGCTTGCGCGTGGTGTTGAAGACGACCAGCAGGTTGTTGACCCAGGGGCCCTCGAACACCACCAGGTTGTCCTTCATCTTGTCGAGCAGCTGGGTCTTCTCGGAAGGGTTGCGGCCGCGGAACTCGGCGTCGAACTGGCCGCCGATGATGCCGGGAACCACCGCGTTCGACTTCACGAAGAAGGCCTTGTAGCCGTCGAGATAGGGCTTGCCCTTGTCGAAGTAGCCGTCGAACCGCTTGCCCTCCCAGCTGGTGCCGCGCACATGGCTGACCAGCGTGAAGGCGCCCGAGCCCATGATCTCGGTCTCGGGATAGCGCGGGTTCTGCTTCAGCTTGGCGGCGCTGTAGATGCAGTTGAAGGGCGAGGCGAGCGCCTCCAGCACGCCGGCCATCGGGTTCTTCAGCTTGAACACCACCGTCGTCGGGTCGGGCGCTTCCACGGCGAGATCGGAGTAGTAGGCCTTGCGGATCGACACCACGCCGGTCGGCGGATTGATGATGCGCTCGTAGCTGGCCTTGATGTCCTCGGAGGTGAGCGGCGAGCCGTCGTGGAACTTGACCCCGCCGCGCAGCTTGAAGGTGTAGGTCATGCCGTCGGGCGCGACGGTCCAGCTCTGCGCCAGGTCGGGCACGACCTTCGGGTAGTCCTTGCCGTCGAACTTCACCAGCAGGGAATAGTGGGGCGCGATCGGGTGAATCAGCGCGAACGTCGTGCTGCCGTGGCAGTCGTAGTTCGGCGGCTCGGCGACGACGCTGAAGTTGAGGGTGCCGCCGCGCTTGGGCGTTTGCGCTTGGGCAACGCCGGTGGTGGCGAATACCGCCACGGCGCCCGCAGCCAAGGCCTGAAGTACAGTCCGCCGCATCATCGCGCTCCTTTGCCTCGGGCTTTCCTCGGTCGTCTTCTGTTCTTCAGTGTATTTCGCAGACGTGAACGCTGGGTTTGTCACGCGTGGATGCAGGCAACCGAATGCCCCGGCGCAAGCTCCCGCTCGGCGGGCACGGCCTTGCGGCATTCCTCCGTCGCCAGGGGGCAGCGCGGGTGGAACACGCAACCCTTGGGCGGGTTGAGCGGGCTCGGCAACTCGCCCTTGATGATGGTGCGCGGCCGCGTGCGCTCGATGATGGGGTCGGGCACCGGGGCGGCGGCAAGCAGCGCGCGCGTATAGGGGTGCTTGGGGTTGGCGAACAGCTCGTCGGCCGGCGCGTACTCGACGATGCGGCCGAGATACATCACGGCGACCTTGCTCGAGATGTGCCGGACCACGGCGAGGTCGTGGGCGATGAACAGGTAGGTGAGGCCGAGCTTCTGCTGCAGGTCCTCGAGCAGGTTGATGACCTGGCCCTGGATCGACACGTCGAGCGCCGAGACCGCCTCGTCGCAGACGATGACGCGAGGATTGACGGCCAGCGCCCTGGCAATTCCCACGCGCTGGCGCTGGCCGCCCGACAGCTCGTGGGGATAGCGCAGCGCCATGTAGGGGAACAGCCCCACCACCTGCAGCAGCTCCGCCACGCGCTCGGAGATCTGCGCCTTCGGCAGGATGCGATGCACGTGGATCGGCTCGGCGATGATCTGGCCGACCGTCATGCGCGGATTGAGCGAGGAGTAGGGATCCTGGAAGATCACCTGCATCTTCTTGCGCACCGCGATCATCGCCTCGCGATCGGCGCTCGCCAAGTCGACATCCTCGAAACGGATCTCGCCGCCGGTCGGGTCGTCGAGGCGCAGCACGAGACGGCCAAGGGTCGATTTTCCGCAACCGGACTCGCCGACCAGCCCGAGCGTCTCGCCGGCCCTGATGTCGATGGTGACGTCGTCGACGGCCCGCACCTGCTTGGACGCGCGCAGGAAGCCCATCCGCACGGGGAAGTATTTCTTGGCGTGCCTGATGTCGAGGATGCGTGAGGCGTCGTCAGGCCCCTCGACGCCCGCCTTGGTCGTGCCCGCCGCGCGCGCGATCGGGGGATCGAGCGTCTCGATCTCCGCGACGCGATGGCACGCCGCCAAGTGCCCCGGCTCGCCCACTTCGAGTTGGGGGTCGATGAGGCATTTCTCGATGGCGAAGCGGCAGCGCGGGCGGAAGCGGCAGCCGGAGGGCGGATTGAGCAGGTTCGGCGGGGCCCCGTCGATGGTGGCGAGCTTGGCGGCACGACCGCGATCGAGCCGCGGCACGGCGCCGAGCAGTCCGCGCGCATAGGGGTGCAGGGGCCTCGAGAACACGCGCTCGGCCGTCCCGCTCTCCACCAGGCGCGCGGCATACATCACGTTCACGCGGTCGGCGTAGCGGGCGACGATGCCGAGGTTGTGGGTGATGATGACCACGGCGACCCCGAGGCGCCGCGACAGGTCCTTCATGAGCTCCAGGATCTGGGCCTGGATGGTGACGTCGAGCGCGGTGGTGGGCTCGTCGGCGATCAGCAGCTTGGGATTGCAGGAAAGCCCGATGGCGATCATCACCCGCTGGCGCATGCCGCCCGACAGCTGGTGAGGGTACTGGTTGAGGCGGCTCTCGGGGTCGGTGATGCCGACCAGCGTCAGCAGCTCGATCGCCCGGGCGCGTGCCGCGGCGTCGTCCATTCCGAGGTGGATGGTGAGCGGCTCGGTGATCTGGAGCCCGATCTTCAGGACCGGATTGAGCGAGGTCATCGGCTCCTGGAAGATCATGGCGATCTCCCGGCCGCGGATGCGCCGCATCTCCTCCTCGGACAGGTGCAGCAACTCGCGGCCGTCGAAGCGCACAGACCCCTGTGTGCGCGCCGTTCCCGGCGGCAGCAGCCGCATGACGGCGAGTGCCGATACCGACTTGCCGGAGCCCGATTCTCCGACGATCGCCACCATCTCGCCGGGGGAGACCGAATAGGTCAGGTTCTCGACGGCGCGCACCGTGCCATGGGAGGTCACGAACTGCACGTTGAGGTCTTGGATCTCGATCAGGGGGCGTGCGCCGCGGGCAGCGACATCCGCTGTCGCCGGCTGTGCAAACGCCCTATTGCCGAGGGTCGAGACGACCTCGTTGTTCAACGTATTCCTCCCTGGCGAGAGACGCCGGACTTCTACTGGCCCGAGCCCCAGTTCCCGCGCCAAGTGGTATACCAGCTATTTGCTAACCCACAAAGGCGAGGCTGGGCAAGTCCAGCGCCCATAAGGTAACCGCGTTCCCTTAAATTTGGCCACTCGGGCAAGCCTGGGCCCTTCGGCGCGGGCCGTTGGCAAGGAGACAGCCATGTCGGACAGCATCATGTACCACGATGGAAACCGCCAGCTGCAGGATGCCTTCGACAGCCGGCGCATCTCCGACCGACTGGAGGAGAAGTTGACACGCCGCGCCTTCACGGCCGACGACAAGGCCTTCATCGAGAGCGCGATCTATTTCTTCGTTGCGACCGCCGACGCAGACGGGCGCCCGGACTGCTCCTTCAAGGGCGGCGCGCCCGGTTTCGTACAGGTCACCGCGTCAGACGAGCTGGCATTTCCGGACTATGACGGCAACGGCATGTTCAAGAGCCTGGGCAACATGCTCGTCAACGGCAACATCGGACTGTTGTTCATCGACTTGCACGAGAAGCCCCGCCGCCTGCGTGTGAACGGTGAGGCGCGCATCTCCCGTGACGATCCTCTGCTGGCGCGTACAATCGGGGCGCAGCTGATCGTGCGCGTAAGCGTGCGCGCCATTTTCCCGAACTGTCCGCGCTACATCCCGAAGTTGCAGCTGGTCGAGCCGTCCAAGTTCGCACCGCAGCGCGGTCAGGAACCCGTTGAGCCCGCCTGGAAGAGCTTCGCCGACTTCAAGGACTACGTGCACCCGCGTCAACCGACCTCGCGGGGTGAGGAGGGCAGCGAATAGCCTTTGTGCGCGGCAAGACCCGTGGCAGGCTGTCGCCAACCGATAAGACTACCCAAGGGGAAACGCACCATGACAATCCGGCTGGGACTATCCGCTTTCCTGCTCGGTCTCGTCGTCTCCATGGCGGCCCTGGCCGACCCGCTGCCCACTACTGCGCCGGAGAGCGTGGGCCTCTCCTCCAGCCGCCTGCAGCGCATCACCGATACGCTCAAGGCCGACGTCGCCGCCGGCACGATCCCGGGCGCCGTCCTGCTCATCTCGCGCAACGGCAAGATCGCTTACTTCGAGGCCATGGGCACCCTCGACCCCGAGAAGAAGACGCCGATGACCAAGGACGGCATCTTCCGCATCTACTCGATGTCGAAGCCCATCACGACGGTCGCTGCCATGATGCTGTTCGAGCAGGGCAAGCTGGCGTTGAGCGATCCGGTGGCCAAGTACATCCCCGCCTTCAAGGACGTGAAGGTCGGCGAGGAGAAGGCCGCCCCCGACGGCAAGTCGACCCTGGAGCTGGTTGCGCCCAAGCGCGCCATCACCGTGCAGGACCTGATGCGCCACAGCTCCGGCCTCACATACGGCTTCTTCGGCGACGGCCTGGTCAAGAAGGCCTACCTCGCGGCCAATATCTACGATGGCGAGTTCGACACCGCGCAATTTGCCGAACGGGTGGGCAAGCTGCCGCTGATGTTCCAGCCGGGCACGACCTGGGAGTACAGCCACGCCACCGATATTCTGGGCCGGGTAGTGGAGGTTGCATCGGGCAAGTCGCTGCTATCAGTTCGAGAAGGAGAACATCCTCGATCCTCTCGGCATGACCGACACGGCGTTCTATGTGACCGACAAGGCGAAGCAGGCGCGCATCGCCGAGCCCTTCCCAAACGATCGCGCAATCGGGCCCGGCATCGATTTCAGCGATCCGCGCGTCGCTCAACAAGCACGAGCTCGGCGGACAGGGAATGGTGGGCACCGCCACGGACTACGCCCGCTTCCTGCAGATGCTGCTCAACGGCGGCTCGCTCGACGGGAAGAGTTATCTGGGCCCCAGGACCATCGCCTACATGGCCTCCGACCACATGGGCGACGTCGTCCGCCGCGGCCCCTATGACCTGCTCGGGCCGGGCTACAAGTTCGGACTGGGCTTCGGCGTTCGCACCGACAGCGGCCTGGCACCCTATGCCGGCTCGACCGGCGACTACTACTGGGGCGGCGCGGGCGGCACCTACTTCTGGGTCGATCCCAAGGAGAAGATGTACGTCGTGTACATGATGCAGTCGCCCAGCAAGCGCGTGCAGTACCGCACCCTGCTGCGGAACATGATCTACGCCGCCATCGCGGAGTGACGCCGGTCAGTCCCGGCCGTCCGCATCGAGCTTGCGCAGGTCGGTGCGGCGGATCTTGCCGGTCACCGTCATGGGCATGGCGTCGATGAAGCGGATCTTGCGCGGGTATTCGTGGGCGGCCAGGCGCTCCTTCACGAACATCTGGATCTCCGCGGCCAGCGCGGGCGTCGGCTCCCGATCCTTGCGCCAGCACGATGAAGGCCGCGACCACCTCGCCCCGGATCGGATCGGGCGCCCCGATCACGCCGGCCAGCGCGACGGCTGGATGCTTGGCCAGGCACTCCTCCACCTCGCCGGGGCCTATGCGGTAGCCGGCCGAGCTGATGATGTCGTCGTCGCGGCCCTGGAACCAGAAGTGGCCTTCCTCGTCCTTGACGGCGACATCGCCCAGCAGGCACCAGTCGCCGCGAAACTTGTCGGCTGTCGCCTCCGGCTGCTTCCAGTACTGCAGGAACATCACGGGGTCGGGGCGGCGCACGGCGACGATGCCGGGCGTGCCGGGCGGGCAGCACGCTGCCGCGGTCATCCACCACCTCGACCGCGTGGCCGGGGATGGCGCGACCCATCGAGCCGGCCTTGACTGGGAACAGGCTCGCGCAGTTGCCGACCACCAGGTTGACCTCGGTCTGGCCGTAGAACTCGCTCAAGTCGAAGCCGAAGGTCTCGCGGCCCCAGGCCATCATGTCCTCGCCCAGCCTCTCGCCGCCGGTGCGCGATCGAGCGCAGCTGGTAGGCGTGGTGTGCCCGCGGGTTCGCGACCTGGCGCATCAGCCTGAGCGCCGTCGGCGGCATGAAGGTATTGCGGATGCCGTGCCTCGCCATGAAGGCGAAGGCCCAGTCAGGGTCGAATTTAGGGCGCGCCGAGCCGACCACCGGCACGCCGTGATAGAGCGAGGGAAACAGCACGTCGAACAGTCCGCCGGCCCATGCCCAGTCGGCGGGCGTCCAGAACCGGTCGCCGGGCTGCGGAAAGAATTGGTGCGGCACCATCACGCCGGGCAGGTGGCCGAGGAGGACGCGCTGGGCGTGCAGGGCGCCCTTGGGGTTGCCCGTCGTGCCGGAGGTGTACATGAGCAGTGCCGGATCGTCGGCGCCCGTGTCGGCGGTCGGCGAGGTAGGGGCCGCGCGCTGCAGCAGGCTCCAGAAATCGCGCGAGCCGGCTTGCGGACCATCGCCGACCGTCAAGACGTGCTTCACGCTCTCGGCGTCGCGGATCGCCTCCGCGTTGCGCTCGAAGGACTCCGGCGTGGTGATGAGGACCCGCGCGGCGCTGTCGCCCAGGCGATAGCCGATCGCATCCGGTCCGAACAGCGTGAACATCGGCAGGGCGATGGCGCCGAGCTTCTGGATGGCGACATGCGCGATCAGCACTTCGGCGCATTGCGGCAGGTGGATGCCGACGATGGTGCCGCGCCCGACGCCCAGATGCGCCAGCACGTTGGCGCAGCGCGCGGCGCTTGCTGAAATCTCGCCGAAGCTCCAGGTGCGCAAGGTGCCATCCGGCTGCTCGTACAGCAGGGCGGGCGCATCAGGAGTGCGCTCGGCATGGACGTCGCAGATCGCGCGGCCGATGTTGAAACGTGGCGGTACCTCCCACCGGAACGTGCTGTAGACCTCGTCGTAGGTCTTGCCGGCGAGATGCATGGGCGTCGCGCTCCCTGTGCCCGCTCCGCAACGCCGCTACTCGTAGGTCTTCTCGACGGCGAGCGCCTTCTGCACGGCGGGCCGAGCTAGCATCCTGTCGTGATGTGCCTCCAGCGCGGGATAGGTGCCCGGAGCAGCATTGGTGCCGGGCCGGAAGCGCCAATAAACGCGAAACAAATGGATATCTGCAATCGAGAAGCGTCCGATCGCCCACTGCCGATCACCCAGCCTGTGGTTCGCCACCGCAAAGGCGTTGGCGACGTGCTCGGGCCCCCTCGCACGCGCCCCGTGCATGGTGGATGCCACGAAGGACATCCAGGAGATCACCTCCGCTTCTGCGTCGAGATTACCCTCGGGCCAAAGGCCGGCGGCTGGGTGCTTGCGTGCGATGTAATAGAGCGTCGCTGCCACCTCGGTCAGCACATGGCCGCCGTCGATGACAAGCGCTGGCACTTTGCCATCGGGATTGATCGCCAGGTAGTCGGGCGTGCGCGTCTCCTGCTTCGAGAGCAGCCGGGGTGCGAGCTCAAAGGTGGCGCCGCATTCGAGCAGCGCGATGTGTGTGGCGAGCGAGCTGCTCGATGGTGAGAAGTAGAGTTTCAGCATTGTTGGGTCTCGTGCCACGCGCGATGGCGAAGCATCCGCCATCACATCCCGATGTGCAAGCTCTGCCGAGAAAACCCGGCATGCGCGCGATCACTACCAGCAAAGCAGGCTCAGCGGCCACCGGGTGGGCGGCGGCCGAGCTCCTCGTCGAGACGACGTGTGCGCTCCTCGCGGCGCACGTCCTCGGCCGCCGAGGGGATCGACCCGGTCGCGAGCCCGCCGACGGGGCGGAACTGGAAGTCCTCGGTCAGCGCGGAGTGGTCCCACGGCACCTGGGCGTTGCGTGTCGCCGCCATCACGTCCTTGCGCACATCGATCATGAGGGCGTTGATGCCCTTGGCGGGCGCGCGGATATTGCGCAGCAGCGCCGCCGCGAACGGCGAATTGCGCCCCTCGCCGTCGTAGGCCACCCTGCCTGGAGCCGTGGAGAAGGCGACGAACGTGCCGCCGCCCGATAGCAAAGGCGCAAGGCCGCGCGGGAACGCGTCGGAGCGAACTCCCATGGAACGCGCGAGATTGCGGGCGAAAGGATTGTCGCGGCAGGCATCGAGCATGACGATGCTGACCCTGCCGTCGCGTCCGTTCTCCATCTGGCCGAGGATGAACTCGAGACGCACGGTCTCGAACTCGAGGTCGCGCATGCTCTCGAGCCTGGCGTCGACGGGCACGAGGTAGTTCTGTCCGGCGACCTGCACGCCATGCCCGGAGAAGAAGACCAGCCCCACCTCGGCATCGGCGATGCGCTTGGAGAAGCTGCGGATCGCCGCGTCGAATGCGAGCTTGTCGACGTCGGCGCTGAGCACGACCTCGAACCCCAGCTCCTGCAGGGCCGTGCTCATGTCCCTGGCATCGTTGGCGGGGTTCTTCAGCAAGGGGGCGTGACGATAGCCGCTCATGCCGACGACCAGCGCAACGCGGCTCCCCGCCGCCTGGGCGGTGAGCCACGGTACGGTCAGCGACAACGCGAGCGCAATGGTTGCAGCCAGCGGACGGGCGCGCATGGATAAGCTCTTCGGGTTCCTCCCCCGAGACAGCGTTATTCGAATCCCCGGGCAACACTGTGGAGATCGTTGCAGCCGCACCGCCGGTGTGGATGGATCAGCGGAAGAGGTAGATCGGGCTCGACCACATGCGGTGGCCGTCCTCCTGCTGCACGCGGACGTAGAGCCGGGTGTCGCCGGAGGCCCGCAGCTTGATCCGGCGCCGTAGCGTCATCCGGTGCTCGGTCATGACCTCGGGCAGTCGCTGCAACTTGATGGCGCGCTCGAGGCCGCCGGCAGGGAACAGGCGCGGCTCGACGCCCAGCTCGGCAATTGCCGCCTCGCCCGATACGGGCGCCGTCTTGAAGGCGAGTTTCCCGGCGCCGGCCGTCTCGAGCCACAGGTCGATGGCGCCATAGGTGCCGGTCGTGACGGCCTTCCACGCGAGCGACGTCGCATCCTGGCTCTGGATGCCGCGGTCGAGGTTCCAGTTGTTGATCACCGCGCTGCGCAGGATGCGGTTGCCGGTCGATGGCGAGCGAGCCGTCCCAGGTGGTGGTGCGCGCGCGGCCGCGGTATTCGGCGCCCTCGTAGACGAGGCGCACGCGGGCGCCGAGATCGGAGGCCCCGTAGGGCCGCACGGTCTCGAGCAGGTCGAGGCCGTCGTGGATGTCGAGCCGCTCGATCGGCGCGGAGCCGACCACCTCGATGACGAGATCGACCTCGCCCTCATCAGTGCGGGCGATGTCGCCCATGATCAGCCGGCGTGCGCGCTCGGAGGGTGAAGGGCCGGCTGCCGGATCGCGCGTGAAGACCTCGGCGTCGCCTGCCAGCTCGGCCGTCACGGAGAGAAGCGCGCGATTGCCTGTCGTGGCGTAGTGGCGGCGGCGGCGCATGCATTCGAAGATCGCGTCGCGGTCGAGCCGCTCGGCCAGGAAGCAGGTGAGCCCGCCGTAGCTGCCGAAGAACGAGGCGCCCGGGATAGCAGGCGCCCGGCCGGCCCTTGTGCCCGTCGGAATTGGCGACGATGCCGACGCGGTAGTTCTTCTCGAAGGCGTCGCGCACGATCCACTCGAACGTGCCCCACGCCGAGTGCACCTCGACTGCGGCCTCCATGGGGTCGTGTGCGTACTTGATGTCGGCGTAACGGCCCCCGACGTGGGCGACCACCACGCAGTCCTTGCCGGCGAGCCTGGCGAACAGCGCGCGTGCGTCGTGGGCATCCGTTTTCTCGTCGGCCATGTCCGCCGCGTCGGCGATCTGGGCGTGGGAGGAGCGGTGGATGGTCTCGCCCTCGCGCCGGTAATGCACGTTTCGGTCGCCGCCGACGGCGGTATTGGCCGACCACTCGTAGCCGGGGATGCACACGAACCGGCCGGGCACGTCGAACTCGCGGGTGAGCGCGTTGAGCTCGCGCCAGAACGCGCCGGTGATCTGGAAGTCGTTGCCCTGGTGCCCCATGACGTCGAGGAAGGCCTTGTCGCGGCCGAACTGGAAGTATTCGCGCGCCGTGTTGGTGCCGAGCGTCTCGTTGGACTGTCCGTGTGTGTCACCCCAGTAGTGCACGAGGGCAGTGTCCGGGGGGACTACGCGCAGGGGATTGGTCCGGCACAGCTCCCGGCCGTTCTCATCGAGGACGCGGATGGCGAGATCGGCTGTCTCGGCAACTCGAAGTCCGTCGAGGACAGCCGCGAAGCTGCCCGGCGACAGGCGTACGCTCGCTGGCAATCCGGCGATCGGGGCGATCGGTCTCGAGCCGCAGCGTGCGGTCGACGGCGTCGGAGGGATTGCCCCACTTGTCGTCGGCCTTGATCGAGAGGCGGAACGGCTCGCCGGCGCGCACGAGCGTCGGCAGCACCGCGCGCCAGCGCACGCCGGGCCCCGGCCGAACGGCAATCCTCGGGCTCTCCGGCAGCGCCACATAGTCGTAGGTGGCGATCGGGTCGGCGAACACGCGGAACTCGAACTCGGCTCTCGCAGTAGGTCTGCAGGCGGATGCCGGGGGAGCCGAGGCGGCGGTCGCCGAAGCGGACGGTGATGGTGTCGCCGGGAGCGAGGAAGTCCTTGACCACGCCGATGTAGAGCGAGCGGCTCCAGGGACGGATGTTGCGCTTGAACTCCCATTTGGCCTCGAGCGTGGCGCCGTTCGACGCCTCGGCCGTGGTGTAGCCCTGGCCCTTCGGATCGGTGAACTGGACGGGGCCGAAATCGGTGGCGAAGCGGAAGCCGATCTTGATCGAGCCGGTGTCGTCGATGCCGAAGGCGCCCGCCGTATAGACCAACGTGAAGCTCTGCAGCGAACCCGCCTCGAAGCTGCCCGACGGCGTCAAGGTCGCTGTGCCCATCAGGTCGGGGCGGTAGTCGGAGTAGGGCATGGGTGGGCTCAATAGCGTAGGTTGGGTCGAGCGTCAGCGATGCAACTCCGATGGATCGACGGTTGGGTCAGCGCTTCGCTTGACCCAACCTCACCTCCGCGCGATCAGTACGTGGCCCGGCCGCCGGAGATGTCGAACACGGCGCCGGTCGTGAAGGAGTTCTCGGCCGACGCGATCCAGGCAACGAGCGACGCGACCTCGTCCACGGTGACGAAGCGATTGCGCGGGATCTTGGACAGCATGAAGTCGATGTGCGCCTGGGTGATCTGGTCGAAGATCGCGGTCTTGGCGGCGGCAGGCGTCACGGCATTGACGGCGATGTCGTAGCCCGCCAGCTCCTTGCCGAGCGACTTCGTCAGCGCGATCACCCCGGCCTTGGAGGCCGAGTAGTGCGCGGCGTTGGGGTTGCCTTCCTTGCCGGCGATGGAGGCGATGTTGACGATGCGCCCGTAGTTCTGCGCGATCATGACCGGCACCACGGCGCGCGAGCAGATGAAGGGGCCGTCGAGATTGATGCGCATCACCTTGCGCCACTCCTCGACGTCGGTTTCCCAGACCGTGGCGTTGGCACCGGCGATGCCGGCATTGTTGATCGAGGATGTCGATGCGCCCGAGCGCCTTCGTGGTGGCGTCGCGCGCCTTGGCGACCGAGACCGGATCGGCACGTCGCAGGCAATAGCGGTCACGCCTGCGCCGAGCGCCTGCGCGGTCTTTTGCGCAAGCGTGGTGTCCTGGTCCCAGATCGCGACCCTGGCACCCGACTTGATGAACCGCTCGGTGATGGCCTTGCCGAAGCCCTGTGCGCCGCCGGTGACGACCGCAATGCGGTCTTTCAGATCGATGTCGTTTGCCATGTGTCGCTTCTCGGATGGTGGGATGGAAGCGACGGCTTGGCTATCACAGATCCGGGCATCGTGCAGAGGTGCGGCTGAGCCGCGATTGCGCGCGCGACAAGACCTGCTCCCGAAATCGTGTTCGGGCGGGGATTTCCATTTCTCTCCCGTGCCGTAATGTCTCTACCCGAGAGCAGGGCTTGACTGATTATCCACCTAGACGGGGCTTTTTGGGAGAATTTCCATCTAATGCTCGAATAATACGGTAATATGTACTACAATCACCAAGAATTCAGCGAGCGGTAACTGGAGGACAAAGCACACTTATACTTGAGGAAAGACATGCGATGAGGGGGATATATTAGCATTTATACGATGCCATATATCCGATAGAGCGGCGATCTTTGCGAGGCTGGAGGCCAAACATGCTGAGCGATCGAATAATCTCTTCTTCAGGTCGGTTTTCCAATCGACCTCTCTACCTGCAGTTGCGGGACGCATTAGCTGAGCGCATCGCGGGTGGAGAGTGGAAGCCGAGCGCAGCCATCCCGAATGAAAGCGATCTCGCGCGCGAGTTCGGCGTCAGCGCCGGGACCATGCGCAAGGCGCTCGATCTGATGGAGGCCGAGCGGCTTCTGACGCGCCGCCAGGGCAGGGGAACGTTCGTCAATGACCAGTCTTCCGACGAGCTCGCAGCCCGCTTCAGCAACATCCGCGGCCCCGACGGCAAGCGCGTGTGTGGACAGGTCAAATCTTCCGAGATCGCCGAGGGACCGGCGAACGATGCGGAGTGCGCACGGCTGCGGCTGCGCTCCGAGGATCGCGTCTACCGCATCCATCGCGTTCTCCAGCACAAGGGGCAGGTCTTCCAAGTCGAGGACGTGACGCTGCCGGCTACCCTGTTCCCCGAGCTCGAGGACAAGAAGGCATCCGTCACCGAGCGCATCATCGTGCTGGCACAGGAGTACGGCATCCTGCTCGGCAAGGCGGAGGAGCGGGTATCCCTGAGCGGGGCATCGACCGCCATCGCCCAGAACGCTAGGGGTCGCCGCCGGCTCGCCGCTGATGGTCCTCGACCGCACGGTGCTCGCCCTCGATGGACGTCCCATCGAATGGCGCATGGGCTGGTGCCACCTGGCCGACCGCTACTACATGGCCGAGATGGTCTGATACGCATCCCCGGGGGAGAGATCGAAGACATTTCTTTGCAATCCGCGCCGCGCTGGCGCAGCATGGGCCGCCAAAAAAGGGTGAGCACATGCCGATTCCGAAAGCCTCCAGCGCACTGGCGCGCTTTACCGTCCTCGACCTGACGCGCGTGCGCGCAGGCCCCACGGCCGTTCGTCAGTTGGCCGACTGGGGTGCGAATGTCGTCAAGGTCGAGCTGCCCGAGCATCTCGACGCCGCCGAAGGGCTCGGCGGCGCACGGCATGGGCCCGATTTCCAGAACCTCCACCGCAACAAGCGCGGCATCACGCTCGACCTCAAGTCGCCACAGGGAGCGGCAACTTTTCGCCGCCTCGCCGCCAAGGCGGACGTGGTGGTGGAGAACTTCCGCCCCGACGTGAAGACCAGGCTCGGAATCGACTACCCGGCGCTCAGCAAGATCAATCCCCGGCTGGTCTACGCCAGCATCTCGGGCTTCGGCCAGGACGGCCCCTACCGCGAGCGCCCCGGCGTCGACCAGATCGCCCAGGGCCTGGGTGGACTGATGTCGATCACGGGCGAGGCGGGCCGCGGGCCGATGCGCGTGGGCATTCCCATCGCCGATCTCTCGGCGGGTCTCTTCTGCGCGCTCGGGATCATGGTGGCGCTGCTGGAGCGCGAGCAGTCCGGCAAGGGTCAGGAAGTCGCGACCTCGCTGCTGCAGGCGCAGATCTTCATGCTCGACTTCCAGGCCTCGCGCTGGATCAACGCCGGCGAGGTGCCCAAGCAGGCCGGCAACAACCACCCGACCAGCATCCCGACCGGCGTCTTCAAGACACGCGACGGCCATATCAACATCGCCACGGCGGGCGGCGAGATGTGGAAGCGCCTGTGCAAGGCCATCGACGCACCGGCACTGCAGGACAATCCGCAGTATGCGACCGGGGCCGCGCGCCTCAAGAACCGCGACGCGCTCAATGCCGCGATCGACAGCTACCTCGCCGACCGCACCAGCGCCGAGTGGATCGACCGGCTGAATGCCGCCGGCGTGCCGTGCGGCATGATCAACACCATCGACAAGGTGTTCGCCGATCCGCAGGTCGCGCATCTCGGCATCGTGCAGGACATCGAGACTGGCGATGAGCGCGGCACCCTGCACGTGGTCGGACAGCCGGTGACGCTCGGCCGCACGCCGAGCCGGCTCGCCGCGCCGCCGCCGGAGCGGGGCCAGCACTCCGAGGAGGTGCTGCGCGAGTTCGGCTTCACGCAAGCCGAGATCGCCGACCTGCGCGCCGCGAAGGTGATCTGAGGGTATCGGACGCGGGCCGAGCCTGATCGCGCGGCCATCGGGTTCAGTCGGCAATGCGAGTCCCGTAGCGAGAGGAGCGCGCGCTGGCGTGTGGAAGGTCGGAGACCACGTGCAAAAGGCGTCTGGCTACAGATGGCCCGGGGTTGTCGTGAGCGTGTTCGAGACGTTGGCTGGCAAGACGCGGGTCGTAGTCGAGTGCACGGTGCCGGAAGTGTCTGGAGCGCTCCACATTTACTCGCCGGACCAGCTCGTGTCGGCTATCAAAACTCCAAGTTCAAGCTGAACCGCGCACGAGCAGTTTGCTTGCGCTTCGCCTGCGACCGATTATTGTGGCCTACTCCCAAAACCGCTGCGTTGGCAGCTTTCCGCCGTCCGCGCGGTAGCGGCCGTCGCCACCTAGGTTCCCTAGCCCCGGAATCCCTCGATGTCCGAACCCCTCGAAATCCAATTCGCGCCGCTGTCTGCAGCACCCACGGGCACACTCGTGCTGTTGGCGGGACAGGAGCTGGCGCTGGCGCCGACCGCGCGCGGCCTCGACGAGCGCATGAAGGGCGGCCTGTCGAAGGCCGCACGCGCCGGCGACTTCACCGGCAAGGCCAAGACAACGATCGAGATCCTGGCCCCCACCGGGGTCGACACCGGGCGGCTGCTGGTGTTGGGAACGGGCAGGTCCGGGAAGGAGCTCGACCGGCTGCTGCTGGGCGGCCACGCGCTGGCCCAGATCAGCGCCCGCAAGGGCGAGGCGGCCAGCATCGTCGCCGAGCCCGCCGATCTCGGAGAAGCGAGCGCGGAGGTGTTTGCGGCCGACCTGGCGCTCGGGGCCCTGCTGCGGAGCTACAACTTCAAGAAGTACCGCACCGCCCGCAAGTCCGAGGACGGCGCCGAGGAGGAGCCGCGCGACTCCCTCCGCCGGCTTTCGATCCACTGTGCCAAGCCCGACGCGGCCGCCAAGGCGTTCGCGGCCCGCAAGGCCCTGGCCGAGGGCGTGTTCCTCGCCCGCGATCTCGTCAACGAGCCCGCCAACATCCTGGGACCGGTCGAGTTCGCCGAGCGCATGCGCGATCTCGCGCGCGCCGGCGTCGAGGTCGAGGTGCTGGACGAGGACCAGCTCGCCGCGCTGAAGATGGGCGCCCTGCTCGGAGTAGGACAAGGCAGCGAGCGGCCCTCGCGTGTCGTCGTCATGCAGTGGCATGGCGCCAAGTCGAAGCGCGCCAAGACGCTGTGCTTCGTCGGCAAGGGCGTCTGCTTCGATACCGGCGGCATCTCCATGAAGCCGGCCGCCGGCATGGAGGACATGAAGGGCGACATGGGCGGAGCCGCCTGCGTTGCGGGCCTGATGCTGGCGCTGGCCGGGCGCAAGGCCGCCGTCAACGCGGTGGGGCTCATCGGTCTTGTGGAGAACATGCCCTCGGGCAAGGCGCAGCGTCCGGGCGATATCGTCACCTCCATGTCCGGCCAGACCATCGAGGTGCTCAACACGGACGCGGAAGGCCGCCTCGTGCTGGCCGACGTGCTGTGGTACGCGCAGGAGCGTTTCAAGCCGCGCTTCATCGTCGACCTCGCCACGCTCACGGGTGCCATCATCGTCGCGCTTGGCAAGGAATACGCCGGCCTGTTCTCCAACGACGACCGGCTGGCCGGCGAGCTGTTCGCCGCGGGCGAGGCGACCGGCGAGAAGGTCTGGCGCATGCCGCTCGGCAAGGCCTACGACAAGCTGATCGACAGCAAGACCGCCGACATGAAGAACATCGGCGGCCGACACGGCGGTGCGATCACCGCGGCGCAGTTCATCCAGCGCTTCATCAAGGACACGCCCTGGGCCCACCTCGACGTGGCGGGGACGGCCATGGATTCGTCCCGCAACGACATCAGCCCGAGCTGGGCTTCGGGCTGGGGCGTGCGCCTGCTCGACCGGCTCGTAGCCGACAACTACGAGAAGGCGGAGAAGTGAGCTTGCCCCGGCAGCGGTGCCCGCGGTTCGTTAACAGGCTGTTATTCAGCCATCTTGGTGTAGTATTTTTCCATAATATATATTATGCGAACGATATGGCGGCTGATCTCGGACAGGCACGCGCTGGGCACAAGGATGGTCTTCATCTGAGGCAGCCTCCGCCGGATGCACGCGACATACCGCAGACAGCTAGCGGCCTCAGGCCCGTGGCCAGTTTGACGTAGATCAGAAGGCCGAGCGGGCGTGCGTCCGCTCAGGCGTTGCCGTCGATGACGGCTGGCGGTATCCCGAATTGGCGGCGGTAGACGGAGGGGCTCACCTTCACGTGCTTGCGGAAATGGTGGCGCAGCGTGGCGGCAGAGCCGAAGCCGGCGGCGGTCGCGATCTCCTCGATGTCGTGCGCCGAATACTTGAGGAGGTCGCGCGCCCGCGCGATGCGCGCGTTCGCCAGCCAAGCGCCCGGCGTCGTGCCGGTGCTCGCCTTGAAGCGGCGCATGAAGGTACGCCGGCTCATGCCGGCGGTGCGTGCCAGCTTGGCGATGGTTGTATCGGCGGCGGGGCCGGTGCGCATGCGCTCGAGCACCTGGCCGAGGCGCCCCCCTTCCCTCGCCTCCGGCACCGGCGCCTCGATGAACTGCGCCTGTCCGCCGTCGCGGTGCGAGGGCACCACCAGCCGCCGCGCCACGCTGTTGGCGGCGGCAGCTCCCCAGTCGCGCCGGATCAGGTGCAGGCTGAGGTCGATGCCGGCGGCGCTCCCGGCCGCCGTGAGTACGCTACCCTCGTCGACGTAGAGCACATCCGGCACCACCCGGATGTCGGGGTAGGCGCGGGCGAGCCGCTCGCTGTAGCGCCAGTGTGTGGTGGCGCGCCGGCCGTCGAGTAGTCCCGTGGCGGCCAGCACGAATACGCCCGAGCAGAACGACAGCAGCCGGGCACCGCGCTTGTGCGCCCGCCGCAGCGCCTTGATCAGCCGCTGTGGAACCGGACTGTCGGCGCCGCGCCAGCCGGGGACGATGATGGTGCCCGCCTGCTCGATCAGGGACAGTCCGCCGTCCGCCGCGACGCTGATGCCGCCCATGGCGCGCATGGGTCCGGGCTCGATGGCCGCAACCCGGAACCGATACCAGGCGTTGTCCATCTCGGGACGGTCGAGGCCGAAGATCTCGACGGCCACGCCGAACTCGAAGGTGCACAGGCCGTTGTAGGCGAGCGCCACCACCAGGCGGTTGTCGGGTGGCTGCGGTCGCGGTGTGCGCTTTGGCACGATCTTTACGCTCGCTGGCATTCGCGCCACTTGTCGCGCATCAAGGTTCTGGCGTCAAATCGGTGCCAGTTCTCGTGCCGGACCCGATCGACACCCTTGGACGAAGGAGATCCCCATGACCACCCACGTCACCGCCACACCGCCCGCGCCGCCCTCCGAGGTGGCCGATCATTTCGCGCGCAAGCTGGCATTCGAGACCGATTGCTGGGATGTGCGCGAGAGCATGAAGGACGGGGCGCAGGATTTCGTGCTGCTCGACGTGCGCGGCCGATCGGCCTACGCCAGGGGGCACGTGCCGGGCGCGTTGAGCCTGCCGCGCCGTGACATCACGGCGGAGCGCATGATGGCTTGGCCGCATGAGATGCTGTTCGTCGTCTACTGTGCCGGCCCGCACTGCAACGGCGCCGACAAGGCCGCCCTCGAGCTTTCCGGGCTGGGTCGTCCCGTGAAGGTCATGATGGGCGGCATGACCGGTTGGGCTGACGAGGGCTTTCCCTTCGAGATCAGCCAGGAGGTGGAGGCCTGAACGCCTCGCGCCCGCCGTTCGCACGTTCATCAATTCTTGGTCAGGTCGCAAGCTTGGCGGAGCGGTTGTAGCGGAACCTCGGCTAGGCTCGCGCGTTGGGCGTGGAGCCAGCCAAGTCTACGCTATGCAAAACCCACCATTTTCAGACATGGAGACGTTTCCGTGACCAAGATCAGGACGCTCGAAGCGGCGCGAAAGCCAGCCGCTGCCCTCGACACGCCTACCGACCTTTCCAAGGACGCCGTGAGGGAGATCTCGACCGCGCTGAACGGCCTTCTCGCCGATGCCTTCGCGCTCTACCTCAAGACCAAGAACTTCCACTGGCACGTCAGCGGGCCGCATTTCCGCGACTACCACCTGCTGCTCGACGAGCAGGCCGACCAGATCTTCGCCAGCACCGACGAGCTGGCCGAGCGCGTGCGCAAGGTCGGCGGCACCACGCTGCGCTCGATCGGCGACATCGCCAAGCACCAGAGCATCGAGGACAACGACGCGGAGTTCGTCGCGCCCAACGACATGCTGCGCGAGCTGATGAACGACAACAAGGCCATGGCAGCCGCCATGCGCAAGGCGCACGAGATCGCCGACAAGCACGAGGACGTCGGAACCGCCAGCCTGCTCGAGACCTTCATCGATGCCACCGAGCGGCGCACCTGGTTCCTGTTCGAGGCGAGCCGCTCGCCCGACAAGACCGGCCATTGAGCCTTTACGTCTCCTGGCGCGCGGACTGACGGTCAGTCGTCCGCGTCCCGTACGCGCCGCAGCGACTTGACCGCGGAGCGATGGCGCTTGGCCTCCTTGCGGCGCACCTTCGACGCGCGCGGCGGCTTGGTCTTGTGCCGCGGCGCGGGCGGCTCGGCGGCCTGCCGGATCAACGCGACCAGCCGTTCGCGCGCGTCCTCGCGGTTGCGCAGCTGGCTGCGGAAGCGCGCGGCGGTGATCACGATCACGCCATCGGCGGTCATGCGGCGGCCGGCCAGCGCTACAGAGCCGCTGGCGCACGGGCTCGGGCAGCGAGGGCGAGCGGCGCGCGTCGAAGCGCAGCTGCACCGCGGTCGACACCTTGTTGACGTTCTGCCCGCCCGGACCCGAGGCGCGCACGAATACCTCCTCCAGCTCGGCGGGATCGATGTGGATGGTGGCGGTCACGTGCAGCATGGCGGGGCGTGTCTGGCGGCTTTCGTGCTATCAGGCGGCTACCCATCAACACGGATTTTGGGACGCCGGCAATGACCTCCAGCGCGCGCAAGGCAATCGACGATCTGCTCGCCGTGATGGCGGCGCTGCGCACGCCGGGCAGCGGCTGTCCCTGGGACCTGGCACAGACCTTCAAGACGATTGCCCCCTACACCATCGAGGAGGCCTACGAGGTCGCGGACGCCATCGAGAAGGGCGACCCGGCCGCGCTGAAGGACGAGCTGGGCGATCTGCTGCTGCAGGTCGTCTATCACGCGCGCATGGCCGAGGAGGAGGATGCGTTTGCCTTCCCCGACGTGGCCGAGGCGATAACCGCCAAGATGATCCGCCGCCATCCGCACGTGTTCGGCACCGAGGCGGAGCGCGCGGCCGGCGCGGCGCCGGGCTTCTGGGAGCGCCTCAAGGCCAAGGAGAGGGCATCCACGGCGCCGCGTGGGGTGCTCGGCGATGTTCCCGCCGGGATGCCGGCGCTCACGCGCGCCGTCAAGTTGCAGGACAAAGCCGCGCGGGTGGGCTTCGACTGGCCGTCGCTGGCACCCGTGTTCGACAAGCTCAAGGAGGAGTTGGTCGAGCTGGAGCAGGCAGTGACTGCCGGCGCCGCTGACGCCGGCGCGACCGAGGTCGGCAGGGCAGAGCATCGGGAGGAGATCGAGGAGGAGTTCGGTGATCTGCTGTTCGTCGTCGCCAACGTCGCCCGTCACCTGAAGATCGATCCGGAGGGTGCGCTCCGCTCCGCGAACCAGAAATTCATCCGCCGCTTCGGCCGCATCGAGGAGCTGCTGGCCGCCGACGGCCGCTCACCGGCGCAGTCGACGCTGGCCGAGATGGACCGCCTCTGGGACCAGGCCAAAGCCGAGGAGCGGGGTGGTTGACGCAGCTGGCTCGCTTTCGCGAGACGTCGCGTCCGTGACAGCCACCATCTCCGCGCAGGTGGCAGACCCCCGCCAGTCTCCGCCATATCAGCCCTTCGCCGTCAGGCCGGCGCGCTTGAGTTGGCCGTCGAGCTTGCCCTTGAGGGTGGGATCGATGCGGAAGCGGGCGGTGACCGCGCCGCTCTCGGCGGTCTCCTGCGCGAGCACCTCGGTATTGTCGTAGAGCCAGCTGAGCAGACGCCCCTCCCCTGGCGGGATCTCCAGGCTCAGGATCGCGTCCTTGCTGCTGAAGCGCGCGTCGATGGCCGCGAGCATCGCATCGATGCCTTCCCCGGTGAGCGCCGAGATCAGCACGGGCGGCCGGTCGGCGCGGCTCATGGCGCGCTCTGCTTCCGTGCGCGCGGCGGCATCGAGCCGGTCGGACTTGTTCCACACCTCCAGGATCGGCGCGTCCGCCGCCGCCGCATCGATGCCGAGGTCCGACAGGACGGCGTCCACGTCGTGCAGCTGCGCTTGCGTCTCGGGATGGGAGATGTCGCGCACGTGCAGGATGAGGTCGGCCTCCACCACCTCCTCCAGCGTGGCGCGGAAGGCCGCCACCAGCGTCGTCGGCAGGCTGGAGATGAAGCCCACCGTGTCCGAGAGGATGATGCGCCGCCCGCTCGCGAGCTTCACCTCGCGCATGGTGGGGTCGAGGGTCTCGAATACCTGGTCGCGGGCGGTGACGGATGCGCCGGTGAGGCGGTTGAACAGCGTCGACTTGCCCGCGTTGGTGTAGCCGACGATCGCCACCACGGGATACGGCACGCGCTTGCGACCCGAGCGGTGCAGCGTGCGCGTCTTGACGACGCCGCTGAGGTCGCGGCGGATGCGCTCGACGCGCTCCTCGATCAGCCGCCGGTCGGTCTCGATCTGCGCCTCGCCGGGGCCGCCGAGGAAGCCGAAGCCGCCGCGCTGGCGTTCCAGATGGGTCCAGGAGCGCACGAGCCTGCTCTTCTGGTAGCTCAGATGCGCCAGCTCCACCTGCAGGCGGCCTTCGCGCGTGAGCGCGCGCTCGCCGAAGATCTCGAGGATGAGCCCGGTGCGGTCGAGCACCTTGCAGTCCCAGGCCTTCTCGAGGTTGCGCTGCTGGATCGGGCTGACGGCATGATCGACGATGACGAGGCCGGCCTCGTGCTCGGCAACGAGCTTGGCGATCTCCTCGACCTTGCCCGAGCCCAGCAGGGTCGCTGGCCGTGGCCGGCCGATGGGGACGATCTCGGCCGCGCGCACCTCGAGCGAGATGGCCCTGGCGAGCCCCACCGCCTCCGCGAGCTGATCGTCCGCCGAGCGCGGCGCCGCCGTACCGTTGGCAATATTCTTGGTGACCGCGCGCTGGTCGCGCCGCAGCGGCACCAGCACGATTGCGCGGGTGGGAGCGCGCCGCCGCTCGACGGCGCCACCGCGGCGCCGGCGTTCGGGCTTTGTGGGCAGTTCGGTCGGCGAGATGGCTATGCCTGCTGGCCTTCGGCCTGATCGGAGTCCATGAGATGTACCGGCGCGCCGGGCATGATCGTCGATATGGCGTGCTTGTATACGAGCTGCGAGTGTCCATCCCGGCGCAGCAGCACGCAGAAATTATCGAACCACGTCACAATACCCTGCAATTTCACCCCGTTGATCAGAAATATCGTCAGCGGTGTCTTGTTCCGGCGTACATGGTTCAGGAATGTGTCCTGAAGACTTTGGGCGCGTTCGGCCATTGTTTTTAGTCCGTTGCTTGTTTTTGTGGGAGGCCGCGGCACCGACCCCCATCCCGCAAGGCATAAAATGCAGAATGATTAGAGGCTGCACAAGCAGATTCGGTGCCTCCGAAGGGTGCACAATGCAACTTGGCAAACGCGGCAGGCCTCACGTCGCCGCGATTTCCGCCGCCGAATGAAATTCCGACCGCAGTTTGAGTGACAGCATGCCCGGGGCGCCGTTGCCGATCGGTTTTCCATCGATCCGCACCACCGGCATGACGAAATTCGTTGCCGAGGTGATGAAAGCCTCGCGCGCGGTGCGGGCTTCCTCGACCGTGAAAGGCCGCTCCACGAACTCGATCCCCTCCCGCTTCAGCAGGTCGATCAGCGTGGTGCGCGTGACGCCGCGCAGGATGGCGTTGTCGATCTGGCGGGTGATGAGGCGCCCCTCCTTGTCGACGATCCAGGCGTTCGAGGAGGCGCCTTCGGTGACGTGGCCGCTGTCGTCGACGAACCAGGCCTCCTTCGCCCCCTCGCCCCGCGCCGCCTCCTTGGCGAGCGAGGAGGCCAGCAGCATCACCGTCTTGATGTCGCAGCGCGCCCAGCGCGTGTCGGGCACGGTCTTGATGGCGATGCCGGCAGCCGCAGCCGTCTCGAGCCGGGCATGCGATACCCCGCGCGCCAGGCATACGACGGTCGGCTTGACGTGATCGGGCGGGAACAGGAAGTCGCGCGGACGCGCCCCGCGCGACACCTGCAGATAGACGAGGCCGTCGCGCACCCGGTTGCGCCGGATGGTCTCGCGCATGACGCGCGACCAGGCGCCCGCCGCCATCGGCTGCGGGATGCGAAGCTCGGTCAGCGAGCGGGCCAGGCGCTGCATGTGCCTGGTCTCGTCGACGAGGCGACCGCCCCTCACCTCGCACACCTCGTAGACCGCGTCTCCGAACTGGAACCCGCGATCCTCCGCGTGCACGCACGCCTCCGCGTACGGCTGATACTGTCCGTTGACGTAGACCGTGCGCGTCATGTGCCGGTCCTGGGTACGTCGCCGGTGCGCTCCTGCGAGCTGACGCCGAGCGCGCGCAGCTTGCGGTGCAGCGCGGAGCGCTCCATGCCGACGAACTCGGCCGTGCGCGAGATGTTGCCGCCGAAGCGGTTGATCTGCGCCAGCAGGTACTCGCGCTCGAAGATCTCGCGCGCCTCCCTGAGCGGCAGCGACATCAGGTGCTCGGCGCCGCCGTTGACGGGCAGCGGCACGTTCGAGCCGATCTCCTCGGGCAGCATGTTGGCGGTGATGATGGCGTCGGGGTCGCCGCCGGAGAGGATCATCAGCCGCTCGATGTTGTTCCTGAGCTCGCGCACGTTGCCGGGCCAGTCGTGCGCCTGCAGCACGGCGACGGCATCCTCGCCGATCTTGCGCGGCGCCAGCCCGCTGGACTGGGCGATCTGGCCCACGAAATACTGCACCAGCATCGGGATGTCGTCGCGGCGCTCGGCGAGGCCCGGCACGCGCAGAGGCACGACGTTGAGGCGGTGATAGAGGTCCTCGCGGAAGCGCCCCTCCTGCATCTCGCGCTCGAGGTCGCGACTGGTCGAGGAGATGATGCGCACGTCCACCGACACCTTCGGTCCGCCGCCGATGCGCTGGAATTTCTGCTCGACCAGGACGCGCAGCACCTTGCCCTGCGTCTCCAGCGGCATGTCGGCGACCTCGTCGATGTAGAGCGTGCCGCCGTGCGCCTCCTCCAGCGCGCCGACCTTGCGCGGGCCGGCGTGGTCCTCGGTGCCGAACAGCTCCTCCTCCACCCGGTCGGGAGCCATGGATGCGGCATTGAGCACCACGAACGGCCCGTCCTTGCGCTGGGACGCATCGTGCATCACGCGCGCGACCAGCTCCTTGCCCGAGCCGGCGCTGCCGCGGATCAACACGCGGCTGTTGGTGGGGGCGACGCGGTCTAGGGAGGCGCGCAGCTGGTTCATGGCCGGCGACTTGCCGACCATCTCGGCGCTGACGACGGAGCGCTCGCGCAGCGAGCGCACCTCGCGCTGCAGCTTGGAGGCCTCGAGCGCGCGCAGCGTCACGAGCAGCAGCCGGTCGGCCTTGAAGGGCTTCTCGATGTAGTCGTAGGCGCCGCGCTTGATGGCGGTGACGGCGGTCTCGATGTTGCCGTGGCCGGAGATGATGACCACGGGCAGATCGGGGTGGGCCTTCTTGATGATGTTGAGCACCTCCAGACCGTCGAGCCGGCTGCCCTGCAGCCAGATGTCGAGGATCACGAGTTGCGGGCGCCGCTCCTCCACGGCCTTGAGGGCCTCGTCCGAATCGCGCGCCAGACGCGTTCGATGACCGTCGTCCTGCAGGAAGCCGGCGACCATCTCGCGGATGTCGGCTTCGTCGTCGACGATCAGGATGTCAGATGCCATCTGTCGCTCCTTAGCTCGTTGGCAATCATGCGTTGCTGTTGGCGGCGGCCGTTGCAGGCTCTCCGCGCGACGTCTTCTGTGCCGGCGACTTGCTCAACGGCAGCGAAATGCGGATCAGCGCTCCATGCGGACGGCCGGGCGCGGGCGGAGCGTCCTCCAGAGACAGCGTGCCGCCGTGCTGCTCGACGCTCTTGAGCACGATGGCAAGCCCGAGGCCGGTGCCCTTGTTGCCCTTGGTGGTGACGTAGGGCTCCAGCAGACGGTTGCGGTTGTGCTTGGGGAGGCCGGGTCCGTTGTCGATCACCTCGATGTCGGCGCGGTCGCCGTTGCGGCGCACGACCGTCTCGATGCGGCCGCGCCAGCCCGGCTCCTTGCCGGCGCTCTCGCTGTAGCTCTGCAGCGCCTCTTGCGCGTTCTTGACGAGATTGCTGACGGCCTGCCCCACCAGACGGCGATCGCACGTGACGATGATGGGCTCGCTGCCGACCTTGGTGTCGAAGGTGACGTCGGCCGTGGTCATGTGGCGGTCGAGCACGGCGGAGCGCACGACGTCGCGGATGTCGGTGTCCTCCATCTGCGGCTTGGGCGTGCGCGCGAAGGCGGAGAACTCATCGACCATGCGCGTGACGTCGCCGACCTGGCGGATGATGGTGTCGGTGCAGCGCTCGAACGTCTCGACGTCCTCGGTGATCATCTTGCCGTACTTGCGGCGCAGGCGTTCGGCGGAGAGTTGTATCGGCGTGAGCGGGTTCTTGATCTCGTGGGCGATGCGGCGGGCGACGTCCGCCCAGGCCGACGTGCGCTGCGCGGTAACCAGCTCGGTCACGTCGTCGAAGGTCAGCACCGAGCCGTAGTCCTCCTCGTCCTGCTCCTCGTGCGTCACGCGCACGGAGAAGTTGCGCTCCTCGCCGTTGATGATGAGCGTGGCCTGGTGCTGGGGCCGTCCCTTGTGCTCGTCGGCTCCGTCCAGCAAGGCTGCGAACTCGGGCATGGCCTCCGCGAGCGGGCGGCCTATCACCTTGGTGCCGTCCAGGCCCAGCAGCTTCTCGGCCGAGCGGCTGGCGAGGGTGATGCAGTTGTTCCTGTCGAGGCCGATGACGCCGGCAGACACGCCCGACAGCACGGCCTCCATGAAACGGCGCCGCTCGGTGAGCTGGTCGTTGGCGGTGACGAGGTCGGTGCGCTGGCGCTCCAGCTCCTTGGTCATGGCGTTGAAGTTCGTCGACAGGCGGCGCAGGTCGCCCTCGCCGCGCCGGATCGGCAGCTCGACCTTGAGGTTGCCGCGCGTCACCTGCTGGGCCGCACTGATCAGACGCCGGATGGGAGCCACGAACTGGCCGGCAAACCACAGCCCGATCCAGATCGCCGCCAACAGCGCCGTGAGCGAGATCATGAAGTACATGAGCCCATGCGCGAACTTCAGGCCCCCGCGCACCTGGCGCAGGCTTTCGTAGCGCCTGACGCCGGCTTCCGTGCGCTGCAGATGCTTGACCACCTCGGGGTCGACGCCGCGGGCGACGTAGAGGAAGGAATCCGGAAAGTTGTTGAGCCGGGCCAGCGCCGCGACGCGGTAGCTGTCGCGGGGCATCAGCAGGGGCACCTGCCCGCCGTCGGCCGCCCGCAGCAAGTGTTCCGGCGGCTGGATGTAGGGGATCTTCTCGTCCTCCAGCACGGCGACCTTCACGGCGCCCTTGGAGTCCACGACGTAGGCGACGGGAAGATCGCGCAGGCCGGACTGGGTGAACATCAGCTCGCGGAACTTGCGCGGATCGCCTGCGATCTGCGGCGCGGCATCGTCGAGGTCCTTGGCCATGTTGACGATGTCGGTGCGGATGACCTGGCCGTGCTCCTCGAGGTAGGCATGCGCGACGTTGAGCGAGTTGAGCACGATCGACATGGTCTGCTGGTTGAACCAGTTGTCGAGGGCGCGCGAGAAGGTGGTGGTGGCGGCAATGGCCAGCAGCAGGGCGGGCAGTGCCGCGATTACGCTGAACAGGGCGACGATGCGCGCATGCAGGCGCGCGCCGGCAATCTTCTTCTCCCAAGCGCGCCACAGCCCCACGACGTGCACCGCAATGACGGCCACCATCGCGATCACCAACAGCAGGTTGGCGAACAGGACGACGTAGACCACCTCTTCGCGCGGCGCGATCGGCGTCAGATTGGTCAGGATCAGGAAGGTCGCGAGCGCCGACACGACGGACAGGCTGACGACGATCAGTCCCACCCAGAACGCGCGCGTGCTGGTGCCCGGCAGCTCCGGCGCGTTGCCGTCGAGCAGGGGGTCGAGCGGCTCGTGGGGCCCCGCCGCCAGCCGGTGTATGCGCTGGCCAGCCTCCCGCACCGCGCCGGCGACGTGCCTGCCCGTTTTTTGCAGCGCGGCGAGAGCGCGGCCGAGGCCTGCGCCGATTGCTTCGATCATTTGTTGTCTGCGCACTGAATGGCCGGCTCTTTGCAGCAAAGCGATCACACAGATCACCGGCACTGTGGCATTTTCGCGACAATGTGGGCTTAGCCATTTGCCGCGCCAGCGTCAAGAGAAGTGCATCCAGGCCTTGTGGGGTATCGCGGGCAGTGCACAAATCAAACGACGGGTTGTATCGGTCGCCGGGTCGACCGCGGCGGAGAGCCACCTTTCCGCCACCAAGCTGTGGAACCCCCTAACCCCTTGAACGGCAGACCGCGCGGGGGTGAATGGGCGCGGGATCGAGGGCATACGCTGCGGGCACAGGGAGTAGCGGTGCCGGGGGAACTGGATGGGGATTCTCAGCCGCTACGTCTTTCGGCAGACCACCGGCGCGCTCGTGCTCATTCTCCTGTCGCTGACGGGCGTCGTGTGGATCGCCGTCGCCCTGCGTCAGCTCGAGCTGATGACCACACAGGGTCAGGACGTCATGCGCTTCCTGGCCATGACCACGCTGGCCATTCCCGAGCATGATGGCGCTGATCGCGCCCATTGCCCTGCTGATCGCCTCCATCCACGTTCTCAACCGCCTCAACAGCGACAGCGAGTTGATCGTCATGGCGGCCGGCGGCATGCCCGCCTGGACGCTGCTCAAACCATTGGCCGCGCTTGCGTTTATCATATCGATGGGCGTCGGCTTCGTGAACCATGTGGCCGGTCCCTGGGCACAGCAGAAGCTCCGGGAACTGGCGGTGCAGGTGCGCACCGATCTGATGGCCCAGGTGATCCAGCCCTGGCGGTTCACGTCGCCGGAGGCCAAGCTCACGGTGCATATCCGCGACCGGGCTCCCAACGGCGAGCTGCTCGGGCTTTTGATGCACGATGCGCGCGATCCCAAGCAGGTCGTCACCTACCTGGCGGAGCGCGGCCGGATCATCAAGCAGGGCGATGCGGCCTATCTGCGCATGGAGAACGGCCACATCGTCCGGCGCCTGGAGCACGACGCCTCTCCGCAGATCGTCGTCTTCGAGCGCTACGCGGTCGACATCAACAAGCTCGAGCAGCGCGCCGACCAGGTCGTCGTGGTGCGCCCCCGGGAGCGTTACACGGACGAGCTCCTGCGCCCCGACCCGAACGACCCCGTCTTCAAGATGAATCCCGGCAGCTTCACCTCCGAGCTGCACGAGCGATTGGCCAGTCCATTGTATGCGTTCGCGTTTGTTCTGATGGTGCTGGCGTTCATGGGACAGGCGCAGACGACGCGCACCAGCCGCACGCGGGCGGTGATCTCCGCCTTCGCCATCGGCGTGTTCTACCGTGTGGCCGGCATTACCGTCGCCAACTACGTGGTCGTCCGTCCCAACATGGCGGCCGTTCTCTACGCCCCTCCTGCGCTGGCGGCCCTGTCGGCGGCAATCATGATTCAATGGCGCCTCTACCCGCGCCGCCGCTCCAGGCTCGCTCGCGCCGCGGGCGGCATGGTGGATCGTGTCGTCGCCGCGGCTATTGCATTGTGGCCGCGCCGCGCCGAGGTGCCGGCCCTTTCCAGGACGAGGGGCTGATGCTGGGGCCGCGCACACTTCGTCGCTACGTCGCCAAGCGCTTCCTGACGGCGATCCTGGGTGCGTTCACGGTCTGCGCCGTGCTGATCTACATGATCGACATGGTGGAGTTGCTGCGGATGTCCCGCCGTGCGAACGACATTTCCATGCTGAGCTTGCTGTGGATGGGGCTGCTGCGCCTGCCGGCGTTCACGGAGATCCTGCTGGCTTTCGCCGTGCTGGTAGGCGGCATCGGTGCCCTGCTCAGCCTCAACCGCAAATCCGAGCTGATCGTCATGCGGGCGGGGGGCATGTCGGTGTGGCAGTTCCTGCGGCCTGGCCTGGTGGTCAGCCTGGTGCTGGGGATCCTCGCCGTCACGGTCTACAACCCGCTGGCGGCGGCCGCGCGCTCGGAGGCCGAGCGCCGGGTGGCGGAGGTCTTCGGCCGGGAAGCCAGCCTGATGGCGAGCTCGGGGTTGGAGTCGTGGCTGCGGCAGGACGGGGCGGACGGGCAGTCCGTGATGAGCTCGCGCGCAGTGGCCGATCAGGGCCTGTCGCTGACCGGGGTGATCGTCTACCAATTCGACCCGCAAGGCCGCTTCGTGGAGCGCATCGACGCCGACAAGGCGAGCCTCAACGACGGCTACTGGGAGTTGCACAAGGCACTCGTCTCGCGGCCCGGTCGAGAACCCGAAAGTTTCGACGCCTACACGGTAAGCACTTACCTCACGCGCGAGCGCGTCGGCGAGGCCCTGGGCTCGGAGATCGCGGTCTCCCTCTGGCAGCTTCCCTCGTTGATCGAAGTGGCTGAAAAAGCAGGACTTTCTGCCGCCCGCTACAAGATGCAGTATGCCCTTTTGATATCCCGTCCGATGCTCCTGATGGCCATGGTTATTTTGGGGGCCACTGTGTCCCTTCGGTCATTCCGGTCGGGTGGGATACAGACTATGGTCATCACGGGAATGGTAGGGGGAATCGGGTTTTTCCTGCTGACTGAAGTCTCGCGCCAGATCGGCATCGCCGGCTCTGGTGTCGCCGACGACAGCGGTTTGGGTGCCGATTGGCCTCGCTTTGTTGGTTGTCACTGACGGTGTTGCTACACCAGGAGGACGGCTGAGTGATGCGTCGGGCGCGGATACCGCACACGGGGTGCGGCAGTACGCGGGCTTGCAGTCGCCCTCGGGGCGGACTGCGGCTGGCGTATGCGCTCGCGCTGCTGGCCGCGGTTGCCGCCGTCGTGACCTTCGCCGCCCCCTCGACCGCTCAGGACCCGAGCACTGTCCACCGGCGCGCCTACGCGCCCACGATCCTCGTTCCCGAAACAGCCCGGCGGCATGCTCGGGCCGACGCCGAAGATCGATAAGGCGCAGCCGCTCTATCTGCAGGCCGACCAGCTGCTCTACGACACCAAGAGCAACCGGGTGATCGCCCAGGGCAACGTCGAGATCTACTACAACAACTACATCCTGACGGCGGATCAGGTGGTGTACGACCAGGCCACCAACAAGCTGATCGCGGAAGGCAACGCGCAGCTGAAGGATCCCAACGGCAGCATCACCAGGGCCGACCGTTTCGAGGCGCTGGACGATTTCCGCGATGCCTTCATCCAATCGCTCAGCGTGGTCACCTCGGACGACACGCGCATCGCCGCGGAGCGCGCCAGCCGCAGGGAAGGCAACACCACCGAATACGAGCGCGCCAAGTTCACGCCCTGCAAGAACGACCCCGGCATGCCGCCGCTGTGGTGCATCAGCGCCGCGCGCATCGTCCACGATCAGCGTGCAGCGACGCTCGTGTACCAGGATGCGCAGTTCGAGTTCTTCGGCGTGCCCGTGGTGTACTTGCCCTATTTCGAGATGCCCGACCCCACGGTGAAGCATCGCTCCGGCTTCCTGATGCCGAACTTCACCAACTCAACGACGCTCGGTTTCGGGTTCGAGGTGCCCTACTACTTCGCCATCGCGCCGAACATGGATTTCACCTTCCATCCCAAGTACTGGTCCAACTACGGGACGTTGTGGCAGGGCGAGTTCCGCCACCGCCTCTCCAACGGGCAGTACACCGTCTCCGTTGCCGGCATCGATCAGGGTCGCGACGGCACGGCCATCGGCTCCGGCAACGATGAGCGGCTGGCGCGGGTCCATGCAGACCAAGGGGCAGTTTTCGCTCTCGTCCTGGTGGCGGTTCGGCTGGGATGTCACCATCGACAGCGACGATACCTTCCGCCGCTTCTATCAGCTCGATCCGATCCTGCAGACCGACCGCGTCAACACCGTCTATCTGCAGGGCATGAGCGGCCGCAACTACTTCGGCGCCAAGCTCTATCAGCTCGGCGGGCTGCTGCTGACCGATACGCCCTACTCGAATTCCTGGGTGCATCCGGTCATCGACTACAACTACATCCTGGGCCAGCCGGTGCTTGGCGGCGAGCTGAGCTTCAACATGCACGTGCGCAGCCTGAGCCGCGAAGCCGGACTGGACAGCATTGGCAACCAAGTCGCTGGTGTGGATAGCAACGTGCTCGTTGCCGAGGCCAACTGGCGCCGCAAGATGATCGACCCAATCGGCCAGGTGTGGACCCCATTCGCGAACGCACGGGGGCAGCTCATCAACTACAGCAACGCGGTGGATCCCGTGACGCTGGCTCCGCTGTCCACGAGACACGGTGTTGCGCGGCGTCGGCGCCGCCGGCGTGCTGTACTCCTATCCGTTCGTGGCGCACACAGCCTTTGGCTCGCACGTGATCGAGCCGATCGGCGCAGATCATTGCGCGCCAGAGCAAGGTCGACCAGAAGGCATTGCCGGACGAGGACGCCAAGAGCCTCGTATTCGACGACACGCTGCTGTTCGATATCGACAAGTTCTCGGGCTACGACCGGTTCGAGACAGGTACCCGCGCCAACGTTGGCTTCCAGTACACGTTCCAGGCCAACAACGGCATCTACATTCGCACCGTGTTTGGCCAGAGCTACCAGCTCGCTGGCGAGAACGCGTTCACAGATCCGGGGGTGGATCCGACCAACAAATTCAATTATTCGCCTGTCAGCGGCTTGCAGAACAGCCGCTCCGACTACGTTGCGGGCATCTACATGTCGCCGTTCAGCAATGTGAGCCTCATCAGCCAGTCGCGCTTCGACGAGAGAGACTGGTCCCTGCGCCGTCAGGACACCGGCATCAGCGCCACCTACGGTCCGCTGACGGGCACGACGGCCTATACCTACACCGCATTCGACCCGGTCACCGGGCTGCTCGACAAGCAGCAGGAGATCATGGGCTCGGTGGGCCTCAAGCTGACCAACAACTGGAGCGTCAGCGGCATGATGCGCTACGACCTCGATCTGGGCGCGCGCATCCAGGACAAGCTCACGCTCAAATACGCCGACGAGTGCTTCGTGCTGACCGCCGACTACATCGAGACCTTCGTGACCAACCCCACCCTCGACCTGAAGCCCGATCGCACGGTGATGCTGCGGTTCGAGCTGAAGCATATCGGCGAGTTCAATTACAAGACCGATCCGTTCCATACGTTCGGGGATCAGTCCACCGGACCGAAGCTCTGAGCGCAACGTCGCTCGATCCAGGGACAGCTTCTCTGCCTAATTCTTCGCCATGCCAGTGCCATGGTTGTCCTGTGGATATCAGGCGCCGCCGACGGGGCCACGGCGGTAAGATCGTGAGTGCCAAGTCGCGCCCCTCCGGAAACGCTCCCGACGCCATGCACCAGTCCGCCACCCGCCGTCTCGCTCTCGCCGCCGCCGCTCTGCTCGGCGGCCACGCGGTGGTGGTGACGGTCGCATCCGGCCCGATCGCCGCCCAGACGCCCCCGCGCCAGGCGGCCGCGCAGCGGGCCCCGGCCAAGGCGGAGAAGCAGACCCCGCCCGCCCGCAGCGAGCAGACCATCGCGGTGCTCGTCAACGACGAGCCGATCACCGGCTACGAGATCCAGCAGCGCGCCAAGTTCATATCCCTCAATACCAACGTCAGCGATCAGGTGAAGGAGAACTTCAAGCGGATGGTGCAGGCCGAGAGCACCAATCAGCGGGTGCGCGCCATCCTCGAGGAGGTGATCCGCACCAATCCGGGCAAGTCGCGCGAGCAGATCGGCGAGATATTCGAGAAGCGCAAGACCGAGTTCGCCATGTCGCTGCAGAAGCAGGCCGTGGACAACGCCCGCAACGCGCTCGTTCCGAAGTTCAAGCAGGAGGCGCAGGAGGAGCTGATCGAGGAGCGCCTGAAGCTGCAGGAGGCCAAGCGCAACGGCATCGAGGTCACCGATGCCGAGGTCAAGCGCATGATGAAGACCATCTCCGACCGCAACAAGATGACGGAGGAGCAGTTCGCCCAGCACGTCAAGAGCCTGGGCTTCGACGTCTCCACCATGCAGGAGCGCACCCGGGCGCAGGCGGCGTGGCGGGAACTCGTGCGGCGACGGTTCGCGGCGCAGATCTCCGTCACCAATCGCGACATCGACAAGATGATTTCCGCAACGGCCAGCGAGTCCGGAGAGGACACGATCGAGCTTCAGGTGCAGAAGATCACGTTGCCGATGCCCGCCAAGCCGGATCAGGGCACCATGGCCAAGCGCTACGCCGAGGCCGATGGCCTGCGCCAGCGGCTCGACAGCTGCAAGTCCATGGCGGGCATGGCCAAGGACGTCGGCAGCGCGCGCTTCGAGGACCTGAAATTCATCAAGCCGAGTGCCATTCCCGAGCCGACGCGATCCATGCTGCTCAACGCCAAGGACGGCGACGTGCTGCCGCCGGCGGCCGCGGCTGCCGGCATCGAAATCTACGCCGTCTGCGGCCGGCGTGCGCTCAAGGCCGACGAGAAGGAGCGCGAGAAGGCGCAGGAAGAGCTGTCGCAGCGGGAATTCGAGATCGCCGCCAAGCGCCATCTGCGCGACCTCAGGCAGGATGCGCACATCGAGTTCCGATGAGCGCGCTGTGACCACCTCTTCGCGCGCGCACCCACCGGCCCCGGCTTCCGCCCGCGCCATGCCGGTCGCGGTGTCGATGGGCGACCCGGCCGGCATCGGTCTCGATATCGCGCTGATGAGCTGGCGACAGCGCTCGCAGCACGGCTTGCCGCCGTTCGTCCTCTACGCGGATCTGGATGTGGTGGACGCGCGTGCGCGTGCGCTCGGCCTTGCCGTACCGATCGCCGCGATTACGCACCTTGCCGAGGCGACGGCGGCGTTTGCGGACGCTCTGCCGATCTGGCGCGTGCCGATCGGCGCGCGGGCAGTGCCGATGCGGCCGTCGTCGCGGCGATCGAGATGGCGACCGCGGCCGTGGCCGCGGGCGATGCGCTGGCGCTGGTGACGAACCCCATCGTCAAGCGCACGCTGGACTTGGCGCAGCTTCCCTATCCCGGCCATACCGAGTTCCTCGCCGAGCTGGCCGTACGCCATGGCGCCACCCGCAGGCCCCGGCCGGTGATGATGCTGGCGGCGGAGGAGTTGAAAGTTGTGCCGACCACCGTGCACATCCCGCTGTCCGCAGTGCCGGGCGCCCTCACGCGCGCGCTGATCGTGGAGACCGTGCGCATCACCGCGACGGCACTGGTCGAGGACTTCGGCATCGCCCGGCCCCGCATCGCCGTCGCCGGTCTCAACCCGCACGCCGGCGAAGGTGGACTCATCGGCAGCGAGGAGAGGGACGTGGTCGCGCCCGCCGTCGCCGAGCTCGCCGCCGAAGGCATTGCCGTTGCCGGCCCGCTCTCGGCCGACACGCTGTTCCACGCGGAGGCCCGGGCCACGTACGATGCGGCCGTCGCCATGTACCACGACCAGGCGCTGATCCCGATCAAGACGCTGGCGTTCGACCGCGGCGTCAACGTCACGCTCGGCCTGCCGTTCGTGCGCACCTCGCCCGATCACGGTACGGCGTTCGCGCTCGCCGGCACCGGCAAGGCGCGCCCGGACAGCTTCATCGCCGCGCTGCGGATGGCACACGAGATCGGCCTGCGCCGCGCCGCGGCCCGTGCCGCCCCGCCACCCCGCCTGCGGCCATGAGCGAGCGGCCGGCAGCGGGCCCCGACGGCTTGCCGCCGCTTGGCGAGGTGATCCGCGGCCTCGGGCTGTCGGCGCGCAAGAGCCTGGGCCAGAACTTCATCCTCGATCTCAACCTGACGCGGCGGATCGCCCGGGCCGCCGGGCCGCTCGAGGGCCGCACGGTGGTGGAGGTCGGGCCGGGCCCCGGCGGACTGACGCGAGCGCTGTTCCTGGAGGGCGCCGAGCGCGTGGTCGCGGTGGAACGCGACGAGCGCTGCCGCCCCGCGCTCGAGGCCATCGCCGAGCGCTACCCAGGCCGCCTCGCGGTCCACTATGGCGATGCCCTGGACGCGGATTGGCCGACGCTGGCCGCAACCGTCGGAGCCAAGCCGATCATCGTCGCCAACCTGCCCTACAACGTGGCCACCGTTCTGCTCATCGGCTGGCTGGAGAGCGAGCCCTGGCCGCCCTGGTACGCACGCATGGTGCTGATGTTCCAGCGCGAGGTGGCCGAGCGCATCGTCGCGGCGCCGGGCTCCAAGACCTACGGGCGGCTCGCCGTCATCGCCCAGTGGCGCACGCGCCCCCGCCTGCTCTTCGCGGTGAAGCCGGAGGCCTTCACGCCCGCGCCGTCCGTGTCATCCGCCATCGTCGAGTTCACGCCTATCGAGCAGCCGGCGCCGGACTGCCGCGTCAAGACGCTGGGTGCCGTGACGGCCGCTGCCTTCGGCCAGCGCCGCAAGATGCTGCGCCAGAGCCTGCGCTCGCTGACGCCGAACCCGGAGGCACTGCTCGCCGCCGCCGGCATCGACCCGACGCTGCGCGCCGAGGCGCTCGCCGTGCGCGACCTCGCCCGGCTGGCCTACGTGTTCGAGCGCCTGGGCGGCCGGTAGGGCTCCCTCTTCCCGTTCTTGCGCGGAGAGGATCCGAGGGGATGTGTGTCGGCGCGCCGATCACAGCCCCGCCAGCACGTCCTGCACGAAGGCGCCGAGACCCGACAGGCGCTGGCGTTTCAGGCGCTCGGCGGCGAGGATGGCCGCAAGACCGGCGGAGCTTGCATCCAGGTCGGCGTTGACGATCACGTAGTCGTACTCGCTCCAGTGCGCGATCTCGTCGGCGGCGGCCGCCACACGCCTGCGCACCACCTCCTCGCTGTCCTGGGCGCGCGTCTTCAGGCGGCGCTCCAGCGCCTTGCCGTCGGGGGGCAGGATGAACACGCTCACCACATCCGCACCCATCCGCTCCTTGATCTGGCGTGCACCCTGCCAGTCGATGTCGAACAGCATGTCGTCGCCGGCCTGCAGCGCGGCCACGACGGCCGCCTTCGGCGTGGCGTAGCGGTTGCCGTGCACCTGCGCCCACTCGAGCAGCTCGCCGGCCGCCTCCAGGCGCTGGAACTGCGCCGCGTCGATGAAGTGGTAATCGCGGCCGTCGACTTCGCCGGGCCGGGGCGCGCGCGTGGTGACGGAGACCGACATGCGCAGGCCCGTGTCGGTCGCGAGCAGCCGTCGCGCCAGCGTGGTCTTGCCGGCGCCCGACGGCGAGGAGAGCACGAGCAGCAGGCCACGCCGCACGATGCGCGGCATGCCCGCGTTGCCTTCCGGTCGGCCCGTGTCGCCCAAGGTCTCGCTCACTCGATGTTCTGCACCTGCTCGCGCATCTGGTCGATGACGGCCTTCAGCTCCAGGCCCGCCCGCGTCGTCTCGGGATCGTTGGCCTTGGAGCACAGCGTGTTGGCCTCGCGGTTGAACTCCTGGGCGAGGAAATCCAGCCGTCGCCCGGCCGGCTCGCGCGAGGCGAGCAGCTCGCGCGCACCGGCGATGTGGGCGCCGAGGCGTTTCAGTTCCTCCTCGACGTCGGCTCGCGTCGCCAGCATAGCCGCCTCCTGGTAAAGGCGCCCTTCATCGAGTCCCATGCCCGCTTCCAGCAGGCGCCCGATCTGCTCCTTGAGCCGCTGGCGGATGGCCTCCGCCGACCTCGCGGGCGAGGCCGCGACCGACGCCACCAGCCGCTCGACGGCCGCGACCTGGTCCAGCACGATGGCGTTGAGATGCCGCCCTTCCGCCTCCCGTGCCCGCACCATGCCGTCGAGCGCGTCGGCGAGCCCGTCCAGCATGGCGCCCGTGCGCGCCTGCGTCTCGGCCTCGGTCTCCTCGGGCTCCGCCACCTCGAGCACGCCCTTGATGCCCAGCAGCGCTTCGGCCCGTGGCGGCGCGGTCTCGATCCGGCCCTTCAGGCTGTCGAGCGCGGCGAGCACCTGGCTCAAGGCCCTCTCATTGAGCTTGATGCGCGTCTCGCCTTCGCCGCGCTTGATGTTCAGGTTGACGGTCAGGCTGCCGCGCACGACGCGCTTGGCCACCGCCTCGCGGATGCGCACCTCGAGGAACTCGTAGCCGGGAGGCAGCCGCAGGCGCATGTCGAGGCCGCGGCCGTTGACCGAGCGCACCTCCCAATGCCAGCCGATCAGCCCCATGGCGCCGTCGGATCGGGCGAAGCCCGTCATGCTCTTGATGGTCATGTCAGCGCTTCAAGCATGCCGCCGGTCCCGCGCGCAAAGCCTCGTTGGGTCGCCGCCTCGACTCGGCAGCCGAAGCGTCCGCGGACTGTAGTCGCAGCGCCATGCAGGGACAAGGAAGCGTAGGCTCGGGCGTGAGCGCCGCTCCGCGCTCAGCGCTTCGCCTTGGCGTCGGCGGGGGCGGCTTCCGGTGCCTTCTCGGGCGCCTTGGCCGGCGGCACGGTGCGCACGACGGCGCGGGTCTTCGCCGCCGCCGCGGCGGGCGAGGCGGTGGTCGGCGTGTCGGCAGCGGGCGCCGCGGCCTTGCCCTTGATGTCCTTCTCGACCTGTCGCCATTTCTGGACGCTGGCGTTGTGGTCCTTCAGCGTCTCGGAGAAGACGTGGCCGCCCGCGCCGTCGGCAACGAAATAGAGTTCCTTGGTGTCGGCGGGATTGAGCACGGCCTCGATCGCGGCGCGGCCCGGGTTGCAGATCGGCGTCGGCGGCAAGCCGTCGATCTGGTAGGTGTTGTGCGAGGTCTTCTGGCCGATCTCGACCTTCTGGATCGGCCGGCTCCACACGGTCTTGCCGCCGGTCTGCCCGTAGAGAATGGTGGGGTCCGACTGCAGGCGCATGTTCTGCCTGAGACGGTTGATGAAGACGGCCGCGACGCGCTCGCGCTCATCGCCCCGCCCGGTCTCCTTCTCCACGATCGAGGCCAGCACCAGCGCCTCCTCCGGGGACTTCAGCGGCAGGTCCTTCTTGCGCAGCGGCCAGGCCTTCTCGATGATCTTGCGGGCCTCGGCCTGCATGCGGTCGACGATCGCCTGCCGGGGCATGCCGCGCTCGATGACGAAGGTCTCCGGCAGCAGCGAGCCCTCCGGCGGCACGGCCTCGATCTCGCCCGCGAGGTTCGCGTCCGCCTTCAGGCGCTCGACGATCTGGTGGCTCGTGAGCCCCTCCGGGACCGTCACCCGGTAGGACATGGTCTTGCCCTCGGACAGCAGCTCGATGATCTGACGCACGCTGGCGTTCTGCTTCACCGCGTAGTCGCCGGCCTTCAGCTGAACCGGCTTGCCGCCCTCCGCCACCGACGCGAACTTGCTCCAGACATAGCCCGCGATGAACAGCCGGCGATCCGTGACGATGCCTTCGCGCTCGAGCCGCGAGGCGATCTCGTGGGTGCCTTCGTTTTTCGGGATCACCACTGTCTTTGGCTGCGCGAGCGGACCTGGGGCATCGATCTGGCTGTCGAACACGTAGGCCGCCGCGCCGACGCCGAGCATCAGCAGCAGGACGAAGGTCAGCAGGCCGTTGAGGAAACGCAGGACCGGGCGCGACCGGCGCGGCTCCCTGTCATCCTTGCGGCGCCGCGGCCTGGCGGGGGGACGCGTGGGCTCCAGGCGCTCGGACGGGCTGCGCGCCATCGTGCCGCCGGTGCGGCTGACGTACGGATCCAAGCGCTGGTCCGCCGGCTGGCGGTTTCTCATTGTCCGCTCCTGGGAGGCGCGTGTCGCGCCCGCGACCTCTGCCGCGCACCGTTCTAACACCAGCTGTCGATTCGCCATCGACGGTCGAAGGTAAATGTGGCGAAAGGACGATGTGTTGGCAACCGGTAGGGGTCAGACCTCTAGCATCGTCGCCGCTGAACCCTCGCGGCGCGTGCGCGAGCGGGCTGACCCCTTCTACGCCGCGTGACGGCGCAGCACGAGGGACGCGTTGGTGCCCCCGAAACCGAACGAGTTCGAGAGCGCGGTGTCGATCGGCCGCTTCTGCGCCTTGTGCGGCACGAGGTCGATCGCGGTCTCGACGGAGGGGTTGTCGAGGTTGAGCGTGGGCGGGGCGATATTGTCGCGGATCGCCAGCACCGAGTAGATCGCCTCCACGGCCCCCGCGGCACCCAGCAGATGCCCGACGGCCGACTTGGTGGAGGACATGGCGAGCTTGCCGGAGGCGTTGCCGAACAGGCGCTCGACGGCGGCGAGCTCGATCTCGTCGCCCATCGTCGAGGTGCCGTGGGCATTGACGTACTGGATGTCGCTGGGCTCGATGCCGGCCCGCTTCAGCGCCATGCGCATGCTGCGGTAGGCGCCGTCGCCGTCCGCCGCGGGTGCAGTGATGTGGAAGGCATCGCCGGAGAGGCCGTAGCCGACCACCTCGGCATAGATGCGCGCGCCGCGAGCCTTGGCATGCTCGAGGGCTTCCAGCACGACGATGCCCGCGCCCTCACCGATGACGAAGCCATCGCGGTCTCGGTCGTAGGGGCGCGAGGCCTTGGTCGGGCGGTCGTTGAAGGCGGTGGCGAGCGCCTTGCAGGCTGCGAACCCGGCGACGCCGATGCGGCTGATCGGGCTCTCCGCCCCGCCCGCCACCATCACGTCGGCGTCGTCCATGGAGATCAGGCGCGAGGCGTCGCCGATGGCGTGCGCGCCCGTCGAGCAGGCGGTGACGACGGCATGGTTGGGGCCCTTCAGCCCGTGCCGGATCGAAACGTAGCCCGAGGCCAGATTGATCAGCCGTCCAGGGATGAAGAACGGGCTCACCCGGCGGGGCCCGCGCTCCTTCAGCAGCAGCGAGGTCTCGGCGATGCCGCTCAGGCCCCCTATGCCTGAGCCGATCATGACGCCGCTACGCTCCTGCTTCTCGGGCGTGTCGGCCTTCCAGCCGGAATCCTCGAGCGCCTGCTCGGCAGCGCACATGGCGTAGATGATGAAGTCGTCGACCTTGCGCTGCTCCTTGGGCTCCATCCAGTCGTCGGGATTGAACTTGCCCTCGCCGAGCGGCCCGCGGGGTACGAAGCAGCCGATTTGGCAGGCGAGGTCGTCGACCGGGAATTCCTCGATGCGGCGTGCGCCGCTCTGGCCGGCGATCAGTCGCGACCAGCTGGTCTCGACGCCGCACCCCAGCGGCGTAAGCAGGCCGAGCCCCGTGATGACGACGCGTCGCAACATGGCGGACGGATCCCGAACTGTTATCCCGCCTCAACAAACGGCGCCGCCAGCTGGTCCCTAAGCGGGATGGCTTCCAGATGTCGCGCGCCGGCCGCGGTAGGCGTCAGGCTGCGCTGGCGTGCTTCTCGAGGAACTTCACGGCGTCACCGACCGTCTGGATCTGCTCGGCGGCATCGTCGGGGATCTCGCACCCGAACTCCTCCTCGAACGCCATCACCAGCTCGACCGTATCGAGGCTGTCGGCGCCCAGATCGTCGATAAAGCTTGCATTATCGGTGACCTTGTCGGCCTCCACGCCCAGGTGCTCGACCACGATCTTCTTCACGCGCGCTGCGACGTCGCTCATCGGTTTATCCCTCGGCTCTTTGGCTGGTGTGTGCTGGTGCCGTGTTCATGCGAGACCATCTCGGGGTGAGACCATCGGGGCATGCCCGCTACGGCGCAGCTGCAGCACGACTCGCGTGGCGCAGCAAGCCCGCCGACGCTCCTTCCCCAGGTTGAACGCCCAAATCACGGGGCTCGTAACATACTTCATTTGGCTTGACTAGCGCTCGGAGGCCCTCATTCCCGGGCATTTACCTTTGCCGCCAGACCCCTCAAATCATTACCAATCCACCGTTCACATGCAGGGTCTGGCCGGTCATGTAGGCGGCTTCAGGTGCCGCCAGATAGACCACGGCCGCGGCCACGTCGTCGGGCGTGCCGAACTTCTGTGCCGGGATGTGTTCCTTGATGGCCGACGTCTGTTTCTCGTTCAGCGCGTCCGTCATGGGCGTGGAGATGAACCCCGGCGCGATGCAGTTGACGGTGATGCCCCTGGAGGCCACCTCGCGCGCGAGCGACTTCGACATGGCGATCATGCCCGCCTTGGAGGCTGAATAGTTGCCCTGGCCGGGGTTGCCGATGATGCCGCTGATGGAGGAGATATTGATGATGCGGCCATAGCCGGTCTTGGTGCGCATCATGGCCCGCGTGGCCGCGCGCATCAGCATGAACGTCGAGGTGAGGTTGACGGCGATCACGTCGTCCCACTGGTCGTCCTTCATCACCATGAACAGGTTGTCCTTGGTGAGCCCGGCGTTGTTGACGAGGATGTCGAGCCGCCCGAGCTTGGCGATCGCCTCGTCGATCAGCTTGGCCACCTGCGCCTTGTTGCCGAGGTCGCAGGGGCACACGTGCACGCGCGAGCCGAGCTCGGCTGCGAGCTTCTCCAGCTTGTCCGCCTGGCGCCCGGAGATGGCGACCGTCGCCCCCTGTTTGTGGAGCGCGCGCGCGATGCCGCCGCCGATGCCGCCGGTCGCGCCGGTGACCAGCGCCGTCTTGTCGTTGAGCTCGAACATGTGCGTCCTCTAATTATTTCGTGAGCGCAGTTAGCACGGCCTCGACGTCTTGCGGTGTGCCCACGGAAACAGCGTTGAGCGTCGGCACGATGCGCTTGGCCAGCCCGGCCAGCACCTTGCCCGAGCCGATTTCGTAGATGTCGGTGACGCCGTCCGCGGCCATGCGCGCGACGCACTCGCGCCAGCGCACCGTGCCGGTCACCTGCTGGACGAGGCACCGCCTGATCTCCTCGGGATCGGAGATCGGCGAGGCCAGCACGTTGGCGATCAGGGGCACGGCGGGAGACTTGATCTCGACCTTCGCCAGCGCCTCAGCCATCGCATCGGCGGCGGGCTGCATGAGCGCGCAATGGAAGGGCGCGCTGACGTTGAGGGGGATGAACCGGCGCACGCCATGCGCCTTGGCGAGCTGGGCGGCGCGATCGACCGCGCTCTTGGCGCCCGAAATCACCGCCTGCGTCGGCTCGTTGTCGTTGGCGAGCTGGCACACCTCGCCCTGCGCGGCTTCCGCGGCGAGCTTCTCGCCCGCCTCCTTGCCGACGCCCAGCAGCGCCGCCATCGCCCCCTGCCCGACCGGCACGGCCGCCTGCATCGCCTGCCCACGGATTTTCAGCAATCGCGCGGCATCGGCGACGCTGATCGCTCCGGCCGCGGCAAGGGCGGAGTATTCCCCAAGCGAATGGCCGGCGACGTACTTGACCTTGTCGGCGAGGCGCAGGCCCCGTTCCTCCAGAACGCGCATCACCGCAAGGGAGACGGCCATCAGCGCGGGCTGCGCATTCTCGGTCAGCGTGAGGGTGTCGAGGGGGCCATTGAACATGATGTCGGAAAGCTTCTGGCCGAGCGCGGCATCCACTTCCGCGAACACCGCCTGGGCCGAGGCGTGCGCCTTGGCGAGTTCGGCCCCCATGCCGACCGCCTGACTGCCTTGCCCCGGGAAGACGAATGCAATGGTCATTGGTCCGATCAGCCGCTCAGTCGTGTTGTACGCCTTATGGGCGGGCTTAAGCTACCGTGCGAGCGGTCGTCAAGTTTGCTCTCGTTCTATGGTTCGCGCTTGCCGTCGTGCGCTTTTTGCGTATAACACCGCCCATCACCCGCTCCGGTTGGAGGCTGAAGGGGAGGCCGCTCTCGCGCAAGCGCGCGCGGCAGGGCTCACGCCCGGCTCCCAGTGTCTCCGCTCTTTCGGGTCCTTTGGGCCTTTCCGTGCAGCTGACGCTGCTTCGGGCCCAAAAGGGGCTTTGCGCCGGAACGGACATCGCAACGGAAGGAAAGGCTTTTCCATGCCTCTCTACGAGCACGTGTTCCTGGCTCGCCAGGACATCAGTCAGGCCCAGGTCGAGGCCCTGACCAAGGAATACAGCGACGTCATCACCGAAGGCGGCGGCAAGGTCGGCAAGACCGAGTACTGGGGCCTCAAGACCGTGGCCTTCAAGATCAAGAAGAACCGCAAGGCCCACTATTCCCTCATGAACCTCGAGGCTCCCCCGGCCGCCATCGCCGAGATGGAGCGCCGCATGGGCCTGTCGCCGGACGTCATCCGCTTCATCACCATCCGCGTCGACGAGCACGAGACCGAGCCCTCCATCCAGATGCGCAAAAGCGACCGCGACGAGCGCGGCCGCGACGGCGACCGTGGTGGTGGGTTCCGCGGTGATCGCGGCGGGTTCCGCGGCGGCGACCGCGGTGGCTTCCGCGGCGGTGGTGGCGGCGGAGGCGGTGGCTTCCGCAGCGGTGGCGGCGGTGGTGGCGGCTTCCGCCGTGACCGCGAAGGCGGCGATGGTCCTCGCGGTCCTCGGCCCCCGCGCGATGCCGATGCGCCGCCGGCGGCCCCCGCAACCACGTCCGAGGAGTGAGCCATGGCCGAGATCACAACCATCCCCGCCAAGCGGCCCTTCCATCGCCGCCGCAAGACCTGCCCCTTCTCCGGCGATAAGGCACCGAAGATCGATTACAAGGACATGCGCCTGCTCAGCCGCTACGTGTCCGAGCGCGGCAAGATCGTGCCGAGCCGCATCACGGCCGTGTCGGCCAAGAAGCAGCGCGAGCTCGCCAATGCCATCAAGCGCGCGCGGTTCATCGGGCTGCTGCCTTACGTGATCAAGTAGCGGGAGGCCGGGAACGCGCCCGGCCCCATCTGTCTGAAAGGTTGAGACGGGACGCACCATCGGCGGCTCCGTCTCTAACCGCTGCGGCGGGACAGCTCGAGACATGCCAATCGGTTTCCTCATCGGCCTCGGCGGCGGCTTGGCATCCGCGCTGCTGTTCTATTCGGCAGCGCGCGGCTCGCCCCTGTTCGGCACGTTGCTGCTGGTCCTGACGCCGCTGCCCTCGCTCCTGGCGGGACTCGGCTGGGGGTGGCTGCCGGCGGCGGCCGGTGCCGTGGCGGGCGCGCTCGTCATGACCTTTGCTGCCAACGTGCCGTTTGCGGCCGGATATTTCCTGGCGCTCGGCCTGCCGGTGGTGCTGCTCCCCTACCTCGCCTACCTGAGCCGCCCGAACGCGCACGACCCCGGCGTGCTCGAGTGGTATCCGGCGGGCCGCCTGGTCGCGGCGCTCTCCCTTTATGGCGGCGCGCTGCCGGTGCTCGTGCTGCCCCTGATCGGCGGCAGCTACGAGGCCCTGAAGCCCGCCATGGGCGAATTCTTCCGCCGCCTCTCCACCCACGCGCCGGAGCTCGGCCTGCGGCCTCTGGGCGACCAGCAGATCGAGGGGCTCGCCGAATTCGTCGTCGCCGCCCTGCCGGGGGCGCTGGCGGCCTACTGGACGGCCATCTTTGCGCTCAACCTCTATCTGGGTGGCCGCATTGCCCGCGCCTCCGGCCGGCTCGGGCGGGCCTGGCCGGACCTGCCGGCGATGGCCTATCCGCTCGGCTTCCCGCTGCTCGCGGCTCTCGCGGTTGCCGCCTCCTTCGCGCCGGGAACCGTGGGCGTAGCCGGCACCAGCTTCTCCGGCGCGCTGTTCTTCGCCTACCTCCTGGCCGGCCTTGCCCTGATGCACCTGATCGCCAGAGGCCGAGGCGGCTGGATCCTCTGGATCGTCTATGCCGGCCTTCTCGTGTTCGGACCCTACATGGCGCTGGCACTGACCATGGCCGGTCTGCTCGAGCCGGTCCTCAAGCTCGGACGCCGCTTCGGCGCCTCGCCTCCCGCAACCTGAACCCAGCAACCCTCAGCCAACAACGGAGCAATAGCATGCAGATCATTCTTCTTGAGCGCATCGGCCGCCTGGGCCAGATGGGCGACGTGGTCAACGTCAAGGACGGCTTCGCGCGCAACTTCCTGCTGCCGCAGAAGAAGGCGCTGCGGGCGACGCCCGAGAACAAGGCGCGGTTCGAGAAGGATCGCGCCCAGCTCGAGGCGCGCGACCTCGAGCTCAAGAAGGAAGCCGAGGCCGTCGCCGCCAAGCTGACGGGCAAGACGTTCCTCGCCATCCGCCAGGCAGGCGACACCGGCCAGCTCTACGGCTCCGTCACCCCGCGCGACATCGCCGAGTTGGTGACCGCGGGCGGGTTCACGGTCGACCGGCGGCAGATCATTCTCGACAAGCCCATGAAGACGCTCGGGCTGCACCCGACCCGCGTCGCCCTGCACCCGGAGGTGATCGTGCAGGTCAGCCTGAACGTGGCGCGCTCGGAGGACGAGGCCGAGCGGCAGGCGCGCGGCGAGGACGTGACCGTGGTGAAGGAGGAGGCGCTGCAGCTCGAAACCTTCAACCCCGACGCCCTGTTCGAGGACGAGGCTCTGGCCCGCCAGCGCGGCGAGGGCGAGGAGGAAGGCGCGGACGAGGCTGCTCCCAAGTCCTGACGCCCGTTTTCTCTTGACGATTGCAACTGCGGCGGCGCCGGCTCTTGCCCGGCGCCGCTTGGCATTCGGGGCCAGGCCATTGGGTTGCATCATCAATTAAGCTTGAACATAAGTACTGGAATTGGTTCGTGACGATTATATAATGCGGCACGGGGCAAGACTTCGAACACGGAGCAACTGAGGGGATTAGGAGTTCGGTAGCCGCAGCTGGTGTTGCGTCATGCTTACGTTGCTCGACATTCTCCTGCGCCGGGTGATCCGGCACGGCTCGCTCACACTGATCGATGCGGACGGCATCGCCCACCGCTACGGCGACGGCTCGTCCCCTCCAGTTTCCCTTCGCCTCAAAGACAAACGGATCGAGCGTCAGCTCGTGGTCGATCCGGAGCTCGCTCTCGGCGAGGCCTACATGTACGGCCGGCTCGAGATGATCGAGGGCCGCATCTACGACTTTCTCGAGCTGTTCCTCGCCAATCTCGAAAACGACGCCATGCCGGGTTGGACGCGCAGCTTCAGCGCCGCCCGCTACCTGAGCCGCCGGCTGATGCAGTTCAATCCCTCGGGACGGTCGCGCCGGAACGTGGCGCACCACTACGACATCGACGGCGCCATCTACGACCTGTTCCTCGATTCCGACCGGCAGTATTCCTGCGCCTACTTCACGGAGGGCGCCGACCTCGAGGAGGCGCAGCTCGCCAAGAAGCGCCACCTCGTCGCCAAGCTCGCGATCGAGCCGGGGCAGCGGGTGCTGGACATCGGCTCCGGCTGGGGCGGGCTTGGGCTCTATCTCGCCAAGGCCGCCCATTGCGACGTGACCGGCGTGACGCTCAGCCGCGAGCAGCTCAAGGTCTCGCGCGAGCGCGCGGCGCGGGAAGGCATGAGCCGCGCCGTGCGGTTCGAGTTCGAGGACTACCGCAAGGTGGAGGGCCAGTTCGACCGCGTCGTGTCGGTCGGCATGTTCGAGCACGTCGGCGTCAACCACTTTGCGGCCTACTTCCGCAAGCTGCGCGAGCTGCTCACCAACGACGGCGTGGCCCTGGTCCACACGATCGGCCGCTCGGAGCCGCCCACCGCCACCAATCCCTTCATCGCCAAGTACATCTTCCCCGGCGGCTACATCCCCGCGCTCTCGGAGATGGTAGCGGCTGTCGAGCGCTCGGGCCTCATCATCGCCGACCTGGAGGTCTTGCGCCTGCACTATGCGGAGACGCTGCGCGCCTGGCGTCTGCGCTTCCTCGCCAACTGGGACAAGGCCGCCGCCATCCAGGACGAGACCTTCTGCCGGATGTGGGAGTTCTACCTCGCCGCCTCCGAGACGGCCTTCCGCTACCAGAACCTGGTCGTGTTCCAGGTCCAGCTCACCAAGCGCATCCAGGCGCTGCCGATTACCCGCGACTACATGTACAAGGCCGAGCGCGTGATCCTGGAGCACGAAGGCGCCCGCTCCCGCATGGCCGGCGAGTGATCTTGCCTCCCTCGCGATTCGCCGCCCGAAGCGGTTTTCGGGCACATTGTGCATTGCGAGGATGACCGCCGTTGACGGCGCCGTGCCGAAGGCAGCGAATCGGCAATTGGGCTAAGCCTCCCGCCCATGAACGCAATCACCCGACGCCAAGCCGCCGAGACGCCCGCACGCGCCGAGGCCTCCGACGCCCTCCCGTTCCGCGCCGCGCCCCACAACATCGAGGCCGAGCAGGCGCTGCTCGGTGCCATCCTCGTCAACAACGAGGCGCACGACCGCGTGTCGGGCTTCCTCGAGGCGCACCACTTCTACGACCCGCTGCACCACCAGATCTACGAGACGCTGTCGAAGCTGATCGCCTCGGGCAAGCAGGCGACGCCGATCACGCTCAGGACCTTCTTCGAGAACGCCGAGCCGATCGACGCCACCACCACGGTGCCGGTGTATCTGGGCAAGCTCGCCATCAACGCCACCACCATCATCAACGCGCGCGACTACGCCCGCACCATCCACGACCTCTACACCCGCCGCCAGCTGATCATCATCGGCGAGGACGTGGTGAACAGGGCCTACGACTCGCCGGTGGACTTCCCGCCCAAGGAGCAGATCGAGGAGGTCGAGACGCGGCTGTTCTCGCTGGCCGAGACGGACAAGTACGGCCAGGGCTTCCTCAATTTCAACACGGCCCTGACGACGGCCATCGAGCTGGCCGGCAATGCCTACAAGCGCGACGGGCACCTCTCCGGCATCGCCACCCGCTTCGCGGGGATCGACGGCAAGATGGGCGGCCTGCAATCCTCCGACCTGATCGTGCTGGCCGGACGCCCCTCGATGGGCAAGACGGCACTCGCCACCAACATCGCCTTCAACGTCGCCCGCGCGCGCGCGCAGTCCCTCGCGGCCGCCCAGCTGCCGCCCGACGACGCGCGCCACGATGGCGCCGTCGTCGGCTTCTTCTCGCTCGAGATGTCCGCCGAGCAGCTTGCCACACGCATCCTGTCCGAGCAGGCCGGCATTCCCTCGGAGAAGATCCGCCGCGGCATGATCGACGAGCCCGAGTTCAAGCGCCTGGTCGAGGTCAGCCAGGAGATGGCGTCCATCCCGCTGTTCATCGACCAGACCGGCGGCCTGTCGATCGCGCAGCTGTCCGCGCGCGCCCGCAAGCTCAAGCGCCAGCACGGCCTCGGCCTCATCATCGTCGACTACCTGCAGCTGATGACGGGAACGTCCGGCAAGAGCGACAACCGCGTGCAGGAGGTTTCCCAGATCACCACCGGCCTCAAGGCGCTCGCCAAGGAGCTGAACGTCCCGGTCATCGCGCTGTCGCAGCTCTCGCGCGCCGTCGAGAGCCGTGAGGACAAGCGGCCACAGCTGTCGGATTTGCGTGAATCGGGCTCCATCGAGCAGGACGCCGACATTGTCATGTTCGTGTTCCGGGAGGAGTATTACCTGGAGCGGTTGAAGCCCCAGGAGGGCACGATCGAGTTCCAGGACTGGATGGCCAAGATGCAGCTCGTCAGCGGCAGGGCCGAGGTGATCATCGGCAAGCAGCGCCACGGCCCGATCGGCACCGTCCAGATGCAGTTCGACGGCAACGTCACCCGCTTCGCCGACCTGGCGCGCGACCAGTACCTGCCGGAGCGGCACGAGTGACGGCAAGCCCCGCAGCGGCGGCACCTTCCTCCACCCGCCCGCGGGGTGCGGTCCCGGCATCCGCGCGCGCTGTCCTGACGGTCGACCTCGGCGCGCTGCGCGCCAACTGGGCGCGCTTGAACCAGGCCTCCGGGCGCGCGGAATGTGCCGGCGTCATCAAGGCGGACGCCTACGGCCTGGGGCTGGCGCCGATCGCCAGGGCGCTCACCAGCGAGGGCTGCAAGACGTTCTTCGTCGCCAGCATCGGCGAGGGGCGCGCGGCGCGCGAGGTGCAGCCGGGTGCCACCATCTACGTGCTCGACGGCCTGCTGCCCGGCGCCGAGCCGCACTACGCGGGCTTCGATTTGCGTCCGGTGCTGTCGAGCCTGCCGGAGGTGCGCGACTGGGCGGCCTACTGCCGGGCGCGCTCGCGCCGCATGCCCGCCGCCATCCATCTCGACACCGGCATGGCCCGGCTCGGCATGCCCGACAGCGAGCTCGATCAGCTGGCCGCCTCGCCCGAGCTGCTCTCCGCCTTCGAGACGACGCTGGTCATGAGCCATCTGGCCTGCGCCGACCACGCCGAAGACCCCATGAACGAGCGCCAGCGCCTGCGTTTCGAGGAGATGCGCGCCAAGCTGCCCCCTGCTCCCGCGAGCCTTGCCAACTCCGGCGGCACGTTCCTGGGGTCCGCCTATCATTTCGACCTCGTGCGGCCGGGCATCGCGCTCTACGGCGGACGCGCGCATGAGAACAAGCCCAATCCCATGCAGCCGGTGGTGCGGCTCGCGGCCCGGGTCCTGCAGGTGCGCGAGGTAGGCCCCGGCACGTCCATCGGCTACGGCGCCACCTACAAGGTGCAGAAGCCCTCGCGCATCGCCACCATCGCCGTCGGCTATGCCGACGGCTTCCTGCGCGCCCTGAGCGTGTCCACCGGCGAGGCCGGCCCCGTCGGCTACATCGGCGACTATCCCGTGCCGATCGTCGGGCGCGTGTCGATGGACTTCATCACCGCCGACGTCACGAGCGTGCCGCCCGAGCTTGCCAGGCGCGGCGCCTGGGTGGAGGTGATGGGCCACCGCGTGACCGTCGACGACCTCACCGATCGCGCCGGCACCATCGGCTACGAGCTGCTCTCCCGCCTCGGCCAGCGTGTCTACCGGGTCTACGAGGGGGCCTGAGAAACACATGGCCAAAGCCGCCAAGCTCCAGTTCGTGTGCCAGAGTTGCGGGGCGGTGGCTTCGCGCTGGGCCGGCAAATGCGTGACCTGCGGCGAGTGGAACACGATGCTCGAGGAAGCCGACGTGGCGGCGACGCCGGGCTCCGGCATGACGCGCTCCTCGAAGGGGCGGGCCGCCGACCTCGAGACGCTGACCAAGACCACGGACAAGGTCACGCGCATGCCGACGGGGCTGGCCGAGCTCGACCGCGTCACCGGTGGCGGCATCGTGCCGGGCTCCGCCCTGCTGATCGGCGGCGAGCCCGGCATCGGCAAGTCGACGCTGCTGCTGCAGCTCGGCGCCGCGTTTGCCAATGCGGGGCGCCGCGCCATCTACTTCTCGGGCGAGGAGGCCGCCGCGCAGGTGCGCCTGCGGGCCGAGCGCCTCGGCCTGTCCGACGCGCCGATGGCGCTGGCCTGCGAGACCAACCTCGCCAACATCCTGGCCACCCTGGCGGACGGCAAGCGGCCCGATCTGGTCGTGGTCGATTCGATCCAGACGCTATGGGCCGACGGGCTCGATGCCGCCCCCGGCACCGTGAGCCAGGTGCGCGCCGCCACGCAATCGCTGATCCGCTACGCCAAGGCGCAAGGCTCCGCCCTCGTCCTCGTCGGCCACGTCACCAAGGAGGGGCAGATCGCCGGGCCGAAGGTGATCGAGCACATGGTCGACACCGTCCTCTACTTCGAGGGCGACCGCGGCCACGCCTTCCGCATCCTGCGCGCCGCCAAGAACCGCTTCGGCGCCACCGACGAGATCGGCGTGTTCGAGATGGCGTCCGAAGGCCTGCGCGAAGTGGCCAACCCTTCGGAGCTGTTCCTCGGCGACCGGCAGTCCACCACGCCGGGATCGGCGGTGTTCGCGGGCGTCGAGGGGACGCGGCCGATCCTGGTCGAGATCCAGGCGCTGGTGGTTCCCTCCGGGCTCGGCACGCCCCGGCGCGCGGTGGTGGGCTGGGACACGAGCCGGCTCGCCATGCTGCTCGCCGTCATCGACGCTCGCTGCGGCATCAGCTTTGCCCAGCACGACGTCTATCTCAACGTCGCCGGCGGCCTGAAGATCACCGAGCCCGCCGCCGACCTCGCCGCCGCCGCCGCCCTGCTGTCGTCAATATCCAATGTTGCGCTCGCCGCGGAGCGGGTCTACTTCGGGGAAATCAGCCTGTCGGGGGCCGTCAGGCCGGCTGGACACATGCTCGCACGTCTCAAGGAAGCTCAGAAGCTTGGGTTCAAGCAGGTATTCCTGCCGGCAGCAGGGGAACTCGACGCCGGCGGGCTCAAGCTTGCGCTCTCCCGGATAACCCACGTGAAGGGCCTGGCGGAGGCTCTCGGGTTGTATAGCGGGGCATTCGCTGCGAGAGGTACGACTCAACAAGGGACCAAGCCATGATCGGTGGGTTTTCCTATCTCGATGCCGCCCTGGTCGCCATCGTCGCCATCTCGGGGATCGTCGCCATGTACCGCGGGCTCACGCGCGAGGTGCTGTCGATCCTGTCCTGGGTCGCGGCAGCCGCGGCCTGCGTCTACTTCGTCTTCAAGTTCAAGGCCGAGGCGCAGCAGGTCGCCGAGCAGTTCCACGCCCCCCTCTTGGTCGCCCAGGTGGGCATCGGCGGGGTCATTTTCCTGGTGGTGCTGATCGTCGTTCACCTGATCACCTCGCGCATCTCCGATTCGGTGCTCGACAGCCGCGTGGGCGCGATCGACCGCATCCTGGGGCTGGCGTTCGGGATCGCACGCGGCTTCGTCCTGGTGGTCATCCCCTTCATGTTCTACGAGGCCTTCGTCGACAAGCCCGAGCAGCAGTATCCCTGGGTGCGCGACGCGGTCTCGCGGCCCTACATCAAGTCGACCGGCGATTCGCTGCGCATCATCCTGCAGCGCCTCGTGCCCTCCTCCCTGATGGGGCCGGAGCAACAGCAAGGCCGCATTCTCCAAGATGATAACAGCCGTGTTGTCACTGCCGGTGGCAAGCGTGTGCAAGTTGTCCTATATCGTGGGGGCCGCGCGGGCACGCACACCTGAGCCCGGCGCCGGGGTGCGTAGCTGCTCGAGCCGGAGCGAGAGGCCGCCATGGACTTTGCACGCGATGAGGGCGAGACGCGCGCCGAGTCCCGCTTGTGGCCCGCCAACGACGATCGCCTGCGCGAAGAGTGCGGCGTCTTCGGCGTCTTCGGCAACGACGCCGCCGCCGCCCTGACCGCGCTCGGCCTGCACGCCCTGCAGCACCGCGGCCAGGAAGCCGCGGGCATGGTCACCTACGACGGCGCCCACTTCCATTCCGAGCGGCGCCTCGGCCTCGTCGGCGACAACTTCAACAAGGCGGACGTGATCGGCCGCCTCAAGGGCCACATGGCGCTGGGCCACGTGCGCTACTCCACCACCGGCGACACCATCCTGCGCAACGTGCAGCCGCTGTTCGCCGATCTCGACACCGGCGGCATCGCGCTTGCCCACAACGGCAACCTGACGAACGCCCTCACGCTACGGCGCGATCTGATCTCCTCGGGCGCCATCTGCCAGTCCACCTCCGACAGCGAGGTGATCCTGCACCTGATGGCGCGCTCACAGCGCCGCCGCACGGTGGAGCGCTTCGTCGAGGCGCTCAGGCAGATCCAGGGCGCCTATGCCCTCGTGTGCCTCACCAACGACATGCTGATCGGCGCCCGCGACCCCATCGGCATCCGTCCGCTGGTGCTGGGGCGGCTGGACGGGGCCTACGTGCTCGCGTCCGAGACCTGCGCGCTCGACATCGTCGGCGCCGAGTTCGTGCGCGAGATCGAGAACGGCGAGATCGTCACCATCACCGCCGAGGGCGTCGAGAGCCATCGTCCCTTCCCGCGGCGGCCCGCCCGCCCCTGCATCTTCGAGTACATCTACTTCGCCAGGCCCGATTCGATCGTGGCCGGCCGCAACGTCTACGACCTGCGCAAGCAGATGGGTGCCCAGCTCGCCCGCGAGGCGCCGGCCCGCGCCGACGCGATCATCCCGATCCCCGACTCGGGCGTACCCGCGGCCATCGGTTACGCCCAGGAGAGCGGCATCCCCTTCGAGCTCGGCATCATCCGCAACCACTACGTCGGTCGCACTTTCATCGAGCCCGAGCAGCGCATCCGCCAGCTCGGCGTCAAGCTCAAGCACTCGGCCAACGCCGGGGCCGTGCGCGGCAACCGTATCGTGCTGCTCGACGACAGCATTGTGCGCGGCACCACCTCGAGGAAGATCGTGCAGATGATGTTCGAGGCCGGCGCACGCGAGGTGCACCTGCGCGTCTCCAGTCCGCCGATCACGCATCCCGATTTCTACGGCATCGACACGCCGCGTACCTCCGAGCTGCTGGCCGCCAACATGTCCGTGGACGAGATGCGCGACTTCATCGGTGCCACCAGCCTGGCGTTCCTGTCGGTGGACGGCATCTACCGGGCGCTGGGGCACGAGCGGCGCGACGCCCGCTCCCCGCAGTACACCGACCATTGCTTCACCGGCGACTATCCCACCGATCTCGTCGACCAGAACGGCCCAGTCCACACCGGCCAGCTGTCGTTCCTGTCCGAGGTGCGCTAGCCGCGCAGCGGCTGTCATCGCGCGCAATTTAGCTCGCCACCGTCCCGACAAGCGAAGCGCTGAGCGGGAATCCAATCGAGAGCGTGACGACTTCGGCTCGATTCCCGTTTCCGCTATCGCTCCACGGAATGACGATCGCAGCTGCGGACAACCACCCGTCGCCTGCTAAACTCCGTGTGCACCGCCCTAAACGGCGGGCAGCAAAATGCCGGGCCTCAATCGGCGACAGGGAGGAAGTCATGTTGTATTTGCGCGTCCTTTGGGGCGCTGCGGCGCTATTGGCGCTGGCAATGTCGGGTCCGGCCGTGGTGGCGCAAGGCGCCGGCGACTGGCCGAACCGGACCGTCCGCATCATCGTCAACTTCGGTCCCGGCGGCTCCGCGGACAACTCCATGCGGCCGTTCGCAGACCGGCTGTCGCGCACGCTCGGCCAGCAGTTCGTGATCGAGAACCGGGGCGGCGCATCCGGTGCGCTCGGCCTGGAAGCCGCGGTGAAATCGCCGCCCGACGGATACACCTTCGTCGTCACGCCCTCCCTCAGCGTCGTGATCCTGCCGCATCTGCGCAAGACGCCGTTCGATCCGCTCAAGGACCTCGTGCCCGTCACCCAGTTCACGGACGGCACGCTGCTGCTCGCCGTGCACCCCTCCCTGCCCGTCAATTCGCTGCCGGAGCTGGTGGCCCACGCCAAGGCCAACCCCGGCAAGCTGAGCTGGGGCACGGCCGGCGTCGGCTCGTACGGCCATCTCATGTGCGAGGCCTTCAAGCTGCAGACGGGCACCGACATCCTGCATGTGCCCTATCGCGGTGGGGGCGAGTCGCTCGCCGACTTCCTGGCCGGCGTCGTGCAGATCCATGCCGATCCCAACACCATGCCGCACGTGTCGGCCGGCAAGGCCAAGCTGTTCGCCGTGCTCGACCGCAACCGGCGACCGGACTTCCCCGACGTTCCGCTGCTCAAGGAAATCTACCCGGAGCTCGACTTCCTGGTCTGGTTCGCGATGTTCGCTCCGCCCGGCACGCCGCCAGCCATCGTGCGCAAGATGAGCGAGGCGATGAACAAGGCCGCGCGCGATCCCGACCTGCCGCCGCTCCTGCTCAAGACCGCGCTCGCGCCCAATCCGGGTACGCCGGAGGAGCTGGACGCCCTCCTGCGCAAGGACTTCGAGCGCTACGGCACCCTCGTGCGCAAGCTCAACCTGCGCATGGACTAGCGCCGCGAAATTCCGGGCTTCACGGAGGGCCGGATCCCGGCAACCCTCGGCCTGCGCTGAGGGGCAGGGCATGCGCCGGGATGACAACACCGGCCGGATTGCGCGACGCGTGTGCAATTGCTCGCGAGGCCAGCGACGGATGCGCGCGTTCGCGGCAGAAGCTGCGCGTACGGCAGGCCTTTCCGAATTGCGAGCCGCCGGCTCGCATCGCATACTGCCGCTGCATTTTCACGCTACGCAAGGAGATGACGATGACGCTCGCGCGTCTCAGGATCGCTGTTGCCGCGTTGGCGCTCGCAGCGACGCCCGCGCTCGCCCAGGACAAGGTGCGCTTCCAGACCGACTGGATCCCCTCGGGCGAGCACGCCATGTACTACGGCGGCTGGCAGAAGGGCATCTTCGCCGCCGAGGGCATCGACATCACGATCACGCGGGGCTACGGCTCGGGCGATACCGTCACCAAGCTGGCCGGCGGCGGCTTCGAGTTCGGCGTCGCCGACATGGCGGCCGTCATCACGGCCAGGGCGCGCCAGAATGTGCCGGTGAAGACCATTGCCGTGCTCTACACCCAGTCGCCGCACTCCCTGTTCGTCCTCAAAAGCTCGGGGATAACCAGCTTCAAGGGGCTGGAGGGCAAGAAGATCGGCATCACCCCCGGCAACAGCCACAAGTTCTACTTCCCCAAGGTCGCCGAGCGCGCGGGCACCGATCCCAACAAGATCACCTGGGTCAGCATGGACGGGGCGGCGATGGCGGCGCAGCTGATCGCCAAGAACCTCGACGCGGCGCCCTTCTATTCGATCCACCACTACTACCAGAACAAGGCGGCCAAGGCGGCGGGCGAGGACATCCTGGTGCTGCCCTTCGTGGAGGTCGGGTTCAAGATCTTCGCGGCCACCATCATTGCCAGCGACAAGGTCGTGGCCGAGAAGCCCGACCTGACCAAGCGCTTCCTGCGCGCGATCAAGAAGAGCTTCGAGTTCGCGCGCGACAATCCCGAGGAGACCTGCAAGCTGCACGTACAGAAGATACCCGAGGTCGCGCTGGACGACTGCATGGGCAGCGTGCGCGCCACGATGGCCTTCGTCTACAACGACCACACCGACAAGTTCGGCTGGGGCAAGGAAAGCCCCGAGCGGCTCGAGTTCACCTGGAAGGCCATCGCCGACGCGCAGGAGCTCGACCCCAAGTGGGACTACAAGCAGGCCGTCGACACCTCGCTGGTCGAGAAATAGGCGTCATCCCCGCGAAGGCGGGGACCCACGCCACTATCCGTTTGTCCACTGAGGGTTGCGTGGATGCCCACCTTCGTGGGCATGACGGCGGCGAGAAGTAAAGGCGGAAGCTTCATGCAACGATGCGAGCGACCTCAGTGATCGAGATCGAGAATGTGTCGAAGCATTTCGTGTCGCGCGACCGCGATCGGGTCGCCGCGCTGAGCAATGTTTCGCTGTCGATCGGCCGCAACGAGTTCGTCTGCCTGGTGGGTCCGTCGGGGTGCGGGAAGTCGACGCTGCTGCGGCTGGTCGGCGGACTGCTTCCCCTGAGCCAGGGCCGCGTTGCCATCGACGGCCAGCAGGTTTCGGAGCCGCGCGCGGAGACCGGCATCGTCTTCCAGTCGCCGACGCTGCTGCCCTGGGCGAGCGTCCTCGACAACGTGCTGTTCCCGCTCAGGATGATGAAGCGCGTCACGCGCGACAGCCCCGCCCGCGCCAAGAGCCTGCTGAAGCTCGTCGGTCTCGAGGGCTTCGAGGGCAAATATCCGCGCGAGCTGTCGGGCGGCATGCAGATGCGCGCGGGCATCTGCCGCGCGCTGGTGCACGATCCCGACATCCTGCTGATGGACGAGCCGTTCAGCGCGCTGGACGCACTGACGCGCGAGGAGCTGACGCTGGAGCTGATGCGCATCTGGCGCGAGCAGCCCAAGACGGTGCTATTCGTCACCCACTCTATCTCGGAATCGGTGATGCTGGCCGACCGCGTGGTCGTGCTCTCGCCGCGTCCCGGGCGTATCGCCGAGATCGTGCCCGTGAACGTGCCGCGGCCGCGCCAGTTCGGCATGGAGGCCTTAGATGAGTTCCAGCGTGCAGCCAGCCGGATCCGCGAGCTCATCTTTGGGCGCGGCACGGTCCACTGAGATCGAGACCGCCGAGCGCCGTCCCCTCCCGGCCTGGGTCGTCGAGGTCGTGCTGCCGGTCGCGGCGATCACGGCCCTGTTCCTGGTCTGGGAGGCGGCCTGCCAGTTTTTTGCCGTTCCCTCCTACATCATCCCCGCGCCGTCGGCGATCTGGAAGGAGACGAGCGCGAACCCGGGCAACGTCGCCTGGCACACGCTGGTGACGACCAAGACGGTGATCCTCGGCTTCATCGTCTCGGTGCTGGTCAGCCTGCCGCTGGCCGTGCTGCTCACCTCCTCGCCCCTCGTCGCGGCGTCCGTCTATCCGCTGCTGGTGCTGACGCAGGCGATCCCCAAGGTGGCGCTGGCGCCGATCCTGGTGGTCGTGCTCGGCACCAGCGAGCTGCCGCGCGTGGTCGTGACCTTCCTCGTCGCCTTCTTCCCGCTGGTGCTGTCGATCGCCTCGGGCCTGGTGTCGGTGCCGCCCGAGCTGATCGAGCTCGGCCGCTCCTGCAAGGCCAATCGCTGGACCGAGCTGTGGCGCATCCGCCTGCCCTACGCGGTGCCCTTCATCTTCAGCGGGCTCAAGGCGGCGATCGCGCTGGCGGTGGTCGGCGCCGTGGTGGCCGAGTTCGTCAATTCCGATGCCGGCCTCGGCTACCTGATCCAGACCTCGACGGCCTTCTTCAAGGTGCAGCTCGCCTGGGGGGCCTTGATTATCCTATCCCTCATGGGGATCGTGCTGTTCCAGATCGTGGTCGCGGTGGAGCGCATCTTCTTCCCGTGGTCCCCGGGCATCGACAAGCCATCCGTCTGACAGAGGAGCTTCGCCGTGAACGCCAAGCGCATGACAGTGGTTCGCAACGGACGCGTGCTCGACATCAAGGGCCACCGCGCGCCGCCGGCCGACATCCTGATCGCCGGCGACACCATCGCCGACATCGGGCCTCCGGGCCTCGCCGCGCCGGCCGATGCCGTTACCGTCGACGCCACCGACCGGCTGATCCATCCGGGACTGATCAACGCGCACACGCACGGCCACGGCAATCTGAGCAAGGGGCTGGGCGACCGCTGGACGCTGGAGCTGCTGCTGACGGCCGCGCCCTGGATCAGCGGCAACCGCACGGCCGAGGACAAGTATCTGTCGACCTACATCGGCGCGCTGGAGATGCTGATGAAGGGTTGCACCGCCTGCTACGACCTGACCGTCGAGTTTCCCCAGCCGACTCCGGAGGGGATCGGCGCCTGCGCCAAGGCCTACGCCGACGCCGGCATGCGCGCGGTGGTGGCGCCCATGGTCGCCAACATCTCCTTCTACGAGGCGATCCCGGGCCTGCTCGACGTGCTCCCGCAGGCCCTCCAGAAGGAGGTGGAGCGTCTGCGCATGGCGCCCTACGAGGCGAGCCTCACGGCCATGCAGCGGATCCTGGCGGACTGGAACCTCGATCGCGAGCTGGTCCGACCCGCGGTCGCACCGACCATCCCGCACCACTGCAGCGACGAGTTCATGCGCAGCTGCGCCAATCTCGCGCGCGAGTTCGGTGTCGGCCTGCACACGCACGTGCAGGAGTCCAAGGCCCAGGTGATCGTAGGCTTGAAGAAATACGGCAAGACGCCGACCGCGCACCTGCAGGACCTGGGGCTGCTCGGACCGGATTTCGTCGCCGCCCACGGCGTGTGGCTCGACGGCGACGACATCCAGCGCCTCTCCGACAACGGTTCGTCCGTCGCGCACAATCCCGGCAGCAACATGCTGCTCGGCAACGGCATCGCCGCGGTCCGGCTCATGCTGGACAAGAAGCTCAACGTCGGCATCGGCACCGACGGCGCGTCCTGCTGCGACAACCAGAACATGTACGAGTCGCTGCGCACCGCCGCCTACGTCTCGAACGGCAAGGGGCCCGACAATGACCGCTGGCTCGCGAGCGAGGAGATCCTCGAGGCCGCGACCGCCGGCAGCGCCAAGGCGCTCGGCTTCGGCGACAAGCTCGGCAGGATCGCCAAGGGCTACAAGGCCGATCTCGTGTTCGTCGACCTCACCCACATCAACTGGATTCCGTGCAACGATCCCACCAACCAGCTCGTCCATACCGAGGACGGCAACGCCGTGCATTCCGTCATGGTTGGCGGCCGGATGGTGGTTGAGAACCGCAAGCCCGTCGGCCTCGACTTTGCTGCACTGGCGAAGAAGGCCGAAGCCGCGCGCGAGCGGCTCGCCGCCATCAACGCCCCCAACAAGGCCCTGTTCAGCCGTCTCGAAGGCCTCGTCAACGCCTTCTGCCCAGGCCTCGCCAAGACGCCCTACCACATCGATCACTTCGCTGGCGGCCACCACGCGCACTGAGAGTCGCTTTCTAATCTCAAGGCAATGCGGCTCTGTCTACGACTAAAGACGGGCGAGCCGCGCCGCAACAAACGGCATCCAGTCGAGACCGCGGTCGCAATAGGCGGTCTGCATTTCATTTGCGTACATCCGACGCAGGGTGCAGAATTGCCCCTACAGGGCAGCTGCACCAGTAAGCATGCGAAGCGCTGCAACAAAACGCCTCCCCGACGAGCTGGGCTTGCTGCCCCGGTAACGAAGGGAGAGACGCCAATGAGGAAACGCTTGACGCGCCGCCAGTTCATGGCGGCGTCAACGGCTACGTCTGTCGGCTTGATCGCCGCGCCCTATGTGCGCGGAGCCCACGCCGCCGGCAGCCTGACCGTCGGACTTTGGGACCACTGGGTGCCCGGCGCAAACGACGTCGCGCTGAAGATCATCAACGAATGGGCCGAGAAGGAGAAGGTCGACGTCAAGGTCGACTTCATCACCGTCGCAGGGCAACAAGCTGGTGCTGGCGCTCGCTGCCGAATCCCAAGCCAAGTCCGGCCACGACATCATGGAGTTCACGAACTGGGAGGCCGCGCAGCACAACCTCTCGCTCGAGCCGCTCGACGAGCTCATGAAGGACATCATCGCCCGCAACGGCCCGGTCGAGCCGGCGGTCGAGTATCTCGCCAAGTTCAAGGGGCGCTGGATCTCCGTGCCGATGACGCGGGGGACGCTGCTGCTGAGCGTCTGCAGCCGGTACGACCTGCTCAAGCAGCACGCCGGCGTCGACATCCAGGCCATGTACCCCGCCGGTAAGCCGGCGGCCGACGCCGACTGGACCTGGGAAAGCTTCCTCACCGCCGCCGAGAAGTGCCACAAGGCGGGCTGCGCGTTCGGGCTGCCGCTCGGCGTGACCACCGACACGATGCAGTGGGTCGGGGCCCTGTTCCTGGCCTACGGCGCCAACGTCATGGACGAGAATGCCAACGTCACCGTCAAGACCGATGCGGTGAAGCAGGTGCTGGAATACGGCAAGCGGCTGGCGCCATTCCTCCCGCCGGATGCCGTGGCCTGGGACGACGCCTCCAACAACAAGTGGCTGATCTCGGGCAAGGGCGCGCTGATCTTCAATCCGCCGAGCGCCTGGGCGGTGGCCAAGCGCGATGCGCCGCAGATCGCGGAGAAGTGCTGGACGCACGGCTTCCCGGCGGGTCCGAAGGGCCGGGTCAATCCGATCCTGCCGCGCCTCTACGGCACCTGGAACTTCTCGAAGAACAAGGCCGCGGCCAAGAGCCTGCTGTTCCACCTCTCCTCGCGCGAGAATGCCGAGAAGCTGGTGGCCGCCGGCCAGGGCTACGACATTCCCCCGTACCTCAAGTTCAACGACTTCAAGACCTGGGAAGACGAGAGCCCGCCGAAGGGCACGCTGTACCACTATCCCAACCGTGGCAGCCAGAAGATCGGTGTCACCTGCTCGCCGGCCCCGCCGCTGATCGCGGCGCAGATCTGGGCTCAGGCGATCCAGCCGAAGATGATCGTCCGCTACGTCCAGGGCGAGCCGATGCAGAAAACGCTTGATTGGGCCGAGAGTGAGCTCGAGGGCTTCAGGCGCACCTAAGATTCTACCTGAGTTGCATCGCTAATCAGCCGGGATCTCCCTCCAGTCGCATGCTGCCGTACGGCCGGCATGCAGCTGGAGGGACCGAGACCGGCTGGCTGCCTTAACGCTGCGGCTGGCTTCCGGCAGGTTGGCACTGGCAGCCATGCCCGGGCGCGACTACGTATGGGCCATGCTGGCGCGGCAATGCCCTCTTTGCCGAGGCATGTTGCGCCGGCTTGCCCCGGGCGACCGAACCGATTAGCACGCGTCCGTTTGCCCATGCCCACCGATCCCCTCGCGCGGAGAGCACCAATGCCCACCGGGAGCATCCCGTCGATCCTCGGCGCGTCCCTGCTCGCGCTTTGCCTGCTGTCGCCGGCACTGGCGCAGCCCGCCGCCGAGACGCCCAAGAAGGAAGCAGGCAGCGAGCAGATTATCGTCAGCGGCACGCCCGAGCAGCAATCGCGCGTCCGCAAGCTGCTCTCCCGTCTGTTCGGTGAGGCCAAGACCGACAAGCTGAAGAACTCGGGCTCGGAGGTGATGTCCGTCCCCAAGGAGCAGTCGGGCGCGCTGCAGAAGCGGCTGGAGAAGCTCGGCGCCAAGGTGACCAAGCTGCGCGAGGACTGGAACCATCTCCTGACCCGCCGGAAGAAGGAGGAGGCGCCACTGACGCCGGACCAGCAGGCCGCCGTGGACAAGGCGGCCAAGCCGCCCGAGACGGTGAATGTCGGCGTGCTCAAGATGCCCAACGCGGCGGTTGCCGAGCTGGCGCTGACGAAGTTCGAGCAGAGCGTCGGCACCAAGGGAAGAGCCGGGCCGCAGGAGGACCCCTACGCCAAGGTGGTCCTGCCGATGAGCGACGGCTCCAACATCACGCTGGTCCGCAAGCGGCCCCCCGATTTCACGCCGGGCGGCGTCACCTGGGTCGGCGAGACCGAGGAGACCGGCGAGAGGGCCCTCCTGATGCTCTGGAAGGATGGCCACCTGTCCGGCTACTTCGGCTACAAGGGGCGCGTCTTCACGGTCAGCCACGTGGGCGGCGACGTCCATGCCATGGCCGAGATCGACCCCCGCAAGCTGCCCCCCGATCACGCGCCCGATCCGGCGCAGCGCAATCCATCGGTGGCGCCGGCTCCGGCACCGGCCCTTCCCAAGATGCCGCCCGAGCCCGCGGTGGCGCCGTTCCCCGACGCGGAGCGGCAGGCCCTGGAGGCCAAGGAGATCGTCATCGACGTCATGCTGCTCATCACCAAGAAGGTGGCCGACAGCTATATCCGCGACCCCGCCGACCTGTCCGCGCTCGCCGTCGAGCAGACCAACGAGACCTTCCGCAACAGTGGCCTCGGCAACGTCAAGCTGCGGCTCGTGCACTACCAGCTGATCGACTACGACGAGACCGGAGCGGACCTGTTCGATCATCTCTATCGCATGGTCGACGGCGTCGGCGCCTTCAAGGACCTCAAGAAGCTGCGCAACGAGAAGCGCGCCGACATCGTCGGGCTCATCCTCGACAGCCCCAGCGGCTGCGGCCAGTCCACCCGCGTAGGGGCCGATGCGGACGAGGCCTTCTTCGCCGTGCACCACTCGTGCGCCGCCATCACCTATTCGATCGCGCACGAGATCGGCCACATCCTGGGCACCCGGCACGACCGCATCATGGACGCCAACGACAACCCGTACGCCTTCGCGCACGGCTACATCAACGGCACCAAGTGGCGCGACATGATGAGCTACCAGGAGGGATGCGGCGGCTGCCCCCGCATCCCCTACTGGTCGAACCCGCGCATCCTCTACCAGGGCGAGCCGACCGGCACGGCGGCGACCGACAACGCCCGCCTCATCCTCGAGCAAGCCGAGCGCGTCTCGAAGTTCAGATAGTTGTAACCGTTGTCCCCGCGCAGTCGGGTCGTCGATTCCCCTCCCCTTGACGGGGAGGGGTTAGGGGTGGGGTGAAGCGGCACGGGGAGGAGTTGATTTGATCCACCGCCTCCGTGCTTCCAGGTCGGCGTTGTGCTCGCGGCTTACCCCCGCCCCCATCCCCTCCCCGCAAGGGGGAGGGGAGCCGCGAGCGGCACGCGCTTGCGCTACGAGTTCGGGCCGCGCTCCATCGACACCGGCTGCCAGCGGCGCAGGCCGCTTGCGGGCAGCACCGTCGGGTTGACGCACGACATCGGCCAGCGCCCCTGCAGCACGAGCGCCAGCTCCTGGCCTACGCGGCGGCGGCGGCCTGGATCGAACCTGGCCGAGGCCGACGCGTTGTGCGGCGACAGGATGACGTGCGGCATCTTGAGGAGAGGGTTGTCGGCCTTGGCGGGCTCCACCTGGAACACGTCGAGGCCGGCGCCGGCGATCCACTTCTCCTGCAGCGCCTTGATCAGCGCCAATTCCGTCACCGTCGGCCCGCGTCCCGTGTTGATGAAGATCGCGTTCTTCTTCATCTGCCGGAAGTGCTGCTCCTTGAGGAAGCCGACCGCCTCGGGCGTGGCGGGCAGATGCATGGATATGAAATCCGACTGGCTCAGCACCTCGGCGAGGCTCGCCGGCTGCACGCCGTGGGCGGAGATGGCGAGCTCATCGAGGAACGGGTCGAACGCCATCAGGCGCAACCCGAACGGCTTGGCGCGCTCGGCCACGGCGCGGGCGACGCGACCGAAGGCGATGAAGCCCAGCGTCTGCCCCATCAGGCGCGGCACCTGCAGCAGCTGCGGCCGCCCTTCCGTCCAGCGCTGCTCGCGCACCATGCGGTCCTGCTCGATGGCGCGGCGGTGCGTCGAGAGCAGCAGCATCATGGCGTGGTCGGCCACCTCCTCGATGAAGGTGTCGGGGCAGTTGGTGACGGGAATGCCCTTCTCCGTCGCCGCCGCCACCTCGACGTAGTCGACGCCGACCGTGCCGAGCGCGATCAGCTTGCACTTGTCGAGCGCGTTGATCATGGGCCGCGTGAACTTCATGCCCTTGGCGTAGACGGCATCGACGCCCTTGGCGGCGGCGATGAAGCCCTCCTCGGTGGTGGGACACTCGAAGATCTCGGCGTCCATCCCCTCGAGCGCCTCCATCTCGAAGCTGTAGCCTCCCCCGCTGTTGCTGAACGACAGGCCGGCGGGCGTGAGGATGCGGAATTTCGGCATTACATGCTCCTGCTATTGGATGGCGGAACTTCAACCGTTCGTCGAACTCCAACATGTCATCCCGGTGCTTGTCACCGGGATCCAACCATCCGCGAACGCCGGAGCGTGCGGGACGATGGATCCCGGGCACAAGGCCCGGGATGACACGTGGGTAATTGCGCTTGCGTTGTCACATCAAGCCCGCTGCCGGGCGGGCGCCACGAGCCCCGCCGCCTCGGCCATCACCTCGATGACCTCGGGGTTGGGTGACGGTCCGCGGAAGCGGAGCGAGAGGCCGGTCAGGCCGCTGTCCGCCCAGGCCCGGTAGCGCTGCTTGATGCGCTCCGGCGGGCCCACGAGAGACTTGTCGTCGACCCACTCGTCGGGGACGGCGGCGGCGGCCTCCTCCTTGCGGTGGGCCAGGTAAAGCTCCTGGATGCGCTCGGCAGCCGCCTTGTGGCCGCGCCGGATCATCAGGTCCTTATGGAAGTTCTTGTCGCGATGGCCCATGCCGCCGACGTAGAGCGCCACCTCCGGCTTGAGCCTGGCTAGCGCGCCCTTGACGTCGCTGTCGATCTCCACGTGCACCTGGCCCTGGATGGCGAAATTGCCGAAGCCCTTTCCTCCGCCGGCGCGGCGAAATCCTTCCTCGAGCCACGGCTTGTATTCCGGCATCGAGCCCGGCACGAAGCCCAGCGGCAGCCAGCCGTCCGCGATCTCGGCGGTGAGCTTCACGGTCGCCTCGTTGCCGGTGCCGAGATAGATCGGGATGTCCGGGTTCATGTGCAGGATCGATTTCAGCGGCTTGCCGACACCCATGGCACCGGGCCCCGTGTAGGGCAGGCTGATCTCGCGCCCATCGTGCGTCACGGGCGCCTCGCGCCGCAGCACCTTGCGCATGATCCCGACGTAGTCCTTGATCCGGTAGTACGGCTTGCCCCAGGGCTGGCCGTACCAGCCCTCCACGATCTGCGGACCGGAGACGCCGATGCCGCAGATGAAGCGTCCGCCGCCGGCCAGCGCATCGACGGTCGCCGCCGACATGGCGGCATTGGCGGGCGTGCGCGCGGCAAGCTGGATGATGGCGGTGCCGAGCTTGATGCGGCTGGTCTTGCCGGCGAGGAATGCCAGCGGCGTCACGGCGTCCGAGCCGTAGGCTTCCGCGGTCCACACCGAATCGTAACCCAGCGCCTCCGCGCGTTGGATCAGCTCCACGGGGATGTGGAGATGCGCTCCCGAGTAGCCGATGTTCAGGCCGAGCTTCATGGCGTTGCTCCCGTGCTCCCGTCTTCTCCCGCTACCTCTTCATCCGCCCTTTCAACTCGCGCAGCTGCCCGCCTCGTTCGGCCAGTTCGCGCAGCAGCTCGGAGGGACGCCAGCGCGCGCCATAGCGCTGGTGCCAGGCGGCGATCTGGTTGTAGACCTCGCGCGCACCGATCCCATCGGCCCAGAACATCAGGCCGCCGCGATAGCGCGGAAAACCGAAGCCGTTGAGCCACATCACGTCGATGTCGCTCGCGCGCAGCGCCTTGCCCTCCTCCAGGATCTTGCAGGCCTCATTGACCGAGGAGAACAGCAGCCGGCGCAGGATCTCCTCGTCCGTGAAGCTGCGCTGCTCGAAGCCCTTCTCCTTCGCGACCTCCTTGATGATCGCGTGCGTCTCGGGGTCGACGATCGGCGTGCGGTCACCCTTCTCGTAGCGGTACCAGCCTTTGGCGGTCTTCTGGCCCGAGGCGGCCCAGCTCCACGAGCCGGTCGGTGATCGGCAGCCCGCGGTAGTTGGGGTTCTCGGCGGCGCGCCGCTTGCGCGTGTCGTAGCTGATGTCGAGCCCCGACATGTCGTTGACCGCGAACGGCCCGACGGGATAGCCGAAGTCGACCATCACCTTGTCGACCTGCTCGGGCAGCGCGCCCTCCTCCACCATCAGCCCCTGCTCGAGGTTGAAGGGGATGCGGGTGCGGTTGGCGACGAAGCCGTCGCAGTTGCCGGCGTAGGCGCTGACCTTGCCGATGTCGCGCCCCAGCTTCATGGCGGCCGCCAGCGTGGCGGGCGAGGTCTTCGCGCCCTCCACCACCTCGAACGTCTTCATGACGTTGGCGGGCACGAAGAAGTGCGTGCCGGCCACCACCTCGGGCCGCTTGGTGGCGTTGGCGATCTCGTCGATGTCGAGCGCGGATGTGTTGGTGTAGAGGAGCGCGCCCGGCTTCATGACGGCGTCGAGTTTGGCGAACACCTCTATCTTCACGGGCATGCGCTCGAACACGGCCTCGATCACGGCATCGCAGTCGGCAATCTCCTCGTAGGTCCCGACCGGCTGGATCAGCGCCATGCGCTTGTCCATCTCCTCCTGGGTGAGGCTGCCGCGCTTGACGCTGACGGCGTAGTTGTTGCGGATGCGCTCGAGGCCCTTGGTCAGCACCTCCGGCGAGGCGTCGAGCAGCTTCACGGGGAAGCCGTTGTCGACGCAGCTCATGGCGATGCCGCCGCCCATGGTGCCGGCTCCGACCACCGCGATCGTCTTGATCTCCGGCAGCACCAGTGTCCTTCGGCAGGCCGGGGATCTTGGCGACCTCGCGCTCGGCGAAGAAGGCGTAGCGCAGGGCCTTGGCCTCGTCGGCGTTCTCCAGCTCGGTGAACTGCGCACGCTCGAACTTGATGCCCTCGTCGAACGGCATGGTGGTGGCCGCCTCGACACAGTCGATGCAGGCGTAAGGTGCCCTCTGGTTGCGCGCCTTGCGCGCGATCGACTTGCGCATCGCGTCGAACATACCGGGCTGCGCCTCGGCCAGCTTGTCGGTCATGTCGCGCACGCGCGGCAACGGGCGCTTGGCGGCCACCTGCTTGGCGTAGGCGATGGCTTCCTTGCGCAGGTCCTTGCCCGGGACGATGGCATCGAGAACGCCGAGCTTGCGAGCCTCCTCGGCCGGCACGTGCCGTCCCGAGACGATCATCTCCAGCGCCGCTTTCGGACCGATCAGGCGCGGCAGGCGCTGCGTGCCCCCGCCGCCCGGCAGGATGCCGATCAGCACCTCGGGCAGCCCGACCTTGGCGGTCGGCACGGCGATGCGGTAGTGGCAGGCCTGCGCAATCTCCAGGCCGCCGCCGAGCGCGTAGCCGTGGATCGCGGCCACCACCGGCTTCTTGCTGCCGTCGAGGGCATCGTAGGTGGTGCGCCTGGGGACGGTGCGCGGCTTGCCGAAGGCGCGGATGTCGGCGCCGGCGATGAAGCTGCGCCCCGCCCCGATCATCACCATCGCCTGCCACCTTCGGGTCGGCCTCGCCTTGCTCGACCGCCTCGACGATGCCGTCGCGGACCCCGGGGGCGAGCGCGTTGACAGGCGGATTGTCGATGGTGATCACGCCGACGCCGTCCTCGACGTCGAACCGCACGAGCGGCTTTTCGCCCTGCCCGTCTCCACCCATGGCGCTACCTCCGGCTTTTCGTTGCTTCCAGCTTGCTGGTTGCCGCAACAGTGAAGTTTTTCCGCCCCGCCATCAAGACCAAACGCAGAGAGGGGTCAGACCCTCCGGGTCTGACCCCATTCACAACGGCGGCTGGAGCCATGGTGTCAGACCCGGAGGGTCGGACACCCGCGCCACCTCGTTCCCTCGGGAACAGCGCGGGCGTCGAGTTGTCCCTATCGTCGGGTCATGCAAACGAGCCAGCATGAGGCAGCCATGACGACCCGCAGCAATACCGTGAACGTCAGCGACGTGGCCCTGGTCGACGCGCGCGACCTCGCCATCGTCATGCAATACATGGTCAGCAGCGGGCGAGGACTGGCCATGCTGCGCGGCGTGACCGAGACCGAGCTGCGCGAGATCGAGAGCGCGCTGTGGGACGAGCTGAGCGACAACCCCGCGCAGCGGGTCGCGATCATGGTGCGCTTCCGCTGCCTGATCGCGGTGTTCCGCGCCCGCCGCCTCAGCGACCTGCTGATGCACACCGGCTATCGCCTGATCGCACCGTCGGTGCAGGTGGCGGCCCGGATGCGCCTCAATGCGAGCCTCGGCTTCAATCCGGTCAAATTCGAGCGGGCGCTGGCGTCCGAGCTGGCCAAAATCGATGCCGCGCCGGCGCTGGCCGCCTGATCAGCGAGTGCGCAATCGCTGCCCGAATGGGCAACTCTGACGATATCTGCCCAACTTGTGGGCTTCGGCCGCTCGCGGCCCTGTGTTAGGTCTTGCTCGTCCTCGAGAAACGAGCAGGCGAGCCCAGGGAATGCGAGGCGCGGCACTCGAGCTCATAGCCCTCACCAAGGCTTACGGCACGACGGTGGCGGTCGACCGGATCGACCTCAAGATCGCCGCCGGCACCTATTGCTGCCTGCTCGGACCTTCGGGATGCGGCAAGACCTCGACCCTGCGCATGATCGCGGGCCATGAGGCCGCGACGTCGGGCGACATCATCCTCGGCGGCGCCAACGTCACGGGCCAGCCGCCCGCCAAGCGCGGCACGGCCATGATGTTCCAGAGCTACGCGCTGTTCCCGCATCTGTCCGCGCTCGACAACGTCGCCTTCAGCCTCAAGATGGAGGGCGTCGACAAGGCCGCGCGCCACGCCAAGGCGCACGACATGCTGCGCCTCGTCGCCATGCACGACTATGCCGCGCGCCTGCCGGCGCAGCTGTCGGGCGGCCAGCAACAGCGCGTCGCGCTCGCCCGCGCGCTCATCACCGAGCCGCAGATCCTCCTCCTGGACGAGCCGCTCTCCGCTCTCGATCCCTTCCTGCGCGTCAAGGTGCGTGCCGAGCTCAAGCGGCTGCAGAAGGAGCTCGGCATCTCCTTCGTGCACGTGACGCACAGCCAGGACGAGGCCATGGCGCTGGCGGACCTGATCGTGGTCATGAAGAGCGGCCTGATCGAGCAGGTGGGCACGCCGCACGAGGTCTTCACCAAGCCCGCGACCGAGTTCGTCGCCCGCTTCATGGGCGGCCACAACATCATCAAGGGCCCGTCGGGCCTGATCGCCGTGCGCGCCGACAAGCTGAGGCTCGGACGCCTCAACGGCCACGGCCTCGCGGCCGGCGCCGTCGCCGCCACGGTGCGCGACGTCGAATACCAGGGAACGCACGTCCAGCTCGGCCTCACCGCGGAGATCGCGTCGGATCTCAGCGTGTCGCTGCCCGAGCAGGAATTCTTCGCCGATCCGGTGGCCCCGGGAGACCGGGTCTCCGTCAGCTGGGTCGACGGCGACGCACACCGGCTCGGCTGAGCCGGGATCGACAACAGGGTAGCAGCAAGCAGGAGCGTGGCATGGCCAGGAAGTACAGCAGCAGACCCGTCTCGCGGCGGTCCGTCATCAAGGGTGCCGGCGCCGTAGCGGCAGCCGCCGGATCGCAGGCGATCATCGGCTTCCCGGCCGTTCATTCGCAGGAGCCGAAGGTGCTGCGCTACCTGGGCACGGCGGTGAACCAATCGGCCGACATCGCCAAGAAGGTGAAGGAGGATACCGGCATCACCATCGAGTACATACCCGTCACCACCGACGACGTGACGCGGCGCGTGATCACCCAGCCCAACTCGTTCGACGTCGTCGATACCGAGTATTTCTCGCTCAAGAAGCTCGTCCCCTCCGGCAACCTGCTGGCCATGGACGGCACCAAGATCAAGAACTACGACAAGATCACGCCGGTCTTCACCAAGGGTGCGCTGCCGAGCGGCAAGGTAATCGGCGACCAGGGCACGGCGCCAAAGAAGGTCATGTTCCTGGAAGGCGAGGGCTCCACCAAGTTCGCGACCACCGCGACCCAGTGGGCGACATTGATCCCGACCGTCTACAACGCCGACACGCTGGGCATCCGACCCGACCTCATCAAGCGCCCGATCGCCAATTGGAAAGAGCTTCTCAACCCCGAGTTCAAGGGCAAGGCCGCCATCCTCAACATCCCCTCGATCGGCATCATGGACGCGGCGATGGTGGTGGAGTCGACCGGCGACTACAAATACCCCGACAAGGGCAACATGACGAAAGAGGAGATCGACCGCACCATGAAGGTGCTGACCGAGGCCAAGAAGGCCGGCCAGTTCCGCGCCTTCTGGAAGGACTTCAACGAGAGCGTCAACCTGATGGCCTCGGGCGAGACGGTGATCCAGTCCATGTGGTCGCCGGCCGTCACCGCCGTGAAGTCCAAGGGCATCCCCTGCGTCTACCAGCCGCTCGCGGAGGGCTATCGCGCCTGGGCCGCCGGGTTCGCGCCTCTCCAAGGGCATCAAGGGCACCAAGAAGGCCGACCTCGCCTACGAGTTCGTCAACTGGTTCCTCGACGGCTGGGCCGGCGCCTATCTCAACCGGCAGGGCTACTACTCGGCCGTGCTGGAGACGGCGAAGGCCAAGATGGAGCCCTACGAGTGGGCCTTCTGGATGGAGGGCGCGGTCGCGGAGAAGGACATCAAGGCGCCCGACGGGACCCTGCTGGAGAAGGCGGGCTCCAAGCGCGACGGCGGCTCCTACGAGGACCGCATGGGCGGGGTCGCCTGCTGGAACGCGGTCATGGACGAGAACGACTACATGGTGAAAAAGTGGAACGAGTTCATCGCCGCGTAAGCGGCGCGGATCGCCGCGTGAGCTCCCCTCCCCATCATGCCGAGGGCGTGTCTTCGACACGACGCGGGAGCGGGGGTGGAGGCAACAAATCCGCGATGCTTTCCGCGTCTCCACCCCACCCCTAGCCCCTCCCCGTCAAGGGGAGGGAAATGCCCCGGTTGAGCACCGATGACGACCCCCTCCATCACCGAGAAGACCCTGCCGGCGTGGGTGCAGGTGCTGCCGCTCACGCTGGTGTTCGCCGTCTTCTTCATCGTGCCGCTGCTGCTGACCGTGATCGTCAGCTTCTGGAACTACAGCGAATACGAGATCCTTCCCGACATCACCGCGCGCAATTACGTGGAGGCCTTCGAGGGCTGCGCGCGCCGGCTGTTCTCGGCCTCGCCTGAGCTGTGCACCACGCTCAAGACCTACTTCACCACCATCCGCATCTGCATCACGGTGTGGCTGATCACCCTCGTGCTCGGCTTCGCCATCGCCTACTTCCTGGCGTTCCACGTGCGCTCGCTGACCATGCAGATCGTGCTGTTCCTGATCTGCACCATCCCGTTCTGGACCTCCAACGTCATCCGCATGATCTCCTGGATCCCGCTGCTCGGGCGCAACGGGCTCGTCAACCAGGCGCTGGTCGGCAGCGGGCTCGCCAGGCAGCCGGTCGAATGGCTGCTGTTCTCCGATTTCGCTGTGATCCTGGCGTTCGTGCACCTCTACACGCTCTTCATGATCGTGCCGATCTTCAACTCGATGATGCGCATCGACCGCTCGCTGCTCGAAGCGGCCTATGACGGCGGGGCATCGGGCTGGCAGACGCTCACCAACGTCGTCATCCCCCTCACCAAGCCCGGCATCGTCATCGGCTCGATCTTCGTGCTCACCATCGTCATGGGCGACTTCGTCACCGTCGGCGTGATGGGCGGCCAGCAGATCGCCTCCGTCGGCAAGATGATCAACACGCAGATGGGCAATCTGCAGTTTCCCCCGGCAGCCGCGCACGCCGTGGTGCTGCTCGCCTCCGTGCTGGTGCTGATCTGGGGCCTCACCCGCCTCGTCGACGTGCGCAAGGAGCTGTGAGGTGCTTGCCAGCCGCACGCCCCTTCAGTTGTCATCCTCGGGCTTGTCCCGAGGACCCATCTCTCCGCAAACGCCGGAGTGTGCGGATGGTTGGATGGTCGGGACAAGCCCGAGATGACACATGAGGCGTGTGGGACGTCCGTTCACCCCAGATCGGAGAGACCGTAGCGCATGCGTGAAGGCCGCTCCCTGTCGTTCTACCTGCTCGGCGGCCTGTTCGCGCTGTTCGTGCTGTTCCTGTACGGACCGATGATCACCATCGTCCTCCTCTCCTTCCAGGGGCCGGAGGGCGGCCTCACCTTTCCGATGCAGGGCGTCTCGACGCACTGGTTCCGCAAGCTGTGGAGCGACGGGCTGCCCAACGTCGACATCTGGTCCGCGTTCGCCCGCTCGGCCTGGCTCGGGCTCGTGGTGATGCTGCTCACCGTCGTGCTGTCGCTGCTGGCGGGCCTCGCCTATCGCAAGCGCTTCACCGGCTCCGACGCGCTGTTCTACGTGGTGGTCGCCAGCCTGATCATGCCCTCGATCGTGGTCTCGCTCGGCATCGGCCTGGAGTTCCGCCTCATCGACGACGCCGTCAAGAAGCTCGCGCCGGCCTTCCTCTCCAACGGCTACGACACGGCCATGGGCCTTTTCACCTCGGCGCTCGGCGCGCACCTGACGTGGACGCTGCCGTTCGGCCTCCTCATCATGTTCGCCGATCTTCAACCGCTTCGACGCGCGCTTCGAGGAGGCCGCCCGCGATCTCGGCGCCACGCCCTGGCAGACGCTGCGCCACGTCGTGCTGCCGATCATCGGCCCCAGCGTGGTCGGCATCGGCCTGTTCGGCTTCACGCTGTCCTGGGACGAGATCGCGCGCACCAGCCAGGCGGTCGGCTACCGCAATACGCTGCCGCTGGAGCTGCAGGGCCAGACCACCACTGTCACCACGCCCGTCATCTACGCGCTGGGCACGCTCACTACCGCCGTGTCGTTCTGCGTGATCGCCGGCGCCCTCGCCGCCATCCTGGCGCTGCGCCGCCGCCAGGCGCGCCTCGGCTCCGACGCCGGCAAGGGCATGGTTTGACGCGTCGAGGAGTCTCCCTCGATCGCGCTATCCCTTCTCCCCTCGGGGAGAAGGAGCGCATCGAGCCGGAGGCTCGCCTCCGGCGAGATGGGCGGATGAGGGGGCCTTCAGTCGCGAGGGAGTGGCCCCTCACCCGCTCGGCCGAATGACCTACGGTCACGCCCGACAGGTGTTGCAAGCTGCATGCGCAGAGCGCGCGACCGTAAGTCATGGCCTCGCGTCCTCTCCCCCGAAGGGGAGAGGGAAAAAATTGTCCCCACAGCTCAAGTGATCGCTTTGCGCTGCGAGCGCTCGCGGTTTTGTGCGTGGGCACAGCCTTGCGGCATCGCCGGATTGCGATAGCCTGTCCGCCACCCCCAGGAGGAGAGTTTCCATGTACGAGATTTTTTACTGGCCGACGCCCAACGGCAAGAAAGTCACCATCCTGCTCGAGGAGTGCGGGCTGGAATACAAGATCACGCCGGTCAACATCCAGAAGGGCGACCAGTTCAACAAGGACTTCCTGCGGATGAACCCCAATCACCGCATGCCCGTGATGGTGGACCACAAGCCCAAGGACGGCGGCGCACCCATATCCGTGTTCGAGTCCGGCGCCATCATGATGTACATCGCCGAGAAGGTCGGCAAATTCTGGCCGCAGGACATCCGCACCAAGTACGAGGTCACGGAGTGGCTGATCTGGCAAATGGCCAACCAGGGGCCGAAGCTCGGCGAGGCCGGGCATTTCCGCCGCCTCGGCGATCGCGAGGGCGATCAGAAATACGCCGTCAACCGCTTCACCGACGAGGCCAACCGCCTCTACGGCGTGCTCAACAACCGCCTCGCCAACCGGCAGTGGCTCGCGGGCAAGGAATACACGATCGCCGACATGATCTGCTACCCGTGGACGATCAACCACAAGGTGCAGGGCCAGGACATCGAGGAGTTCAAGTACGTCAAGCGCTGGGCCGAAGAGATCGCCAAGCGGCCGGCCGTGCAGAAGGGTATGGCAGTCGGCGCCAACCTCTCCACCGACGTGACCAAGCTGCCGCCCGAGGAGCAGGCCCGCATCCGCAAGATGATGTACAATCAGCGCGCCATCCCGGTGGCGTGACATCGCCATCCCGTCCCCTCTTCCCATTCTTCTTCAGAAATGGGGAGAGGGGAGGGGTGATAGGTGGCCAGTTGCTCCGCAGTCATTGGCATTGGTTGGGTCGGGCGTACGCGAAGGCCCGACACCTGCGAACGTACTTGGATTGTATTGGGTCATCGCTCGCGCTCGACCCAAGCTGCGTTCAAGACCTTCACGCGCACGCAGCCCAGATTGCCCGACGCGCACCAGCGCTCGGGGTATGGGCAGGCGAGGGGAGCGGGGCGCGGACGCCAGGCGCTCGGGTAGTCCAGGGCAGGCGCGGCATCCGCGCGTCCCACGCTGCAAGCCGGATCTCCGGGCACGGCGGACGAGGAGGCCGACACGTCCCTGATCGTTCTTTCCCGGGGTCGCCTACATCAGGCGCCACCGTCCTGCAGCCCTCGGCTCGCACCGTCGGAGCGCGTCGCGACAGCGCCCCCTCGTGAGCCGAGGTGCGCTAAGCCTCTCACGGCGGCAAGCCGCGGGGATAACCTCAGGGCTTGCGCGGCAGGGGCTCGGAGAACCCGAACAGGCCGCTCGGGCGGACGACCATCAGCGCCGCCAGCAGACTGAAGATGGCGAGCTCGCGCAGCTCGATCGGAAACAGCGCCGACCACAGCGCCTCGGCGCCGCCGAGCAGCAGGCCGCCCAGGAACGCGCCCGGCACCGACCCGATGCCCCCGGCGACGGCCGCGAGCAGCGCCTTGAGGCCGAGCACGATGCCGCCGGCATAACCGACCGTGCCGTAGTAGACGGTCATCACGTAGCCCGCGAGCCCGGCCAGCAGGGAGGCCAACGCAAATGTCCGCAGCAGCACGCGGCCGCGATCGATGCCGAACAGTTCCGCCGCCAGCGCGTCGTCCGCGCAGGCGCGCCACGCGCGCCCGAACCGGCTCCAGCGCATGAGCGCGAGCAGCCCCAGCGCGGCGCCGAGGCAGAGCGCGGCCGCGCCCAGCGCTACCGGCGTCACCGTCACCACGAAGTTGTCCGCGCGCGCGACCGCGTAGGGCGCATTGAGCAGCGGCTGCACCCACTTGAGGCGGGACCCCTGCGCCAGCCGGAGTCCCTCCTGCAGCACGATCGCCAAACCGATCGTGCCGATCAGCACCCTCTGCCCGGTCTGGCCCATCAGCGGCGCGAACACGAAACGCCCGGAGGTCACGCCGTAGGCCAGCCCGGCGACCAGCGCGAACACCAGCGCCAGCAGCAGGGCCGCGGCGACCTCGGGTCCGGTGACGGCGAAGCCGAGAAACGCCGCGTAGCCGCTCACCGCCGCCAGCTCGCCGAAAGCCAGGTTGATGCGGCCGACCAGGCCGTAGACCAGCGAATAGGCCGCTGCCAGCAGCGCATAGATGGCAATCGGCGGGAGCGCGAACAGCGCGTGCTGCAGCCCCACGGCGAGAGGACGCGGCAGCTGCGGCGACATCGAAGCCCCGGGCACCGGCTCGGGGTCCGCGGCCGCTCCTTCCGCCTCCAGCCAGAAGCGCTTGAGAAGTTGCAGCCGCAGTTCCCCGATCGGTCCGCTCTCCGTGCTCACCCCGAGCAGCGCGCCCCGATCGGGCGAGGCACGGTTGCCGCCCGCGAACCGACATTCGAGAAAGCGATCGCGCGAGGGTCCGCCCGGAACCTGCGCGCGATACTGCACGCGTACGCCATCGCCCGTGCCCAGCGGCGAGATCAGCCCGATCGCGAAGGCGGTATCCGACGGGTTGAGCGCGGGAATGACGCTGCGGCAGATCCGGGCCTGGCCCGCATCGATGCCGCCAACGCAACCCGCCAGCAGGCAGGCGAGCGCGGCAGCTGCGGCGATCCTCGGCACGGCGTTCATGGGGCGATGCTACCACGCGCCGTATCGGGCCATGCCCGGGATGACAATCGTCAGAACATGCCGTTGTCGTTGTTGGCTTTCTCCGGGACCGGCTGGATCACGTCCCAATGCTCGACGATTTTGCCGTTCTCCAGCCGGAAGATGTCGACGATGGCCGAGCCGCGCTCGCCGGGCTCCCGGATCGAGTGGGCGTGCACCATTACGAGATCGCCGTCGGCGAGCGTGCGCTTGACCTCGTTGCGGGCGTTGGGGAAACGCTGGCTGCGCCACTCGATGAACTTGCGGAAGCCCTCGATGCCGTCGGCTGCGATCGGATTGTGCTGGATGTAGCGCGGCCCGAAGTGCTTGACGGCACCCTCGAGATCCCTCTGGTTCAGCGCCTTGTCGTAGAACTCGAGCACCACCTTCCGGTTGGCCTCCTCCTGGGCGGAGTTGCCGGCGACGGCCGGCGTGACAAGCGCCAGCAGCCCCGCTACCAAGACGATCCGCGTCAGCATCATGACTGTTCTCTCCGCCGGGTTGGTAGCGCGACCATAGCGGCGCGAGACGACCGGCCCAAGGCCCGTCGCAGCTTGCGGAGTTTTCCCGATGGCCACCGCCACGCCCTTCGGCGAGGTCTACCAGCACGGCCACCACGCCTCGGTGGTCTCCAATCACGCCAAGCGCACGGCCGACAAGGACGCCGCGTTCTTTCTCCCCGTGCTGCGTCCCGGCATGCGCCTGCTCGACGTCGGCTGCGGACCGGGCTCGATCACGGCGGGGCTGGCCCGGCGCGTGGCACCGGGTGAGACGATCGGCATCGATGCGTCCGAGAGCGTGATCGACACGGCCCGCTCGCTGCTCGACCCCGCGACGGCGAACCTGGCGTTCGAGGTGGGCAGCATCTACCAGCCTCGCTTCGCACCCGCGACCTTCGATGCCGTCTTCGCGCACCAGGTGCTGCAGCATCTGCGCCGGCCGGTGGACGCGCTCGCGCAGATGCGGGTCCTGCTCAAGCCCGGCGGCGTCATCGGCGTGCGCGAGGTCGACTGGGGCAGCATGACCTTCTACCCCGAGAACGAGGGCATGCGCCGCTTCCTGCGCATGTACCATGAGCTGGCGCATCGCAATGGCGGCGAGCCGAACGCGGGCCGCCACATGCGCCGCTGGTTCCGTGAGGCGGGCTGCACCGATACGCGCGTGACGACCTCGACGACATCCTATGCCGACGCCGACGAAACGCGCGACTGGGCCAACACCTACGCCGAGCGCACGCTCCACTCCAACCTGGCCGACAAGGCGCTGGAGTACGGGCTCGCCACGCGGTCCGACCTCGAGAGCATGGCAGCCGCCTGGCGCGCCTGGGGCGACCACCCCGACGCGCTCTACTGCTTCTCCCACACTGAGATGGTGGCCTGGAAACGCTGACGCGCGCACGCACGTTGGCTCAAGCGAAGCGCAGACCCAACACCGGCCGAGATGGGGAAATGTGTTGGGTCAGCGCTGACGCTCGACCCAACCGACACCTGTGTCAGGCGGCGCGGCGGGACGGAAGAACCGGCGCGCCCTGGGCATAGCGCGGCCTCGACGGCACGAACGCCATGGCCCAGTGGTGCGCACAATAGGGGCGACCACTCGCCTGACGCTCGCCGCAGAAGTGGAAGTCGGCGTCGCGCGGGTCACCGATCGGCCAGCGGCACTCGTTCTGCTCGAGGTTGGCCAGCGTCTTCTTCTTTTGGGGTTTCTTGCTCATAAATCATACCTGTAGCAGCCGCGGTGGATCACCCGACCCGGCCTCTTGGCTTGGTTGGTATCGGATATGGGGCGTGAGCCGCCTCAGCACAACATGATCGCGACGATTTGCACCATCAGCCGATCGAGAGACTGAAAAGCACGGCCAGCGACAGCCAACAGAGCATGGCGGTCGTAAAGATCACGGTCCAGGTCCAGCCTTCATTGACCCGAGCGACGGCTGCCACGCGTCCGCCGTCCCTGCGGGGTTTGCTGCGAACATCTGTCGTCATGGCTTCCTCCGATGGCAAGGCCATCAAATGTGGTGCCACGGACGAGTTGCGCATCCCTCAATCGGGGGAGACTTGGACTGCGAATTGCGCGCCGGTCATTTCCCCGAGGCGTCGCGCCAGGCGAGCAGCCGCTTGATGCCCTCGCGCATGTCGATCTGCGGCTTCCAGCCGATGATCCGCTCGGCGGCGGCGTGATCCATCTTCCAGGCCCCGCCCGAGGTCAGGCTGACCTTGCCCGCCTCCGGTTCCACGTGCTCGGGCGCGAGGTCCTTGCCCGAGAGCTCCGTGACGAGGCGCACGATCTCCAGCGTGTTGGTGGGCTTGGGACCGGAGATGTTGACCGCCACGTTGCTGGCATCGGCCGCGAAGGCCGCGGCGTTGGCGCGTGCCGCGTCACTCACATGCACGAAATGCTTGGTGTCGGAGCCGTCGCCGATCACGCGCGGACGCAGGCCCTGGCGCACGCGGTCGTGGGTCTCGATGATGTAGAGCGCGTTGGTCGCACGGTAGTGCTGGCGCTCGCCGTAGACGGTGGAATAGCGCACCGCCACGTAGTCGAGCCCGCGCTTGAGAAACGCGTCGCGGCAGAGCTGCTCGCCGATGATCTTGCTGGCCCCGTAGATGATCGCTCCTGGAGGCGCGCCGTAGGTCAGGAACGGCGTGGTCTCCACGAGGTCGCCCTTCAGGCCGGGCCCGTAGCCGTAGACCGCGCTGGAGGACGTGAACACGAGTTTCTTCACGCCGGCGATGCAGCATGCCTCGATCATGTTCTGCGTGCCGCGGATGTTGACGTCGAGCCCGGTCCAGGGATCGCGGTCCATGGTGATCGACATCAGCGCGGCCAGGTGGAGGACGCCGTCCACGCCCTTGGCGGCCTCGATCAGCTGGGGCAACCGCATCACGTCGCCCTGCACGAGCTTCAGGCGCTCGTCGCCCTGCAGATGCTTGATGTTGTCGGCCGAGCCCTGGAAGAAGCTGTCGAGGATCGTCACCGAGGCCGCGCCCTCGCGCAGCATCACCTCCGCCGACGCCGAGCCGACCAGGCTCGCGCCCCCCACGATCAGGAACCTGCTGCCCTTGATGGGGAGCGAATGGGATTTTGCGGCACGCGGAGACGTTGAGCTCATGTGTGGATCACCAGGATTGGATCGGGTTGCAGATCGACAGTGCCGATCCCTTGAGCTTCAGCCAAGGCAGCACTGCAGCACAATGAACCGGCGAGCTTTTGCTCGCAAGGTTTTGGCGAAACGTGACCACGGCTGTCATCCCGGGACTTGTTCCCGGGATCCAGGGTGCCAAAGCCCAGACCGTAGGGCCAAACGCCACTGTCTGGAGTACGCTGCGAGATGGGTCCCGGGCATGAAGCCCAGAATGACAACGTTGCAGCGGGAGGAGGAGTAATGCCGAACGCCAAGGCCGCCCTCGTCATCGGCGCCGGCGACGCCACGGGCGGGGCCATCGCGCGGCGGTTCGCGCGCGAGGGCTTCACGGCCTGCGTCACGCGCCGCAACGCCGACAAGCTCGCCCCTCTCGTGGAGCGCATCCAGAGCGAGGGCGGCAAGGCGCGCGCCTTCGGCTCGGACGCCCGCAAGGAGGAGCAGATGGTGGCGCTCGTCGACACCATCGAGCGCGAGGTCGGCGCAATCGAGGTGGCCGCGTTCAACATCGGCGCCAACGTGCGCTTCCCCATCCGCGAGACGACGGCGCGCGTCTACTTCAAGGTCTGGGAGATGGCCTGCTTTGCCGGCTTCCTGATGGGGCGGGAGGTGGCCAAGGCAATGGTGCCGCGCGGCCGCGGCACCATCCTGTTCACCGGCGCCACGGCAAGCGTGCGCGGCAGCGCCGGCTTCTCCGCCTTCTCCGGTGCCAAGCACGGGCTGCGCGCGCTGGCCCAGAGCATGGCCCGGGAGCTCGGTCCGCTCGGCGTCCACGTGGCGCACGTGGTGATCGACGGGGCCATCGACACCGAGTTCATCCGCAGCAATTTCCCGGAGCGGTACGGCCTCAAGGACCGCGACGGCATCCTGAGCCCCGACGCCATCGCCGAGGCCTACTGGCAGCTTCACCTTCAGCCCCGGAGCGCCTGGACCCACGAGCTGGACCTGAGGCCGTGGCTGGAGACGTTCTGAAGCGGGGTCCGGCGACCGGCAACCGGCGATTGGCATCACGCCGACGACGCCAAAGCACGCAACAGGAATTTTGCCGGTCTGCTGCCGCTGTGGGACATTCTGTTCCGCAACACATGCCGAGGGACACGCTGCCGCACCAGTTCGGCACGGCGAGCCCGGTCCCGGCGGGCCTCGGCCAGATACTGTCCCCATTTCGCCAGAGCTGGTAAGCTCGGTGCCACGGCCGGGCACGCCGCGGACCCATCGATCACAATCCCGTGCGGAGTCTGCCCATTTTTTAGGCATCACATGCACATCCAGCAGCTCAAGGGTGGGCCGGTGGCACGCATTCACCATGTCGCAGCCGCTTCTGCGCACAGTTCACCACAAAAACAGCCTCGCGTAAGGACTTAACCCTAAAAAGCTGCGGGGTTCTGCCGCGGCACACACATTAGCGGGGTCTTAACTGGTGGCATGGCATTCGCATATGCGGAATTGAATCGGAGGCCAACCGCAACGTGCATATGTGCCAAGCGCATATGTGCAGCGCGGCAGAGTGCGTAGCAGGTCCCGGTCCGGCGTGTATACCCAGCTCAGTGAAGTTCCCACCATCTGCAAACAAGACGTCCCAACCCGATGAGTAGCCGAGTGTTATTTCCCTCGCGCGCGACGTGGCAGGTTCTCGTCGATTTCGACGGAACCGTCGCACCCGACGATCCGACAGACCGCCTGCTCGAACGCTTCGCCGATCCGCTTTGGCGGGTGACCGAGCGGGCCTGGCAGAGCGGCCAGATCTCCTCGCGCGAGTGCATGAAGCGGCAGGCAGAGCTCCTGCGCGTCACGCCCGAGGAGCTCGACGAGGAGATTCGCGCCGTGCGGATCGATCCCGGCTTTGCGTCCTTCCTCGGTTACTGCCGCCGCCTGGGCGCGGACGTGAAGATCGTCTCGGACGGCTTCGACCGCGTCGTGGGCGCCGCACTGAAGAATGCGGGCGTCTCGATCCCGTTCTTCGCCAACAAGCTCGAGTGGTTGGGCGGCGATCGCTGGCGCCTGGCATTCCCCTATTCCCGCAACGAGTGCAGCGTCGGTAGCGCCAACTGCAAGTGCTCCCACGCCGAGCCGCTGCCGGGACCGCGCATAGTCGTCGGCGACGGTCGATCCGACTTCTGCATGTCGACGCGGGCGGACTACGTCATCGCCAAGGGATCGCTGGCCGAGTACTGCCGCACCCGCGGGCAAGAGCACGCGACCTTCACCGACTTCGACGATGTGAAAGCGCACCTGCAGACCTGGCTCGCGGCGTCCGGCCGGGTACCCGCCAAGCCGCCGCGCGTATACTCGCGTCCGCCGCGACTGCCTGTCATGGAAACCTGAGCAGCCGGCACCGGCGCCACCGAGGGACGACGAATGCAGGTCGCGGATCAGAGCATTCGCTTTCCCGGAGGGCGCGTCGGTTTCCTTCTGATCCACGGCCTCGGCGGCACTCCAATCGAGATGCGTTACGTCGCCCAGGGCCTCGCCCGCGCCGGCCACACCGCGCACGTGCCGCAACTGGCTGGCCATTGCGGCAGTGCCGAGGAGCTGAGCACGACCCGCTGGGAGGACTGGTACGCCACCGTGGAGGAAGAGCACCACCGCATGGCGGAGCACTGCCACACCATCGTGGTGTCCGGCCTGTCGATGGGAGCGGTGCTGGCCGTCCACCACGCGGCCCGCTATCCGCGCGAGGTGTCCGCCATGGCGCTCTACGCGCCAACGCTGTGGCTGGATGGCTGGGGTATTCCCTGGTACAGCAATTTTTTCAAGCTCATCACGCAGAAGTGGTGCGCGGATCTCTTCAGGTTCGAGGAGCGCGATCCTTTCGGCGTCAAGGATTTGCGCCTGCGGGCCCTGGTCGAGCAGGCCGTCAAGAGCGGCGACAGCTCCAAGGCCGGTGTCGACGCGCTATCCGGCGGACTGATGCTGGAGTTGCGCTGGCTGATCCAGCAGGTGAAGCGGGAGGTGGCCTCCGTGACGCAGCCTGCTCTTATCGTGCATCCGCGTGAAGACGACCGGGCGAGCCTTCGCAACCTGAACTACCTGCAGAGCAATCTCGCCGGCTTGGTCGAGACAGTTGTCCTCGACGACAGCTACCACGTCGTCACGCTGGACCGGCAGCGCCAGCTCGTGGTGAGCCGCACGCTCGATTTCGTGTCCCAGCTGCATCAGCTACCGATGCGGCTCGAGGCCGATGTGGCGTTCGACGGCCTGCCCGCGTAGGGCTCAGAGCTCAGACGTTCCGAACGTATCGCAGGCCTGGGTCTTGCCCGTCTCATAGCCGCGCTTGAGCCAGCGCATGCGCTGTTGCGCGGAGCCGTGCGTGAACGACTCCGGCACCACGCGGCCCTGCGTTCGCTTTTGCAGCGTATCGTCGCCGATCTGCGCGGCGGCATTGAGCGCACCCTCGATCTCGCCGTCGCCCAGGCGCCGCTTTATCTCGCTCATCCATACGCCCGACAGGCAATCCGCCTGCAGCTCCATGCGCACCTGCAGCTGGTTGACCTCGCGCTCGTCGCCGCGCTGCATCGCCTGCTGCTTGAGGCCCTGGACCTTGTTGGCGATGCCGAGCAGGTTCTGCACGTGATGGCCGACCTCGTGAGCGATGACGTAGGCCTGGGCGAGGTCGCCCGGTGCTTGGAAACGGTTCTTCAGCTCCTTGTAGAAGTCGAGGTCGATGTAGACCTTGCTGTCCAGCGGGCAATAGAATGGCCCCATCGCCGACTGGCCGGTCCCGCACGCGGTCTGCGTGACGCGCTCGAACAGCACCAGCGTCGGCTTCTGATAGCGCTTGCCGGCGGCCTGGAACACGCGGTCCCATACGTCCTCGGTGTCGGCAAGCACTTTGCGCACGAAGTGGGTCATCTCGTCGTTCTGCGGCGCGGCGCGCGGCTGCTGGCCACCCGGGATCTCGAAGGGCGAGCCCGAGCGCGGGCTGCTGCGCGGCATGTCCGGCATCCTCGGCATGCCCTCGGAGCCGCTGAGCAGCTCCAACGGATTGACGCCCAGCATCAGGCAGATGGCGCCGATCACCAGCAGCGAGGTGATGCTCAGCCCGCCGCCGCCGATCGGAAGCTGAAAACCACCGCCGCCACCGCCGCCGCGGAACATGCCGCCGCCCTCGCCGCGCCGATCCTCGACGTTGGTGCTTTCCCGGTCGTCTTCGCCGTATCGCATGGCTGAGATCCTGCCGTTCGCTGCCGTGTTAGCGCGGAGGGCTGCGCTCCACTCCAGGATTGCTTCGACTTGATCCGCCCCCGCCCGATCGCACGCTGCGGGAGACGGGCAAGCCTGCTCCAATCTTGGTCCCAGAGCAATATTCGCGATTCGTGATCGAAGCGAGGTGCCTCGATCGGGACCAGCGGATGCTAGTCAAGGCTCCGGTCCGCGTTTCGTTCCAGGACACCCCCGATTTACAGCGGGAATCGGATTTACCGATCCGCTAATCGGTCTCTTCCTTGTCCTGGCTGGACCGGGCACCGCGCAGGCTTGGCAGCTGCAGGAACCGGCTCGGCTCCGACCGGCCCCTCTCGAGCTTCAGTAGCGAATGCACCTGGCGCGAGGCCGCCACCACGCCCTCGTTCTCGTAGGCCTCGTGGTTCTTCTCGATGTCCTTGAGCTCGTAGCGATAATTGCACATGAGCCCATGCGCCTCGCGCAGTCCCTTGGCCGAGATGTCGCCCTGCCAGTTGAGCCGCTCCAGCCGGGCGCCGTTGCCCAGGTGGAACCGGGCCACGGGATCGACGGGGTAGCCGTCCTTGTTCTTGGCGACGAGGAAGTAATGGGCAGCGAGCCGCATCAGCAGCGGACGCACGCCTTCGTTGCCGTAGGTATAGATCCAGTCGGGCTCGTCCAGCAGCTGCAGCCGGTCGCGCTCGACGTCGTTGACGAGATCGCTATCGCCCTCCGACAGCGTTCGCGTGAGCCATTTCGCGAACTGCGGCACCGGCGAGAGGGTCACGAACGTGCGCAGGCTCGCGCGCTCCTTCACCAGCTCCTCGACCACCTGCTTGATGAGAAAGTTGCCGAACGAGATGCCGCGCAGGCCGTCCTGGCAGTTGGAGATCGAGTAGAACACTGCCGTCGTCGGCTTCTCCACGGCCTCGCCGTTCTTGGGCGCCTCCCGCAACAGCGTGTGGATGTCGTCGGGGATGTCGCGCATGAGGGCGACCTCCACGAAGATCAGCGGCTCGTCCACCAGCGACGGGTGGAAGAACGCGAAGCATCGCCGGTCGTCGGGATCGAGGCGGCGGCGCAGATCGTCCCAGCCCTGGATCTCGTGCACGGCCTCGTATTCGATGATCTTCTCCAGGATCGCCGCCGGCGTGTGCCAGTCGATGCGGCGCAGCACCAGGAAGCCGCGGTTGAACCACGACGCCAGCAGATGCATCAGGTCGCGATCGACCGCGGCGAGCGTTGGATCGCCGAAGCCCAGCAGATCGCGGCGCATGCCGACGATCTGCGCGGTCGCGCCGGGCGCGAGGTTGAGACGGCGGAAGAATTCCTGGCGCGGGCTCTCGGCCGCCAGCCGCAGCGCCGATATCGCCGCGGGATCGGGGCTTTCGAGATAGGTCTTGGCGGCCGCCGCCAGCGCCTCGCCATCGGGCTGCATGGTGGCGAGAAAGCCGAGGAATGCCCGGCGGCCCTCGGTGTCCAGCTCCTGGTAGCGTGCCAGGATCGCGCCGGCGATGGCCACGCCGGACGCCTCTCCGCGACCGGTCAGCAGCGCCGCTGCCAACTCGTGCAGGTCGTCCTTGGGAATGGAGCCGCCGAGCGATCGCGGCAGCAGCTGGCGGCCCTGCTCGGCGACGGTGCCGAGCAGCTCCTGCAGGAAGGAAACGTTGACGGGAATTTTCGCGCACTCCGATTTGGCGGTCCGGCCCGCATCCGCATGGCCAAGCTGCCGCCCGATTGCAACAAATTCGCGACCCCCTGACGATCCTCGCTCTGTTCCTGGCCCTCCAGCGCCCCATCCGTTGATCCGCGCGAAGAAGCTCCCGTGCGGGTGACAGGTACGCCATTCGAGGCCATTCTACCTCATTCCACGCCTTCGAGGAGGACGCCCGTGACCACCGAGACCTACGAGATCGTCGCCATCAAGTACGGCGAGTATGCCGCCCGCCGCCGTTCGGACAGCTTCATCATGGCCGACGACCACGATGCGCCCCACCCGATCGACTATTTCGTCTGGCTGGTCCGCAACGCCAACCGCACCATCATGGTCGATTGCGGATTCGAGGAGGTCGAGGCCGCCAAGCGCGGCCGCCGCATCGCCCGTACCCCCGCGGGGTCGCTGCCGTTGCTCGGCACCTCCGCCGAGCGCGTCGACCAGCTGATCGTCACCCACCTGCACTACGACCACGCCGGCACCCTCAATGCCTTCCCCAACGCCAAGTTCCACCTGCAGGCCGAGGAGATGTCGTACGCAACCGGCCCCTGCATGTGCCACAACCACCTGCGCTATCCGTTCACCGGCGACCACATCTGCGACATGGTGCGCCACGTCTACTCCGGCCGCGTGATCTTCCACGACGGCGACGGAGAGGTGGCCCCTGGCATCACCGTGCACAAGATCGGCGGCCACAGCCGCGGCCTGCAGTGCGTGCGCGTGATGACGGCCGGCGGTCCCGTCGTGCTGGCCTCCGATTGCTCGCACTTCTACGAGAACTTCGAGAAGGGCAAGGTCTTCCCCATCACCATCGATATCGGCAACGTGCTGGACGGCTACAACAAGCTGCGGTCGCTGGCTGCCTCGCCGCGCCATGTGGTGCCGGGCCACGACCCCCTCGTGTTGCAGCGCTACCCGGCGCTGAACAGCCAGACGCAGGGGATCGCGCACCGGCTGGACCTCCCCCGGCTCGACAGCTAGGCGGTTAGCAGGGCCTGTCCCTCAACCTTGATGATCATTGTTTATTTACGCCTCTGGCCTATCAGTCGGGCCAGGGGGATTGGATCATCGGGTCTGGAGGACAGGCCATGACGCGGAATATCCCCAATGCGCCGCCGGCAGCGCACGGCACGGCTGGACAACCGGCCCAAGATCCAAAAAACCAGCGCAGAAACCCGCGACGCCGCGTGCTGAAAGAGGGCAAGGTCATATTCGGCCTTGCTCACTCCGTGGTCGACTGCACCATCGACAATCAGTCGGACGGCGGCGCACACATTCGCATGACGAGCTCCCACGGCCTGCCCGAGGACTTTTATCTGGTCGAGGCCAACCGCGGCGTCATTCACAAGGCCGAGGTTGCCTGGCGCACGACGACGGGCATGGGCCTCAAAATCGTCGGGCCGCTCGATGATGCGACCGCGCGCGAGGCCCTGCTGCGCAAATTCCGGCGAAATACCAGATAAGCGCCCGTCAGCCGGATAGCGCGACGAGGTTGGGGCGGCGCGGCAGCGTCTCGGGCGTCTTGACGCCCCAAACCAGGCCGAGCCGGCCCAGCCCCTGCAGCACCCACCAGCCCGGATCGATCTCGCCCTCGCGCACCCCCAGCCGTGCCGAGCCCGGGAAGGCGTGGTGGTTATTGTGCCAGGCCTCGCCCATGGTGATCAGTCCGCAATAGGGCACGTTGTAGCCCTGCACGCCGGCGCCCTCCAGATGCCAGGAGCGGGGGCCCCGATTGTGTGCGAAGTACCCGACCAGCCAATGCCCGGTCACCGACGCGGCGACACGCACGCCAATGCCCCACACCAGCCACGGCAGTCCGCCCAGAGCGAGGAACAGCACCGCCCACGGCAGCTGCTGCGCCATCCAGGTGCGCTCGATGAACCGGTAGAAGCTGTCCTGCGCCACCCGCCGCTCGATGACGAGCTCGGGGGGATGTCTGAGTTGCAGATCGCAATGCAATTGCCACCAGCCGTCGCGCAGGAACGAGGACCGGTGCGCGAGATAGGCATGGCAGTGGGGCTTCCGCTGCGCCCAGTCGCGGATGTCGTGCTGGCGGATCATGCCATAGGGCCCGGCCATGCCGACCAGTGTGCCCAGGTAGACGAACAGCCGCTCGAGCCACAGCGGGCAGTCATAGCTGCGATGGATCAGCCGCCGGTGCATGCCGAGCGAATGGCCCAGGCACACCGTGGTAGCGGTCGTGGCAAGGAACAGCGCCAATGCTCCCCACGTGAAGGTGAGCGGCCCACCGACCAGCGCCACGAGCGTCATGCCGCCGATCCACAGCGACTTCACGGGCTTCCAGCGCACGACACCCTCGACGGCGTCCGTGTCGTCCGCATCGAACATGCGCGGGGACCGGAACGTGCTCTCCGAACGCGCCAGCGCCTCGTCCACGGGGTCGGCGCTGTCGTGGGACGTATCGCTGGCAACGGCTTCGACACTCATCGTGGCCTCCTCCAGCTCGTCGCCTGCCCGGAAGCATCGACTTTATAGTTCACGCCATGCGGCTGCCTGTCCCAATAGTAACAGCACGCGCGGTGGGACCGCGAGGCGCGACGATAGCGATGGACCGCAGCCGGCCGGCCCACCAGAATGGGTGGCGCCGCAGCCACCCGATTGGACCCGCAACATGCACACTCGGAGTGCCCTCCTCATCGCCCTGATCGCCCTGGCCCCGACATCCTCCTCGGCGCAGGAGGGCGCCTTCGCGCGGGTCCTGCAATGCAAGAACCAGGACGCGCGCGTCGAGCTGTATCTTCCCACCGCCACCGCCCACGCAGGCGACGGCTGGCAGGCGCTCGAGAAGACCACGCCCGGCTATTACGCGCTCGACCTCTCCGGTGCCGGCAAGGGCAAGCCGCTGGAGCCCGTGCGCGTCACTCTCACCAAGGACAAGCGCGGCGTTGTCGTCGATCAATACACCCGCGGCCTGCCGCCGAGCACCGTTCCGCTCAAAGGCGGCAAGGTCAGCTTCGACAAACGCTTCGCCGAGAACATGACCTGCGGCCCGGTCGAGGCCAAGTAGGCGCGGCGGAACCCGCCAAAGGGGGAAGAAACGACATGACGGACAACGACAGCAACGACAAGCCGACCGAACGCGGATTCCTGCGGGGGCTGCAGAACTACGGCGACCGCGACTTCTCCATCTACATGCGGCGCGCGTTCGCAAAGTCGATGGGCTACACGGGCGAGGAGCTTTCGCGACCCATCGTCGGCATCGCCTACACGCACTCCCGCTTCAACCCATGCCACCGGCACTTCCCCGAGCTGCTCGATGCCATCAAGCGCGGCGTGGCGGCGGCCGGCGGGCTGGCGCTGGAGTTTCCCACGACATCGCTGCACGAGTCCACGCTCGCCCCCAACTCCATGAAGTTCCGCAACCTCATGGCCATGGACACCGAGGAGATGATCCGCGCCCAGCCCATGGACTCGGTGGTGCTGATGGGCGGTTGCGACAAGACGGTGCCGGCCCAGCTGATGGGCGCGGCCAGCGCCGGCAAGCCGGCGATCCAGCTGATCGGCGGCCCGCAGATGACCTCGCGCTACCGGGACGACCGGGTCGGCGCCTGCACCGACTGCCGCAAGTTCTGGACCCAGTTCCGCGCCGGCAAGCTTGGCCAAGCCCAGATCGACGCCGTGGAGGGCCGCCTCGTCACCACCGCCGGCACCTGCGCTGTCATGGGCACGGCCTCCACCATGGCGGCCATCGCCGAGGCGCTCGGCATGACGCTGCCGGGCACGGCAGCGATCCCCGCCGTCCACGCCGACCGCCTGCGCGCGGCCGAGGCCACCGGCGCCCGCGCAGTCGCCCTGGCGCGATCCGATCTGACGCCGGCCAAGATCATCACCGCCGCCTCGATCGAGAACGCCGCCCGCGTGCTGCTGGCGCTCGGCGGCTCCACCAACGGCGTGATCCATCTGGCGGCCATCGCCGGCCGGCTCGGCCTCAAGTTCGACCTCGCGCGCCTCAACGAGCTGTCGGACACGACCCCTGTGCTGGCCGCCGTCAAGCCGGTCGGCGACACCTACTACATGGAGGACTTCTTCGCCGCCGGCGGCATCGGTGCCGTGCTGCGCGAGATCAAGCCGCTGCTGCATCTGGACGCCGTGACCGTCACGGGCGAGACCCTGGGCGAGCGCCTCGCCGCCGAGGAAGGCGAGTATGTCGACCGCCGCGTCATCAAGACCGCCGCCGACCCGATCGAGCCGCAAGGCGGCATCGTCGCGCTGTTCGGCTCGCTCGCCCCCGACGGCGCCATCCTGAAGCGGTCCGCGGCCACGCCGTCGCTGTTCGAGACGACCGCCCGCGCCGTCGTCTTCACCTCGCTGGAGGACATGGCCGCCCGCATCGACGATCCCGGCCTCGACGTCACGGCCGACGACATCCTCATCCTGCAGAACGCCGGCCCGCGCAGCCCCGCCGCCATGCCGGAGGCGGGCTTCCTGCCCATCCCCAAGAAGCTGTTGGCAGCCGGGGTCAAGGACATGGTGCGCATGTCGGACGCGCGCATGTCCGGCACCGCTTACGGCACCATCGTGCTGCACGTGGCGCCGGAGGCGGCCGTCGGCGGGCCGCTGGCGCTGGTGCGCGACGGCGACCGCATCCGCTTGAGCGTCAAGGAGCGCAAGCTCGACCTGCTGGTGGACGAGCCGGAGCTGGCGCGCCGCCGCAAGTCCGCAAAGCCGGCGCAGGTCGAGAGCCTGCGCGGCTACGACAAGCTCTTCCGCGAGACCGTGCTGCAGGCCCCCGACGGCTGCGACTTCGATTTTCTGCGGCGGTAGGCCGGTCGCGCCCGGTCAGATCGTCAGGATCTGACCCAGCTGTCTCGCCTCTACCGGTCGCGTTCCGCCATCAGCGGGCCGATGCGGCGCACCTGCACGCGGCGATTGAGCGGCTCGGGGCCCGGCGTCTCGATCTTGAGGAACTGCTCGCCGTAACCCTGCGTAACGAGGTTCTCCGGCGGAACGCCGAAGGTCTCCGACAGGATCTGCGCCACGCTCGACGCGCGCCGGTCCGATAGGCTCAGGTTGTCGACGTCCGAGCCAACCGCGTCGGTATGCCCCTCGATGAGGAACACTTCATCGGGGTTGCGCCTGAGCACGCGGTTGATGGCGCGCGCCAGCCGTTCGAGTTGAGGGTACTGGTCGGGCGTCAGCTCCCAGGCGCCGAACTCGAAGGTGATGTTGTTGAGCTCCACGTAGCGCATGCGCTGGCGCAGCTCGTAGTTGTCGCGAACCTCCTCCAGCGAATAGGCGCGCTCGAGGCTGTCGACGGGCGGCGCGTCGAAGGCCTCGTAGAGGTCGTCCTCGCTGGCACGACCGTAGTCCACGATGTACTTCTCGCGGGGTATGCCGACGCGCGGCGGCGCCAGGGCGAGAATGGCGAGGCCGACCGCGCCGACGCCCACGCCGATCGCCACGTTGCGCATGAAGCGGCGGTTGTCGATGATGTTGTATTCGCGCCCGTCGGGGCCGCGGCGATAGCGCCGCACCAGCCGCCCGCTGCCGTCGGTGACGGAGACGATGCGCATGCCGTCGGGACGCACAAAGAACGCCTCGGTGTGGCCGTCGGGCCGGCGCTCGGTCCTGACGTCACGCCCGCCGTGGCGGAAGCGCTCGCCTTCGTCGTGGCGGATCACGGCCCTGTTGCCCTGCTTGACTATGAAGCGGTTGCCCGGCTCCTCGATGATGCGCCGCCCATCCGGCTCGACCCGCTCCTTGCGCGCCTTCTGCACATCCACGAACCGCGGCGGCGCTCCTGCCGGTGGTTGTTGCTTGAACGGTGCCGCACCCACGGTCCTCCTGGGCCAGGACCTTTCGGCATCGGCGCCACGCCTTGTGCGGGACCTTTCGGGGCTGGTGGCGCCCCAAATCCGGGAGGCGGCGGCTGGTTGGGGTTCGCCTGCTTGGGCGGCTCCTTCTTCATGCCCGGCGTGAAATCGGGCCCCTTCTTCCTCTCGAAGGGTTGCTGCTCGGTCGCCTTGCGGGCCGGTGGCGCCTCGAAGCTCTTCGCAGCCGGGGGTGGGCCGCCCGGAGGCGGACCGGAGGGGAACGGCTGAGCGGTTGGTCCCTTGGGCGGCATGGGACCTTTCTCGGGCGGCGCGACGAATCTCTTGCCTCCCGGGGGCTGGCCGGGGGGTGGCGTTGCATTTGGGTTCTGCGCCTTGGCCGGAGGACCTTTGTCCGGGAATGCCTTTCTCTCGCCACCAGGCGGCGGCCCCTTCTGGCGCTCCTGCTCCTTGCGCTTGGCCTTCTCCTGCTCGGTCTGGGGCGGCGCCTGCGCGAGCACGAGCGGATTGGCGCGCTCGCTCGGCTGGGCGTGGGCAACGCCGGCGAATGCAACGGAGAGGGCGAGAGCGCTGATCAGGCTCTCATGCGTGGGACGCGTCATCGATGTTTCCTGAGGGGCTATGCGCGGCGGACCCGCACGCGGCGGTCGCCTTGACGGATGATTCCAGGCAACTCCTCGCCCGAATTTGGGGCGCAAACGAGGCTGTAAGCACGAGCGCAGCCATTGGTAGCCGATCCATCCGTGCCCCCCGCTGCAGGCGTTCCATCCTCTCCGAGTTGGCACGCAAGGACATTTCTCTTGACGCTGCAGATGCTTGGGCGTTGGGATCGGCGCGCAGGAGAGCCGGGAAACGCATATGAGCCAAGTCGAGATCCTCGAGGTCGCACCCCGTGACGGCTTCCAGGCCGTCAAGCCGTTCATCCCGACCGAGACCAAGATCGCCCTCATCGAAGAACTCGCCGCTTGCGGTTTCAAGCGCCTCGAGATCGGCTCGTTCGTCAGCCCCAAGGCGATACCCCAGCTCGCAGATATCGGAGAAGTCCTGCGCCGCGCGAGGCTGCCCGAGGGCTTGCGCATCCAGGCCCTCGTTCCCAACGCCAAGGGGCTGGAGATGGCGCTCGCGGCAGGGGTGCGCGAGGTCGTCTGGGTGATCTCCGTGTCGGAGAGCCACAACCGCGCCAACGTCAACCGCACCGTCGATGAGAGCTTCCGCGCCTTCGAGGCGGCGTGGGCCGGGCTCGGCCGCGACAGGCCCAAGCTGCGGCTGGCGCTGTCGACCTGCTTCGACTGTCCCTGGGAGGGCCGCATCCCCGAGGAGAAGGTCGTCCGCCTGGTCGAGCGCGCGCTCGTCGCCGCCCCCGAGATCGAGATCGCCGTCTGCGACACGACGGGCCGCGCCTCGCCCGATCACGTCGGCTCGCTTTTCGGCCGGCTCGTTCCGCGCTACGGCGGCCCCTCCGTCAGCTTCGCCTATCACGGCCACGACACATACGGGCTCGGCGTCGCCAATGCGATCGAGGCCTATCGCCAGGGCGTGCGCGACATCGATGGTGCGGCAGGCGGACTCGGCGGCTGTCCGTTCGCACCCGGCGCCGCCGGCAACACGGCGAGCGAGGACCTGGTGTTCGCCTTCGAGCACATGGGAGTGGAGACAGGCATCGATCTCGGCAAGCTGCTAACAGCTGCCGACGGCGTATCCCGTGTCGCGCCCGAGCAGGCGGGAGGCAAGGTGCGCATCGTTCCCCGCAAGCGAGCGCTCTCCGGCTTTGGCGCCGCCACCCACGGCGTCGGCGCGTAAGCGCCGATGCCACGTGCCAACCTCGCTCCTTCCGTCAGGCCGGCCAAGCGCTGCTCGTATTCCTTCTTGAGACGGCTCCAGTTGTCCCAGAAGGATTTCGGCTTGGTTCCGCTCGCACGCGCGACCAGAACGTCGAGATGCGCGTGCCACCCGGCACTGACGCCGAGCGTCGTCGACCGATCGGGTATCCGCCTGTGGATCAGGGTCAGCAGAACCTGCTTGCCCATGGGTTCCAGCGTGAAAGTGACCTCGCCGTGCTCGGCAAATATGAAGACGAGCTTGCGTGGCGCATCGACCTCGACGATCCGGCACGTCTTGCGGTGTTCCTCGGGGAAGCCGGGCGGGCGCTGGCCGGCCACATCGGAGAGATCGTCATTGCGCCAGACAAGTTCGAACGATGCACCGGGCTCGAGCCGCATCTCGCCCGATGCGAACCACTTCTTGCGCATGTCGCTTTCCGTGAGGTAGGCCCAGATACGTTCGATAGGTCCCGGCAGAACGCGTTCGATCTTCAATGTTGCGGGTTCGGTCAGCACGCCATGAGCGTCCGGGATCGCAGACTTGGCCATTCGTCATCTCCTCTTTTTGGGACTGGGTGATTTGCGTGCGTCCTCCTCGCGGAGGAGCCGTTCGAGCACATCGAGGCGCGAGGTCCAGAAGCGCTCGTAGAAGCTCAGCCACTCGTGAGCGCTGGCGAGAGGTCCGGGAGCCAGACGGCACAGATGCGTGCGGCCGCGCACCTCGCGGCGGATCAGACCTGCGTTCTCCAGGGCCTTGATGTGCTTGGAGGCAGCCGCGAGCGACATCGCGAAGGGTTCCGCGAGCTGGCTCACCGTCCGTTCGCCATTGGCGAGATCGCGCAGCATCCGCCGACGGGTGGCGTCGCCGAGAGCATGGAAGACGGCGTCGAGCTGCGGTGTTTGTAATTCAACCATGTGGTTGAATATAAACAGGCACGCTTAGATCGTCAACCACTTAGTTGAATGTCGAGTCTGCAGTCCGTCCATTCCGCTCTGAAGAGGTCCGCAATCGAATCGAGGCTTCGTGTCCGCGCGTCTGCAGCGGCCCATGTGCACGCTGCCGAGCATCGCGGAGGATTGTAGCGATGCTGTGCGGGATACATGCTTACGTGGACCGGTTCCACCGTAGCGAGCCGTCCGGCTCTGGGAAGTCAGGACAGGATAGTGACATGTACCGATTGATCAGACAGACCGGGATCTTCCTTACCGTCGTCTTCAGCTGCCCCTCTCCAGGTATGACCTGGGACGATAACTGGACCGTGGTCACGATGACGCGCGATGGAGCATGGGGCGTTGCATGCAACAGCTCGCGGACAGTTGCCGTCGCCGAGGCGATCAGATTTTGCAAGGGGATGGCTGGTCGATCGAGCGGATGCGGTGCTCAGATCGTCACTGCCCGAACCGGCTGGATCATTGCCAACATGTGCGGAGATCATCAGGTGATCGCGACCGGCAAATCTCTCGATGACGCCGAGCGGGAGGCGTTGAATAGCGAGATCGACCTTCAGCAGTTCTATGAACCGGATCTGCCCGCCTGCAAACGTGTACTAACGATCGATATCGACCGTCTCATGGTCAGTTCGAATTTGCGGTACTCTTCCCGGTAGCAGGTATTTCTACCCAGCGTCGGCGGGCCGCTCGGGCACGTGCGCCGGGTCGAAACCGTGCATGTAGAGCGCCCATTGAAGGCCGACGAGCGCACCCTTGACGCGCGGCAGCAGCAGCAGCGAGGCGATCAGCGTCAGCGGCAGCCAGATCACCAGGTGCACCCAGCTCGCCGGAGCCAGCCCGCGTTCCAGCGCGAGCGCGCCGCCGACGACGAAGTGGCCGACGATGAGGATCGTGAAGTAGGCGGGGGCATCGTCGGCGCGATGGTGGTGGAGTGCTTCGCCGCAGGTCGGACAGGCGTCGTGCACCTTGAGATATTTCCCGAACAGTCGCCCCTTGCCGCAATTGGGGCAGCGCTCGGAGAGGCCGCGCAGCATCGCTCGCATCCAGTCGCGCGGCGGGCGGTCTATATCGCCTTGATCGAGCATGCCCTTGAGATAGGGCGCCCGCCGCCCCGCCGTCTTGCGGCAAATCGACCGGAACTCAGTTTCCGCTGTGTAGCTTGGGTCAAGCGACCGCGATGACCCAACACAAGTCACGATCTCGAGCGGTGTTGGGTCTGCGCTACGCTTGACCCAACCTACGTGTCCCGGTTCAGGATCGTCACCAACCCCTTCTGCGGCTCGATCATGACCTCGTCGCCCGTGCGGATGAGCGTGGTGGGGTCGCCGGCCTCGAACCGGTCTACCAGGGTCAGGTCCGCGAAGGCCGCCCCCTGCGCCAGGATGGTATTGGAGCGGTCGAAGACGATGGCTTTAGGTGCCATGCCGCGCGCCGCCATCTCGCGCAGCATCCAAGCGGACGCCACGCCCCCCTTGGCCGTGACCAGCACCAGCACCTGTCCCACGTAGCGCTGGCCGTGCAGCTTGTGTCCGGGACGCGAGAAGGTGCCCTTGATGCGGTCGAGGTCGTAGCGCGTGGAGAAGTTGTCCTGCGCCACCAGGGCCGTGCCTGTCACGGCGGGTCCCAGTCCCTTGTGGCACTTGAGCACGAGCGGCATCACAGCACCTTCCCGGCGACCGCGCCATCGATGCAGCGCTCCATGCTGGCGAGCGTCGGCTTGTAGCCGTAGCCGCCGAGGATATTGACGAGCTTGGCGGAATTGGTGAGCAGGCGCTGCCAGCCGTTCGCCTCCGCCATCTCGCGCGCGTACATCTGGTAGAAGCACACGCCCGCGGCGACCGTGCCACCGGCATCCTCGATGCGGCGCGTGAGCCCCATGCGGTCGGCGGCGAACTTGATCTCCGGGGAGGTCGTCACGACCAGCGAGGTTTGCGCGTGGATGCGCCGGCCGTCCAGCAGTCCCGCGACCTGGCTCATCTCGATCAGGGAAAGTTGCGGCGCGGCGAACACCACCACGTCCACCTTGTCGCCCGGCGCCGCATAGGTTGCATAGAACGCCTCGAGGTCCGCCCTGCCGATGGTCCGCGCCGGCGGCGCAGCACCGCCTTGGAAGGCATCGCGTAGCGTCGCGGCCTCCGGCGTCACCCCGGGCATATGGAACATGGCGACCGAGCCGAAGCTCGCCAGCGACGCGCCGAAGTGCTTGAGCTCGTCGGAATTCGGCACGCGCTTCAGCCCCGTGATGACCGGCACCTGCCAGTAGCTGTTGGCGGCCCGTCCGACGATGCCGCCGAGCGCACCCCAGTCGGCGAAGTCGCCGGGCTCGATCTCGACTGCGAAGTGGCTGGTTCCGGCGCGATGCGCATCGAGATGGTAGCCGTAGCGCGGCGTGCGGCCGGTAAGCCCGGCGGCCAGCGCCGAGGGTCCGCCCTCGAAGTTGCTGCGCGCACCCATCACGCCGTTGGAATAGATGGTGACCCCGGTATCGCCCAGCGCCAGGTGCTCCCCACGCACGGGCGGCAGGATGGTCTGGTAGTTGATGCACGTGTTCGTCATCAGCACGCCCAGCGCCTCGAACGCGCGGGAGGCGCGCGTCTCGATCGCGGCCATGGCGTCGGTCTGCTTCAGGCGTTTGTAGGAGGCGAGATCGAGCCCGCGCGGATCGGTGATGGTGGGGATGCGCACGCGGCGCTCCGGCTCGGGATGGGCCGCCAGCCCCTCCAGCCACGCGACCCCCACCTCGCCCAGGCTCTCGGTGTCGGCCATCACATGCGCCTGCCCGACCGGCACCAGGTCGGGCGCATCGAAGAACTCGCCGACCGCCACCTGATGCGCGATGGCCCACTGCCGGACAGGCCCCTGCTCGCCCGCCAGCATGGCAGTCTCTTCGTCCGCCAGTTTCATGCTCTCCAACCCGTAGCAATATGCGGAATCAATTCTTCGGCCGAACTGGTGAGGCGGAACTTGTTCGTGGGTGAAGGTCCCGTGATCCGCCCGTCTCGCTGGACGCGCGCCTTCGGCGCGACCGGGAGAGGAGGCTCCTCGCTGTTCCGGACGAGCCATGCAGGAACTCTGGCCCGTGCGCTGCTCACAACGCCTTGCGAACCTCGAACACCTCCATGATGCGGCAGCCCTTGTGGGGGCCGTCGCACACGAACTGCCAGCGTCCCTCCGAGTAGGTGTCGCACAGCTTCACGCCCTTGATCAGCACCCAGTGGCCTTCCTTGCCCTTGTGGATGGCCAGGATGTAGTGGATCCAGGCATTGCGCGGCTTTTGCATCCAGGTCCACAGCGAGGGGCGCTCCTTGCGGCCAAGGTGCATGTAGCTTTCCTTCAGCTCCATGACGTAGCCGAAATGGGCGAGCGCAGCGGCCACCTCCTCGGAATCGGTGCCGCGCACGACCGGCCGCCGCTCGGGCGAGATGTCGCGGAAGGAGCGGATCTCCTGCTCCACCCGGCTCACCGAGTAGCCGGTGATGGCGGACAGGACGATCGGTCCGCAGAAGGCGATGCGGCCGGTGTCGTTGCGCGCCTCGTTCAGGCTCGACGTGAGCCGAGCGGTGCCGTCGTCCAGGAAGGACATCCGAGACGTTCCCTAAGGAGCAAATCATCTGGTTAAGCGAATCTTTCCACGCGCCCCTTAACGAAAGGTTGCCGGCAGGGCGTGATCGCGAATGGGAATAGAGCGCCGGACCTCGCTGGTCGAGCCTGTCGAACCATGAGGTCACGGCGGAGCCGTCAGCGCGCCCTTCGACAAGCTCAGGGCGGTGTCGATTGCTGGTTAACCGGACAGTTTATTCCGGCGGTGGTGTCACCTGAAATTCGGTCGAATGGTTCCTCCCGGAATGTCATGCCCGTGTAGACGGGCATCCACGCCAGCAGGTTGCGTGGGTCCCCGCCATCGCGCCGGAGGCGCGCCTTCGACACGACGCGGGGATGCCGAACCAATCCGCGGGAGTCTGTGTCAGTCCTTGGCGCGCTCCACGTAGGAGCCGTCCTCGGTCATGACGACGACGCGGGTGCCGGCCTGGATGTGGGGAGGCACCATCACGCGCTGGCCGTTGGACAGGATGGCCGGCTTGAACGACGAGGACGCCGTCTGGCCCTTCACCACCGGGTCGGCTTCCGTGACCTCGAAGGTCACGCGCTGCGGCATCTCTGCAGCCACCGGCACGCCTTCGTGCAGGCTGATGCTCACGGCCATGTTCTCCTGCAGGTAGACCGCCTGGTCGCCCAGGATCTCCTTGGGAACGCTGATCTGCTCGAAGGTCTCCGGCTCCATGAAATTGAAGCCCATGTCGTCCTCGTAGAGGTAGTTGTAGGTCTTGTCCTCGAGGTAGGCGCGCTCGACCTGGTCGGTGGTGCGGTAGCGCTCGGTGATCTTCACTCCGTCCGAGATGCGCCGCATGTCGAGGTGCGTCACCGGAGTGCCCTTCCCCGGATGGATGTTCTCGGCCTTCATGACGACGACAAGCTTGCCGTCGAGGTCGAGCACGTTGCCTTTGCGCACCGAGCTTGCGATAACTTTCACCACCGTCGATCACTCCGCGTCAGAGAGGGCCCGCGTCCGAGAGAGGCAAGAGCCTTCTTCGCCGGAGCGGCGGCAGGCTCGCCAAATCAGCTGGCCGCTTTCTACAGGCCTTTTCCGGCATCGCCAAGGAGCATCCAGCCCTTGCCAGAGCCTGCGCAGCCAAGCTCCTGGTGGCACGCGGACAATCACGCCGACCGCCGGCCGTTCCTGCTGGCGCGCGGGCGCATCAGGGCGGCGCTGCGAGGCTGGTTCGAGGCCCATGAATTCATCGAGGTCGAGACCAGCGCGCTGCAGGTGTCGCCCGGCAACGAGACGCACCTGTCCGCCTTCGCCACCGAGCTGATCGGCCCGGATGGCACCCGTCGGCCGCTGTACCTCCACACCTCCCCCGAGTTCGCCTGCAAGAAGCTGCTGGCTGCCGGCGAGGAGCGGATCTTCACGTTCGCCCAGTGCTACCGCAACCGCGAGCGCGGGCGGCTGCACCATCCGGCCTTCACCATGCTCGAATGGTACCGCGCCAACGAGCCCTACGAGCGGCTGATGCAGGATTGCGCGGAGCTGCTGCGCGTCGCCGCCGAGGCCGCCGGCACCACCAGCCTCTGCCACCAGGGGAGGATCACCGATCCGATGGCGGCACCCGAACGCCTGACGGTCGCGGACGCTTTCGGCCGCTTCGCCGGCATCGATCTGCTCGCATCCCTTCAGGAGGGCGCGTGTCAGCGACACGCGCTGGCGGCCGCAGCCAACGCAGCAGGCATCCGAACGGCAGATGACGACACGTGGGCCGACGTGTTCAGCCGCGTGCTGGTCGAGAAGATCGAGCCGCGGCTGGGCGAGGGCCGCGCGACCATCCTGGCGGAATACCCGGCGCGAGCTGGCCGCACTGGCGCGGCCCAAGCCGTCCGACCCGCGCGTCGCCGAGCGCTTCGAGCTCTACGCCTGCGGGGTGGAACTCGCCAACGCCTTCGGCGAGCTCACCGACCCGGTGCTGCAGCGCAGCCGGCTGGAGTCCGAGATGGACGAGAAGCAGCGCATCTACGGCGAGCGCTATCCGATCGACGAGGACTTCCTGGCCGCGCTGGCGCACATGCCGCCCGCCAGCGGCGCGGCGCTCGGCTTCGACCGCCTGGTGATGCTGGCGACCGGCGCGGCCCGCATCGAGCAGGTGCTGTGGACGCCGGTGGTGGAGGCAGGAACGTAGGCTTTCTCATCCCGGCACTTGCCTGCCCTCGGACTTGTTCCGAGGGTCGCCGGCCAGTGTGCGACTTGCGCCGGTGTGCGCGGATGGATGGAGCCCGGGAGCAAGTCCCGGGACGACAACGATGACGGTAGGGAGCTGGGTCCCGGCCCTGTCCAATCGCGCAAAGTGCGATCGCTACGGCCGGGATGACAGGTCTCGGCTCAGGCCGGCGGAGGGCCGAACACGAGGACGGCGTTGAGGCCGCCGAAGGCGAAGGAATTGGACATGGCGTACGTCACCTTCTTGTCCCGTCCCTTGTTCGGCACGTAATCGAGATCGCAGTCCGCGTCTGCCTCGTCGAGGCCGATGGTGGGCGGCACCCAGTTGTCCTGCAGCGCCTTGACGCAGGCCACCGCCTCGATGCCGCCGCCAGCACCCAGCGGGTGGCCGTGCATGGACTTGGTCGAGGACACGGCCAGGCTGTAGGCGTGCTTGCCGAACACCTTCTTGATGGCGTTCGTCTCGTTGCGATCGTTGATGGTGGTCGCGGTGCCGTGGGCGTTCAGGTAGTCGATGTCGGTCGGCGCCAGCTCGGCATCCTCGAGCGCCAGCCGCATGGCCTCGCTCGGACCTTCGATATCCGGGTTGACCATGTCCTTGCTGTCGGAGGTCATGCCGAAACCGCACAGCTCGGCCAGCATGTTGGCTCCGCGCGCCTTGGCGTGGGCCTTGGACTCCAGCACCAGCATGCCGGCGCCCTCGGCGAGCACCGTGCCGTTGCGCTTCTTGGCGAACGGGAAGCAGCCCTCCGGCGAGAGCACATGCATGGCCTGCCAAGCCCGCATCACGCCGTAGTTGATGACGCTCTCGGAGGCGCCGACGATGGCGATGTCAGCAAGACCGTGGCGGATATAGTCGCGCCCGATGCCGATCGCGTGCGCGGCGGTGGCGCAGGCGCTGCAGGTGGCGAACGCCGGTCCCTTGACGCCGAACTCGATGCCCACATGGGCTGCAGCCGAGGAGCCGATGAAGCGCAGCAGCGTGAGCGGATGCGTGGCGCGCTTCTTGTGGATGAACAGGTCGCGGTAGCAGGTTTCCATCGTCTGCAGGCCGCCGGCGCCCGATCCGACGATGCAGGCCACGCGATAGCCGTCCTTGAACGGCGTCTCGAGACCGGACTGCTTGATGGCTTCGTCGGCTGCCGCTGCCGCGAACCAGGAATAGCGGTCCGCGTGCAGGATGATCTTGTCGCGCTTGAAGTGCTTGAGGCGGACCTTGGGGTCGAAGTCCCGGATCTGGGCGCCGATCAGGATCTTCAGATCGCCGAGGTCGAAGCCGTCGAGCGGGCTGATGCCGAGCTGGGAGCGTTTGCACCCGGCCCAGAACTCCTCCACCGTGGTTCCGATCGGCGTTACTGCGCCGATACCCGTCACAACGACGCGGTGCGGTACCCCGGCCCCTTGCATCTGAGGATTGTCCCGTCTTGCTGGCGCCCGAGGCGCGTTTCTGGGGGAGCCCGTCAGGCCTTGGCGGCCGCGGTTCCCGAGCTGGCGATCAGGGCGCGCACGCGATCCACGACCGAGCCAACGGTCTTGAAGTCGGATGCTTCCTCGTTGGCGTTGTAGGGGATCTCGATGCCGAACGTGTCCTCGATGTCGAACACGATCATCGCCAGATCGAGGGATTCGATCTTGAGGTCGGTCAACGCCGTGTCGAGCCCAATGTCGTCTCTGGGCTCTTTCATGTGCTTCTTAAGGATGTCGATGATCTTAGTTGCTACATCGTCCATTTCGCCCTCCCACCGTGCCTAACCCAGGCATGTCGGGACCAGTGTTGTCGACGCGCTCTGCTTCCCCGGGCTAGCCCGGAAGGCAAATCAAGCCGTCACATATACGCAATCGCGCCTCTAGTCTAGCCGAACGACCCGGCGAAAAAAACCCATCCCTAACGATGTTGCATCCACCGTTCGCCGCCCGGTGCGATCTGGTCAGCTGGCGAAAAAGCGTGTTCAATGCCCGCTGGCGGGCTTCGATCACCAAATGCGCACAAAGACATGAGGCATGTCCTGCCCGCGTTCCAGCTCCTGGGAGGAGATCCGCCATGACGGCCCAAGCCGCGCCCGCAGACGCCCACCAGCCCGGCAGCTACCAATGGCTCAACCACTACCCCAAGGGCGTCGACTGGCACCAAAAGTTCGCCCCTGCCCCGCTCTACCAGCTGCTCGATGACGCGGTCGCCAGCTACGGCCCCCGGCCCTGCACGAACTTCCTGGGCAAGATCCTGACCTACGGCGAGATCGGCCGCATGGTCGACTGCGCGGCCGCCGGCCTGCAGAAGCTCGGCGTCAAGAAGGGTACCAAGGTCGGCCTGATGATGCCGAACTGCCCGACCTTCATCGTTTACTATTTCGCGACGCTGAAAGCCGGCGGCACGGTCGTTAACTACAACCCCCTCTACACGCTCGAGGAGCTGACCTTCCAGGTCAAGGACAGCGAGACCGAGCTGATGGTCACGCTCGATCTGAAGCTGCTGTTCGACAAGGTGGAAGGCCTGATGAAGGCCGGCACGCTGAAGCGCAGCATCGTCGCCTCCTTCCCGGCCCTGCTGCCGGGGGCAAAGTCGGTGCTGTTCAAGCTTTTCAAGGGCAAGGACCTCGCCCACCCCCTGAAATCGCCTGTCGCGGCGAGCGTCATCCCCGAAGCCGACGTGCGCAAGAACGACGGCAAATACCAGCGGCCGTCCATCGACCCCCTGAACGACGTCGCCGTGCTGCAGTACACCGGCGGCACAACCGGCACCCCCAAGGGCGCCATGCTCACGCACGCCAACGTCAGCACCAACTGCAGGCAGGGTGCAGCCTGGGCGACGCATCTGGCGGCCGGCAACGAGCGCGTCCTGGCGGCGCTGCCTTTCTTCCACGTCTTCGCCATGACCGCGGTGATGAACTTCGCCATCGCCTATGGCGCAGAGATCGTGGTCATGCCCCGCTTCGTGCTCGACGACGCCATGAAGCTTATCGACAAGACCAAACCGACGGTGATGCCGGGCGTGCCGACGATGTTCATCGCCATGCTGAACCACCCCAAGCTGGCGAGCTACAATCTGTCCTCGCTCAAGTTCTGCCTGTCGGGCGGCGCGCCTCTGCCGGTCGACGTCAAGCAGAAGTTCGAGAAGCTCACGGGATGCAAGCTGGTCGAGGGCTACGGCCTCTCCGAGGCCAGCCCGAGCGTCACCTGCAATCCGATCGAGGGCCCGGTCAAGGAAGGCTCGATCGGGCAGCCGCTGCCCGGCACCATCGTCTCGCTGCGCGACCTGGCCGATCCGACCCAGGAAGCGCCGCAGGGCGAGAAGGGCGAGATCTGCGTCAAGGGCCCGCAGGTCATGAAGGGCTACTGGAAGCGGCCGGAGGAGACTGCCAACCAGCGCGTCGGCGACTATCTGCGCACGGGCGACGTCGGCATCATGGACGACGAGGGATTCATCTTCATCGTCGACCGCATCAAGGACCTGATCATCTGCTCGGGCTACAACGTCTATCCGCGCCGCATCGAGGAGGCGATCTACGAGCATCCCGCCGTCGAGGAGGTCACCGTCATCGGCATCAACGACGGCTATCGCGGCGAGGCGCCGAAGGCCTTCATCAAGCTCAAGGCCGGCTCGACGGCAACCGAGGCCGATATCCGCAAGCACCTGGAGGCGAAGATCTCCAAGATCGAGATGCCCACCGAGATCGAGTTCCGCGACGCGCTTCCCAAGACCCTGATCGGCAAGCTCTCCAAGAAGGAGCTGAAGGCCGAGGAGGAGCAGCGTCGGAAAGCCAAGGCAAAATGAGCGCACGACCGCCAAACGCAGGTGCCAGGCGCGTGTCGCCTCCGGCGTCCGCCGTGGGCGAGGACCCCGACCGCCTCTACTCGATCGGCGACCTCGCCGACGAGCTCAAGGTGACCACCAGGGCCATCCGCTTCTACGAGGCCAAGGGCCTGATCGCGCCGGTCCGCCGTGGCGCCCAGCGCTCCTACTCGCGCCGCGACCGGGCGCGCCTCAAGCTGATCCTGCGCGGCAAGAACCTGGGATTCTCGCTTGAGGAGGTGGCGCAGTATCTCAAGCTGTACGATGCCGATCCGTCCCAGGTCGCCCAGACGCAGATGCTGCTGACCCGCATCGAGCGCGCGATCGACGATCTGCAGATCAAGCGCGCCGACATCGACCGCACCCTCAAGGAGCTGAAGGAGATCCGCGCCCAGTGCGCGGAGCACCTGAGCGCCAGGGACGGTGCCAACCTGCCGTCCTGCAAGAGCTAGTCGGCGACGATGCGTCTTGCCGTCATCGCCGACATCCACGGTAACGTGGCCGCGCTCGAAGCCGTACTCGCGGATGTGAGGGCGCGCGGCGCCGACGGCATCGTCAACCTGGGCGACTGCGTCTCCGGGCCGCTCTGGCCGCGCGAAACCATGGACCTGCTGGAAAGCCTGGGTATGCCGACCGTGCGCGGCAATCACGACCGCTGGGTTGCAGAGACGCCGCGCGAGGGCATGTACCCATCCGACGCCTACGCATTCGACCGTCTCACGCCCGCCCAGCGGTCCGCTCTGGGTGCGCTGCCGGCGCGCGTCGACCTGGACGGCGGCATCGTCGCCGTGCACGGCACTCTCGCGGACGACAACCAGTATCTGCTCGAGGACGTGGTCGGCGGCGCCCTTTCGCTCGGCACGGCTGAAGCGATCGCACTGCGCGCAGGCGCGATCCCGGCGCGATGTCCTGCTGTGCGGCCACTCGCATCAGCCGCGCGTGGCGCACGGGCCCGGCGGCCTGCTGATCGTCAACCCGGGCTCCGTCGGCTGCCCCGCCTATGCCGATCCGACGCCACCCTCCCCTCACGTCTCCGAAGCCGGCAGCCCGCACGCCCGCTACGCACTGCTGGCCCGGGAGGCCGGACGCTGGCGCGTCGATCTCATCGCCATTGCATACGACTGGGACCGGGCCTCCGCCTGCGCCGCCGGCAACGGCCGCCCCGAGTGGGCGCGCGCGCTGGCGACGGGCTATGTCCGTTAGGTCTGTCCCACGCCGGGATGCCTCCGCCACCGACGGGCCTGACGCGCGAATATGCGTGCGCGGCGTTCGCCCGGTGCCCGAAAGGTGGTACCATCGGTTATCCCGGCACGGACTTTCGCGCATGCGAGAGCGAACCGATGAGACTGAGCGGCTCGAAGCGTCAGGGGAGGCGCATGAGACTGGCGCAATTTGCAGCGCTGGCGATCGCGGTGGTGCTGTCCCGGCCTGCCGCGGCCGACGATTGGCAAGACTGCAGGCAAGGCGATGCGGACAAGGCCGTCGCCGCCTGCACGCAGATCATCGGCAAGGGCCCTCCCGGCAATAAGCAAGTGGCCATCGCCTACACCTTCCGGGGCATCGCGCTCCGAAAGAAGGGGGACCCCGACAAGGCGATCGCAGACCTCAGCAAGGCCATCGGGATCGACCCCCGGTATGCCATTGCCTACAACGAACGGGGTATCGCCTACCGCGCCAAGGGCGAGAACGACAAGGCGATTGCGGACTATTCCAAGTTCATCGAACTCGATCCCAAGTCGGCCGTTGCCTATGCCAACCGCGGCATCGCCTACAGCACCAAGGGTGAGGCAGACAAAGCCATCGCGGACTACGCCAAAGCCATTGAAATCGACCCCAGGTCTGCCGTCGCCTACAACGAACGTGGCAACGCCTACCGCGGCAAAGGCGCATCCGACCTGGCGATCGCGGATTTCACCAAGGCCATCGAGATCGATCCCAAGCATTCGATCGCCTACGCCAACCGGGGCTCGACCTATCGCGAGAGCAAGAAGGACTACGACCGGGCGATTGCGGACCTAACCAAGGCCATCGAGATCGATCCCAAGTTTGCCAATGCCTACAATGAGCGGGGCATCGCCTACCGCAACAAAGCCGAATACGACAAGGCGATCGCGGATCACACCAAGGCCATCGACATCAACCCGAGGAACTCGGGGCCGTACGTCAGCCGGGGCCTCACCCTCCGTGGCAAGGGAGAGCACGACAAGGCAATCGCCGATTTCACGAAGGCACTCGAGATCACCCCCAAGGCCGCCAATGCCTACCACGACCGAGGTTTTACCTATCGCGCAAAGGGCGAACGGGACCTCGCGATCGCCGACTTCACCAAGGCCATCGAGATCGACCCCAAATATGTCACCGCATATCTCGGCCGGGGTGTCGAATACCGCAACAAGGGCGAGTTTGCGAAGGCGATTGCCGACTACAACAAGGTCATCGAAATCGATCCCAAGTCAGCCACCGCCTACAACAACCGCGGCCTTGCCCACAGCGGCAACAAGGACCATGTCCGCGCGCTGGCGGACTACACCAAGGCCATCGAGCTCGATCCCAAGGACGGCGTCATCTACAGCAACCGGGGCAAAGCCCATGAGGCCATGGGCAACGGCGGCGCCGCGATGGCGGACTACGAGAAGCTCATCGCGCTGCCCGCCTCATCCGCGGCGGACCGGCAGAGGCAGGAAGTCGCGCGCGAGCGGATCGCGAGGCTGAAGCAGGCAGCTCTGGGCCCTGCCTCCTCAACTCCTCGTCGGGTTGCGCTCGTCATCGGCAACTCCAATTACGCCAACACGGGAGTGCTCCCCAATCCGACCAATGATGCGCGCGCAATCGCCGCCGCCCTGAACCGGCTGGGGTTCGCGGTGACGGAGCACCACGACCTGACACGCGAAAAGATGGGGCGGGCGCTCAAGGACTTCGGCGACCGCGCCGAGGGCGCCGAATGGGCCGTTGTATTCTTTGCCGGCCATGGCCTCGAGATCAACGGCGCCGCCTACCTTGTCCCGATCGACGCCGAGCTGAAGCGCGACAGCCACGTGAGCGACGAGACGCTGTCGCTAACGCAAGTGCAGGCCAAGGTGGACGCCGCCAGCAAGCTCGGCCTGATCATCCTCGACGCCTGCCGCAACAATCCGTTCCTCACGCGCATGGTGCGGGTGGGCGGCGCCTCGCGCTCCATCGGCCGCGGGCTGTCCCAGATCGAGCCCGAGGGCAACGTGCTCGTCGCCTACGCGGCCAAGCACGGCACGACGGCCGACGACGGTGCGGGCCAGCACAGCCCGTTCACCGAGGCGCTCCTCTCGCACATCGAGGAGCCGGGGCTCGAGATCAATTTCCTGTTCCGCAAGGTGCGTGACCGCGTCCGCGAAAGGACGGCCAAGCAGCAGGAGCCGTTCCTCTACGGCTCGCTTGGCAGCGAGCCCCTGTACTTCAAGGCCGCCGCAACCGCGCGATAGGGACCGCGATCCCGGGAAGGAGACGCGACCACCAAGGGACTTCCCGGCTCAGATCGAACTTGCCCCCCACACGCGCAACGGTCATCCCGGTGCTTGTCACCGGGATCCATTCATCCACGCACACCGGAGCGTGCCGATAGATGGATCCCGGGCATAAAGCCCGGGATGACAACGGTAAACTCAAGGTCCGAAAGACCCTGCCGCAAACTTCCTACGCCGCCAGGCGCATCTCGGCGGCCTTGCGGCTCTCCAGGATGGCGGCGACGCCCATGCCGCCAGCGGTGCACACCGAGATCAGCCCGCGTCCGCCGTGCTCCGACAGCAGCTTGGCGAGGTTGCCGATGATGCGCGCACCCGTGGCGGCGAACGGGTGGCCGACGGCCAGGCTCGAGCCCTTGACGTTCATCTTGGCGCGGTCGATGGCGCCGAGCGGCTTGTCGCGGCCGAGGTGCGTCTTGCAGTAGACCGGGTCCTCGAACGCTTTCAGGGTCGCCAGCACCTGGGCGGCGAACGCCTCGTGGATCTCGTAGAAGTCGAAGTCCTGGAGAGTCAGCTGAGCGCGCTCGAGCATGCGCGATACGGCGATGGTGGGCGCCATCAGCAGCCCCTCGCCCTCGACGAAGTTGTTGGCCGACGTCTGGGAATACGTGAGGTACGCCAGCACCGGCAGGCCGCGCTTGGCCGCCCAGTCCTCGGACGCCAGCAGCACCGCCGCTGCGCCGTCGGTCAGCGGTGTCGAGTTGGCTGCCGTGAGCGTGCCGCGCTCGGACCTATCGAACGCAGTCTTGAGCGTGGCGATCTTCTCGAGCGAAATGTCCTCGCGCAGGTTGTTGTCGCGGAACACGCCGGCAAACGGAACGATCAGGTCGTCCATGTAGCCGGAGCGATAAGCCTCCGCGGCCTTCTTGTGGCTCTCGTAGGCGAGCTGGTCCTGCTCGGCGCGAGTGATCTTCCACTCCTGCGCCATCAGCTCGGCGTGCTGGCCCATGGAGAGCCCCGTGCGCGGCTCACCGACGTTGGGCGGTTGCGGCGCCAGCTCGCCCGGCGAGAAGCCCTTGAAAGCCGAAAGCCGCTGCCCCATCGACCTCGCATTCTGCGCCTCGACCAGCCGATGCGCGAACTTCTGCTTGAACACGATCGGAGCGTCCGAAGTGGTGTCGGAGCCCATGGCAATCCCGCATTCGATCTCGCCGGTGGCAATCTTGGCCTGGATGATGGACGCCGCCTGCAGGCTGGTGCCGCATGCCTGCTGGATGGTGATGCCCGGCGTAGTGGGCGCCAGCCTGGTTCCGAGCACTGCCTCGCGCGCCAGGTTCCAGTCCTTGGAGTGGGACACCACCGCGCCGCCGATGGCCTCGTCGATGTGCACGCCCTTGAGGTTGTACTTGTCGACCAGCCCGTTGAGCACGCCCGTGAGCATCTCCAGGTTCGACTTGTCGGCGTAGAGCGTGTTGGAGCGGCAGAACGGGATGCGCACGCCGCCGATCACCGCCACGCGCCGAAGGGTCTGGTCCATCTGTGTCTCCGATGGGTATCAGACCCTCCGGGGCCTGACACCATTGCTCCAACCGCCAATTCACCGTTGCGTCACGGTGTCAGACCCGGAGGGTCTGACACCTATCATCACTCCGCCGCCGTGCGCCTGAGCACCTCGACGTTCGACTTCTCCTCGTTGGCCTCGAAGTGCAGCGGGCCGCCGCGGAATGGCGCAAAGCCGGTGCCGAAGATCACGCCGGCATCGACCAGGTCGCCGCTCTCGACGATGCGCTCCTCGCGCACGCGCTTGGCCTCGCGGATCAGGGGGTCGACGAGCTCGCGACCCAGCCGCTCCAATTCGAACTTGTCGTAGGGCTTCTCGGGCTGCGCCTTCTCCGGCTTGCCGTCCTTCCAGACGTAGAAGCCCTCGCCCGACTTCTTGCCGAGCTTTCCGGCCGCCACCATCTGGTCGAGCTTCGAGCCGCCGACGGGCGCGATCTTGAGGATATTGCCGACGTGGGCGCAGACATCGAGCCCCACCGCATCGGCGAGCTCGATGGGCCCCATGGGCATCCCGAAGGTGCGCGCGGCCTCGTCGAGCTTCTCCTTGGTCTCGCCGCGCTCCACGCGTTGCATCGCCCCCATCATGTAGGGCGCCAGCACGCGATTGACGACGAAGCCCGGGCTGCTCTTCACGATCAGCGGGAACTTGTCGATGGCGGTGACGAATACGCACCCCTTGCCGACCTCCTCCTCGCGCGTCTGGGCGCCCCGGATCACCTCGACCAGCGGCAGTTGCGCCACCGGATTGAAGAAGTGGATCCCGATCAGCCGGCCCGGATCGGCCAGCGGAGCGGCGATCTCCTCGATCATGATCGAGGAGGTGTTGGTGGCCAGCACGGCGCCGGGCTTCAGCCGGCCCTCGATCGACTTGAACAGGCTCTGTTTGACTTCCAGCTTCTCGACGATCGCCTCGATGACCACATCGGCGCGGCCGATGTTGTCGCCCTTGGGATCGGCGATCAGGCGGGCCATGGCCGCGTCGCGCAGCGGCTTGGTCCTGAACTTGCGGGCAAACAGCTTCTTCTGCGCGGCGATGCCCTTGGCGATCTGCTCCGCGTTCATGTCCTGCAGCGACACCTCCATGCCGGAGGCGACGCACCAGCCGGCAATGTCGGCGCCCATCACGCCGGCGCCGATCACGTGCACGCGCAGGGGCTTGAAGGCGAGGCCCTTGGGCGCCTGCGCCTTCATCATCTCGGACAGCTTGAACACGCGCCGCAGGTTCTTCGAGGTGTCGCCGACCATCAGCGGCGCGAAGGCGCGCGTCTCGGCCAGCTTCATGCCGTCGAGGTTGCCGGCGTGGGTCTCGAACAGATCGATCAGGCGGAACGGCGAGGGGTAGTGCTCCTCGCGCACCTTCTTGGCGGTCTCGGAGCGGAACTTGCCGGCCAGCAGGCCGCGGACCGGCCACATCCTGGCGAGGGCGCGCCAGCCTCCGACCGGCTTGGACTTGCGCTTGCGCTCGATCGCCTTGCGCGCCATCCAGCGCAGGTTCGAGGGTGCCGGGGCCAATTCGTCGATCAGCCCCATGCCGCGCGCGGCGGTGGCGCGGATGAAGGAGCCGGTCAGCATCAGCGGCATGGCGGAGAGCGCACCCGCCTGCCGGATCGAGCGCGCCGTGCCGTTGAAGCCGGGGAACAGCCCGAGCTTCACCTCGGGGAAGCCGATGCGGGTGGCATCGTCGCGCGTGGCGATGCGCCAGTGGCAGGCCAGCGCCAGCTCGAGGCCGCCGCCGAGGCAGAAGCCGTGGATGCAGCACACCACCGGGATCGGCAGCCGCTCCAGGCGATCGAGATAACCGTTGATGCGGGTGATGTTGTCGATCACCTGGCGCTCGTCGGCGAGCTTCTCGAACTCGCGCACGTCGGCCCCGACGATGAAGCCCTTCTCCTTGCCCGAGATGAAGACCAGCCCGCGGATCGACTTGTCGCGCGCACCCTCTTCCGCACGCTCGATGATCATGGCCAGCTCCTCGAGCGGCCGCTGGCCCAGCGAGTTCTGGCTCTCTCCCTCGCGGTCGAACACCGCCCAGGCAATGCCCTGCATGTCGATCGAGAAGCGCCAGTCCCGCAACGCGTTCATGTCATACATGATATTCTACCTCGCTGACCTCGCCGTTATGCCCGCGAAGGCGGCTGCTGGCGTGGATTCCCGCCCCATGCCGGAGGCATGTCTTCGACATGACGGGAATGACGCTATTCCGCGGCACTCTGCATTGCCCGCGCGTTATGCCCCGCCGTCATGTAGTGCGGCTTCACCTCCGCCGGATCGAAGTGGTCGACGGCGATCACGCGCGCGGTCAGCTGCTCGACCTCGCGCAGCAGTTGCGCCTCGCCGTCGGTGATGACGCCCTGCTTGGCGGCGTCGCCGATCCAGTCCGTGCCGTGCACGCGGCGTACCTTGCCCGCCCGCACCGCACGGTCGAGCTTCTTCTCGGCGGCCTCGGCGGCCACGACCTTGGTGAGCGTGACCTCCAGCAATCCCGTGGGATCGTTGACGTCGTTGGAGACGAAGATGAAGCGCGTGAGGCGGTCGCGCACCTCGCCGGGTGTCAGCACCAGCTCGACCACCTTGTGGCCCAGCCAATCCGGCGCCGGCTTGTAGTGGGCGCCGAAGGGGAACACGCAGGCGCGCATCAGCCAGCGCACGGCCGGGACGGGGAAGTTGTCGATGGTGCCGCGCATCGCTTCCTGGAAGTGGTAGAGCCCGTTCTGGGCCGCCAGCGCCACGATATGGCGATCGTTGGCGGGCTTGCCGTCGTCCTCGTAGCGCTTGAGGACGCAGCACAGCAGATAGAGCTCGGAGAGCGCGTCGGCGAGGCGGCCCGTGAGCTTCTGCTTGGTCTTGAGCCCGCCGCCGAGCACCGCGACGGTCAGGTCGGCGACCAGGGCGAAGTTGCGCGAGGCGCGCCACAGCTGCCGGTACCATTCGGCGGTGCCGTAGGCCTTCTCCGGCACATGCCCGAACACGCCGAACGTGACGTTGTGGAAGAACGCGCCGAAGGCGTTCGAGAGCGAGAAGGAAACGTGGTTGCAGAACGCCGCGTCGAACAGGGCCAGCCCGCGCTCCTCGTCGGGATCCTGGCAGGCCTGGATCTCCTGGTAGAGATAGGGGTGCGAGCGCAGCGCCCCCTGGGCGAAGGTGATGAGCGAGCGCGTCAGGATATTGGCGCCCTCGACCGTGATGGCGACCGGCATCGCCTGGTAGGCGCCCATCAGGTAGTTGGTCTGCCCGTCGCAGATCGCGCGGCCTCCGTGCAGGTCCATGGCATCGTTGAGCGAGCGCCGCATGCGCTCGGTGGTCTGGTATTTCATGATGGCCGAGATCACGGACGGCTTCTCGCCCCGGCTCACCATCGAGGCGGTGACGCCGCGGGCGGCCTCGTTGACGTAGGCCACCTCCACCATGCGCGCCAGCGGCTCTTCCAGGCCCTCCATCTTGCCGATCGGCAAGTCGAACTGCTTGCGGATGCGCGCGTAGGCGGACGTGTTGCGCAGGAGCGACTTGGCGCCCGCCGCAGATGATGACGGCAGCGAGATCGAGCGGCCCGCGGCCAGGCACTCCATCAGCATGCGCCAGCCTTGGCCGGCCATCTTGTCGCCGCCGATCACCCAGTCCATGGGGATGAAGACGTCCTTGCCCCAGTTGGGACCGTTCGGGAAGCCAGTGCCTGAAGGCAGATGGCGCCGGCCGATATTGACGCCGGGATGGTTGGCCGGAACGAGCGCGACGGTGATGCCGATGTCCTCGCCGCGTCCCAGGATGTTCTCCGGGTCGAACAGGCGGAAGGCGAGGCCGACCAGCGTCGCCACCGGGCCGAGCGTGATGTAGCGCTTGTCCCAGGAGACGCGGACGCCCACCACGTCCTTGCCCTCGTGCCGCCCCCGCGTGACGTAGCCGACATCGCGCATGGTGGCGGCATCGGAGCCGGAGGTGGGGCCCGTGAGCGAGAAGCAGGGCACCTCGAGCCCCTTTGCGAGGCGCGGCAGGTAGTGGTGCTTCTGCTCGGGCGTGCCGTATTTCTCGATCAGCTCGCCCGGGCCCAGCGAGTTCGGCACCATGACGATCGTGACGGCATCGGGCGAGCGCGAGGCGATCTTGCCCAGCACCAGCGACTGCGCCTGCGGAGAGAAGCCGAGGCCCCCATGCTCCTTGGAGATGAGCATGCCGAGGAAGCCGTGCCGCTTGACGAAGGCCCAGACCTCCTCCGGGATCTCCTTGTCCTGGTGGCGGATCACCCAGTCGTTGAGCATCCGGCACAGCTCGGTGGTCGGGCCGTCGAGGAAAGCCTTCTCCTCCTCCGTCAAAGTGATCGGCGGGACGGCGCGCAGCTTCTCCCAATTGGGCTGACCGGAGAAAAGCTCCGCATCGAAGCCGATGGTGCCGGCGTTGAGCGCCTCCTGCTCGGTGGCCGAGACCCTCGGCAGGATGCCCTTGACCTTTTGGAACACCGGCGCGATCAGCGCGGCCCGCCGCAGCGCCGGGATCGAGAGCCCAACCAGAATGACGACCGGAACCCAGACGACAATGCCCAGCAGGTTGAACACCGGCTCATGCCAATGGCCGTAGACGAGGCCGGTGCGCCACATCAGCACCGCGGCGGCCAAGGCGGCTGCCCAACCCCAGATCGGCGCCCGCCGCATGGCGAGCACGAAGACACCGGCCAGGCACAGCAGGAGGAACACGCTTATCGCCGTCATCAACCGGCCTCCCGACGGCATCAACGCCGTCCGTTCGACGTAGGAATTCTAGGTATCAGCAGTAGCCAAAGTTGACGTTTACGTCAACTCGAGGACCGCTCCGCACGATCCTGGTCGCCGATCTCCCGCAGGGCTCGTTGATACACGAGCGATCGCTATTTTTCAGTATAGCGGGTTTGGCCACTGGGCGAAAACATTCCCGTTGTCTATTGAGCCCGCCGAACCAGCGTCCACATCCGGTTCCCCCTTCTGCCTGGAGTTGCAGATGCGCGAATGCCTTGCCCTGCTTGCCCTCGTGCTCGGCGTCGGCGTGATGGGGCGTTGGGCCTTGGCCGAGGACGACGCCAAGGCCAGGAGCTACGGCCGGCATCTGGCGCAGGAGTGCACGGGGTGCCACCGCATCGACGGCAGCAGCAACGGCATTCCTCCGATTATCGGCTGGGACGCGGACCGGTTCGTCGCCACGATGGAATTCTATCGCACGGGCGAGCGCACCAACCCGGTCATGGTGTCCGTCGCCAAGTCACTCGACGCCGATCAGGTCCGGGCGCTCGCCGTCTACTACGCTTCGCTACCCAAGCCGGGGAAATAGCGGCGTGGCCGGCATCGCTGGGAGCGACGGCTCTCAGGGGGCCCGCCTCAGGTACCACGCCAAGGCCAGCAACTGAATCGCGAACAGCGCCAGGAGCGCAACCGTGTAGGCCTCCGCGGGATAGTGCCCGGGTGCAACGGGATGCCATTGCGCGACCAGCAACCCGATCCCCGATTGCATGATGAATGCGCCGCCGATGTGGAAGAGATTGATCACGCCGTTGACGCGGCCGAGCACGGAGCTCTCGAACAGCGTCGCGGTGATCGAGTAGGTGACGACCGTTCCGGCCCCCATCAAGGCGATGATGCACCACGGCCCGAGGGTGAACGCGGGCTTCAGCATGGCGAGAAGCAGCTCCGACGTCATGAAGAGCGTCACGAGAGCCGCCAGCACCGCCGACGGATCGACGCCTCTTCGCTTGAGCGAACGGACTGCACCACCGAGGGCAACGGCGCCGAGGGACAGGCACAACGCCATCACCAGGAGTTGCGCCACCACCTGGCGGTGATCGAGGCCGGCGACGTCGACAAGCCACGGGCTCGCCCACAGCCCCTGCAGGGCCCATGCGCTGCCGATGCTGGCGCCGGAGACTGGGGCAAGGCGCCAAAGCCGCGGGTCGCGCAAGACTTCCCCGTAGCGCGCCGAGCGCGTGTCGGTCAAAGGCCGTGGGATCTGCACGCGCGGCACCCACAGCCAGAAGAGCAGCGCTGCCGATATGAGAATGCCCGCCAGCATCACGAACAGGCTGCGCCAGTCCGCGATGCCCAGGACCCATTCGGACGGCACGGTCGCTGCGACGGCGCCGAGCGATCCCACCGCGATGAACGCACCGTTGACGACGGGGATGCGGTCGTTCGGAAACCAGAGAGCAATGGACTTGAGACCAGCCACGAGGCCGGCGGCGACGCCAATACCAACGAGAAGCCTTGCGACCAGCAGCTCCCCCGGCGAGTGGGCAAGGCCGAATAGTGCGGCGCCGCCCGCCGCAACCACGAACAGCGCGGCTTGCACCGAGCCCGGGTTGAAGCGGTCGAGACAATAGCCGATCGGAATCTGCATCAGCGCAAAACCCAGAAAATAGGAGGCCGTCAGCGCGCCGAGTTGGCCCGCATCGAGCAGGAACTCGGCGGACAGGCTGGGCGCGATCACGGCGTTTATGTTGCGCAGGAGGTAGGACAGGAAATAGCCAAGCCCGAACGGCGCGAAGATTTTCGCTCCCAGCCACAACCAATTCGTCCTGGCGATCGGAAGCGACGGCGCGCGTGCGACATCGGTCAGAGCCATGGTGTGCTCCTGCAGGGCCTGCACAAGAAAGGCGGCGATGGAAGGCGGTCAGCTCAGCTTTGCGGCGGTTCGAAAACGCACATGATCTTCGTCGTGGTGTCGGGCTCGACGTCGTCCCTGCCGATGCAGACATGCCAGCGCATATCGAGCGACGGCCGACGCGTCTGGTTTGGACCTATCAGCACGGTGAAGCCGTCGACCGTCGTCAGCCACAAGCCGTGGCTCGCACGCTGGATGCTGGCGACGGGGCGGCAGTCCTTGGCGTTGCAGCATTCCATGGGATACCAGGCGATCGCCGCGCCATCGCTGTCGATGGGCGTGTGCGCCAGGGACGGCGCCGACACGAACAAGACGGAGACAACCGCGGCGAACCCGCGCATCTGCTGTGCGAAATGATGCAGCATAAAAACAATCCTCCGAAAGCCTACAAACAACTGCGAAATGCAAACCATGCGACGCCTCGCACTCGCGCCAGGCCGTCGCAGCAACCGACGTTCCGCACACACGCGCAGCTCGAGGCGATTGCATCATCCGTGCCGACGCGCGGTGCGCGGTGCAATCCGCATCGGCCGCGGCAATACGTGTCCACCAATTGCATCCGAACCAATCATGTCGTGCCTATCCTCATGGCAGCGGCGCGCACCAGCTCACGCCGCAGATTGTCCATGGCGATACGACTCGCGATCGTCGCGATTTATTCCCGCTTGCTGCGCGGTCGCGACGGCGGGCAATCCGACTTTCCAGATTATGCGCGAGCAGTCCGAGCTATTGCGGCGGGGACGGAGGAGCGACGCGCGGCAGCGCGCGCGGGCTGCGCGTGTGCGCTAGCCCCCCTTCTTCTGATCCGCTGCGGGGGCGGCGGCGGCCGGCCGGGCGAACATGTCGGCGGTGATGGCCTCGTACCAGCCGACGCTTTCCTGGTAGTTCTGCTTGCGCACGTCGGCGGCTTCGCCCCGCTGCGACACGAACCCTCCGGAGGAATCGAACTTGCCGTCCTTGGGCGCATAGTTGGCGCCGATCTTGACGTCGTCGTCGGGCGCCAGCAGCGACCAGCAGGTGTTGCGGTAGCGTGCCGGGAAGCGCTCCTTCTTGGCGAGATCGGCGAGGATGTCGGCCGCCACGACCTTGGCCTGGCTGTTGGCCGAGAACGCGGACTTGGGCATCTCCGCCGCGATCGCCGCATCACCCAGAACGTACACGTCCTTCACCTTCTTGGACGAGCAGTTGCTCGGATCGATCGGGCACCAGTCGCCCTCGGTGCAGCCGGCTTTGACCGCGATGTCGCCCGCACGCTGTTGCGGAATGATGTTGGCGACGTCCGCCTTCACCTTCTTGCCGGCCTTGGTCACGATCTCCTTGGTCTTGGCGTCGACGCTCGCCAGCGCGTAGTCGTCGATCTCGGTACTCAGATAGAGCTCGATGATGCCCTGGTAGTACCTCTCGAACGCCTCCGTGATGACCGGCTGCTTGGAGAAGGTCTTCTTGGGGTCGAGGATAATGAGCTTGGACTTGGGCTTCTTGGTCTTCAGGTAGTGCGCGATCATGCAGGCGCGCTCGTAGGGTCCGGGCGGACAGCGATAGGGATTGTTGGGCGGAGCGATCACCACCGTGCCGCCGTCGCGCATGGCCAGCAGCTGCTGCTTGAGCTGGCGCTTGCCCAGCGCCGCCGTCGTGTAGGCGTGCGGCATGATGCGGGACACCTCCCGCGAATAACCCTTGATGCTGTCGTACTTGATGTCGATGCCGGGCGAGAGCACGAGCCGGTCGTAGCCGTAGCTGCGCCCGCCCTTGGTCTTGACCATCTTCTTGGACGTGTCGACATCGGTCGCGGTGTCGTGCACGACCTTGACGCCGATGCGGCCCAGACCGCCGTAGGCGTGGTTGAGCGACTCCAGCGTGCGCAGGCCACCGAGGTAGAGATTGGAGAAGAACGAGGAGCTGTAGATCGGGTTGGTCTCGATCAGCGTGACGTCGAGCTCCGGGGCATCCTTCTTGATATAGTGGGCCACCGTCGCCCCGCCCGCTCCCCCGCCCACGACCACGACCTTCGCCGCCCCCTGCGCCACGGCGAACGGCGCCCAGGACGGCACGGCGAGCGCACCCAAGCCGCCTGCGCCGGCCAGCCTGCCAAAGTCCCGCCTGGAGATATCCGGCATCACTCTCTCCTGTGCCCGTCGTCTGCCGTCGCGTTGGCCTAGTGTCCTGATCGCGAAATTCGCCTCATTGTGCGGCACCCTCGGAGCGAATTTCGCGATCTGAAGGACACTAGCAAAATAAGGCTTCTAGTGTGATTCAGATCGAGAAGTCCGCTTCTCAACCCAGCCCAGAGCGATGGTGCGGACTTCTCGATCATCACACTAGCGTTATGGCTTGCCTGCCCGCATTCTAGGATGTTAGGGGCTGTTGGCAACGCAAGGTGCCGCTCCTGCTTGCTCTCGCGAGCCTGGATCCAAGGCGGCGCGATCTTATATAGGAAATCAGGGGAGCAGAGAGGTTGAAGGTGCGACCCAGCAGGCTCAATCGACGGCAGTTCGCTATGGGTGTCGCGGCCGGAGTGGCCGCCGCGGGGCTGCCGGTCGCCCTGGTCGCACAGGACGCTTCGCAAGGCTGGGAGCAGGCGGTCAAGAAGGTCCTGGGCGATGCCAAGCCGATCGAGGGCAAGCTGACCATCGACCTGCCCGAGATCGCCGAGAACGGCAATACCGTGCCCTTCACCATCTCGGTCGAGAGCCCGATGACGGAGGCCGACCACGTCAAGGTGATCCACGTGCTTGCCACCGCCAATCCGCAACCGGGGGTGGCCGTTTTCCGTTTCTCGCCCTTGTCGGGCAAGGCGATGGTCGCCAGCCGCATGCGGCTTGCCAGAACCCAGGACGTCATCGGCATCGCCGAGCTGAACGACGGGCGGTTCCTGATGAGCAAGCGCAACGTCAAGGTGACGATCGGCGGTTGCGGCGGCTAGCCGGGAGCGGGATTACCATGGGCAAAGCGCGCATCAAGCTGCCGGAAGCCGCCAAGGTCGGCGACGTCATCGAGATCAAGACGCTGGTCTCCCACGTCATGGAGACGGGCCAGCGCAAGGACGCGGACGGCAAGACGATCCCGCGCAGCATCATCAATTCGTTCAAGGCCACTTTCGCCGGCGCGGAGGTGTTCTCGGCCGAGCTGCATCCGGGAATATCGGCAAACCCCTATCTCTCCTTCTTCATGAAGGTGCCGGGTCCGGGCGAGTTCGAGTTCACCTGGGTCGACGACGCCGGCGCCAAGATCGTCGAGAAGCAAAAGCTCAACGTTGCGTGAGGCGTGTCAGACCAGGAGGGTCTGACACCCTGGGAAGCCAGGGAGTTTGCGAGATGTCCGACGACGAGCCGCTGTGCGCCCAGAAGGGCCCCTATCAGGTGGCACTGGAGGCCGGGCGGGCATATTTCTGGTGCACCTGCGGGCGGTCGGCCAGGCAGCCCTTCTGCGACGGGGCCCACAAGGCGACCACCCTCCAGCCGCTGCGCTTCGTCGCGGATAGCTCGGGCACCTTCAATCTGTGCGGCTGCAAGAGCACTGACGACAAGCCCTTCTGCGACGGCACCCATAACGTGATCTAGCTCTCCGCGGCACGAAACCGCCGTTGCCGCATATTTCGGCAACACTGGGGACTTTTGCCCGTCCTCTTGCGTTGTAGCAGCCCTGCGCCCTCTGCTAGCCTCTCGATCGGCGACTCGGGGGACGGGACAGGGCAACAGCGCATGGAATATTTCTTCCAGCAGATGATCAACGGCATCACGCTGGGCTCCATCTACGGCCTCATCGCCATCGGCTACACGATGGTTTTCGGCATCATCGGCATGGTCAACTTCGCCCACGGCGACGTGTTCATGCTCTCCACCTTCATCGCCCTGATCTTCCTCATGGCACTGACACAGGTGCTGGGCCTGGGCTCGCTGGCCGTGGCGCTCTTCATCGTGCTGATCCTGGGGATGCTGCTCACATCGCTTTGGTCCTGGGCGATCGAGCGGCTCGCCTATCGGCCCTTGCGCGGCTCGTTCCGCCTGGCGCCGCTGATCTCGGCCATCGGCATGTCGATCTTCCTGTCGAACCTGGTGCAGGTCACGCAGGGCCCGCGCAACAAGCCGGTGCCCTCGGTGCTGGGCGGGGTGATCACGCTGAGCGGCGGCGATGTCTACGCCGTCACGCTGTCCTACAAGCAGATCATGATCGTGGTGGTCACCGCGGTGCTGCTGGCGGCCTTCTGGTATCTCGTGCAGAACACGTCGCTCGGACGCGCGCAGCGCGCCTGCGAGCAGGACCGGCGGATGGCCGCGCTGCTCGGCGTGGACGTCGACCGCACGATCTCGCTCACCTTCGTGATCGGCGCCGCGCTGGCCGCCGTCGCCGGCCTGATGTTCATGATCTACTACGGCGTGGTGAACTTCAACGACGGCTTCGTGCCGGGCGTCAAAGCATTCACCGCCGCGGTGCTGGGCGGCATCGGCTCGCTGCCCGGTGCGGTGCTCGGCGGGTTGCTGATCGGCCTCATCGAGACGCTGTGGTCGGCCTACTTCTCCATCGACTACAAGGACGTCGCCACGTTCCTTATCCTCGCGATCACGCTGGTGTTCATGCCCTCCGGGCTGCTCGGCAAGCCGGACGTGGAGAAGGTGTGAGCCCCATGGCCATGGACGCCGCCGAGCCCCGCCCCATGGCCACCGTGAAGGCACCTGCCAAGATCGCCGCCGCCATCAAGGATGCCCTCGGCGCTGCCTTGCTGGCTCTCGGCTTGTCGGTGCCGATCCTGGCGCTGCGCACCGAGCAGAACATTTCCAATGAGCTGATTCTGCAGCCGCGATGGGGCTATGTGGCGATCGCGGTGGCGCTGGCGTTCGGCGCGCGCCTCCTCTATCTGCTGGCGCCCACCTTTCCCGCGCGAAGTCGCGTCATTTCCGCCCCGCGCGGGCTGGGACGAGCGCTCTCGGTCGTCCTGCTGATGGTGCTGCTCGCCTATCCCGCGCTCGCGTTGGCGATCACGGGCAAAGCCGGCGCCGTCAAGTGGATCGACAATTTCGGCATCCAGATCCTGATCTACATCATGCTGGGCTGGGGCCTGAATATCGTGGTCGGACTGGCCGGCCTGCTGGATCTCGGCTACGTCGCCTTCTACGCGGTCGGCGCCTACGCCTACGCCCTGCTGGCCACCAGCGATCCCATCAAGGCCTTCATGGCCGAATGGGTGGGAGCGGGCTTCTGGCCGGCATGGGCGTTCTGGATCTGCCTGCCTGTTGCCGGCCTGATGGCCGCGTTCTGGGGCATCCTGCTGGGCTTCCCGGTGCTGCGCCTGCGGGGCGACTATCTCGCCATCGTCACGCTCGCGTTCGGCGAGATCATCCGCCTCGTCCTCATCAACTGGGTGCCGGTCACCGGCGGCTACGCCGGCATCTCCAGCATACCCAGGCCGTCGTTCTTCGGTTTGCCGTTCAATGCCAGCGACCAGGGCTTTGCCGCCTTCTTCGGGCTGGAGTTCACGCCGCTCTACCGCACGATCTTTCTGTTCTACATGATCGTCGCGCTCGCCCTCCTCACCAACTGGGTGACGCTGCGGCTGCGGCGCCTGCCGCTGGGCCGCGCCTGGGAGGCCCTGCGCGAGGACGAGATCGCCTGCCGCTCGCTCGGCATCAACACCACCAACACCAAGCTCACCGCTTTCGCCATCGGCGCCGGCTTCGGCGGCTTCGCCGGCTCGTTCTTTGCGGCCCGCCAGGGTTTCATCAGCCCCGAGTCCTTCACGTTCATGGAGAGCGCCGTGGTGCTGGCGATCGTCGTGATGGGTGGCATGGGCAGCCAGATCGGGGTGGCGATCGCCGCTTTCGTCATGATCGGCGGCACCGAGATCCTGCGCGAGCTCGACTGGCTCAAGCAGGTATTCGGTCCCGACTTCGAGCCGACCCAGTATCGCATGCTGCTGTTCGGGCTCGGCATGGTGCTGTTGATGATCTGGAAGCCGCGCGGCCTCATATCCTTCCGCGCGCCATCCATCTTCCTGCGCGAGCGTCGCCTGGTACGCGCCGATGTCGTGGGCGAGGGGCACGGATGATGGTCGCGCCGCCGGTCCCCCTGCTCTCGGTCGAGCACCTGACCATGCGCTTCGGCGGTCTCATCGCCATCGACGATCTCTCCTTCTCCGCCAATCAGGGCGAGATCACCGCCATCATCGGCCCCAATGGCGCCGGCAAGACCACCGTCTTCAACTGCATCACCGGATTCTACAAGCCGACCGGCGGCCGGCTGGTGCTGAGCCTCGGCGGCGCATCGGTCCCGGCCGACGTGGAGGCGTTGACCGCCTCCGGCCGGCGCTCCCGGAAGACCGCGGCGGGCGCCGTCTTCCTGCTGGAGCGGATGCCCGATCACGAGATCGCCGCGCGCGCCCGCGTCGCCCGCACTTTCCAGAACATCCGTCTCTTCCCGGGCATGACGGTGCTGGAGAACCTCATCGTCGCCCAGCACAACGCGCTGATGGCGGCATCAGGCTGGACGGTGCTGGGCCTGTTCGGCGCCAAACGCTACGTGCGGGCCGAGGCGGAGGCCGTCGAGCGCGCCAAGTCCTGGCTCGAGAAGGTGTCGCTCACCGACCGGGCCGACGATCCCGCCGGCGACCTGCCCTATGGCGCGCAGCGGCGGCTCGAGATCGCGCGTGCCATGTGCACGGGGCCCGCCCTGCTGTGCCTCGACGAGCCGGCGGCTGGGCTCAATCCACGCGAGTCCGCAGACCTCACCGCGTTCTTAAAGTCGATCCAGGTCGAGCACGGCACCTCGATCCTGCTGATCGAGCATGACATGTCCGTGGTGATGGAGATCTCCGACCACGTCGTCGTGCTCGAGTACGGCTGCAAGATCTCCGACGGCACGCCCGAGCACGTGCGCAACGACCCCAAGGTCATCGCCGCCTACCTCGGCGTCGAGGACGAGGAGGTCGAAAAGGTGGAAGCGGAGATCTCGACGTGATGGTGTGGCTCCTCAGACAGCGAGGCGCACGAACCCCCCTCCCCCTTGCGGGGAGGGGTCGGGGGTGGGGGTATCTCGCAGACGCACCGTTCGTCTCTCACCCCACCCCTAACCCCTCCCCGTCATGTCGAAGACATGCCTCCGGCATGAGGGGAGGGGAACCTGTTGGCGCTCGGGAGAAGCGGGGGCGCTGCCCATGACCGAGCCGCTGCTGGCCGTGCGCGGCGTCAAGAGCTTCTACGGCAACATCATGGCTCTCAAGGGCGTCGCCGTGGACGTGCACGAGGGCGAGATCGTCACGCTGATCGGGGCCAACGGCGCGGGCAAATCCACGCTGATGATGACGATCTTCGGCAATCCCCGGGCGCGCGAGGGGCGGATCGTCTACCAGGGGCGCGACATCACCGATCTGCCCACGCACGAGATCGCGCGCCTGCGGATCGCCCAGTCGCCGGAGGGTCGGCGCATCTTCCCGCGCATGACGGTGCGCGAGAACCTGCAGATGGGCTCGGAGATCGACGAGGGCGCGCATTTCGAGGAGGACCTGGCCAAGGTCTGCACCCTGTTCCCGGTGCTGGCACGCCGCCTCGACCAGCGCGGCGGCACGCTTTCGGGCGGCGAGCAGCAGATGCTGGCGATCGCCCGCGCGCTCATGAGCCGGCCCAAGCTGCTGCTTCTGGATGAGCCCTCGCTCGGCCTCGCCCCGCTCATCGTCAAACAGATCTTCACGGTCCTGTCCGACCTCAACAAGGAAGGCATGACCATCTTCCTGGTCGAGCAGAATGCGTTCCATGCCCTCAAGCTCGCCCACCGCGGCTATGTGATGGTCAGCGGCACCATCACCATGAGCGGCACGGGGCGAGACCTGCTGGCACGGCCCGAGATCCGGCAGGCCTACCTCGAGGGCGGCCGGCACTGATGCGACAGGGATGAGGGAGCCGCGGATGCTCGGCCAATTCTACGAAGGCGGTGAAAACGGGCTGTGGACATTCATCCTCGTCACCCTGCTGATGGGAGGATTGGCGGCGTTCGCATCGGGCAAGGCCATTGCGCAGACGTGGCGGCCCTTCTGGCAGGTGCCGCTCTACACGCTGGTCGTTGCCGCAGCGGTTCGCTTCCTGCACTTCGCGCTGTTCGAGGAGCCGCTGGCTTCGCTGCCGAGCTACGCCGTGGATTTCGCTATCGCTTTTGCGGCGGCGTCGCTGGGCTACCGCCTCGCGCGAGCGCGCCAAATGGCGGTCCAGTACGGCTGGCTGTACCGCCGCAGCGGCCCCCTCGGCTGGCGTGCGGATGGGCCCGTTTCCTGAGCATCGCTGCCTCATTGCACCGCACTCTTGCGTCTGCAATTCATCGTGACTTTGCCATGCTTTCGTTGGATCATCCGGCGCGAGACGGGTGCAGGCACCCGTTCAACGTGATCTTGCCTTGAAACGGGAGGCCTTGAATGAAGAAGGTGTTTTGGCCGGCGCTGGCCATTGCAACGGGCATTGCTTTCGCCAGTGGCGCATCGGCCCAGATCAAAGTCGGCGTCGCCGGTCCGCTGACCGGGCCCAACGCCGCGTTCGGCGCCCAGCTCAAGAACGGTGCCGAGCAGGCCGCCGCCGATCTCAACGCCAAGGGCGGCATCAACGGCCAGAAGATCGAGCTGGTGTTCGGCGACGACGCATCCGATCCCAAGCAGGGCGTATCCGTGGCCAACAAGATGCTCGGCGACGGCGTCAAGTTCATCATCGGCCACTTCAATTCCGGCGTCACCATGCCCGCCTCCGAGGTCTACCAGGAGAACGGCATGTACATGATCACGCCGTCGGCAACCAATCCCAAGATCACCGAGCGCGGCATGTGGAACGTGTTCCGCACCTGCGGCCGCGACGATCAGCAGGGCGAGGTCGCGGGCAAGTACATCGTCGACAAGTTCAAGGGCAAGAAAGTCGCCATCGTCCACGACAAGACCACCTACGGACAGGGCCTCGCCGACGAGACCAAGAAGGCGATGACCAAGGGCGGCATGAAGGAAGTGCTCTACGAGGGCGTGAACACCGGCGAGAAGGATTTCTCGGCCCTCGTCTCCAAGATCAAGGCGGCCGGCGCCGACCTCGTCTACTGGGGCGGCCTGCACACCGAGGGCGGCCTGATCGTGCGCCAGATGCGCGACCAGGGCGTCAAGGCCGTGATGATGAGCGGCGACGGCATCACCACCGACGAGTTCGCCTCGATCGGCGGACCGGGCGTCGAAGGCACGCTCATGACCTTCGGTCCCGACGCGCGCAAGAACCCGGCGGCGGCAGCCGCCGTGAAGGCGTTCGAGGCCAAGAAGATCAATCCCGAGGCCTACACGCTCTACAGCTACGCGGCGATGCAGGTGATCGCCATGTCGGCCGCCGACGCCAAGTCGCTCGACACCAAGAAGGTCGCCGAGGCCACCAAGTCCGGCAAGGCCTTCAAGACCGTGATCGGCGATCTCGCCTACGACAAGAAAGGCGACATCAAGCGTCTGGACTACGTGATGTACACCTGGAAGAAGGGTGCCGACGGCAAGATCACCTACGTCCAGAATTAGTCTTCGAACGCGCGAGCTTAGCTCGAGCGCGAGTGGCTCTATCCAGAGGCGGCCCCCGGGGCCGCCTCTTTTGTATGTCATCCTGGGGTTGCCTGCCTTCGGACTTGTTCAGAGGGCCGCCGGGATCCAGCGAACAGCCCGCGGCCTGCGCATCCGGGCGTGAACTAACGGTCCCAACGGAGATTGCTGATGGATGGATCCCGGGCACATAGCCCGGCATGACGGCGTTGTGGTTTAGACGGGCGCGGACGCACCAGCCGCGCAGTCTGCGGCCGTCAGTCGAGCCCGAGCTGCTTGACGCCGAGGTTGCGGAACAGCGCCTTCAGGAGCCCTTCGTCCTTGGCCAGCGTCGGCGTCTCGTTCTTGACGTAGTCGAACACCTTGCCGTCCTTCAGCCCGTACTGGGCGACGCGGTCGACCGACCCCGTTTGGCCGAAGTAGACGGCCACCACGCGGCGGTCCTTCTCCTTGGGCGCCAGGAACGACGACTGGCCCTCGACGCTCGAGATATAGTAGAAGGCACTGCCGTTGCCGACGGCTGCGGTGGTCGTGGGCGTGCCCAGGCTGGTCCTGACCTGCTCGGAGCTCATGCCGGCCGAAATCTGCGCCAGGTCGTTCTCCTGGAACAGGTGGCCGTGCTTGGTGACGGTCTCGGCGCAGCCTGCGCAGGCGACTGCCACCAGCGCAGCAAGGGCGAGGCTGCGCAGACCGGGATGGGCACGCGCCGGCGACGCGGTGGCTATCCACCCGCCTGCCTCGCGTGCGCTGAAGAGACGCCGCATGATTTCCCGTCGTCCCCCGAGAATTGGTAGTGCCACAACAGTTCAACCCGGCTAGCGCAACGTCCACCCCTTGGCAACGCGGCGCTCACCCAACCCCCGAAACCCACAGGCCCCCTGCCGAGCCTAAGACTCCGAGGAACATCACCCAGATGCTCACCTGGCTGAAGAGCGGTCGCGATCGCCGGCAAGTTGCACGCTCTCTTTATGGCTCGAGTGTGACAGCGGCACGCGCGTCCGCGCTCTATACCCTGTGGGGTGTGCCCGACACGCTGCAGGGCCGCTTCGAGATGATCGCGCTGCACATCGCGCTCGTCCTGCGCCGGCTCGGCGCCGAGGGCGAGGCGGGCCGGCTCCTGGGGGTCGCCCTGAACGAGGCGTTCGTCGTGGACATGGACGACGGCATGCGCGAGCTGACCTTCGGCGACCTGGCGGTGCCCCGGGAGATCAAGCGCGCCACCGCCGCCCTGTTCGACCGCCACGCCGCCTACCTTGCCGCGCTCGCCCCCTCGCCCGATCGGCCGCTCGCCACCGCGCTGGAGGCGGAGCTGGCCTATCTCGCCCCCGGCGGGCAGCTGGATTGGCCGCGGCTGGCAGATTATGTGAAGAGATGCGCCATCGCCCTTGACGCGCAGCCGGCGGCGCAGATCCTTGGCGGACGGATTGCTTGGCCCGACCCTGCGGGAACCTGAGCCATGAGGGATCCTAAGATGACGCGCAAGAGCGGTACGGCGGCGGGCGCGACAACTAGCGCACCGACCGGCACGACGGCGGAGCTGGCCTGGAACCATGCGGTCCAGGACATCCCACAGACCGGGTTGTCGGCGGTGCGCGCGGCGACCGCCGAGGAGCTGTCCAGGATCGCCGGAGCGCTCGACCTTCTCGCCTGTACGAGCCTCGAGGCGGACTACACCATCGCGCCGACCGCGGGTGGCTACTACCGGCTCTCGGGCCGTCTGCGTGCACAGGTGAGCCAGGCCTGCGTGGTGACGCTGGAGCCCGTCGACAGCACCATCGATGAGCCCTTCGAGGCGGTGTTCTGGCCCCAGGAGCGCATGCCGGAGCCCGAGAAGGGCGAGCTTGCCATCGACGAGGAGCCGGAGCGGGAGCCGATCGTGGCGGGCCAGATCGCGGTCGGTCGCGTCGTCTTCGAGAGCCTGGCGGCGGCCATCGATCCATTTCCGCGCAAGCCAGGTGCCACCCTGGATCTGCAGCAGTCACCCTCCGCGGACGCTGACGGCGACAAACCCGCAAACCCCTTCGCCGTGCTTGCCAATCTGAAGCCGAAAGACTGACTGTGCGGCCGCCAATTTCACCCATGCAGGGGTGCAATTCCCCGGCTGCAACTCGCCGAGAATCTGGTTGTATGGCGGCTGCAACCGGCTATGGTCGAGCGTCTTTGGGGGCGACCGCGGTTGAGATCGGGTCGGCTCGGCCGATGCGGCCGGGCGGGTCACGCTAACGGCGGCGGACAAGGGATCATGGCAGCACCGCGAACCATATCGCTTGACGCCATGGGGGGAGACGCAGGCCCTGCCGTCATCGTGCCGGGTGCCGCCATCGCCCTCGAGCGCCATCCCGGCGTGCGGTTCCTGCTTTTCGGCGACGAAGCCCGCATCAAGCCGCTTCTGCAGGAGCATCCCGCTCTCATGGAGCGCTCCACCATCGTCCACACCGACGCGGTGGTGGAGATGCGGGACAAGCCGAGCCAGGCGCTGCGCCGCGGGCGCGGATCGAGCATGTGGCTGTCGATCGATGCCGTGCACAAGGGCGAGGCCGACTTCGTGGTCTCGGCCGGCAACACCGGCGCCCTGATGGCCATGGCCAGGCTGGTGCTGACGACCATGCCGGGCGTCGAGCGGCCGGCGATTGCCGGGCAATGGCCGACCCTGAAGGGAGCCTGCATCGTGCTCGACCTCGGCGCCAACGTCGGCGCCACCGCAGGCCAACTCGCCGAGTTCGCGCTGATGGGGGCTGCCATGGCCCGCGCGGTCCGGCACGTCGAGCGGCCGCGCGTGGGGCTCCTCAACATCGGCGTGGAGGAGATCAAGGGCGTCGAGGAGGTCAGGCAGGCCCATGCCTGGCTCAAGGAGAACGAGCTGCCGATCGACTATTGCGGTTTCGTCGAGGGCGACCAGATCGGCCAGGGCATTGCCGATGTCATCGTCGTCGAGGGTTTCGCGGGCAACATCGCGCTCAAGACCGCCGAGGGCACCGCCAAGCAGATGGCGGCCTGGATGCGCGAGGCGTTGACGGGCTCCCTCTCCGCCCAGCTCGGCGCCTTCCTCGCCCAGAAGGGGTTGCGCGCCCTCAAGGACCGCATGGACCCGCGCCGCTTCAACGGTGGGCCGTTCCTGGGCCTCAACGGCATCGCGATCAAGAGTCACGGGGGGACCGACGCATTCGGCTTCGCCAGCGCCATCGAGGTCGGCTACCAGATGGCCGAAAGCAACGTGATCGAGCGCCTGACCGCCGATCTTGCGGCTCTGCACAGCAAGCTGAGCGGTCCCCAGCAGGCCAGCGGCTCGTCGTGAAGGTCGCCCCCACACGGTTTGACATCTCGGGCAGGCTAAGGTTCCTGCTCGGATGCGGAGTTACAAGAGGTGAGACGTGGCATTCATTCGATCCGTGATCCGCGGCGTCGGCGCACACCTGCCCAAGCGGATCATGACCAATGACGACCTGTCGCGCCTGGTCGACACGAGCGACACCTGGATCCGCGAGCGTACCGGCATCGAGCAGCGCCACATTGCCGACGAGGGCGAGCTGACATCCGATCTCGGAATCGCGGCCTCGCGCCAGGCGCTCGTGCGCGCAGGCATCGACCCCGTCGATATCGATCTCGTGGTCTGCGCCACGTCGACACCGGACCGCACGTTCCCGGCCACGGGCGTGCGCATCCAGCATGGCCTCGGCATCTCCAAGGGCGCGGCCTTCGACGTACAGGCGGTGTGCTCGGGCTTCGTGTACGCGCTGGCCATCGCCGACAATTTCCTCAAGGCCGGACAATTCAAGCGCGCCATCGTCGTGGGTGCGGAAACCTTCTCGCGCATTCTCGATTGGACGGACCGAGGCACCTGCGTGCTGTTCGGCGACGGCGCGGGCGCGGTCGTGCTGGAGGCGCAGTCGCAGCTCGGCAGCCGCGACGACCGCGGCATCCTCTCCACCCGCATCTGCTCGGACGGGCGCTTCGAGGAGCTGCTCTACGTCGACGGCGGGCCTGGCTCCACCAAGACCACCGGCCACCTGCGCATGAACGGCCGCGAGGTCTTTCGCCATGCCGTGCAGAAGATATCCGGCGTGATCGAGGAGACCCTGGTGATGAGCGGCTACGCTCCCGACGAGGTCGATCTGTACGTGCCGCATCAGGCCAACAAGCGCATCCTCGACGGCATCGCCAATCGCCTGCATATCCCGCCCGAGAAGATCGTCTTTACCCTGGCAAAGCACGGCAACACGTCGGCGGCCTCGATCCCGCTCGCCCTCAATCAGGCCTTCGAGGACCACCGCCTGGCCGAGGGACGGCTGGTGCTGATGGAGGCCATGGGTGGCGGCCTGACTTGGGGCGCGGCGCTGGCGCGCTGGTGAAAAGTCCACAGCGTTCGATTTAAGCGTGCAATTTCAGCTGGTTGTTGTTGACCCCGGAAAATGCGGCGGCTAGCATCGCCGGCGGTAGGGTGCTGGGGAGGGGCGGAAATACCATGGGTGGCAAAACGCTCACGCGTGCGGATCTTGCGGAGGCGGTGGTCCAGAAGGTCGGACTACCCCGTAACGAGTCTCAAGAGCTGGTGGAGCTCATCTTACACGAGATCTCGACGAGCTTGGCGTCGGGACGGTCGGTGAAGCTTTCTTCTTTCGGATCTTTCGGCATCCGCAAGAAGGGAGAGAGGGTCGGGCGCAATCCCAAGACGGGCCAGGAAGTCCCCATCACGCCGAGGCGCGTGCTGGTGTTCCGGCCGAGCAACATCATGAAGCAGCGCATCAACGCCGGGCTGATCCGGCGCAATGCGGCAGAGTAGACGAAGCTCGACCGGGTTGGCGGACTCGGGAAGGGCTGGAGCAATTCTTTTTGGCGGGGGCCAGCCTTGTCCAAGGCAGTGGAAGCATTTCGCAACATCGGCGAGGTTGCGGACGAGTTGGACGTGAAGAAGCATGTGCTGCGGTTCTGGGAAGTCAAATTCCCGCAACTGAAGCCGATGAAGCGCGGCGGCGGGCGACGGCTGTATCGGCCGGCCGACGTCGAGCTCCTCAAAGGCATCCGCGATCTGCTGCAGAACGCGGGCTACACCATCAAAGGCGTGCAGCGGCTGCTGCGCGAGCAAGGGGTCGAGCACGTGAAGCTGGCCGGCACGAACGGTCCGACGGCGCCGCCCCGCGGCGAGCGGGCGCGCCGTCCGTCACAACCCGCCCCCGCCGGCAAGGGGGTGCCGCTGATGCTGACCGCCATCGAGGTCGGAGCGCTGCGCACGATCGCGGCGGAGCTGGTTGCCTGCCAGGCCATCCTTGCGACCGCCGCCCGTGGCGACAGCCCAGAGATGCGCTCAGATCGCGCCAGCTGAGCTGCAAAATCCGGCGCCTGCCGGTATAACGGGGTGAGCGCCGCCTCTCTGTAGCGAAAGGGGCGAGCCTCTGCAGTCGAGATTCGCGTGCAGCCGCTCAACAACCTCATCACCGACTTGACCGGAGTCCGCGTCGGCCACGCGCAAGATGCCGGCATCGCCACCGGCGTAACCGTGATCGTCTTCGATAGGGCCAACGTCGCCTCCGCCGTCACGCGAGGGGGCGGACCGGGCGCCCGCGACACCGCGTTGCTCGAGCCCGAGATGACGGTCGCCGGGATCGATGCCGTGGTGCTATCGGGCGGCTCGGTGTTCGGCCTCGATGCAGCCGGCGGCGCGATCGCGTACTTGCGGCAGCAGGGCCGGGGCTTCGCCGTGGGTGGCATCAATGTCCCCATCGCCGTGCAGGCCACCACCTTCGATCTGCTGAACGGCGGCGACAAGGGCTGGGGCCGGATGCCGCCCTACTGGGAGCTCGGCTGGCAGGCGACGCACGCCGCAGGCAGCGGCCGCTTCGATCTCGGCACGGCCGGCGGCGGCTACGGCGCCACTACCGCCACCTTCAAAGGCGGGGTCGGTTCGGCCAGCGCCGTCACGGCGTCCGGATTCACGGTCGGCGCCATCGTGGTCGTCAACGCGGTGGGCTCGGCGACCATCGGAGATGGGCCGCACTTCTGGGCCGCACCCTGCGAGGTGGGCGCCGAGTTCGGCGGACTGGGCCAGCCGGCGCATGTGCCACCGGAGGCCTTGAAGCTGCGCATGAAGGGCGGCCCGCCACCGTCCACGACCATCTCGCTGGTAGTCACCGACGCCGTCCTGACCAAGGCGCAGGCCAAGCGCCTCGCCATCATGGCCGACGACGGTCTCGCCCGCGCCATCCGGCCCGCGCACGCGCCCATGGACGGCGACACCGTGTTTGCCGTCGCCACGCTGCAGAAGCCGATGCGCGAAGGCACCTACGACCTCACCGATATCGGCCTCACCGCCGCCGACTGCCTCGCCCGCGCCATCGCGCGCGGCGTCTACGAGGCGACAGCGCTGCCCTTTCAGAACGCGTTGCCGGCGTGGAAGGACCGCTTCGCGGCTGCGCCCAGGGACCCCGCGCCATGACCCGGCTGCGGATGGTGGTGGCTTGCCTGATCGCCCTGGCGTTGATCGTCCTGCTCGGGTGGCAGGTGCAGCGGGAGCAGCTCGTCAAGGCCTGCCTCGACAGCGGTGGCGCCTGGACGGGCAGTGCCTGCGGCCCGCTCCGCATCCGCCCGATCCTGCAGCGCGATCTGCACCGGTCGTGAGGCACGGGCGCGTTCGCGCGCCCGCCCACTCGATGAATGCTCTACGCTAGAACCGGTCCGCCCGGTAGGGCTCCGGATCGGTGAACGGGGCCTCGCCCGTCATCATCTCGGCCAGCAGGCGGCCGGTCACAGGACCCATCGTGAAACCCAGGTGGTGGTGGCCGAAGTTGAGCCACAGCCCCTCGTGCTTGGGCGCGCGTCCGACCATCGGCAGCATATCGGGCAGGCACGGGCGGCGCCCCAGCCACGGCTCCGGGTCGACGCGCGCGCCCAGCGGAAAGATCTCGCGCGCCAGCGGCTCGACCTTGGTGAGCTGCACCGGCGTGGGCGGCGCATCGCGCAGGGCGAACTCGGCGCCGGTGGTGAGGCGTATGCCCTTCACCATGGGTGTCAGCGCATAGCCGTGCTGGATGTCGATGAGCGGGCGGTTGAGCGTGGCGTTGCCTTCCGCCTTGAAATGCATGTGATAGCCGCGCTTCACGCCAAGCGGGATACGGTAGCCGAGGGGACGCAGCAGGTCGTCGGACCAGGGCCCCAGCGCCACCACCGCGGCGGAGGCCTGGATCGGCCCCTCGCTCGTCAGCACCTGCCAGCCGCCCCGCGCCGGTGCGAGCGTGCCCGCGTCGCCCTGCAGGAAGCGTCCGCCCTTCTCCGTGAGCAGCCTGGCGTAGGCCTTGGTGACGCCGCCGGGATCGCCGACGCTGACCGGTTGCGGCATCCACACGCCGCCGACGTTGGGACCCCGCAGGTGCGGCTCCAACTCGGCCAGCTGGCGCCCGTTCATTGCCTCGAAGACGACGCCATATTCCTTGCTCAGGGCCTCGTCCTTGGCGATCTCGAGCCGCAGCGCATCGGGGTCGCGATAGAAGCGCAGGTAGCCCGTGCGCCGGATCATGCCGACGATGCCGGCGTCCACCATCAGCGCCTCGTGCTCCACCACGCAGCGCTCGATCAGCGGTCGCGCCCCGCGCGCGGTCTGGGCCAGCCGCGCCGGCGTGGAGGCCTGCCAGTAGCGGAAGAGCCAAGGCGCGATCTTGGGGATCGCGCTCCAGTGCAGATTGGCTTCCGTGCGCGCGTTGAGGGCGTATTGCGCCATCAGGCCGATGTTGCGCGGGAACGGGTAGGGGACCACGCCCTCGCGCTGGATGATGCCGGTGTTGCCGTAGCTCGTCTCCTCGCCCGCGCCGCGGCGGTCGACGAGCACGACGGAGCGGCCGCGCTTCTGCAGGTGCAGCGCCGTGGAGACACCGACCATGCCGGCGCCGAGCACGATGACATCGGCGGTGGGGTTACCGTTCAAGTTGCGCCTCTGCGTTTCTGGATGGATCTGGACTGGGGCGGGTTGGGCCTTTCCCCACTATATGGCGAACTTGCGATTGATGCGCCAGACCGTCTCTGATAGGGCTGCCAACTGCCGCCAGCGGAGCACTACGCTTCGCGCAGCTGCAGGCGCCGCCCTCGCTGAGCTTGTCCAAGGACGGCCACACCCACCTTGCCGTGGTTCGACAAGCTCACCACTGGGTTGGAGGAGGCCGGAGCATCGGTGATGCTCGCCGCGTGCGCCGCCCTCGCCTGAGCCTGCCGAAGGACGGCCGCACTCTCCCTGCCGTGGTTCGACAGGCTCACCACTGGGTTGGAGACATTCGCTCGCCGTAGGGCGCGCGCACCATCCGTAACGAGACTGGAAGAGGCCGCCATGATCCCCCGCTACACCCGGCCCGAGATGGCGAAAATCTGGGCGCCCGAGACCCGCTTCCGCATCTGGTTCGAGATCGAGGCGCACGCGGCCACTGCCATGGCCGAGCTGGGCCTCATCCCGAAGGAGGCCGCCCAGGTCATCTGGGAGAAGGGCTCGCAGGCCAGGTTCGACGTCGCCCGCATCGACGAGATCGAGCGCGAGGTGAAGCACGACGTCATCGCTTTCCTCACGCACCTGGCCGAGCACGTGGGCCCCGAGGCGCGCTTCGTGCACGCCGGCCTCACCTCGTCGGACATCCTGGACACGTGCTTCAGCGTGCAGCTCGTGCGCGCTGCCGACATCCTGCTCGCCGACCTCGACGGTCTGCTCGCCGCCCTGAAGAAGCGCGCTTTCGAGCACAAGCTCACCCCCACCGTCGGCCGTAGCCACGCCATCCACGCCGAGCCGACCACCTTCGGCCTCAAGCTGGCGCAGGCGTATGCCGAGTTCGCACGCGCCCGGGAGCGACTGCTGCGCGCGCGGGCGGAGGTCGCGACCTGCGCCCTCTCGGGTGCGGTCGGCACCTTCGCCAATGTCGATCCGCGCGTGGAGGCCTACGTCGCGCAGAAGCTGGGGCTGACGCCCGAGCCGATCTCGACCCAGGTGATCCCGCGCGACCGGCACGCCATGTATTTCGCCACGCTTGCCGTCGTCGCCTCTTCGCTGGAACGGCTGGCGATCGAGGTCCGCCACCTGCAGCGCACCGAGGTGCTGGAAGCGGAGGAGTACTTCTCGCAGGGACAGAAGGGCTCGTCCTCCATGCCGCACAAGCGCAATCCCGTGGGGTCGGAGAACATCACGGGCCTGGCGCGAATGGTGCGAGGCTATTGCCTGCCCGCCATGGAGAACGTGGCTCTCTGGCACGAGCGCGACATCTCGCACTCCTCCGTCGAGCGCATGATCGGGCCCGATGCCACCGTGACGCTCGACTTCATCCTGCAGCGGATGACGGGCCTCATCGACAAGCTCGTCGTCTACCCCGAGAACATGGCGCACAACCTCGACCGCCTCGGCGGCCTGATCCACTCCCAGCGCGTCCTGATCGCCTTGACGCAGAAGGGCGTGTCACGCGAGCACGCCTACGCCATCGTGCAAGGCCACGCCATGGGCGTGTGGCAGGACCTGAACAAGGGCGGTCCCACCTTCCTGGCGCGCCTGAAGGCCGACCCCGAGGTGAGCAAGGCCCTGAAGCCGGCCGAGCTCGAGGCCCTATTCGACCTCGGCTACCACCTCAAGCACGTCGACACCATCTTCGCCCGCGTCTTCGGGTCGGCGTAGAGAGAAGCGCGTCGCGGGGGGATGGCCGCCAAGCGCCGCACCGAGCGGGCATCTTGCTGAGCGGTGAGCGCACCGGCGACTTGTCCACAGGAGCCTCGCGCAGGCACGGCATAAAAGCTCAAGCATAGCCGTTATCGGCCGGCCGACGCGTTCATCCCGCACCGCGCGGCGGCCTCGCCTTCGCGGGCGAGGGGAGAGCGTTCATCCCACAACGGGCGCTCTCCCCAACACGTCGCCGTACGCTTTCCGCAATCCGGCCAATCGTCGGCGCGCCGCGTTCGCCATGGCGGCCCGGAGGAGCCACGGCGCGAGCCAATCCCGCCGACACGGATTTGCTGCCCGCTGCCCGGGGCGCGCGCCCCTAATCGGCGCCGCCGACGCGGCTGGAACCATCGGCGCAGAAGGTCATGCCGACCCGGCAGAAGCCGTAGTTGTTCTCGCATGTGGTCCTGGCGCTCGCACGGGCCTCGTCCAGTGTTGCCCCATGTGCCCCGCGCCAGTCGGCGGGATTGCTCGGCACCTCCGCGAGCGCCCAGCATTCCTTTCGCGAGAGCACGCTGATCACGCGGCAACCACCCGGCCCGACCCTCTGGGCGCAGAGGTTCATGGCGCCGTTCTCCGCCTCCTCCTTGCTCGGCTCGTTGACGCGCGCGAAGACGCCGCCGTTCTTCTCCACCACAACGCCCCAGCATGCGGTGCTCGAGCCGCACAAGGCGGCCGGACCGCCGCCGGTGATCGCGTGCCTGATCAGGGTCACCGGGTTGGCCCGCAGGCTCGGCGCCAGCAGATCGACTGCGACGCCCACGAGGAGCAGCACGGCCAGCGCCACGGCGGCCGCGATCTTGGTGGACCGGCGATCGAGGGGAAGCTGCCGGCTGGGTTTGGCGCTCGGCCGCTGGCTCGGGAGCGGGGCCGCCGCCCCGTCCACGATCCTGGTGCGTCCGGTCAGCACCCGCGTCCTGGCCATCGGCACGGGCGCGCCGCTGCCATCCAACAGTTGCTCGCGCCACTCCGGTATGGATTGCGGGCGATCCTGCGGCGGCAGCTTGAGTGCCCAGTCGATGGCCTTGAGGAACTGCTCGCGATACCGCCCCTTGCCGATCTGGGTCGCGGGTTGCAGCTCGTCGTCAAGCTGGCGCGAGGTCGCCTCGATCGGCCGCGTGCCGGAGATGCAGCGATGCAGCATCGCGGAGAACGCGTAGATGTCGGTCCAGGGCCCGTAGCGGTCGGCGTTGGAGGTGTATTGCTCGGGTGCCGAGTAGCCGCTCTTGAACACCAGCGCCGACACGAGCTGGGAGTGCTGCTTGATCTCGAAACGGGAGGCGCCGAAGTCGAGCAGGATGGGTGCGCCGTCGGAGGCGCGGATCATCACGTTGTCGGGCGAGATGTCGAGATGCCAGGCGCGGTTGGCGTGCACCAGCTCGAGTGCGCTCAGCAGGGGCGTGGCGATGAGATCGAGCTCCTCCTGCGTCGGCGGGCTGTCGAGACCCAGCAGCCATTTCTCCAGGGTGCTGCCGCGCACGAAGTCCAGCAGCATGTAGGCGGTGTTGTTGCCCTCGAACACGCGCCGGACGCTGACGATGTTGTTGTGGCTGAACTGCGCCAGCAGGCGCGCCTCGTCGTAGAACTTCTTGAGGCCCCAGCGGTAGTCGCTCTCGCTGTGGGGCCTGGCGGTGAAGCGGATGCTGGTCCCCTCGCGCATGACGAGGTCCTCGGGGAAGAACTCCTTCAGCGCGAAGTCCTTCTGCAGAGCCTCGTCGTGCACGAGATAGGTTATGCCGAAGCCGCCGCGGCCGAGCACGTTCGAGATCGCGTACTGGTCGACCTTGGTGCCGGGCGCCAGCGTGGCGGGGTCATGCTGATTCATCGAGCTCGTCCCGAATCCATTCGCACGGTCTTCGACTCGAATAACGCGTCGCGACCATACCATCGGCCACGTTGCATCGACGCCCGCCGAGCGACGCCCGGCGACCGGAAATTGACGCTATTTGCTCGTATTCGCTCATTGGGCCGAATGCGTGACGATAAGGCGGGGCGTCGGGTTGAACCCTCCGTTTCGGCAGCATAGTATGCAAGCGAATTCCTGGGAATCGGGGACGTGGATGGTTCTGGTCCGCCGCCGACGGCTTGTGCCAGGCACGATCGCATTGCTGCTGTCGGGTCTGGTGCCGGGCGTTGGCTACGCGCAAGACGTTAAGCTGATCACCCAGTGCGCTGCTCCCCAGCTGGCGGCGGCGGCCACCTTGCCGCCGGCCGGCTCGGACGATCCTGCGCTGGCCTCGGCGTCGGCGCCGTTGACCACGGTGAGCTGCAATTTGTGGGCCACCGACGCGGTCACGTTCAAGACCGTCAAGGCCAGCATCAAGGGGCAAGCCGACCGGTTGGACGTGCAATACGACCCGCGCAACCAGACGCTGGCCGTGATGTTTCTCATCCAGCTGATGGACCCGGCCCGGCGCAGCGTCATGACGCCGATGCTCGACACGGTGGTCAAGATCGCCGAGCCGCGGGATGCGAAGCACCGCTATGCCGCCTACAGCATCGCCAACGACCTGAACCTGGTCGCCGATTTCAGCGCCTCCAAGGCCGACTTCGACAAGCAGGTGCGCGCGGTGAAGGGCGTGGCGCTGCCGACGCAGCTCTACAAGGGCGCCATCGAGGCGATCGCCAAGCTGGCGAAGGAGAAGGCCGACCGCAAAGCCCTGGTCATCCTGGGCGATGGCAACTCGGACGACACCAGCTACGATCATGATCCCGTGGTCAAGGCCGCCAGGGATGCCGGCGTGATCATCCATGCCCTGGGTTTCGCGGCCGAGGCGAGCGATCAGCCGAAATTCCAGTACATCAGGCGCCTGGCCGAAGAGACCGGCGGCTTCCGCCGCGAGATCAGGGTCGGCAGCTCGCAGAAATACACCATCAACAATCAGTTCGTCGCCGAGGCCCTCGAGAACGGCGGCACCGCCACGATCACCATGCGGGAGCCGCCGGGGCCGGCGACGCTCAGCATCACGGCCGATTTCAACAACGGCCGCTCCGAGAGCGCCGAGCAGCGCGTCACCGTGCCGACGCCGCCGACGGCGGGGCGAACACCCTCGGCCAACCCGCAGCAGTCGTCCGAGCCGGCGGCTCCCGCTGCCTGGTACAGCAAGCTGTTTGCCTGGGCCCGCGAGAACAAGACGGTCGCCCTGATCAGCGGCGTGGCACTGGGATTGGGCACGATCGGACTGTCGCTCGTCGGCATCAGCAGCATGAATGCACGCAGGGCCCGACTGGCCGAAGAGGTCGACGAGGCGGCGGCGGGCGACCAGATCGTCTACGGATGGCTCGAAATGCTCGACGGCAATGCCTCGCGCTACCCGCTGCAGACCACCAACGTGCGCATCGGCCGCCACCGTGACAACGACATCTGCCTGATGAACGACTCGATCTCGCGGCGGCATGCGCTCCTGCATTTCGATGCGGACAAGCGGACCTTCGTCATCACGGATCTGGGCGGCGACAACGGCGTCGTCGTCAACAAGGTCAAGGAGCAGTCGCACGATCTGAACGACGGCGATCTCGTCGAGCTTGGCGAGGTACGGCTGCGGTTCCGTACCAACGTAGAGGCCATGGGTTAGGGCTTGCTGCTCCAGCACCTTGCTCGCGCATGGCGTATGCCTCCCGCTCGCGGTCCGAACGGCCTGATCGGACCCTGAGTTGTAACAAAAAGGCAGCATAAAGGGGTTCTTGCCATGAGCAGCGATCCAGGCAATGGTGACGGGGATTCCGGCGACGACCTGGAAGAGCGCAAGACACGCGTTGTCCAACGTCACGACATCGTGGATCGGGCCGCTCCCGGGAGAGAACCCCCGCCGGAAGAAACCAAGGCGAAAGATTTCAAACTGGAAGAGCCCCCAGCCGCCCCTGCGGGCACTATCATTGGCCGCACGCGCCTTATGGGCGGTCACGGACAGTCACCAGAAGGAGGCGGCGCGCAGGGTGACGCGCCGACCATGCAGATGGGACAACCCAAGACACAGTATATTCACGGCGCCGGCGTCGAATCCGACCCGGTCGCGGGCTGGGTGGTGGTGGTGAAGGGGCCGGGTCGCGGCAGCTTCTCCGCCGTCTACGTCGGCATGAATTCCCTCGGCCGCGATCCCAGCCAGCGCGTCAGCTTGGCCTTCGGCGACGACTCGATCTCGCGCGAGGAGCATGCCTTCATCACTTACGACGAGGAGCAGCGCTGCTTCTATCTCCAGCACGGCGGCAAGTCGAACCTCGTGCGCCTGGGATCGCATCCAGTCCTCAGCCCGACCGAGCTCAAGCCGAACGACCTCATTCGCATAGGCCGCACGACCCTGCTGTTCGTGCCGTGCTGCGGTCCCGATTTCTCGTGGACTGACGAGGTCCAGGAAGCATGACGCTCCTGTTGGCCAGCGCCGCCCGCGCCACCGTGGGTGGGCGCTCGGGCCAAGAGGACTCGTTCCGGCTGTGGCCGGCCGAGGGTGCCGTGCCCGCGAACGCCGAGTCGGGAGGACTGCTCGCGGTGCTCGCCGACGGCATGGGCGGCCACACCGGTGGCGCGATCGCCGGCCAGACCGCCTGCAATACCTTCACGGATGTCTTCTCCGCCGCCACCTCGTCTTTCGAGGCGCGGCTGAAAACAGCCCTGCACGCGAGCAACGAAGCGCTGGCGAAAGGGGTCGAGCAGAACGCCGCGCTCAAAGGCATGGGCTGCACGATCATCGGCGCCTGGATCGACGATCTCGGCATCCGCTGGACCAGCGTGGGCGACTCTCTCCTGCTGCTCTACCGCCTGCCCGACGTCATCCGCCTCAATGCCGACCATTCGCTGGGCTCGTTCCTGGACGAGCAGGCGCGGCAGAACAAGATCACGCGCTCCGAGGCCCGGAGAAACCGCAACCGCAACGCCCTGCGCTCGGCGCTCACGGGCTCCAAGATCGATCTCATCGATCTGCGCAGCGAGCCCTTGGAGCTGCGCCCGGGCGATTGGGTGGTGCTCGCCAGCGACGGCATCTGCTCGCTTCCCGGCGACGAGATCGCTGACGTCATCTACCGCTTCCGCCAATCCACGCCCGGCGAGATGGCGGACGGATTGATCGCCGCCGTCGCCCAGAAGGGCGTCGTCGACCAGGACAACACCACTGTGGTGGCGGTGCGCATCGACGCGGCCGACGACGTGCCGACCCGGGTCGTCGCCCGGCCAAAGGGCGAGGAGGTCGATCTGCGCACGCGGCGCATCGGCGTCAGCCGACGCGGCACCGCGCCCCCTCCCGCCGGTGGGAAGGCACGCGCGGCCGTATGGCTCGCGGCCGCCGTCGCGCTGGTGTTCTGCGCCGTCGCCCTCATGCTCGCCGTGCCGTCGTTGCGCCCGACGATGTCTTCCACTCCGGAGTCCACCGCCGCTCCCCCGGCCGAGCCGACGACGGCACCGGCCAATGCGTCGGCCGAGCCTCCTGCGGTTGGTCCCGGCTCGGCCAAACCGGCTGCCGCCAAACCCACGGCCCCCAAGACACCGGGCGCGCCCAAGTCGGCTGCCGAGCCGCCGCCTCAGACGACGCCGTCCGCTCCCTCCGCCCCTTCGCCCGGCCGGCCGAGTGGCTCCGGCAGTGGCCAGGAAGGGGCCGCGCAGCCGGTTCCACCGAGCAAATCTGCGGCAACGCCGCCGCCCGCCTCCTCCCAGCCGCCGCCTGGTCAAACCGAGGAGGGCGGCGCGACGAGCCCCGCTCCGCCCGCAGTCGGTGAGGAAGGCGCCGGCACCCGCACGAGCGCGCCGGCTCCCCTTCCCGCCCCCAAGCCGCGCCCCCCGCCGAGGGCCGCGTCCCCGGCTGGCTCGCCTGGCAAGCCGGCAACCGGCGGAGAGAGTGCCGCGCGCCAGCCCAAGGAGCAGGAGCGCAACAAGGTGAAATCGCCTGCGCCTACAGTCGGGCAGCCGCCGGTGGAGCCGAAGGAGACCTCCGGCACCAGGATTACGACGGACCCACTCAGCAGCACTATCGAATGAGCCCCCAAGGTGTCGGCGGGCTCGATGACGGGGTGCCGTCGGGATACGGCATCGACAAGTCCGGCCACCTTGCTTGCAGGAGCAGGGGGCGCTCGCCATATGTCGCGGCGTTTCGCGCGCTGTGAGGGACTGATCCATGAGCTGGCGTGCAGGCGGCGCCATCGCATCCGCTGTCGTGACGGTCGCCAGCTTCGTGCTCCACGATGCCACGTCGGGTCGGGCCTTTGCACCTGCGCCCAGGCCGCAGATCCCAGTCGGCACAGAGCTGCTGCATAGGAGCGCAGATTCCGGCGTCGACATCGTGCGCATGCCGCCGAGGCGGCCAACCGCTCCCCCGTCCGGGGGCACTCCGACGGCGCTGCAGCCGCCTGCGGTCACGCCGCCCGCCGTTCAGCCGCCCGTCACGCCGCCATCCACGCCACCGGTAGCGCCGCCGGCCAACCAGCCGCCGCAGCCGCAAGGCCGCGTCGTCAAGGTGACGGTCAAGATCGGCGCCCAGCCGCGAGAGCCCCAGAAAGGATGGCTCGGCGTACAGATGGACGCGCTGGAGCTGCCTCTCGCGCTGACCCTCGGCCTGCCCAACGCCAATGGCGTGCTCATCCTCGAGGCGGCCGCCAACAGCCCCGCCGGACAGGCCGGGCTGCGCTTCGGCGATATCGCCGTCGGCCTCAACGGGCGCCCAGTCGCGACCGTGAACGAGTTGCGCCAGCGCGTGTCGACGTTGTCGCCCGGCACCGATGCCGAGTTGGAGGTGTGGCGGATCACCGGCGACGGCGGCGATTTCCTGCAGACGCTGCGCCGGCTGGGCGATAGCGGCAACGCCCACGTCATGTTTCGGCTGGGCCGGCTGTACGGGATCGGCAGCGGCGTTGCGCGCGACGAGACCGAGGCGGTCAACTGGTACCGCAAGGGAGCGGCCGCCGGGAACACGAGCGCCATGACGGCATATGCGCTGGCACTTCTCGACGGGCGCGTCGCGGAGAAGGACACGCAAGAAGGCGTCCGCCTGCTGCGAGCGGCGGCCGACAAGGACAATCCCGAGGCGATGTACCGCTACGGCGTCCTGCTGGTGGAGGGCAATGTCGTCGCGAAGGATGCGACCGAGGCGATGCGCCTGTTCACGAAGGCCGGCGAGGCGGGCCACGTGCCGTCGATGCTGGTACTTGGCCAGATGTACAACGGGGAGGCAGCCGACCCGAACAAGGCCGCACTCTGGTACAGGCGCGCGGCCGACCTCGGCAGCTCCGCCGGCATGGTCAACCTCGGCTTCATGCACCAGCTGGGCAAGGGTGTGGACAAGAACGAGATCACCGCGGTCGGCCTTTACAGAAGGGCCGCGGCGGAGGGCAACCCGTCGGGCATTCACAACCTGGCAGCGATGCTCGACAGCGGCAGGGGCGTGGCGCAGAAGGACCCGGAGCAGGCTGCCGAGCTGATGATGCAGGCGATCGAGCTGCGCTACGAGTTCTCCCTCTCCCAGATGAAGACGAATTCCCGCGCCTGGAGCATCGATTTCCGCCGCGCCCTGCAGCGAAGGCTGCGCGACGCGGGTGTCTATTCGGGAAAGCTCGATGGCGAGATGCGCGACACCACCATCGCCGCCATCAACGCCTACGCCGAGCGCAAGCGCTGATCGCCATCGCGGAGCCGAGTAGCTCGCTTGCACGCTACCAGGGGACAGCGCAGTCTCCCGAGTGAGTGTGCGGCTTGCGCGATTTCAGGGAGCGGCCGCGATTCCCGTCGAGGAGTGACAAGCCATGCGTTTTGACGAGTACCGCCGGCACGACGCGACGGCGCTTGCCGGCCTGATCGCCAAGGGCGAAGTCAGCGCCAAGGATCTGCTCGAGACGGCTATCGCCAGGGCAGAGCAGGTCAATCCCGCCATCAACGCCATCGTGCACAAGCAGTACGACCAGGCGCGCTCGGCGGTCGCCGCCGGAGTGCCCGGCGGTCCGCTCGCGGGCGTACCCTATCTGATCAAGGATCTCGGCATCCTGCAGAAGGGCGAGCCGGCGACGTTCGGCAGCAGCCTGTTCAAGGATTTCGTGGCCGACCACGACAGCGCCTACGTGACGCGCTGCAAGAAGGCCGGCCTCGTCATCATGGGCCGCAGCTCGAGCCCTGAGTTCGGCTTGAACCCGACGACCGAGCCCCGTCTCTACGGACCATGCCGCAATCCCTGGAACCTGGAGCATTCGCCAGGCGGCTCGTCGGGCGGCGCCGCGGCAGCCGTCATCGCCGGGATTGTACCCGTGGCGCACGCCACGGACGGCGGGGGCTCGGTCCGCATCCCGGCGGCCCAGTGCGGGCTGTTCGGCCTCAAGCCCACGCGCGGGCGCATCTCGATGGCACCCGACGCGGGCGAGGGCTGGGGCGGGCTCTCGATCGGCCACGTCGTGAGCCGCAGCGTGCGCGACAGCGCGCTCATGCTCGACTGCACCGCCGGCCGGGAGCCGGGCGATCCCTACGCGGCGCCTACGCCGGAGGGCTCCTTCGTCGAGGCCCTCGCCCGTCCGCCCAGGAAACTCAAGATCGCGATGGCGCTCGGCGACCACCGCGGCGGCAAGCTGCACCCCGAGTGCGCCACGGCAGTCGCCGCGGCGGGCAAGCTGTGCACCAGCCTCGGACACATCGTCGAAGAGGTCGAGGCGCCGAAGGACCTGGTCGCGTTGCGGCCGTTGAACAGCCTCATCTCCGCCGCCAACACGGCGCGCGCGCTCGGGCTGCGCTGGAAGGCGCTGGGCCGTGAGCCGAATGCGAGAGACGTGGAGAGTGTCACCTGGGCCGTATATCAACGCGGCCTCAAAGTCAGCGGTGTCGAATACGTCGATGCCATCGCCGCGGTGCACGCCGCCGGCCGCAAGTTTGCGGCGTTCCTCGGCAAATGGGATGTGCTGCTCACGACGACGCTGCCCGCGCCGCCGCCCAAGCTCGGCTACTTCGACCAGAATGGCGAGGTGCAGACATTCGTCGACCGCGTCACCGAATATCTGTCGATCACGCCGCTGCACAACGCTACCGGCACACCGGCCATGAGCGTGCCACTGCATTGGACATCGGACGGCTTGCCGGTCGGCGTGCACTTCGCCGGCCGCTACGGCGAAGAAGCGACGCTGCTTCGCCTCGCCTGCGAGCTCGAGACCGCGCAGCCCTGGTTCAATCGCTTGCCGACATTGTGATCGCTGCTGCGTGCGCCTCATCTCATCGCCGAGGCGAATCTCAGTAACAGTCCGTCGTTGTTGCGCCGGCATTCGCGGGGCATCGCACTCCGCTGCGGCGCGGGTTTCTCAACGTCGGGCGACGTCATTTATCGCGCTGATTTTACGAGCGTTTGGCATCAGCTTGAGCACAACTGGTGGAGGGGACACCTGATTGCAATCGCCGATTTTGGTGAGTACGCTATCGCTTTGGTGAGTAGGAAGGAGCGTAAAAAATGGCCATCCAGATTGTTATGGATCGCACGGGCGATACGCGCCACGAGTTCGACGTCGCGAACTCCGACGCGGTGGCGCTCGCGGAAGAACGCTTCCGGCAGCTGACCGGCAAAGGCTTTCGCGCCGTGGCCTTGAGCGGCGACGGCGGACCTGGAAAGCTGGTCGACAAGTTCGATCCCACCGTCGAGCAGACCCTGTTCATCCCCCAGCTGCAAGGCGGTTGACGGGCGGCTTATGGAACGTATTCGCAACCTGCTGAGGGTCCTTCTGCGCAGGGCCCTCAGCGAGCACGGGCGCGAGGCGCCGGCACTCACCGACATCACGATCGAACGAGCGTCCGGCCGCTTCGAGCCGCGCATCGGTGCGTATTTCGCCAATGGGTACGCCACTTGGGGTCCCGTACGACCCGACGACTGCTATGCCGTTTGCGAGCGCTACGCGGCCTGGGACCTGCCCAGCCTGCGACGGGCCCTGCTGTGCGAGGCGCACGAGATATATTCGCGCCTATGCGCGGAGAATCTGGCCGACATGAGCCGCTTGCGCGAGCGCAGGAGCATGGCCGCCTCCATCTTCGACCGATTCCGGCGGCGCACGCGCAGGAGCGACCCGTCTCCGACAGGGCTTGCGCACGAAGGAGCCGAGCCCGTTGCCGACGAGCACGACGCAACTTCCCGCCGTCAGGCGACGCAGCGTCGTCTGCTCGAATGGTGGGCCCAGCAGCGCAACGATTATGCCCGCTCGGCACTGTTCGGGACCGGCATCAGCACCGACATCGGCAGCAAGCGCGCGCAGGAGCGCGGCATCCTGCTGCTCAAGGAGAACCTCACCGCCGCCCAGCGCCGCCAATACGAGAAGTACGGATATTTCGACGTCACCGGCGGCAAGACCGGCAAGCGCTATCGCATCCGCCACGGTCGGCAGATGAACATCGAGCAGCTCGACCGTAATGGCCGGCGCGTCTGCGGCTGGTGCTTCTTCCCCCAGGGCAGCCTCGTGTCGGGCGACGTCATGCTGGCGCAGAAGGCGGCATTGGAGCTGTTCGAGGCCGACGCGCTGCGCATCGCCAACCGCTTCTGATCCCACCTTGCCGTCGCATGCGGCGCTCACCGACTCAATGGCGAACCGATCGAGCCGTGGCGTGGCGGTTGCGACCGTCTTCGACAAGCTCAGGACGCACAGCGGCGGGCGCGCCGGCAACGGCGGCGCCTACCGGATCAGGCGCGACAGCCGCAGCTTCGCGGCGCCGAAGGTGATCTCCTGGCCGGTATCGCTGAGCGTGGCGGTACGGGTGCCGAGCGCGGCCCCGTCGAGGCGGGTGCCGTTGGTCGAGCCGAGATCGCGCAACGTCAATCCCTGCCGCGCATCGTAGGCGATCTGCGCGTGCGCGCCGGAGACGCTATCGTCGTCGATGACGAACTGCGCGCGATTGCGGTCGCGGCCGATCGTCCATGTGGTCGGGCCGGCTGCGCGGCCGTTCGGCGCCGGCGGCTTCAACTCGAACTGCAGCGCGCGCCCGGAGGGGTCGAAACCCGACAACATCCACGCCTGATTGGGGGCAGCCGCGGCGCCCCCGCCATTGCTAGCGCCCGCCATCAGCTTGAAGTCGGCGCTGCCGAACCGCAGCGCATCGCCGGCCTGGGCCTGCCCGCTGCTGATGCGCTTGCCGTTGATGTAGGTGCCGTTCGAGGATTGCAGATCGGTCACCGTGACGCGTTGGCCCTTCGAGTTGACCTCGAGGCGGGCGTGATTGGAGGAAACGGTGTCGTCGTCGATAGTGATCTCGCACTGCCGCCCCCGACCGACGACGACCGTGCGCCCCACATCGAGCGCGACCGTCTTGCCGCCGGCCACCGGCTGCAGCGACAGGGCCCCCGCGGTCTGCGCCTGGCTCATGGCGTCCGCGGCAGGATCGTGTGTAGCCTCGTGCTCTTCCGGGCTCCCCTTGCCGCGGACGCCGGTCAGGCGCCGGCTGACGGCGCTGACCGCGGCACCGCCGCGCCAGGCAAACGCCACGGCGACGATGGCCAGCAAGGCCGCCATGCCGATGATCAGCGGGAGCAGAAGGCCGCCGCCGCTGGAGAGCGAGGCGGCCATGCAGGCGTGTCCGACGGCGGCGTAGGCGATGTTCAGCTCGCGCAGCAACCGGATCACCTCGCCGGAGTGAATGGAGAAGAACAGACCCTGCGCGTTCTTCGGCGTGAAGGAATTGACCCCGATCACCGTGCCGCACTCGTCGAACAGGGGCCCGCCGCTGTTGCCGGGGTTGATCGAGGCGTTGTGCTGCACGGTGCGCGCGTTGATCACCTGCGTCTCGCTCAGCGCGGTGTTGGAGGCCGAGTAGATGCGCGACACCACACCCGGCGTGACCGTCGAATCGAGGCCGCTCGGCTCCTTGAACCGCGCGTACATCTCCTGCAGGTTGCGCACGGTCGTGTCCTGCTTCACGTCGGCAGCGCCGGGAAAGCCCACGGCCACCACGTTGGTCAGTTTCTCGGGCTCGAAGTCGGCCAGCGTCAGCGCCCGTCCCGGCAAGTCCTCGTAGGTCTCGATCACGGCCAGGTCGACGCCGGGCCGGCGATCCACGACGCGCGCCTCCACGATCCTGCCCTCGGTGCCGTCGCGGTAGCCGACGAAGTACTTCTCGCCGTCCACCACGACGTGGAAGTTCGTCACCAGAGTGCGCCGCCCGTTGACCAGGAAGCCCGTGCCGGTTCCCCACCCCTTCTTGCGGACCGCGTAGATCTTGTAGACGCTTGGTTCGACCTTCCTGATGTCGAAGGTCGAGGCGAAGCCGGCCTCCCCCAGCGCCGCCAGCAGCACGCCGAGCGTCAGCACGGCGGCGCAGATGCGGCGCGCCAGCGCGGATCGTGGCCCCGGTCGTGGCCTGGATCGTGGCATGTACAGCATTGCAACCCCCCAAGGCCCTATGCCCGGCCCATGCCGGATAGCGCGACAGGTACTTGGCTCGAACGCGTGCGAATGGAAATTATACCAGCTGCCAGGGCATTTGGCACCAGCCCGGACCCCCGTGTGAACGGTAGAGTAACCATCTGTGGTCACCAGACGGCGCGATCGTGGCGGTTCTCGCTACCCGCGGGACTCGCCAGTTGCTAGAATGCGACTCAAAGGCGCTCTGCCATCCCAGGGGATTTCGATGCGTGCACCGGTTCTGCGAATGTTTGTTGCCTCATCGCTCATTTTGACGCTCACCCCCTGGCCTGCCAGCGCACAATTCGGCCTGCCCAGGATCGGCAGGGTGCTGCACCTGCCAGGCCCCGGCCGCATCCTGAATCGGGGGATGCACTTCGGAAAATTCCGACGCACCTTTGGAATCATCGGCGCGGTCGCCGTCGGCGGCGTGATTCTCGGGCGCCTCAGCCGCCGGGACGGCGCCGAGGTGACGCGACGCACGCGGGTGGTGCTCGACAAGGACCCCAACCAGGAGGTGTTCGACACCTACAAGACCACCGACGGCAACAAGCAGGTCACCATCACGGCGGGGCCGGCGCAGAAGGTGGCCGACATCAAGGACGATCCCGTGCTGCGCACGACCGCCGACACCATGCAGCAGACCAGCGGCGACATCGACAACAAGGTGGCCGATGGCAAGACCCGGCCTGACGCCAAGAGCAAGGCCGAGAACAAGGCCGATGGCGATGTGGTGCGCATCGACCAGCTGCCCGTCGACGCCCAGTGCCGCAAGGTGACGACCGAGATGGAAGTCAAGAGCACCGGCAAGAAGGCGGAATCGAAGGCCGACAGCAAGACAACGAACGTGTCGATCCTGTGCCAGATGGGCGGCGAGTGGAAGCCGGCGTCTACGTGAGCCCTTTGGCTCTCTGTGACCACTCCATACTCCACGGTGTCATCCCGGTGCTTGTCACCGGGAGCCATCGATCCGCGAATGCCGGAGGATGCTGATGGATGGATCCCGGGCAACAAGTGCCGGGATGACCGTCGCGCTCGAGGAAGCAATTTCAGCCGAATCGAGAAGACGCGGTGAGGCCGGCGCTGCTGTTGCGCACCTTCAGCTGCGCGCAAAACGCGAGACGCTGAACGGCGCGATCGGCAGGTTGGTGCTGCCGGTGGCGATCAGCTCGGCCATCAGCGCGCCGACACCGGGTCCGAGCTGGAAGCCGTGCCCGCAGAAGCCGAACTGGTGATAGAGGCCTTCCGCCGTGGCACTCGGGCCGATGACGGGAATGTCGTCGGGCATGCGCGCCTCGATACCGGCCCAGGCGCGCACGATCTCGGTGCGGCGCATGGCCGGAAACAGCTCCCATACCGTGCGCGCGCTCTCGGCCAGCCTGGCCCAGTCGATTTCGGTGGCGTTGGTATCCCGGTTCGGCCTGCCCTGGTAACCGCCGCCGATCAGCACGGTGCCGTTGGCGAGCTGCTTGAACGAGAGCTTGCGGCTGCGCAGGATCACCACGGGCTCGATGAAGGCCGGCACGCGGCTGGTGATCATCAGCATCAGCGCCATCACCTCCAGCGGAACCGGCTCGCCGAGTGCGGCGGCGATGCGGTCGGCCCAGGCGCCCGCGGCGTTGACAACGATGGGTGCCTCGAAATCTCCGGTGCTGGTGGCGACGCGCCACACGCCGTCGTGGCGATGCAGTCCCGTGACGCGCACACCCTCCATCACGGTCGCGCCCATCGCCACGGCCTTGCGCCGGAATGCCTGGGTGGTCCGGAAGGGATCGGCCGCTCCGTCGCGCCGCGAGACGACGCCGCCGGGGCAGTCGTCCGACACGGCGGGCACCAGGCGCCTGAGCTCCGCGCGATCGATCAGCTCCTCGTGCGTGTATCCGCGCAGACGCAGGTCGTCCACGCGGGCACGGAACTCCGACAGCTCCGCCTCGCTCTCCGCCACCAGCACCTGGCCGTGGCATTCGAACCCGCAATCGTCGTCGACGAGATCGCCGATCCGTTCCCACAGCTCCATGGAAGCGACCGACAGGGGAACCTCGGCCACGTGCCGGGCGAGCTGGCGCACGCCCCCTGCATTGACGCCCGACGCATGGCGTCCGGCGTAGTCCTTCTCGATCACCAGGGGTTTCAGGCCGCGCATCGCCAGATGCAGTGCGGTGGAGCAGCCGTGGATCCCGCCGCCGATGACGATGACGTCGGCGGTGCGCTTCATCGCGGCACCACCGCCTCGACCGCCCGATCGGAGTGCGCCATGGCGGCCAGCTCGGCGAGCGTGATGGGCTTCACCGGAGGCCGCAGACGATAGTAGCCGACTTGGTCGGGAGTTGTGCCGCGCGCCGCCGCGATCAGCTCGGTGACGGTGAGGCCGCAGAGCCGGCCCTGGCACGGTCCCATGCCGCAGCGCAGGAACGCCTTGAGCTGGTTGGGTCCCGCCGCACCCATGTCGATGGCTTCGAGCATCTGTGCAGCCGTCACTTCCTCGCACCGGCACACGATAGTGTCGCCCACGGGCATGCGGAACTGGGGTGGCGGCGCGAACAGCTGGTCGAGGAACGCGCGGCCGGCGTCAGCGCGCAACACGGCCTGGTCCAGCTCCTGGCGATCCGGAAGACGCGCGACGCGTTCGGGCGCGACCGCCTCCACGGCAGCCCGCCCCGCGAGACGGCCGCGCGCCTCGGCCGCGAGCGCGCCTCCAATGCCCGCGCCGTCGCCCGCGACAGCGATGCCATCGATTGCGCTATTGCCGGCTGCATCGAGCACCGGCGTCCAGCAGAGTTGTATCGGATGCCAGCGATGAGCGATGCCGGCGGCCATGGCGAGATTGACGTTCGGCACCACGCCCTGATGCAGCGCCAGCACGTCGACGTGCATGCGCTGCTCGGTGCCGGAACCTGCGACATAGGCGACTTCCGCAAGGCGCCCGTTGCCCTCGGCGCGAAGCTGCGTGACGCCGCGGACGATGCGCACCTGTCGCGCCACCTCCCTTCGCAAGGCGAGTCCCTTGGCGAGGTAGGGCGAGAGGAGAAAGCCGGCGGCGTGGGGAAAGGCGCGCAGATAGTTACGTCGTGGCGTCGTGTCGAGCAGCGCCTCGATGCGTCCGCCCGCCCGCAGCAGTTGGGCAGCCAACAGCCACAACAGCGGCCCAGTGCCGGCCAGGACCAGACGGCCGTCGGGGACGAGGCCCGAGGCCTTCAGCAGCGTCTGCACGGCGCCGGCCGTCATCACGCCGGGCAATGTCCAACCCGGAACGGGGAACGGGCGCTCGAGGGCTCCGGTCGCGAGGATGACTCTGCGGGCGCTCAACAGGCGCGAGACGCCGCCAGACGAGACCCCCATCTCGCGCGAGGAATCGAGGCTCCATACCGTCGCGCCCTGCACGATCTCGGCGCCGCTCGCCCTCGCCTCGGCAACGAGCCGCGCGCCGGCCCAGTAGTCTTCCCCCAGAATGCTCCGCTTCTCGACCGGCGTGGTGGTGACCGCACGGTAGATCTGGCCGCCTGGCGACGCGTTCTCGTCCAGCAGAAGGGTTGCGAGACCCGCACCGGCCGTGGTCGCGGCGGCGGCAAGGCCTGCCGGGCCGGCACCCACGATGGCGACGTCGTAGGCGGCTTTGGTCGCCCCGGTCGCACCGATCATTCCGCCACCCGCCTGCCGTGCTGCGTCTCGATGCGCATGCCGTCCCGCACCTCGACCAGGCAGCCCTGCCGGTTGCCGATACCGTCGACCGTGACCAGGCAGTCGAAGCACACGCCCATCATGCAGTAGGGCGCGCGCTTCGCACCCGACACGGCCGTGGTGCGGCAATGATCGAGGCCGGCCGCCAGCATGGCCGCGGCGACGCTGTCGCCGGCAGCGTGCGTCCACCGCGTTGCCGTCGATGGTTACGCGGATGCGACCGCCCGCCGCTTCAAGCAGCCTTCTGAACATCGAACCTCCGCGCCGAGAATGCGCCGACCATATCTGCCGCGAGCGCCCCGCGGGCGATCATGGGGGCGATGACGAGGGCGTGGTTGGCGGCCAGCGTGACGCCGGAATGGCAGCCGACGACGAAGGCGCCGGGACACGTCGCGGACTGGTCGTAGATGGGGAACCCGTCCTCGGTCATGACCCGGATGCCCGACCACATGCGGATGACATTGAGCTGGCCCAGCGCCGGGAACATGCGCCGGGCGCGATCGGCCTCCACCGAGCCGATCGACAGGTGCAGGCCGGTATCGTCGGTGATCTCCTCGCGGCTGTCGCCGATCATCACGGTGCCCTCGTCGGTCTGACGAACCGTGGTGACAGGATAGCGCAGAAAGGGCGCGATGCGCTCGGTGACCACGATCTGTCCCCGGTTCGGCCGCATTGGGGACCGCAGCCCCACCATCGGCGCCAGCCGCATGTTGGCGTTGCCGGCGGCGAGCACCACCTTGGCTGCGCGCACCTGGCCCTTGGCCGTGGTCAGCCGGAAACCACCCTGCTCGTGTGCAATATCGCTCACCGCATGATCCGGCCGGTAGTCCGCCCCGAACAGGGCGAGCCCCTTGTGGAAAGCGCGGAACGTGCGCAGTGAATTAACGTGGCCGTCGAGCGGACAGAAGCTCCCGCCGGCGACCTCGGGGCCGATGCCGGGCAGCATGCGCTCGACTTGGGCCCGGTCGAGGATCTCTGCCCGCGTGTCGGCGGCACCTGTCTGGTTGTGCAGGCGCTTCAAGTAGAGCGCGCGCGCCTCCAGCTCGGCCTCGCCCAGCGCCAGATGGAAGCCGCCGGGACGCTGGAAACACACGTCGAGGCCGGTCTGCGCCTTCAGCTCGCCCGCCAGCTGCCGCCAGGCCTCCGACGAGCGCACCGTCCAGCCCATGTACTCGGGCATGCCAAGCCCCTTGCTCTGCACCCATACCAGCGCAAAGTTCGCCCGCGAGGCACGCTTGGCGATGTCGCCCTCGTCGAGCACGACGATGCGCTGCCCCCCGCGCGCCAGGCCCCAGGCCACGGCCACCCCGACGAGGCCGCCCCCCACCACCGCAACGTCGTAGTCGCGCTGCATCCGCTCCCTCATCGCTCGCCGCGGCCTTCGCCCGTCAGCAGCCGGTCGAGGCCGTAGAGCCGGTCGAGGCCGACCAGCGCCACCACGGTGATCGCTATAACGCTGGCGGAGACCGACGTCACGAGCGGGTCGATGTTGTCCTGGATGTAGAGGAACATGCGCACGGGCAGCGTCTCGGTACCCGGCGCGGCCACGAACACGGTCATCGTCACCTCGTCGAAGGACTGGATGAACGCCAGCGCCCAGCCGCTGACGATGCCGGGCGCGATCAGCGGCAGCGTGACGCGTCGGAAGACCATCCAATCCGAAGCTCCCAGCGAGATGGCGGCCTGCTCGACGGCGCGGTCCATGCCGGTCGCCGAGGCCAGCGTGAGCCGCAGCGCGAAGGGGAACACGATCACGAGGTGCGACAGCACGAGGCCCGTGAATGTGCCGCCAAGCCCGATCAGCGTGAAGAAGCGCAGGAAGGCGATGCCGAGCACCACGTGCGGGATCATCAGGGGCGACAGAAACAGCGCGGCCAGCGCCTCGCGGCCACGGAAGCGATGGCGGGCAATGGCGAGGGCCGCAGGGACGGAGATCGCCAGCGCCAGCGCCGACGAGAGCGCTCCCAGCCAGATGCTGGTCCAGAACGCTCCGATGAACTCAGGGTAGCGCGCAATCGCGCGAAACCAGCGCAGCGAGAAGCCGTTCGTCGGCAGCGACAAATAGCCTTCCGGCGTGAACGCCACGAGGCAGACGATCACGATCGGCGCCAGCATGAAGACGACGAACAGCGTGTGGAAGAGGATCGCCATTGGCCCGTTGCGGCTCATCGGAAGGCCTCCGCGTAGCGTCGCTCGACCAGAGCATTGCAGCCCAGAACGATCGCGATCAGCGCGACAAGCAGCAGTACGGCCACCGCCGCCCCCAGCGGCCAGTTCAGCGTGTTGAGGAACTCGTCGTAGGCAAGCGTGGCCGCCACCTTCAGGCGCCGTCCGCCGATGATCGCCGGCGTGGCGAAGGCGCTGGCGGCCAGCGCGAAGACGATGATGGCGCCCGACAGCACACCCGGCATCACCTGCGGCAGGATGATGCGCCGCAGGATGGTCAGGTGCCCGGCGCCGAGCGACGTCGCCGCGTTCTCGATGTGCGGATCGATGCGCTGCAGGGCCGCCCACACAGACAGCACCATGAACGGCAGCAGCACGTGGGTAAGCGCCACCACCACGCCCGTCTCGGTGAACATGAACGGGATCGGCGCGGAGATCAGCCCCAGGTTCATCAGCGCCTTGTTGACGACGCCGCTGCTGCCGCCGAACAGCAGCGCCCAGCCCAGCGTCCGCGCCACCACCGAGATCAACAGCGGCCCGAGGATCACCAGCAGGAACAACCCCCGCCAGGGCGCGCGCATGCGGTTGAGGATGTAGGCCTCCGGTGCGCCCAGCAGAGCCGCCAGCAGCGTCACCAGCAGGGCGATGCGGAAGGTGCGCGCGAACATCTCGTGGAAGTAGGCATCGGCGAGCACCTCGCGCCAGTTCTTGAGGATCAGCACGGGCTCGATGCCCTTGTACTGGCCCCAGTCGTGGAACGAGAGCAGCACCGTCATCGCCAGCGGCACGATGACGATGGCGAGGAAAACGGCGAGCGCCGGCAGGCTCAGGAGCCACGGCGCGGCCGCGAGCGGCCTCGAAGCGGGCTCCCGGCTCATGCGGACTCCTTGCGGCGGGGACGCACCACCATGTCCTCGGCCTGCCAGTGAAGCCCAACCGTCTCGCCTTCGGCGGGACCCGGCTCCCCGGTGTTCTGCCGTATCACCAGAGCCGACCCGGCAGCCGTCTCCACCCGATAGAGCCAATGGTTGCCCTGGAACACGCGCATGGCGACATTGCCGGTAAGCCGGTCCGGTGCGGGCGGGAGGAATGCGATCTTCTCCGGCCGCACGACGGCCGTGACGGGGCCGTCCGCCGCCTCGGCCTTGGTCCAGGTGCCCGTGCCGATCGTCACCACGCCAATGCTGACCTGCCCGCCGAGCTCGTTGGTCTTGCCGAGGAAGCCCGCCACGAACGGCGAGGCCGGACGCTCGTAGACCTCCTGCGGTGCCGCGATCTGCTCGGCCCGCCCCTTGTTCATGACGACGATGCGGTCCGACAGCGCCATGGCCTCGGCCTGGTCGTGGGTGACGAGGATGGTGGTGGTGCCGAGGTTGCGCTGGATCTGTCTCAGCTCGAGTTGCATCTCCTCGCGCAGCTTGGCGTCGAGGTTGGAGAGCGGCTCGTCGAGCAGCAGGATGCGCGGCCGGATGACGAGCGCGCGCGCCAGCGCCACCCGCTGCTGCTGGCCACCGGACATGCGGCGCGGGTAGCGTAGGGCAAAGCCGTCGAGACCCACGAGCGCCAGGGTCTCCTTCACCCTCTCCTCCCGCTCCGCCCGGCCGACGCCCTGCATCTCGAGGCCGAAGGCAACGTTCTCGCCGGCCGTCATGTGCGGAAAAAGCGCGTAGCTCTGGAACACGATGCCGAGGCCGCGCCTGGAGGGCTTCATCGCCAGCAGATCGCGCCCCTGGAGGCTGATGCGGCCCGAGGTGACCTCGGCGAAACCCGCGATCATCTGCAGCGTCGTCGTCTTGCCGCAACCCGAGGGGCCCAGCAGCGTGACGAACTCGCCCTCGCTCACGGCCAGCGACAGACTATCGACGGCCACTTGGTCGCCGAAGCGCTTGGTCAGGCTGTCGAGCTCGAGGAAGGGCATACCGTCATGCCCGCGCAGGCGGGCATCCACGATCGGTTATTGAGGTAGGCGGCGCATTCGACCGTGCACTTGCGTGGGTTCCCGCCTACGCGGGAGTGACGCTTTGCGTCCCATCACCGCTCGACCTCGCGGTTCCAGCGCTTGGTCCAGTCCTCGCGCTGGGCGTTGATGGTGTCCCAGTCGGGGTTGACGAGCTTGGCCGCGCGATCGCCGAGCGGCGCCATGCTGCCGAGCCCGGCCGGCACCTGCACCGTCTTGTTGACCGGCCCGTAGCCGTAGTCCTTGAGCAGGATCAGCTGCAGCGACGGCTCCAGCATCGCCTTGATGAACTCGGAGGCAAGCGGCGAGGCGTTGGCCTTCTCGATGGGACAGGCGGACGCGAGCAGCGTCACCGCGCCTTCCTTCGGGTAGACGAAATCGACCGGGTATCCGGTGTTGGCGAACGACTGCACGCGCCCCGAGCCCCACACGGCCAGCACCGCCTGGCCCGACTGGAACAGCTCCGTCATCTTGCCTGGCGACGGCTCGTAGGCCAGCACGTTGGCGTTGACCTCGTCCTTCATCACCTTGAAGCCCGGCTCGACGCTCTTCTCGCCGCCGCCGTTCATGCGCGCGAACATCATCAGCGTATAGAGACCATAGGTGTTGTTGATCGGCGGGATCACCAGCAGCTTCTTGATCTTGGGGTCCTTGAGATCGTTCCAGGACGTGGGCGCCGGCCAGCCCTTCTCCGCGTAATACTTGGTGTTGTACATCAGGCCGGTGGCGACGAGGCCGATGGCGACGGCCTTGTCGTCCTTGAAGCGCGCGGCATCGAAGAGATCGGCGGCGGGCAGGCCCGCGATCTTGCCGCAGAAGCCCAGCTGGATCGCCTGGTACATCGGCCCGTCGTCGACGATGGCGACGTCGATCTGCTGGTTGCCCTTCTGCGCCTGCAGCTTGGCCAGCGTGTCCGTGGAATTGCCGGCGATGTACTCGACCTTGACGCCGTGCTTGGCCTCGAACGCCGGGAAGATCTCCTTGCGCATGGTCTGCTCGAAGGAGCCGCCGTATCCGGCGACGTAGAGCGTCTTCTGCTGCGCCAGCGCGGCCGGAGCGGACAGGGCCAGTACTGCGAGTGCTGCAGCAGCCGAAATACTCCACCGCAGTCCTGAGCTTGTCGAAGGACGGGCCGCGGGCGCCTTGCCGTGGTTCGACAAGCTCACCACTGGGTTGGAGGGCGCGGCGGAAGTGGTGGCCGAGGCCAACGATCTCGACGGTGTCATCTCGTGTCTCTCCACTGCTGCAGTCTGGGGCACGAGCGTTTCACTCCGCATCCCAATCGTCAAACGCATTTCGGATACGGCCCGTGATCAGATGTTTGGCAACCTGCACCCATTGTGGACGCTTTCGCCCGCGTCCAGAATAGGCCGCAATGTTCAACGGGAGAGTGCGATGTCCGTGCGTCGGCCTGCCTTCAGATCGTCACCTAGCAACCCCTCGCTCGGCGAGATCCAGACCGTGCCCGAGCGCATCAAGGACATGCCGTACGCCCCGGCCATCCGCGTCGAGGCGCCGGGCGACCTGCTATTCATATCCGGCGCAACGCCCTCTCCCCTCTACCACAAGCACCCCCACGAGCTCAGCGAGCACAACCATCCCGTCGGCATCGCCGACCAGACGCGGCTCGCCATGGAGAACATCAAGACCATCCTCGACCACCAGGGTCTCGCGTGGACCGACGTCGTCAAGGTGACGAAGTACCTGACCGACATGCGCGACATGGACGGCATGGTGGCGGTGCTGGCGCAGTATTTCGGCGCCTGGACGCCCGCCAGCACCACCGTGTGCGTCAACCAGCTCTCGACGCCCGGCGCGCGCGTCGAGCTCGACATGATCGCCGTCTATCCCAAGAGCAAATAGCCGCCACACCATCCCGGGAGGATGCACATGAAGATCGATGCCGTAGAGCTCACCCTGTTCGCGTGGGACGACATCCCGCCGACCAAGTACACCTCGGGCTCGCAGAACCAATCGGGCAAGAGCAACCTCGGCCTGCTGCGCATCAAGACCGACGCCGGCATCGAGGGCAACGCGTTCCTCGGCTCCGCCACCAACCCCGCCGAGACCGACGCCGGCGCGCTGATCCGCTTCCTCAAGCCGATCCTGATGGGCAAGGATCCCTTGGCGCGCGAGGAGCTGCACGCGGCCATGCGCATGCGCCAGCGCAACATGGGCCTGCGCAGCATCGGTGCCTGCGACACGGCCCTGTGGGATATCGCCGCGAAGGCCGCCAATATGCCGCTCTACAAATTCCTGGGCGGCGGGAAATCCTCCATCGGCGCCTACGCCTCGAGCCAGGTTCTGGACAGTCCGCAGGCCTATGCCGAGGAAGCGCAGCAGTTCAAGGCCGACGGCTGGAAGGCCTACAAGATCCATCCTCCGCACCCGGCGACCGAGGACATCAAGGTGTGCGAGGCCGTGCGCAAAGCCGTCGGCAACGGCTACACGCTGATGCTCGATTCGACCTGGAGCTACAAATACCCCGACGCGCTGCGCGTCGGCCGCGCCATCGAGCAGCTGGGCTACCTCTGGTACGAGGACCCGCTCAACGAGGAGGACATCTACTCCTACGTGAAGCTGCGCCAGAAGCTGGACATCCCGATCCTCGCCACCGAGTACGCGGCCGGCGACATCGGCACCTACGCGATCTGGCTCACCGAGAAAGCGACGGACTATCTGCGCGGCGACATCCCCGTCAAAGGCGGCCTCACCACCATGCTCAAGACGGCGCACCTGGCGGAGGCCTTCCACACCACCTACGAGGTGCACCACGGCGGCAACTCCGCCAACAACATGGCGCAGGTGCACTTTGCCTGCGCCATTCCCAACACCACCTACTTCGAGGTGCTGCTGCCGCACGGCGCCCACAAGTACGGCCTGCTGAATGACATCCAGATCGGCAAGGACGGCCTGGCGCACTGCCCGCAGGTGCCCGGCATCGGCGCCCAGTTCGACCTCGACCTCATCAAGCGCAAGCAGATCGCCGTGCTGAGCTGAATGCGCGCTGACGACACGTTGCGCCCGACGCGCGTCGCGCTCGGGGTTTGGGCAGGCGAGGGGAGCGGGGCGCGGACGCCTGGCTCGAGTCGAAGTGAAACGCGGACGTCCGCGCTCCGCTGCTGCAGGATGGGTCTCCAGGCACGGCGGACGGCGAGGCCATGTCCGTCCCTGATCGTTCTTTCCTGGGGCTACCCGCGCTACGGGCGCCGCCACCTTGCAGCCCTCAGCTCACACCGTCAGAAGCGCGTCGCGACAGCGCCCCTCATTGAGCCGAGGTGGACGCAAGTATCGCCGACGCCGCAACCGCGGGGATTGGAGCGCCCAGGGTTAACCGCGCCGCAGGCGACGCCGCACTTCAGCGGCCCATCACCGCGCGGCCTTGGGAGCCTCGGCGGGACCGGGCGTCAGGTTGAGGAACGGGAGCGGCGTGCTGGCGTACATGTTGACGGGCAGGTTGCCCGACCAGCGCTTGGCGAACTCGAGCTGGATCAGCGCGTCGTTGGAGCGGATCGCCTGGCCCTGCGCCTCCAGCGCCTTTGCCTCGGCGAGGCCGACCAGCTCCTTGCCCTTGGCCTGCGCGGTGGCGAGCAGCAGCTCGCCGTCGGCCTTGCCGCGCGCCGTCTCGCGCGCCGCGTTGGCCTCGCCCTCGGCCCGGATCTTCTGTCCCTGGGCCACGACCTCGGCCTGGCGCCGCTCCTGCTCGGACTGCTCGACCTTGGCCTTGGCAATCGCCGACGCGTCGACCGCCTTGCGATACTGGTCGGTGTAGCGCAGGTCGTTGATCTGGAAGTCGACGATGGTGACGCCGAAGAGCTGCAGCGCCTCGACCTGGAGGCTCTTCTGCACGGACAGGGCCACATCGCCGCGATGGGCCGCGACTGCCGTGATGTTGATCTTGCCCATCTCGCGCTTGAAGCGATCGATCACGAAGGACTTGAGATTGGCGCGGTAGTCGCGGTTGGTCGTGAAGACGCGACGCACGTCGTTTTCTGCGATGCGGTAGTTGAGCGTCACCGCCGCGTCGAGCTCCTGGTTGTCGATCGTATAGGTGTTGAGGTGGTCCTTCTGCATGCGCTGGATGCCGATCGGGAAGGTTTCCAGTCCGTTGACGAACGGTACGCGGAAATGCAGTCCCGGGCCCGCCACCGAATCGAACTGGCCGAAGCGGGTGACGACGGTGCGCTCGTACTCGCCCACCGTGAAGAAGGGAGAGACGAGGTAGAGGCCGAACAGGGCGATGATCAGAACCAGCAACCCGACGATGCCGAACATCCCCTTGGGGATCCGGCTGCCGGCGCCTGACACCTGGGGAACGGAAGCTTGAGCCATCGGACCGCTCCTGACGCGTTGTGAAACCGACGGTACCAGCACCTGGGACCGACCTAGTGATCATTCGCCATTGCGGTAAATTGTTGTTGGTTGCGCTGCCAACGGAATGACCCGTCCGAGAGGGCCGTCGCGATCCGATCAAACCCCTTCACACGCCAGTGAAAACCGGTTTTTTGCCGCGCTGCACAACCCATATGTCGTGCATGCGGCTCCAGTGGGCGATCCTGCGGAGCCTCCACCACCGACCCGCCCACCATGCCAGTCGCGAGCCGGTCCAGCGGAGAACACGGCCATGCTCAAAGTGCGCATAGCCATTATGGCGTTGATCTGGGCTTCGGCGCTGCTCGCACCGGCAGCGGCGCAGGATTACACACCGTCGCGCATGCTGGCCGCCGCCTACAGCGATTACGACGGACCGGACGTCGGCCCGGCCACGCCGGGCCCGACCGATCCGCACGGCCCTTCCGCCTGACCTGCCGCAGCGGACACTCGCCGCGACGGATGCGTCGCGGTCAGCGACTCAGGCGTCGCCCAGCTCGTCGCTCCAGGCGAAATCGGGCCCGCACAGCGGAATGAACCGCAGCGTGGTCTTGCCGATGCGAATGAGGTCGTAGGGCTCCAGTTCCGTCGGAGCCAGCACCGGGCGGCCCCCCAGGCGCACGAGGTTGGCCTTGCCGCCATGCTGAAGATAGAAGCGGCGCGACTCCTCGTCGTAGGCGATGAAGGCGTGCTCCTCGCGCGAGATCATGTCGTCGCCGAAACTCAGGCTGATGCGCTGGCTGCCGTCACGGCCCACGGAGTTCATGCCGACGAAGATCGGACGGAATCCGCCGCGCCCGGGACCCTTCACCACCACCAGCCACCCCGCCACGGGATCGGCATCGCCCTCGACGGCGCCGGCGCGGATGTACTGGGTCTTCGGCTGGCCACTGCTGCCGCCACCCCCCCGGTCAGCCGCCACTGTGCCGGCTACTGTGCCGCCGCCCAGCGGCGGCAACGGCCCGCGGTCGCCGACAAGGCGCGAGCGGCCGATGACGGCGCCCAGGGTATCATCGGTTACGGGCGGTCGTGGCTCGGTGCGGATGTGGGTGGCCGCGCTCGCAATCTTTGCGGTCTCGACCCTCGGGCGCACGTGGGTCTTGAGCGTCGCTCCGGGCGCTCCGCCCTCGAGCAGGGCGATCGGCGTGTTGACCTTCACGCCCTCGGTACCCTCGGGGACCAGGAGCTTCGCCACCTTGCCCTGATCGACCGCCTCCACCTCGACGGTGGCTTTGTCGGTCTCGATCTCGGCGATGGCATCGCCGGGATTGACCATCTGGCCTTCCGCTATCAGCCACTTGAGGAGCTTACCCTTCTCCATCGTGGGCGACAGCGCGGGCATCATGATTTGAATGGGCATTGCCTCGGGTCTCTCGTCTGAGTGGAGCTTCGGTCGAGCATATCCCGACCCAGTGATCTTTCCGCTTCCGTGTTGGCGTTGGGCGCCCGCCGGCGCGCGACGCCACTATGTGGTGATGCCCTAGTGTCCTGATCGCGAAATTCACCTCTTTGTGCACCGGGCTCGGAGCGAATTTCGCGTTCTGAAGGACACTAGTGAATCATGGAGTTTAGCGTGATTCAGGTCGAAAAGTCCGTCTCGCCACCTAGCCCACAGCGATGATACGGACTTCTCGATCATCACACTAGAGTGCAGCGCAATCCCCGCCCGGGCAAGATGGCTATCCCCGGACATTTGCATATGGAGGCGCGTCCGCGCTTCCACTCGCATGCAGCCGGGGGGCCCGCAAGCCATTGATTGCCATCGGGTCCAACGGCTACGAAAGGCGCACGGCATCACCGATCGTGGTAAATCGTCCCGTCGGCCGAGCACGTTGCGAGACGAAACCGTGGGTCAAAGGCTCGAATCGATGCGCCTGAAGACGGTCCTGGCGAAGGTCCCGCGTCTCGGGGCGCTGACGTAGCGCGCGGGCCTTGCCCGCGCTGCATGACGTGAGCGCACGTGCCGCTTTGCAACAGGCGGCGGATCGCTGGCCGCGGTCGGCTTGGGTGTCTCCAACGGCCCGGCCAAGGCCATGCGCCCTTCGGTTGGGATCGGGGCTGTCGCTGCAGGAGCCGCGGCAACAGGAGGCGGCGAGGGAGGCGCTGCCGCGACCACCGTGGCCGTCCAGCTGGCGACGGCGGGGCCACGCCTCGCAGGCGGTGCCGGATCGCCCTTCGGCAACAATGCGACCGTGACCGATGGCGCCTTCTTCGCCGCCTTGGCGAGGATGGCGTTCGGCAGACAGCGTCCGTCCTCGCTGGTTCCCTGTCCGGGCGGACACGGCTTGCCGCACACCCGGTCCGGCTGGCCTTGCACCATGATGAGCAGAACCGCGTCGGGCTCCGCGACGGGAAGGGTGGCGTTGACGCCTTCGGTGAAGGCCTTCATGGCCCGGCGCGTGGCGGGGGTCCATGCCCCGTTGAGCTCGCCCTCGTAGCAGCCGACACGCCGCAGCTCTTTCTGCAGCTCGCGCGCCAGGGCTTCGCGATCCCTGGGGATGGCGGCCGTCCGTGGCGGCACCGCTGTCGGCTCGCTCGGACGCGGGATGACCGTGACGACGACGGGGGTGGAGGCCGACTCGGCCGCACGGGCAGAAGGACCAGCTGCCGACCGGGCCGGCAGGCTTGCCACGACGCGCCTGTCCTGATCGGCGCTCTGGCCGGCTTCCGCGCTGTGGCCGATCACCGTCTGCAGGGCCGACGCGGGCGCGTCGTTGCCGGAGGGCATGCCGTACGCCGCCACCGCCAATCCACTCAGAATGAGGATAACCCCGCTCGCCCAACTCGACGCGAGTTCCTGCACGCGAAACCGACCGGCCGCTGGCATTTTGATCGCCCCAGGCTCCCCGACAGATGTGCTGCCCAACCTACACCAAGCCCGCGGCGATGAAGCAGGCACCGGCTGCCCGCCTGGCGATGTCCGGTAGACTGAGGTGATTGCGCCACGCCCCGCGCCACCGCGGGCGGTCCCTGCCGGGCACATCCGCAGGAATGCCAGTAGACAGGCCGCACAGGCGACTACCCTGTCCGTTGCCGAAGCCGCCCGTTCTCCCCAGCCGTTCCCAATTCCGCCGCTAAACAAGGGAATGCTTCCCGGGCGGCGCAGCGGCACCACCAACCGAGAAGCGATATCGGACAGGAAGCGGCGAATTGGCGATTTTGAAGGCCGCGCCGGAGGCCTGCCGCGACCGGCACGGGAGCTGCATGTTTCCCCAGGAACAGCGTGGATCCGACCGGCGAACTATGTTCACCAGGTGTGAGGGTTACGGTTGCCCCGTCAACCCACGTTCTGTTACGTGCCGCTGGCAGGCAAGTGGTGAACAAGTGTTTCCGATGCCGGTGCTTTTTGGTAACATGAGCGGTCCGCGGACTTGACTTGGAGGAAGCGTCTTGGACAGCCGCTTGGGTCTGCCGGTCAATACCGTTCTCGACGGCAGCTACCGCATTGAGCGGGTAGTGGGGTCCGGCGGATTCGGCATCACCTACGAGGCCGAGGACGTCAATCTCGGCACCGCCGTCGCCATCAAGGAATACTACCCCTTCGACTTCGGCGACCGCGACGCCACCATGAGCGTCAAGCCCAAGTCGGACCGCCACCAGCAGACTTTCAATTGGGGCCGCTCCAACTTCCTGCAGGAGGCACGGACGCTCGCGCGCTTCGAGCACCCGAGCATCGTGCGCGTCACGCGCGTATTCGAGGCCAATTCGACCGCCTACATGGTCATGCGCTTCGAGCAGGGAAAGAGCTTCGAGGACTGGCTGCGCAGTCTCGGCCGGTTGCCGTCGCAGGAAGAGCTCGATTCGATCGTCGCCCCGCTCCTCGACGCGTTGCAGATGATGCACGCGGAGAATTTCCTGCATCGCGACATCGCGCCCGACAACATCATCGTGCGCGGCGACGGCACGCCCGTGCTGCTCGACTTCGGTGCCGCGCGCCGCGCCGTCGCCGAGATGAGCCGCACGATGACCGGCATCGTCAAGGCCGGCTACTCGCCGCACGAGCAGTATTCCTCCGACAGCCGCCTGCAGGGCCCGTGGTCGGACCTCTACGCGCTGGGCGGCACGCTCTACCGCGCCGTCACGGGACATCCTCCCGAGGAAGCCACGCTGCGTGTCGACGAGGACCACATGCCGCCCGCGTCGCAGGTGGCGCGCAGGAGCGGCTACCGCCCGGGTTTCCTCTCGGCCATCGACACCTGCCTCAAGGTCCGGCATTCCGAACGGCCGCGGTCCGTGGCGCAGCTGCGGCCCATGGTGCTCGGACGCAGGTCGCAGCCAAGGCAAGGGCTCGATCGCTTCGTCGAGGTGTTCAGGCCCAGCAAGCTGCCGCAGAAAACGCCTACCAGACCGCCGACCAAGCCCCCGCATTCGGATCGGCCCAGGCTTCGCAGCGCGCCTCCGGCTCCGGTGCATTCCGCCGCGAGGCGGTGGCCGGCGATTGCCGCGGCAATCCTCGCCATCATCGGCGGCGCCTACGGCGGCTTCGAGTACACGCGCTGGCAGCCGCCCGAGCAGGTCGAGGCTCAGCGCCAGGCGGAGGCCGCCGCGGCCAAGAAGAAGGCCGACGACGCTGCGGCCCTGCGTCAGCAGGAAAGCAAGCTCGCCGAAGAGAACGCCTTCCGGGAAGCAGAGAGCCGGCGTCAGGCCGACGCCGCCGCTGCGAGGAAGCGGGCCGACGACGAGCGCGTCCGCCAGGAGGCCGAAGCCAAGCGCGTCGCCGACGCGGCCGCGGCAGCAGCCGCCGCTAGGAAGCTGGCGGAGGAGGAGCGCGCCCGTCAGGACGCCGAGGCCAAACGCGTCGCCGACGCTGCCGCTGCAGCAGCCAAGAAGCAGGCGGATGACGATCATGCCCGTCAGGAGGCCGAAGCCAAACGGCTGGCCGAGGCGGCCGCAGCCAAGAAGAAGGCAGACGACGATCGTGCCCGCCAGGAGGCCGAAGCCAAGCGGCTTGCCGAGGCGGCCGCAGCCAAGAAGAAGGCAGACGACGATCGTGCCCGCCAGGAGGCCGAAGCCAAGCGGCTGGCCGAGGCCGCTGCCGCCAAGAAAAAGGCAGACGATGAGCGCGTTCGCCAGGAAGCCGAGGCCAAGCGGCTCGCCGACGCAGCCGCGGCCAGGAAGAAGGCCGACGACGAGGCGCAAGCCAAGCGCGAGCAGGAGCAGCGGATCGCCTCCGAGAAAACTGCCGCCGCCGACGCGGCGCGTCGCCAGGCCGACGCCGATATGGATAAATCCAAGATCGAGGACCCCACGCGCGTTGCCTCGATCACGCTCAATACGCAAGAGCGCACCACGTTCGTCAAACGGGTGCAGGAAGTCCTCAAGCAGAGCAAGTGCTACGAGGGCGACATCAACGGCAGCACCGACGATGCGCAGAAAAGCCTCGATCGCTACGTAAAGACGGCGCGCATGAAGGGTAAGGAAAAGCCCGAGCGCATCGAGCTTGCCAAGGCCAGCGCAAGCGACTTCGACTCATGGCTGCGGGAGTCGGACGACATCAAGGGTGGCTTGTGCTCGCCACCGTCCGAGAAGAAGCCGGTGCAGTCGAAGCCCGTGCAAACCAAGACGCAAGAGACGCCTCGGCGCCAGCAGGCTGCCGAGCCGCGGCAGCGCTCGTATCAGGGCGGTGGCGGCGGGGGCGGCGGTCGGATCGGTCCGATCCAGGGTATACAATGACCGCCTCGCGCACAGAATTCGAGATCCCCGTGGGAGAACCCATAGGGCATATGCCCGGCGGCCGCGTGCCGTCCGTGCTCATCCCACGGTCCGGGAGCCTCGAGGATTCCGGGCACAGCTACGTCAACCGAACCACACAGCAAGGGAGATATCCCATGTTCGCTCAGCACAGTCGGCCGGCCCTGCTCGCCGCCCTGCTGACCTCGGCCCTGCTCACCCCCGCCTGGTCGGCGGAAGGCGACACGGCCAAGTCGGAAGCGCCGGGCACGCAGCAAGTCGTTGCGATGACATCGGCGTCGCCGCCGGAGGCCGGCCCGGTCATCGCCCGCGAGTCGCTCGCCACCGCGGCCAGTGCTCGCGCCACGGTCGTGGTTGGAGAGAACCAGCCGACCCGCGCCACCGGCAACCCGACCGTCGGCAAGCGTTACGCCGGAACGCGCTTGGGCTACGATCGCCCTCGCCACGGCCTCATGCTCGGCATCGGCTACTGAGATACGCAACTCTCTCGCCCTGCGTTAAGCGCGGGGCGAGAGGATCGGCGCGTCAGGCGATGAGCACGTCGCGCAGGTGCTCAGCCACGTCGCCGTCGGGCGTCTTCGTCAGGTCCTTGGCAAGCTCGCCCGTGACCTTGGCGCGCACCTGGTCGGACAGCGCTGCGCGCAAATCGCCGAGCGCCGACGGCGCGGCGACGATCACGAGCCGGTCGTAGGCCTTCCTTTGCAACCCCTCCGCCAGCGCATCGGCCAGCTGATGGACAAACTGTTTCTTCAGCTCCCGGTGGGGATCGGAGTGGGCCTCGATGGCCGAGCGCCCCGGTCCGACGGAGCTGTAGCTGCGGCCGGTCCGGTCGGACATGATGTCGTGGGTGGCGGCGTGATTGCCGTGGAAGGCGCCGCCCGGGACCTCGTGCAGCCCCTTGCCCGGACCGTCGTTCTGCAGGATGCGCGCCCGCGCGCCGTCGGCGATCAGGATCCAGGTCTGGGTGGGCTTCATGGCGATGCTCCGCACGTGCTGTCGGTTCGGGACCCGATGTGACGCAGATCGGGAGGCGGAGGCATTGCGCCAGATCAAGCCTGGCGATCCCGCCGACCTGTCCAAGCCCGTCGCCGGGGCCCCGCCTCATTCGGCCTTCATCCCCGCATTCTTGATGATGGGTCCCCACTTCTCGTAGTCGGCGCGGATCAGGGCATCGAGCTCCCGGGCCGTGCCTCCCAGCGCGATGGCACCCACCGTCGTCAGCCGGTCCTTGACCGCTTGCGTCTGCAGCGCCGCGAGGCAGTCGCGCGCGATCTTGTCGACCACGTCGGCCGGCATGCCTCCCGGGCCTACCAAGCCCCACCATACCTCGCTGTCGTAACCCGGCACGCCGGCTTCGGCGATGGTGGGGACGTCGGGAAGGAACACCGAGCGTGCGGCCGTTGTCACCGCCAACGCGCGCACTGTGCCGCCCTTGATCTGGCCGAGCGCCTCAGGCGCATTGTTGAAGGAGATGGGGATGTGCCCCCCTACCAGATCGGTGATGGAGGGTGCGCCGCCGCGATAGGCGACCGCGGTCATCTCCAATTTGGCCATGCTCTTCAGGAGCTCACCCGCGAGGTGCGTGGTGGTGCCGACGCCGCCCATGGCATAGGTAAGACTACCGGGCTTGGCGCGCGCCTCGGCCAACAATTCGGCGAACGACTTGAAGGGCGAGTTGGTGCGCACCAGCACCATGTTTGGCGACGAGGCGAGCAGGGATAGCGCGGTGAAGTCCTTGAAGGTGTCGTAGGGCAGCTTGGGATAGAGGAACGGATTGGTTGCGTGGCCGCTGGCGACCACGATCAGGGTGTGGCCGTCGGGCGGCGAGCTGGCAAGCGCCCGCGAGGCCACGGTGCCGCCGGCACCAGGACGGTTCTCCATGACGACCGATTGGCCCCACTGCTTGGACAGCTCCTCGCCCAGCGTGCGCGCGATGATGTCGGTCCCGCCGCCGGCCGGAAAGGGCACCAGGATGTGCACCTGCTTTGCAGGGTAGACGCCCTGCGCCGCCGCCGCGCCCCCGAGCGCCAGCAGCATCGCCAGCCCGGCGAGCGATCGCCATAGTCCTCCCATCCGACGCCTCCCTACGCCGATTCTGCTGCATTAATTGCGCGTTCGGCTCTCTACCGGCATATAGTTCCATGGCTAACCCGCCCGTGCAATTCCCAGCCCCGAGAGGCCCCGCGTCCATGTCCGTGAATACAAAGTCCGTCTTCTGCGCGAAGTACCTCTCGCACAGCATGTTCTCGGACCTGCCGGGCGCGCGCCCCGAGGCGCGGCTCGACCGATTGGAGAACGACAGCGACGAGAAGATGGTCGCCTCCAAGCCGTACGCCGCGCAAGCCTATCGGGTCGGCATGACACCCGGCCGGACGGAGCGCCGACTGGCGGGCGAATGAGCTCTGGAGAGGAGCCGATGGGACGGCGTCGCGACCAAGGGCCCGAGCTGCACGCGCGGCCGAACGGGACCGCCGAGCCCAAGGCCGGGCGCGGCGCGGCGCGTGCCATCGAGACCCGGACCGTCAACCTTGCGCTGCAGGGCGGCGGCGCGCACGGCGCCTTCGCCTGGGGCGTTCTCGACAAGCTGATGGAGGACGGCCGCATCGACATCGAAGGCATCTCCGCCACCAGCGCCGGCGCCATGAACGCCACCGTGCTGGCGCACGGCTTTGCCGAGGGCGGACGCGAAGGCGCCCGCACGGCGCTTGCCGATTTCTGGCGCCGCATCGCCAATGCCGCCGCGGCCTCGCCGCTGCAGCCCTCGCTGCTCGACCGCATGACGCAGAACCACGGCCTCGATTTCAGCCCCGCATTCCAGACCTTCGATCTGCTGGTGCGGGTGTTCTCGCCCTATCAGTTCAATCCAATGAATTTCAACCCGCTGCGCCACATCGTGGAGCAGTCGGTGGACTTCGAGCGGCTGCGCAAGAGCTCCGCCATCAAGCTGTTCCTGAACGCGACCAACGTGCGCACCGGCAAGGTGCGCCTGTTCCGCAACGCCGAGATCACGCCCGATGCCGTCATGGCCTCGGCCTGTCTGCCGCTCATGTTCCAGGCGGTGGAGATCGACGGCGAGGCCTACTGGGACGGCGGCTACATGGGCAACCCCGCCATCTTCCCCCTCATCTACGAATGCCAGTCGGTCGACGTCGTCGTGGTGCACATCAATCCGATCGCGCGACCCGACGTGCCGAGGACGGCGGCGGAGATACTCAACCGCGTCGACGAGATCTCCTTCAATTCTTCCCTGATGCGCGAGATGCGCGCGGTCGCGTTCGTCACCCGGCTCATCGACGAGGGCAAGATCAAGGAGGGCAGCATGAAACGCATGCTGGTCCACTCCATCGCCGCCGAGGATTTCATGCAGAAGCTGGGCGTCAACAGCAAGATGAACGCCGACTGGGAGTTCCTCACCCACCTGCGCGATGCCGGCCGCGCCAGGGCATCCGACTGGCTGGCCAGCAACTTCCAGCATCTTGCCAAGCAATCGAGCACCGACTTCGAGCTGTATCTGTAAGCAGGCGGCGCGTTGCTGCGCCGAGCCATGCAAATGCCAGTACATCGCCGCCAGCGGTGGCGTGCTGCCGATTCCGGGAATACCCGCATGGCGTGTTTGGCAGTTGTCCGAAGGCTGCTACATTGTACGATGGAGTTCGGTTGCACGACGCCCCGGCGGGTGCGCCTCGGTTCGATATTGCGGATGTGCCGATCGGCTGCTGAGGTCAGCAGCGCCAGATTGCGGCAGAACGGAATGGGACGGCAGCGATGACGGCAGACGGTTCGGTAAACGGCTCGGACAACAAGTGGATCGGCAAGCGCACCATCAGGCCTGACGGCGAGGACAAGGTGACGGGCCGCGCGGCCTTTGCCGCCGACTTCTCCATGCCCGGAATGCTGATGGCAAAAGTGTTGCGGAGCCCCCATCCCCACGCCCGCATCAGATCGATCAACGTGGCGAAGGCGGCGGCGCTGCCGGGCGTCAAGGCCATCATCACCGGGCAGGACATCGTCGAGTTCCCGTGGGACAAGGCCGCACCCCTCGGCATCCAGGACCTGCGCTACAACAGCCGCAACGTGATGGCGCGTGAGAAGGCGCTGTACGTCGGCCATCCCGTCGCCGCGGTCGCCGCCATATCCAACAAGATCGCGGCCGATGCCCTCAAGCTGATCGAGGTCGACTACGAGGTATTGCCTTGGGTGATCGACGTCGACGAGGCGCTGCTGCCGGGCGCACCCATTCTGCACGAGCATATGCGCAATGTCGGCGCCAAGCCGGGCCCGGCTACGACCTCCAACATCGCCGGCACGCTCGAGCACAAGCTCGGCGACTGTGACGCCGGCTTCGCCGCCGCCGACGTCATCATCGAGCGCAGCTACAAGACCAAGCCCGTGCACCAGGGCTACATCGAGCCGCACGCCTGCGTGGTCAGCGTCGCCCAGAACGGTCACGCCACCATCTGGAGCAGCAGCCAGGGCCACTTCATGGTGCGCGACATGACGGCGCAACTGACCGGCCTCAAGCTCAGCCAGATCCGCGCGATTCCCTCCGAGATCGGCGGCGGCTTCGGCGGCAAGACCATCGTCTACCTGGAGCCGGCCGCTCTGATGCTGTCGCGCAAGGCCGGCCGCCCGGTCAAGATGGTGATGACCCGGCAGGAGGTGTTCTTCGCGACGGGACCGACGTCGGGCTCCTCGTGCTCGGTGAAGATCGGCGCCACCAAGGACGGCAAGATCACCGCCCTGCACGCGACCATGCGGCTGCAGGCCGGCGCCTTCCCGGGCTCGCCCATCCGCGGCGCCGTCGGCTGCTCGGTTGCGCCCTACGACCTCGCCAATGTGCACACCATCGGCTACGACGTCGTGACCAACCGGCCCAAGGTCGCCGCCTACCGTGCTCCGGGCGCACCCATCGGCGCCTTCGCCGTGGAGTTGGCGATCGACGAGCTGGCGCGCACATTGAAGATGGACCCGCTGGTTCTGCGCCAGAAGAACGCCGCCAAGAAGGGCACCAAAGCGGCGTACGGTCCGACCTTCCCGCGCATCGGCTACGAGGAGACCCTGGAGGCGGCCCTCAACCATCCGCACTACAAGGCGCCGCTGGGTCCGAACCAAGGGCGCGGTGTCGCGAGCGGCTTCTGGTGGAACGCGGGCGGCGAATTCGAGCGCCCAGGTGAACATCAACGAGGACGGCACCGTCGTCGTGATGACGGGTCACCCCGACATCGGCGGCTCGCGCGCCTCGATGATGAACATCGCGGCGGAACTGCTCGGCATCGACTACCGCCGGGTGCAGGCCGTCATCGGTGATACCAACTCCATTCCCTTCGCCGCGCTGACAGGAGGCAGCCGCGTGACGTTCGCCGCCGCCCTGGTGGTGACGAAGGCGACGGAGCAGGTGATCCAGACGCTGCGCGAGCGCGCGGCCAAGATCTGGAAGATCGATGTGGAGGCCGTCATCTGGGAGAACGGCGAGGCGCGTCCCGCCAGCACCAACGCCGGCGACTTCCCGCCCCTGTCGCTGGAGAATCTGGCCGCCAAGGCGAGCGCGACCGGTGGTCCGATCGGCGGCCGCTCCTCGCTCAACACCGAGGGCGCGGGGCCCGGCTTCGGGACCCACATCTGCGATGTCGAGGTCGACAAGGAGACCGGCAAGGTCCAGGTGATCCGCTACACGGCGATCCAGGACGTCGGCCGAGCCATCCATCCGAGCTACGTGGAGGGCCAGCTGCAGGGCGGCGCCGTGCAGGGCATCGGCTGGGCGCTGCACGAGGAGTGCATCTACGACAAGAACGGCCGGCTCGATAACCCGACCTTCCTCGACTACCGCATGCCCGTCGCCTCGGACCTGCCGATGATCGAGCCTGTCCTGGTCGAGGTGCCGAACGAGAAGCATCCGCAGGGGATCCGCGGCGTCGGCGAGGTGCCGCTGGTGCCGGCACCGGCAGCGGTTGCCAACGCGATCCACAACGCGCTCGGGCTGCGCATGACCGACCTGCCGATGTCCCCGCCAAAGGTTCTGGCGGCGCTCTCGGCCGGCAAATAACGAACGACCCGGATGCAAGCCCCGAGCGGGGCTTGCATTCATTGTCGCTTGGCGGGGGTCGCACCGGCTCCCCCGCGCGGGCCTCAGGCGGGCTCCACCACCAGCTCGGTGGCCTTGGCCGCGATCACGCGGACCTCGGCGCCGGCAGGGACGTCCGGCCCCACGGCCGGCCACAGCGTGTCGCCGACCCGCACCTTGCCGCGGCCAGCATCGATCGCCTCGGCGACCACCACGACACGGCCGACCAGCTGCGCCGCCGGCCTATTCAGGTCGGGCTGATCGCTTCTGGAGATGGTGGGATGAGCCCACACGAAATCGATGACCACGTCGGCGACCAGCAGCGCGACGCCCGCGCCCAGCCACCACCAGCCCTGCGCTTGCCCGTGGCTGAGCTCGTAGCCTCCGACGAGGCCGAGCCCGACGCCGATCCACGGCAACGCCATGCTGACGAGGGCGACGAGCCACACGAATGCGCCCGGATCGCCGTCAGGCCGTTGCACGCTCCACCACCAGCACGGTGCCTCGGGCGGCGGTGACCTTCACGCGCGCTCCCACCGGCACGTCGGGCCCCTCGGCCTGCCACACCGTGTCGCCGACGCGCACCTTGCCGCGGCCGTTCTGGATCGCCTGCTCCACCACCAGCGAGCGGCCGATGTACTGCTGGCCGCGCTCGTTGAGGTCGGGCTGGTCGCTCTTGGTCGCGTCCGATCGCACATAGCGGCGTACCCAGAACACGGTCAGCACCGCAATGACGCCGAAGGCGATGACCTGATAGGGCCAGGTGACGCCCGTGATCAGCGCCAACACGCCGACGACGACGGCGGCAAGGCCGAACCACAGGAAGTGCACGCCCGGGAGCATGAACTCCAGCACGAACAGCACCACGCCCAGGATGAACCAGTTCCAGACCCCGAAGCCGGCGAAATAGGCGAAAAGCCCCTGCATGTCGTCCGTCTCCCCAAACGCCGGCCGGTCAGCGGACCAGATCAGGTCTGCGGCACGCTGCCCTGGCGCCCGCCGCGGGCTGAAGGCGTCGGATGGCCGGCAGCACCGTTGCTGCTGAAGGCCTCCTTGGTGATCTCGGCGAGGCCAGCCAGCGATCCTATCACGGCGGAGGAACTCGAGCGGCATCATCAGGATCTTCTGGTTCGGCGACTTGGCGATGGCCTCCAGCGCCTTCACGTAGTTGTTGGCGACGAAGTAGTTGATCGCCTGCACGCTGCCCTTGGCGATGGCGTCGCTCACCACCTGGGTGGCCTTGGCCTCGGCCTCGGCGAAGCGCTCGCGCGCCTCGGCGTCGCGGAAGGCGGCCTCCTTGCGGCCCTGGGCGGCAAGCTTGACGGCTTCCATCTCGCCTTCGGCCTTGAGGATCGCTCCCTGCCGCAGGCCCTCGGCCTCCAGGATCTGCGCACGCTTCTCGCGCTCGGCCTTCATCTGGCGGGCCATGCTGTCGACCAGGTCGCGCGGGGGCGCGATGTCCTTGATCTCGATGCGGGTGACCTTCACGCCCCACGCCTCGGTCGCGGCATCGACGACCTGCAGCAGCCGGGCGTTGATCTGGTCGCGGTTGGAGAGAAGCTCGTCGAGGTCCATGGAGCCCATCACGGTGCGGATGTTGGTCATCGTCAGGTTGACGATGGCGCTCTCGAGCCGGTCCACCTCGTAGGCGGCCTTGGCGGCGCTCAGCACCTGGTAGAAGTTGACGCCGTCGACCGTGACCATGGCGTTGTCTTTGGTGATGATGTCCTGCGAGGGGATGTCGATCACCTGCTCCTTCATGTTCATCTTGGCGCCGACGCGTTCCATGACGGGCACCAGGATGTGCAGGCCGGGGCTGAGCGTGCGCGTATAGCGCCCGAAATTCTCGACCGTGTAGTTGTAGCCCTGCGGCACCATCTTGACCGTGGACCACAGTGCCGCGACCGCCAGAACGATCAACAGCACCGCGAATGTCTCAAAGCCGAATGGGTTCATGGGATTTCACCCGCTCCTTGGACGTCATACCTGTATCTAGGCACAAGACTGGGGCGAGTTTTAGAATGGAATATGAAATTACTGGTTAAGTATAAGTTGATGGAAAATAAATTGGCATACAATACACATTGCTGGCGTTGTGCGCTTTTACTGCAGCGCGCCCAAGTAAAAGCGGATTTGTCCGTTGCGGGCTCGGCTCACACCCAGCCCATCAGCTCGCGGCGCACGATGTGCTCGATGACGCGCAGGCCGGGCTCGCTGTCGTTGAGGCAGGGGACGCAGGTGAATTGTTCGCCGCCGTTGGCCAGGAACACGGCACGATTTTCCATGTCGAGTTCCTCCAGCGTCTCGAGGCAGTCGGCGGAGAAGCCCGGGGCCACGACGGCGAGCCGCTTGACGCCCGATCTCGCCAGCCGCGCCACCTCCTCGATCGTATAAGGTTGCAGCCACGCCTCGTTGCCGAAACGCGACTGGAAGGTTGTATGCCAACGTTCGCTGGCCCAGCCGAGCCGCTCGCGCAGGAGACGCGCGGTCTTCTGGCACTGGCAGTGGTAGGGGTCGCCGCTCTCGAGATAGCGCTGCGGCATGCCGTGAAAGGAGGCGATCAGCGCATCGGGCTCGAAGTCGAGCCCGGCCAGGTGCGCGCGTATCGAATCCGCCAACGCGTCGATGTAGACGGTATCGTCGAAATAGGGCGGCGCCACCCGCACGGCCGGCTGCCAGCGCAGCGTTGCAAGCGCGCGGAAAGCCTCGTCGCAGGCGGTGGCGGTGGTGGCGCCGGCATACTGGGGATAGAGCGGCACGATCAGCAGTCGGTCGCAACCTTCCCTCTGCAGCTGGGCGATCCGGCTGGCGGTGCTCGGATTGGCGTAGCGCATGGCCCAGTCGGTCACGATGCGCGTGTCGTCGAGCGCGACCCCGAGCTTCTCGGCCTGCGCGCGCGTGACGGTCTTGAGCGGACCCTCGTCGCGCTGCCTGTTCCAGATCTTGGCGTAGTCCCTGCCCTTGCGGCCCGGACGTACCGTCAGGATGATCAGGTTGAGGATCGGCCACCACTTCCAGCGCGGCAGCTCGATGACCCGCGGATCCGAGAGGAATTCCTTGAGGTAGCGGCGCATGGGCCAATAGCCGGTGCCGTCGGGTGTCCCGAGATTCAGCAGCAGCACGCCGATGCGGCCGTTCTTCACGGGCGGATGGCCGTCGGGCAGGCGCCGCTCATCGGCCTCGGCGTTACGCGCTACCACGGACCCTCTCTGTCATACGGCGCTTTTCCGCCCGCCTGGCCGACACCGTGCCAGGCGAACCCGCGCCGATCGTCACGACGTGCATGGTCCGTTGCTCCCGGTGATGGGCACTGGTGCTTGGCGGATGCCACCCGAGGCGCGCCTCCCGGGGCCTCCGGACCTTGGCAGCACTTCGTCCGTCGGCGGTTGCGCACGCACGCTTGTGGTGGCATGAGTAACGCGAACGCAGGCTGTGTCGACCAATGGATTTCGACCTTGGCTCACAGCCTTTATGCCGCCCGCAATGTTTGCGAGCAAGGGGATGCGGCGCCACGCGCGCCGTGATCGAGATACAAAGTATAAGAATAGCGGGTTGCACACCCGCTCGGGCAAGCCGTCGCAGACCGACAAGGCTTTGGTGGATTGAAGCGTGAGCAGATCTGAGGCGTGGGCTGCCGTCGAGGCAATGGCGCACACGTGGCTCCTGCGGCTGGTCGGCCTCGGGCGCTACCAGAAGCGCGTGATCCTCGCCGTCAGCGATTTTCTGGTGCTGGGCCTCGCCCTCTGGCTCGCCATGTCGTTCCGGCTCGGCGAGCTCTACGTGACGCCCTCCTGGGAGCTGTTCCTCCTGTTCTGCGCCGCGCCGACCATCGGAGTGGCGACGTTCTTCCAGCTCGGCCTCTACCGCCTCGTGACCCGCTACATCGGTGGCCAAGGGGCGGTGCTCATCCCGGTCGCCGTCGGCCTCTCGGCGCTGATTTGGGCCTTCGTCGTGCTGCTATCGGGCGTCCAGGCAACCGGCTCTGGCACCCATCGCGGCCCAGCATGTTCCGGGCGTCCTGGTCGTGCCCCGCTCCGTCGTCATCCTCTACCCGATCCTCGGCTCTCTCTTCGTGTGGGGCACTCGCCAGGCGGGCGGCCTGATGCTCAAGAGTATCGGCATCGAGATACCCACGCGCGTACGGGAGAGGGCCACCAAAGTCCTGATCTACGGCGCCGGCACAACCGGGGTTCAGCTGCTCGACGAGCTGCGGCGCTCGAGCACCTACGAGGCGATCGGCTTCATCGACATGAGCCCGACACTGTGGGGCATGTACGTCTCCGGCCTCAAGGTCTACCGCCCCGAGCGGCTGGCCAACATCGTCCAGCGCAAGGACGTGACAGAAGTGCTGCTGGCCATGCCCATGGCCAGACGTCAGGAGCGGCGCGCGGCGCTGCGGCAGCTCGAGCCTCTGATGGTCAAGGTGCGAAGCCTGCCGGCGATCGAGGACCTGGCGTCCGGCCGCGTCACGGTCAACGATTTGCGCCCCATCGAAGCGGAAGACCTGCTGGGGCGAGATCCCGTCCCCCCCAACGCCGAGCTGCTGGCTCGCAACATCGCGAACAAGTCGGTGATGGTGACGGGCGCCGGCGGCTCCATCGGCTCGGAGCTGGTGCGGCAGATCCTGCGGCAGGGCCCCCGACGCCTGGTGCTGCTCGATGCGGGTGAAGGGCAGCTGTACGAGATCGAGCGGGAGGCGCGCGAGCTACTGCACGCAAAGCGACCGGCGACGATGCCGGACGGCCTGCCTGCCGTCGAGATGATCGCCGTCCTGGGCTCCATCCAGAACGGCACGCTCGTTCGCCGCACCATCGAGAGCAACGCCATCGAAACCATCTACCACGCCGCCGCCTACAAGCATGTTCCCATCGTCGAGCACAACGCGGTCGCAGGCCTGCGCAACAACACCTTCGGCACCTCCGTCCTGGTGGAAGCGGCCGAAGCGCTCGGCGTCGAACGCTTCGTGCTCGTGTCGACGGACAAGGCCGTGCGGCCGACGAGCATCATGGGCGCCAGCAAGCGCCTGGCCGAGATGGTGCTGCAGGCTCGCGATGCCGCCAACGGCAAGGTCAAGCATACGGTCTTCACCATGGTGCGGTTCGGCAACGTGCTCGACAGCTCGGGCTCCGTCGTGCGCATGTTCCGCCGTCAGATCGAGGCGGGTGGACCGGTGACGGTCACCGACCCCGAGGCGATCCGCTACTTCATGTCGATCCCGGAGGCCGCCGCTCTCGTCATCCAGGCCGGCGCGATGGCGACAGGCGGCGACGTGTTCGTCCTCGACATGGACGAGCCCGTGAAGATCGACGACCTCGCCAAATCCATGATCCGACTGATGGGCCTGGAGGTGCGCGACGAGCGGCATCCCGACGGCGATATCGCCATCCAGTACATCGGCCTGCGCCACGGGGAAAAGCTGCACGAGGAGCTATTGCTGGGCGAGAACATCACGCGCACCGAGCACCCGCGCATCCACAAGAGCCACGAGCCGTGCATGCCTTCCGGTGAACTCGCCAGGGTGATGGAAGCGCTGCGCACGGCCATGGATGGGAATGATCTGCCGGCCATCCATGCCGCGCTCAAGCGCGCGGTGGAGGGTTATCGGCCGGAGCTGCGCCACCTCCCGGTAGCCCAAGGCGGCAATGGCAGGCATCCGCCAGCGGCCGGCCAATCCGAGCCCGACTAGCTCAAAGCGGCTCGACTAACCGGGGAAGATGAAGGCTGCCAGGGCGACGATCCCCGAGGCCAGAGTGAGTTTGGAGGCCGCGGTCGGAAACCAGCGCAACAGTGCATCTTCGATCGACACTGAGGCTCCTCCGTAGGTTCATGTCGAGGAATTCGGGCGAACGCAGAACACCTCATGAATGCAAGAAGCGGGATGCTCACGACGCAACGCGGCGTTCACGGAGCCTCCCCGAGCGGCCGGACCGGTTGCGATCGGAAAGCGCGCGCCGCTGTCGGATATCTGGCAGTGTTCTGTAAAGACTTGGTAAATAACGCCTCGCCAGGTACCGCTAAGATCCCCCGGGAGGACCGAGTGAAGGAGACCAAGTAGGTGGACCTGATCGAGCAATACCGGCAAATGCATCGCGAGGGGGCATACGGCTCGACGAGTATCAAAAAGGCCCCCTACATTCTGCCGTACGTCCAGATGCTCAAAGCCGGCACCGTGATCGATTACGGTTGCGGGCAAAGCTTGCTTGCCGATCTCGTTTCGGATCGGTGCGGTGTCAAAGTCACCCGCTACGATCCCGGGCTCCCAGCCTACGACCTGCGCCCCAACGGGCCCTTCGATCTATTGCTCAACATCGACGTGCTGGAGCACGTGCCCGAGGAGGCCGTCGACGGGGTCATCGCCGACATGGCGGCGTTGTCAGACAACGCCATCATCATCATCGACACCCGACCCGCCGTGACGACCCTATCGGACGGTCGCAACGCCCACCTCACTTTGCAGCCGGTCGAATGGTGGAGCGATCGGCTCAAGCGCCACTACCCGCATGCGCAGCAGATCTGGGTGCAGCGGCGGCCTGCGTCCTTCGTCACCTGGCGCGTCGGTCCGATCCAGACGATGGCTGCCCGGGCGCTTGCCATCGCGTACAAGGCGCGAAGCGTAGGCTCGATGGTTGCAAGGGACGGCCTGGGCCGAACCCTGCGGAAAATTTAGGGAACGCTGCGAGCCTCAGACGCGGTTGAGCGTCACTCAGCTAAATTTTGTGCATTGCATCACGTGCCGGTCATGAGATTGTGCGTTCGAAGGGTGTCCGTCGCGCGCCGATCCCACCGAATTCCTGCAGGCCGATCTTGCCCACTACGCAGCCGACTTTTTTAGAGCGTTACAGATGGCAGCTGTTGCTCCTCACGTCGGCGTGGACCGGGAGCGGTGTCGTCATCTACCTGTTGGTCCCGCTGGTCACCCCAGGCCTGCTGCTGCTCTCGCCCGCCGCCCCCGTTGCATGGTGCCTCGCCAGTCGGCGGCGATTGCCCCAGCACAGGCCCTCGGCGGTGACCCTCGCCCTGGTGTTTGCAGGTGCCTACCTCTCCTTGAACGCCTCCTGGTCGCTCAGTCCGGCCACGGCACACATCGCGCTCGCCATGTTCTTCATGTTCATCGTGGCGCTGTACTTCACCTCGAACGCATTGCTGGATATCGACGCCGACGTGCTGCGCGCGCTGGCGATCGGGCTTTGCGCCGGCTTCGTGATCGGCGGCGCCGTGATGTTCTTCGAAATCTTCAGCCTGCAATGGATCCGGCGCACCGTCATGTCGCTCGCTCCGGGGCTGCGTCCGAAGCCCCGCGACATGCTGCTGAACGGCCAATGGGTAGTCTTCCTGGAGTCGTATCTGATCAATCGCAACATCACGGCCATGATCTTCCTGTTCTGGCCAACCCTGTTCGCGATCTTTCTCGTGGCCCCGCGGGCGCACCGGCAACGTTGGTGGCTCGCAGGTCTCGTGCCTGTGGTGGCGGCGATCCTCGGCTCCAAGCACGCCACGTCCAAGCTCGCATTCCTGGGCGCCGCCGCGACCTTCGCCGCGTGCCATTATTGGCCCGCGGCCACACGGCGCGCGGTGGCCTGGGGCTGGGTGGCAACCATCATGCTCGTGGTCCCCGTGGCGACGCTCGCCTACCAAAGCAAGCTCTACCTTTCGCCGTGGCTTCCGCACAGCGCCCAGCATCGGATCGTCATATGGGGATATACGAGCAGCCTGATCGCCGCCTCCCCGATCCTGGGGTCGGGCATCAACACGGCGCGTGCCCTCAACGATCCCGACGGACTCGATACCCCGTTGGCGCCCGGCTCGGACTTCAGGCTGACGACCAACCTGCACAGCCACAACGGCTACCTGCAGACCTGGTACGAGGCCGGTGCGGTGGGGGCGCTGATCCTCCTTGGCATCGGCCTGCTGGTGCTGAGCAACCTGGCGCGGGCGGCGACGGAGCTTCAGCCCTACCTCTACGCCACCTTCGTCACCTGCGCCCTGATTGGCGGCAGCAGCTTCAGCTTGTGGCAGCCGTGGTTCATGGCGTCGTTTGGGTTCGCGGCCGGCTTCTCGATGCTCGGCTGGGTGTTGGCGGAACGCTTGCGCGCGCAGGCCTCGCTCAGCGCTGGCGATAGCGCGCGCTCTTGACCCGTTTGCTCGGCGCCGGCTTGCTCGCAGACCGCTCCTTGGGCGGCGCCAATGCCGCGAGGCTCTGGGCCGACGTCCAGTAGAGGCCGACGCGGTCCTCCAGATTGCCCGCGGGTTCCGCGAACAGCCTCTCGCCGCGCGGCTTGGCGGCGATCCTCAACTCACCCTGACAGGATCTGCACAGCGCCGTGAGGGCCTCCAGGTCCCTGGGCTCGAGGATCGAGGTCCCGTGCTCCCGGGCGAGCGCCATCAGGATCGAATGGTCGTGATCCTCCCCAAGCAGCCGGGAGAGCTCCTTTGCCTCGCCGGAGCGCGCGGACATCGCCTCCGGCCAGCCCCGCGAGAGCAGCGCCATATGACGCCAGTGCAGTTGCACCCGCTTGCGCCAGGCGTGGAAGGACTCGTCGCTGGGCTCCCGATACGCCTCGCGAAAGGCTTTGCGCGCCTTGCGGTAGGTGCGGCCAAGCCCCTCGATCAGCTGGTCGAGTTGTACGTGAGTGATCGCCTTGCCGGCGAAAAGCTTTCTCGATTGCGCCAAGCGCTGCAGCGCTTGCCGTCGTCCATCGGCGCCGGCGCGGCGGTTGAGACCGTGGCTGTGCCCGACGAGCGCGCCGAGCCGCTCTCGTGCGCCCGACGGCATGGCGTCGAAGCGGCTTTCGAGCTTGCTCAGGGTCTGGCGCATGACGTCGAGATCGCGTGCACCGGACAGCAGCTTGCCGATGCCCGCCAGACGCTCCGCCTCGCGCCGGTAGAGGTCCTCCTCCAAAGCCGGCTGGATCAGCCGCAGCAGCGCCCGCACGCGCTTCAGGCAACGCCGGGCGTCATGGATCGCGGCCGAGACGTCGTCCTTGCTCGCAAGCTTCGCTTCGGCCATCTCGATCTGCTCGAGCCCGATGCGCCGCACGCCATGGCCGATAGGCTCCTGCAGTTTGAACCTATAGGTCATGCTTCAAACCGGATACCGCGCGCATGCGGGCCATTCCTGGGGCAGTTGCGGGGCTGCCGCACACCCGTCCAATCAATCATTTGCCACTGTCACAATCCACCGCAAGTGCCGCTCTCGGAGCCGACTTTTCAGGACCTGCAGCGCTCCGCCCAGGCCAGCCATTCGCGCACGCGCGCCTCGGGGTCGGCATGGGTGAAGAAGTCCGTGATGACAGCCAGGCTATCTGCCCCCGCTTCCCGCACGCCGTCGGCCCTCTCGGGCGTGATGCCGCCGATCGCGACCAAAGGCAGGGGGCCGATATGCTTCTTCCAGCGGCCGACGCGGTCGAGCCCTTGCGGCGCCCATTTCATGACCTTCAGGCGGGTTTCGTAGATGGGCCCGAGCGCCACGTAGCTGGGCGCAGCAGCCAGCGCGATCGCCAGCTCCTCTTCGCTGTGGGTGCTGATGCCGAGGCGCGCGCCCTTTGCCTGGATCGTCGGCACGTCGGCGTCGGCAAGGTCCTCCTGGCCGAGGTGGATATAGTCGGCGCCAAGCGCCAGCGCCTCGCGCCAGTAGTCGTTGACGATCAGCTGGCAGCCGTGGCGGCCGCAGATCTCGAGGCTCTCGCCGATCTCGCGGCGGATCCTCTCGGGCGAGGCATCCTTGAGCCGGAGCTGCACCGTCTTGACCCCGAGCGGCACCAGCCGCCCCAGCCAGGCGACATCGGGCACGATCGGATAGAATACGTCGAGGCCGCCGAACCGATCCGTCACCTTGGCCGCCATCACGGCCGACCCAAGTCGAAGAATGGGGTGCCGGCGACCGGCGTCGAGGGTGCCGCCATGTCCCGCATCTCCATCAGGCCCGCCTCGTACGCCGCGCGGCCGGCCTCGATGGCGGCTGCGAATGCCTTGGCCATGCGCACCGGATCGGCAGCCGCAGCCACGGCCGTATTCAACAGGACTGCGTCGAAACCCATCTCCATGGCACCGGCGGCATGCGAGGGCGCACCGATGCCGGCATCGATGATCAGCGGTACGCCCGGGAAGTACTGCCGGAGCGACTTCAGGGCGTAGGGGTTGGCGAGGCCGCGGCCGGTGCCGATCGGCGCGCCCCAGGGCATCAGCACTCCGCAGCCGGCCGCGAGCAGCCGCTCGGCCGCTACGAGGTCCTCGGTGGTGTAGGGGAACACCTTGAAGCCGTCCTTGCTCAGGGCAGAGGCTGCCTCGACCAGGCCAAAGAGGTCCGGCTGCAGCGTGTCGTCGTTGCCGATCACCTCCAGCTTGACCCAGTCCGTGCCGAACAGCTCACGCGCCATCTGCGCGGTGGCGATCGCCTCCTTGGGCGTGCGGCAGCCGGCAGTGTTGGGCATCACGCGGACGCCGAGGGCCTTGATCAGCTCGAAGAAGCGCGCGCCCGTATTGCCCCTCGCCTGCTCTCGCCGCACCGAGACGGTCACGATATCGACGCGCGCAGCCTTCGCTGCGTCGCTCATGACCTGGGGAGAGGGATAGCGCGAGGTGCCCAGCAGCAGCCGCGACGCCACCTCCACTCCATAGAAGGTGAGCGGCTTCGCGCTGCCAATCCCGCGCTCGATTGCGTTCATCGCCTTGCTTCAGTCCCTTGCTAGTGTCCTGATCGCGCAATTCGCCTCATTCTGCGGCACCCTCGGAGCGAATTTCGCGATCTGAAGGACACTAGCAAAATGAGGCTTCTAGTGTGATTCAGATCGAGAAGTCCGCTTCCCAACCCAGCCCAGAGCGATGGTGCGGACTTCTCGATCATCACACTAGCCGCCCTGGCGCGGAGCCACGATCTCGACCTTGTCGTCCGCGGCAAGCCCGGTCTCGGCACGTGCCTGCCTCGGCACGAAATCGCCATTGAGCGCCGTGGCCACCTGGTTTTGGTCAAAGCCCAGCTGAGCCAGCAGCTCGCCCAGCGATGCGGCACCCGTCTCCGTGCGCTCGCCATTGACGAGTATAGCAATCCGTCGCCCGGCCTGAAGCTGCATGCCTGCCTCTGCGCTCTCCCCAGGTTATCTGCGACGGCCCGCAGGCCAGTTCAAGAGATTTCCGCTGACGGGAGTCGGTTGGCCGCATGCGCGCTGGTACGCGACGCCTCGAGCGCGGATGCGCCGACATGCGCGGCGCTGAAGTCCCTCGCTTGACGGGTAGGTTAGTGGCGACCCCAGCTACGACCCCGGTTTGATCCCCTCACAGTCGAGGGGACAGCGCGCCCACCCGATGCTGACAATCGACAGGAGACGAATGCCGATCCCTGAACGACGTTCATGGTCTGGCCACGATTCCTTGAGAGAAAGCGCAGTAATCTGAGACCGAATACGCCCTCGCCCTCTCCGCCAAGGCACAGAAGCATGTTCAAGAGCCTGATGACGTCGCGCCGGTTTGCACCGCTGTTCTGGTGTCAGCTCTGCTCCGCGCTCAACGACAACTTCCTGAAGAACGCCCTGGCCATGCTGATCCTGTTCGGGCTCGGCGGCGCGGGCGGGGCCGCGGGCGAGCACGGCGGCTTGCTGATCACGGTCTCGGGCGTCGTCTTCATCGCCCCGTTCTTCATCCTGTCGGCGCTGGGCGGCGAGTTGGCCGACCGTTACGACAAAGCCTTCGTGGCGCGGCGCATTCGGCTCTGCGAGATTCCGATTGCCGCGCTGGCCGCGACCGGCTTCTTCCTGCATTCGGTGCCGATCCTGTTCGTCGCGCTCGGCCTCTTCGGGGTCGTTGCCGCCCTGTTCGGCCCCGTCAAATACGGCATCCTGCCAGAGAAGCTGGCGACGGCCGAGCTGCCCGCCGGCAACGCCCTGGTTGAAGGCGCAACGTTCCTGGCGATCCTGATCGGCACCATCGCCGGCGGCGTTGCGGTGGCCACGACCGGGAGCGCCGAGATCATCGTCGTCATCATTCTGGCGCTGGCCCTCGCCTCCTGGACCTTCGCCCAGATGATTCCGGCGGCCGGACCCGCCGCGCCGGGTCTCGCCATCACGGCCAATCCGTGGGTGTCCACGTTCGCGCTGCTGCGCGAGCTGAAAGCCGACCGTCGCCTGTGGGGCGGCGCCCAGATCGTATCCTGGTTCTGGCTCGTCGGCTTTGTCGTGCTGTCGCTGCTGCCGGCCCTGATCAAGACCCTGGTCGGCGGAAGTGAAGGCGTGGTGACCATGTGCCTCGCCGTGTTCACGATCGGCATCGCCATCGGATCGGGCCTGGCGGCGCGCGCAAGCCACGGCCAGCCCAACCTCGGGCTGGTGCCTTTGGGTGCCCTGTTGATGGGGATTTCCGCGCTTGGTATCGCCTGGATTGCCGCCATCCTGGTACCGGCGGCTCAGCCCGTCGGCCCCGCCGAGGTGCTGGCCTCGGGCACCGGCTTGGCGTTGCTCGCCTGCCTTGGCGGCCTGGCGCTGGCCGGCGGCTTGTTCATCGTACCCTCGTTCGCGGCGGTCCAGTCATGGGCCCCGGTCGACCGCCGCGCGCGTGTGATCGCCGCCGTCAACGTCCTCAACGCGGCCTACATGGTGGGCGCGGGAGGCGTCGTGGCGGTGCTGCAGGCGGCAGGCGTCGGCGTGGCCCCGTTGTTCGCCGTGCTCGGCGTCCTCAGCATCGGGGCGATGGTCTACGTGGGCTACGCCTGGGGCGCGGAAGTCATGCGCGATGCCGGCCGCACAGTGTTCAAGTTTTTTTTTAGGTTGGAGGTGACCGGCCTCGAGAACATTCCCGGTCCCGGCCAGCGCGTCGTCATTGCCCCCAACCATGTGAGCCTGCTCGACGGGCCGCTGCTGCACACCATACTGCCCGAGCGCGCGGGCTTCGCCGTCAACAACCAGATCGCGCAGGCGTGGTGGGTGCGGCCGTTCCTGAGCGTGATCAAGGCCCACCTGCTGGAGCCGACCAAGCCGCTGGCTGCGCGCGCCCTCGTCAACGCGGTGAAGGCGGGCGAGACCATCGTCATCTTCCCCGAAGGCCGCATCACCCTCACGGGTGGCCTGATGAAGGCCTACGACGGCGCCGGCATGATCGTGGACAAGTCCGATGCGTGGCTGGTTCCCGTCCGCATCGAAGGCCCCGAGCGCTCGCCAGCCGGCTACCTGCGGGCAACACAGACCCGGAAGTCGCTGTTTCCCAAATTCAAGGTGACGTTCCTGCCTGCGCGCCGGCTGACTCTGGATCCAGCACTCAGGGGCAAGGCACGCCGCCAGGCGGCCGGTCTCGCGCTGCAGGACATCCTGGTCGACGCCGCCGTCGAGACTGCGCGCTTCGACCGTACCCTGTTTGCGGCCCTGGCCGAGGCCAAGCGCACGCGCGACACCGGCAAGCCGGCCGTCAGCGACCCCCTGGGCACGAAGCTCTCCTATCGCAAGCTGATCCTGGGTGCCCAGGTGCTGGGCGCGAAGCTCCAGCAGCTCGCTCCCGAGGGCAGCGCCGTCGGCGTCATGCTGCCGAACTCGGCGGGCGTGGCCGTGACGTTCTTTGCCCTGCAGGCCTTCGGCCGCGTGCCCGCGATGATCAACTTCACGAGCGGCGTCGCCAATATCAAGGCTGCGTGCCGTGCCGCGGGCGTCGGGGTCATCGTCACCTCGCGCACGTTCGTCGACAAGGGACGGCTGACCGCCCTCGTCTGCGAGCTCGAGAAGGACGTGCGCATTGTCTACCTGGAGGACGTGCGCGCCGGCATCGGCCTAGGCGACAAGATCGCAGGCATTCTCGCCGGCTCCCGCCAGCGCGTCGCGCGCAACCCCAACGATCCCGCCGTCGTCCTCTTCACGTCGGGCTCCGAGGGCGTGCCGAAGGGCGTCGTGCTGTCCCACCGCAACATCCTCGCCAACACCGCGCAGTGCCTCGCGCGACTGGCGGCCAACGGCGAGGACATGGTCTTCAACGTGCTGCCGGTGTTCCATTCCTTCGGCCTGACCGGCGGTCTCATGATGCCGCTGCTGGGGGGCGTTCCGGTCTACCTCTATCCCTCCCCCCTGCACTACCGCATCGTGCCGGAGCTGCTCTACGATACCTGCGCCACCATCCTGTTCGGCACCGACACTTTCCTGCGCGGCTACGCGCGCACAGCGCACCCCTATGACCTGCGCACCATCCGCCTCATCGTCGCGGGCGCCGAGGCCGTGAAGGAGAGCACGCGGCAGACCTACATGGACCGGTTCGGCGCGCGCATCCTCGAGGGTTACGGCGTCACCGAGACGGCACCGGTCCTGGCCATGAACACGCCCATCGCCAACAAGGCCGGCACGGTCGGCCGCCTCTCGCCGCTGATGCGCGCCCGCCTGGAGCCGGTTGCCGGCATTGCCGACGGCGGACGCCTGTTCGTCGAAGGCCCCAACGTCATGCTTGGCTACTACCGGGTCGAGAACCCCGGCGTGCTCGAGGCGCCTCCCGACGGCTGGCACGATACCGGTGACATCGTTGCCATCGACGCCCAGGGCTTCATTACCATCAAGGGCCGCGTCAAGCGCTTCGCCAAGATCGCGGGCGAGATGGTGTCACTCGCCGCGGTCGAGGCGCTGGCGTCCGAGGCATTCCCAGGCGCGGCACTGATGGTCGTCTCGCTCCCAGATGCGCGCAAGGGCGAGCGTCTCGTGCTCATGACCACCGACGCCGCCCTCAAGCGCGACGTGCTGCTGCGGCACGCCAGGGCCCGCGGCGCGGCCGAGCTGATGGTTCCGGCGGATACTCTCGTGGTCGGAAGCCTCCCCTTGCTGGGCACTGGCAAGCCCGACTACGTGGCAGCCGCGGCACTGGCGAGGGAGAAGGTTGCAGCGCCTCCTCAGGAAAGTCCGAGCGGAGTTGCCGCTTGATTTTCCCGATTTTTCGCCGGTTTCAAGTACGCATCCGCCCTTCCATCGGAGCGATGGAACCAAGCCCGGCTTGCCGCGTTCTGAACCCTTAGGTGGCAAGCCGAAGGGGAGGAAGGCTGTCCGCTCGACATTCTCGTTGATCCGTCGTCGAGCGCGACTGCGCGAATAGTCCTCGCGAACTCCTAGGCAATGCCGACACGCCGCGGACCACAGGTCTGCAGGTGACACACGCGCGCGCCTGGGGATTACCGGAATGCAGCAAGAGAGCGAAGCGGCTGTCGTCCACAGCGAGGGCGCACCGGCGGGGCTGAGCGCGCCAGGCCCGAGCAACGGCGCCGCCCCGAATGGCGAGCTGCACGAGTTGCTGCGCGCCCTGCAGGCCATGCGGATGGGCGACTTCTCGGTGCGCATGCCGACGGAAGCGACCGGCATTCTCGGCAAGATCGCCGACACCTTCAACGACATCGTCTCCACCAACCAGCGCTTCGCCCAACAGCTCGATCACGTCGGCCTCGTCGTCGGCAAGGAGGGGCGCACTCGGCAACGCGTTCGTCTCGGCATGGCGGCGGGCGCCTGGGGGGAGATGGAGAATTCCGTCAACTCGCTGATGGACGACCTCCTGTGGCCCACCACCGAGGTGACGCGCACCATCGAGGCCGTCGCCCAGGGCGACCTGCTGGTCACCATGCGCCTGGATGTCGATGGCCGCCCCCTGAAGGGCGAATTCCTGCGCTCGGCCACGATCGTCAACACCATGATCAAGCAGCTCAGCGTGTTCACCTCCGAGGTGACGCGCGTCGCGCGCGAGGTCGGCACCGACGGCAAGCTCGGCGGCCAGGCGCAGGTGCGCGAGGTCACCGGCGTCTGGAAGGAGCTGACCGAGAGCGTCAACTTGATGGCGAGCAACCTCACCGCCCAGGTGCGCAACATCTCCGAGGTCACCATCGCCGTGGCCAACGGCGACCTGTCGAAGAAGATCACCGTCGACGTGCGCGGCGAGATCCTGCAGCTCAAGGAAGCCATCAACACGATGGTGGACCAGCTGCGCTCGTTCGCCGCCGAGGTGACGCGCGTCGCCCGCGAGGTCGGCACCGAAGGGCGGCTGGGCGGCCAGGCCGTCGTGCCGGGCGTCGCCGGCACCTGGAAGGACCTCACCGACAACGTCAACCTGCTGGCCGCCAACCTCACCACCCAGGTGCGCAACATCGCCGAGGTGACCACCGCCGTGGCGCGTGGCGACCTCTCGCGCAAGATCACCGTCGACGTGAAGGGCGAGATCCTCGAGCTCAAGAACACCATCAACACGATGGTGGACCAGCTCAACGCCTTCGCCTCCGAGGTGACGCGCGTCGCGCGCGAGGTCGGCACCGAAGGGCGCCTCGGCGGCCAGGCGGCCGTGCCGGGCGTCGCCGGCACCTGGAAGGACCTCACCGACAACGTCAACTCCATGGCCAGCAACCTGACCGCCCAGGTGCGCAACATCGCCGACGTGGCCACCGCCATCGCCGGCGGCGACCTGTCGAAGAAGATCACCGTCAACGTCAGCGGCGAGATCCTGCAGCTGAAGGAGACCATCAACACGATGGTCGATCAGCTCAACGCCTTCGCCTCCGAGGTGACGCGCGTCGCCCGCGAGGTCGGCACCGAAGGACGGCTGGGCGGCCAGGCCGACGTGCGCGGCGTCGCCGGCACCTGGAAGGACCTGACCGACAGCGTCAACTCCATGGCCAGCAACCTCACCACCCAGGTGCGCAACATCGCCGAGGTGTCGACCGCGATCGCCAACGGCGACCTATCCAAGAAGATCGCCGTCGACGTGCGCGGCGAGGTGCTGGAGCTCAAGGAGACCATCAACACCATGGTCGACCAGCTCAACGCGTTTGCCGGCGAGGTGACGCGTGTCGCGCGCGAGGTCGGCACCGAGGGCAAGCTCGGCGGCCAGGCTGTCGTGCGCGGCGTCGCCGGCACCTGGAAGGACCTGACCGACAGCGTCAACTCCATGGCCAGCAACCTGACCGGCCAGGTGCGCAACATCGCCGACGTCGCGACCGCCGTGGCGCGCGGCGACCTGTCGAAGAAGATCACCGTCAACGTCAGCGGCGAGATCCTGCAGCTGAAGGAGACCATCAACACGATGGTCGACCAGCTCAATGCCTTCGCCGCCGAGGTGACGCGCGTCGCGCGCGAGGTCGGCACCGACGGCAAGCTCGGCGGCCAGGCGCAGGTGTCGGGCGTCGCCGGCACCTGGAAGGACCTGACCGACAGCGTCAACTCCATGGCCGGCAACCTCACCGACCAGATGCGCAACATCGCGGAGGTCGCGACCGCCATCGCCGGCGGCGACCTCTCCAAGAAGATCACCGTGGACGTGCGCGGCGAGATCCTGCAGCTGAAAGAGACCCTGAACACCATGGTCGATCAGCTGAACCGCTTCGCCGGCGAGGTGACGCGCGTCGCCCGCGAGGTCGGCACCGAGGGCAAGCTCGGCGGCCAGGCCAACGTGCCGGGCGTCGCCGGCACCTGGAAGGACCTCACCGACAACGTCAACTCCATGGCCGGCAACCTGACGGCCCAGGTGCGCAACATCGCCGAGGTCACGACCGCCGTGGCGCGCGGCGACCTGTCCCGCAAGATCACCGTCGACGTGAAGGGCGAGATCCTCGAGCTCAAGAACACCATCAACACCATGGTCGATCAGCTCAACGCCTTCGCCTCCGAGGTGACGCGCGTCGCCCGCGAGGTCGGCACCGAAGGCAAGCTCGGCGGCCAGGCGCAGGTGTCAGGCGTCGCCGGCACCTGGAAGGACCTCACCGACAACGTCAACTTCATGGCCAGCAACCTGACCGCCCAGGTGCGCAACATCGCCGAGGTCGCCACCGCCATCGCCGGCGGCGATCTCTCCAAGAAGATCACGGTGGACGTGCGCGGCGAGATCCTCCTGCTCAAGGAGACGCTCAACACGATGGTCGAGCAGCTGCGCTCGTTCGCCGCCGAGGTGACGCGCGTCGCCCGCGAGGTCGGCACCGACGGACGCCTCGGCGGTCAGGCCGTCGTCCCAGGTGTCGGCGGCACCTGGAAGGACCTCACCGACAACGTCAACCTGCTCGCCGCCAACCTCACCACCCAGGTGCGCAACATCGCCGAGGTGACCACCGCCGTGGCGCGCGGCGACCTCTCCCGCAAGATCACCGTCGACGTGAAGGGCGAGATCCTCGAGCTCAAGAACACCATCAACACGATGGTCGACCAGCTCAACGCCTTCGCCTCCGAGGTGACGCGCGTCGCGCGCGAGGTCGGCACCGAAGGCGAGCTCGGCGGCCAGGCCCAGGTGCCCGGCGTCGCCGGCACCTGGAAGGACCTCACCGACAACGTCAACGTCATGGCCGCCAACCTCACCGAGCAGGTGCGCGGCATCGTCAAGGTCGTGACCGCCGTCGCCAACGGCGACCTCAAGCAGAACCTCACCGTCAAGTCGAAGGGCGAGGTGGCGGCGCTGGCCGAGACCATCAACAACATGACCGGCACGCTCGCCATCTTCGCCGAGCAGGTGACCACGGTGGCGCGCGAGGTCGGCGTCGAGGGCCGCCTCGGCGGCCAGGCCAACGTGCCCGGCGCGGCCGGCACCTGGAAGGACCTGACCGGCAACGTCAACCTGCTGGCCGCCAACCTGACCAACCAGGTGCGCGCCATCGCCGAGGTGGCGACCGCCGTCACCAAGGGCGACCTGACCCGATCGATCCAGGTCGATGCCCGCGGCGAGGTGGCGGAGCTGAAGGACAACATCAACACGATGATCGACAACCTGCGGCTCACCACCGAGAGCAACACCGAGCAGGACTGGCTCAAGACCAACCTCGCGCGCTTCACCAGCATGCTGCAGGGCCAGCGCGACCTCGCGACCGTCGGAACGAAGCTGCTGTCCGAGCTGGTGCCGCTGGTCAACGCGCACCAGGGGCTCATCTACCAGATGGTGCCGGAGGCGGAGGGAACGCCCCACCTGAAGCTGCTCGCCAAGTACGCCGACGACCACCGCAACGGCCATCCGAGCCGCCTCACCCTCGGCGACGGCCTGATCGGCCAGTGCGCGATCGAGAAGCGCCGCATCCACGTCACCAACATCCCGCCCGACACCGTCCGGATCGGCACCGGCCTCATCGAGGCCGTGCCGCGCAGCCTCGTCGTCCTGCCGGTCGCTCTTCGAGGACCAGATCAAGGCCGTGATCGAGCTCGCCTCGCTGCACGAGTTCGATCCCGCGCACCTCACGTTCCTGGAGCAGCTGACGACCAGCATCGGCATCGTGCTCAACAGCATCGAGGCGACGATGCAGACGGAGGGACTGCTCAAGCAGTCGCAGCAGCTGGCCGGCGAGCTGCAGGCTCAGCAGAAGGAGCTGCAGCAGACCAACGAGGAGCTCGAGCAGAAGGCCCAGCAGCTGGCCGAGCACAACGTCGAGGTGGAAGCGCAAGAACCAGGAGATCGAGCAGGCCCGGCGCGCGCTGGAGGAGAAGGCGACCGAGCTGTCGCTCACCTCCAAGTACAAGTCCGAGTTCCTGGCCAACATGTCGCACGAGCTGCGCACGCCGCTCAACAGCATCCTGATCCTGGGCCAGCAGCTCACCGACAACCCCGACCGCAATCTGACCGACAAGCAGGTCGAGTTCGCGCGCACCATCCACGCCGCCGGCACCGACCTGCTGAACCTCATCAGCGACATCCTCGACCTCTCCAAGATCGAGTCCGGCACCGTCTCGGTCGATGCCGAGGAGATCTACTTCACCAACCTGCTCGAGACGGTCGCGCGTCCCTTCCGGCACGAGGCCGAGCGGCGCCACCTCTCCTTCGACGTGGAGCTCGACACCTACCTCACGCGCAGCATCGTCACCGACTCCAAGCGCCTGCAGCAGGTGCTCAAGAACCTGCTCTCGAACGCCTTCAAGTTCACCGAGCACGGCGGCGTGCGGCTCAACATCCGCAGCGCGACGACGGGCTGGAGCGCCGACCATCCGACGCTGGGCAAAGCCGCCTCCGTGGTCGCCTTCGAGGTCACCGACACCGGCATCGGCATCTCCTCCGAGAAGCAGAAGATCATCTTCGAGGCCTTCCAGCAGGCCGACGCGAGCACCAGCCGCAAGTACGGCGGCACCGGCCTGGGCCTCGCCATCAGCCGCGAGCTCGCCAGCCTGCTGGGCGGCGAGATCCAGCTGCGCAGCACGCCCGGCGAGGGCAGCACCTTCACCCTCTATCTGCCGCTCAAGTACGCCGGTCCCACGATTGCCTCGCTGACGGGCCGCAGCGCACCCAAGCTCGCAGAGCCGCCCGTCTATCATCGCCTCCCCGACCGTCCCGTCGAGCAGATCGCCGACGACCGGGACATCCTGAAACCCGGGGACATCGTTCTCCTGATCGTCGAGGACGATCCGCACTACGGGCGTGTGCTGGTCGACCTTGCGCACGACAACGGCTTCAAGGTGCTGCTGGCGACCACCGGCGCCGATGCCCTGGCGCTGGCCAACGACTACCATCCGACCGCCGTCTCGCTCGACGTGTTCCTGCCGGACATGCTGGGCTGGACCGTTCTCAGCCAGCTCAAGCAGAACCCGGCCACGCGCCACATCCCCGTGCAGATCGTCACCCTGGAGGAGGACCGCCAGCACGGCCTCGCGCGCGGCGCCTTCGCTTTCGTCACCAAGCCCGCCAGCCAGGAGGGCCTGCAGGCGGCTTTCGCGCGCATCAAGGACTTCACCGAGCCCCGCCGCAAACGTCTGCTGGTGGTGGAGGACAACGCCGCCGAGCGCTTCGGCATCACCGAGCTGCTCGGCCACGACGACATCGACATCGTCACCGCCGACAGCGGCGCCAAGGCACTCTCCATGCTGCGCGAGCGCAGCTGCGACTGCGTCGTGCTCGATCTCCGGCTGCCCGACATGACCGGCTTCGAGGTGCTGGAGCAGATCCGCGACGATGAGCAGCTCGCCGACGTTCCCGTGGTCGTCTTCACGGGGCGGGAGCTGTCGGCCGAGGAAGATGCGCAGCTGCACACGATAGCGCGCAGCGTGGTGGTGAAGGGTGTCGAGTCGCCGGAACGGCTCCTGGACGAGACCGCGCTCTTCCTGCACCGGTTGGTATCCGACCTGCCGCCGGCCAAGCAGCGGCTGCTCGAGCGGCTGCATCGCTCCGACGAGGACCTGGTCGGCCGCACCGTGCTGCTCGTCGACGACGACGCGCGCAACATCTTCGCGCTGAGCAGCGTGCTCGAGCGCCGCGGCATGCACGTCCTGACGGCCACGACCGGCAAGGAGGCGATCGCCATTCTGCAGTCGACGCCCGAGGTGGCGATCGTGCTGATGGACATCATGATGCCCGAGATGGACGGCTATCAGACCATGCAGGAGATCCGCAAGGACGCGAAGCTGCGGCGTCTGCCGATCATCGCCCTGACCGCCAAGGCCATGAAGGGCGATCGCGAGAAGTGCGTGGACGCCGGTGCGTCCGACTATCTGGCCAAGCCCGTCAACACCGAGCAGCTGCTTGCCGCACTGCGCATGTGGCTGCACCGCTGAGCCGGGAGAATTCCCAATGAGAGCGCACGAGCCGGTCAACATCCTGCTGGTCGACGACCAGCCGGCCAAGCTCTTGAGCTACGAGGTGATCCTGGGCGAGCTCGGGGAGAACCTCATCAAGGCGAACTCGGCCCAGGAAGCGCTTGCCCACCTGCTCAAGACCGACGTCGCGGTCGTCCTGGTCGACGTGTGCATGCCGGACCTCGACGGCTTCGAGCTGGCGCGCATGCTGCGCGAGCACCCCCGCTACGAGAAGACCGCGATCATCTTCATCTCCGCGGTCCATCTCTCCGACCTCGACCGCATCCGCGGCTACGATATCGGCGGCGTCGACTACGTCCCGGTCCCGGTCATTCCGGAGATCCTGCGCGCCAAGGTCAAGATCTTCGCCGAGCTCTTCCGCAAGACGCGTCAGCTGCAGAACATGAACCAGGAGCTCGAGCGGCGCGTGCGGGAGCGCACCGCGGCGCTCGAGGAGTCGACCACACAGCTGCGCCAGAGCGAGGAGCACCTGCGGCTCGCCAGCGAGGCCGCGGAGTTCGGCACCTACGACTACAACGCCGGCGCCGGGCGGTTCTATTGGTCGCCCCATCTGCGGCGCATCGTCGGCCTGGCGGAGGATGCGGAGCTGTCATTGGAGACCGCGCTCGGCTTCGTGCATCCCGATCACCGCGAGGCCGTGCGACAGCACATGCGGGGCGATCGCGGACAGACGGGCCGTCGCGACCTCGAGTTCAAGATCGTCCGCGCCGACGGCGAGGTGCGCTGGCTGCTGGACCGCGGGCAATCCGTCCACGAGAACGGAGCCGATGCGGCGCGCGTCACCGGCACCATCCTGGACATCACCGAGCGCAAGGTCACGGAGGAGCGGCAGCGTCTGCTGATGGCCGAGCTCGACCACCGCGTGAAGAACATCCTGAGCAACGTCGGCGCGATCTCGCGTCTTTCGAGCCATCGCGCCACCTCGGTCGCCGCCTTCGTCGATGCGCTCGACGGCCGCATCCGCGCGATGTCGCGCGCCCACACGCTGCTGCGGCGCGGAGCCTGGGGTCGGGCCAGCCTTGCCGACCTGACGTCGGAAGCCTTGTCGCCGTTCCGATCCCGGTCCGGGACCAATGTCCAGATCGACGGCAGCCCCGTCTGGATCGTGCCTGAGCTGACGCAATCCCTGGCGCTGATCCTGCACGAGCTGGCGACGAATGCCGTCAAGCATGGCGCTCTCTCGAGCTCGACGGGTCGCGTGAAGGTGTCCTGGTCGCGGATCGAAGGAGACGCTCCCGGGCTGCTCCGCCTCGTCTGGCAGGAAGAGGGCGGCCCGGCCGTCAGCGAGCCCACGGCGAAGGGATTCGGCCTGACCGTTCTGCAGGAGGCGGCCGGCGACGTCAGCGGCGTTGCAACCTGCGACTTCCAGCCCGCCGGACTCATCTACACACTGCAGGGACCATTCGAGATGCAGCAGAACGCCCCGGCACCTGCCTTGGATCCGGATCGACGCGACGCAGAGGCCGCGCCGGAGCCGGCTCAGCCTCCCAAGGGTCAAGGCCGCCGCATCCTCGTCGTCGAGGACGAGGCCCTGGTCGCGCTGCAGCTGCAGGAAGACTTGGAAGGCGACGGCCATCACGTGGTGGGACCGGCGCGCTGCCTGGAGCAGGGGATATCGCTGGCCCTCAACGAGGACATCGATGCCGCCCTGGTCGATGTCAGCCTCGGGCGCGACACCAGCGCCCCCATCGCGGACCAGCTGTTGGCGCGCAACATCCCGTTTGCGTTCGCGACCGGCTATGCCGACGGAACGATGCTTCCCGAGCACCTGCGGGGGGTGCCGCGTTTGAGCAAGCCCTACGCCCTCGCCGACGTGCGACGGCTGGTGAAGAGCCTCGTTGCCCAGACCTAGAGGCCGGGGGATTGCCAGGCGCCGGTCTGCTGAGCCGCCAGCGCGCGCCTATGACGCCGACGCGTGGCACCTCCAAGCACCCTCACTTCCCGCAGGCACGAGAAAGCCAGCGCCATCGATCCGCCATTGATTGATACGTTATAACGTACTAAGAACGCGGACGCGTCCTGAGAGCCGGGCAGCCGATCGATCTGCCGCGCTGGAGGACGTTCTGGCAGCGGAAGCGAGCTTGTCCCTTCTCCGCACGCCGTAGTGGGGAGAGCGCTGCAAACTCTGATGGAGTGAGGATGATGGGAGCCAGGGCCGAGCATCTCGTTGCGCTGTTTTTCCTCGCCGCTGCCACCCAATCGTTTGCCGCCGAGGGCCACCGGGAGCTGGGCGCCCACGAGCATGGGCGCGGCACGCTCAACATCGCCATAGAAGGCTCCAAGGTGACCATGGAGCTCGAAGTGCCCGGGGCGGACATCGTCGGCTTCGAGCACGCGGCCAAGTCGCGCACGGAGAAGGCGGCCGTCGAGAAGGCAACGACACAGCTGCAGGCTCCCCTGTCTCTCTTCGGCCTGCCGGCCTCTGCCGCTTGCCGCGTCACGGAGGCCAAGGTGGAGGTCGAAACGGGCGATCATGACCACGACGCCAAGGCCGCGGAGAGCGGCAAGGCTGCCGACAAAGGTGGCGGGCATTCCGAATTCCACGCCGAGTACGCGCTGGAGTGCGCGAGCCCGGGCAACATGACGGCGATCGATTTCGGCTATTTCCGCGCGTTCGCCGGCGCCGAGAAGCTGACCGTCAACGTCATCACGCCCAAGGGGCAGAGCAAATTCGAGGTTACACGCGCCAGCCCCACCCTTAGTCTCGCCGGCATGATCTGAGCCCGCGAACGAATGTGATGACTGCAGCAACCGCCAGTCCGCGCACCGGGACGCTGGACGTCATCGCGATGGCGGGCGTGCAGTTCGCATGGCCTGGGCGCAATGCCTTCTCGCTCTCGGTCGAGGGCTTCGCCCTGCCGAGGGCCAAGCGCATCCTGCTGATCGGCCCATCGGGCAGCGGCAAGTCGACGTTCCTCAGCCTGATTTGCGGCATCGTCGCGCCCCAGTCGGGACGCATCGAGATCCTCGGCACCGACATCACCAAGCTGGCTGCCTCGGCCCGCGACGGCTTCCGCGCCGAGCACTTCGGCATCATCTTCCAGATCTTCAACCTGCTGCCCTACGGCACGGTCATCGACAACGTGCTGCTGCCGTTGAGCTTCGCCCCCAACAGGCGCAAGCGCGCGACGGCCAAGGGACCGGCCGAGGACGAGGCCGTGCGTCTGCTGACGCGCCTCGGGCTGGAGCCGAACCTGACGCGCGGCCCGACTGCCGCCAACCTGAGCGTCGGCCAGCAGCAGCGCGTCGCCGCCGCCCGCGCGCTGATCGGCTCGCCGGAGCTGGTCGTGGCGGACGAGCCGACCTCCGCGCTCGACCGCAACCGGCAGGCCGCCTTCCTCGACCTGCTTTTCACCGAAACGGCGCAGGCCGGCGCGACCCTTGTCATGGTCAGTCATGACGAGAGCCTGGCCCCGCGCTTCGACCAGGTGATGCGGCTCGACGAGATCGCCGTCTGCCGCCAGGGAGCAGATGCGCAGGGGGCCAGACCGTGATCGTCCTGCGTCTTGCCCTTCAGTCGCTCCGCAACCGCTGGCTGACCGCCACGCTCACCGTGTTCGCCATCGCCGTCAGCATCATGCTGCTGCTCGGCGTCGAGAAGGTGCGCGCCGGCGCCCGGCAGAGCTTCGCCGACACCATCTCGGGCACCGATCTCATCGTCGGCGCCCGCAGCGGCAGTATTCAGCTTCTGCTCTACGCCGTCTTTCGCATCGGCAACGCCACCAACAACATCACCTGGCCGAGCTTCCAAGCCATCGCCTCCCGCCCCGAGATCGACTGGGTCGTGCCGCTTTCGCTCGGCGACAGCCATCGCGGGTTCCGCGTGCTCGGCACCACGCCCGACTACTTCAAGCACTACAAATATCGCCAGGCGAACGGGCTCGTGTTCGCCTCCGGCGCGCCTTTCGCCGACCTGTTCGATGCGGTGGTCGGCGCCGATGTGGCAGCGGCGCTCGGCTACAAGGTCGGCGACCCGATCGTCGTGTCGCACGGCCTGGGCGCTGTCTCCTTCGTCGCGCACGACGACAAGCCGTTCCGCGTCTCGGGCGTCCTCGCCAAGACCGGCACACCCGTCGACCGCACCGTCCACGTGAGCCTGGAGGCGATCGAGGCGATCCACGTCGACTGGCAGAGCGGCGGCCGCATCCCCGGGCAATCCGTCTCGGCCGCCGAGGTGCGCGAGATGGACCTCAAGCCGAAGGCGATCACGGCCGCCCTGCTGGGCCTGAAGTCGAAGCTCGCCACCTTTCGCGTGCAGCGCTTCATCAACGAGTACCGGGAGGAGCCGCTGACGGCGATCCTGCCCGGGGCTGCCCTGCAGGAGCTGTGGGGATTGGTCGGCACGGCCGAGACGGCGCTCAAGGCGGTCTCGGCGATGGTGGTGGCGACGGCCCTGCTCGGGATGGTGACGATGATATTGACGACGCTCAATGAGCGCCGCCGAGAGATGGCCATCCTGCGCTCGGTGGGCGCGCGCCCGCGCACGGTTCTCGGATTGTTGATGGCGGAGGCGGGCGTGCTGACGGTGGCCGGCATTGCACTGGGCGTCGTTCTCCTTTACGCCGCCTTATTGGTGCTGCAGCCCTACGTCGACACGGCGTACGGTCTGCACCTGCCGATCGAGTCGCCCAAGGCTGGCGAGCTGGTCACGCTGGGGATGATCGCGATTGCCGGCTGTCTGGCCGGGCTTCTGCCTGCACTGCGTGCCTATCGCCTGTCGCTGGCGGACGGCATGACGGTCAGAACATGAGGAGGGGCTTCACCATGGTCGTGAGACGACGCGAGGCGGTCCTGCTGGCGAGCCTTGGCCTTCTCATTGCCTGGAGCAACCCGGGCGCGCTGCAGGCGGTCGAGGCGCCCCTGGAGCTGCAATGGCACCAGCTGGTCCCACCGGCGCCTCCCAAACCCCCGAAGTCGTTCCTTTCCGGCAGGGGCCCCGTCGACATCGGCAAGCTCGGCGGACCCGACGACGGCAGCCCCGCTCCGCCGCCGCAGTCCGAAGGCCGCTGGATGTCGACGCCTTCGCGAACCAGCGCCACGCCGCCGCTCGTCGTGGACAGCCTCGGCGGCAAGCGCGTGCACATCGGCGGGTACGTCGTGCCGCTCAACTTCGATTCGACTCGGGTCACGGACTTTCTGCTGGTGCCGTTCGTCGGAGCCTGCATCCACGTGCCGCCTCCCCCGGCCAACCAGATCATCTATGTGAAGGTCGAGCAGGGCTTCGACGTGAAGGGAACCTTCGATCCAGTGTGGGTCACTGGCACACTCAAGGTCACGCCCACCTTCACCGGCCTGGCCGATGCCGGCTACAGCCTCGACGCAGAGAAGGTGGAGCCGCGCCCAGGTGGTTGACGCGAGGTCGATGCACATGCCGATCGCACCCAGGCGCTCTCTCGGCGGCGTAGCGCTGGCAGCGGCGTTCCTCGCCGCGCTCGCGGCGCCGGCCGCGGCCCATCCGCACGTGTGGATCACGGTCGAGACCACCGTTCTGTACGACAACGGCGCCTTCACCGGGCTGCAGCACCGATGGACGTTCGACGAGTTCTATACGGCGATGGCCATCGAGGGGCTCGATAAGAACAAGGACGGCATCTACGATCGCGAGGAGCTGTCGGAGCTCGCCAAGGTCAACATCGATGGACTCAAGGAGTTCGCCTATTTCACCTATCCGGTGCTCGACGGGCAGGACGTGAAGGTCGGCGAGGTGAAGGACTACTGGGCCGAGCACAAGGATGGCGCCCTGTCGCTCAATTTCACCGTGCCGTTCGCACAGCCGGTCCCGGAGAAGGCCAAGGGCTTCGCCTACGTTGTACAAGACCCGGCCTTCTACATCGCCTTTCTGCCCGCCAAGACCAATCCCGTGAAGTTCGCCGAGGGCGCGCCGAAATCGTGCAAGGCCCACATCGGAAATCCCAAGACGACCGGTAACGACGAGGCCGAGCGCCTCGCCAAGGCGTTCGCCCAGCTCGCGACCCCCGTCAGCGCGACCAAGGCGGTCTCGATCGACTGCACGGCGCCCGCTCCATGACGGCTGCGACCGCCAAGCCCGAGGCCGGAACAGTCGCCCCGGCCATCCGCGCCCTCCTGCGCCGGCTTCTACCGTTCGCGGCGGTGTTCCTCGTCACGCAACTCTTGGTCCGACTGACGCTGGCTTACCGCGCCGGCACTGACTATGCCGACGACGCCTTCGGCTATGTCGCGCCATTTCTGGTCGGCGCCTGGTTCGATCTGGTCGTATTCACAGTCTTCGCAGTGCCTGCCGTGCTCTGGTGGCTCGCCATGCCGCGCTCGCGGATGGGAGACCGCCTCGATCGATGGGCGACGCTCCCCGGCCTCGCGGTCTTCGTCTTCGTGTGCCTGTTCTCGGCGGTGGCCGAGCACCTGTTCTGGACCGAGTTCGCGACGCGGTTCAACTTCATCGCCGTCGACTACCTCGTCTATACCAACGAGGTGATCGGCAACATCACGCAGTCCTACCCCGTGGGCAAGCTGGTCGCTGCCCTTGTCGCCGCCACCGCCGCGATCGCCTACTTGACCCGGCGCTGGCTCTTTCCGCCGCTCGATCATGTCGCGTTGTCGCGCAGGTTGGTGCCTGGCCTTGCCGCCCTGGCGCTGCCCGTGGTGCTGGTCGCCGTCACGCCTACGTCGCTCGCCTACGGCACCACCAACGCCTACGGCAAGGAGCTCTCCCTCAACGGCATCTGGGCCCTTTTCCACGCCTTCTTCAACAACGAGATCGAATACCGGCGCTTCTACAAGACCCTCGATGACAGCGCGGTCGACGGGCGCATCGATCGGCTCCTGAGCGAGAAGGATACGGCGTTCTCGGTGCCCCCCGGCGATCACCTGACCCGCATCGTCAAGCGCAGCGGACCCATGCTGCGCAAGAACGTCATGCTGATCTCCATGGAGAGCATGAGCGCGAACTACATGGGGCGTTTCGGCAACGATAACGGCGTGACGCCGAATCTCGACCGGCTTGCCGGCGAGGGCCTGCTGTTCACGAACCTGCTTGCGACCGGCAACCGGACGGTCCGGGGCCTCGAGGCTCTCACCCTGTCGGTGCCACCCACCCCCGGACAGTCGATCCTGACGCCGGCCGGGTAACGGCGGGCTGTTCACCGTCGGCGACGTGCTGCGCGACCGCGGCTACGACACGCGCTTCCTCTACGGCGGCTACGGCTACTTCGACAACATGAACGTGTTCTACACCGGCAACGGCTTCGAGGTGATCGACCGGACGCTGCTCGGCAAGGACGAGGTCCGGTTCGAGAACGCCTGGGGCGTATCGGACGAGGACCTGTTTGCGCGCTCGCTGAAGGAGGCCGACAAGTCGCATGCGGCCGGCAAGCCCTTCTTCCAGCTCGTCATGACGACGTCGAACCATCGCCCCTTCACCTATCCGAGCGGGGTCCTCGACATATTCTCCAAGGGCGGACGCCTCGGCGGCGTAAAGTACGCCGACTACGCGGTCGGACGCCTGGTCGAGGCGGCGAAGAGCAAGCCGTGGTTCAAGGATACCGTCTTCGTGTTCGTCGCCGATCACACCTCGGGCACGGCGGGAAAGGTCGAGCTCGATCCCACGAACTACCATATCCCCCTGATCTTCTATGCGCCCGGGTTCATCAACCCCGGCACCTACGACAAGCTCGCCAGCCAGATCGACGTGGTCCCCGTGCTGCTGGGACTTCTCAACACCAGCTACGTGAGCCGGTTCTACGGCCGGGACGTGCTGCATGATCCCGGCGCGGAACCCCGCGCGTTCATCGGCAACTACCAGAAGGTCGCGCTGGTGCGCGGCGGCACGACGCTCGTGCTCGGCCCGAAGCAAACGGTCGAGGGCTACAAAGGGCTGACCTCGGAGAAGAACGCGGACTTGAGCCCGGAGCTGATCGCCGACGCGGTCGCCTACTATCAGTTCGCATCCGACTGGTCGCGCAGGTCGCGCCGCGCCGACACGACCCTGCACACGGAGTGATGGCGGGTCACCGGCTCTCCGCGACCTCGCGCGTCACAATCGATGATATCGCCCAAGGTCAAGCTTCCTTGGCTCGCCTGCTCTCGCAGCATCGTCGAGGCATCCCTCCCGACGGCGAAGCGTGATCCAGAGCAGGGCAGCGCTATCGTCTCGCTGCGATGGAGCGAGAATCCACGGGAAGGTTCCGCCTGCCAGGACGCGCGCGTCAGGTGTTTCTATCCCGCTATGGAGGGTTTCCGCTGATATCCCTCCTGCAATCGCGGGCCTAGGTAAGAGACGACCCACCCAACCATCCGAGTGAAGGTCTGAAGGCGCTTCGGCGTCCCAATCAGGAGAACCGTCATGTCATCACAGCGTACTTTGCTGACCATCGCAGCCGCCGCCGCGATCGGCATCACTGCCGGCTCGGCCGTCGCCCAGTGGCAGAACTCACCTTTGATGAGGAGCTTTAACGACAATTGGAGTTCGGGCTCGGATAATGCCATCGGGCAGCTCGCCAGCAACGAGGGCATTTACGTCGACATGAAGGACTTCAAGATCGCCAAGGGAACGGCGAAGGGCGACGCCTCCGCACAGATCGCGAAGCTGGGCGCCAAGGAAATCTCGGACGGCGCCATTATCTTCCGCGCCGGCACCAAGCTTTACATCGTGGACGCCCGCCCGCCATCCAGCACGCAGTAAGCGGTCATCTCCCGCTGAGAATGGGGCGCCGGTCTTTCGCCGGCGCCCGCCTGCCAGCAACAACCTAGCCCTCACACGTGGATGGCGCGGCCGAAGGCGTCGAGCACGCTCTCGTGCATCATCTCGGACAGCGTGGGGTGCGGGAAGACCGTGTGCATCAGGTCCTCCTCGGTGGTCTCGAGCTGCATGGCGATGACGAAACCCTGGATCAGCTCGGTCACCTCGGCCCCCACCATGTGCGCGCCGAGCAGCTGGCCGGTCTTGGCGTCGAAGATGGTCTTGACCAGCCCCTGATCCTCGCCGAGCGCTATCGCCTTGCCGTTGCCGACGAACGGGAAGCGGCCGACCTTGATCTCGCGCCCCTGAGCCTTGGCCGCGGCCTCCGTGAGACCGACGCTGGCGATCTGGGGATTGCAGTAGGTGCAGCCGGGTATCTTCAGCTTGTCGAGGGGATGCGGGTTCAGCCCCTTGATGGCCTCCACGCAGACGACGCCCTCGTGCTCGCCCTTGTGCGCCAGCATAGGCGGCCCCGCGACGTCGCCGATGGCGTAGATGCCGGGCACGCTGGTGCGGCCGTGGCCGTCGATGGCGATGGTGCTGCGCTCGGTCTTCACGCCCAGCTTCTCGAGCCCGAGGTTCTCGATGTTGCCGACCACGCCCACGGCGGAGATGACGCGATCGACGGTCAGCGTCTGCGTGGCGCCCTTGCCGTCGTCGATGGTAGCGGTGACGCCGTCGGCCAGGCGTTCGAGCTTCGCTACCTTGGCGCCGGTGAGAATCTTGATGCCCTGCCGCTCGAGGCTCTTGCGGGCGAAGGCGGCGATCTCCGCGTCCTCCACGGGCAGGATCTGCGGCAGCACCTCGACCACAGTGACCTCGGAGCCCAACGTACGGAAGAATGAGGCGAACTCGATGCCGATGGCGCCCGAGCCCACGACGAGCAGCGATTTCGGCACCTGTGGCGGCACCATCGCCTCGAAGTAGGTCCACACCAGCTTCTTGTCGGGCTCGAGACCGGGCAGCACGCGCGGTCGCGCGCCCGTCGCGACGATGATGTGCTTGGCTTGATAGGCACCGGGCGGCAGCGCGCCCTTGGGCGCCTCGCTCTTGGATGCCTTGACCGTAAGCTTGCCCGGAGCCTCGATGGTTGCCTCGCCCCAGATCACGGCAATCTTGTTCTTCTTCAGCAGGAAGCCGACGCCATTGTTGAGCCGCCCGGCGACCTTGCGCGAGCGCTCCACCACGGCCTTGGCATCGAAGCCGACGTTCTCGGCCCTGAGGCCATAGTCCTTGGCGTGCTGCATGTAATGGAAGATCTCGGCCGAACGCAGCAGCGCCTTGGTCGGGATGCAGCCCCAGTTGAGGCAGATGCCGCCCAGGTAATCGCGCTCGACGATGGCCGTCTTGAACCCGAGCTGGCTGGCGCGGATCGCCGCGACGTAGCCGCCGGGTCCGGCGCCGATGACGATGATGTCGAAGCTCTGGTCAGCCATGGGAGGGGGTGCTCTTGCCGCGACGCATGGCCACAAACGCCATGAGGCCCCGGACGATCCCGAGGCCCCCTCATTCAACCCGTTTCGTCGCCTCAGCGCAAAGCCGATGACGTGGTCGGTCAGCTCGGCTCAGGCGTGGCAGCGCGCGCCCAGGTACTGGTTGAGCAACGTGTTGTATTGGTCGACGTCGGCCTTGTCCTTGGGAGCGAGCTTCTTGCCGGCGCTCGCAGCCTCCACCTTGCCCTGGGTGCCCTTCCTGTCCAGCGCGTCGAGCTGTTGCCTGATCGTGCCGCAGCTCTGCCCGGACGCCAGTGGTGCCGCCCCCGGATCGCCGCCATAGCCGTCGCCGTCTGCGCAACCGCCCAGCGCGGCGATGGCGACCATCGCGGCTAGAAATCCGACTGTCCTCGACATCGTGGCAGCCACCGATGCCCCCTTCTCTCGCTCCATGCGCCGCTGGACCCTACGAACCACAATGCTGCAACGTTTTCAACCGGGCGCAGCCGCACTGTGACTGGTTTGCAGCAGCACAAGGCCGTGTCCGAAAGTAGGCCCCGCGGATTGTACCGTCAGCCCATCCATAGATGCGCGCCGACACCCCGGGGAAAACAAATCGGCCGGCAATGCGCGAGCGCGCCGCCGGCCTTCCGTGAAAGCGCCCACGCCGCTCGCCCTCGGCGAAACGGTTAGTTCTGCGGCGCGGCAGCTGAAGCGGCGCTGGCCGCTTTCGGCTTTGCCTTCGCTTTCGGCGCAACGTCCGGCGGCGGCACTGGAGCGGGCGGCGGCTCGGACACGGAGGCCGACTTCGGCATGATCGTCGAGCAGCGGAACTGGAAGTCGTTGTTGGCCTTGGTGAGCTGATCGGCCTTGGCCAAGTCCGCCTGCGTCATCTTGTATTTCTTGGCGGCCGCCTTCTCGATCTTCTCGGCAACCCCCTCCTTGCGCAGGGCCTCGATGCGCGAGGCGAGCGTCACGCACGCCGGATCGACCTTGGACTCGGCTGCGGCGGACTGGGAGCCGAGCGAGCCGGTGGTGAAGAAATTCTCCATGCCGCCTTCGCCGGCGCACCCTGCCAGCGCTACGCTGGCGAGCAGCAGCGTCGTTGCCGCGGCGCGGTTGATGAAAGACATGAGCAACACCCCCGAGTAAGTTTATGGCCGTCGCGCTTACGCCGCGTGCTTACTTTTTTGCCGCCTGGGCCGAGTCTTATTCCCCATTTCCAGCACCAGCAAGCTTTCGGCAAGCATTACTGCGGGACTTTTGCAACACAATTGCGCTGATTCTGTGGATGAAGCGCCGCGGTGGCCATATCGCCACAGACGAAGCAAACGTAGGTTTCTCGCCTCGTCTGCCGGCTACACCAGCATCCGCACGGGCTCCTCGAGGAGCATCTTGACGGCATTGAGCAGCTCGGCCCCAACCGCACCATCCACCACCCGATGGTCGCCGGACAGCGTGCAGGACATCAAGGTGCCCACCTCGATCCTGTCGCCGGCGACGATGGGCCCCTTCGCTCCGGCACCGACGGCCAGGATGGTGGCGTGAGGCGGATTGATCACCGCCTCGAAGCTCTTGATGCCGTACATCCCGAGGTTCGAGATCGAGGTGGTGCCGCCTTGATACTCGTGCGGCGCCAGCCGCCGCTTGCGGGCGCGCTCGGCCAGGTCCCTCATCTCGTTGGAGATTTCGGACAGCGATTTCAGCTCCGCGTGACGGATGATGGGCGTGAACAGTCCGCCTTCGACGGCCACAGCCACGCCCACGTCGGCATACTTGTGGCGCAGCGTGCCGGCTTCCGTCCACGTGACGTTGGCAGCAGGCACCTGCGTCAGCGCCAATCCCAGCGCCTTGATCACGAAGTCATTGACGGAAAGCTTGAACGCACGCGGGCCATCCTTGGGCGCCGTGGCGTTCATGCGCTCCCGCGCCCGCAGCAGCTCATCGATGCGGCATTCGACGGTCAGATAGAAGTGCGGGATCGTCTGCTTCGACAGCGTGAGGCGCTGCGCGATGACCTTGCGCATGCCGTCGTGCGGGATGACGTCGTAGGAGCCCTTCTCATAGAGAGCCAGGATCTTGTCGTCGGGCATGCCTTGTGCGAGCGCCGGGGTCCCGGCGCTCGCCACCGCGGCGACGGCCGTGCCGGACTTGCCCCGCAGCTGCGCGCCGCCATCCTTCATCGCGGATTCCACGTCGCGCCGAATGATGCGCCCGCGCGGACCCGAGCCCTTCAGCACGCCGACGTCAACGCCTAGCTCCCGCGCCAGCCTGCGCGCCAGGGGCGACGCGAAGATGCGGCCATGACCGTTCGCGGCCGGAGCAGCAGCGCGTGGGGCTGCTCCCATTCCCGGTCCCGCCCCGCTTGGGGAAGGGGAACCGGCCGGGCGACCGGCAGGAGAAGACGAGGCCCGTACCGCGGGCGCCGCGCCCGCACTCTGCGGCGAGGGCTGGGGCGAAGGAGCCTTGGGTGTGGCTGCCTTGGGCGCCGGGGCTTTGGACGCAGCAGCCGCGCCGGCGCTCTCACCCTCGGCCAGCAGCGTGGCGATGGGGGTGTTGACCTTCACCCCCTCGGTCCCTTCGGCCACCAGGATCTTGCCGAGCTTGCCCTCGTCCGAGGCCTCCACCTCCATGGTGGCCTTGTCGGTCTCGATCTCGGCGATGATGTCGCCCGCCTTGATGGTCTGGCCTTCCTTGACCAGCCACTTGGCGAGCTTGCCCTCCTCCATGGTGGGCGACAGCGCGGGCATCAGGATCTCGGTCGGCATACGGACTTCTCTTCGGCGTAGGTTGGGTCAAGCAAAGCGCAGACCCAACACGGTCAAGACCTCTAACTTGTGTTGGGTCATCGCTGACGCTCGACCCAACCTACGGATTGCGACTCTGCCGCTCTCCACGTTAGCGCGAGGGGTCCGCCCCCCGCCATACCATCTCCGTCGGCGTCCACTTTGACTTGCGGCGGGCGATGCGCGCTTCCGGCGTCTCGCCGTCGTACACCACCGGTTCCGCGACGCGGCCGGCGAACTCGGGTATGGCCAGGCCGCGCACGTTGAACGCCGACCACGTCTGCCCGCCATCCTCCACGATTACCCCTGCGTACATCCCGCACCGGCTGCAGATCAGGCTCGTTCCCGTGCGCGTGCCGAACCGGTAGGACGCCAGCGCCGCGCGCTCGATCTCGAAGGTGGCCTTGCCCGCCGGATCCGACACCGTCATCGCTCCGTGTCGCGTGCAGAACGAGCACTGGCAGCTGCGTACCTGCAGCTCCGCCGCCGGCTTGGTGGCGTGCAACATCCCGCGGATCGCGCCGCAGTGGCAGGTGCCGTGGAACATGTGAGCCATGGCACTCACGCGTACATCACCGCCTTCACCGCCTCGACGACGTGCGCGACGGTCGGCAGGGCGAGGCGCTCGAGGTTGGCGGCGTAGGGCATCGGCACATCGGCGCCGGACACTTTCGCGGGCGGGGCATCGAGATAGTCGAAGGCCTGGATGGCCACCTGCGCGCAGATCTCGGAGCCCACCGAGCACACGGGCCACGCCTCCTCCACCGTCACCAGCCGGTTGGTCTTCTTCACCGATTCGATGATGGTCGCGAGGTCGAGCGGACGAAGCGAGCGCAAGTCGATCACCTCCGCGTCGATGCCTTCCTCGGCCAGCTTTTCCGCGGCGTCGAGGGCATAGATCATGCCGCGCGCGAACGACACGATGGTCACCTGCGTCCCGACCCGGGCAATGCGGGCCTTGCCGATCGGCACGATCCACTCGCCCTTGGGCACCGGACCGTGCGCGCCGTAGAGGATCTCGTTCTCCAGCACCAGCACGGGATTGGGATCGCGGATGGCGGATTTGAGCAGGCCCTTGGCGTCGGCCGGATTGGAGGGCGCCACCACCTTCAGGCCCGGCACGTGCGCATACCAGGCCGAGTAGCACTGGCTGTGCTGGGCAGCGACTCGGGCCGCCGCGCCATTGGGCCCACGGAAAACGATCGGGCAACCCATCTGCCCGCCCGACATGTAGAGCGTCTTGGCCGCCGAGTTGACGATCTGGTCGATCGCCTGCATGGCGAAGTTCCAGGTCATGAACTCCACGATCGGCCGCAAGCCCGCCATGGCCGCGCCGACGCCGATGCCCGCGAAGCCCTGCTCGGTGATAGGCGTGTCGATCACGCGTTTGTCGCCGAACTCCTCCAGCAGGCCCTGGCTGATCTTGTAGGCACCCTGGTACTGCGCCACCTCCTCGCCCATCAGGAATACGTTGGGGTCACGCCGCATTTCCTCGGCCATGGCGTCGCGCAGCGCCTCGCGCATGGTCTGGTTGACGGTCTCAGCGCCGGGCGCGATTTCGGGCTCGGCAGCGCGGGGCGCGGGCGTCGCCGACACCCGCGGAGCCGGCGAGACGGTCGGAGACGGAGCAGACGGTTTGGCGGAAGATGAAGGCGGCGGCCCGGAAGTCTTGGCCGGTGCGGCGCCATCCCCATCGAGCACCGCGATCGGCGTGTTGACCTTGACGCCCTCGGTACCGGCGGGGATCAGCAGCTTCGACACCTTGCCCTCGTCGGAGGCCTCCACCTCCATGGTGGCCTTGTCGGTCTCGATCTCGGCGATGACGTCGCCGGCCTTGATGGTCTGGCCTTCCTCGACCAGCCACTTGGCGAGCTTGCCCTCCTCCATGGTGGGCGACAGCGCGGGCATCAGGATCTCGGTCGGCATTTCCTCGGGTCTCTTTGTCTTGCGTAGGTTGGGTCAAGCCAAGCGCAGACCCAACGCCATTCGCGCACTCCGTCGTGTTGGGTCATCGCGGACGCTCGACCCAACCTGCAATCTTCTTCCATTCACGCCGGTATCAGCACGTCGGTCCACAGTTCGCTCTCGGCCGGCTCGGCGTCGCTCTGGGCGAACTCCGCCGCGCCGTTGACGATGCCGCGCACCTCTGCATCGATCGACTTGAGCTCGTCCTCCGAGACCAGCCCGTCCAGCAAACGCCGGCGCACCTGCTCGATGGGATCATGTTCCTCGCGCATCTTCTGCACTTCCTCGCGCGAGCGGTACTTCGCGGGGTCCGACATCGAGTGGCCACGGTAGCGGTAGGTGAGCATCTCCAGGATATAGGGGCCGCCGCCTTCGCGTACCGCCTGCACGACGCGTGCGCCAGTCGCCTTCACGGCCCGCACGTCCATGCCGTCGACCTGCTCGCCGGGGATGTCGAAGGAGCGGCCGCGCTGGGCGAAGATGGTCGTGGCGGCCGAGCGTTCCACCGAGGTGCCCATGGCGTATTTGTTGTTCTCGATGATGAACACCACGGGCAGCTTCCACAGCTTGGCCATGTTGAAGCTTTCGTAGACCTGGCCCTGGTTGGCGGCGCCGTCGCCGAAGTAGGTGAGACACACTGCCCCGTTGCCGCGGTAGCGGTTGGCGAAGGCAATCCCCGCTCCCAGCGGCACGTTGGCGCCGACGATGCCATGTCCCCCGTAGAAATTCTTCTCCTTGGAGAACATGTGCATCGAGCCGCCCTTGCCCCGGGAGTAGCCGCCGCTACGTCCCGTCAGCTCGGCCATTACGCCCTTGGGATCCATCCCCGTGGCCAGCATGTGGCCGTGGTCGCGATAGGTTGTAATGACCTGATCGCCCTCCTGCACCGCCATCTGCATGCCGACCACCACGGCCTCCTGGCCGATGTAGAGGTGGCAGAACCCGCCGATCAGCCCCATGCCGTAGAGCTGGGCGGCCTTCTCCTCGAAGCGGCGTATGAGCAACATCTGCCGATAGGCCGCGAGCTCTTCGTTGCGACTGAAGGCGGGGACCGTCTGCTGACCGTTGGGGCGGGACATCAGGGGAGCACTCGACCTTTGTGGTAATTGGGGTTCGACGCACAAAACCGTATAGGAAACCCCCTGGCAAGGCCAGCCGGGGTTATGCCTGCATTGCGGCTGCGGCTAACGGCTTGCGGGCGGCTGCGCCAGCGCTGCCTCGGGTGCTTCCGCGGGCAGGACGACCACGCGGTCGCCGGGGCGCACGAAGCCCAGCAGCTCGATGGCCAGTTCCTCGACGATGTCGGGGTCTGCGGCGTCGAGCAGGCGCACCTCCTGCTCCAGGCGGGTGCGAATGGCCTCGAGGCGCTCGATCTGCGGCCCCAGCTGCCTGGAGCGTTCGATCAATCAACTCCTCGCCTCGAGGCCACGCTTACCGACGACGGCGTGATAGGCGAAATAGCCCAGCGCAAATAGACAGAAAAGCGACACCAGGATCTGTCGCGGCGGGCTCTTGCGCCGATCGTACATGGAAGTACTTGGGGTGTGACGCGAGACCTCGGAGCGTCCGACCGGGACACGAGGCGTAAGGTACGCGCAAGGCGTTAAGCCGGCGTAAAAGGCATAGCCGTTGTGGAGCAATGCGGGATTATCGCTTATCGCCGCAACACGCCTCTGCCCGCGTAGCGCGCCTCGTCGCCCAGCTCCTCCTCGATGCGGATCAGCTGGTTGTATTTGGCGATGCGATCGGAGCGCGAGAGCGAGCCGGTCTTGATCTGCCCGGCGTTGGTGGCAACCGCTATGTCGGCGATGGTGTTGTCCTCGGTCTCGCCGGAGCGATGCGAGATCACGGCCGTGTAGGCGGAGCGCTGCGCCAGGGCAACGGCTTCGAGCGTCTCGGTGAGCGAGCCGATCTGGTTGACCTTGACCAGGATCGAGTTGGCGATTTTCTGCTCGATGCCCTGACCCAGGCGCTGCGTGTTGGTGACGAACAGATCGTCCCCCACCAGCTGGCATTTGCCGCCCAGCGCTTCGGTGAGCGCCTTCCAGCCCTGCCAGTCGTCCTCGGCCATGCCGTCCTCGATCGACACGATCGGAAAACGCGCAACCAGATTGGCGAGGTACTTGGTCATGCCGCCGGAGTCGAGAGCCTTCCCCTCGCCCTCCATCTGATACTTGCCGCCCTTGAAGAACTCGGTCGCCGCACAATCGAGTGCGAGCGCGACTTCATCGCCCGGCTTGTAGCCCGCGCCCTCGATCGACTTCATGATGAAGGAAAGCGCCTCCTCTGCCGACTTGAGGTTGGGCGCGAAGCCGCCTTCGTCGCCGACGTTGGTCGAGTGGCCCGCGTCCTTCAGACCCTTGCGCAGGGTGTGGAAGATTTCCGAGCCCATGCGCACGGCGTCCGCGCACGAGGCGGCCCCCACCGGCATGATCATGAACTCCTGAATGTCGATGGGGTTGTCGGCATGAGCCCCGCCGTTGATGATGTTCATCATGGGCACGGGGAGGAGGTGCGCATTGGCGCCCCCGAGATAGCGATAGAGCGGCAGATCGCTCGCTTCTGCGGCCGCCTTGGCCACCGCCAGCGACACGCCGAGGATGGCGTTGGCGCCGAGGCGCCCCTTGTTGGGGGTGCCGTCGAGCTTGATCAGGGCATCGTCGATGCGGCGCTGCTCGCGCGCATCCATGCCGGACAGCGCATCGAAGATCTCGCCGTTGACGGCATCGACCGCCTTTCGCACGCCCTTGCCGAGGTAGCGCTTCTTGTCGCCGTCGCGCAGCTCGATGGCCTCGTGCGCTCCGGTGGAGGCGCCCGAGGGCACGCCCGCGCGGCCCAGCGAGCCGTCCTCCAGCACGACATCCACCTCGACGGTGGGATTGCCCCGGCTGTCCAGAATCTCGCGACCAATGATGTCGACAATGGCGGTCATGGAATTGTCCTTGTCTCAAGGGGATACTGGCCCTCGACGTGGCTGGACGGCGTTCTAGCCTTTATCGTTGCGCCCCGAAAGCCGGAAGCACGCGCGGGATGGCCGCATGATCAAGACTGGTGAACTCGCCGAGAACGAGATTGTTTCCCGTCGCAAGGAGCGGCGGGTCGTCGTCATCGCATCGGCGTTCGGCTTCCTGATGTTTCTCGGCTTGCTTGCCTCTTTGCCGAATGTGGGACCCATCTTCCGCGTCTTCAGCAATCCCTCGGGGTCGATGCTGCCGACCGTACGAGTTGGCGGCTATTTCATCATTTCGAGGGCGTCCTACGGCTACAGCCGCTACTCCTTCGACAGCTTCCAGCTGCCGATCACGGGACGCTGGCCGGCACTGATGCCGCAGCGAGGCGACATGGTCGTCTTCCGTCTCCCGCGCGACCACAACACGCACTATTTCAAGCGCGTCGTCGGCCTGCCCGGCGACCGCGTTCAGATGATCAAGGGCAGGCTGTCGCTCAACGGCGAGCTGGTGCCGGTCGAGCTTGCGCCGGTGCAGGTAAGCGTGCCGGACGACAAGACGGGCTTGCGGACCTACATCGAGAAACTCCCAGGCGGCGCCAGCAATTTGATCCTCAAGGCCGACGGGGGCAACGGCTTCTCCGACAACACGCAGGAGCTCGTGGTACCGCCCGGCAACCTGTTCGTGCTCGGCGACAACCGCGACAACTCGACCGACAGCCGCCATCAGTCGCCGACCTACGGTGTCGGATTCGTGCCGGTGGAGCTTGTGATCGGACGCGTCATCCTCACATTCTGAGCGTTGGTGCTCTTGAAGGACGTGGCCGGCCTCAGCGACGGCACGCGAGGATCGATGGGCGAAGTCGCAAGTCTGGTGCTGTTTTCGGGAGGCCAGGATTCCACGGTGTCTCTGGCCTGGGCGCTCCAGCGTTTTGAGCGCGTCGAGACCGTGGGCTTTGCCTACGGCCAGCGGCATGCGGTCGAGTTGGCGCAGCGACCGCGTATCCGCTCGCGGCTGGCGGCCGAGTTTCCGGTCTGGGCGCCGCGGCTGGGCGAGGACCACATGCTCGAGCTCGCAACGCTCGGCGCCATCAGCGACAGCGCCCTCACCCGCGAAGCCGAATTCCAGCTGACCGCGGCCGGACTTCCCAACACCTTCGTTCCCGGACGCAACCTGCTGTTCTTCACCTACGCTGCCGCTCTCGCCTACCGACGGGGCATCCGTACCCTCGTCGGCGGCATGTGCGAGACGGACTTCTCGGGCTATCCCGACTGCCGCAACGACACGTTGCAGGCCCTCGCCAAGGCCATCTCGCTCGGCATGGGTTCTCCGTTCTCGATCGAGACGCCCCTGATGTGGATCGACAAGGCCGCCACCTGGGACTTGGCCCGGCAGCTCGGGGGCACGCCCCTGGTCGACCTTGTCGTCGAGCACACGCACACGTGCTACACCGCCGACCGTACGATCCGCCACGCCTGGGGCTACGGCTGCGGCCAATGTCCGGCCTGCGGCTTGCGCGCGAAAGGATGGGAGAAATGGCAGACCGCAAAGACCTGACCCGGGCGGTGGAGCTGGCGATCGCCGGCGAATGGAAGACCGCGCATGAGATCGTGCAGCAGGACGAGGAGGACGCCACCTCCTGCTGGATCCACGCCGTGCTGCACAAGATCGAGGGCGACGCCGGCAATTCGCGCTACTGGTATCGCCGCGCCGGCCAATCCTACGAGGCGTACGCCGACGCCAAGGCCGAGCTTGCCGCCATCAAGGCCGTGCTGACGTACTGACGCAATTCCGGACCCGCATTGGTCCGTCGCGCCGCGATTGCCTAACAGGCCACCTATTCCGCCGCTTCTTTCTTGCCGAGCTTCCAGGCGCCGACCGGCGGGCGGGGCAGGCCAAGGCTCTCGCGCAGCGTATTGCCGGTGTAGTCCTTGTGATAGAGGCCGCGCCGCTGCACCTCGGGGATGACGTGCTTGCACGAAATCGCCGTAGGCGCCGGGCACGTGGGTGGCCGCCACCACGAAGCCGTCGCAGCCGCGATTGACGAACATCTCCTCCATGTAGTCGGCAATCTCCTTGGGGCCGCCGACCACGGCACTCTCGACCTGCCCGCGGCCGCTGAAGTTGATGAAGTCGCGCGCGCTCGGGTTGGTCTTGCCGCTCCTCTTCAGCACGCCGTCGCGGATGCCGAGCATGCCCTGCATGCCCTGCAGCTCCGCCGTCGTAAACGGCTCGTCGATGCCCTTCTCGGCGAAATCGAAGTTCAGCGCTTCCGCGAGAAGCGACAGCGCGTCGATCTCCAACGGCAGCTTGGAGATGGTGGCCATCTTGTCCTCCGCTTCCATCTTGGTGGCGCCGGTCACGGGCGTGAGGATGTTGCAGATGGAGATGTGATCGGGATCGCGGCCCAGCCGCGCCGCCTCGTCCTTGACGGCCTTGTAGCTCTCCTTGCCCTGCTCAGTGTTGCGCGCGGCTGCGAAGATCACCTCGCCCCATCTCCCGGCGAACTGCTGGCCGCGACCGCTGGCGCCGGCCTGGATGATCACCGGATGGCCTTGCGGCGAGCGCGGCACCGTGAACGGCCCACGCGAGGTGTAGTACCGGCCCTTGTGGTCGAGCCGCCTGACTTTGGTTGGATCGGCGTAGCGGCCGGTCTTCTTGTCGACGATGATGGAGCCGTCGTCCCAAGTGTCCCAGTGCCCGAGCACGACGTGCATGAACTCGTCGGCCTTGTCGTAGCGAAGGTCGTGCTGCAGGTGCTCCTGGCGCCCCATGTTCTGGGCCTCGCCGTCGTTCACGGACGTGACGACGTTCCAGGCCGCGCGCCCATTCGTCATCAGGTCGAGCGTGGCGAAGCGGCGGGCGACGTCGAACGGCTCGTAGTAGGTGGTGGAGCAGGTGGAGGCGAGCCCCAGCTTGGTCGTCACCGCCGCCATGGTCATGAGCACGATGACCGGGTCCATCTTGGTGGCGCGGATGCCGTACTCGACGGTGTGGGCGTGGTCGCTGCCGTACCGGTCGGGCATGGCGAGACGGTCGTCGAAGAACGCCATGTGGAACTTGCCGGCTTCCAGGATGCGCGCGATCTCCTGGTAGAAGTCGGCGGAATGGGCATCGTCGCGCGACTCCGGATGGCGCCAGGAGCACGGCAGGTTCGTGCAGTTCTGCGCCTGCAGAAACCCGACCATCACCATCTGCCTAGTCATGTGTTCTTCTCCGAAGGTAACCGCGAGGACCCTTCTCCCCTTGGGGAGAAGGTGGCCCGCAGGGCCGGATGAGGGGGCCTTCACTTGCGGGCACAGCAGTCGCCCCCTCACCAGCTCTGCCGAATGACTTACGACTGCGTCATCGAGCCTATGACGCTGGCTTGGCCGGGGGGCACGCGGCCGTAAGTCATGGCCTCACGTGCTCTCTCTGCTGGGGGAGGGGTTCGTCTCCGGCTCACTTCAATCCCAGATCGGCGGCCAAATTGTATTCGCTAGCGAGCTTTCGCAGCTTGTCCCAGGTGGCGTCCTCCACGTCGATGCCGGACTTGCGCCGCTCCTGCTCGCGGATGTGCTCGACCTCGCCGGGATAGAACACGCCCGGGCTGCCCTCGGACGGCGGCGTGGCCTTCAGGTAGCGGGCGAACTCGGCAACCTCCTTCTTGAAGTCGGCCAACGGCCGGAAGGCGGCGACGTTGAACACCGCCATGAAGCACCCGTCGTTGTGCCGGCCGGTCGGCTCGACGCCGAACCCCAGGCCGGTGAGTAGCCCGCACAGCACCTCCACCATGGCGGCAAGGCCGCTGCCCTTGTAGCCCTCCGTGCCGCCGAGCGGCAGCAACGCGCCACCCTTGCGCAGCTGCGTGGGGTCGGTCGTCTGCTTCCCGTCGGCGCCGACGATCCAACCCTTCGGCACCTGCTCGCCGCGCGCGACCGAGAGCATTACCTTGCCGGCCGCCACCGCCGAGGTCGCCATGTCCAGATAGAAGGGCGCATCGAGATCGGACGGCACCGCGATCGAGATGGGATTGGTGCCGAGGCGGGCCTCGCGGCCGCCGAAAGGCGCCACCACCTTGGGCGAGCGGCCGGAGTCCGCCGTGGCGAGGCCGATCATGCCCTCCTTCATCGCCATCATCGGGTAGGCCGCCAGACGACCGACATGGCTCTGGCGGAAGACGGTGCACGCCGCGACGTTGGCCTTCTTCGCCTTGTCGATGGTCAGCTGCATCGCCTTGGCGTTGACGTGGAAGCCGAAGCCCCAATGGCCGTCGATGACGGTCGTGGTCGGAGATTCCTGCACGATCTCGAACTTGGCCCCGGGCACGATGTGGCCGGCCTTGATACGGTCGATGTAGGTCGGCACGGCGATGATGCCGTGGGAGTCGTGGCCCGCCAGATTGGCATTGACGCAGCCGATGGCCACCGCGTCCGCCTCCTCCCTCGACGCGCCGGCGGCCCGCAGCAGCGCGGCGCCGATTTCAGTCAGGCGATCGGCTTGAACGATCGGCATTGCACGTCCTCCCGGTAGCCCCTGCATCGAGGGGGCATTGCTTTCCATCGCCGGGCGCTGCTTGGCGCCGCTTGGGAGTCAAAGCATCGGGATATTTGCAGTCGCGTCCAGAGGATTCTTGTGTCGGCACTGCAGCGCAACCATGCAGCTGCGATGGGTCGCTCTGGCAACAGGTCGGAGCGGCCGCTCAGGAGCGCGCTGCAGATGGATCCCGGGCACGAGGCCCGGCGCCGACCGCCGACTGGCGGGTTGCGCGCTACATCTTCGCCTTGTCGGCCCAGCTCGGCATCGGATAGACGGCCGGGCACGACGCCAACTCGAAGGGATAGATGGTGCAGTAGGTACCCTTCTGCACCTGCATCAGGATCGGCCGCACCAGCGTGTTCTGACCGTTGGCGTCGAACTTGACGCCCCGGTAGGGCACAATCAGGTGCTCGGGCGGGATGTCGGTGGCGGCCAGCGCGGCGCGGATCTTCTCGGGGTCCGTCGAGCCCGCCCGGTTGAGCGCGTCGAGCAGGGTCATGAAGCCCGTGAAGCCGCGCGCGGATATGTCGGAGATATCGCGCCCGTTGGAATGCTTCTTGAAGATCTCGTTGACCTTGGCGAGCAGCGGCAGGCGGCCGGCGAGGTCGAAGTTGAAGGGCGAGCGCGTGATGATGCCCTCGGCTTCCTTGCCCATGGTGGGCAGGAACGTCGGATCCGTGTAGCCGGCGTTCTGCGCGACGATCAGCTTGGGATTGTAGTCGAGCTCCTTGGCGGTACGAAGAAACAGGAAGGCATCGGACGTGTACGAGGACGGCATGAACACGTCGGCGTTGGCGGCCTTCAGGCGCTGCACTTCCGAGGTCAACGACGTGGTCTGCGACTTGTAGGTGATCTTCTCGAGCACCTTGATGTTGTTCTCCTTGGCGAGGCGTTCCTGCACCTTGGCGCTGTCGGCGCCGAAGGCGGTATCCTCGTGGAAGATGGAAACGCTCTCGAACTTCTTGCCGGTCTTGGCGCCGAGGTCCTTCAGGAAGTCGAACATGAGGAGCGAGAAGGTCTCATCCGTCGGCGAGGTGCGGAAGAAGTACTTGAGGCCGCGCTGCGTCAGGGCGGGCTGCGAGGACTCGGAATTGACGAAGGGGATGCCGGCGCGCTCGGCGGCCTGGCTCGCGGCTGCCGTCACCGAGGAATGATAGGCGCCGTAAACGACGTGCACCTTCTCCTGTGTGATGAGGCGCTCGGTCTCGCTCTGGCCAACCTCGGGCTTGCCCTGGTGGTCGACGACGATGACGGTGACCTTGGCGCCGCCGAGACCCGCGAGACCCTTGCCCTTGGCGATCGGCAGCGGCAAGTCAGCTCCCTCGTTGACGATCTCGAGCGCGGTCTTCACGGCGGCGACCGCATCGATGCCGGCCTGCGCGACCGGGCCCGACAGCGGGTAGAGCACGCCGACCTTCACCTCCTGCTGCGCCCACGCGGAGCTCGCGCCTCCGAGCAGCACCGCGCATGCGAGCGCCAGAACCTTCGCCTTCATCGACCCACTCTCCTATGCGACTGCCTGATACGTTGGCGACGATTGGAGCGGCTTTTGCGAGCGCTCGTCAATCGATGCGGTGGCCGAGATGTGCGTGCCGCGCGGCATTCGCCGACCTTCTTTTTCGAGCAGCGATTGGCGGGCTCGAGATGGCGCCGACGCTTGCCTTGATAGCAGTCGGTCCACGCCTAATTTTTGGGCCGACTGAGCCCGTCGATTTCACGCTGGCGACGAGCGTCTTCCTCGCGTGTATTTCGCGCGATTTGCGTGCGCGATGCGGCACGGGGTCGATCCGCGGCTTACGTCGTCGGCGGCATCCGCTCCGGCGTTGCCGCGATTTTGATCGCCGCGCGACCACTGGTGGCCCACGCCGTCATCCGACCGGTGGGGTCGACCTGTGGCCGTTCGTCACGCGCCCCCAAATGCTCCGCTGAGAGCGCCGCACGCGATCCCTCGCAGCCGCAGACACCGTCGCTTCACTTTCGACGCGAGACCCACTAGAAATCGGCTTCTGCCCGCCATGGCAGACCAAGGAGCAATCGAAGCTGACCTGCATGTGCCGGCATTGCGTGCCATGCGAGGCGAGCCTCCGATCATATATATCCCTGGATGACTATTTCGGTCCCGTAGCTCAGCTGGACTAGAGCATCTGCCTTCTAAGCAGAGGGTCGCTGGTTCGAATCCAGCCGGGATCGCCAATAGAATCAAGGATTTCTATTAGAGCGCTTGTAGCGCCGGTGGTAGTTGTGCGCACTCCATGCGGGAAGCAGCGGCACGGCGCCGCGCTCAAAGTCAGATTGCTCGGACTTGCGCCGTCAAGCCAGCAGGTCCGCCACCGCCGTTCGAAGCGCGGCCTCATCCTCCGCACATTGCAGCGGATTTCCGGCGCGATGGCCCCAGATCGACTGAATGGGGCGCAGCTCGGCGTTCGGCATGAGCTTGGTCTCAGCCTCGCTGTCGGCGAGCGTGAAATAGAGATCGGTCGTTGACGGCATGATGATTGCTCGTGCCGCGATGGCACCGAGCGCCTTCGTGAGATCTCCGCGATAGAGCGGGTTGTCGGAGATGTCGGAGTGGTACCAGGTATCGATCATCGACACGAGATCCTCGCCGTTGCGGCGCAGGAAATTGCCCTCCCAGGCGCGCACCAGATAGTCCTCTAGCGAGGCAAAGCCCATGCCTTCCCATAACTTTTCGCGGTAGAAAGCTTGGCTCATCGCCCATCCCGCATAGACACGGCCGAACGCTCGCAGGGCTCGCACAGGGCGTTCGACGAAGTGGCCATCGCGCCAGGCCACATCGGCTGTCAGCGTCGCTCGGATACCTTCGAGAAATACCTTGTTGTGCGGGCTCGTGCGCGCCGACGTGCAGACCGCGCAGATGCCCGCCACTCGGTCGGGAAACAATGCGCCCCAGTGCAAGGCCTGCTGTCCGCCCATCGACCAGCCATATACCAGCGCGAGCTGCGTGACACCGAACACCTCGCGCAACAGACGCTCTTGCGCGTGAACGTTGTCCCAGTGGGTGAACAAGGGTGTCCGCCCGAGCCCGAACGGCTCGGCCAGATTGCTCGGCGAAGTGGAAAGGCCGTTCCCCAGCTGATTGGGGATAACTACGAAGTAGCGCTCCGCATCGAGGATGCGGCCCCGTGCGATCAACCATTCGATATCGGTGTGATGGGCACCGTACGAGGTCGGGTAGAGGATGACGTTCGATTTGTCGGGCGCAAGTTGGCCGTAGGTCTTGTAGGCGAGATGCGCCTTGGGCAACGTCAACCCGCACTGGAGCGTGAGTAGCCCAAGATCGAAAGTCTCAAAGTCTGTCACGGTCGTTGCGCCTTCCCGGGTAATGCGCGCCGCCGCGCTTACGCAATCTAACTTGCATCACCTTGCGGACAACCCCTAGCCGCGTCGGCCCGTGCCACCTCAGCCAGTCCGTTGCAGTGCCCGAACGATAGTTGAATGGCCGACATGATAGTGGTGAGCGACGGCACGGAGGCTCAATCCCTACACGTGGACCATGCGAGCCACCTCTCGATCCTGGTGGGAGGCGAGTTTGGGCTTGGGACCACACTTGACACCCCTCTTCTTGCTGCGGCACGGTCGATCGCCTTCTCCAGCTGCGGGCGCTTCACGCCCTCGCGGCCGGATCCCTTTCCTTGAAGATCCGCTTGCAGCCGGCAGCCCTGAGGGTAGCCAGTTGGCGATCGAGATTTTGGTGGTGGGCCGAGACACGCGCGTATCCGATCCGCATTGGAGACGCCTTCGATCCGCGAAAAGTAGGTACAGAAATACGGTACAGCCAAGTGGTTGAAAATACGATCCCAGCGAGCGTACCGACTATCCTGATAACCGGTACATCGGCATCATGGTATTCCGCGGTTCAACGTGGCATTGGTCCAGCTGAGGGTCTTGTCGATGCGGGTTGATCCCCGGTCTTCTTAATAGCCATGCGCGCAGTCCGGCGTTGGGGGACCCTTCGTTCACGTGTCAGAGCTACTGGGAGTGCCAATCGACGCGCGGCTGGTCGTAGTCCTTATTGCAGTGACGATTGCTGGCTTGTTGCGCGGCTTCGTTGGCTTCGGCGCGGCGTTGATCTCGGTGCCTGTGTTCAGCCTGGTGTTGGGCCCCCATGCCGCCATCGCCATCAACAGTGTGATGGGATTGCCCGCCGTGTTCCAGCTATTGCCAGAGGCGATCCGTCGGGCCGAGCGACCCTTTGTCTTGCCAATTTGCCTTGCGACGTTTGTTGCAACGCCGATCGGAACTTGGGCTCTAGTTGTGACCGATCCCGCCTTGATGACAGTTGCAATTTCCGCGCTCGTCCTCCTCATGGTTGCCATGCTTGCAAGCGGATGGAGACTCAGGGGGCGCATTGGCATGGACAAGCTGATAGCGGCCGGTCTAGCCAGTGGTCTGGTCCAGGGAGTCGCGGGAGTAGGAGGACCGCCAGTCGTCGCCGTCTCGCTCTCTCGACCTGGCGACGCCCCCCAACAGCGCGCCAACGTATTGGCATTGATGACCGCCGTCTCGCTATCGTCGATCCTGCCGCTGCTCTACTACGGGCTATTTACGCGTCAGACCGTGGTCATTGGGCTGCTTCTCATCCCGATCTATTCGGCGGCGACCGCGCTTGGCGCACGCTATTTTGCGCTCGGTGGCCAGAGGCATTATCGCCGGGCGGCACTCGGGACGCTAGCTGCAATTGGCATCGCCACACTGATCGCCTCGTTGCGCGCCTTCCTGAAGGGCTAACTGGAAGAGGAGCAGGAGACATGCCTGCGGCGCCTCGCCGAAAAAAGGCTCTTGTTTCGCAGCCGGTTCCTAGCAATTCAGTTGCGGACCAGCGCTCGTCGGACCGAGCGAAATGCCCGGCAGATTGCACCAACTCGTGGGGATTTTCTTGGATGACGGACTACATCTAGTCGGTGCGCCGGATCCCTAAGCTGTAACTCATTACGCTGCCACGGTCCGCTGGTTCTGCCCGGCCGTCGCTTGCCCACTCCCGACGGCATGATGGAGGCATCGGCCACGCGAAGCCCGCCAACGCCGTGCACCCTGAGACGGGGATCGACGACCGAGTTGCTACCCGTGCCCATGGCACAACTGCTCGATGGATGGTGATTGGTGACGCCGGTCTGCCGCACAAAACCCTCCGGCTCGCCTTCACTCCCGACACGTGGGCCCGGGACTATCTCCTCCACAACGTAGGGGCGCATGGCCGGTTGCGCCCCGATTTCGCGCGCTAGTTTGATGGCCGACCGCACCGCCAGCATATCGTAGTCGGAACCGAGGAAGCCGAACGTGATCTCGGGCGCCGCAAGCGGATCGGGACTGGCCAGGCGCACCGTGCCGCGCCAGATACGACAAAGTCAAAAGTTTCGTAGCTGTCGCCCGCTCCCATAGCCCAGCGGGTTCAACAATCGGAATACGGAATGCCGACAGTGCTGGCTGGTGGCACCTGGTAGCGGTCGGTCGTTTTCGCCCGCGGGTCAAGGGACGCCACGGCACCCGCCGTCACGCCCGAGACGAGACCATAGCCAACGCCAATTAATCCCAAGGTCAAGATCGCGACCTCCGGCGATGGCACAATTGTCAGTGCGACAGCACCGAATAGCGCGTCTTGCGCGAACGCTCATCAAAACGCTTGTTGCGAGAGTAGCGGCAGCACCGCCTTTCAGGCGGTGTATTCAGCCATCTCCCACCGACCCAGATTACGAAAATGTATTGAAACGGCAATGCGGCTGTCAGGCGCCGTCTCCCATATGAGCAACCAACGAGACGACGCGATCGGCGTCTCACAACCTGAGAACCATCGGAGTTCACATGACTGAGATCCGTACAGGAGCGGGCTCCCGCGCCGACGATAGTTTCGCGAGGCGCAAAGCCCAATCGCGGTTAAAGAGGCATCTGCTGGCCGGCGTGGCAACCTTCGCTCTTCTTGCGGCGGGGTCGGCGTACACGTTGCGCGCTTACTCAGCTGACGCGCTCTTGGGCGGAACTCCCTTTGGCGCAAGCTCTGCGGCTCGAGCGCCGGCTGCGCCGATCGCAATGCCCGGGTTCACTGACCTCGTGACGGCCGTCAAGCCGGCCGTCGTCTCCGTGCGTGTGAAAGCTGATGCCACTGCCCATCAGGTCGCCGATAGCGATGACGGCAATTCGCTGGAAGGCTCACCATTCGAGAGGTTTTTCAAAGAATTTCGTGGCCCTAACGGCCGGAGAATGATGCCGGGTCAAGAGGGGCGTCAGCCGCGCCAGCTCGTCCAAGGTCAGGGTTCCGGTTTCTTCATCAGCGCCGATGGATACATCGTCACCAACAACCACGTCATCGATCACGCAGTAAAGGTCGAGGTGCTCACGGATTCCGGCGCCACCTTCGACGCAAAGGTTGTCGGCACCGATGCCAAGAGCGACTTGGCGCTCCTAAAGGTGGACAGCCGTACAGATTTCCCGTTCGTCAAGTTGGCCGACGCGACGCCCAAGATCGGCGAATGGGTGGTGGCGATGGGCAACCCCTTTGGGCTCGGTGGTACCGTCACTGCCGGGATCGTCTCTGCGCATGGCCGCGACATCGGCTCTGGCCCCTACGACGACTACATTCAGATCGATGCACCGGTGAATCGTGGCAATTCGGGAGGCCCGACATTCAACCTGAAGGGAGAAGTGATCGGCGTTAACACCGCCATTTACTCTCCGTCGGGCGGCTCCGTCGGGATCGCGTTCGCTATCCCTGCCTCGACGGTGTCAAGTGTGATCCCGCAGCTACAAAAGAGTGGCCAGGTATCGCGCGGCTGGCTCGGCGTGCAGATCCAGCCCGTGACAGCGGAAATCGCCGAGAGCCTCGGCCTCAAATCTCCGACGGGTGCGCTTGTCTCCGAACCGCAGGCCGACAGCCCGGCCGCAAAGGCGGGTCTCAAGTCCGGCGATGTCATTACCAGCGTCGACGCGGTCGAGATCAAGGATCCACGTGATCTCGCACGAAAGATAGCCGCATTGGCGCCTGACAAAGCATTGGCATTGGGAATTGTCCGTGACGGCAAGGAGCAGACCATCAATCTGAAGCTCGGTCAGCTCGCAGAGCAGAAGGTGCGCAAAACCTCCGCTGACGATCGCAACGGCCACCAGCTCGGCGCGCTGGGTCTGACAGTGGCACCCGCGGCTGACGTCGAGGGCGCCGGCGCGAAGGGCTTGGCCGTCATCGGGGTCGATCCGAGTGGCAAGGCGGCCGAACTCGGCTTCCAGCAAGGCGACATCATTCTCAAGGCCGGGAACAGGGCCATATCCAACCCAGGAGACCTGACCACCGCCATCTCGGAGGCCGCCGCAGCCGGACGCAAGAACACGCTCGTCATGGTCAAGCGCGACAAGGCTCAGCACTACGTCGCGGTCCCGGTTGCCATTAGCTAGCTGCAATCGAGGTCGTCGCCAAATAATTGATAGCATCGCGCGGGGGCTGCTCTCTAGCCTCCGCGCCTTTGCAGTCACGCCTCTCGTTTGCGACTTCAGGTTGCTGAGAAGTTCAGCGTCACGGCGGATCGACTCAATGTTGGCACATATTTCTCGTCGCGTTTTGTGGCGCTGCGTTCAACAGGTCGCCGATCAGAGTCTCCCCCCTAACGGGGATGCTACGGCGCTCCCGAGCACCCCATTTGCTCCGCACGGCGGGTAGGTCGGAGTAGTGCTATGCGCGGTATCGCCCACACCCTTGCTCAAGTTGCCCGGCTTACCCTGCCTTATTTCCGTTCCGAGGATCGATGGGCTGGTCGTGGCCTCCTCGGCGCCATCCTCACCATTGAGCTAGCTCAAGTTGGAATTGCGGTGCTGCTCAATTCCTGGAACGCGCGCTTCTACGATGCGCTCCAGCACAAGAACGCGTCGGCGTTCGGCTATGAACTCATGGTTTTCTGCGCGCTGGCGGGATCATTCATTCTGCTCGCCGTCTACCAGCTTTATTTGAGTCAAGGTCTCCAGATCCGATGGCGGCAGTGGATGACCGATCGTTTGCTTGGCTCATGGTTGAAAGATTCCACGCCATACCGCATGCAGCTTTCCGGCGATTGCGCCGACAACCCCGACCAGCGCATCGCCGAGGACGTCAAGTTATTCGTCTCCAATACCCTGTCTCTGGGCACCGGCTTGCTTGGCGCCGTAGTGACCCTCGGCTCCTTCGTTGTGATTCTGTGGGGTCTCTCCGGCGCAGCCCCACTCTCGCTGTTCGGCCATGCGGTCGGCATTCCCGGCTATCTGGTCTGGGTCGCAATCGTCTATGCAGTGGCAGGCACTGCCATCACACACTGGATAGGACGGCCGCTGGTCGATCTCGACATTGAGCAGCAGCGCCGCGAGGCAGACTTCCGTGCCGGGCTTCTGCGCGTTCGCGAGAACGCCGAGCAAATTGCGCTTCTGAAGGGCGAGGCCACGGAGCGCCGAAGGCTTATGGTTCACTTCGCCAAGGTCAAGGGCAACTGGACCGCGATCATGGGTCGGCAGAAGCGCCTGACCTTCTTTACGGCCGGTTACAGCCAGGTTCAGGTCATCGTCCCGATCTTGGCTGCCGGCCCAGCCTATTTTGCCGGCGCAATCAGCCTCGGCGGCCTGATGCAGACGGCATCGGCCTTTGCGCGGGTCGAGGGAGCGCTGTCGTTCTTCGTCAAGGCCTATCCGCAGCTCGCCCAATGGAAGTCCATCATCGAGCGGCTCGACGGCTTTGAGCGGAGCATTGCCAACCTGGCTCGTGCCGGTGCGACACTCGAAGTCGTCGAGTGCGACACCGGGTGCTCGATCAATGTATCGGCGATCAATCTGAAAAAACCGGACGGCTCTGCGCTCCTGAAGATCGAGACGCTTATCCTCGCCGCCGGCGAAGCGACACTCCTGACCGGCAGATCGGGCACGGGCAAATCCACTCTGCTTCGCGTGCTGGCAGGTATCTGGCCGCACGCCCACGGTCGCATCGAGATGCCCGCTAGCGCGCGAATACTGGTCTTGCCTCAGCGGCCCTACTTACCCGAAGGATCGCTGCGCGACGCGATCACCTTCCCGAATGTTTCATCGGTCAGTGAGGACGCACACATCGTGGACTTGCTGACGGAGGTGGGGTTATCCTCACTCGCCGACCGCCTCGACGAGCAGGCCCATTGGCAACAAAAGCTCTCTCTCGGCGAACAGCAGCGTTTGACTGTCGTTCGGTCCATCCTCTTCAAGCCCGATTGGCTGCTTCTCGATGAGGCCACGGCCTCACTCGACGAGCCAGCCGAGCGCGTGGTCTATAGGTTGCTGCGTGAGCGGCTGCCTGGCACCACGATTGTCTCCGTCGGACACAGATCGACGCTCAAGGCGCAGCATTGCCGGAGCATCGATATCGGGCAAAGGTGCGTGCGCGAAGTAGTGCCGCATGGGGGGCTCATCGAGGAGCATCGGCTGAGTCAGGTCCATTGAGCTGAGCGTCTTGCTGGCTACCTCTGTAAATGGGCTCACCGGCCGGAGGGGCACGACATGCGCGGTCCGGGTCCGATGTGTCGCAAAGTAGCGAGTATGCAGAACCGCAATCCCCACTCTTCGCTCGCGCGCGTACTACGATGCCGGTCGCATAGCTTCTAAGCGCGGGCCCGCCTTCGGCCCTCGACGAGGGCGTATATCATTTGCGCTCGGTTGCGCGAGCGCACGCGTACCGGGGCGAAATACGCCCGCGCGCGGGCGCGTAGTGCTCCCGAAATTGCTGCGCGTTTGGGAGTGTCGCCGCCCTGATGATGGCCTTAGCTCGGCCAGCAGTCGAGACATTGCTCAGCGGCGTTAGCAAGGATTGCAAAAGCGGGCCCGCCGTCTAACGCGCGCGTGCGCGCGTACTGCGCGTCGCGAATGCCGGGACTGGTTCGACTTAACGTGGAGCGGATGCCAACTTGGCCCCGCGGGCTAGCAGGACGGTTACTAGTGAATTGTCAATAGACCCTGGTGCCCTTGCGAGGCGTCCTGTCCATGGGGTCGAAGGAAACTCCCTTGTTCGCCTCCTCGATCAGAAACTTCCGACGCTCGGCCGCGACACGCTGGCAGGTCGCGCGCCACTCCCCCTTGCTCATGTGCGTTTCACTGTCCCAGTCAGCAAGACACGTCTTCAACCATTCAGCCACCCGATCGTCTATTTCCTTGAGGCTCGACGAGGACTTGCTAACCGGGACTTGACCGAACACGGGAGTGACGTGGATCGGAAAACCGAGACAGACAATAGGAACCAACAGCAATCTACGCACGGTCGCCTCCGCAGCATGCGAGAACACGACAGAGAGGACTATCGCTCCGTGCTCGTTCTCAACATCGGGTCTTTCACCGATGAGCTAGTTCGGCTTGCCTTGAGGCGAACCAGCAGCGGTGAGGGCCGATTGAGCGAAGCCTGGCCGATGGCGGTTCGCCGCAATGGAAATTGCCCGCTTGGTTGCTTAGCTCTGTCTTGGCCATTGCCGCACCATCCGGCTTCCCTCGCCTGAGATAGCGCCTCCCCTAACGCTGGTGGCGTGGCCCTGGGCGCCGTCCACTCCCCCGTTGGCGGCGCCCACCTTGCCTGGAGGCCGCTCAGGCCGTACTGCGCGCCTGCAGCTCGGCCGCACCCACATTGAGGTCAAGCAACCTGCTCGCTAGAAGCACGTTGCGTTGATGCGTCCATGGCGCTGCAGGATGAGGGCTAAGGCCTTCTACGCACCCGTCAGCCCCGGGTCCCGCTGTGTTGTTACCTAAGGAATAAACGAAGCGATCGTGATCTGAGATTGTGCGCCTACAGACCTGCACAGGAGCTGATCATGACCCGCCGTCTTGCTGTTTCGGTTGCGATCTTTGTCGCCGTCCACGCAATAGGCGTTGGTGCCGTGATGGCATTCGGCCTGTGATGACTCGCAAGCGACCGACGAGCTCCCGTTCGTATCGAGCCGGAGCAGACGTCATGCGCAAGTCGATCATCAGCAGCACGGTGGTCGTGGCCCTCGCCATCCCGTCCGCCGCCGGTGCACAGACTGTGGATCCCGGCGGCTACAGCGTGGTTCAGAAGCCCGCCCGGAAGGCCGTGCGCAAAGTTCCCGTCAAGAAGGTTCGTAAGGCAAAGGCCGGCGCTCCGAAGGAAGCAGCCGAAAATCCGGATGGCTCCCGCCGTTCGGCCAAGAGTTCACCTTCGCCGCCCTGCGCTCTCTCTCAGCAGTCGTCCGAGATCGCCCGCAGATGCCTCCGGCTCTCCCGGCCGGGAGAACTGTCACCCGTGCAGAGCGTGGCAGTGGCATCGCCGTTGGCGAAGCCGGCGGGCGACGTCCGGTTTGCGAGCACGTCGCGGACCTGGCTCGGCGGCGTCAGCAAAGCAATTATCGCTGCGCTCGTGCGGGTGGCCGAGAGCCGCTCCGCCGACCAGGATGAGCGGCGCGACGCCATGGCTGCGGACATCCAGTGGGAACTGACGCACGTACGCGTGGTGAAGTAGCCAATGCGCAATGGGTGCCAACAGCGGGCACCGCCATGGGGGGCTAAGTCTTCGCGCCCCAGCTGCTCGCCGTCAGGATTGAATCCCGTGCGCTCGTGCATTGCGCTCGCGCGGCTCACCGCAGGATTTCCTTGCTTATAGTCATCACCCCGGCTGGCGGGTGGAACCAGAGCGGCGAAGATGTTCCTTCGGGAACAACGTAACGATCCCCGACCGGCTATCCGAGCCGCGAGTAAATCCACGTCATTCTGGTCTGGAGAGGATATCTGGCTATGCACACCAACGATGTCTGGCGCGAGGCTAAGGACGATATGGGGCGCTCGGTATGGATCAACATGTCGCTAGCTCGCTGCATTCGTCGCGATCCAAAGGGGCGTTGTACCTTGGTGACGTTCGACAAGGAGCACACGCTGGCGGTCGACAGTACCGTCAACGACCTCATGTCCGGAGCGACGCGACCGGCGCCGACAAAGCGTCCCCGCGACTTTGACGTCGCCCCCCTGCGGGGTGAAGACGTGGGCAACGGCTGGCGTGGTCAGGTTGCCAATAGCGTTGCAACTCCTTCCAAAAGCGAGGTTGCGTGGGAGACGCCCAATGATGGACCGGAAGACTGCTGGGACCGAGCGGCGCGAAAAGAGAAACGGGCACCCAACTGGTCGGATGCCCGTCTCGGTTACGTCAAGCTCGTCTCGGTCCGCTTAGCCGCTCGCGGAACCGCCAGCGTCGATCAGCTGGACCTTCGGTGGAAGTTCGTCGCTCACTTCGAAAACTACCATCGACCGTAGCCACGGCCATACGAGCGGCCATAGTAGCCATGGCCATAGGAGCGACCGTAGTAGCCCCGGCCATACGAGCGGCCGTAGTAACCGTAGCGTCGGCCGTAGCCTCCGTAGTAGCCCCAGCCTCTATAGTGGGCGAAGATGACGCTACTGTCCGCAGCGATTGAGGGCATGGCACCGGGGGCAGCTGTGGCCGATCCGCCGCCCAACGCGAAAGTGCCGAGGCCCACACCGATCAGTACATGGAACAATTTACGCATGGTGGTGCTCCCTTACAGAGACAGTCTCAGTTTGCACTGCCCTGTCTCACGGACACCTGGAGGCGAGCCGTGGAACGCACCAGACTGGGGGGACAACGTTGGCCAGACGGATGGGCGTCCGCCATCAGGTTTTGTACCTAGAGCCCAACCCGGACAACCCTGACGCGCATTTGAGCGCTTTCAGGAAGGTGCCGGTGTCGCGGATCATCGCGGATGAGAACCGTACTACTTTCGGACATCGTCCGGCGCCAAGACGTGCGAGAAATTCGCAGGGATCTTGTGCGCATGGGCGCTGACGCGCACTGTCGCCAGCTGGCGGCAGGAATTCCCAACTCCGAGCTAAGGATCACTAACTCAGCCCGGAGCCGGTTGGTGCGCCAAATGGGTGCGAACGACATTTGGCGCACTCAAGATTCACAGTGCCCCAGAGGCGTGCGCGGCGCTGTTCCGATAGGCACACCGCGAGCCGTAACTGATGGCGAGGTGGGCACGCAATCGACGCGGCTAGAAGGCCAAGCGCGTGCTTGCCATGCACCGCGAAGGCCTGTCTTACCGGCTGATCGGGCGCAATCTCGAGCCGACAAATACAGTCATGGAGATCGTCCATCGAGAGGCAGCATAGTGATGGCGTTTGCCGGTGCTTTCAACACACGGAGTAATCCGGCGCAACCGCGCGCCGTAGCTTCCTGTATCTGATGTACCGCGCGCGCTTTGCCAGCTATCTATTTGGTAGGCGAAAAGTCTCATGCCGTGTCCGTCAGTTGGCGGTGGGAGGAAACCTCTTGGATCAAGATGTCGATGCCGAGTTCGATGTGGTGGTGGCGGGCGGGGGGTCGGCTGGGTGCGTGATGGCAACCCGCCTGACGGAGAACCCGGCGATCAACCTATGCCTGATCGAGGCCGGTGGGCGCGACCACAACCCGTGGATCCACATACCCCTGGGTTTCGGCAAGCTGGTGCCCAATCACAATGTCAATTGGGGCTACGAGACGGAGCCCGAGCCGCATCTCAACGGCCGCCGCCTGAGCTGGCCACGCGGCAAGGTGCTGGGCGGCTCGGGCTCGATCAACGGCCTCGTGTTCCTGCGCGGCGCGCCGAGCGATTATGACAACTGGGAAGCTCTCGGCGCCAAGGGCTGGGGCTACAAGGACGTACTACCCTACTTCAAGCGCCTGGAGCACAACGTATCCGGCGCCAATGCCTATCGTGGGCAGGGCGGCCCCATGACCATCTCCGACATCAAGAAGCCCTCCGCCAACGCCAAGGCGTTTGTGGAGACGTGCACGCAACTGCAGCACCCGCTCAACCCCGACTTCAACGGTGAGCGCATCGACGGCGTCGGCATGGTGCAGCTCAACGTGCGCAACGGCTGGCGCTGCTCAACGGCGGTGGGCTATCTCAAGCCCAATCTCAAGCGCAAGAACCTGAAGCTTATGACGCGCACGCAGGTGCGCCGCATCCTTTTCGACGGCAAGCGAGCCGTCGGCGTCGAGGTGGAGGTGGGCGGCACCCTCAAGCGCATCGGCGCGCGGCGGGAGGTAATCATTTCGGGCGGCTCGATCAACTCGCCAGTGCTGCTGCTGAACTCGGGAGTCGGACCGGCCGCCGAGCTGAAAGCGGTCGGCATCAACGTGATGCACGATCTGCCAAGCGTCGGCAAGAACCTGCAGGATCACGTGCAGGCTAGGTTCACGTTCCTCACGCGTCAGCCCGGGACGCTGAACGAGATCCTCACCTCGCCACGGCAGCAGGTGCGCATGGCGTTCGAGTGGCTGACGTCGTCCTCGGGCCAGCTCGCGGTCGGGGCGACTGAGGCGACGCTGTTTGCCAAGTCGAGCCCGCAGGAACCGGTGCCGGATCTGCAGTTCCAGTCCACCAACTTCTCGACCGAGCACCTCACGCTGGGTCTAGATCGCTGGCCCGGCTTCGGTTTCAATTTCTGCGTCTGCCGCCCGAAAAGCCGCGGTGAAATCAAGCTCACCGATGGTACCGGGCGTTCCAAGCCGCGCATTTTCGCCAACTACTTCAGTGATCCCGAGGACGACGATATGCGCCGCTCGGTGGCTGCCTTCCATATTGGCCGCCAGATCATCGCCACTGAGCCCTACCGGTCCCTGATCTTCTCCGAGGTGAGGCCGGGCGCGCAGGTGGTCGCGGACGACGACATCAAGGCCTTCATCCGTCAGGTCGCAGGCACCGTCTACCATCCTTGCGGCACATGTCGGATGGGGCAGGACGACAGCGCGGTAGTCGATCCCGAGTTGCGCGTTCGCGGAGTCGATGGCCTTCGCATCGTCGACGCCTCGGTGATGCCGGCGATCCCGTCGCCCAACATTCACCCGGCCACCATCATGATCGCGGAGAAGGGATCCGACATCGTCGCGAAATCTCTGGCTGCCTAGAGATGGTCAGGAGTTCACCTGCTCGATCCTGTGTGCGATCCCCAATTCGGGACTGCCGGCGCCAAGTGCTTGCTCGCGCAAAACGCTCCCCCAAAGTGGGGATGGCGGCGAACTACCAAACCAACCATCTGGTGCGCTTGGCTCGGGCATTGATTGAGAGCGACGCCAGGCCGCGGCTGCCATCCTCTCCCTAGGGGGCGGGCGCGGTCACTCTCTCTGGCCCGGCCTCATTTCCAGTAGGCTCTGCTCGCCAGATTCGCCATGTTCGTCACGCTGACAGATCAACAGCACTATTTGCTGGAACTAATCGCAGACGGCCCGATCGCGGCGATCCCTGAGATCGAGCGCTATACGGCCCCCCTTGCGGCGACCAATCTGATTGCACTCAAGAGCGGTGCCGAGTGGCACATAACACCACTTGGTGAGGCGGTGTTGGAACGGCCAAGACACCGGCTGCACTGAGACGAAGGACCACCGGCCGTGTCTGCCGCTTTGAGCGTGTTCGTTTTTCAACGCGAGACGACCAACCTCTATGCGCTGACGCTCTATAGCTCAGGGGGCAACATCCCGAGGGACGATTGCGAAGGGCAATGGCAATATCGAGGCACACTTCTGCTGACGATGCAGAGCCTGACAACGCTGCCGATTAACGCCCAAGCCGCCATGGCCGAGCTACGGCAGCTCGGTTTCCACATGGTACGTCTCTCATCCGAGATCATCTTTCGCAAATAGCACCACGCGGTTTGGCTTCCGGCGTGAGCCGTACGATCTCCAATGCCGTCGCGTCCGGCATGACCCTAGTTCACCGCGGCACTGCCGATGCCGGAGCCCGACGTGATCGGGCTTTAGCAGTCAGTAGTTCCAAGATCGCGCCAGGCAACTCCAATGCCAAACTACGGGCACCGATAAAAATATCTTCCCAGAACCCCGAGCCGATGCTGTACCGCTCGCGCCTATGGTGGCTCTGCTGCGGAATCGCGCGCAACGATGTGGGAGCCAAAGCCGCATGCTTATTTGCGGCGTATTCCTCCCACGCCAACAACAATGGCTCAAGGTTTGCGACCGCCCGCTCAACATCTTCGGGCGAGTAGGCCGACCGCAGTGCGTGGACAAGTTGGTCCAGGAGGCCAGACAGCCATTGCTGATCGAGCGGGCCGGCTTCCGCCTCCTGTCTCAGCGCGTCCAAGTAGACTTTGGCAACCCCCTTTGCGTCCCACAGCGGGAACACCACGGGGCGCGTTTCCGGCGCCGCGCTCACTTTTCTGTTCGCAGGGGTCATAGCGCACCTATTTCGGTCGCGGAGGATGGCTGGGAAGGGTGAATACCTGCTAGGTGCCTTGTCTTCACCCGCACGTCGCCAGCTGACGTTCTACTCACTGCACGACAAGGCGACATTGCCTTCGCCATCAATCCAATCCATCCACTCGGAGTGCAGGCCAAGACACGCATAGTTTGGCCCGTTGGCTAGCAATCCCGTCAGAATAACTTTGCAGGATTCGCGTGAGTAGCGTGCCTATCGAACCCGCAGATCCCACATGTTTTTGCGCCACACACAAGCCAGCGGATCAACCAGCGTGCCGGGTCGGGTCATGCAGCTGAGGGCGAG